>CAVXMB010000004.1:0-250058 GCA_963762745.1 uncultured Actinomycetota bacterium
TTGGCGCGAATCCCGCTCGGCTAGGGCAGCGAAGCGTGCGCCTCGTAACGCAAAACCCGCAGTTTCCGTGGCCGACTCTTGTACGCCGCAGGCCCCTCTGCGAGCCTTGGACGCTCTCGATTGACAAGGGGGCTCCGCGTATGGGCCCTGCAAAAGTACGCCCGGCTTTGGCCGGCTTTCGGGAGACGGTCACTGAGCTGACCGCGGAAGGCCGGCCGCTCGGCGACGTCCAGGACGCGATCGACGCGCAGGCCGCGCTGAGCGAGGACCAGAAGGCCAATCTGTGGCTGTTCGCCTACTCGCTGCGCGACCGCTCCGAGAACCAGCGCCGCGCACGGGCGCTCTTGGCGGTCGCGGGAGGCAGCGCCCCGCGCCGCGGCGTTACGCGCCCGGGCCGGATCGCCCGCGCCCGCGCGAGTTCGACGCCGGGGCTTTCCGGTCCCGCAGCGCAACCGCAGCTTCCTCGAGCGGGTGGCCAGGCTGCTGAATCCCGAGTAGGCGCTGCGTCGCCACCTAGTTGAGGCGCCGTACCCCCACCATGGGAGCCAGCGGTGGCCGAGATCCTGATCGTCGACGACGAGCCTGACGTTCGATTCGTCCTCAGGATGGCCTTCGAGTCCGCCGGGCACCAGATCGTGGAGGCGCACCATGGCGGCGCGGCCCTGGAGCGCGTCGAGAGCTCGCCTCCGGATCTGGTCGTCACCGATGTCATGATGCCCGTCCTGGATGGGCTCGAGCTCGTCCGGCGGCTGCGCTCCAATCCGGAGACGTCGGCGATCCCGATTCTTCTGCTCAGCTCCCGCGCGACGGCGACCAGCGGCGCTGACGTGGCGTTCGCCAAGCCGTTCCGGCCCCACGAGGTGTTGGCCGCCGGGCTGTCCCTGATCGAGGACGGGGGCTGAGCGTGGAGCACCTGTCGACCGGCATCGAGGATCTCGACCTCGTGCTCGACGGGCGGGCTCCAGCCCGGCTCGCTCGTGGTCCTGGCCGGGGCGCCGGGGACCGGCAAGACGATCCTCGCCCAGCAGATCTGCTTCGCCAGCGCCACCCCGGGCGCAAGGCGATCTACTACACGACGCTGTCGGAGCCCCACTCCAAGCTCGTCAGGCACCTCGAGCCGTTCAGCTTCTTCGACCCCGACGCGCTCGGGGAGAGCGTCGAGTACGTCCACCTCGGCGACCTCCTGCTGCAGAGACGGGGGCGGGCTCGGCGCGGTGGTGTCCGAGGTAGTCGACAGATGCTTCGAGGCCAAGCCCGCGGTGGTCGTGATCGACAGCGCCAAGGCGCTGCAGGTGTTCGCCGACGAGCACGCGCTCCGAGCCGCTTACTACGAGCTCGCCAGCCGGGTCGCCCACACCGGGGCGGTCGTGATCCTGGTCGGCGAGTACACGCCGGCGGAGATCGAGCGCAACGTCGAGTTCGCCTTGGCCGACGGGATCATCCAGCTCGCCAACGAGGCCCACGAGCCAGTCGACCGCCGCTGGCTGCGGGTGCTGAAGATGCGCGGCGCGATCCACCTGGCGGGCAGGCACACGTTCCGCATCACCTCGGACGGCTGCGAGGTGTTCCCCCGGCTCGAGACGATCGTGGCGCAGGAGACCGCTCCGTCGGCGCCGGGCGCGTCGCCAGCGGGGTCCCGAGGCTCGACGAGCTGATGGGAGGCGGGATCCCGGCGGGCGACGCCACCGCGGTGCTGGGCCCGTCGGGTTGCGGCAAGACCGTCCTCGGCCTGCGCTTCATCGCCCAGGGGCTCGCCGAGGGAGAGCGCTGCCTCTATGTCTCCTTCCAGGAGAGCGCCGGCGCAGCTCATCGATGAAGGCCGCGTCCTTTGGCTGGGATCTCGAGGCAGCTCTCCGAATCCGGGCAGCTCGTGATCCACCATGTCCCCCAGGGCGAGCTCAACCTCGACTCGCTCGGAGCCGTGGTGCGGAGGGAGCTCTCCGCCGGCTCTGTTCGGCGGATCATCCTCGACAGCCTCGCGGAGCTGGTGGTGGCCGTGCGGGAGACCGACCGCTTTCCGGCCTATGCCCGCTCGCTGATCGGCTTCATCCGCGCTGCCGGGGCGTCCGTGCTCGTGACCAGCGAGACGACTGCCCTGGGCCCCGAGGCCGAGCCGATCGGAGGCCTATCGTTCCTGTTCAACAACGTGCTGCTGCTCCGATACATAGAGATGGAGTCCGAGACGCGGCGCGCGCTCAGCATCCTCAAGATGCGCGACAGCGACCACGCCAAGGGCGTCTACCAGTTCGAGATCGACGCGCAGGGCTTCCGGCTGATGGACAAGCTGGAGGGCCTCACGGGCTTGCTCGGATGGAGTGCCCTGAGCACCCGGGCCATCAACGACCGCCGGACGATCTAGGCCGCAGCGCGCAGCAGGAACCGAAAGCGGGCGCCGCTCGGCTGACCGGGCTCGTACCAGATGCGACCCCCGAGTCCCTCCAACAGGGCCTGCGTGATCGCAAGTCCGAGACCGGAGCCCTGAACCCTGTCGGTGCTGGGCGCACGGGCAAAGCCCTCGAACAGCGCCGGCATCAGCTCGTCGGGCACACCGTCGCCGTCGTCGGCGACGGTGACCACGACTCCCTCCGGCGTGCCGCTCGCCTCCACGCTGATGTCGTCCCCGCCATATCGATAGGCGTTGGTGAGCAGATTGACGAGGATCTGCTCAAGCCGGTCCGGGTCGGCGACCGCCCACAGCGATTCCGGGACCGCGAGCCCGACGGTCTTGCCGGGCGGCGCCGGGGCGCCGTCCAGCGCGCTCTGCGCGGCGCCGGCGACGTTGACCCGATCGAGGCTGACTCGGAACGTTCCCGACTCGATCTGGGAGAGGTCGAGCAGATCGGCGACCAACCGCGAGAGGCGCTCCCCCTGACGGCCGATCCGATCAAGGCAGTCGTCGATCTGCTCCTCGGTCAGGTTGCTCCGGCTGGCCGACAGCGTGGCGGCGAGCCCGGTGATCACGGCGATCGGCGTCTTCAGCTCGTGCGCCACGATCGCCAGGAAGTCGCCTTCCCGCATCGGGCTACTTCTGGACCCCGCGCCGAACCGTCTCCACCAGCGCGTCGAGGTCGCTCTTGGTGACGGTCTCCGCACCCAGGGCCTTCGCCGCCCGCTCGACCTCCGGGGTGAGGTAGGCGGAGCAGATGATGATCGGCCGTGTGAACCCCGCCTCCCGGAACCTCCGAGCCACCTCCATCCCGTCGAGGCCGGGCATCTTGTAGTCGACCACCAGCGCGTCGAACCGGGCGACCCGATCTCCCTGCGCCAGAGCCTCCTCCCCCGACAGGGCCTGCTCGGTATCCCAGCCCTGGTCCTCGAGCAGGATCCGCAGCATCAGCCGGATGTCCTCCTGATCGTCGACGATCAGGAGCTTGGGGCTCACCCGCGATTCCTACGGCGCATTGGGCTCGTCGTCGGCGTTCTCCTCGGTGCCGGTGGTGATCACCTGACGGTGACGTTCGAGCGCCTCGCCGAGCTCGCGCTCGTAAGCCTGGTCGGCCGCCTGAATGGCGCGCAGCAGTCGCATCGCCTTCATCCACCAGTCGTGGGCGTCGCCCTTGTGCGACGCCATCGCGTCGCCGAGCGCCTCGGCCGTCTCCGCATCCTCGAGAGCCTGCGCGAAGCGCTCATCCTCACGGATGCGCTCTGGCACCGCGGCGTCGAAGGCGATCACGGCCTGCTCGAGCCACCGCTCCCGCCTGGCGAGCGCCGACCGTGCGCGCAGGGCCAGCTTTATCGCCGACCGCCGCGCGAGCTCGTCGTCGGTCGGCTCAGTCTGCATTGAGGGTCAAATGATTCGAGAGCGCTAGCCCGACTGCACGTGGAGGAGGTAACGGTTCGCGTGGTCGCGCTGCTCCCCCCGCTCCATGAACGACCACGCGTACAGCCACAGCGCGGCCTTCTGATCCGAGGACAGCTCGGACGGATCGATGACCTGGGTCTCCACCTGGTCCAGCGGCGCACCGCACCGCATCATCGCGGCGATGCGCTCTTGGAGACCGAAGATACTGGCCATTGCTTTACCTCCAACTAGGGGCGGACCGCGGGGCTCAGGAGAATGCTGGGTCTGAGTCCGAGCGGGACATCTGCGTCATGCTTCACCTGCACCAAACCGGCCACCTACCCGCGCCCACATGGTGACACGAAGATGCCTGACTGGGTAGGGCTTCCCCGCGCTCTTTGCGGTCTTTTTCGTTCACAAACGCGTACCGACTTGTATCGCCGGGCCGACCCGGGGGGGCCCCGCGGATATCACCCCCCATCCGCCGGGCTGACCGGCACGACCATCGGGGCCCCGGTGGCGGGGCACGGCACGACCAGGCAGCGGACCCCGAACACCTCCTCGACGAGCTCGGCGTCGACGATCTCGGCGGGCTCGCCCTGCGCGACCACGGCGCCCTCGCGCATCGCGATCAGGTGGGTGGCGTAGCGGCAGGCGTGGTTGAGGTCGTGCAGCACCGCGACCAGCGTGCGGCCCTGCTCGGTGCAGCTCGGCGCACAGGTCGAGCACCTCGATCTGGTGCGCGATGTCGAGGAACGTCGTGGGCTCGTCGAGCAGCAGCAGCGGCGTGTACTGCGCGAGCGCCATCGCGAGCCACACCCGCTGGCGCTGCCCTCCGGACAGCTCGTCGACGAGGCGGTCGGCGAGGTCGTCGACGCCGGTCTGCGCCATCGCGTCGCGCGACCGCCCGCTCGTCCTCGCGCGACCACTGGCGCAGCAGCCGCTGGTAGCGGGTAGCGGCCGCGCGCGACGAGGTCGGCGACGGTGATGCCGTCGGGCGCGATCGAGCGTCTGCGGCAGCAGCCCGAGCCGGCGAGCGACGTCCTTGGTCGGGCAGCGACGAGATGTCCGCGCCGTCGAGCAGCACCGCGCCCGCCGCGCGGCTTCAGCAGCGCGCCAGCGCGCGCAGCAGCGTCGACTTGCCGCACGCGTTCGGCCCGACGATGGCGGTGAACCCGCCGTCGGGGATCGCGACGGTCAGGTCGCGCGGCGACGACGTTGCCGTCGTAGGCGAGCGTCAGGTCCTGCGCGCGCAGCGGGGACTCGGTCATGCGCGACCGGCCCTCCATTCGCTCGTCAGCAGCCACGCCAGGTAGACGCCGCCGAAGGCCCCCGTCATCACACCTACGGGAAGGGTGGTCGAGCTGATCAGGCGCTGGCCGGCGATGTCCGCGGCGAGCACGATCACGACGCCGGTCAGCGCCGAGCACACCAACGGCGGCCCGGCCGTGCGGCCAGCCGCCGCGCGATCTGCGGCGCCGTAAGAGCCACGAACCCGATCGGCCCGACCGCCACCACGCTGACCGAGACCAGCGCCACCGCGAGCGCCCTTCGTGCTCGGCTCCGGTGAGACGGACCCGTACCGGTATTTCTACGGACTCTACGCCGGCGTGACCATCGTCTGGTGCATCTCGACGGCGCTGCTCTTCCTCGACATCTTCTTCGCGAAGCGTGCCGAGCCGGAGCGCTTCGAGCGCGAGCGACGGGTCCCCACCGGGTTCCTCTTCCTCTGCGGCATCGTCGGGTTCGTGATCAACATCGCTGCGGTCCTCTTCATCTTCGTGGGCTCGTGGTACCCCTTCTCGCCTGAGAACCCAACCGGGTGGAAGCTGGGGGATTGGAACGTCTTCATGGTCGGGTTCACGCTCGTGTCGGTGGTCTCGGGCATCGTGATCTGGTTCGTGTCGCAATCCGCGAGACGCGGCAAGACGGACGAGCAGCTGATCCAGGAAGGGCTCGCCGACCGGGAGATCGCCGAGGATTCGGCGCCGGCCTGATCGTCGACGTGGTGCGAGGGTCGTCGCCCGCCTCCGACGGGCGGCGACCCGGCGCCCTCAGCCGCCCAGTCCGTGCAGGCGCCGGCAGGCGCCTGCGAGGACCAAACGTCCGAGGCCTTCGGCCTCGTCCGTCGACAGGTAGTCGCGCTCGACGAACCGCCCCAGCACCCGTTCGAGCGCCGACCGCGCGAGGAGCGCCGACGCCCAGAACGCCTCCGGTTCGCCGGCCTCGTCCGAGCCGTACAGGAGCTTGGCGGCCGGGACGGTCCCGACGAGCATCTCGAGGGCCCACTCGACCTGCCCCCATCCCCACGGGATCAGCTCGGAGAGCTCGAGGTAGACGTTCGGCAGGACCGACGCGATGTAGGCGGCCTCGCGGATCCACGGATAGCCGGAGTGCACGAGGACGACCGGCTGGTCCTGCACGTCGACGAGCAACCGGAAGATCGAGGTCGGCCCCGCGTGGGTGAGGTTGATATCCGGGTCGCCGCCGCCGCAATGGAAGTGGAACGGCCGGTCGTTGGCCTTGGCGACCGCGAGCGCTCGACGGACCAGGAAATCGCGGACCGGTTTCGCGTGCTCCCTCGTCTCGTGCCAGTCGTCGCCCCGCCAGCGCTCGAACGCAGCCGCGGCCTCCGACGAGCTCGGATCGCCCACGTCGAGTCCCGTCCGGTAGGCGACGACCGACTTGAACGCGACGCAGTTGGGGTCGGAGGCTGCGTCGGTCGCCTCGGCCTCCACACCCGAGACGAGGTCCTCGAACGACCCGTCCCGGTGCTGGAGGATCCACGGCTCGAGGCGTGACACGCGGTGGACGGTCACCCCGATCGTCGTGGCGAACTCGTCCGCCGGGATCGGCGGCTGGGGATACCCCTCGTCTGAGAGGATCGCGACGACGCCGACCGCGTCGAGGAGGCCCTTCGTGTACGCGACCGGGTCCGCGCGGAGAGCCTCGTCCCTCGCCGCCGTGACGGCATCCCGTGTCGGTTCACACCCGAGATGCCTGGCCAGCCAACGCCGCAGGGCGATGCCGAACAGGGTGGAATCCGTGAACGCGTCGGCGACCGGCCAGAGCTCGTCGTGCATCTGCGACGACGACAGGAACGACTCGCCGAGGAACATCAGCCGCGTATCGAAGCCTTCGGACGGCTTCGCCAGGAGATCGTCGAGCCGGTAGGGGTGCGTGTGCGCGTCGACGATCTCGACGCCCGTGAGGTCCACGTCGCTCAAGGCAATCTCCCGTCTCTCAGTAGCGCCACCGGTGCGCGCGCACGACGTCCTCGGGATCCTGGCCCTCGAAGACGTCGCGTTCCGCGCGCCTGGTCGCGAGGAACGAGTCGAACAGCACGTCGCCCATCGCTCCGCGAAGCATCGAGGAATCCTCGAGCTCGCCGATCGCAGCGCTGAGCGAGTCGGGCAGCTGGCGGATCCCCATCGAGCGGCGACGGCGAGCGGGGATCGACGCCGGGTCTTCCTGCACCGGGTCGGGGAGCGACAGCTCGCGATCGAGCCCGTCGATCCCGGCGGCCACGATCGCTCCCAGGGCGAGGTACGGGTTCGCGGCCGGGTCCATCGACTTGACCTCGAGGTTCGCCGCGTCGGGCCGGCTCCCGACCATCCCGGTCACGAAGCGGAGCGCTGCCTCCCGATTCTCCCGTCCCCAGCAGGCCCAGGGGCCACTCCATCGGTGGGGTTGGAGCCGTTCGTAGCTCGGGACCGACGGCGCGGTGATCGCCGTGAGCGCCGGAAGCGCCGCGAGCACGCCTGCGGTGAACGCCTCGGCCTCGCGGTTCATCCCCTCCGGGCCGCGGCCTCCCTGGAACAGGTTCCGACCCCTCTTCCAGAGGCTCAGGTGCAAGTGGTTCCCGTTGCCGACCCGCCCGGCGAAGACCACCGGAGCGAACGACGCCCACAGGTCATGGCTCCGGGCGACCGCACGGATCGTGTGTCGAAGCACGAGGTTCGTGTCCGCCGCCGCGATCCCGACGCCGTGGGGGACGGAGACCTCGAGTTGTCCGGTCGAGTACTCCGGGTGGAACTGCATGACGCCCGTTCCCTGTTCCTCGAGCGCTCGGATCACGTCGGTCGCGAACGGCTCGATGTCGGTGAGGGCGATCGCCCCGTAGGCCGGCCCGGTGTGGGCAGGCGTCGGGTCCGGCTCATCCGCCCCCGGCGTGGCGCGGTGGCCGAGGAAGAACTCGATCTCGTAGCCGCCCCGGAGCTCGAGTCCGTGCTCGGCGAGACGCCCGAGCATCCGCCGGGCGAACGTCCGAGGGCAGCCCGGATACGGCTCGCTCTCCTGGTCCACCTGGTCGACGGGAGCGAGTGCCCAGCCGGGGCTGGCGGCGAGCGCCACCGTCTGCGCCGGATCCGGCATCAGACGTGTGTCGCCCGTCGGCCCGCCGATGTGCGGCGAGGACGTGATCTGGTCGTCGACCTGGAAGACCGTGAAGACCGGGAGAGAGGCCGATCCCGAACTTCACCGCGTCCTCGAATCGCCGGAGCGGGATGGTCTTCACGAGGGTGACACCGGAGTTGATCACGATGGCGAGCGCGACCGCCTCGACGCCGGAGGCGGCAAGGCGTCGCGCCGTTTCCGTCGCGGCCGTCTGCGTCGATCGGTGTCGCTCCGCCATCACGTCGCTCCAGGTCCACACCGGACGTTCCCACAGTCGGAGCCGGGTGCCGATCCCGAGCTCCCGCGCGCGACGAACGACGCGCCACGCCTCGGCGACGTCCTCGATGCCGAGGCCCACGGGCGACACGAAGACCCGCTGGTCCTCGGCGGTGCGCCCGGGAACGCTCCCCACCAGGAGATCTCCGAGCTGGACGACCTGCTCCCGTGCGACGATCCCGGCCGTGAGCGCCCGCGCGAACGGCCTCGAATGGTGGGCGGTCTCGTGCTCCCAGACGTCGGTGACCCAGACGTCGCACGCGGCGATCAGCGCGAGGGTGGGATCCAGCGAGCTGATCGAGATGAACACCGAGCCCGGGTCGAGCCAGTCCGGCGGTACGAACGGCTCGTCGGCCATCGTCGCCGCCACGACGACCGCCGAGCCGGCGCACGCCTCCGCGGGATCGTCGACCGGCATCAGCCGGAATCCCTCGCGATGTTCCCGCTCGCAAAACGCCGCGGCGCGGCCGGTCACCACGTCGTGGACGCGGACCTCCTCGAGCGCCAGCGTCCGCTCGAGGGCCATCAGCTGCGTGCGCGCCTGCACGCCTGCACCGAGGAGCGTGGCGACGCTCGAGCCCGGGTTCGCCAGCGCCCGCGCCGCGATGCCTCCGATCGCTCCCGTCCGCATCGCGGAGACCACGGTCCCGTCGAGCACGGCAATCGGCAGTCCGGTTTCCCGGTCCGACAGTAGGACCACGCCGATCCCCCTGGGCAATCCGCGCGCCGCGTTGTCCGGGACGGACGGGATCCACTTCATCCCCACGACGTCGAGGTCGCCGCCGACGTACGCCGGCATCGCCATGACGCGACCCAGCCGCTCGTCCGAGTCGAGCTCGTCGCTCCAGAGGATCGACGCCTTCCGTGGCGCGATCGCCTCTCCCTTCGCGTGGAGCCGCAGCGCTTCCTCGACGATCGCGATCGTCCCGACCATGTCGAGGCCATCCGCAGCCACGACGTCTTCCTGTGAGAGGAACAGGAAGCTCGCCTCCATCGTCGTGCTCAGAACAGCTCCAGGTACTCGTCGCGCTCCCAGTCCGACACCGCGTCCTTGGAGCGGGAGAGCTCGTATCGCCGCATCGTCGAGTACGCGGTCACGAAGTCCTCGCCGAAGAACTCCTTCGTGGCCGGGTCCTGCTCGAGCGCG
Organism: uncultured Actinomycetota bacterium; assembly: GCA_963762745.1. Classification (GTDB taxonomy): domain Bacteria; phylum Actinomycetota; class UBA4738; order UBA4738; family HRBIN12; genus JAJNBA01. Next base: position 9,600 of record CAVXMB010000004.1, read on the forward strand.
TCCAGTGACTCCTCGAGTTCGAGCGGCAGCTTCTCGAACGAGTCGTCCTCCTCAGCTGGCACGCCGGGCCTCGAGGGCTCCGGAACCGTCAGCTCGTCCTCGATCCCCCGAAGACCTGCCCGGAGGAGGGCGGCGCCGACGAGGTACGGGTTGGACATCGCCGAGGGAGCGCGGTATTCGACGTGCGTGTTCGCCGGGGTGCCGCCCTTCACGCGGATCAGCGCGGAGCGGTCCTCGAGTCCCCAGGAGATGTTGGAAGGGCTGAAGGTGTGCGGGCGCCGCCGCCGCAGGCAGTTCACGGTGGGAGCGATCACGGCGTCGATCGCGCGGGCGTATCGCAGCTGACCCGCGATGAAGGAGCGGCAAGCGTCGGTCATCCCCTGGGGGTCGTCGGCGTCGCCGAACGCGTTCTGCTCCGAGTCGGCGAGCAGGAGCGAGATGTGTGTGTGGCACCCGCTCCCGGCCTGGCCGGTGAACGGCTTCGTCATGAAGGTGGCGAGGTAGCCGTCCTGCTTCGCGATCTCCTTGACGCCGTTCTTGAACGTGAACGCGTTGTCCGGACCGGCGAGGCCCCGACCGGGCGCGAAGTTGATCTCCCACTGCGATCCGGCGTACTCGCAGTTCGCGGTGATGATGTCGACGCCCGTCGCCGGCATCTCGTCCAGGATCCGGCGGATCGTCGGGACGTAGTCGTTCCGGAGCGTGTTGAAGATGTGGTACCCGGAGAACAGCTGCTCGTGCGTGTCACCCGTGAGGAGGTAGAACTCGAACTCCGACCCGATGAGCGGCTCGAACCCCATCGATCGCGCCTTCTCCAGAGCTCGGCGGAAGACGTGCCGGGGTGTGGCGGAGAGTGGCGATCCGTCGTGCCACCGGGCGTCGCAGATCAGTCGGGCCGTCCGATCGGCCCAGGGCAGTACGGCAGCCGAGTCGGGGTCGGGGAACAGGAGCTGATCGCCGTACCCGACCTCCTCGTGGTACAGCGTGCCGCCCACGACGTCCGAACGCGTGTCGAGGACGCTCGTGCCCCCGTACATATTGAGTCCGCGTTCGGCGTAGTCGGCGGCATGGGCGATCGGGATCGTCTTCGACCGTGAGATGCCGTGCATGTCGGGGAGCTCGAAGCGAACGAACGCGACGCCCTGCTTCTCCCAATCCCGGAGGACGTCGTCCACGTCGGTCATCGATCGGACCTCCTTCGTCAGGGCTCGAGAACCCCGATCCTCGACCCGTCGGCAGCGGATGCCTCGGGTGCAGCGTTATACCGTGGCCGCCGCGGGCCCGCAAAGCGGACGGGTGGACGGAGGCCGAGCGTTCGGCTCAGCGCCGGGCCTCGCCGTGCCGTACCCTGGAGCGCCGAGCGGCCATCGGAAGGAGAGCTGGGTTGTCTCAGACCCCTATCGAGAGTCATCGCACGCACGTCCTGCCGCTCGAGCTCGGGCGACCGATGCCGGTCGTCGTGCGCGGCGAGGGCGTCTGGATCGAGGACACGGCGGGCCGTCGGTACCTGGATGCGATGAGCGGCGGCTCGATGGCCGCCACCCTCGGGCACGGTCGGCGCGACATCGTCGCGGCGGCCCGGGCGCAGGCGGAGACCCTCGCGTTCGTCCACAACGAGCGTCTGACCAACCCGGCCCAGGAGCGGCTCGCCGAGGAGCTGATCGGGGTCGCCCCGGAGGGGTTCACGCGCGTCCGATTCACGGTGAGCGGCGCGGACGCGAACGAGATGGCGATCCAGATCGCTCGCAGCTACCACGTCGAGCGCGGCGAGCCCGACCGATGGCAGGTGATCTCGCCCGCGCAGGCGTACCACGGCCCGACGATGGAGACCCTCGCGCTGACCGGTCGCCCGGGGATGCACGGCCCGTTCGGGCCCTATCTGCCCCAGCACCTGCACATCCCGCCCAGCACCTGGCGTTTCGATCCCGTCCGGTGACGCCGCGCTCGCTGCGCTCGACGCTGCGCTCGAGGAAGCGGGTCCCGGGAACGTCTCCGCGTTCTTCTGCGAGCCGATCAGCGCCGCCGCGCTCCCCGGGTACACCCCGCCCCGCCGCTTCTGGGAAGGGCTGGCCGAGCGGCGCGAACGACACGGCTTCCTCGTGTGCTTCGACGAGGTGGTGACAGGGGTCGGGCGCACCGGCCAGTGGTTCGCCGGCGCGGCGACGGCGTGCACGCCCGACATCATCGCGACCGCGAAGGGACTCGGCGCGGGCTACGCCGCGATCGGGGCCGTGCTCGTCCGTGAGCACGTCTACGAGGCGTTCGCCCAGGGCTCGCGCCGTTTCACCCTCGGGCACACGTGGGACGGCGCGCCGCTCGCCTGCGCCGTCGGGTCTCGCGGTCCTGGACGCCGTGCGATCGGAAGGGCCTGATCGAGCGCGTCCGCGAACGCGGGGCGAAGCTCCGCGACGAGCTCGCCGCCGCGCTCTCCGGCATCCCGCTCGTCCGCGAGGTCCGGGGCCACGGCTACCTGCTCGGGGTCTCGTTCGTCGATCCGCGCGACGGCGAGTCGTTCCTCCCGCCCGACCTCCGGGTCGGCGGGAGGATCGACGCCGCCGCGTTCGATCGAGGACTGATCGTCCTGTCGACGCAGCCGACGCGCGACGGCTACGCGGGAGACCAGACGCTGTTCGCGCCCGCCTTCACCGCGACCGACGAGGAGCTCGCCGAGATGGTGTCTCGGTTCGCCGACGTCGTCCGGCAGGTGGCGGAGGAGGTCGAGCCCGACCTCGACCCGCTCCGAACCGAGCACCGACGCCGATCGGAGGTCGTCGATGAGCTCGATCCGAGCACGACCGGCTCCGCTGCGGGCCCTGATCCTCCAGCACGAGGACCCGACCCCGCCGGGGCACGTCACCGAGTGGCTCGCGGGACACGATGCCGACGTGGAGACGTTCCGGATCGACCTCGACGACCGCGAGGTCGATCCCACGGACTACGACCTGATCGTCTCGCTCGGCTCGGAGTTCGCGGCCTTCGACGACTCGAAGCCGTTCGTGCCACGGGAGGCCGGCTGATGCGCGGCCGCGGTCGAGCCGACGTGCCCGTCCTCGGCCTGTGCTTCGGCGGCCAGATGCTGGCGCGCGTGCTCGGCGGAGAGGTGTTCCGCGGGAGGAGTCGGAGATCGGCTGGCTGCCGGTCCGGAGCAAGGACCCCGAGCTGGTGCCCGAGGGTCCGTGGTTCCAGTGGCACTTCGATTCGTTCACCGTGCCGCCGGGCGCCACCGCGATCGCCGAGTCGGACGTCGGTCCGCAGGCGTTCGTCGCCGGCCGGAGCCTCGGCCTCCAGTTCCATCCGGAGGTGACGACGGAGATCATGGACGACTGGGTTCGCGAGTACCGCCACGAGCTGGACGGGGACGGCGTCGATCCCGACTCGCTCCTCGAGGAGACGAAGCGACGAGCGATCGAGAGCCGGCGGATGGCGTGGCAGCTGTTCGAGCGCTTCCTGGATCGACGTCGCGCGGCCTCGGTTCGGGGAAGGTCCGCGAAAGCGCCGGAGCCGGCGTCCGACCGGCAGGCGGGTTGACGGGACCGCGGAGGCGGAGGGGACATGGCGGCGACCGCGATCGGATCGGACGCCACGAAGGTCTTCCCGCGCTTCCTCGACCTCGCACTATCCGAGCGTCGAGCGCGGTGACGGGGTCTGGCTCACCACCACCGACGGCCGCCGGATCCTGGATGCCTGCTCGGGCGGCGCGATGGTGGCGTGCCTCGGCTACGGCGTGCCGGAGATCGTCGACGCCTTCGTCGAGCAGGCCAACCGGATCTCGTACTTCTACAACCACCACTTCACGAGCGAACCGCAGGAACGACTGGCGGATCGACTCCTCGAGGTCGTGGCGCCCGGGATGGCGCGGGTGCGCCTGGTCTCCGGCGGCTCGGAGGCGAACGAGACGGCGCTGCAGCTCGCTCGGCTGTATCACGTCGAACGCGGAGACACCGAGCGCTGGCGGGTGATCTCTCAGGCGCAGTCGTACCACGGCTCGACGATGGGAACGCTCGCCCTGAACGGCCGGCGCGCGCTGCAGGAGCCCTACACGCCCTACCTCGCGTCCCACCTCCACATCCCGCCCTCGACCTGGCGGTTCGACCCGAGCGGCGAGGCGGCGCTTGCAGGAGCTCGACCGGCGACTCGAGGAGGCGGGCCCCGAGACGGTCGCCGCGTTCTTCTGCGAGCCGGTGAGCGCGGCGGCGCTCCCCGCCGCCTCGCCCCCGGATCGGTTCTGGAAGGGCCTCGAGGAGCGCCGGGACGAGCACGGGTTCCTGATCTGCTTCGACGAGGTCGTGAGCGGGATCGGCCGCGTCGGGAGCTGGCTCGCCGCGGACCAGCTGCCGATCGAGCCCGACATCGTCGCGATCGGGAAGGGGCTCGGCGCCGGCTACGCGCCGCTCGGCGCGGTGCTCTGTCGTCAGCACGTCTACGACGCGATCGATCGAGGGTCGCGCGAGTTCGACCTCGGCCACACGTGGGACGGCGCGCCGCTGTCCTCGGCCGTCGGGCTCGCCGTCCTGGACCTCCTCGTCGAGCGAGGGCTCGTCGAGCGGGTGCAGGAACGAGGACCGGGCCTGCGGGACGAGCTCGCAGTCGGCGCTCGAGGGATCCGAGATCGTGCGGGAGGTGCGGGGCAGAGGCTTCCTCCTCGGCGTGGAGCTCGTGGACCCCCGGGACGGGGAGTCGTTCCTGCCGGTCGAGCTCGACGTCGCGTCGCTGATCGACGACACGGCCTTCGAGCACGGCACTCCTCGTCACGTCGACCCATCCGCAGGCGGACGGGTATGCCGGGGATCAGACGCTCCTCGCGCCGGCCTACGTCAGCACCGACGAGGAGCTCGCCGCAGATCGTCGATCGCTTCCGGGCGACGATGGAGTCGGTCGAGCGCTCGATCAAGGAGCTCGCTTGCCGGCAGTGAGCAGCGGATGAGCAACGGCGGTCCGAGCGAGGAGTTCGTGCTCCTCGCGATCCCCGACATGAACGGCTCGCTCCGCGGCAAGGCGCTGCGTCCCGGCCGCTTTCGAGGCCGCCGTGCGAGCACGGGACGGTGATGACCGACCTGATCATCGGGCTGGACCCGGTCGACACGCCGATCACCGACTACGAGCGGTTCGGGATCCGCACCGGCGCGGCCGACCTCGCTCGTGCACCCCGACGTGGACACCCTCCGCGAGCTCACGTGGCGGCCCGGGTGGAGGGTCTGCCTCGCCACGCCGAGCTGGCCGGACGGCTCGCCGTGCGACTTCGCCTCGCGGGAGGTGTTCCGAACGGTCCTGGGCGATGTGTCGTCGCTCGGCTACGACGTGATGGCGGCGATCGAGTACGAGGTTCGGATCTGGGACGAGCAGGGCGACGCCGCTGTCGAGCGGGATCAGCTACAGCCTGAACGAGATCGGCCGCTACGACCGGTTCGTCGATGCGCTCGTGAGTGCCCTGCAAGCGCTGGACGTCGAGCTCTCCGCGGTGCACACGGAGGCCGGGCCGGGACTGCTCGAGCTCAACCTGGCGCCCGGTCGCGGGCTGGCAGCCGCCGACGGCGCCGTGCTCGCGAAGTTCGCGACGAAGCAGGTCGCTGCCTCGATGGGCCTGCGCGCGAGCTTCCTCGCGAAGACCGTGCCGGGCGAGGAGGGGTCGAGCGGACACGTCCATCTGTCGTGTTGGGAGGGCGACACGAACGCGTTCGCGGGCGGCGTGGCCGACGACCCGCTGCCCGATCCGCTCGGCGCCGCGATCGCCGGGGTGCTGGAGCACCTGCCGGCCGCGTCGCTGCTCCTGAATCCCGACGATCAACTCGTACAAGCGGCTCGTCCCGGGTTGGTTCGCGCCGATCAACGCGACCTGGGGCTACGAGAACCGCTCGTGCGCCGTGCGCGCGATCCGCTCGGCCCGCCCGGACCTCTGGCGCTTCGAGTGCCGACGTCCGGGAGCCGACGCGAACCCGTACCTGGCCCTCGCCGCGATCGCCGCCTCGGCGGCCGACGGGATACGGCGGAAGTCGAAGCCGCCCGATCCGATCGAAGGCGATGCCTACGCGCGAGAAGACCTCCCGGAGCTCCCCGGATCCCTCGAGGCGGCGATCGCGCGCCTTCGGAGAGGACGACACTTTCCGCGAAGCGTTGGGCACGGGATTCGCCGACTACTACGTGACGTCCCGCGCCTGGGAGCTCAAGGCATGGCGCGAGACGGTCACCGACTGGGAGCGAGACCGGTACGACCGCTCGGTTTGAGGGGTCGTCACTCCTCGCTGAAGTAGATGTTCTTCACCTCGGTGTAGAGCGCGGCCGCGTGCATCCCCATCTCGCGGCCGATCCCGCTCTGCTTGTAGCCCCCGAACGGCGCCTCGGTGAACACGCTGCTCGAGGAGTTCACGCTGATGACGCCCGTTCGGATCGCCTTCGCCACTCGGATCGCCCTGCCGATGTCGCGGGTCCAGATCGGAGCCGGACAGCCCGTACGGCGTGTCGTTCGCGAGGCGGATCGCCTCCTCCTCGGTGTCGAACGGCAGGATGCACACGACCGGACCGAAGATCTCCTCGCGAGCCACGCGCCAGGAGTTGTCGACGTCGGCGAGCACGGCGGGGCGTCAGGTAGAAGCCCTCTCGGTCGAGCTGCGTCGCCGCCCGTGGTGAGCCGTCCACCCTCTTCCTGGCCGATCGCGAGGTAGTCGAGGGCCGTCTGCCGCTGGCCCTGGCTGATCAGCGGCCCCATCTCGGTCGCCTCATCGAGGGGGTCCCCGACGCCGATCGCCTCGGTCGCCTTCGAGAACCGCTCCACGTACTCGTCGTAGATCGGGCGTTGCACGAACTGCCGTGACCGCGCGCAGCAGTCCTGGCCCGCGTTGTCGAAGACCGACCACAGCGACTTGGGGATCGCGACGTCGAGGTCGGCGTCCTCGAACACGACGTTGGCAGACTTGCCCCCGAGCTCCAGCGACACCCGAGTGATGTTGCCCGCGGCCGTCTCCATCACCTTCTTCCCCACCTCGGTGGAGCCCGTGAATCCGATCTTCGCGATGCGTGGATCCGTGATCAGCGCGGTGGCCGTCGTCGAGCCGGGGCCGGGAAGCACGCTCAGCGTCCCCTCGGGGAGCCCGGCTTCCATCAGGAGGTCGGCGATCGCGAGGGCGGTGAGCGGTGTCTGTGACGCCGGCTTGAGGATGGCGGTGTTGCCGCACGCGAGCGCCGGCGCGGTCTTCCAATTGGCGATCACGGCGGGGAAGTTCCAGGGGCTGATGAGGACACAAGGCCCGACGGGCTCCCGGAGCGTCACGTCGAGACCCGGCGGCACGATCGGGATCGTCTCGCCGAAGATCTTGTTCGCCGCGCCGCCCCAGTACTCGTAGGTGTTGGCCACGATGTCGATCTCGGCGCGGGCTCCGCCGATCGGCTTGCCGCCGTTGCGCGCCTCGAGCGTCGCGAGCTCCTCGGCTCTTTCACGGATCAAGAACGACGCCTTCGTGAGGATGTGCCCTCGCTCCCGGGCGCTCATCCGGCGCCACGGGCCCGTCTCGAACGCGTCCACCGCAACATCGACGGCGCGACGGGCGTCCTCCGGCGACGCCCGCGCGACCTCCCAAGCCGGCTTCCCCGTCGAGGGCTCGACTACCTCGGTGGTCGCGTCGTCGGCGGCCGCTACCCGCTCTCCACCAAGCACCAACAATTCGGTCATCGTCGCCTCCCTCGGAGCACGTCCACGATCAGGCGCCAAAGACTAGAGGAGAATCGGTTCACGTTCCGGCCCGTAGCATGGGCGCTGGACCGTGGCGCATCCGAGGAGGATGCTTCCGGGGATGCGTCGCAACTGGATCCTGGCCGGGGCTGGAGCCGTCCTGATCGGAAGCGCCGCGCTCCTTGGGCTGATCCTCTTTCGCAAGGACGGGGTCTTCGAACTCGCCCTCTCAGAGCTCACTCTGTTGTCGGTCGTCGTCGGCACGGTGACGACGGCGTTCCTGGGATTCGTTGTCGCAGAGATGACGACGCGTTCCGTGAAGCGGCGAACCCGGTTGTTCCTCTTCGCTCTCATCGGCGCTGTATGCGGTCTCACGGCCAGCGTCGTCTATGGCGTTTTCAGTATCGAGGAGGTCTGCGTCGTTGGAGGTGTCGATCCCGACTGCCTCGGATGGTCGGCACTGGGATTGGTGCTGAACTCGTCCTGGCGTTCACTCGGTCTGTTGGCAGCAGTTGGCGTCATCTTGGGAGCCTTGGCGGGCGTGACAGCTGCTCGCCTCACGCGAGGGAGCCGGGCCCCGATGAGTGCGATGCCCGAGGCCTGAAATCGATGACGGGCTGACCGGCGCCGACGACTCATATGGTCGCGTCGCGGACGTTCGCGACGATCAAGATCGCGACCAGTGCCGCCAGCGCCACCCGGTACCAGAGGAAGACAGTGAAGTCGTGGCGTTTCAGGTACTTCAGGACCCCCCAGATCACGAGGAAGCCGCTGATCGCGGAGGCGACCATGCCGGCGACGAACTCGCCGGCGTGACCCTGCAACCCCGTCTGCGCGAGGTCCACCGCCTTGTACGCGCCGGCGCCCGCGATGATCGGGAGGGACAGGAGGAAGGAGAAGCGGGCAGCGGACTCCCGGTCGAGTCCCATCGCTCGCGCGGCGGTGATCGTCACGCCGGAGCGCGACACGCCCGGCTGGAGGGCCAGCGCCTGCGCGGTGCCGAGGAGCAGACCTTCCTTCGGGCCGATCGAATCGAACGGTCGATCGCTGCGGGCGCGACGATCGACGACCACGAGCAGAAGACCGAACGCGACCAGCATGATGGCGATCAACCAGGGCTCGCCGAGCTTCTCCTGGATCGCGTTCTCGAACAGGGCCCCGGCGATCGCGCCGGGGATCGTGCCGACCACGAGCGCCCATGCGATCCGCTCGTCGGATGTCGACATCCGACGAGCGCCGATCGATCGGAACCACGCTGCCGCGTAGCGGGCGACATCCTCACGGAAATAGACGAGGGCCCCGAGCAACGTCCCCACGTGGAGGGCGACGTCGAAGGACTTCTTGACGTCGGCGTCGCCGATCAGCATCCATCCGAAGATCCACGGGACCAGGATCAGGTGACCCGAGCTGGAGACCGGCGCGAACTCCGTCGCCCCCTGCACGAGGCCGAGGACGATCGCCTGGATGATGCTCACACTGTCCTTCCGTCGGAGAACGGTCGGCCCTGATGCTAGCCGCCGGTCGCGCCCGGAACGGTGAAGGACTCATCCGGCACGAAGTCGTCGGGTCCACGGACCGCGATCGTGAGCGTCGCGAAGGTGGACGCGAACGCCAGTCGCTCGGCATCGGTCGGGGTGACCAGGAGCACGAGCCCCGCACCCCCTGAGGTGGGGGCGGTGCTGGCTCCGAAGGAGCCAGCACCGCTTCCGCGTTGGACGGCGAGCACCTCGATCGCTTCGCCCGCCACCTCGGTGTGGGCGCCGCCTCCACCGAAGGTGGCGAGCACATCGACCAGGTCACCGGGTTCCACGTCCACCGTCCCCGAGACCGGGACCTGGACGGCACGCATGCCGGGCGGAACGAGCGAAGCCGTGTCGCCTGAGTCAGTCCCGGCGAGACGGAGCGCCGTCACGACCTCACCCGCCGCGATGTCCGCGATCGCGATCCTGCCGGTCGCGCGAGCGACGTCGCGCATCGCGCCCGGCGGCGCGAAGCGCGACGGCAGCGTCACGATCTCGAGCATGTCCTCGGTGAGCACGTCCCCCCGCGCGACATCCTCGACCGCCGCCACGAGCGAGGTCGGAGGGCCACCATCCGGCCGGAGCGTGTCGAGCCGACGCGCGTACGCCTGCATCACGACGGCGGCAGCGAGGGCGCAGACGACGGAGATCGCGAGGAGGACGAAGGACGACCGCGGCAGCTTCCGACGGAACAGCACGCGCGCGACCGTAGCCCGACCGCCGAGCGTCGGCCGTGACGCTCGTCACTCGACCGGGCGAAGACCACCCTTCTCGCCCTTGGGGCCTCCGAGCGGCACCGTCTTCACCCGGAACTCCTCGAGCGAATCCTTCCCGACGATGATCGCGACCGACTCGCGCATCCGATCGGCGAGCTGCCCCGGATCCTCGTCGGTCACGAAGCGGATCTCGACGGTGACGAGGTTCTGGCCCGCCATCATCCGTGTCCGGTGCCCGCGAGCGCGATCGCGCACGGACACGTCCGTTCCGCCGGCACCTCCGGGATCGACGCGAAGAGGAGGTCGCGGACCTTGTCGATGTTCTCGCCGAACACCTTGAGCACCTCCTCGTGCGTGACCGGCGGGATGTCGTCCACGCCGACGTCGTAGTCCGTCACGAGCGCCACGTTGCCGTAGCAGAGCTCGAGCTCTCGCGCGAGCGTGGCTTCGGGGAACTGCGTCATCCCGATCACGTCCGCGCCGAGCTGCGCGTACATCCGCGACTCCGCCTTGGTGGAGAACCGGGGCCCCTCGATCACGACCATCGTGCCCCCGTCCCGATGCTCGATCCCCTGGGACGCGGCCGTCTTCACGAGCGTCTCGCGGAGCGTCGGACAGTAAGGGTCCGCGAACGACACGTGGGTGGTCTGCGGGCCGTCGTAGAACGTATTGGCCCTGCTCTTGGTGAAGTCGATCGCCTGGTCGCTGATGACGAGCGTGCGCGGGGGGATCTCCTTGCGCAGGGATCCCGCGGCGCACGGCCCGAACACCCGGGTCACGCCGAGGTCCTTCATCGCCCACATGTTGGCCCGGTAGGGGACCTCATGCGGTGGGAACCGATGGTCCGTCCCGTGACGCGGGAGGAACGCAACCCTCCGGTCACCGATCGCGCCGAGCGTCAGCGGCGCCGCGGGCGCCCCGAACGGCGTCTCCATCTCCACGGTCTCCGTGTTCTCCAGGAACTCGTAGAACCCCGACCCCCCGATGACCCCGATCTCCGCTCTGGCTTCCGTCACGATGCCGCCGGCTCCTTCTTCGATGTGTCCTTCTCTTCGACCCTTCCCCGGAGCTCCCCGAGGAGTCCTTCGATCCCGCGGATCCCTTGTCGCCCTTGTCTGAGGCTTCTCTTGCTCTTCTCCCGGCTCTCCCCGGACTTCTCACCCGAGCTCTTCGACTCGCCGTGCGTCTTCGCCTTCTTCCCGTGGTCGGTCGCGTAGAAACCGGATCCCTTGAAGGAGATCGCGGGCGCGGCGAACACCTTCCGCAGGCTCCCCCCGCATTCGGGGCACATCGTCAGCGTTTCGTCCAGCATCGACTGCACGATCTCGAAGGTATGGCCGCAGTCTCGGCACGTGTACTCGTAGGTAGGCATCCCCTGCAGGAAGTGTACCCACGGCCCTGTTCTCGGCTGGCAACCTTCCCACGTCACGAGTACGGTGGCGAACGTGAAGGTGCAGAACGCCGTCATCCCCGTCGCGGGACTGGGCACGCGGTTCCTCCCCGCCACGAAGTCCACGCCCAAGGAGATGCTCCCGGTGGTCGACACGCCGGCGATCCAGCTCGTGGTCGAGGAGGCCGTTCGCGCCGGCATCACCGACATCCTGATGGTCACGGCCCGTGGGAAGCGGTCGATCGAGGATCACTTCGATCGCTCCGCCGAGCTCGAGCACTTCCTCGAAGCGAAGGGCAAGTTCGACGAGCTGAAGCAGGTCCGCGCGATCGCGGAGCTCGCGAACATCTTCTACACGCGCCAGCGCGATCCGCTCGGACTGGGCCACGCCGTCGCTTGCGCAGAGGCGCACATCGGCGACAAGCCGTTCGTCGTGATGCTTCCCGACGACCTCGTTCGTCCGAAGACACCGCTGCTCGACCGGATGATGAAGATCCACGAGCGATACGGACGGAGCGTCCTGGCGGCGATCGAGATCGCCCGGGAGGATGCGTCGCTCTACGGGATGATCGAGCCGGAGCCCGTCGAGGACGACCTGGTGCGGATCGTCTCCATCGTCGAGAAGCCGGCTCCCGAGCAGTCGCCGTCGAACCTCGCGGCGATCGGCCGCTACGTCTTCACGCCGGAGATCTTCGGCGCGCTCCGCGAGACACCCCCGGGTCACGGCGGCGAGATCCAGCTCACCGACGCGATCAACCTCCTCGCACAAGATCAGGCGGTGTACGCCTTGACCTTCGAGGGTCGGTTCGACGTGGGGAACAAGCTCGACTACCTCCGGGCGACGGTCGAGCTGGCGCTGGAACGCGACGACGTCGGCGCGGAGTTCAAGGCCTATCTCGCCGAGCTCGCGCGTCGCGAGAAGCTCAGCTGAGGGTCGTCCGGCAGGGCCCCGCCTAGACTGACCCGCATGGCGGCGCAACCTCACGTCCACGATCACGATTCCCCCGAAGGACTGCGCTCCGTGGAGGATGCGCGCCAAGGCGTGTTGTCGCAGGTGGCGCCGCTCGCGCCGCTCCGCCTCGCGCTGACGGATGCGTACGGGTCCGTCGTGGCCGAAGACATCCTGGCGACGGACGATCTCCCCGAGTTCGCCTCCTCGGCGATGGACGGGTTCGCCGTGCGCGCCTCCGATGTCGAGGGAGCGACGCCTTCGGATCCTCGCGAGCTGAAGATCGTCGGGCGCGCACTGATCGGCCACGAACCCGAGGGCACCGTCGGCGCCGGCGAGACGATGCGCATCGCGACGGGCGCGCCCATCCCCGCCGGCGCCGACGCCGTCGTGCCGATCGAGAATGCGCTCGTCGAGGGCGACGAGGTCGTCCGGCTCCTCGACGGGCCTTCGCCCGGGACACACATCCGCCCGCGCGGTGAGGATGTGCACGAGGGCGACGTGCTGATCCCCGGCGGGAGGCGTCTCGGCGCACCGGAGCTCGGGCTCCTCGCCAGCTCGGGGCACGCCACGCCGCTCGTGCATCCGCGTCCGCGGGTGGTCGTGCTCTCGACGGGGGACGAGCTCGTGCCGCCGACCGAGACGCCGGCGTTCGGACAGGTCAGAGACGCGAACTCCTTCATGATCTTCGGCGCGCTGAGAGAGATGGGCGCGATGCCGGTGATGGCGGGCATCGTCCGCGACGACGTCGAGTCTCTTCGGGAGACGATCTTCAGCTTCGAGATCCAGGCGGACGCGTTCATCTCCTCCGGAGGCGTGTCGGTGGGAGAGCGCGACGTCGTGAAGGCTGCCTTCTTCCGGCGCGGGGACGTCGACTTCTACAAGGTCGCGATGCAGCCGGGCATGCCGCAGGGATTCGGCCACGTCGAGGGCAAGCCGTACTTCGGCCTGCCCGGGAACCCCGTGAGCGTTTTCGTGAGCCTGGAGGTGTTCGTCCGTCCCGCGATGCTGAAGCTGATGGGGCGACGGCACCTGTTCCGACCGGAGGTATCGGCGAAGCTCACCGAGGACGTTCGGGGACCTCGCGGCAAGCTCCAGTTCGCCCGCGTCGAGGTCCGGCGCGAGAAGGGGGGCTGGGCCGCCACGCCGACCGGCGCACGGGGCAGCAACCTGATCTCGACGGTCGCTCGCGCGAACGGCCTGGCGATGATCCCGGCGGGGACCGAGGTCGCGCCGGCCGGTTCGACGGTGGAGGTCATGCTGTTCAGGTCCTCGGAGGACTAGGTGGCCGGCGCGGAAGGTTTCGAACGGGCACGACTCCATGCAGAGCTGTCGGCTCGCATGGTTGAGGTCGGCACGAAGGAGGTCACCGACCGCGAGGCCGAGGCCGAGTGCGTGGTGACGATGACGCCGGAGGCCTGCGCGCAGCTAGTGGCGGGGACGCCGAAGGGCGATCCGATCGAGGCCGCCCGCATCGCGGGGCTGATGGGCGTGAAGAGGACGCCCGACCTGTTGCCGTTCTGTCATCCGATCGCCGTGACGGGAGCGGAGGTCCGCGTGGAGCCGGATGAGGCGAGCGGCAGGATCCAGGTGTCGACCCGTGTTCGCGCGAGGGACCGCACCGGCGTCGAGATGGAAGCCTTGACGGCCGCCGCAGTCGCGGCCCTCAGCTTGTACGACACGGCGAAGGCGTACGACCGGGCGGCTCGGATCGACGGACTCCGACTGGTGTCGAAGTCCGGGGGGAAGTCGGGCGACTACGTCGCTCCTGCCGGCTGATCACCCGCTCGGTCCCCGCTCCCGCACGAGCTTGTGAAAAAGTTCTTCGGATCACATCGATGTGATTGAGCACCCCTATATGTGGTGCTACGTTCCCTTCCCAGCCTAGATGTTGTGTCGCACCGGGACCGACAGAACGGAGGCTGGGCGCGTTGGAATGGCTGCTTCTCGCGGCACTCGGCATCATGTGGGCCGCATTCCTGATACCCATGACGGCCCGACGCCGCTCGCTGGCGGGCTCCGTCGAGGATTTCGAACGTAGGATGGAGTTCTTGGCTCACGCGGAAGTGAACGGCACCGCAGGTCGTTGGATCGTGACTCCCCGCAAGGGGGCTCGCTTCATCGGCGACGCCGAGAGGCGACGTGCCCGGGTCCGTGAACGCCGCCGCCGCGTTCTCGTGTTCCTGATCGAGGCGATCGGCGTGACGCTCCTGATGGGTCTCGTCCCTCCGCTCCGTGTCTTCTGGAACCTGAGCGTGGCGCTCGCCGTCCTGCTCGGGGCCTACGTCTGGATGCTCATCTCGATCAAGCACCGCACCATGGCGGATCCGCGTGACGTCGCGCGGAACGCTCGCGTTCCCCGTGATCACGCGGCCGCCTTCGCGGCTCGGTACGTGATCGAGGGCCGCAACGGGCACGCGCGCAAGACGTACAACGGCCTCGAGGGCCTCGGGGAGAGCGACCGAGTGCACGTGGTCGTACGGCCCGCTTCCGATCTCGCCGGCTGAGCTCCTCGGTGGACCTCTCCGAACTCGCCCGATCCATCCAGTCCCGCCTCGACGCGAAGAACGCGGCCCGTGAGCGAGCCCTTCCGGCAGCGCGCCGATCGATCCGCGCGAGCGCGAACGCGATCCGCGCGATCCATCGCCTCGAGTTCGACACGGCGAAGTCACTGATCGCCGACTCCCGCGCGGCGCTGGACGAGGGGCTCGGCGCCGTCGAGGGGCATGCGGACATCCGCCACGCCGGGTACCTCCAGGACGCTCAGAAGGAGTACGCCGAGGCCAATCTCACGCTCGCGCTGGTCACGGGCGCCGACCTCCCCGGGCCGACGGATCTCGAGGTGGAGGACGCCGCGTATCTGGGCGGGATGTCCGACGCGATCGGGGAAGGCAGGCGCCGGCTCCTCGATCTGCTCCGTACCGGCGACGTGGAGCGAGCGGAATCGCTCCTCGGCGCGATGGAGGAGATGTACGGAGTCCTCGTCACCATGGACTATCCGGATGCGATCACCATGAACCTGCGTCGCGCGACCGACGTGTCTCGCTCGCTGATCGAGAAGACCCGCGGCGATCTCTCGATCTCGGTGGTCCAGAAGGATCTGCGCGACGCTCTGGACCGCCACGCCGAAGAACTGCGCGGGAAGCCCTAACGAGCTTCGGGTCATCCGAAAACGCTCTGTTACGCTGCCCGACGACCCGGGGGTGTAGCTCAGCCCGGTAGAGCGCTGCCTTCGCACGGCAGAGGCCAGGGGTTCAAATCCCCTCACCTCCACGACACAGGATGGTCACGGCGGCGCGACGCGTCGCCGACAGGACGGGTACCCAGGTCGTTGAACAGGCGGTTCCGGCGGTCAAGAATCGGAGCGTCCGGAGCCGATAGCGGAAGCAACACCCCCTAGAGGAGGGCCATCCATGCGCTCTGATCGCATCAACTTCCTGGCCGTTGTGACCGCCGTTGCGGGTCTGATCGGCTTCATCGGCGTGTTCGCGAACTGGTTCAGCCTCGCGTATCAAGCCTCTGGCACCCAGATCGTCCTCGAGTTCGACGGCACCGCGGACGGAACCGGCGCGATCGCGGTGGCCGCGAGCCTCGGCGCGCTGACGTTCGGATGCGCCTACATGCTCCTGGCGGACCCACAGATCCGGCGCATGACCGCACTCCTGATGGTCCTGTCGAGCATCATCCTGTTGGTCGTCTCCGTCATCGGGTTCACTCGCGTCGACGAGGCGATCGGGGCGCCGAACCCGTTCCTGCCGGGCGTTGAAGGGAACGCGGTGTGGGAGGGCTCCACGGCGATCGGTCTCGGTATCTCGTTCCTGGCGGGCGTCATCGCCACGGTGGCCTCGGTCCTTCTCGTGAGCCGGCGTGAGGCCGGCCTCGAGCTGGACGAGCCCGTGGACGCCGTCTGAGGCGTCGCACCTCGGTCCCTCGCGGGTAGCCTCCCGCCCGCATGGAGCGAACGGCATCCCAGATGACGTGGTGGGGCCGCCCCGGACTGGAGGTTCGGGACGGACGCCTGTCGATCGCCGGCCGCGACGCCGAGTCGATCGCGCGCGAGCACGGGACTCCGCTCTACGTCTACGACCTCGTTCGCGTGGAGGAGCAGGCTCGAGCGCTCCAGGCGGCTCTCGGCGGAGCCGGGCTCCGGCATCGGGTCCGGCTCGCGCTGAAGGCACAACGCGAGCCGGCCTTCCTCGCGTTCCTCAGGGGGCTCGGGTCTCCGGGCACGCCGGAGAGCATCGGGATGGACGTGTGCTCCCCCGGCGAGCTGCGATGGGCCCTCGACAACGGCTGGGAGCCGGCGGAGATCAGCTACACCGGCACCAACGTGTCGTCGCGCGACCTCGATGCCGTCCTGGACGCCGGCGTGCACATGAACGTGGACCTCCTCAGCCAGCTCGACCGTCTGGGCAGGCGGGCGCCCGGCGCGACGGTGGGGCTCCGCATCAACCCACGGATCGGTGCCGCCTTCCCGGGAGGGGGGCAGACCTACGCCGGGGATCGGCCAACGAAGTTCGGGATCTATCCGGAGCGTCTCGACGAGGCGCTCGACATCGCGCGCAGGCACGACCTCACGATCGACACGGTGCACGTGCACGCGGGCTACCTCTACCTGAGCGACGCGCTCCCGGTCGTCGAGGAGACGGTGCGGCGCGTGGCGACCGCCACGCGGACGCTGATGGACGCCGGTTGTCCGATCGTCGAGGTCAACACCGGGGGCGGTCTCGGCGTGCGGTTCCGACCCGACGACCGTTCGCTCGACCTCGACGCGTGGGCAGCCGTCCTGGCTCGACATCTGCAACCGCTCGACGTCGTCGTCGGGACCGAGCCGGGTGAATTCCTCGCGAAGGAGTGCGCGGCCCACCTCGCCGAGGTGGTGAGCGTCGAGGATCGCGACGGGACGACGTTCATCGGGCTGGACACCGGCTGGAACGCGATGAACGAGCACTTCGTGTACAAGATCCCGTTCCATCCCATCCTGTGCCGGTCGGCGGACACCGAGCCGGTTGCCAACGTGACGGTGGCCGGTCACATCAACGAGGGCAACGATCTGTTCGCCGAGGACCATCCGATGCCGGAGATCGAGGAGGGCGACATCGTGGCGATCCCGAACGTCGGCTCGTACAACGCCTCGATGGTGTCCGTCCATTGCCTGCGGCCCCCGCCGTCCTCGATCTTCTTCGCCAACCGCCTGTGAGGGATCTGCCGGTCGCCGAACGGTGGTTCCGCGCGGAGCGGATCAGTGACGACATCGCGCTGCTCGTGGAGATGCATCTCGACACGTTCTTCGAGTCGAACGTCTGGCACGTGCGCGGCCGGGATCGCGACCTGGTCGTGGATACAGGCAACGGGATCGGCGACCTTCTCGCGGCGCTCACCCCGTTCATCGGCGAGCAACAGGTCGTTGCGGTCGCGACGCACGACCACTTCGACCACATCGGCGGGCTGCATGCCTTCGACGAACGATGGTGTCATGCGGCCGACGCCGAGGGGATCCGCGAACCAGACGGGCTCGCGCTGAGGCGGGAAGACTTCCGGCCGGGTCTGGAGGACGAGATCCGCTGGTACGGCTACGAGCCACCCGAGCTGGTGATCACGGCGCTGCCCCGAGAGGGCTTCGACGTCTTGGGGTGGCGGACGCCGACCGCCGAGCCGACGAGGCTCCTCGGCGACGGGGACGTCGTGGATCTGGGGGATCGTGCGTTCGAGGTCCTGCATGTCCCGGGACACACCGCCGGGTCGATCGCGCTCTGGGATGCGGCGGACGGCACGCTCTTCACCGGTGACACCGCGGCGCTGGACGATCCTCTCTACGCGGAGGACGAAGGCGCTTTCGTCGCGTCGCTCATCCGGCTCCGCGAACTTCCCGTGCACCTCGTCTGCGCGGGTCACTCCCGCCCGTTCGGCCGGGACGAGCTCCGGTCGTTGATAGACGAACAGCTCGAGGCGCGCGCGTAGCAGCTCAGGCGAAGCGGAGCGTGAACTCGGCGGCGGCATCCGACCAACCGCTGAAGCCGAGTTGGACCACGAGCGAACGGCACGAGCCGCCCCACCCGGCGCCGGTCCGCCACTGGAGGAGGAGCCGGCCGTTGTTCGTGACGTTCGCCTGCACGTTGGCGGCTTGGTCGGGGCCGGTGACCTCACCGGTCGCGCAGTTCACGGCGTGCACCGTCGGAGGGCTCGCGAAGACGGGTCCTTGGGGCGGTGCTCCCAGCTCCAGGATGATCGGGATCGTCCGTCCGGCCGAGAAGACCGCCTGATTCGTGATCGGGCCGCTGATGTCGTCGAACACGACGTATCCGTGGGTCGCGGTGCCCACGTTCCCGTTCGCATCTCTCGCCGTCACCGTGAACGTATGCGAGCCGAGGCTGTTGGGGACGATTGCTCCGTCCGCGACGGGCCCTTCGCACGCGCGCAAACCCGAGCCGCCCGGCTCGTCCATGCAGGAGTAGTCCGCGATCATCCCTTCGCCCTCGGTGAGGATCGAGCCGTCGGGGGGAGAGACGATGGTCACGACGGGCGCGGTGTCGTCGGCGGGCGGAGCTGCCGGGTCCAGCCTGCCCACGCGATTGAAGCCGGGCGCGCTGAACCAGATCGCTCCGTCGGCCCCGACGGCGATGCCGGTCGGCGACGCCCCTTCACCGAGTGGGATCTCGACGATCTCGCCGCCGAGCGTGATCCGACCCACCGCGTCGGCGCTGCTCTCGGTGAACCACAGGGCGCCGTCCGGTCCCACGGTGATGCCGTTGACGTTGGCTTCGGGTGTCGGGACCGGGTACTCCGTCAATCCGCCGCCCACGGTCATGCGGACGATCGTGTTCGTGACGCGGGCCGTGAACCAGAGTGCTCCGTCGGGACCCATGGTGATCCACTGGGGACCGTGCAACGGGGAGGGGAGCTCGGTCTCGGTCATCACGCCGTCGACCGTGATCCTGCCGATCCTGTTCGCGGTGGTCAGCGTGAACCACAGGGCGCCGTCGGGACCGGTCGTGATCCCGAGCGGTGCGGCCTTCGGGGTGAGCGTCGGCCATTCGGTGATCACCCCGTCGAGGGTGATCCGACCGATCGAGCTCACTCCCCGCTGGGCGAACCAGATGGCGCCATCGGGGCCGACCGTGATGCCGGTGGGGTTGGACCGGTCGCGGAGGAAGAACTCGGTCAGTTCCCCGGCGGCGGTCAGCCGCCCGATGCGGCTCCCGTTGTGCTCGGTGAACCACATCGCGCCGTCCGGCCCCTTCACGATCTCGTAGGGATCGACGCCCGATTCCAGTCCGATCGGAGCCTGCGCTCCGTCCGGGGAGAGGCGATCGATCGCCGAGGCGAACCGGTTCGCGACCCACGTCATCCCGTCGGGTCCGGCCGCGATCCCCTGAGGGAACGAGTCCGCCGGGGCGAGGTCGAACCACGTCGGCGCCGCTGCTGTGGCCGGTTGGCCCACGGCCGCCAACAGCGAGGCCAGGGCCAGCAGGGTCGCCGCGGCCACGAGGGAAGCAGGATGTCTGCGCCGTACCACGTTTGAGGTATCGGCAAGCGCATCCCCCAGGGCGTACCGGTCGAAGGTCGGTAGCATCCGCCAGATGGGGGAGGCCGAGAGTATGCTCCGCCGATGCCTTCGGCCGAGCGCCTCGTCGTGCTCGCCGGCCGCCTCGTGGACGTCGTGGCCGGCGACGTGCTCCACGACAAGGCGCTCGTGCTCGACGGCGACCGGATCGCGAGCGTGTTCCCGGTCTCCGAGGCACCTTCTGACCTTCGCACGATCGATCTCTCCGGCCTCACCGTCCTGCCCGGGCTGATCGACAGCCATGCCCACCTGATCGGCGAGCTCGACGAAGGACAGGGCTACGCCTACCTCGTGAACCGCTCCTCCGCGCAGGAGGCGCTCACGGGTGTGACCAACGCGCTCGCGACGCTGCTCGGAGGCGTGACCACCGTGCGCGACATCGGGACGTTCCACGCATTCGTGGATCTCGCGCTCCGGGAGGCGATCGAGGACGGCAGGATCCCCGGTCCTCGGATGATGTGCGCAGGCGCCTACGTGACCTGCCCTGGCGGAGGCGGCGACATCACCGGGCTCCCGCCCGACGTCTTCGTGCCGAGCGAGCTGCGCGTGGGTGTGTCAACCGGGCCCGAGGAGGTGCGCGCGAACGTTCGGCGCATCTTCGACGCCGGCGCCGACTTCATCAAGGTCCTCGCGACAGGCGCGGTCCTCACATCCGGCACCGACCCCGGCAAGCCAGAGCTCACCGAGGAAGAGATGCGAGCGGCGGTGGAGGAAGCAGAGGCGAGAGGAACGCACGTCGCCGCCCATGCGCACGGCGCCGAGGGCGCGAAGCGCGCCATCCGCGCCGGCGTCCGCTCGATCGAGCACGGGTGCTTGATCGACGACGAGACCATCGAGCTCATGGTGGAGCGGGGCACCTATCTCGTGTGCGACATGTTCGACGGCGACTGGATGATCCAGGAAGGCCCGCGGCTCGGCTACTCGGACGAGGTCATGCAGAAGACGGAGATGACCAACGACGCCCAGCGGGAGAACTTCGCGAAAGCCGTCAAGGCGGGGGTGAAGATCGCCTTCGGGACGGACGCGGGCATCTACCCCCACGGGATGAACGCGAAGAACCTCGCGTTCCACGTTCGGTTCGGGCAGACCCCGATGGAGGCGATCCAGAGCGCCACCGTCGTCTCGGCCGAGCTGATGGGGTGGGAGGACAAGGTCGGGTCGTTGCAGCCCGGCCGGTTCGCCGACCTCATCGCGGTCGAAGGCGACCCGCTCGACGACGTGGCGCGTGCTGGAGGACATCCCCTTCGTGATGAAGGGCGGCGAGGTGGTCAAGGGCTGATCCGGCGCGGGGTCTTCTGCGATGATTCCCCGATCCGAGCGAGGAGCAGGAACGATGGCCGAAGAGACCCCGATGTCCGCTGCGCAGATCGTCGAGAAGTCGAAGCGGTTCACCCTCTACGACTGGCAGGCACAGTCGAAGGCGTCGCCCATCGCCGTGGATCGGGCCGAGGGCGTGTATTTCTGGGACGTCGACGGGACGCGGTACCTCGACTTCAACTCCCAACTGATGGGCGTGAACATCGGGCATGGCGACAAGCGCGTCGCCGACGCGATCGCCCGGCAGGCGGAGAAGCTCCCCTACATCTCTCCGTTCATGGCCTACGAGACGCGGGCCCGCCTCGGCGAGAAGCTCTCCACGCTCTGGCCCGGTGAGCTCGACAAGACCTTCTTCACGCTCGGCGGCGCGGAGGCGAACGAGAACGCGATCCGTATCGCGAAGGCGTTCACCGGCCGGCAGAAGATCCTCGCCAGGTACCGCTCGTACCACGGCGCCACGTACGCCACGATCAACCTGACCGGCGACCCCAGACGTTGGGCGAACGAGAACCCGCCGATGCCGGGGATCGTGCACGTCCTGGATCCTTATCGCGGGACCGCGCGCGGCACGGAGGACGCCGTGACGGCGCTGGCCACGCTCGAGGAAACGATCGAGCTCGAAGGGCCCCAGACGATCGCGGCGTTCATCCTGGAGACGGTCACCGGGACGAACGGCATCCTGATCCCGCCGGATGGGTACCTCGAGGGCGTCCGCGAGCTGTGCGACCGCTACGGGATCGTGTTGATCGCCGACGAGATCATGTGTGGGTTCGGACGAACCGGTGAATGGTTCGCCGTGAACCACTGGGACGTCGTCCCGGACCTGATGACCGCCGCGAAGGGACTCACGTCCTCCTACCTGCCGCTGGGTGCCGTGGCCATCAAGCCGGAGATCGCGGCGCACTTCGAGGAGAACGTCTTCTACGGGGGACTCACGTACAATTCGCACCCGCTCTCCTGTGCGGCGGCGATCGCGGCGATCGACGTGCTCGAGGAGGACGATCTGGTCGGGAACGCGAAGCGCCTCGACCCGGTGATGCGGCGGCATCACGAGGATCTGATGACCAAGCATCCGAGCGTGGGCCGCGTTCGCAACATCGGGCTTTTCGGGATCCTCGAGCTCGTGAAGAGCCGGGACACGATGGAGCCGCTCTCGCCCTACAACGTGGTTAACGAGACCATGCAGGCGGTGAACAAGGCGCTCCTCGGGCGCGGATTGTTCACCATGATCCGCTTCAACGGGATCATGACCAACCCGCCGCTCTGCATCACTGAGGAACAACTCGAGGAGGGCTTCGCCGTGATCGACGAGGCGCTTGCGATCGCCGACGCAGCCACCGCTTGACCGAACCAGCCGCTCACGGCTAGGGTTTGGCCCGGCCGATCACGTGGGGGGACGATGCGCAGGGCGCTGATGCTTCCTCTTTCGATCGTCGCCGTGTTGTTCTCGAGCCTGGTACCAGCCCAGTCCGCACCCGAATGCACGATGGTCGGCAACCAATATCACAACAAGCTCGTAGGAACGGCAGGACGAGACGTCCTCTGCGGACGCGGCGGCGACGACTACCTCATCGGCAAAGGGGGAAACGACCTACTGATCGGCGGCCCCGGCGATGATCTGATCCAAGGAGACGCAGGGAACGACTCGCTCAAGGGAGGCCTGGGTCGCGACTACATCATGGGCGGAGGCGGCGGGGATGTGCTGCTCGGCCATGACGGTTCAGAGCATTGCCTGTACGCAAAGGACGGTATCAGGGGCAACGACACGATCAGAGGTGGATCGGGAACGGATCGCTACGGCGCAGACCCGGGAGATCATGTATTCAGTGCTGAGCTTTCGCCCTCTCCGGCTGCGTGCTCGCCATACTCTTGGACACCAGGCGGAGGGCTTCACGCCTTCTGATCCCTTCCTTCACGCGCCGATGGCGGCCCATCGCTCGGCCCATGATGAGAGTCCATCCATCACGATCGCGAGTTCGCGTCCTCGCTCGCTGAGGCTGTACTCGATCAGGACCGGCGTGGAGGGCGTCACGCCCCGCGTCACGATGCCGGCCTCTTCCAGCTCGCGGAGGCGTTCAGAGAGCAGGGTGTCCGAGATCTCAGGGATCGCGGCGCGCAGCACGGAGTAGCGACGGGGTCCGTCGAGCAACACCCACACGATCTGGGGAACCCACCTCTGCCCGACGAGCTGGGCAGCCTCCTGGAAGCTCTCGCAGACGGCGCGTTCCGTGTCCATGGCCTCATAGTAGCCGCTCAGCTTCGCTTGGAAGCTTCGGAATACTGAGTCTCTCGCGTCGGTTGCGGGTATGGGAGAGAGGGACGCCGTTCGGCGTCCGGACCGAAGGGAGAGTCTGCGATGGCAGAAGCGACGAAGGAGATCGGTGGCCTCCCGTTGCCACCCCCTGGGAAGTACGAGCTCGACCTCGCTCACACGGCGGTGGAGTTCGTGGCGAGGCACATCCTCACGAGGGTTCGCGGCCGCTTCACGGACTTCTCCGGCTGGATCGAGGTCGCGGAGAACCCGGAAGCGTCCTCTGCCCACGTGGAGATCAAGACCGCGAGCATCCAGACGAACACGGAGCAGCGGGACGAGCACCTCAAGAGCGACGACTTCCTGAACGTCGAGAAGTGGCCCGTGATGACGTTCGACAGCACCGCGGTGCGGCATACGGGGGGAGCGACGTTCGAGCTGGACGGTGACCTCACGATCCGCGACGTGACCCGCCCGGTGACGCTGAAGGGTGAATACCTGGGGACCGAGACGAACCCGTACGGGAAGACCGTGCTCGCGGCGACGGCGAAGACCACGCTCGAGCGTGAAGACTGGAACGTGAGCTGGAACATGGTCCTGGAGACCGGCGGCTTCCTCGTCAGCAAGACGATCGACCTCGAGATCGAGGTCGAGGCGCTGCAGACGGGCTGAGCCTCAGCCGCGCGATCGGGACGACCTACGGGGGCGTCGGGACGGGTCCCGACGCCCCCGGTTCGTAGGAGATGAGCTCGAACGCACGGTCGTAGCGCACGACGACGTCGTCCGCGACCCAGAGGTCGCTCGTCCAGCCAGTCTCGAGCGCCGTATACCGCCAGCGGTCGGCCTGGAACTCGCCCACCGATGTGTCGACCCCTTCCGGACCGAGCAACTCGTAGCGCTGCCGCACGAGCGTCGGTTCGACGGTGACCGGCTCGAGATAGACCACGTCGATGTCGGTCGAGCCCGTGAGCCGCTGCGCGGTGATCGCGTTCATCGCGGGGGTGAGGTAATCGAGATGCATCTCGGGGCCCCAGGCGATCTGGATCGGCTCGCCGTCGCGGAGCCCTCTGAGCGAGCCATCGCGAGGTTCGAGTGCGATCGAATGCTCGCCGGTCTCGATCCGTGCGCGCACGATCCGCCACTCGGCGTCGACCACGACGTCCACGATCTCCCCATGAGGGTTCGGCTCATCCCTGTGGATCTCGGAGAAATAGCGCCACCCCATCGGACCCGGTGCGCATCGGAAGTCTTCGGTCCCCACGACATCGCCACTTCGGCCTCGAACCGCGTATCGGCCGCTGGGCACGGGGTCAGACCTGTGGCTGCAGGCCGAGATCCCGCGCGATCACGAGTCGGAGGATCTCGCTGGTGCCTTCCCCGATCTCCAGCACTTTCGCGTCGCGGTAGGCCCGGGCGACGGGGAACTCCTCCGTGAACCCGTAGCCGCCGTGGACCTGGATCGCGTCGCGAGCGACGTCGACCGCGATCTCGCTCGCCCGGAGCTTCGCGATCGCGGCTTCGGTCGTGTAGGGCCGTCCTTGATCCTTCAGCCACGCGGCGCGGTAGGTGAGCAAGCGCGCGGAATCGATGGTGGCCCGCATGTCGGCGAGCTTGAATGCGATGGCTTCGTAGGCCCCGATCGGACGGCCGAAGGCCTCGCGCTCCTTCGCGTAGGCGACGCTCGCATCGAGGCATCCCTGCGCGAGTCCCACCGAAAGCGCGGCGATCGAGATCCGACCGTCGTCAAGTGCCGAGAGGCATTGTGCGAGCCCCTTGCCCGCTTCTCCGAGCAGGTTCTCTTCCGGCACCCGACAGTTCTCGAAGGACAGCTCGTGCGTGTCGCTCGAACGCCACCCAAGCTTCCGATAGGGAGGGCCGACCGTGAAGCCCTCGGTTTCGGCGGGTACGAGGATCGTGGAGACGCCGTTCGCCGCGCCCTCATCGGTCCGGCACGCAAGGACGACGAAGCCGGTGATCGGCGTGCCGCTGTTGGTGATGAACGACTTCGAGCCGTCGATCACCCACTCACCGCCGTCCAGCCGGGCCTTCGTCCGGAGCGCGGCGGCGTCGGAGCCGCTTCCCGGCTCCGTGAGGCCGAAGCCGGCCAGCATCTCGCCGACCGCGATCGGTGGGAGCCAGCGCTGTCGCTGCTCATGGGTGCCGTACCGACCGACCATCCCCCCGGCCAGGCCCGAGGCGACGGAGACCGTGACCGCCACGCTCGAGTCCGCTCGCCCGAGCTCCTCGATGACCAAAGCCCAGGTCACGGCGTCCGCGCCGAGCCCGCCGTACTCCTCGGGAAGGGGAACGCCGCAGATCCCCAGCTCACCGAGCTTCTTGACGATGTCGAGAGGAAGCTCTTCATGCTCGTCGCGCTCGGCCGCCCCAGGCGTGATCTCCTGGGTCGCGAACTCCCGGACGAGGTCGCGGACCTGCTGCTGCTCCGTCGTGAGATCGAACTCCATCCGTTCGAGATTACCGACTTCCGGTAGGAGACCCCATGCGAGAGGATGGGCCGATGAGCGACACCGTGACCGTCGATCCGCTCGAGGCAGGCCGCGAGGCCTACGCGCGGCGCGCGTGGCCCGAGGCCTACCGCCTGCTCTTGGAGGCCGACGGCGAGGGGCGCCTCGAGCCCGAGGATCTCGAGGCGCTCGCGAAGTCTGCCTGGTGGATCGGGCTGGCGACGGAGTCGATCGCGGCGTTCGAGCGCGCCTACGCGCTCCACCTCGAGCGGGGGAACCGTTCGATGGCGGCGATGATGGCGCTCACCCTGCGACGGGAGTACGGAGCCCGGCTCGCCGGCTCCGTCGCCCAGGCGTGGCTGCACCGCGCCGAGCACCTCCTCGAGGGCGAACCCGAGGCGGTCGCGCACGGGTACCTGGAGATCGCGTACCGGGAGCTCGACTTCGATCGCGGGAACATCGATGGCGCCTTGGGGCATCTCGATCGAGCGAAGGAGATCGCGTCCCGGCTGGACGATGCGGATCTCCCCGTCTGGGTCGCGATGAGTCGCGCCGAGGTGCTGGGGACCTCCGGTCGGCTCGAGGAGGCGTTCGGTCTGATGGAAGCGGCGGCCGCCGAGGCGGTGGGCGGCCAGCTCGGCCCGTTCACGACGGGGGCGGTCTTCTGCAACGTGATGTCCGTGTGCCGCGAGACCGCGGACTACCGCCGCGGGAGCGAGTGGGCGGACGTCTCCAAGCGCTGGTGCGAGCGCCAGGACATCACCGGGTTCCCCGGGATCTGCCGCGTCCACCGAGCGGAGTTCCTCCGGCTCACGGGCGCGTGGGCCGATGCGGCCTCCGAAGCGGAGCGCGCATCGGAGGAGCTCCAGGGCTTCCATCCGGCCGCGGCCGGCAGCGCGTTCCACGAGCTCGGCGAGATCCGGCTGCGGATGGGGGATCTGGAGGGCGCGGATGACGCGTTCCGGCACGCGCGCGCGTTGGGCGAGGAGCCGCAGCCCGGCCAGGCACTTCTGCTGTTCGCTCGGGGGCGCGGCGACGCCGCGGCGGCATCGATCAAGGGGAGTCTCGAGGAGATCACGTGGCACAAGCTCGCCCGGGGTCGGCTGCTCCCCGCCCAGGCCCAGATCGCGCGGGCTCTCGGCGACCTCCCCACGGCGGAGGCCGCCGCGGCGGAGCTCGGCGCGATCGCCGAGGAATTCGGGACGCCCGCGATCAGGGCCGCCGCGGCACACGCGTCCGCCGCCGTCGCGCTGCTCCGTGAGGATCCTTCGGAGGCCGTGACGCGAGCCCGCGACGCGCGGCGGCTCTGGCGCGAGATCGACGCGCCGTACGAAGCGGCGATCTCCACGCTGCTCCTGGCGGAAGCGCGATCGGCCGCCGGGGAGCGTCAGGCGGCCGAACTGGAGCTGGAGGCCGCTCGGGCTACGTTCGAGCGGCTCGGCGCGGCGCCGGACGTGGCCCGCACCGAGGCCTTGCTGGCGGAACCCGAGGCCCCCGTCGGAGAACGGGAGGTCCGCACGTTCATGTTCACCGACATCGTGGGCTCGACCGCGCTGGTCGAGGCGATCGGGGACGAGGCCTGGCACGATCTGCTCCACTGGCATGACGACTCCCTCCGTCGGTGCTTCGCGGCGAGCGGCGGGGAGGAGGTGCACCGGACCGGCGATGGGTTCTTCGTCGCGTTCCCGGATGCGCGGACCGCACTCGAGTGCGCAACCGCGATCCAGCGGAAGCTCGCGGAGCATCGGCGCGATCACGGGTTCGCCCCGCAGGTGCGGATCGGCGTGCATGCCGCCGAGGCCACGCGGTCCGGCGGTGACTACGAGGGCGCGGGCGTCCATGCCGCGGCGAGGATCGCGGCGCTCGCACAGGGCGGTGAAGTGCTCGCGAGCGTCGAGACCCTCGACACTCTTGGCCAGGGCATCGGGAGCGTCACCACGGGGGAGCCGCGCGAGGAGATGCTGAAGGGGCTGGCGAAGCCGGTGCAGATCGTCGCGGTCGACTGGCGGACCTCGACCTAGGGCACCGAAGCGGCTAGCCGGTCGCCGGCGCGAATCCGTCGACGTCGAAGATCGAACCCGTTCGTGCCGGCGCCAGGACGGCGCGGACACGCATGCCGATCTCCGGGGAGCCGTTCAGGTCGATCAGCCGGTGAAGGAAGATCGTGTCGGCGCCGTCCAGTCGGACGGATCCGTACGTGACCGGTTCGTCCAGCGGTCGCTCGTCGACGTCCACGCGGGCGACCGTCCACGACGTGAGCTCGCCTTCCGGCCCGCACTCCTGGTTCGGCTCGAGCTCGGCCAGGCATCGCTCGCAGAAGATGCGCGCGGGCACGTACGTGACGCCGCAGGCCTCGCACCGGGAGCCCAGGAACACGCCTCGATCACGGAGGGCTTCGAAGAACGCCGTGTTCCCGACACCGGGGGTGTATCGGAACGAGACGGACAGCTCTCCCGGGATCTTGGTCGGACTCATGTGATCGACTCCAGCGGTGCCTCGGCCGCGGCGGTGGCGACCAGCTCCCGGCGGAGCTCCGGGTCAAGCGGCCGGAAATACCGGATGTCCAGGATCGACCCCGCTCGCTCGCTCGCCGGTTTCCAGACGGCCTCGACCTCCATCCCGGCTCGGACGTCCTCCGGTGCGACTTCCCCGAGGAGATGCAAGAAGCCTCCCTCGCTCGTGCCGTCCAGCCGTATCACCGCGGGGATCTGGGGCTCGTCCAGCGGCCGCATGTCCCAGGTGACATGGCAGATCGAGAACGTCTCGACGTTGCCGGTCTGCGGGACCTCCGTCCACCCGTCGGCAGGCCGGAAGCAGCGTTCGCAGAACTTGCGCGGTGGGACGAGCGTCCTGCCGCACGAGATGCAGGTGGTGGCGAGGATGCGTTGCTCGCGCAGACCGTCGAGGAATGCGCCGATCGCCTCGCCGGCGTCCCAGTCGTAGAGCGTGTCCAAGCGCTGCTCGACCGCGCCGGTCGCCGATCGGAACTCCTGGTCGGACAGGGAAGTGGCTCGTGGGCTCGACGGGGGAGAATGAGTGGCCGTCATGAGCGGGCCGCCGTCGTTGCCCATCACGACCACGGTCCCGACCTGCATGAGGTCGCCCCAGGCCTGCGCGACACCTCGCTCGGGCGTGCCCGGGACCTGCCGGGCGCCGGCGTCGCCTCGCAACTGCCAGAAGAGCTCCGCGATCTTCATCAGACCTGCCGCCGCGATCGGATTCCCGACGCCGAGCAGGCCGCCGGACGGGCAGCACGGGAGATCCCCGTCACGAGCCGTGACGCCGGCCGCGGCAGCCTCGGGGGCTTTCCCCCGGTCGAACAGCAGCAGCCCTTCGAGGTGATGGAGCTCCTTGTAGTCGAAGGGGTCGTAGGGCTCGGCGACGTGGATCTCCTTGCGGGGTTCGTTCACGCCCGCCATCCCGTAGGCCATCCGCGCCGCGTTCTCGACGTACTCCGGGTAGGCGAGATCGCGGTTGGTCCAGTACGTGCTATCGAGGTTCCAGCCGACGCCCTGCACCCACACGGGATGGTCGGTGAGCTTCTTCGCCGCGTCTTCCGACGCCATCACGATCGCGACGGCGCCGTCGGAGATCGGTGAGACATCCAGGCGTTGCACCGGCCACGCGAGCGTCTCGCTCGCGAGGACGTCCTCCACCGTGATGTCCGCTTGGCCGAGAAGGGCGGCCGGGTGGTCGGCGGCATTGCGCTTGTTCTTCACGGCGACCTGGGCGATGTCGCGCTTGTCGAGGCCGTAGGCCTGCATGTAGCGCTGCATCTCCAGCGCGAAGATCCAGAGCAGGTTCGGCCCGAGCGGCCGTTCGAGGATGTTGTCGAAGATGGTGAGGAAGGCGCCCTGCGGGTGCGGCTGGCAGGAGGACATCTTCTCCTCGGCCACACACACGACGACATCGGCCATCCCGGAGGCGACCGTGTACCAGCCTTGGATCGCCGTGAACACGCCGCTGCCGCCTCCCACGTAGGTGCGGATGTACGGCTTGGCCCAGCCACCGGCGCCGTCGGCGAGGTAGTCACCCTTGCGGTGGACGCCGTCGAACGCATCCGGTGCGCTGGTGAGACACACCGCGTCGACGTCCTCGAGCTTCAGCTCGCACGAAGCGAGGGCCTCGCGGGTCGCGATCGACGAGAGCTCTTTGCCGGTCTCCTGGGCGCGCCGGACGAACCTGGTCATCCCCGCACCCACGACGGCGACGCGCGGGCTCATCGGCGCATCACCGCGACGGCCGCCGATGTCGAGGGAACGCCTCGCCAGGATTGGGCGACGCCGACGCGGGCGTCGCCCGCGCGGAGCCGTTCGATGCAGGCGAGGGCACGTGCGAGGCCGTTCGCCTCCCGGAGGTGCCCCTCGCCGAGGGCGCCGCCGCTGAGGTTCACGCGACCGGCGTCGAGGCTCTCCAAGCCGAGTGCCTCGAGATGTTGGAGCTGCTTGTAGGCATACGTGTCGTCCAGCTCGGCGAGGTCCACCTCCGACGATGTGATCCCGGCGCGCTCGTACGCGTCCCGGGCTGCCCGCTCGGCCGCCGCCGCGCGATCCCATCGCCGGCTCTCGACGGAGGGTGCGTCCTGGCTCCAACCCACGCCGTCGATGAAGACGGCGTCAGCCGGCGCCTTCTCCTCGCCGGCGAGGACCAGCACCACGCACCCGTCCGCCGACTCTGCGGCCTGCTCTTTGGTGAGGGGGTCGAAGAGTGGCGTCGGGTCCTTGGTGTTCGCGTACGAGGCGCGCGGATTCTCTCTCGCGTGATCGCGGTTCCGTGCGGCGACGTCTGCGCATTCGTCCTCCGTCCGACCGGACACGTGGAGCCAGCGACGCATCTCGAGCCCTGCGAGCACGGTCGCAGACATGCCGAGGGGTCGGTTCAGCACGGGATCCATCGCGAACCGATCGACCCGGCCCGAGGAGACGACGTCGCTCGCCTTCGAGTGCGCCTCGACGGCGACCGTCGACGCGATCCCGCTCCGGATCAGCATCACCGCGGTCGCCACTCCGAAGAGGCCGTCCGAGGCGACGGTCTGCACCGGCCGCTGCACGGCGCCGAGCTGGTCCGGGACGTACTCGTCGAAGATGCTCGTTCCCTCTTCGATGTCCTCCGAGCAGCACACGAACGAGTCGATCTCGCTGCGGGGGTCGAGGCCCGCGTCCGCGTACGCCTGGCGGGCGGCCTCGAACATCAGCTCCTTGTAGGAGATGCCCGCGGTGGTCGGGGAGAAGCCGGACCAGCCGACCCCGGCCACGCCCACTCGGAGCCCCATGGGTCCCATATATATCGAAGGCACATGGCCCGTGAACCGGTTCCCGCACCCGTCCGACCGGCCCGGGGGGAGGCGCCGCGCGCGTATCGTGGGCGGCGTGACCGACATCATCTGGTCGCCCACCGACGAATATGTCGAGCACGCCAACATCACCCGCTTCATGCGGGTCCACGGGATCGAGTCGTACGAGGACCTGGTTCGGCGGTCGATCGAGGACACCGAGTGGTTCTGGGACGCGGTGGTCCGCGATCTCGACATCGAGTTCCTGGAGCCCTACCAGCAGGTTCGCGACGTCTCGCAGGGCGTCGAATGGGCCACGTGGTTCGGGGGCGGGCGCGTGAACCTCGCGTCTCAGTGCGTCGACCGCTGGGCCGCCAGAACGCCCCAAGCTCCCGCGGTGGTGTGGGAAGGAGAGGGTGGGGACACGCGCACGTGGACCTACGCGGAGCTCCGGCAACAGACGGATCGGCTGGCCTGGGCGCTCCGGCGACTGGGAGTCGGCTCCCGCGACGCCGTCGCGATCTTCATGCCCATGATGCCGGAGACCGTGGCGGCGGTGATGGCGTGTTCGAAGATCGGGGCGATCTGGGTCCCGATCTTCAGCGGTTTCGGCGCCGACGCCGTCGCCGTCCGCCTGGACGACGCGAACGTCAAGGTCGTGCTCACCGCCGACGCGTTCTTGCGGAAAGGGCGCGCCGTCCCGATGTCCGAGGTCGCGCGGCTCGCCTGCGTGCGCGCGACGACGGTCGAGGCGACCGTCGTGCTGGCGCACGCGGGCGAGGGCGCTGTCGGAGACGAGCATGATTGGGCGGACCTGGTCTCGGGTGGATCCGAGGAGCCGTTGGAGGCCGAACGGCTCGACCCGGAACATCCGCTGTTCATCGGCTACACGAGCGGGACCACCGGGAAGCCCAAAGGGGTTCTTCACGTACACGGTGGGTTCCTCGTGAAGATCGCGGCGGAGGTCGCCTACCAGGTGGATATCCGCCCGGGAGACGTCTTGCATTGGGTCACCGATCTGGGCTGGATCATGGGCCCGTGGGAGATCGTCGGGGCGCTCGCCCTCGGCTCGACGGTCATGCTCTACGAGGGAGCTCCGACCCACCCCGGCCCCGACCGCCTGTGGGCGTTGGCGGAGCGGCACGGCATCACGACGCTCGGTGTCTCGCCGACGCTGGTCCGGGCCCTGATCCCTGCGGGCCCCGATCGCATGCGCCGGCACGACCTGTCCTCGCTTCGCATCCTGGCGTCGACGGGGGAGCCGTGGAACCCGGACGCTTACCTGTGGCTGCATCGAGAAGTGGGGGGAGGCCGGCTCCCCATCATCAATCTCTCCGGCGGAACCGAGGTCGGCGCCTGCTTCCTCTCCCCGCTCCCGATCTGCGACCTGAAGCCGAGCACACTTCGCGGGCCCGCCCTTGGCATGGACGTCGACATCGTCGACGGGACCGGCGCATCGGTCGGTCCCGGCGAGGTGGGAGAGCTCGTGTGCCGTCAACCGTGGCCATCGATGACTCGTGGCATCTGGGGCGATCCCGATCGATACCTGGATACGTACTGGCGTCGCTTTCCCGGCATCTGGGTCCACGGCGACTGGGCCACTCGAGATGAAGACGGCTTCTGGTTCCTGCACGGTCGTTCCGACGACACGCTCTCCGTCGCCGGCAAGCGCCTCGGTCCGGCCGAGGTAGAGAGCGCGCTCGCCTCCCATCCGTCGGTCGCGGAGTCGGCCGCGATCGGGGTGCCGCACTCCCTCAAGGGAGAGACCATCTGGTGCTTCGTGGTGCTGAAGCCGGGCCTGGAGGCGGACCCTGCGCTCGCCACCAGACTCCGGAACGTGGTCGCCGAGCACCTCGGACGCTCGTTCCTCCCCTCGAAAGTGGTGTTCGTTCCCGAGCTGCCGAAGACCCGCAGCGCGAAGATCGTACGGAGGGTGATCCGCGCTGCCGCGCTGGGAGAGGACCCCGGGGATCTGTCGAGCCTCGAAGACCCGGGTTCCCTCGACGGGATACGCCGTGCGCTCGAGCGCCGACCGTAGTTCCCTTTCGGTGCTCCCTTTCCTATGTCTTCAGGTTCAGTGACCGTTCAAGAAGACCTACTGCTCAGACCATCTCCCTCACCTGGGTTACATCGACCGCCTCGCGGGCATATGCTCCTCCATGAAACACCGCGGGTTCGTATACAGGAAACGCAGTAGGTCAGGGTCCGGGATCACACCGAGGTCCGGAAAGGCTTGAGGGGTGGAGGAGCAAGCGGGGGCCGACGTCGTCATCCCTGATGGGATGGCGAGCTCGGAGTCCATCTATCGCCGCATCGTGGAGCAGAGCCCTCTCGTCGCGTACACGCACGACGGCTCCCGTCCGCCGGCCATGACGTATGTCAGCCCCCAAGTGGAGCGCATGCTCGGCATCGCGCCCGCCCGATGGCTGGAGCAGCCGTTCCTCTGGGTCACGAGGATCCACTCGGACGATCGCGAAGACGTGTTGGCTCGGATCGACGAGGCGTGCCTCGAAGAGCGTCGGTTCACCGCGGAGTATCGCTACCGCACGGGGGACGGCGGTGTCGTGTGGGTTCACGACGAGGCCGATCCGATCCGGGACGATGACGGACGGGTCTTGTATTGGCAGGGAGCGCTCTCCGACATCACCGATCGGAAGGCGAGCGAAGAGGCGTACACGCAGAGCGAGCACCGCAGCCGCCTGATGATCGAGAGCGTGATGGATCACGCCATGGTGATGCTCGATCCCGACGGGACGATCGTCTCCTGGAATCCCGGCGCGGAACGACTCTTCGGATACACCGACTCGGAGGCCGTCGGACAGAACATCTCGATGTTCGCTCCCGAAGAGCAGCGCAGGCTGG
This sequence comes from uncultured Actinomycetota bacterium, assembly GCA_963762745.1. Classification (GTDB taxonomy): domain Bacteria; phylum Actinomycetota; class UBA4738; order UBA4738; family HRBIN12; genus JAJNBA01. Next base: position 43,569 of record CAVXMB010000004.1, read on the forward strand.
AAGAGGAGGTCGATGATCTGCGCTTCGCGATCGAGCACGGCCCCGCCGAGGCAGAGGGCTGGCGCGTCCGGAAGGATGGGAGTCGCTTCTGGGGCCACTTCGTGACGACGCCGGTGCGTGACGAGCGGCATCGTCTCCTGGGCCTCGCGCGGGTAACGAGGGATCTCACCGAGCGACGCGAAGCCGCCCGTCTGGTCGCGCAGCGCGTGCGTCAGCAGGCGGCCGTGGCGGAGCTCGGCATGCGAGCCCTGGCACACGCGGATGTGGAACCGTTGATGGACGAAGCGGCGCACATCGTCGCGAGGACGCTGGATCTGTCGTTGTCCGCGTTGTTCCTCGTGGTGGACGAGAGTGTTCCCCTCGAGTCGGCGTCGATGCGCCTCGCCTACGGGACCGGATGGACGCCGGGCCTCGTCGGCTCGCTCGAGCTCCCCCCCGACCCCGGAAGCCTCCTCTGGTACTCACTCGTGGACGGCGGGCCGGTCGTGGTGCAGGAGCCCACGGCCCAGGTGCGGGGGTCGCTGCCGCCGCTGCTGACGGAGCATGGGATCGTCGCCTGCGCATCTCTCGCGCTGCGCGTCGGCTCGCGTCCGATCGGCATCCTGTTGGCCGCGTCGCAGCGCGCGAACCCGTTCGAGGACAGCGAGATCTTCTTCCTCCAGGCGATCACGAGTGTCGTCGGGTCCTTCCTCGAGCGAACGCGAGCGGAGGAGATGCTGAAATCGCTCGACGCCGATCGTTCGCGTCTGCTGGGGCGGGTCCTGACGAGCCAGGAGGAAGAGCGAGCACACGTCTCGCGGGAGCTCCACGACGATCTCGCGCAGACACTCGCAGGGATCACCCTGTTCGCGGCCTCGCTCGGATCCACGACGAAAGGGAAGACGAAAGAGACCTCGGATCGGATCGGCGAGATGGCGCAGGACTCCGCGGAGGCCGTCCGCCGCCTGATCGGGAACCTTCGCCCCCTGGAGCTGTCGGATGGACTCGCGAACGCGACCGAGCGGCTGGCCGACATCGCGGGCTCGCGCCGCGGTGTGCCCATCAAGGTCCGGTTCGAGGGCGCGCCACAGCGTCTGCCCGACCAGGTGGAGGTCGCCGTCTATCGGATCGTGCAGGAGGGACTCAACAACATCGGGAAGCACGCCGCGGAGGCGGACGCCGATGTCGCCCTCCGCTTCCGACGGAAGTACGTCGAGATCGAGATCCGTGACGAGGGGCCGGGATTCGAAGTGCACGAGATCTCCTACTCCGGCGGGGAACACGTCGGGCTCCTCGGGATGAGCGAACGCGCCACGCTGATCGGCGCCGACCTGGAGCTGGACTCCGCGCCGGGCAAGGGCACGACCGTCAGGTTGCGCGTCCCGGTCGGCGCGGTGTCGGCGAAAGGGGCGAGCGCATGACGAGCCGGGTCGCGACCGCGATGCTGGTGGACGACCATGCGGTGGTCCGTGCCGGCATCCGGCTCCTGCTCGAGTCGCATCCGGGCATCTCCGTGGTGGCGGAAGCTTCCTCGGCCGAGGAGGCGCTCGAGATCTCTCTCGATCGAGATCCAGACGTGATCGTGACCGACCTGTCGATGGAGGGCCTGCGGGGTGCCGCGGTCGTCGAAGCGTTCGCGGGGCGGTTCCCGGACGCGCGCATCCTGGTGCTCTCGATGGTCGACAGTCCTCTCGACATCCGCCAGGCGATCGATGCGGGTGCCAGGGGCTACCTGCTGAAGGGTGCGGCCGCCGCCGAGCTCCCGGACGCCATCTCTCGGATCCTCAACGGTGAACGCTACGTGCAGCCCGCACTGGGGGCGATGCTCGCCACCAAGGCGGCCAACCCATCGACGCACGCGGATCCCATCGCAGCCCTCACCGAACGCGAGCGGGGGGTGCTGGACCTGTTGGTGCTCGGACACACCAACGTGGAGATCGCGTCCCTCCTGTTCCTCTCGCCGAGAACGGTCGAGACCCATCGCGCCAGCATCTTGCGCAAGCTCGGTGTCAAGAGCCGGGCCGAGCTCGTGCGGTTCGCCGCCGGCAGGACGAGCGTCGTCGACACCGAGGATCAGTCGAACGAGGGCCAGGCATCGACATGAAGACGGACACGTCGGAGGAGCCCCGGGGCGAGCGTCTCGAGCGGCTGATCGCCGGAGCGGGCCACTCGCTCCGAACGCCCCTGAACGCGGTGCTCGGCTTCACCGAGATCCTCCTGATGGAGCTCCCGGGATCGGTGAATGAAGAGCAGCGTCGTCAGCTGCAGAACGTTCGGTCCGGTGCCCTCGTGCTGGAGATGACGATCGACAACGTCTTGGACCTGGTCCGGATCGAAACGGACACCGTGCAGATGCCGCTCACGTCCGTCGACGTCGGTGCTGTTGTGAACGAGGTCCGCTCGAAACTCCAGCGCTTCGCCGACGAGAAGGGTCTGCGACTCACGGTGGAGATCCCCGCGGGGATGATCGTTCTCACGAATGAGCGGGCGCTCACGCGGATCCTGGCCAACCTGGTCAGCAACGCCATCTCCTTCACGGACACCGGCGGCGTGCAGATCCTGGGCGTCTTGAGCGATGGAGTTGGGACGGCTCGGGTGGACGTCATCGATACGGGCGCCGGCCTGCCGGATCTGCATCGGGAACGCTTGTTGGAGCCGTTCGAACGCGGACCCGCTCCCGAGGGGGCCGACCGTGGAGGCGCGGGGCTCGGGCTTCACGTCAGCTGCCGGCTGGCGGATCTCCTCGGGACCGAGATCGTGATGCAGAGCAGACCGGGACGAGGAAGCAGGGTCAGCCTCATCCTCCCGAGGAAGGATTGACGATGGCGCACGTGCTGGTCGTGGACGATGCCGAGCCTGCGCTGGACCTCCTCGGGTACCTCCTGCGCGCTCGCGGCCATGAGGCGACGCTCGCCCGCAACGGCGAGGAGGCGATCACGTCGGCCGAGAGAGCGGCCCCCGATCTGATCCTGATGGACCTGCACATGCCGGTGATGGATGGATACCAGGCGCTCGCCGCCATCCGTGGATCGGATACGGCCGCGAGATATCCCATCCTCGCCCTCACGGCGTTCGAAGTGGTGGGCGAGCGGGAGAGGGCGCTCGCCGCCGGGTTCGACGGGTTCTTCTCGAAGCCGATCACACCGGAGACCTTCATGGATCAGCTGGAGGGGTTCCTCGACGGTGAGCAGCGAGCCGCGTCTGCACGGGCATCCTCGCGAGATGCCGTGCGCCCGTCCCGCTGAGGAACCGGTCGACACCTACACTCCGTCCATGCGCGCGGCGGTCTGCCAGATGCGGTCGGGGGACGATGTCCCTTCCAATCTCGCCGCGGCGCAGGTGCTGTTGGACGAGGCCGCAGACGAGGGAGCCGACATCGCGGTGCTCCCGGAGTTCTTCGCCTACCTCGGCCCGGATGACCGCATCCCGCAGGTCGCAGAACAGCTTCCCGGTGGACCTGCGTCAGCCCTGCTGTCGAGCGTGGCGCGTGCGCGCGGGATGTGGATCCTCGGCGGGAGCCTCCACGAGCGGGACGGCGACCGGCTCTACAACACCGCGCCGCTCTTCGATCGCACCGGGGAGCTCGTCGCGACGTATCGCAAGATCCACCTCTTCGACGTCGATCTCGAAGGCCAGCCGCCGTTCCGCGAGTCGGCGACGTTCACTCCGGGCACGGAGCTGGTTACCCACCCGGTCGAAGACCTGCGGGTCGGCTTGTCCATCTGCTACGACCTGCGTTTCCCCGAGCTGTACCGAGGCCTCATGACGCTCGGCACCGAGCTCGTGCTCCTGCCCGCGCAGTTCCAACACCAGACTGGGGTGGCGCACTGGGAGGTGCTGATCAGGGCGAGAGCGATCGAGAACCAATGCTTCGTCGCGGCCTCGGCGCAGTGGGGCGAGTTCGGATCGCCAGAGGACTCCCGGCGCTCCTACGGTCGGTCGATGATCGTGGGGCCGTGGGGCGACGTGCTCGTGGACGCGCCCGAGGAAGGGTCCGGTGTGTGGGCCGCCGACCTGGACCTGGCGGAGCTCAGACGGGTCAGGAAGGTGCTCCCGGCTCTGGAGCACCGGCGGCTGGGCTTCATCTGCTGATGCGTCGCGAGCTCGCCGGCGGCTACGAGCTGGACGACGATCGCGGCCGCGTCGACGTGGATGCCGTCCACCGGTATCTGTCCGAGGAGGCGTACTGGGTCCGCGGGCGCGATCGGGACACGATCGAACGTCTCGTGCGCGAGTCGACCAGGGTGATCGGTGCCTACCGGGGCGACGAGCAGGTGGGATTCGCGCGGGTGATATCGGACGACTCGAGCATGGCGTGGCTCGGCGACGTGTTCGTGATCGAGGGCCACCGCGGTCACGGCCTCGGGGTGGAGCTCGTGCGGGAGGCCGTCGAGCACCCCCCGCACAGAGACCTGGTCTGGTTCCTCAACACACGCGACGCGCACGGGCTCTACACGCGTTTCGGGTTCGGGGCGCCCACGGACAGGACGATGGTTCGCCCCCGGCGCGAGTGATCGATCACCCGAGGGTGAGATCCTCCCGCCGGTCGATGTCCGGGGGCGCGCGGAACGGCACGGCGACCTCCTCGACCCAGTCGGGGTGCGAGGCGACGAGGGCCCGGGCCCCGATGTCCCCGTGCAGGTGCCCGGCCTCCGCATGCACTTCACGCGAAAGAAGGGCAGGGCCGGGGCCGTCTTCGTACGCGATCCGGACGATCCTGCTCCGAGAACGTCGGAAGGCGTCGATCAGCGCGCGGACCTCGGCATCGGTCACCCCCGGCTGATCGGCGAGCAGGACCACCGCGCCTTCCGTGTCGTCCGCGAGTACGTGGAGGCCTGCCGCCAGGGAAGAGGACTGACCGGAAGCGTGGTCGAGGTTCCGGACGAACCGGCCCTGCGGCGGGAGTCGAAGAGCCTCTTCGACCGCATCGGCGTCGTGGCCGGTGACCACGATCAGCTCGTCGACGCCGGCGGAAGCGAGGGCGTCGACGGCGTGCTGGGCGAGCGGCTTGCCGCGGTGCGGCGCCACCTGTTTCGTTCCGCCGAATCGGGTCCCCGAACCGGCCGCCAGCACGATCCCGGAGATCACGACCCGTTGCGCCGTCCGAAGGGTCGCGAGAACAGCCGCGCGATCGTCGCCCACAGGGCACGGAGGCCGAGCCCGAAGCCGCCGACCGCCCTGGGCGCCACCTTCGGCGGCGGTCCGGGGTTCCCGGCGTCGTTCCCGGTCGGGCCCGGCTCGGTGGTCGCGATGGGGTCCGCCGCCGGGGCATCCTCGTTCAGCTTCGCTTCCAAGCAGTCGGCGAACTGCCGGGTGAGGAGCTTCGAGACCTCGGGAAGCAGTCCGCGGGACATCTGCGCGGCCGCGCCCGTGATCGTGATGTCCGAGCGGATGTGCACGGTCGTCCCCGCTTCACCGGCGGGCTCGAGCCAGGATTCGACCTTCGCGTTCGCGACGCCCCTGCCTCGTTGTTCGGCGCCCTTCGCAGACAGCCTCGCCCGGTGGGCGACGTCGTCTCTCTCCTCCATGACGACCGTGCCGCTGAACGACATCTGTACCGGTCCGAACTTCACGAGGACCTTCCCCTTCCAGGTGTGATCGTCGATCACCTCGGTGAGCTCGGCACCGGGCAGACAGGGGGCGATCCGCTCGACGTCCTGGATGAACGCCCAGAGACGATCGACCGGCGTGTGAACGGTGAATCTGTCTTCGATCAGCACGTCCGGAAGCGTACGCCGCTGGTCTAAGCTCGGCGCGTGGAGCCCATGGACCCGGTTGACGCCGGCGCTCTCGGCGGTCGGTTCGAGACGTTCGACGCGAACGAGTGGTTCGTCGTGGTCCGCGACGACGAGGGGTATGCGGTCTGGCGTCTGGAGGAGTTGGGAGAGGGCGAGCCCATCGAACGATTCACCGACGGTGACGAGGGATACGAGTCGGCCGCACTGAGATGGAAGGAGCTCACGAAGGCGGAGCGACGCCAGAGTGGACGCTGGCTCGTTCCTCTCCGGGTCGTGATCCTCGTCTCGCTTGCCACATGGGTGGCGACATCGGCGGTCGCGCTCGCGATCTCGACCTACGGAGACGACAACTTCTTCCCCGGCGACCCCAGCGCGCGCGGACTCCCGCAGACGATCTACCTGCTCAGCTCCCTTTCGTTCGATGTGTGGATCGCCGCCACGATCGCGTATGTGATCCTGTGGCTGGAGCTGCGCCGGGCTCGCTAGACCTTCTGGTTTCCCGCGCAACGCTTCCGGGTATCGGGGCCTCATGGACTTCCGAAAAGGGGCGAAGCTCGACCCCACACAGGTCGAGGACCGACGTGGCATGCGAGGCATGCGCGGCGGGCGGGGTGTGGCGGTCGGCGGCGGGGCCGGGGTCGTGGGGATCATCGTCGTTCTCCTGATCACCCTTCTGGGCGGCGACATCGACCTGAGCGCGCTCCAATCTCTCGACGGAGTGATCGCAGGCGGCGAGCAGCAGCAGGGCGAGGTCATCGAAGAGTGCAAGACCGCCGAGGACGCGGAGAGGAGCCGGGACTGCCGACTGATCGGGACCGTGAACAGCATCCAGACGTACTGGGGCGGGGCGTTGAACGGGTACCGCCAGGCCGTGACGGTGTTCTTCTCCGGACAGACCAGCACCGGTTGCGGTGCCGCCACCTCGGATGTCGGTCCCTTCTACTGCCCGGTCGACCAGAAGGTCTACGTCGATCTCGGCTTCTTCCAGGAGCTGCAGGCGCGATTCGGGGCCGAGGGAGGTCCGTTCGCGGAGGCATACGTCCTGGCGCACGAGTACGGCCACCATGTGCAGAACCTCATGGGGACGCTGGATCGGATCGGGGGCGACCGAGAGGGCCCGCAGAGCGCCGCTGTGCGGGCGGAGCTCCAGGCCGACTGCTACGCCGGGGTGTGGGCGGCCAACGCGGACGAGGGGATCCTGGCCTCCGTCACCGATGAGCAGATCGAGCAGGCGCTGGACGCCGCTGCCGCCGTCGGCGACGACCGCATCCAGGAACAGATCCAAGGCCAGATCAACCGCGAGTCGTGGACGCACGGCTCCTCGCTGCAACGGCAGAAATGGTTCCGCACCGGGTACCGCAGCGGCGATCCGAACGCCTGCGACACGTTCTCCGGCCGCGTCTAGGACTCCCGAGCTTCCGTGCCCGGCCGGGGACGATCGTGGATCGGCCCTCGTCGGTCTCGCAGGAACCCTCCTTCCCGCCGCCGCTTGACCGCCACGATCTCCGCGACGATCGCCTGGGCGATCTCCTCCGGTCCCTCGCCGCCCAGGTCGAGTCCCGCGGGTCCGTGGACCCGAGCACGATCCGCGTCCCCGATCCCCACACCCTCTTCCCGGAGCTCCATCAACAGCCGCTCCGTTCGGGCGCCCGGCCCGAGCATCCCGATGTAAACGGCCGGAGATCCGAGCAACGAGCGGACGTACTCCTTGTCCCGGAGGAAGTTGTGCGTCATCACGACGGCGAACGTGCGCTCGTCGACCTGTGCCGCCTTCGCCGCATCGACCGGTTCGTCGATCGCGACGAAACCGGCGGCCTCGGGGAACCGCTCGGGCGTTAGGAACGCCGGGCGGTCGTCCACCACCGTCACGTTCCATCCGAGCACCGACGCCGACCGGACGAGCGGGATCGCGTCGTGTCCGGCTCCGCACACGACGAGCCGGAGGGGAGGATCCAGCACCTCGACGAATGCGCGAACGCCCTCGGCGATCGTCAGGACCTCGGATCGCTCTTCTCGGAGTCGCGCCTGCGCGGCCTCCACGGCCGCCGCGTCCACGGAGCCGTCGCCGAGCGACCCATCCGCGGTGCCGTCGGGCCGGACGACGAGACGCGCGCCGGGCTCGACGCGGACGTGTGAGGACTCGACCACCGTCACGACGCTGATCGGCCGTTCCTCCTCGAGGGCGGTTCGAAGCACGCCGGCGACCTCGGCAGCTTTCTCGGCCGGCTCGATGAACACCTCGATCGCCCCGTTGCACCCGAGGCCCAGGCCCCACACGGCATCATCGTCGGCGGTGAGGTCCCACCCGGCGAGGCGCGCCCGGCCCTCGTCCATCACCACGCGAGCCATGTCGGCCACGTCACCCTCGAGGCAGCCTCCGGAGATGTTCCCGACCGGTGAGCCCTCCTCGGGGACCAGGAGGCGAGCCCCCGGGCGCCGATAGGTGGATCCTCGCACCGCGACGATCGTCGCGAGGGCCATGCGCTCGCCCTTCGCAGATAGCGCCTCGATCGCGGCGAGCACCTCGCCGATCTCGCTCACCCGAGGATGGTACGCCCGCACTCCGCTCCTCATGTCCGGTCGCCGGTGACCGATACTGGGGGCATGAACGACGAGTTCCACTTCGGCGAGCCCGCCAAGCGGCGCGCGCGTCTCGGCGGGGGGAAGCCCAAGCGCGCGGCACGATCGTTCGACTTGCGGCTCCTGTGGATCGCGGCCGGCCTCGTCGTCGCGGGGGTGCTGGCCTTCGTGTTCCTCCGCAGCGCCGACGAGGCCGGCACGCAGATCGCCGACAACCAGGAGCAGGCCGTTTCCCAGATCGACCGGGCCTACGATGCCGCGGCCCAGGGAACGATAGGTCGCGCGGTCGTCGTCGCGCTCAGTCTCCATGCCGAGAGCGGGAGCTTCACCACCGATCTCGCGACGCTGTCCGCCTACGATCCGGGACTCCACTTCACGTCCGGTCCCGCGAAGGATCCGATGACGATCTCGTACGCGGTGGACGCGACCGGGTTCGGCGCGGCGGTCCGATCGGAGTCGGGCACGTGCTGGTGGGCGCGGATCGACGCGAGTGGCGTCACCACCTACGGCAGCGGGACGCCCTGCACGGGGAGCGCCGCCATGGCGGCCTCCGCCTCCTCCTGGTAGCCACCAGCTTCGTCCTCAGCCGCAAGGCGGAAGTGGCCGATAGAGCGGGGATGGACGACTCCTTCGCGTTCAGGACCACGGTGCCGCTCCGCCGTCAGTTCGATCCGACGATGGTGAGGTTGGCGGTCTTCCTCACGCTCCTGGTGCTGGGCGTCGGACTCTTCTCGAATTGGGTCGTGGCCAGTGAGCGGGAGAGCTTCTCTCGCACCTCGCGGAGAGAGGTGCCGACCGAGAGCCAAGTCGCTCAGACGGAGAGCCTCACCGGTTCCTCGACGCAGGCCGCCGAGGACGCAACCGAGATCGCGCTCGACGCGGCGAAGATCGCATTCGCGGCACATCGAAGCTTCCTCGACGCAGGGCCGGCGCAACTGAGCGTCCTGGAGCCCGCGTACGCGTACGTCGACGGGCCCTCCACGACACCGGAGATCGTTTCGGTCGCCGCCACCACCGACGCCTGGGCGGCGGCGGCCCAGGCACCCAGGGGTCTGTGCCTTTGGATCCGCGTGACGAGGGCAGGAGACGTCACCCACGGCGTCGGGTCGGACTGCACGGGGTCGGCCGCACTCAGCCCGCCGCCGTCTCGATAGGCAGCTCCTCGACCACCTGCTCGATTCGACCGCTCTCCGACTCAGGTCTACACTCCGGCTGCTTGGCCGTCCCCCAAGGCAGCAGCACGACTGCAGAAGGAGGCCCCCGTGACGACCGTCTCCGTCACCGTCAACGGGGCGATGCGAGAGGCCGATGTCGAGCCCCGCACGCTCCTCGTGTACTTCCTCCGCGAGACCCTCGGGCTCACCGGCACCAACGTCGGGTGCGACACGTCCAGCTGCGGCGCCTGCACGGTGCTGCTGGACGGAGAGTCCGTGAAGTCGTGCACGTTGCTGGCCGCGCAGGCGGACGGCCGCGAGCTCACGACGATCGAAGGTCTATCGGAAGGCGATGAGCTCCACCCGCTCCAGGAGTCGTTCCGTCGGAACCACGGGCTCCAATGCGGGTACTGCACGCCCGGGATGCTGATGGCGGCGGCGAGCTACCTGAGAGAGAACCCAAGCCCCTCGGAGGAGGACGTCCGGCTGGCGCTCGAGGGGAACCTGTGTCGCTGCACCGGTTACCAGAACATCGTGAAGTCGATCCTCGATGCCGCCGGATCCATGGCGGGCGCCGGTCGAGGGGGTGCGTGATGGCGACCACCGAGACCTTCATCGGTCAGCCGGTCCTGCGCAAGGAGGACCCGCAGCTGATCACCGGCCAGGCGAACTTCATCGACAACTGGACGATGCCGGGGATGCTGTGGATGGCGCTGGCTCGCCCACCGTACGTCCACGCGACGATCGACGGCATCGAGACCTCCGAGGCGTCGTCGATGCCGGGTGTCGTCGGTGTGTTCACCGCTGCGGACCTCGAGCTCGGAGCGCTGCCGTTCGTGTGGCCCATCACCGAGGACATCAAGGTGCCGGTGCACTACGCCCTCGCGTCGGACAAGGTCCGATTCAACGGCGATGCCGTCGCCGTGGTCGTTGCGGAGTCACGTGAGCAGGCGATCGATGCCGCGGAGGCGGTGGCCGTCACCGCGACCGAGCTCCCCGCGGTCATAGACCTGGAGGACGCGGCGAAGGACGAGGTGCTGATCCACGACGACCTGGGGACGAACTCGGTCGTGCACTGGAGCCACGGGGGCGCCGGCGATCAAACGGTCTTCGACTCGGCACCGGTTGTCGTGCAGGAGCGGTACGTGCAGCCGCGGCTGATCCCGAACGCGATCGAGCCACGCGGGTGTCTCGCGTACGGCGCCCCGGCGATGGACGAGTGGACCCTCGTGTCGGCAACGCAGATCCCGCACATCGCGAAGGTCACGCTCTCCGGCGTCACGGGGATCGACGAGCAGAAGCTCCGGGTGATCGCTCCGGACGTCGGGGGCGGCTTCGGCTCGAAGCTCAACGTCTACGCGGAGGAGGCGCTCGCGCTCGGCCTCGCGCGGAAGCTCGGCCGCCCGGTGAAATGGATCGAGGGTCGCCGGGAGAACTACGTGGCGACGACCCACGGGCGCGGCGTGATCCACGATTGCACCATCGCCGGCACCGAGGACGGGAAGATCATCGGGATGAAGTTCGTCGAGCTGGCGGACATGGGCGCCTACTACCAGCTGCTCACACCGGGCATCCCCGAGCTGGGTGCCTGGGTGTACATGGGTCCCTACGATCCGGAGACCTATTGGTTCGAGTTCACCGGGATCGTGACGAACACGACGCCGACCGATGCCTATCGCGGCGCCGGCCGACCGGAGGCGACGTACGTGATCGAGCGGCTCGTCGATACGTTCGCCCGGCGGATCGGCAAGGATCCCGTCGAGGTCCGGCGGATGAACCTCAAACCAGCGTTCTCGGAAGCGACGGCGGCGATCTCCGGGTTGAACGTCGACTCGGCGAACTACCAGGCGACGTTCGACACGGCGCTGGGACTCGTCGAGTACGACAAGCTCCGGGCGGAGCAGCGCGACCGCCGCGAACGTGGCGACACGAAACAGCTCGGGGTCGGCCTGTCGACCTACATCGAGATGTGCGGCCTGGCGCCCTCGAACATCCTCGGCGCGCTCCGATACGCGGCCGGCGGTTGGGACGGCGCGACGATCGAATGCCTGCCGACCGGCAAGGTGCTGGTCAAGACGGGCACGTCGCCGCACGGTCAGGGGCACGAGACCACGTGGGCGCAGATCGTGGCGGACGGCCTCGGCGTGACGCCGGACGACATCGAGGTGCTCCACGGTGACACGCTGATCACGCCGCTCGGGATGGACACGTACGGATCCAGGTCGGTCTCCGTCGGAGGCGCCGCCCTCCACTTCGCCGTCGAGAAGGTGAAGGCGAAGGCGCGGACGATCGCGGCGCACGAGCTCGAGGTCTCCGAGGACGACCTCGAATGGGGCGAGGGGTCCTGGCACGTCGCCGGCGCTCCCGACAAGGCGAAGACGATCCCGGAGATCGCGTTCTCTGCATGGCACGCCCACTCGCTGCCCGAGGGGACGGAGCCCCATCTGAACGCCACCGCCGTCTACGACCCACCGAACTTCACGTGGCCAGGCGGTGCGCACATCTGCGTCGTCGAGGTGGACACGGAGACGGGCGCGACCGAGATCGTGAAATACGTCGCCGTCGACGACTGCGGCATCGTGATCAATCCGATGATCGTCGACGGACAGATCCACGGCGGTGTCGCCCAGGGGATCGCCGAGGCCCTCTACGAGGAGGCGATCTACGACGAATCCGGGAACCTCACGACCTCGACGATGACGCAGTACCTCGTCCCGACCGCGGTCGAGATCCCGGCGATCACCACCGACGGCTCGCACCAGACCCCGTCGACCACGAACCCACTCGGCGTGAAGGGGATCGGGGAGGCGGGGACGATCGCCGCGCCTCCCGCGGTGATCAACGCGGTGATCGACGCCGTCTCGCACTTGGGCGTGACGGAGATCGAGAAGCCGGCGTCGCCGGAACGTGTCTGGCGTGCGATCCAGGACGCGAAGGGCACCCTGCCGAGTGCACCGGCCGACCGAGGAGGTGCGGCATGATCCCGGCGGCGTTCGACTACGAGCGGGTCGACTCGGTCGAGGCCGCGATCGCGGCGCTGCAGGCCGACGACGGCGCGAAGCTGCTGGCCGGAGGGCATTCGCTCCTGCCGCAGATGAAACTCCGGTTCGCGATGCCCACGAAGCTCATCGACATCGGCCGGCTCCGCGACCTCTCCTATATCCGTGAAGACGACGGCGGTGTGGCCATCGGAGCGCTCACCCGCTACCACGATCTGGAGGCGTCGGATGAGCTCCGGCAGCTCGCTCCGATCGTCGCGTCCGTCGCGGGGCAGGTGGGCGACCCGCAGGTCCGGCACATGGGGACGATCGGCGGGGCGGTCGCCCACGCGGATCCGGCCGGCGATATGCCATCGGTGCTGCTCGCCCTCGGCGCGACGTTCGTCGCCACGGGGCCGGGCGGGACCCGGGAGATCGCGGCCGGCGACATGTTCCCGGGGCTGTTCCAGTCCGCGCTCGCGAACGACGAGGTGCTCACCGAGATCCGTGTGCCGAAGACTGCCGGCGGGTGGAGCTATCAGAAGTTCACCCGGCGGGCCATGGACTGGGCGGTCGTCGGCGTCGCCGCGGTGCGGATGAACGGGAGCGCGAACGTCTCGCTGACCAACATGGGCCTCACGCCGCTGCGGGCCGCCGGCGTGGAGGAAGCGCTCGCGGGCGGGGCCGACCCGGCGACCGCCGCGGAGCGAGCTGACGAAGGGTCGGCCCCGCCCTCGGACTCGTTCGGCTCGGAGGAGTATCGCCGGGCGCTCTCCAAGGTGCTGGTCCGCCGGGCGCTGGAGGAGGCGCTGGCCTAGAGCAGCGGTGCGCGCCGGGCGCTTCGTTTGAAGGCGACGTCGGCGCGGGTATCCCCTTCACCGTGGAATCGGTCCAGGGCGTTGTTCGTCGCGCCGACGACGCGCAGCGGAGGAAGCCGTTCCTGGCGTTCCCGTTGGCGGTCCTCAAGAAGTTCGGGGAAGATCGGGCCGGACAACTCGCCGCCCTGATCGCGTACTACGGGTTCTTCTCACTGTTCCCATTGCTCCTCGCATTGGTCACGCTCACGGCGATGCTCTTCAAGGAGTCGGACATGCAGGATCGACTCGTCGACGCCGCCCTGTCGCAGTTCCCCGTGATCGGCGACCGGTTGAAGGTCGATTCACTGCCGGACAAGGGCTTGGCCCTTGCCCTGGGGATCGGGGGTGCCCTGTGGGCCGGGCTCGCCGGGATCAAGGCTGCGCAGAACGCGATGGACCACGTCTGGGACGTCCCGATGAAACGGCAGCCGAGCTTCCCGGTCGCCTTGCTCCGCGCGGTGCTGATGCTCCTCACGCTCGGCGTGTTCGTGCTGCTCGCAAGCTTCCTCGGGGGTGTGGCGGCGGGGACGGAGGAAGCGCCGGCCGCGATCCGCCTCGCCGGGATCGCAGGCACCCTGGTCCTGAACGTCCTGATCTTCCTCGTGGCGTACCGGGTGCTCACGGTCGAGGACGTCAGCTGGCGGGATGTGGTCGTCGGCGCGATCTTCGCAGGGGTCGTCTGGACCGTGCTCCAGGCACTCGGCGGATACGTGATCGGGCACAAGCTGGAATCCGCTGAGAGGACCTATGGATTCTTCGCGGTGGTGATCGGGCTCCTCACCTGGATCTACCTCGGCGCCCAGGTGACGTTGCTCGGCGCCGAGATGAATGTCGTCCGCGCGCGGCGCCTGTGGCCACGCGCGCTCGACCCCGACAGACTGATGGAAGCAGACGAACGCGCGCTCCGCGATCATGCACGGGTCGAGGAGCGGAGGGAGGAGGAAACCGTGGAAGTTCAGTTCGGCAACGACGGAGGGGATGGTGCGCCGGAGGCCAGTTCTCCCCCAGCGGGGACGGCTCCGCCGGTCGCGCCCGTATCGACCAACGGAGCCAAGGGCACCGGCCCGCTGCTCCGATCGATCGCCGCGGACATCCAGACCTTGGTCAGCAAGCAGATCGAGCTCGCCAAGCAGGAGATCGGCGAGATGGTTGGCACGCGGGCCAAGGCCGTCGGAGTGTTCGGCGCCGCGGCGGTGCTGGGGTTGTTCGTGATCGGCTTCCTGGGGATGGCCGGCGCCGAAGCGCTCGACCTCGTCCTGCCCCGATGGGCCGCGATGCTGATCGTGGCGGGCGTGTTCGGCCTGCTGGCGGCGGTCGCGATCCTGGCGGCTCGGGGATGGCTCCGTTCGAGCGCCACCAAGCCCGAGCTCACCCAAGAGTCTTTGAAGGAGGACGTCCAGTGGGCGAAACAGCAGCTGAAACGATGAAGGAGATCGAGGAGACCCGAGACCGTCTGGACGGGGAGCTCCGGCAGCTCGAGGGGCGTTTGCCGGCCGCCGCGAGGGTGGCGAAACGGACGGGCGCAGCGCTCGCGGGCGTGGGCTTCCTTGGCCTGGCGACGAGGTTCGCGCTCCGCCGGCGAGGCAAGAAGGACGGCGACAAACGCGTCCATGATCTGGAGAAGCGACTCACCAAGCTGGAACGCCGGCTCGACGACTGAACCCGGCAACTCTCGCCACCACGATGCCCGCCGTCGCGACGGCGGGCATCGTTTACCTGAACGAAACACGAACGTCACCGATCTCCTCCCCGCATGCCCCATAAAGGAGCCATCCGCGAGGGACGGGGGTTGGGATGGGGCCAGGGATCGCGATCGACACCGGCGACACGGGGTGGGTGCTGGGATCCGCGGCACTGGTGCTGTTCATGACGCCGGGATTGGCGCTCTTCTACGGAGGTCTGGTCCGTTCCAAGAACGTTCTCGGGACGATGATGCAGTCGGTCGCCGCGATCGCGATCGTCTCGGTCGTCTGGGTGCTGGCCGGTTACACGCTCGCGTTCGGGCCCGACATCGGAGGTGTGATCGGCGGGCTGGCGCACGTCGGATTCGGAGGGGTGGGCGAGGCGCCGCACGCGCTGGCGCCGACCGTCCCGCACTCGGCCTTCGCATCCTTCCAGATGATGTTCGCCGTCATCACCCCCGCGCTGATCGCGGGCGCGTTCGCGGAGCGGGTGCGCTTCGGCGGCTACGTCGCGTTCGTCGCACTCTGGTCGCTGATCGTCTACGCCCCGCTCGCGCACTGGGTGTGGGGCGGCGGGTTCCTCGGCGTCGACGGGATCGGCGCGCTGGACTTCGCGGGTGGAACCGTCGTGCACATCAGCGCGGGCGCGGCGGCGCTGGCAGCCGCCCTCTTCGTGGGCAAGCGTCGTGGCTATCCACGAGGGAACTTCGCGCCCCACAACGTTCCGATGGTGGTCCTGGGAGCGGGGATCCTGTGGTTCGGGTGGTTCGGCTTCAACGCGGGGAGCGCGCTCGGTGCGAACGGGCTCGCCTCATCGGCGCTCCTCGCCACGCATCTCGGCGCCGCGGGCGCGATGATCGGGTGGCTCGTCCCCGAGCGGTTGCGGCACGGGAAGGCGACCGCCGTGGGCGGAGCGACCGGGGCCGTCGCCGGACTGGTCGCGATCACGCCGGCGGCCGGGTTCGTGGGACCGTTGCCTGCCCTCGCGATCGGGCTTCTCGGGGGCGCGGTGTGCTTCGCCGCCGTCGAGATGAAGTCGCGACTCGGCTACGACGACTCGCTCGATGCGGTCGGCGTCCACATGGTGGGCGGGTTGGTCGGTGCGCTGCTGACCGGCGTGTTCGCGAGCATCGCGGTGAATCCGGCCGGCGCCGACGGCGGGTGGGCGCAGCTCGCGCGTCAGGGTGCCGCCGCAGGGATCACGCTCGTCTTCTCGTTCGTGGCGACCTGGATGATCCTGAAGCTCGTCGATCGTCTCGTCGGGTTCCGGGTGCCCGCGGATGCGGAGGACTCCGGCGTGGACCTCGCCGAACACGGCGAGGCGGCCTATGCCTTCCGGGAGCACGGCCGTCAGGCGATCCCGCCGCTCGAAGGCATGACGGAGGAGGAGCTTGCGGAGATGCGCGAGCGTCTGGTGCTCGAGGCGACCGCTCGCGTGCTCGAAGCGATCGACGCGCGGATCGAGGATGCCGATCGGCAGGGTCTCACGGGTCGATCAGACTGACGATCTCCCAGGCCTCGACCGGGCGGAGGGCACCTTTCACCGACAGCGCGCCGCGTTCCTCGGCCCGAACTCGGTCCTTGACCAGCGCGTACGTGCGGAACCCGCAGAGGATCGATCCGGGGTCGGCCGCGGTCTGGAGACGGGCCGCCACGTTGACCGCGAAGCCGACTGCCTTGTAAGCGCGCATCACCTCGCTGCCGAAGACACCCACCGTGCAATGCGCCGTGTTCAAGCCCACGCGGATGTCCGGATCGGCGGGGATGCCTCGTTCGCGGAGCGACGATGCCAACTGACGGCATCTCGCGCGCATCTCCATCGCGGCCTGGACGGCCGCCCACGCCTGCTCGGCCTCCGGGCGCTCCCGCGGAGCGCCGAACACAGCCATCACGCCGTCCCCGATGAAGTTGTCCAACGAGCCTCCGTGGGCCAGGACCGCTGCCGTCATCTCCCGTAGGTAGCCGTTCAACACCTCGGCCAGCTCCTCCGGTTCCAGGCTCTCCGACAGATCGGTGAACCCCACCATGTCGGCGAACAACACGGTGATCCTCCGGCGCTGGAGCGGCTCCTCCGCTTGGAGGTTGCCTCCGAGCAAGCCCTCGGCGACCTGGTTCGGCAGGAACCGGGCCAGCTCGCCGGTACGGACGAGCTCCGCCATCTGCTCGTCGATCCGGGTCTCGAGACGCCGGCGTGTCTGCTCCAGTTCGGTGATGTCGTGGTAGATGATGTAGAAGCCGATGGGAGCGCCCTCGAGGAGCACACGGACGGCCACGATCTCCACGTCGACGAGCGATCCGTCCTTGCGGGTCCGCCGGCCGATCCGACGGAACGAATCGCCCTTCCACGCCTCGCTGCTCCAGGCCGTCGCCTCCGCGTAGATCTCGGGATCCTTCGCGATCAGGTCGTCCAGATTCGCGCCGATCGCTTCGGCCGCGCTGTAGCCGAATAGCCGCTCGGCTCCGGGGTTCCAGAGGCTGATGATCACGTGCTCGTCGACCATGATGACGGCGGCCGGACTCATCTCGACCAGAGACTCGAAGAATCGGCGCTGGCGAACCAGCTCGCCGACGTCCTCGAACATCGCGAACGCGCCGACGAGTTCGCCGTCGATGACGATCGGAACGGATCGGAGGACGACGTCGACGAGCGAACCGTCCTTCCTCGAGCGGCGCGTCACGAGCTGGATCGGTTCGGCGAGCACCCGCTGGCTGATCGCCTCGGCCTCCGCACGGATGGACTCGTGATCGCCCACCAACTCGTCGACGTGCCGTCCGATCGCCTCCTCTTGCCGATATCCGAACAGACGCTCGGCCGCCGGATTCCACGAAATGACGATCAGCTCGGGGTCGCAGGCGACGATCGCCGTGGGGCTCGCTTCGACCAGCGTCTCGTAGTACTGACCGTGGTCGGTCGGCTCCCGTGACCCCCCAGGTGTGGACATCGACGCGAAGCGTAGAGCCTCGGACCGTCCACCCGCCAGACGCCGAACCTGACCGCGTCGTTGACGTGGGGCGGCCCGCCCGGTTGCATGGGGGCTCATGAACGTGCTCGCGCAGGTCACGACGGATGGAGAGACCGACTGGTTCGGCGAGCCCTGGGTGAGGATCGTGATCATCTTGGGCGCAGCGGTCCTGGTCACCCTTGCGTCGCGACTGGTCGTGAACCGATTCCGCAAGAAGCTCGAGGGCAAGGCGAGCGTCACGCAGGAGCTGAACCTCCAGCGAGCGGCGACATTGACCGGTGCGCTGTCCACCGCGCTGATCGTCGTGATCTGGGCGCTCGCCGTCCTCATGGCCCTGGGGGAGCTCGGCCAAAACATCGCCCCGCTTCTCGCGAGCGCCGGGGTGGCCGGGGTCGCGCTCGGGTTCGGCGCACAGAGCTTGGTGAGGGACACGCTGTCCGGGTTCTTCATCCTGCTGGAGAACCAGTTCGGCGTCGGCGACAACCTCGAGATCCAGACCCCGTCGAACAAGGTGGCGGGCCGCGTCGAGAGCCTCACGCTCCGGGTGACCAGCCTCCGGGCGTTCGACGGGGCCCTTCATTTCGTGCCCAACGGGAACATCGTGGTCGCGAGCAACCGGTCGAAGGGGTGGGCACGAGCGATCATCGATGTCCGCACCGCCTACGACGAGGACGTCGAGCACCTGCGCAGCGTCCTCGAAGAGCTGTTCGAGGAGCTGAAGGACGATCGGACCCTGTCCGAGTGGATCCATGAAGCGCCGAGCGTGCTCGGTGTGGAGCGCATGGGCCACGACGCACTCGTGATGAGAGTGATCGCCGACACCCGGCCTTCGAAGGTGATGGACGTGGAACGCCTGCTCCGCGAGCGCATCACCCGGCGGCTCGTCGAGCGAGGGATCAGGGTTCCGGTGACCCCCTCGACGCCCGCATCGTCCGGGACTGACGGCCGCTAGTTCTCCACGGCCAGGATCACGGCTACCCACGGATCGAGCCGGACGGCGCCGTTCACGCGCTCGCCCGCTCGGCTGCGCTCTGTCGCGAGCAGGATCTCTCCGGAGCCGATCGCGAACTCGGCCGGCCCCTCGCCGTGGTTGACGGCGATCACCGTCCGCCTCCCCCGCCGCCACGCCCAGATCCCGGCCGATGTCTCGAGGCCTTCGTACGACCCGGAGCGCAGGTCCTCGCGATCGCGCCGGAGGGCGATCAGGTCCCTGCAGAGGTGAAGCATCGAGTCCGGGTCCTCCCGTTGATCGGCGACGTTGCGAGCTGCCGCGTCGCCCATCGGGAGCCACGGCTCGACGTCGGCGCTCGAGAACCCGCCGTGGCTCGTCCACTGCATCGGCGTCCGGCCCTTGTCCCGGCCCGGATCTTCCGGCCAGTGACGGATACCCACCGGGTCCATGAGCCGGTCGCGAGGCACGTCGACGTTCCGCATCCCGATCTCGTCGCCGTAGTAGAGGAGCGGCGTGCCTCGGAGCGTGAGGAGCGTGAGGAGGGCGGCTCGGATGCGTCGTTCGTCGCCGTCGCACCATCTGCTCGCGAACCGGCCGGCGTCGTGGTTCGACCCGTTCCACAAGGGCCACGCGGCCGCGGGCAACACGGCTTGGGTTCGATCGACGATCTCGCGCATCTCCGCGCCCGGCATCGAGAACACGAACGGCACGTTGAGCGCGAGGTGGAGTTCGTCCTCGCCGCTTCCGTAGAAGCGCCCGAGCGCCTCCAGGTCCAGCACCCACGTCTCTCCCAGGAGAACCGCGCGGTAGGGGTCGGCAACGGTGCGCCACCTCCGTAGCACGTCGTGGGCCTCAGGCCGGTTCATGCTGAAGTCCGAGCGCAGACCGTGCCGGCGGATGCTCGGATGGTCCGTCTCGAGGGCGACGGTGTCATCCCGCAGCGAGCGATCCTTGATGAGCGCATGCGCGACGTCGATCCGGAACCCGGAGATGCCTCGATCGAGCCAGAAGCGGACGATGTCCTCGAAGGCGTCGCCGACATCGGGGTTCCACCAGTTCAGGTCGGGCTGTTCCGCCAGGAAGTTGTGCAGATAGAACTGATCCGTGTCCTCGTCCCACGTCCAGGCGGGGCCGCCGAACGACGACCGCCAGTTGTTGGGTGGCGCCCCGTCGGGCGTGGCGTCCGCCCACACGTACCAGTCGCGATGCTTTGCGGTGCGACCCGAGCGCGCATCCACGAACCAAGGGTGCTGGTCGCTCGTGTGATTCGGCACGAGGTCGATCAGCACGCGGATCCCGCGATCGGCGGCCTCCGCCACCAACCGATCGAGATCCTCGATC
This sequence comes from uncultured Actinomycetota bacterium, assembly GCA_963762745.1. Lineage (GTDB taxonomy): Bacteria > Actinomycetota > UBA4738 > UBA4738 > HRBIN12 > JAJNBA01. The sequence goes on from CAVXMB010000004.1 coordinate 63,793, forward strand.
GTGCCGAAGTCCGGATCGACATCGGTGTAGTCCGCGACGTCGTAGCCCCAGTCGGCGTCCGGGGAGGGGTTGATCGGACTGAGCCAGATGCCGTCGATGCCGAGCCATGACAGGTGGTCGAGGTGCTCGATCACCCCTCGGAGGTCACCGTGCCCGCTTCCCGTCGTGTCGGCGAAGGACCGTGGATAGATCTGGTACAGGACGCCGTCGCGCCACCAACGTGACGCGCCGACGTCAGGATCGGACGGCGGCATCCGAGCAGCCTAGCGAACGGTCGCCGGGCCAACGTGCCGACCCCGGCTCTCGTCGCACAGACTCTCTCCATGGCGACCGCCGGCGAGGATCAGCGCGCCCTGCGCCGTGCGCGCGCTGGGGTGACGACCGCGTTCGCGGCGCACGCGATGCTGTCCGGCCTCCTCGGGCCGTGGATCCCACGCATCAAGGCGCAGGCGGGGCTCGACGCCTCCGGGCTGGGGATCGCCCTGACGGGCTTCGCGGTGGGTCTGCTCGTGGGAACCCGCGTAGCGGACCCGGCGGTCCGACGGTGGGGTGGCCGTCGGGTCGTCCGCGGCGGCATCCCGGTGATGGGCGTGGGGTTCGCGCTCCTGCCGGCGGCGGGCGGTCTCGTGTCGCTCACCGTGCTCTTCCTCGGCATCGGCCTGCTGGCGGGGCTTATCGACGTGGCGTTGAACATCGAGGCGGTCGCCGTCGAGCGTCGGTTCGAACGCCGGGTGATGGCCGCGATCCACGGCACCTGGAGCGTGGCGCTGTTCGTCGGGGCCGCGCTCGCCTCGGCGGGGATCGCCGCCGGCCTGTCGATCGGGATCCATCTCCCGATCTCGGCTGCGCTGGTCGTCCTGGTCAGCGGCGGGTTCCTTCGGTGGTTGCCGAGTGCGGAGGAAGCCGCCGAGGGGTCGCCGGAGGAGACAATGGCCGAGGTGCCGGATGATCCGCGCGTCGGCCGGGCGAGGCCGAACCCGGGCACTTCTCCTGCTTTGCTTGGTCGCCGCAGGCTCCTTCCTGGTGGAGGGGATCGCGGTCGAATGGAGCGCCGTCTTCCTTCGCGAGTCGGTGGGCGCTGCCGCCAGCGCAGCCGGCCTCGGCGTCGTCGCGTTCTCCGCCGGGATGGCGATATCGCGCTTCGTCGGGAGATCGGATCGTCGCACGGTTCGGCCAGGCGGCCGTGGCCCGGGTCGGCGCCTCGAGCGCGTTCGCGGCGCTCGCCGCGATGCTGATCGTCCCTCGGCTGGTCCCGTCGGTCGTCGCGCTCGGGATCGTGGGCCTTGGCCTCGGCCCGGTGGTTCCCCTCGCGTTCCGGGCTGCCGGCTGGATCCACCGTCCAGGTCACGCGAGCGCCCTGCCGCTCGTCGTCACCGCCGGCTACACGGGGTCGATCGTCGGACCGCTCCTCGTCGGCTTCATCGCCGACCTGGCCACCCTGCGGATCGCGTTCCTGGTGCCGGTCGTCGCCACGGCGGTGTCGGCGCTGGCTGCGGGAGCGACCGCGATCGATGAGGCGCGACCGGTCAGGTGACCGTGCCTTCGATCGTCACGTCCGCCCCCTCGGGAGCGGGTGCCACGATGTTCCCGTCGACCTGCCGGCCGTCGACCAGCAGCGACGTGACTCGCCCGGTGACGCCTCGCTCCTTGCGCACCGAGATCCGATACGTCGCATCCCGGAACCGGCGGACGGCCTCGTAGCCCTTCCAGTCCGCGGGCAGGCAGGGATCGATCCTGAGGCCTTCGTGAACGGGGCGGATCCCGAGGATCCACTGGGTGATCGCGACGAAGTTCCACGCCGCCGAGCCGGTCAGCCATGAGTTCTTCGCTTCCCCGTGTGTCGGCGCTTCCTTGCCGGCGATCATCTGCGCGTAAACGTAGGGCTCGCACCGGTGCACCTCGGAGAGCACCTCCCGGGCGGAAGGGTTGATCCGGAGGTAGGTGTCGAAGGCACGATCGGCGTTGCCCACTACGGTCTCGGCGATCGCGATCCATGGGTTCGTGTGGCTGAAGACCCCGCCGTTCTCCTTGTAGCCGGGCGGATACGAGGAGATCTCCCCGAGCTCGACGTGGTACCGCGAGAAGGCGGGGTCGAGGAGCACCAGCCCGTGGGGCGTCGCCAATCGTTCGGCGACCGAGTCGAGGGCGCGTTCTGCCCTCCCATCCTCGAGCCCGATCCCCGCCATCACGCAGATGCCCTGGGGCTCGATCCAGATCTGCCCCTCCTCGTTCTCGGCGGAGCCGACCACGTCGCCGGAGAAGTCGTACGCGCGGCGGAACCACTCACCGTCCCAGCCGTGGTCGCGGACCGCCTCGATCATCCGCGCGCGTTGCGCCCGATCGTTGGCTGCGTCCTCCGGAGCCCCGCGCAGCTCTGCCAGCTGGGCGAGCTCCTCCGCCGCAAGCACGAACTGACCCGCGATGAACACCGACTCCGCCACCCCACCCTCGCGCTGGGGAGCGGTTTGGAAGGCCTCGCCCGGCTCATCCGAGAAGGCGTTGAGGTTGAGGCAGTCGTTCCAGTCCGCCCTCCCGATCAGTGGCAGCCCGTGCGGACCGAGCCGATCGAGGGTGTACCCGATCGCTCGCCGGAGGTGCTCGTAGAGAGGCGTCTCCGAACCCGCCCGGTTGTCGTAGGGAGCCGGCTCGTCGAGGATCCCACGGTCTCCTGTCTCCTTCACGTAGGCCGCCACGGCGAGGATCAGCCAGAGCGGATCGTCGTTGAAGCCGGAGCCGATCGCGTCGTTCCCGCGCTTCGTGAGGGGCTGGTACTGGTGATAGGCGCCGCCGGTGGGGAGCTGCGTCGCCGCGAGGTCGAGGATCCGGTCCCGGGCCCGCTCCGGGACCATGTGCACGAACCCGAGCAGGTCCTGGCTCGAGTCGCGGAACCCGATCCCTCGGCCGATGCCGGTGTCGAAGTACGACGCCGACCGCGAGAGGTTGTACGTCACCATGCACTGGTACGCGTTCCAGATGTTCACCATGCGGTCGGTGTGCTCATCCGCCGTGGTGACCTGGACGCGACCGAGGAGATCCGCCCATCGCTCCCGGAGCCGGTCGAACGCGTGGTCGACCTCGTCCGTCCGCAGGTACTTCTCGATCAGGGGGGCCATGCGTCGCGTGTCGATCGTCCGAGAGCCGGGCGGATCGAACTTCGCGTCGGGCGGGTTCTCCCCGTATCCGAGCAGGAAGACGACCTCCCGGGTCTCGCCCGGACCGAGCTCCAGCTCGATGTGATGGGAGCCGATCGGCGCCCAGCCGTGCGCGATCGAGTCTTCGGACCGGCCACGCTCGACGACGAGTGGCCGGTCCCATCCCCGGTGTGGACCGAGGAACGCTTCGCGCTGCGTGTCGAAACCCACGAGGTCCTCCGAGCACGCGAAGTAGGCGAAATGGTTCCTTCGCTCTCGGTACTCGGTCGTGTGATAGATCACGCCGTCCCTCACCTCGACCTCGCCGGTCGAGAGGTTCCGTTGGAGGTTCGTCTGGTCGTCCCACGCGTCCCAGAGGCAGAACTCGACGGCGCTGAAGAGGGATAGCGACGCTGTCTCCCGGCGACGATTCGTGATCCGCGCTCGCCAGATCTCGAGCGACTCGCCGAGGGGCACGAAGTAGAGCGTCTCTGCCGCGACCCCGGCACGGAGGGAGCCGATCACGCTGTACCCGAGGCCATGACGACAGAGGTACTCCTCGAGATCCGCTCGGACGGGCTGCCACGATGGCGACCAGATGTCGCCGTTCACGCGGTCACGAACGTAGAGGCAGCGTCCTCCGGTGTCGGTCGGCGCGTTGTTGTACCGATGACGCGTGAGCCGTCGGAGACGAGCGTCGCGGTAGAAGGAATATCCGCCGGCCGTGTTCGAGATGATCCCGAAGTACTCCTCGCTCCCCAGGTAGTTGATCCACGGCAGCGGGGTGTCCGGTCGCCAGATGCGGTACTCGCGAGCGTCGTCGTCGAAATCGCCGAACCTCAACGGGTCTCCGCGACCTGCCGTTCCTCCGCCTTCTCGCTACGGCGTTCGGCGAGGTGATCCGCCACCCCGAGACAGGTGAAGGGAAGCGTCGGCGCAAGGAGCAGGGTCACGTCGCCCGCGAGCCGGATCATGAGGTAGACGTACACCGAGACTGCAAGGACCGCGATCGCGCGTGCCTTCCAGGCCTCGGCGCGATCTGCCCGCAGCGCTGCGATCCCTCCGGCGCCCGCCGCGGCGACGAGACCGGTCACCGCATCCGCCGCGATCGCCGAGACCGGGAGCCCGACCGCGAGCGCGAGACCCATCGCCTTCAGGACGGCCCCCGGGGCCCGGGGGTGTTCCGACAGGAAGGCGAGGACGATGAAGACGAACGGGATCAGCGCGAGTCCGAAGGCGATGAAGGGTCCGGCCGGCGGGGCGTCCGCGCTGTCCGACGCGAGTGATACGAGCCCCGCGAGCACCGCCCAGTACGAAGGGACCAGGACGAGCGTCGCGATCATGATCGCGCGCCATTTCTTGCGCGGGGACAGCGGGCCGACGCCGGCCGGGGGGGATCTCCGCCGCCGGGCCACCGCTCAGCCCTTGACGGCGCCGGCGGTGAGCCCTCGCACGAAGTACTTCTGGAGGGAGAAGAACACGACGAGCGGAAGCGTCATCGAGATGAACGCCGCCGCGGTCAGCAGGTGCCAGTTCTCGCCCGTGGATCCCACCAGGTTGGAGAGGGCGATCGTGAGTACTCGGTTCTCCGAGGTCCCCCCAAGGAACACGTAGGCGACGAGGAGGTCGTTCCAGACCCAGAGGAACTGGAAGATCGCGAAGGCGGCGAGCGCGGGGACGGAGAGCGGGATGATGAGCCGCCAGAAGATCGTGAAGTGGTCGGCTCCGTCGATCTTCGCCGATTCGATGATCGACGACGGCAGCGAGCCGATGTAGTTGCGGAGGAGGTAGACGGCGAGCGGCAATCCGAACGCCGTATGGGCGAGCCACACGCCGAGGAACGTGCCCACGAGATCCAGGTCGGGGAAGAGGTACCGCCCGCCGATGATCGCGCCCTGGTTGTAGAGACGGAGGATCGGGATCAGGGCCATCTGGAGCGGGACCACCAGGAGGGCGACGACGGCGATGAACATCACGTAGCGCCCGCGGAACTCCATCCAGGAGAAGGCGTACGCTGCGAAGGCGGCGATCGCGATCGGGATCACCGTGGCCGGGAGCGCCACGGCGAGGCTGTTCAGGAACGCATTCCCGAGCCCACCGGCGTCGAGGGCCAGGCTGTAGTTCTCGAACGTCCATTGGCCCGCCTCGAACGGGTTGGCGAACACGGTCCACCATCCCGTCGCGTTCACCTGCGCCTCCGGACGGAAGGATGTGATCAACACGCCCATCGCCGGGATCAGCCAGAGGATCACGATGACGAGCACCGTCAGCCGGACGAACCATCCGGCCCCGCGCTCGTCGCCGACGGCGAGGGTCCCGGGCGTGTCGTCGGCCGGCGCCGGGGGAGTGGACTCCACGACGCTCATCGGATCGCCTCCTCCTCCCGGAACCGGCGGATATTCACGATCATCACCGGCACGATCGCGATGAACAGGACCACGGCGATCGCCGCACCACGGCCGTCGTTGTTGCTGATGAAGAACCAGTCGATCATCCGCTCGGCGATCACCTCGGTGCCCCTCGTCTCCGGACTCCCCATCACGAAGACGATGTCGAAGACTTTCATCGCGTTGATGACCATGTAGGTGGAGACCACCGCGATCGTGGGGAGGATACTGGGGATCATGATGCGGCGGAACACCTGGAACTCGGACGCGCCGTCGATGCGGGCCGCCTCGATGATCTCGTCGGGGATCGACTTGATCGCCGCAGACAGGACCACCATCGCGAAGCCGGTCTGCATCCACACCATGATCACCATCAGGAACAGGTTGTTCCACGGCTTGATGTCCAGCCACGACACGGGATCCTGGCCCAGTCCGAGCATGATCCCGTTCAACAGCCCGATGTTCGATCCGAATCCTGCGGGCCGATAGCTGTAGATCAGCTTCCAGGTGATCGAGGCGCCGGCGAACGAGATCGCCATCGGCAGGAAGATCATCGACTTGGCCACGGCCTCGCCCCGGCGAAGCCGATCGGCCAGCGTCGCGAACGCGAGTCCGATGGACACCCCGAGGAGCGGCACGATGACGATCCATCCGAACGTGTTCCGGATCGCGCGGAGCATGCTCGGGTCGGTGAAGACGAACTTGAAGTTGTCGAAGCCGACGAACTCCTCGCCGCTCGAGTCCTTGAAGCTGACGAGGATCGTGTTGATCACCGGGTAGATCAGGAACACGGTCAGGATCACCAGGGCGGGACCGACGAACACGTAGGGCCGCACCCCTTCCCGATATCGGGCCGGCAGGAACTCGACCACGCGGTTCATGCCCCAATAGAGGAAGAAGACACCTCCGACACCGACCACGATCGCCACGCCAACGACCAGGAACCGGTTGGCCTCGGCATCCCGGAGGAAGTCGAACGTCGCCCAGAGGACGACGAACCCGACGATGGGGATGACGAGGGCGCTGATCAGCCTGAGGAGCGAGCCGAGCACGCCCCCCGCGCCGGAGGGTGGCGGCTCGGGCTGGACGGCGATCTCTGTCGCTCCCGGCCGCTCATCGCTCGATGTCTTCACACACCCTCGCCTTCTCAGGACGCGGGCGGGAGCGGCCGATGTCGGCCGCTCCCGCCCGCTCCGTCGTCGGATCCAGGTCGTCCCCGGCTATTCCGCGGGCCAGCTCGCTTCGATGTTGTCCAGGTGCGTCTTCAGCGAGTCGGGTCCTTCCTGCATGTACGACATCATCTCCGTCCAGAAGCTCCCGGATCCGACCTGTGGCGGCATCTGGTCCGAGGCGTCGAACCCAGCAGCTCCGCCCCCGGCGAGCGCTTCGGCCAGGACCTGCGACGCCGCGGCAAGGATCGGGTTCGGGTAGCAGTCCGCCGCAACGTTCACGTTCGGCGAGATCCTCGAGCTGCCCGGCTCCGATCCCATGGCGCATTGCACGTCCTCAGCCATGAAGCGCTCCAGGAAGTCCACGACCTCGGGGCGGTTGGAGAACACGACCGCCAGTTCCCCCGCGAACAAGGTCCCTTGCTGGTCGAGGCCGGGGAACGGGAACCAGTCGTAATCCACGCCGGGCTCGGAGCCTTCCGGGAAGAAGGCGTTGATGAAGCTCGCCTGCCGATGGAGCCAGCACTTCGGCGGGTTGTCGAACATCGGAAGCGGCGCCTCGGCGAATGCGATGCTCGGCGTCTGGTCGGCGCCGCCGAGGACGTTGCCTTCCCCGAACATCACTTCACCGAACAGCTCCCCAGCCTCCATGACCGCGGGGTCGTTGAACGGGATCTCGTGTGTGATCCACTGGGTGTAGGTGTCCGTGCCGGCAGTCGCCAGCATGATGTCTTCCATCCAGTCCGTGGCGGGCCACCCGGTGTCTCCCCCGGACTCGAATCCCACGCACCACGGCGTGCCGCCGTCGGCCTTGATCTCGTCGGTAAGCGCCATCATCTCGTCCCAGGTGGTCGGGACGGTGTAGCCGGCCTTGTCGAAGTCGTCCTTGGGGTACCACACCATGCTCTTCAGGTTGATGTTGGTCGGGATGCCGTAGTGCTCACCCTCGAACTCGCCCAGGGAGAGGAAGTACTCGCCGAACGTGCTCTCGAGCTCGCCCATGTCGAAACCCATGTCCTCGAGAGAGACGGCATTGCCGTCTTGGGCCTGCTGCACGACCGCCCCGGGTTGCGGCACGAGAACGACATCGAGGGTTCCTCCCTCGGACCGGATCTGGATCTGCTGGGCGATGTCGTCCGCGACCTCGAACTCGACCGTGTAATCCACCTCGGATGCGATGATGTCGTCCGTGATCGCCTGGAGGACGTCGTTCTCCGCCGGCTCGAGTGCGTTCAGTACGTTGACGGAGCCCTTGTTTTCCGCCTGGTTCCCCCCGTCGCCGTCCCCGTCTGAGTCCTCAGCTGAACACGCCGCGGCGATCATCACGATCACCACGGGCAGTGCAAGCATCCGCAACTTCCGCATGTAGCGTCCCCTCCTCCTGTGTCGCACCCCCACGTGTGGTTCCACCATCCATCAACTCCTACGACGAACGTGACCCGTCGGGCTCTCCGCCGTCGCCGTAGATGCCTCGACCGCTGTCCGGATCGAAGAAATGCAGTCGCTGCACGTCAACGACGAGCTCGATCTCCTGTCCCTTCCGCACCTTCGTCCGCGGGTTCAGACGGGCGAGGAACTCGGACTCACCCGCCATCGCGCCGCGCTCGGCAGCCTCCACCGCCTCGGCGCCAACGTCGTGGGCGAGCTCCTTCGCGTCCTCGGTCAACACGACAGGCGCTTTGATCATGAAATGGACCAGCACGTCTGCCCCCAGCGCCTCCTGAAGGAACACCGAGGATCTGATCCTCTGATCCGCCGGCGCGTCCGTCATGATCTCGGCGTCCTCCATGTCCTCGGGCCGGATGCCGACGATCACCGGCTTCCCTTCGAACGCTTTCAGCTCCGGTCGGGACGCGATCACGGCGTCGGGGACGGCCAGTCGATACCCGCCGAACTCGAGGGTGAACGACCCGTTCGATCCGGCGAGGGTCGCCTCCACCATGTTCATCGCGGGCGAGCCGATGAAGCCCGCGACGAAGAGATTGTTCGGATGGTCGTAGAGGTATTGCGGCGCATCGACCTGCTGGAGGACCCCCTTGCGGATCACCGCGACCCGGTCGCCCATCGTCATCGCCTCGACCTGGTCGTGGGTGACGTAGAGGGTGGTGGTGGAGAGCTCATGTTGGATCCTCGCGATCTCGGAACGCATCTGCACCCGGAGCTTGGCGTCGAGGTTGGAGAGTGGTTCATCCATCAGGAATGCCTTGGGCTCACGAACGATCGCGCGCCCCATCGCCACGCGCTGTCGCTGACCCCCAGAGAGGGCCTTCGGCTTCCGCTCCAGGAACTCCTCCAGACCGAGGATGCCCGCGGCCTTGCGCACCCGGTTGTCGATCTCGTCCTTCGCCAGCTTCCGCAGCTTGAGCCCGAAAGCCATGTTGTCGTAGACCGTCATGTGCGGGTACAGCGCGTAGTTCTGGAACACCATCGCGATATCCCGCTCCTTCGGCGGCACGGTATTCACCACGCGCTCGCCGATCGAGACCGTCCCGTCGGTGATCGACTCGAGTCCGGCCACCATCCGGAGGGCCGTGGTCTTGCCGCATCCCGATGGGCCCACCAGGACGATGAACTCCCCGTCGTCCACCTTGAGGTTCAGATCCGAGACCGCGCTCGGTCCACCCGACGCATAGGTCTTCGTGACGTGGTCCAGCACGATCTCTGCCATGCGGCCTCCGCTGATACCTGGGACCAACATTCAACCTCAGAAGGCGGGGTTCCGTCGAACCGGCGTCTCCTGCCGCCGCCGTAGGGTCCCCGTACCATGAGCGCCATGGATGATCGGTTCGCCTCGGTGGACGCCTTGCAGGCCCAGCTGGGCTCACATTCCTATCTGGCCGACCGGGGCCTCGCGACCGCGATCCATCTGGCCCTCTCGCTCGACAAGCCGCTGCTACTGGAAGGCGAAGCAGGGGTCGGCAAGACCGAGGTGGCGAAGGTCCTCGCCGAGTTGCTGGGGCGCAGGCTGATCCGTCTCCAGTGCTACGAGGGGATCGACGCCTCCCAGGCGCTGTACGAGTGGAACTACGCCCGTCAGCTGCTGGCCGTGAGGGCCATGGATGCCTCGGAGGCCGAGCGTCACGTCGACGATCTCTTCGGTCCCGAGTTCCTGGTCGAGCGTCCGCTGCTTGCGGCGATCAGGGCGGGATCGGGCGCGGTCCTGCTCGTGGATGAGCTGGACCGCGCCGACGACGAGTTCGAGGCGTTCCTCCTCGAGATCCTCTCGGAGTTCGCGGTGACGATCCCGGAGGTGGGGCAGATCGTGGCGGAGTCGCCGCCGGCGGTCGTGGTGACGTCGAACCGGACGAGGGAGCTCCACGACGCGCTGAAGCGGCGCTGCCTCTATCACTGGATCGACCACCCGGGGCTGGATCGCGAAGTGGAGATCGTGCGCACTCGCGCACCGCACGTCGGCGAGGCGCTCGCCCGCGACGTCGCGGCGGCGGTGGCAAGGTTGCGGTCGCTGGATCTCGCCAAGCTCCCGGGCGTCGCGGAGACGATCGACTGGGCGAACGCGCTCGCGTTCCTCGGGGCGGATCGGCTGAGCCCCGAGATGGCGCGCGACACGCTGGGTGCGGTCGTGAAGGACCACGAGGACCAGGAGCTGGTGGCGCCACGGCTCGCCGAAGTCGTCGGCGACCGCGATGGCTGAGCCTCCGCTCGCCGAGCCTCTCACGCCGCTCGTCGCGTTCGGACGAGGGTTGCGCGCCCGAGGGCTCCCCGTCGGCACCGGTCGGATCCTGACGTTCGTCCGCGCCGTCGCCGCACTGGGATTGACCGATCGCCTGTCGCTCTACTGGGCCGGCCGGGTGTCGATGATCGGCCGGAAGGAGGACCTGGCCGCGTACGACCTGGCCTTCGAGGACTGGTTCCGGTCGCTCCGCGCGACGGAAGACCTCAAGATCGAGCTCGATCTTCCATCGCTCGCTCGGCAAGGGCGTCGAGCGGGAAGACCAGCCGGAGTTGACTGGATGCTCGAGCGGGAAAGACCGCTGCCGAATGGCACGGGCTTAGGAACCGGAAGAGGACGACGCACCCGAGGCCGGCGACGAGGCCGCATTCAGGATCGTCGCGAGCGCCGTCGAGGTCTTGCGCTCGAAGTCGTTCGCCGATCTCTCCGAGGAGGAGCGCGACGAGGTCGGGCAGGATGATCCGCGCGCTGGCTGTCGCCCTGCCGGAACAGCGGATGCGCCGGACGCGCCCGTCGGCGAAGGGGGGCGCCAGGTTCGACGTCCGCCGCACGCTGCGGCGGTCGCTGCGGACGCGTGGGGAACCGTTCGAACGGGCATGGCGCGACCGCCGCGTTCGTGGACGCCCGCTCGTGCTGATCCTGGATGTGAGCGGCTCGATGTCGCCCTATGCGCGGGCGCTCGTGCAGTTCGGCTACGCGGCGATGGCCGCCGGCCGGCGAGTGGAGGTGTTCTGCTTCGGCACGCGACTCACACGCGTCACGCGGATGCTGCGAACGAAGGACCCGGATCGCGCGATGCACGAGATCGGCCGGACGGTGGCCGACTGGGAGGGCGGGACGCGGATCGGGGAGTCGCTGAAGACGCTGCTGGACGGGTGGAGTCAGCGGGCGGCGTTGCGAGGAGCGGTCGTCGTGCTGTGCAGCGACGGGCTGGAGCGTGGCGATCCGGAATTGCTCCGGTTGCAGATGGCGCGGCTCGGGCGGCTCGCGCACAAGGTCGTCTGGGTGAACCCGCTGAAGGGGTCACCGAGGTACGAGCCGCTTGCCCGCGGGATGGCAGCCGCGCTCCCATCGGTCGACGTGTTCCTGTCGGGCCACAACCTCGAGAGCCTTTCGGAGCTGTCTCGAACCCTCGCTGGCTGAGGCCTGTTACTCGAGGAGGGGGCTCGGCTCGTAGTACTCGCCTTCGTCTTCGACTGTGACCATGACTCCGGCGACGACCCAGCCGGCGAAGCCAGGTCCTTCGAGGATGAAGTACCGCCGATCCTCCGAGTGATCGACCTCGATGGTAGAGAGGATCTCCTCTTGCTCGAGCGGGCTTGCCTGCCGCACAGCGAGCTGGTGCATCACGGACGGAAGCGACATCGTTGCCACGTTCTTGAACAGGATGTCGACACGCGTGGGATTCTCCCGGTCCTTCGTTGCGCGCAGCAGCAGTCGGGAGTGGCCGACCGTGTACGACCACACTTGGACCATCCTTCGAAGGTCGATGCTTTCGTTCATCGCTCGACGCCCTTGTAGTTGGCGATGCCGTGAAGCTCGTGCTCGATCTCGACGAGGTCGGCCTGGTCGCGCATGACGATGTCGATCGGCTTGTAGGCCGACGGGTGTTCGTCGAGCAGCTCCCGCGCGCTCGCGTGCTGCCACGTACCGGTCCCCATCACCTCGGCGAAGCTCTCGACCGAGAGCTGCTTCCTCGCCTGCCGACGTGACATCCGACGTCCGGCGCCGTGCGCGCACGATCCGTACGACGCTTCGTTGCCGAGACCGCGGATCACATAGGAGCGCTGGCCCATCGCGCCGGGGATCAGCCCGCGGTCGCCCACGCGGGCGCGGATCGCGCCCTTCCGCGTGACCCACACGTTGCGACCACTGTGTTCTTCCTGCTCCGTGAAGTTGTGATGGCAGTTCACCTCGTCTGCGGTGGCGACGTCGCGGACGAGGACGCGTTCCAAGGCGCGGTGCGTCGACTCCAGCATCAGTCGCCGGTTCTCCCGCGCGTAGGCCTGCGACCAGCGGAGGTCACGGATGTACGCGTCGAATTCCGGCGTCCCCTCCTGCAGCCACGCGAGCTCGGGGTCTTCGAGGCGGGTGCCGAGCCCTTCGTGCAGCTTTCTCGCGGTCTTCGTGTGCATCGTCGCGAGCTTGTTGCCGCCGCCCCGCGAACCCGAATGCAAGAGGATCCAGACCCGGTTCTCCTCGTCCGTGGCGAGCTCGATGAAGTGGTTCCCCGAGCCCAAGGTGCCGAGCTGCGCGGCGGCCCGCTGTGCGTTGTCGAGGGTCGGCGGGGGAGCGTGCTCCGCGAGCCATACCAGAGCGTCGTCGGAGGGCTCGCCATGCCAGCGGCCGAGGCCGGCGGGGACGGCAGTCTCCATCGCGGAGATCCATGGATCCAGCCCATCGGGGAGAGTCTCCTGCGTGAGCTCCAACCGCCGCGCCGCCATGCCACAGCCGATGTCGACGCCGACCGCGGACGGGATGACGGCGCTGTCGGTCGGGATCACGGAGCCGATCGTGGCGCCCTTGCCGAGATGGGCGTCGGGCATCAGGGCCAGGTGCCCGGCGAGGATCGGGAGCCGGGCGGTCACCGCCGCCTGCTCGCGGGTCAGCTCGTCGAGCTCGCTCGCCCACGACAGCACGTTCGGCGCGATCTCCTCGGGCATGCGTTCGAACGTATCGGATCGACGGTTTCGTACCCTGCGTGTGATGGCGACCGACGACGACCTCATCCGGGCGTACGACGACGAGCTGGGACCCGAGCCGCACCACTCGAATCGGGGATTCTGGGTGATCGCGGGGACGCTGCTGGTCGGCGGACTCTTCCTGCTCGTGGAGATCTTCGCGAACCGGCCGCTGGCGAACTCGATCGGGCACGCGCAGGACTCGCTCCGCCGGGCGCAGGCCGCGGCCGAGATCGTGCACGGCCGGACGGGTTCGTTCGAGGAAGCCGACGCCGAGGCGCTCGAGGACGATGTCCCCGACCTGGCGTTCCGTGTCGCGAACGAGGCGTCGTTCGGCCTCGACGTCGTGAGCGTCTCGTCATCGGAAACGGTGTGGGCGGCGGCGGTGCAGGCTCGGCCGGGCGCGTGCTTCTACATCCGGCTCGGTGTGGGCGCGGACCCGCGTTATGGCGCCGGGACCGATTGCACGGGCGAGGCCGCGCTGCTTGCGAACGACCCTCGCTGGTAGCTCACGATCCGTATGCGGCGGCATCGAGCAGCTCGATCGGGTGGACGACGTCTATCTGCACGCCGGCTTCGCGCAGGCCGGCGAGGAGCTGCATCGTGCAGCCGGGGTTGCCGGAGGCAACCACGGATGCCCCCGTCGAGACGACCGCTTCGGCTTTCTCGCGCATGAGCCGGCCGGACATCTCCGGTTCCGTCACGTTGTAGATCCCGGCGGCGCCGCAGCAGCGGTCGCCGTTGGGGATCTCGACGAGCTCCAGGTTGCCGATCGCCCCGAGCAGCTCCCGCGGCTGATCGTGGATCTTCTGGGCGCGCAGTGCGTGACAGGCGTCGTGGTACGCGACGAGAGTGCGCTGGGACAGCGAGCTCGCGTCTCCGGCGATGCCCTCGGCCTGCAGGAACTCCATCACGTCGCGCACGGGAAGCTCGGCACCCGCCACGAGGTCGCCGGAGGACCGCATGTGCGCGCCACATCCGGCCGCGTTCACGACGACGTGGTCCACCGAAGCGAACGCAGCCGCGTTCTTCTTCGCGAGCTTCCGCGCCGTGTCGAGGTGGCCGTTGTGCGCGGCCAATGCTCCGCAACACGTCTGCGCACGCGGCACGAGGACGCGCCAGCCGTTCCTCGCGAGCACCCGGATCGTGGCGCGGTTCACCTGCCGGAACCAGCGGTCCTGCACGCAGCCGGAGAGCAGCGCGACCGTTCCCCGGACCTCGCCCTCCGGTTCCGTGACGCGGGGGAGCCGGCGGAACGGCTCGCCGCCGCCTCGGGGGATCAACGCCCGGACGCGTGCGGAGAGGAAGGGTCGTGCGAGCGGGGCGAGAGCGCCCACGAGCCACGTGAGCTTCTTCGAGGGGAGTACCACGTCCAGCCCGAGCCACCGGAGGAACCTCGCACGACGCGAACGGAGCGGCTCGATCTGTGTGCGCGTCGCCTCCATCATCCGACCGAAGGGCACGTGGGATGGGCAGACGTCCTCGCATGCGCGGCAGACGAGGCAGAGGTCCATGAACGCCGCGAACGTCTCGTCCGTCGTCGCGCGGCCCTCGTGGACCGCGCGCATCGCGGTGATGCGCCCGCGCGGCGACGCCGACTCCTCCCCGGTCAGGCGATAGGTGGGGCAGTGCGGCAGGCAGAGACCGCACGCCACGCAGGCGTTCAGGTCTGCGGTGGTCGGCGCGTCACCCGTGGCCCACCCTGGCTCCCAGTCAACCTCGGGCCCGATGAACCGGACACCGTCGGGAAGATCCGTGCCGAGCGGCTTCGTGTCCATGTTCCCTCATCATCTCGCGACGGGCTCGACGTCGGGCACGTTCCGTTCCCTGTCGAACGGAAGGGCGACCGAGGGATCCCCGCCGTCGATCTCCCGGGCCAGGCGATGACCGTCGAAGATCGCCTCCGAGATCATCCGCGGCGCCACGCAGTCCCCGATCCGATAGACGGCTTCGATGCCAGACGACTCGAGCCCATCCGGGTCGCCGACGAGCTCCCGGTACAGCGTGTCGTCGGAGACCTGCTGCGTGACCAGCACGATGCCATCGGCCTCGATGGACCACGGTTCCTCGAACTCGTCCTCTCCCGAGACGCGGCCGGGTTCGACGGAGAGCACCGTGACGCCTCGGTGCGCCGTCACCCCTCGCTCGTGGAGGTGCTGACGGAGCATGGGCCCCTCGAGCGTCAGGTCGGAGATCGGCGACACCGTCTCGAGCGACGTGACGAGATGCGTCTCGAGTTCGTCGTTCGCGAGGAGCTCCGCGATCCCGGGTCCCACGAAATATCCCTCCGCGTCGTAGACGACCACGCGCCGACCAGGTGGCCGTTTGCCGTCCATCACCTGCTCCGGCGTCAGGACGTGGGGGAGGGATGCCGAGGCGCCGTCGATCGGCTCGTGGGTCGACGACTGCACGCCCTCGCCGGACCAGCGCGAGCCGGTTGCGATCACGACCAGTTGCGCGCCGTAGTCGCGCACGTCCTCGGCCGAGAGCCGACGCCCGGTTACGACCTCGACGTTCCGGAGCTTCGACAACATCACCTTGCGATGGTCGACGATCCGTCCCCAGTCCCCGAGGGTGGGTAGCCGACGTACCCATCGCATCCGGCCACCGATCTCACCGGCGCGCCTCGACGAGATGCACGGCCTCGAACCCGCGCCGTCCGAGCGTGACGGCGCACTCCATCCCGGCGGGCCCGGCGCCGACGACGAGGACCCCCTTCTCCGCGTTCGATGCCACGGAGAACCGCTCGGGGTGCCAGCCGCGCCGGTGTTCCTCGCCGGCCGTCGCGTTCTGGATGCAACCGAGGTGCCCGTGCCCGTCGACCTTCATGATGCAGACGTTCGACCCGGTGCATTCGCGGATCTCGTCCGTCCGGCCCTCGGAGATCTTCTGCGGCAGGAACGGGTCCGCGATCGACGGCCGCGCGGCCCCGATCAGATCCCACACGCCGCTCCGCACGATCGAGGCCATGCGGTCCGGGCTGGTGAGCCGCCCGACCCCGACGATCGGCTTCGTCGTCGCCTGGCGGATCCCGCCGGTCCACTCGAGCTGGTAGCCCTCCTCGAAGTAGCGCGACGTTCCGGAGTCCTTGCTCCAGTACGCGATCGAACCGACGTTCACGTCCCAGAGGTCGACGAGGTCGTCAGCCAAGTTGACGAACTCCAACGCCTCCTCGACGTGGATCCCCGCCGGGCCGAGCGCATCCACGGCGATGCGGGTCACCACCGCGCACTCCGCGCCGACCGCATCGCGCACCCCTTCGAGCGTCTCGAGCCAGAAGCGCGCACGATCCTTCAAGGACCCGCCGTAGGCGTCCGTGCGCTTGTTGTAGAAGGGCGAGAGGAACTGCATCGGCAGGTACGAGTGCGCGCCGTAGACGTAGACGATGTCGAACCCGCAGTCGCGTGCGCGCACCGCGGCCTCGGCCCAGCCGTCCACCACCCGACGGATGTCCGCCGTCTCCATCTCCTTCGGGACGACGTGCGGTTCCAGGTCGGAGGCGAGCTGGCTCGGCGCGATCGAGGGGAGCCGGGTCTGGGTGTTGGGGGCGTGGGCGCCCGTATGGTGCAGCTCGAGGCCGGCCAGCGCGCCGTGCTCGTGCGCGGCGTCCGTCATGAGACGCAGGGCCCTCATGTCGTCCTCGTCCCAGAACCGCGCCGCGATCAGCGGCGCCTCGTCGGAGTCGGGGGAAAACGGCGCGTACTCCGTGCAGACCGCCGCCCATCCGCCCTCGGCCTTCACACCGCGATGCGCCGCCTGCGTCCACGGCTTGTCGGTCCCGAACCCGGAGCAATGGGGGACCTGGTAGAAGCGGTTGCGGAGCGTCTTCGGGCCGATCGTGACCGGTTCGAACAGGATCTCGTGGTTCGGATCCACCATGCCCCCTTCGTTCCGCGGGACGGTAGCAACTGGGCGATGCTCCGTGCTGGACTCCCCGGCGGGCGAGTAGCGTCGGACCGATGGCACCGGTGATCGAGATCGAGGGTCTGCGCAAGGAGTACCGACGCCTGCGTCGCCCGCCGACCGTCGCTCTCGACGGGTTGAACCTCGAGGTCACCGAGGGAGGGGTCTTCGGGTTCCTCGGGCCGAACGGAGCCGGCAAGACGACGACGATCCGGTGTCTCCTCGGGCTCGTCGCCGCGTCGGCCGGAAGAGCCCGCCTCCTGGGCGAGGACGTCCCTCAGGGGCTGTCCGGGGTTGTCCGCCGCGTCGGATCGATCGTGGAAGCGCCCGCCATGTTCCCGCGGTTCACGGGGAGGCGGAACCTCCAGATCCTCGCGAGGATCGACGGCATCCCCGACGACGTCGTCGATGCGGCCCTCGATCGCGTCGGGCTCATGGCCCGCGCGAACGACATGGTCAAGACCTACTCGCTGGGGATGAAGCAGCGCCTCGGCATCGCCGCGGCGCTGTTGAAGGACCCGTCGCTGCTGATCCTGGACGAGCCCGCCAACGGTCTCGACCCCGCCGGGATCGTCGAGGTGCGTGACCTCCTTCGGAGCCTCGGTGCCGAGGGCCGGACCGTCTTCGTCTCGAGCCACATCCTCTCCGAGGTCCAGCAGGTCGCCGATCGAGTCGCGATCCTCGCTCGGGGCCGGCTCGTCGCCGCCGGCTCGGTGCACGACGTCCTGGCCTCCGGTCGGGGAGCGCGCATGGCCGTGCGCGTTCCCGACCTGGAGGCGGGTCGGCTCGCGCTCACCGACGCTGGCATCGCGGCAACCATCGAAGGCGATCTGCTCCGCGCGGCGGTTCCGCCCGCGGAGGGCGAGCGCGTCGCGAGGGCCCTCGCCGCCGCGGGGATCTATCCCTCGCTCCTCCAGCCGGACGAGGGCAACCTCGAGCAGGCCTTCCTGGAGCTCACCGGCGGCGATCACGAGGTGGGTGCATGACGCGCCTGCTCGCGTCCGAGCTCCTCCGATTCCGTTCGCGGCGGCTGGTGGTGGTCATGCTGGGCGGAGCCCTCCTCGGGGCCGCCATCGGTGTCGTGATCGCCGCCTGGCAGTCCACGGCGCCGACCGCGGACGTCCGTGCAGCGGCGGAGGCGCGAGCGGAGCACGAGTTCCAGCTGTGCATGGAGAGCAACTTCGGAGAGGAATTCGAAGAGTCCAAAGAGGACATCTGTCGCGACAACGCCGGGAACCCGAACCAATACATGCCGTCGCACCTCGCGCTGGCGGATCTTCCCGATATCCACGAGGGCGTCTCCTCCATCACGAGCATCCTTGGGCTCGTCATCGGTGCGTCCTTCGTGGCCTCGTCCTGGCAGACCGGAACCATCAGCACGATCTTCACGTGGGAGCCTCGGCGCCTCCGATGGTTCTCGGCTCGGATCCTGATCCTCGTCGCCGGGGTCCTCGTGGTGACGGCCGTGATCGTCGCGTTCCTGTCGGCGGGGCTCTCCCTCGCCGCGATGCTTCGTGGATCCACGATCGGTGTGGACGGTGCGTGGTGGACCGACACGCTGACGACATCGCTCAGGGTGTCGGTGGCCGCGGCCGTCTCGGCAGTCATCGGTGGCGCCGTGGCTGCGATCGGCAGACATACGGCCGCCGCGCTCGGCGTGGTGTTCGTGTGGACCGCCGTGCTCGAGGGACTGGTGCGGGGGCTGCGGCCCCTTTGGACACCGTGGTTGCTCGGCGACAACCTGGTCACGTTCCTGAGCTGGCGGACGAGCGAGTTCCAGCTATCAGCCTTCGAATCCTTCACGATCACGCCGGCCCGGGCCATCTTGGTGATCCTTGGCTACACCGCGGTCGTGCTCGCGATCGCGTTCGCATTCGTTCGCACCCGCGACGTCCAATAGCCGGGCTCGCGTTTGAGACGTTGAGCGCCGTACCAGCGCACGAGAGGAGGGGCGGCATGCAGTTCTTGGTGATCGCGAGGGACGGGACCGACGAGGGCGCGCTCGCACGACGGCAGAAGACCCGGCCGACCCATCTCGAGTCGATCGCTCCCCTGGTCGATGCCGGCAACGTGTTGGTCGGCGGGGCCATCCTGGATGAAGCCGGCGACATGGTCGGGTCCGTACTCCTGCTCGACTTCCCCGGCCGGGAGGACCTGGACGCCTGGCTCGCTCAGGACCCCTACGTCACCGATGGGGTGTGGCAAGAGATCGAAGCCCACCCGTTCCGGACGGCGGTCGGCGCCTGGCAGCCCCCGTCCGGTCTCAGCCCGTCGCACTGACGGCGAGGATCGCGATGTCGTCCCTCGGCTCCCCGGACCCATGCGACAGCACCGCCTCCTCGATGCGGCCGACGATCTCCGCCGCGGTGGCGCCGGCTCGCTCCTCGGAGAACGGCGGTCAAGCCCTTCTTCGCCGAACGCACCGTCCGCCACCGCGCTCCTCGATCACGCCGTCGGTGTACAGGATCAGCGTGTCGCCGGGACCGAGCCGGAGCTCGTCCTCGGCGAGCCGCGCGTCGTCGAAGACGCCGAGGAGCGCTCCGCCTCCGCGGATCCAGTGGAGGGATCCGTCGTTCCGAAGGACCACCGGAGGCGGATGGCCCGCCACCGAGATCCAGGCGATCACTCGATCTCCCTGCGGGCGCAGGCGGGCGGCGACGGCGGTGCAGAACTGCTCCTCGGTGGTCTGCCGGCCGACCGCTGCGTTCACCGTCGCGAGGACGCGCGCCGGGGCGCGCTCGCGGATCGCCGCGGCGCGGATCGTGTGGCGCACCATCCCCATCAGCGCCGCGGCGTCGGGCCCCTTCCCCACCACGTCGCCGAGCGCCACCGTCCACTCGCCCTCGCCGATCTCGAACACGTCGTAGAAGTCGCCGCCCACCTCGATGCCCTCGCCGGCCGGCCGGTACAGCGCTGCGAGATCGATGCCCTCGATCGACGGGGGTTCGGGTGGCAGCAGGCTCTGCTGGAGCGTCCTGGCGATGTGGTCCCGGTCGCGGTACAGGCGCGCGTTGTCGATCACGAGCGCGACGCGCGCGGCAAGCGTCTCGGCGAGGGCGAGATCGGCAGATGTATACGTCCTGCCCGATTCGGCCCAGACGTACGTCATCGCACCGAGGGTCCTGCCCCGAGCGGAGAGCGGCACGATCATGCCTGAGCGCAGCTGCAGCTGGCCCACCAGCTCCCTCACTTCCGGATCGTCGATGCTCGCGATCATCTCCGCCGTGATCTCGGGGACGAGCTCAGCCGTCCCCGTCGAGATCACATGTCCGACGCCCGTCGGGGCCGACAGGTCCGGAGGTCGTTGCTGCCGGAACACCTTGGCCATGGAGACCTTCTCCGGATCCACGTGCGCGACCGCGAGCTGCTGCACGGAGCCGTTCTGTTCCAGGATGTCGACGGATGCCCAATCGGCGAGCTGCGGTACGACCAGGTCGACGACGGCGCCGAGGGTCTTCCGGTAGTCGAGCGACTCTGCGAGGAGCCCGCCGGCCCTGGCCAGGAGCGAGAGGCGCGCCTCGGCGAGACGTCGGATCTCCTCCGACCGCGCTCGCTCCAACGCCTGCGCTCCCTGGCGCGCGGCGCCCAGCATGAATCCGATGTCTTCCTCGGTGAACGCTCGAGTTTCGTCGAAGCTCAGGGTGAGGGCGCCGATCGCTCGATCCCCGACATCGAGAGGGATCGACGCCGACGCGATGGGGATCCGGTCCTCGGCCATGCCCGGGTATCGGACGAGCCACTCGTCCCGGGCAAGGGCCACCGACTCGTTCCTGAGCACGGCGTCGCCGACGGGCGTGGTCGCGTCCACAGGGAATCGTCGGAAGCTGTCGATCACGGCGGGGTCGTGTCCACGCCAGGCCACGGTCTCGAGCGCTTCGCCGTCGTCCGATCGCAGCACGACGGCACCCCGGGAGGCCTCGAATGCGGTCAGGGTCTGCTCCGCCAGCGTCTCGGCGATCACGGCGATGTCCGTCGTCGCCGAGAGCGCCGCGGTGATCGCGTAGAGGTGGGACATCTGCGTCGCCTTCCTTTCGGCGCTCCGCTCTGCCTCCTTCTGGCCCGTGATGTCCCGGAAAAGGTTGATCGCATGCCGCACCTGGCCTTGCGCGTCGAAGGTGGCCGTCGCCTTGACGAGAGACCAGAACTCGTGACCGTCACGTTTGTCGCGTACGCGGAGGACCGTTTCGGCCTCGGGCTCACCTGCGAGGACGCGGCGGCCCGGAAGCTCATCGATGGGGAATGGCTCGCCGTCCTCCGTCAACATCACCCAGTGCGCGAGGCGCTCGCGAGGATCCGCAGCCACGAACTCCTCGACCGATGCGTAGCCCGAGATCCGCGCGGCAGCGAGGTTGGCGTACACCAAGCGTCCCTCGGCATCTTGGATGGTGATGCCGTCCGCGGCGCCGAGCGTCACGAGCTCGAGGGTGGCCCGCGCTTCCTCCAGTTCGCGGCCCAGCGTCAGCGCCCGTTCATCGTCCAGTTCCCGCTGCGCGCGCCCCCGATCCTCGGCCCGTTCGATGTCGTCCACGAGATCGCCTTCCTCCGCGAGGCGACATCAGGATATGGCTTCGAGCTTGCGCGCGAGTACTCGGTCCGTATCCGCGGGCTAGGCTGCGTGCGATGGAGGAGGGAAGGCAGCGGCGATTCGGCCGGACGAGCGAGACCGACGTCGACCTCCTCACCTACGGCGGCTATCTGAAGCTCTCGGAGCTCCTCTCGCACCAGCAGCTCCTGTCTGATCCCCCCGTGCACGACGAGCTCCTGTTCATCGTGGTCCATCAGGCGTACGAGCTCTGGTTCAAGCAGATCCTGTTCGAGCTCGAGTCGGTGCGCGACCGCCTCTTCGAAGGGGATACCGAGCGCGCGCGTCACTACCTCAGGCGCGTCCACGCGATCGAGCGGGTCCTGATCGAACACATCGAGGTCCTCGAGACGATGTCTCCCCAGGACTTCCTCGCGTTCCGCGACCATCTGGCGCCCGCGTCCGGATTCCAGTCGGCTCAGTTCCGCGAGCTGGAATGCATCAGCGGACTGAAGGACGAGCGGCTCCTCGAGGACCTGGCGGCCGCTCCCGAGGAGCGTGAACGCCTCCAGCGTAGGCTCAGTGAGCCGACCCTGTGGGACGGCTTCTGCGCGCTCCTGGAAGCCGAAGGTCTGCCGATGCCCGCAGACGACGAAGCGCAGCGATCGGCCTCACTCGTCGCGATGGCGCGGGAGCAACGGGATCTGTTCGCGGTGTCGGAGGCCTTGCTCGATCACGACGAGCATGTCGCTCGGTGGCGTTCGCTCCACGTGCTGATGGTGGAACGAGAGATCGGAGCGAAGCGGGGGACCGGCGGCTCTTCGGGAGTCGGATACCTCCGCACCACCTTGGACAAGCGGTTCTTCCCGGAGCTCTGGGGACTCCGGGGGAACCTCTAGGCACGTTCCTTCGCTCGAAGGTCGGCCGGGGTGTACCGTCCGAGGCCGATGCGATGGACCCGGTTCGTGCTCTCGTTCGCACTCCTGGCGGGCGCCTGCACGCAACCGCCCGGCGATGAGGAGACGCCGTCCCCTTCCGCGGAGCCGACGGAGTCCCCGTCCGTCGTTCCCACGGGCGCTCGACTGCCCGACGGCACCCCGCTCCCGGAGGGATGCACCGGCGGCGCCGGCACATCCCACACGGTCGCCTTCGTCGCCGACGGGCGGGCATGGGCCATCGACCCCGATGACGGCGATCTCGCGTGCCTGTTCCCGGTGGAAGACGCCGGTCCGTTCGCCTGGGGGCCGCAGGGCGATCGCGTCCTGCTGAACGGGTTCGAGATCCGCGGCGTGGGCGGCGACGCGCCGGACCTTCCGGCGATCGACGCCTCCATCAGCGCGTTCGACTGGGGTCATCCGCTCGGCCTCGCCGTGGTGTTCGCCGACGCGAAGGGCATCCCGCGGAAGCGCTTCGTCGATGATGGGCACCTGATCAGGCTCGTGTCGCTCCCCGAGGGCACGTATCTCCACGTCGCGTATCACCCCAGCGGTCTCGCGCTGGCGTTCGTGGTCGAGGCCACCGACGGTCAGGAGATCTGGCTGTCGACCAACGAAGGCGAGGATCCTCAGCGCCTCGTCTTCTCCGAGCGCGGCACCGAGTTCACCTCCCTGGCGTTCTCGCCGAACGGGGAGACCCTGTGGTGGACGGCCCAGCACGAGGAGGGCTATCCGGAACTCCACTTCATGAAGCTCGAGACCCGGACCGGATTCGGCACCGCATGGCGTGGTTCGGAGGGGAGCGCTGCCGACGGTCTCCGGCTTCCCCCCGCCGGGATCCTCCAGGCGGTCACCGAAGGAAAGACGTGCGAGGAGCGCACGGCGCTCGTGCTGGATCGAGGGGAGTCGCGGAGGGCGATCCCCGACGAGACGCGACCCACCGAGGCGTTGGGGTGGCTCGATCGAACCACCCTCCTCGTCGCCGCGGGCGGGTGCGACGGGCCGAGGGATCTGTTCGCCGTGGATGGCCTCGGTGAGGGCGCGCCGGCGGCGCTGGTGCTCGAAGTCGAGATCGCGGCGCCGCGGACGCAGGTCTCCAACCCGCCGCGGACGGTGCCGGCGCCCAACCCGGATGAGGAACCACCGCCGGACGGGGTCGGGTGATAGCGCGCGCGAGGCGGCCGGTCGGCCGCCGAGAAGGAGAGACGGGGCGCTCTCACATCGGAGTTCGGGCGCGACTTGACGCGTTCGCGCTCGGGGCGTAGACCGGGAAGCAGCGAGGGGAAGGGGGAACCGATGCCGACGGATCTGGGTGTGAGCGTCGAAGACCGTCCCGGCGGGCTTGCCGACATCGGCGAGGCGCTGGGTAACGCGGGCATCAACATCGAAGGTCTCTGCGGTGTCGGTCTCGGCGATCGAGGGGTGATCCACCTTCTGGTCGAGGACGGGGCCGCGGCCCGAGCAGCGCTCGAAGGCGCCGGCCTCACGGTCGAGAGCGAGAACACCGCGATCGTGAGCGAGATCTCCGAGGGCGCCGGCACACCGGGCACGATGGGCAAGATGGCGCGCGCGATCGCGAACGCCGGCATCAACATGAAGGCCGTGTATCTCGCGACGAACAACAGGGCCGTCGCCGTCACCGACGACAACGACAAGGCGCTGGCAGCGCTCGGGATGTAAGCGATACGACGGGGGTGATCAGATGGCCACGGATCTGACGGTGGTGCTGGACGATCGCGCGGGCCAGCTCGCCCACATGGGTGAGGCGTTGGGCGACGCAGGAGTCAACATCGAAGGTTTCAGCGCGACGACCGACGACGGGGTCGGCATCGTGCACGTGCTTGTCGAGAACGCGATGGTCGCGCAGAACGCGTTGATCCTCGCCGACATCAAGGTCGAGGGCGAAGCCGACGCCGTCGTGATCGACCTCACGGACGAGGATGCCGACAAGCCGGGCACGCTGGGCCGGGTCGCCGGCAAGGTCGCGACCGCAGGGATCAACGTGTCGGTCGCGTACCTCGCGACGCGCGATCGAGCGGTGCTCGTGACGAGCGACAACGAGAAGGCCAGAGAGGCGCTCCAGGCGTAACGAGGTCTCGCCGGGGGCGGCGCCTGATCCTCGAGGATCAGGCGCCGCCCCCGGCGCGCTCGGACGATCGCTCCG
This sequence comes from uncultured Actinomycetota bacterium, assembly GCA_963762745.1. GTDB lineage: Bacteria > Actinomycetota > UBA4738 > UBA4738 > HRBIN12 > JAJNBA01. The sequence continues at coordinate 88,376 of CAVXMB010000004.1, forward strand.
CCCCCTCGAACCGCAGCAACATCAGCGAGTGCGCCACGAGGTTCAGGGCCTCGCGGCGCACCACCCGCGCGTGACCCGGCCTGGCGGTGTTCAGGACCTCCTGCCACAGGCCGCTTCCTTCCAGACGCGGAAGCGTGACCTTCCTCGAGCGGGCCCCGCCGTTCAGCAGCAACAGGACCGTGTCCCCGCGGATCAGACGGCCTCGTTCGTCTCGCTCGTCCGTCGCCCGTCCTGGGATCAGCATCCCGAGGAGACGGTTCTCGGGGTCCGACCAATCCTCGGGGGTCATCTCCGCACCGTCCGCGCGGACCCACATGACGTCCTTCTTGCGTCCGCCGTCCAGCGTCCCGCTGAAGAACGAGCGCCGCCGCAACACCGGGTTCGACCGGAAGATCTTCAGCGTCTCCCGTGTGAACGCGAGCATGTCCAGGTCGCGTCGCTCCCAGTCGAACCAGCTCAGCTCGCCGTCCTGGCAGTAGGCGTTGTTGTTCCCCTGCTGCGAGCGCCCGATCTCGTCGCCGCCGAGGAGCATCCGCACGCCCTGGGAGAAGACGAGCGTCGCCATCAGGTTCCGTTTCATCCGCTGGCGGATCTCCACGATCTCCGGCTGGTCGCTCGGTCCTTCCACCCCCCAGTTCTCCGAGAAGTTCTCGTCGGAGCCGTCCCGGTTGTCGTCGCCGTTGGCCTCGTTGTGCTTCTGCTCGTACATCACGAGATCCTGCATCGTGAAGCCGTCGTGCGCCGTCACGAAGTTGATGGAGGCGTACGTGTTGCGGCCGCTGGCCTCGTACAGGTCCGCGGAGCCGGAGAGCCGGAAGGCGAGCTCCGGCAGCTGTCCGGGGTCGCCTCGCCAGAACCTCCGTACGCAGTCCCGGTACCGGCCGTTCCACTCGGCCCAGCCGACCGGGAAGTTGCCGACCTGGTAGCCGCCGGGCCCGACGTCCCACGGCTCGGCGATCAGCTTCACCTGGGAGAGCACGGGGTCCTGCTGGATGATGTCGAAGAACGTGCCGAGCCGGTTGACTTCGTACAGCTCCCGGGCGAGGACCGGCGCGAGGTCGAATCGGAAGCCGTCGACGTGCATCTCGAGGACCCAATGCCGCAGGCTGTCCATGATCAGCTGGATCGCGCGCGGATGCAGCATGTTGAGGCTGTTGCCCGTCCCGGAGAAGTCGATGTAGTAGCGCGGGTCGTCGGGTGACAACCGGTAGAAGGCCTTGTTGTCGATGCCCCGCAGCGACAGCGTCGGACCGAGGTGGTTCCCCTCGGCCGTGTGGTTGTAGACGACGTCGAGGATCACCTCGATGCCGGCGCGGTGCAACGTCTTGACCATCGACTTGAACTCGTAGACCTGCTGGCCGACCGTGCGCGTGGCGTAGCCGTGATGCGGCGCGAAGAACCCGATCGAGTTGTAGCCCCAGTAGTTCGAGAGACCGCGCTCCACGAGGACACGGTCGTCCACGAACTGATGGACGGGCATGAGCTCGACCGCGGTCACGCCGAGCGACCGCAGGTGTTCGAGGACGGGGTCGTGGGCGAGGGCCAGGTACGTCCCTCTGATCTCGGGCGGGATGGACGGATGGAGCTTCGTGAACCCCTTCACGTGGGTCTCGTAGATGACGGTCTGGTTCCACGGCGTCTCGGGGCGCCGGTCCTCGCCCCAGGTGAACGCGGGGTCGATCACCACGCACTTGGGCATCGAGCCGGCGCTGTCGCGTTCATCGAAGGAGAGGTCCTCGTCGGGATGCCCGATCTCGTATCCGTACACGGCGTCGCTCCATCGGACCGGTCCGCTGACCGCCCTCGCGTAGGGATCGAGGAGCAACTTGTTCGGATTGAACCGATGACCCTCGCGCGGCTCCCACGGCCCATGCACCCGGTACCCGTAGAGGCGGCCGGGTCGCACGTCCGGGAGGTAGGCGTGCCAGAGGAGGTCGGTTCGGTTGGTGAGGGAGATGCGCTCCGCCTCCACGGCGTCGTCCGGCCTGTCGAAGAGGCAGAGATCGACCCCGGTCGCGTGCTCGGAGAACAGCGAGAAGTTGACGCCTTCACCGTCCCACGTCGCGCCTTGCGGGTAGGGGTTCCCCGGCCAGACCCTGATCGTCACGAGGCCCGAACCCCTCCGTGCCGGTCGGTGCCGGGCCGGAAGAAGACGCAAGCAAGCGGCGGGAGCACGATCTGCGCGCTGTGAGGTCGTCCGTGCCAGGGCGTCGGCTCCGCCTCGACGCGGCCGAGGTTCCCCATGCCGGAGCCCCCGTAGACTTCCGCGTCGCTGTTCAACGCCTCGTGCCAGATACCGCCTTCGGGCAGACCGATGCGGAAGCGTTCGTGCGGCATCGGGGTGAGGTTGAGCGCGACCACGGCCATGTCGCGTGCGGCCGGCCCGCGTCGGAGGAAGCACAGCGTTCCACCCTCGGCATCCGAGGCGTCGATCCACTCGAAGCCGTGTGGTTCCGTGTCGAGCGCGTGCAGCGCGGGCTCGGCGCGTTGCAACGCGTTGAGATCGCGCACCCATCGGAGGATGCCACCGTGTCGGGGATCCTCGCGCAGAGCCCACTCGACGCTGGCGTCGTGATCCCATTCGCTGGGTTGACCGAGCTCATCGCCCATGAACAGGAGCTTCTTGCCGGTCTGCGCCCATTGGTAGCCGAAGAGGAGCCGCAGGTTCGCGAACCGCTGCCACTCGTCGCCCGGCATCTTCCCCAGGAGCGAACCCTTCCCGTGGACGACTTCGTCATGGGAGAGCGGCAGGACGAAGTTCTCGGAGTACGCGTACACCTGCCGGAAGGTGAGCTCGCCGTGGTGGTACCGCCGGTGGATCGGCTCGCGGCGCAGGTACTCCAACGTGTCGTGCATCCAGCCCATGTCCCACTTCGCTCCGAACCCCAGTCCGCCCACGTCGGTCGGGCGCGACACCATCGGCCATGCGGTGGATTCCTCCGCGAAGGTCTGGGTGCCGGGATGCTCTCGGTAGACGTCCTCGTTCAGCCGGCGGAGGAACGAGACGGCCTCGAGGTTCTCGCGACCGCCGTCCACGTTGGGGAGCCATTCGCCTTCCTTCCTCGAATAGTCGAGGTAGAGCATCGAGGCGACGGCATCCACGCGGAGGCCGTCCGCGTGGTACGTACGCAACCAGTGATCGGCGCTCGAGAGGAGGAAGCTCCTGACCTCGTTGCGCCCGTAGTTGAAGATCAAGGTGTGCCAATCCGGGTGGTACCCGCGGCGGGGATCCGCGTGCTCGTAGAGATGCGTGCCGTCGAAGTACGCGAGGCCGTGCTCGTCCGCGGGGAAGTGCGAGGGAACCCAGTCGAGGATCACCCCCAGTCCTCGCTGATGCAGGTGATCGATCAGGAACATCAGATCCTGCGGCGTGCCGAACCTGCCCGTCGGCGCGAAGTACCCGGTCGTCTGGTATCCCCACGAGCCGTAGAAGGGGTGCTCCATGATGGGCAGCAGCTCGACGTGGGTGAAGCCGAGGTCGAGCGCATGGTCGGCGAGCGGGGGCGCGACGTCCCGATAGCCGAGCCAGCCGCCGTCCGATCCACGGCGCCAGGAGCCGAGGTGGACCTCGTAGATCGAGATGGGCGCCGACAGCTCGCTCCGCTCCGCGCGGGAAGCGAGCCACTCCGCATCGTGCCAGTCATACGTGAGGTCCCAGACGATGGAACCCGTCTTGGGCGGTGTCTCGGTGCGGAAGGCGAACGGGTCGGCCTTGTCCACTCGATAGCCGGCGTGGCGCGAGCGGATGTGGAACTTGTAGGTCTGGCCCGCGCTCGCACCTTCCACGAAGGCGGACCAGATCCCGGACGAGCGGACCGGCTCGAGCGGATGTGACTCGGCGTTCCAACCGTTGAAGTCCCCGATCACCGAGGCGCCCTCGGCGTTCGGAGCCCAGACGGCGAACGACGTCCCGGCCGCTCGCACATGGGCGCCGAGCTTCGCGGCGAGCTGACCGTGCGTTCCCTCGGCGAACAGGTAGAGGTCGTCCGCGGTCAGGTCATCGGCGGTGACCTTGGTCACGGCACCTCGGTCTCTCCGGACGCCGCTCGCTGTCGGGCCCGGTGGATCCGTTCCAGCGTCGCGGCGATGTCCGGTCGGCGCTGGATCTCATCGAGGGTCCACGGATACCGGCGACGCCAGTTCATGCGCTCCGGTCCCGTTCCCGGGACGTTCTGCGGATCGGCTTCGAGCAACAGGTCGCCGAGCGAGGCCATCACCGTCGCGGCCCGGCTGGCGGCCAATCGTTCGAGCGATGCTTCGAGGGATGCGCGAGGGTCCTCACCGTCGGGGTCGGCGACGAGCCCGGGAAGCGACGCGGGAAGCGCGCCACGCAGCCCGCGTCGCGCCTCCAGGATCGACTCGGCCTGGGTGTGATCGATGAGGCCGAGCTCCTCGCGAAGAGGGACATCGGTCCCACGCCAGAACCCGGCCCACGTCGGCATGTCGTGGGTGTTCAACGCGGCGACGGACTCGGCCGGGGGCTCGGGGAGGCCGGCCTTCCCCGCCTCTCGCTGCGCGACGTAGGTCCGCAACAGGCCGTGCGCCTTCATCGCCGGACGGACGTACCCGGGCACCGTCCCGAGGTCCTCGCCCACGACGACCGCCCCGGCCTCGTTCGCGGCGATCGAGAGGAGGGCGTACCACTCCTGGGCCCGGTACCGGACGTAGACGCCGTCCTTGGCCGAGGCGCCGCGCGGCACCCAGTAGAGGCGGTGGAGCCCGATCACGTGATCGATCCGAGCGACCGCCGCGTATCGGAACAACGTGCGGAACACCTCGTCGTGGTAGCGATAGCCCGCCTCGCGAGCGCCGTGCGGGTGCGGCGGGGGAGCCCCCCAGTCCTGTCCCTGGGACCAGAACGCGTCCGGCGCGGCGCCGGCGGCGACGTCCGGCGCGAACGAGTCCCGTTCGCGCCAGACGTCGTAGCCGGCGCCGTTCACCCCGATCGGGAGGTCGAGCATCAGGCCGCCGGTCGCGCCGGCGCGTCCGGCCGCCTCCGACAGCTGCTGGGTGGCCACCCACTGGACGAACAGGTGGTAGCGCGCCCGGTCGTCCTCGAGCGCCGAGCCGGAGAGCGAGCCTTCCCGCTCCATCCGTGGCCACGCACCCCACCACGCACCGCGCCGCTCGACCTCTGCGCGGAACCGCGCGTAGTCCGCGGCACGCGGGTCGGCGGCGAACTCCTCCAGACCGGCCGGGAGGGTGCCGCGGAAGACCTGCTGCGCGACCGGGTCGAGGATCCGCCGTTTCGCCGCGGCGACCGCCGGGTGGTCGGTGAGTTCGTTCTTCCGCAGTCGAGCGAGCTGCTCGCCGAAGGAGGGGTCATCCATCGCCTCGCGAGCCTGCTCGCATCCCTCGAGACCGGGGACGCGGGTGACGTCGATGTACGTCTCGTTCCAGAAGAGACGGCTCGCCGGTGAGTAGGGGCTCGGCTCGACCATCGGTTCGTCGAGGAACTGCGCGAACAGCGGGAGCGTCGCCGTCACGGATCCGTGGAGGCTCTCGATCCACCCGCGGAACGCCGCGAGCTCGGAGAAGCTCCCCACGCCCCAGTCTTCCTCGGCGCGGAGCGCGTAGAGCGGTGCGAACACCCCCCACCACCGCCCGCCGGGTTGCGGGCATCGTCGCGGTGCCGAGAGCACGAGGGCGCGAACTGGTTCGTCGCCGACCTCGACCCACAGGTGATGTCTCCCCGACGGCAGCCGGTGGCCGATCCGCAACGTCGCCGGCGCGAACCCCGACTCAGGCGGCCCTTCCTCGAGCGGAGCCCCGGACTCCCACCGATCCGGCTCCTCGCCTTCGGGGGCGATCGCGAATCGCGTTTCCCTGCCGGTGTCCGACGCCGGTATGCGGACCTCCACACGGGACATCCGACCGTCCCACGCGACGATCACCGGCTCGAGCGCGCGCCGCGCGAGCTCCTCGGTGCGTGCACGAAGGGCGTCGCGCGCGTCCTCGAGCGACGACACGGGCGCTCCCATCGCTCGGAGGACCGCGATCGTGCTGTCGACGCCCGCAGCGACACGTTTGCCGAAGACGTTCTCGTAGCTCTCCTGCACGCCGTAGAGGCGGGCAAGCTCTCGGAGCGCTCGCCGGTCGTCGCTCACGGGCCCTCGTCGAGCAGGTCGAGCAGCCCCCGCACCGGCACGGGGAGCCAGTCGGGTCGGTTGTCGAGCTCGTAGCCGATCTCGTAGACGGCCTTGTCGAGCAGCAGCGCATGCAGCATCCGGCGCGTCTCCTCTTCCGTCTCCGGCAGGAGCGGGCTGTCGCCCACCACTTCGAAGTAGTGATCCAGGAACGTCGCCGAGACCCAGTGGCTCCAGGCTTGCGCCCAGTCGGCCAGCGAGGTCTTCTCTTCGGGCGAGAGGTCTTCGACCCACGGCGATCGCATCATGGTGCGGGTGGCGTAGTCGAAGGAACGGAGCATGCCGGCGACGTCTCGGAGTGGCGAACGCTTGATCCTCCGCTCGCTGAGCGGCCTCGCGGGCTCGCCCTCGAAGTCGATGACGATGAAGTCGCGGCCCGTCCACAGGACCTGGCCGAGGTGGTAGTCGCCGTGGACGCGGATCCGTTGGCCGCTGATCCGATCACCGGTGACGATCGCGTAGCGGGCGAAGAGCTCGTCCTGTCGCGCGAGCAGCTCCTCGACCTCGGGCCCGACCTCGTGCACAGCGAGGCGGCGGAGCGTGGTGACCGCCTGCGACCGCATCGATTGATACAGCGACCGCTGGTACATGCGGGTGATCGGTTCGGGTCTGAACACCGGGTCGTCCGGGCGCGAACCGAGCGCGAGGTGGAGCTGCGCCGTTCGGCGACCGAGCAGCCAGGCGGAACCGAGGAACGGTCCGATCAGATCGTAGGTGAGCAGCGACGGGAGCTCGCCGACCATGTCCATGACGGAGCGCTCCACCCGGGGGACCGGCTGGTCGGCCGGCTGCGCGAGGGCTCGCTCGAAGGACTCCTGGATCGCGTCGAGCGAGTACGCCCACGCATCACCCTCGTTCTGGACGTATCCCTGGAGGATCGCGACCGTCGAGCCGCCGCCGCCGCCGTCGGGCAGCTCGATCGCCCCGGCCGTGGGAGCGGAGTGCCGGAAGACAGTGCGGTCGGTGAGGAACCTGCCCACCTCGAGCTCCGGGTTGATGCCCTCTTCGAGGCGGCGGAACAGCTTCAGGATCAGCCGGTCGCCGAAGGTCACCGAGGTGTTGCTCTGGTCCCCCCAGCCGAATTGCGGCTCGAGGGGGCCCTGGCCTCGGAGCCGTGAGAACCCCTCGGCGCGGGTGCCGACGAGGCGGCGGCGCTGGCCGCGCGCCACGCGTCTGCGCTCGACCATCTCGAGGAGTGCGACGGCCAGCGGCGCATCCCGGAGCCCGTCCACGACCAACCACGCTCCGTCGGGAGTCTCCACCTTCGCCAGGACGAACTCGGGCCCGATGTCGTCGCCCTCTCGCCTGCCCGCCAGCGGGATCGCATAGGTGGTGGGTTCGCCATCGGTGAACGTCACGTCGACGAGGGTGACCACCCCGTGCAGTCCGTCGGTGCCGTGGACCCGGATCGTGTCCGCGATCGCGACGGTCGAGATCTTCCTGCCCTTCGCACCGAACCATCGCTGCCGGATCAGGAACCGAGGCAGCGATCGCTCCAAGGCGCTCCGCTCCGATCCCTCCAGGACCGCGTCCCAGGAGCTCGCAGACCGCAGCGTGGGGACGGGCGAGGTCGCGACCTCCTCCTCTCGCTCGTCGGCCTGGAGGCGGAACCAGAAGTACCCGTACGGTCCGAGCGTGATGAAGTACGGGAACTGCCCGATCCGAGGGAAATGGGTCGGTCCGAAGAGCTCGACCGGGATCTGACCGTCGAAGCGCGACAGATCCAGCTCCACGAACTGCGCGCTCCGCGAGAGGTTCGCGACCACCAAGGTGCGGTCGTCGCCGAACGTGCGGAGGAAGGCGACCACCTTGCGGTTCTCGGGATAGAGGAACTCGATGTCGCCGCGCGAGAGCGACGGGGATCGGCGGGCCGCCCCGATCAGGCGCCGCATCCACCACAGCAGCGACGACGGATTGTTCTGCTGGGCCTCGACGTTCACGGCCGAGGGGTGGTGCTCCGGATCGGCCACGAGCGGCAGGTACAGACGTTGGGGGTTCGCGCCCGAGAACCCCGCGTTGCGGTCCTGGTTCCATTGCATCGGCGTTCGGACGCCGTTCCGATCGCCCAGGTAGATGTTGTCGCCCATGCCGATCTCGTCGCCGTAGTAGATGACCGGCGTGCCGGGGAGGGAGAAGAGAAGCGCGTTCATCAGCTCGATGCGTCGCCGGTCGTTGCCGAGGAGCGGCGCCAGCCGCCGCCGGATCCCGAGGTTCACCCGCGCCTGCGGGTCCTCGGCGTAGACGCGATACATGTAGTCGCGCTCCTCGTCGGTCACCATCTCCAGCGTCAGCTCGTCGTGGTTGCGCAAGAACGTCGCCCACTGCCCGCTCTCGGGGATCGCGGGCGTCTGGTTCAAGATGTCGATGAGCGGGAACCGATCCTCCATCCGGTTGGCCATGAACATCCGCGGCATCAGCGGGAAGTGGAACGCCATGTGGCAGCGGTCGCCGTTCCCGAAGTAGGCGACCGCGTCCTCCGGCCACTGGTTGGCCTCGGCCAGGAGCATCCGGTTCTCGAATCTTCGCGTCGACGTGATGGCGCAGGTCGGTCAGGAACTCGAGCGTCTCGGGGAGGTTCTCGCAGTTCGTTCCCTCTCGCTCGAACAGGTACGGCACGGCATCCAGCCGGAGCCCGTCCACCCCCAGACCGAGCCAGAAGTCGACGACGTCGAACATCGCGGCTCGCACGCGCGGCTCGTCGAAGTTGAGGTCGGGTTGGTGGGAGTAGAAGCGGTGCCAGTAGTACTGCCCGGCCGCGGCATCCCATGCCCAGTTCGAGGACTCGAAGTCGCCGAAGATGACCCGTGCGTCCGGATAGCCCTCGGGGGTGTCCGCCCACACGTAGAAGTTGCGCTGCCACGAGCCGGGCTTGGCGTTGCGCGCCCGCTGGAACCACGGGTGCTCCTCAGACGTGTGGTTCATCACCACCTCGGTGATCACCCGGAGCTCCCGCCGGTGGGCCTCGCGCAGCAGGGTCCGGAAATCTCGCATCGTCCCGTAGGCAGGATGGATCGCCTTGTACGCGGCGATGTCGTAGCCGTCGTCGCGGAGGGGCGACGGGTAGAACGGGAGCAGCCAGACCGCGGACGCCCCCAGATCGCGGATGTGATCGAGTCGCCGGACGAGCCCGGCCAGGTCGCCGACGCCATCGGCGTTGCTGTCCTGATACGCCCGCACGTGGAGCTCGTAGATCACGGCGTCCTGGTACCAGCGCGAGGCGGACGCGCCGAGCGTCGCCACGCTCAACGGCTGCGGCGACTCGTCGGGCGTCGTCTCGGCGCGCGTCCGGGCACGGGCCGTCACGGAGCGGCGCTCCCACCGGGCTCGATCGCGAGCACGTGTCCCGGCTGGTGACCGGGGTGCAGCTCGATGAAGTTGCGCGCTCCGGTCCACGAGAAGGAGTCGCCTGCGAGGAGATCGCGGGCGACGAACGGCGCATCCCATGCCATCCCGAGCTCCGGCATCCGCAGGTCGACCCAACCGGACTGCGGATGCTCCGGATCGAGGTTGACGATGACGACGACCGGGTCGCTCCCGTCGGGGAGCGTCTTGCTGTACGCGATCATCTGATCGTTCTCCATCGGATGGAAACGCAGCGTACGGTCGTGTTGGAGCGCCGGGTGTTCACGGCGGATCAGGTTCACGCGGGCGATCAGCTCTCGCATGCCGGTCGCCGCCGCCGACTTCCGGAAGCGGCGCTGGTACTTCTCGGAATCGCGATACTCCTCCGAGCCCGGCTCTCTCGGGACCCCTTCCATGTGTTCGAACGCCGGACCGTAGATCCCGTAGTTCGCGCCGAGCGTCGCCGCCAGCAGGTAGCGCAGACGGAACGCCGGCGGCCCCCCTTCCTGGAGCTGGTCGGTGAGGATGTCCGGCGTGTTGGGCCAGAGATTGGGTCGCAGGAAGTCGCGGACGGGTGTCTGCGTGAGCTCGGTCAGGTACTCGGTCAGCTCGTCCTTGGTTCGTCGCCACGCGAAGTACGTGTAGGACTGGTCGAACCCGATCTTCGCCAGGCGCTCCATCACGCGGGGCCGGGTGAAGGCTTCCGACAGGAACACGATGTCGGGATGGTCCTTCTTCACGTCCGCGAGCAGCCACTCCCAGAAGGAGAACGGCTTCGTGTGCGGGTTGTCCACGCGGAAGATCGGCACCCCTTTCTCGACCCAGAACAGGACCACGTCGCGCAGAGCGTTCCAGAGACCCTCGCGGTCCTTCGTCTCGAAGTCGAAAGGGTAGATGTCCTCGTACTTCTTGGGCGGGTTCTCGGCGAAGCGGATGGTGCCGTCGGCTCGGTGCCGGAACCACTCGGGATGCTCCTTCACCCACGGATGGTCGGGCGAGCACTGGAAGGCGATGTCGAGCGCGAGCTCCATGTCTTTGCGTTTGAGCTCCGCGATCAGGTGTTGGAGATCGTCGAAGGTCCCGAGCTCGGGATGGATCGCCGTGTGGCCGCCCTCCTCCGCCCCGATCGCCCACGGGCTCCCGGGATCGTCCGGACCGGCGGTCGTGGTGTTGTTCGCGCCCTTGCGGCTGATCCGGCCGACCGGATGGATCGGCGGGAGGTACAGGACGTCGAAGCCGAGCTCCGCGATGTCCGGCACGAGTGCCGCGACGTCGCGGAGCGTCCCGTGCCGCTTGGGATCGGGAGAGGCCGAGCGCGGGAACAGCTCGTACCAGGCGCCGTGGCGCGCCCGTTCGCGGGCGGCGACCATCTCGAACTCGTCGGAGACGGTCGCGCCACGGCGCCGATCAGGGTGCGCCGCCATCAGGGAGTCGAGCTCCGGGGAGATCGCGAGCGCGCCCGCGTCGTGGCCGGCCCGGCGGAGCCGCGCGGCCGCCCGCTTCAATGCGTCGGCGTCGTCGGAGGCGCCGGCGGCGCGTGCGCGCCGCGCGGCTCCGCCGACGAGCGCCGCCCCCTCCTTCAGCTCCACGGCGAGGTCCTGGCCGGCGGCGAGCCGCTTCTCGAGGTCGGAGCGCCACGTGCCCCACGAGTCGATCCAGCCCTCCACGCGGAACCGGTAGGTGCCCTGCTCCTGGATCGGCACCTCGGCGCGCCAGTGATCGTTCCCGAGGGGAACCATCGGCACCGTGCGCCGGTCGGCTTCTCCGTGATCGACAAGGACACGCGCCGCCGGCAGGTCGTGGCCGTCGGTGAACACGTCGGCCTCGATGGGCACGATGTCTCCGACGGAAGTCTTCGCAGGGAAGAGCCCACCGTCGACCGCGGGCGACACATGCTCGATCACGACCCTCGCCTGCTGTGTGCCCGTCTTCCCGCTCCTCGTCCGCCCCCAGTTGCCACCACGTATACAGGTTCCGAGCGCGTTTCGGATGGGAGGATGGACGCATGCCCCGGTTCGTGACGGTCTCGGTATGCCTCGTGCTGGCGCTGGTCGCTTGCGGCAGTGCTCCGGGGGGGCCGGACGCGGCGACACAGGGCTCTCCGATCTCGGCGCCCGCGAGCCCGTCGGCTGCGATGAACATGCCCGCCTCACCTGCTCCGACCGCGGAGCGGGTGTTCGAAGGTGGGGTCTCACGGATCGGCCCGGAGCTGCGCGAGGTCCTGATCGGCCGGAACTGGACACCGGGATGCCCGGTGCCCCTCGACGATCTCCGACTCGTCCGCGTCAGCTACTGGAGCTTCGAAGGAGTGGTCCGGACGGGCCCGTTCGTCCTTCACAAGCGCGTGGCCTCGGACGTGCTCTGGGTCTTCCAGCGACTCTTCCGTGCGAGGTTCCCCATCCAGGCGGTCAAGCTCGCCGCGAAGGATCGCCCGAGGAGGCCCGAGGACTACTGGAACATGAGGAGGTGGAGCGTCTCCGCGTCCTTCAACTGCCGGCCCGCGACCGACAGCACGTCGCTCTCCCAGCACTCCTACGGATGGGCCATCGACATCAACCCGCTCCAGAACCCGTACGTCCGTGGCGACGGCACGGTGCTCCGGCACATCGCGATCCCCTTCAAGAACCGGTCGATCCACCGGAAAGGGATGATCCACGACGGCGACATCGTGGTTCGGTCCTTCGCCCGCATCGGCTGGGAGTGGGGCGGGCACTGGCACACGCTGAAGGACTACATGCACTTCTCGCTGACGGGGCGCTAACACCACGGGGAACACGGCTCCGAGTGGCCACCGCGCAGTTCGATACGGTCCTCGCGGCGCCCGAGGAGGTGATGCGCTGGTGGCGATCGGTGTGATGCCGGCCGGAGTGCCGCTGTGACCGAGCATGCGGTTGTGATCGCCGGAGGAGGCCCGACAGGGTTGATGCTGGCGGGCGAGTTGGCGTTGGCGGGGGTCGACGTCGCCATCGTCGAGCGGCGCGCCAGCCAGGACCTTCCCGGCTCGCGTGCGGGCGGTCTGCACGCACGGACCATCGAGGTCTTCGACCAGCGCGGGATCGCCGACCGGTTCCTCGCGGAGGGGCAGGTCGCTCAGGTCGCGGGTTTCGCGAGCGTCCGCTTGGACATCAGCGACTTCCCCACCCGGCACCCCTACGGGCTCGGGCTGTGGCAGAACCACATCGAGCGCATCCTCGCCGGCTGGGTCGAAGAGCTGTCGGTGCGGTTCTACCACGCGCGTGAGGTGACGGGTTTCACACAAGACGACACCGGCGTCGACATCACGCTGTCCGACGATGAGTCGCTCCGGGCCGAGTATCTCGTCGGGTGCGACGGAGGACGCAGTCTGGTTCGGAAAGCAGCCGGCATCGAGTTCCCCGGGTGGGATCCGACGACCAGCAGCCTGATCGCCCAGGTCGAGATGACCGAGGAGCCGGAACTGGGCATCCGCCGCACTCCCTCGGGCACGCATGCCCTGGGCAAGGTCGAGTACGAGATCGAGGACGGCGAGGTGGTCTACAAGGAAGGGGGAACGGTCGGGGTCATGCTGACCGAGTCCGAGGTCGGCACGAGCGAGCCCACCCTTCGCGATCTCAGCGAGGGCCTCATCGCTGTTTACGGAACCGACTACGGGATCCACAGTCCCACCTTCATCTCCAGGTTCACCGACATGACCCGTCAGGCCGCGGCCTATCGGGCGGGACGGGTCCTGTTGGCCGGCGACGCGGCGCACGTGCACTCCCCGGTGGGAGGGCAGGGCCTCAACACCGGGGTGCAGGATGCGGTGAACCTGGGATGGAAGCTCGCTCAGGTGGTCAAGCGGACTGCGCCGGAGAGCCTGCTGGATACGTACCACGCCGAGCGCCACCCGGTGGCTGCCCGTGTGCTGCGCGACACGATGGCGCAGGTCGCGCTCATGCGAGTCGACGATCGCATCGAGGCAGTGCGCGACACCGTGTCCGAACTGTTGAGCATGGATGAACCACGCAGGCGATTCGCCGCGAGGATGTCCGGTCTCGACATCCACTACGACCTGGGCGAGGGACACCCACTGCTCGGACGCCGCATGCCCGATCTCGACCTGGTCACCGCCGACGGCCCGATGCGCGTCTTCGCACTTCTGCACGATGCCCGACCGGTGCTGCTCAACCTCGGTGAGCCCGGCGGCGTCGACGTCACTCCGTGGGCAGATCGGGTCCAATCGATCGACGCCGGATACTCCGGTACGTGGGAGCTTCCGGTGCTCGGAGCGGTCGCTGCTCCCACCGCTGTGTTGATCCGGCCAGACGGATATGTGGCCTGGGTGGGAGAAGGAACCCAGCTGGGTCTCGCGGACGCGCTCACCACCTGGTTCGGACCGCCGACCTAGGTGCGACAGAACGATTCGGGTATCCGCCACACCTGGGGATCGTCCGGTGCCTGCACCGTTCTCACCATGGACTGCCCACCTTCGGCGCTGACTCTGGCATCCATACTGTCGACCCCGGCAGATGCAGGAGTCAGCATCTCCTGCTCCCCGTGAGCGGGGACCGTTTCGGGGAAGTCCCACGGGTAGCGTTCATCGCCGCGGAACTCGACGGTCACTTCGAAGTCGCAGGGGTTCTGAACCGTGAACGCCTGGAAGTTGTCACAACCCGCGAGAAGGACGAGAGCGACGAAGACGACCACTCGGCGCATGCACACATGGAATCACGCGCAGATCTTCATGGGACCGAACGCCAACTACATTTGCGCCTGATGCGAGGACTTGGATCCTGGGGGCGCATCGGCCTCCTCGCGATGCTGGTATCGAGCAGCCAATGCGGAGAGGCCAGTGGCCCCTTGGTCCAGGCTGGCAACCCTGTCCAGGGCCTGGGAATGCCGGTCGACCCGGGAGATGCCTATAGCTTCGGCACTCTGCACGTCCGAACAGATGACGAGCTTGTCACCTTGCTCGAGGTTGAGTTCGTGGACCCAACGGAGGGGCTTGAACTTCTCGGAGGACTCGTCGTCCCAGCCAAGGACTCAGGAGTGGGCACGGATCTCGGGTTCCCGCCGGCAGGAGGGCCGGACAACATGGAACCGCTGGAAGGAGCACGGGTGCTTCCGGGAGTAGACACGCAGATCATCATCGGGTTCAGGGTGAAGTCCCGAGGTCGGTTCGTATCCCCGGCACTTCGTATCAGGTACAGAGCGGATGGGGAAGAGTTCGTTGCGCAGTACTCGGTGAGCTTGCGTGCGTGTGCCCCCGCTCTCCGGCCTGACGGCGAGTCCGTCGATTGCCCCGCCCTGATCGGTGAACCGGTGGAAGAGGATGGCGGATAGCGCCTATCCGGTCCACTGGCGGCTTGGGTCCGATCGAGGTCCACGCTGATGGGGCGAACGGATCGCCTTGCCCCAGATTGGTGGCTGTCTGGGCAATGGAACCGTCGGGAACTGAGGTTCGTACCATCCTGAGGTGACTTTTTTGAGGCGCTTCATGCCCACCCTCGCGATCACGGCGGCCCTATCGGTCGCTGCGTGCGGGAGCGCGGGTGTGACGCCGGACACGAGCCCGTCCCCGAGCGATCGAACCTCCTCGACGTCTCCGTCAGCTTCCCGCGGCACGTTGGCTGACGTTCGCGTCCGTCTCGTCCAGGTGGCGACGCTCGAGCAACCGCTGGCTATGGCGGTCCGTGCCGACGACGACGGGCTCTACATCGCCGAGAAGTCGGGGCGGGTGTTGGTGATCCGCGGCGGCGCTGTCGATCCGGTTCCGGTGCTGGATCTCACGGGACAGGTCTCGCTCGGCGGCGAGCAGGGCCTCCTCGGTCTGGCGTTCGCGCCGAGCGGGCGACACCTGTACGTGAACTACACCGACACGAACGGCGACACGCACGTCACGGAGTTCGCGATGACGGGAGCGCGGGCCGACGCCGCGACACGGCGGGACGTCTTGGTCGTCGAGCAGCCCTACGAGAATCACAACGGTGGCAACCTCGTGTTCGGCCCCGACGGGTATCTGTACATCGGGCTCGGCGACGGCGGGAGCGGCGGCGACCCTCAGGGGAACGGCCAGTCGCTCTCCGCGCTGCTGGGCAAGATGCTCCGGATCGCCCCCCGGCCGGATGGCGAGCGCTCGTACGGGATCCCTTCGGACAACCCGTTCGTCGGGCGCGCCGAGGCGCGCCCTGAGATCTGGGCGTACGGGCTGCGGAACCCGTGGCGGTACTCCTTCGACCGGGAGACCGGCGATCTCTGGATCGGTGACGTCGGTCAGAGCGCGTGGGAGGAGGTGGACGTCCAGCCGTCCGGGTCCTCGGGAGGAGAGAACTACGGCTGGAACCGGATGGAGGGAGATCACGCCTACGACGGCGCAGATCCGCCGGCCGACGCGGTTCGTCCCGTCTTCGAGTACTCCCACGACGACGGGGGATGCACCGTGGTCGGCGGCTACGTGTATCGCGGGGAGTCCATCCCCGAACTCGTGGGCGCGTACGTCTTCGCCGACCTCTGCCTCGGCCGGCTCGAGGCCATCCGGGTCGAGGACGGCCGGGTGACCGGCCACCGAGTCCTCGGTCCCGTCCTTCCCAACGTGAGCTCGTTCGGCGAGGACGCGGATGGAGAGCTCTACGCGATGTCCCTCAGTGGAGCGGTGTATCGGCTGGCGCAAGGATCCTGACGGAGACGGGCGCGCGGTGCGCGCGTGTACGCTCCGGGCCGATGTCCGAGCGCATCCGCCCGTCGCAGAAGGCCGTCTCGTTCACGGAGTCCGTGATCCGAGAGATGACGCGGCTCGCGATGGAGCACGACGCGATCAACCTCTCGCAGGGATTTCCCGACTTCGCGGCTCCCGAGGAGGTCAAGGAGGCGGCGCGAAAGGCGATCGCCGACGACGTCAACCAGTACCCGATCACGTGGGGCGCCGAGGGGTTCCGCGAGGCGCTCGCGCGCAACTATCGGGATCGCTACGGGATGACGTGGGTGGAGGCGGGCAGAGACATCACCGTCACGTGCGGCTCCACGGAGGCGATGATCGCCGCGATGCTCGGCGTCCTCGACCCGGGCGACGAGGTCGTCGTCTTCGAGCCGTTCTACGAGAACTACGGGCCCGACACGATCATCTCCGGCGCGGTGCCACGGATGGTGACGCTGCATGCGCCGGATTGGACGTTCGACGAGAACGAACTCGCGGCCGCGTTCAACGAGCGCACGCGCGGGATCGTGATCAACACGCCGAACAACCCGACGGGCAAGGTGTTCTCACGGGAGGAGCTCGACGTGATCGCGGGGCTCTGCCAGAAGTGGGGGACGATCGTCTTCACCGACGAGATCTACGAACACATCCTCTACGACGGCGCCGTCCACGTGCCGCCCGGCGCCGTGCCGGGGCTCGAGGACCGAACGGTCACGATCAGCGCGCTGTCGAAGACGTACGCGGTCACGGGCTGGCGCGTGGGATGGGTGGTGGCGCCGGCGCCGCTCTCTCGCGGCATCCGTTCCGTCCACGACTTCCTGACGGTCGCGGCGCCGGCGCCGCTGCAGGAGGCGGGCGAGACCGCGCTGGGACTCCCGGAGGAGTACTACCGGCGAACCGCCGACGAGTATCGGGAGCGGAGGGATCTCTGGATCGAGACGCTGCGTGAAACCGGTTTCGGCGTGGAGCCGCCCGCCGGCGCCTACTACGTGATGGCCGACATCGCGGGTTTCGGGTTCCCCGACGACATCAGGTTCGCGCGGCACATGGTCGAGGACGTCGGCGTCGCGGTCGTGCCCGGCTCGTCGTTCTTCTCCCGCCCCGAGCTGGGCGCGCATCTCGTTCGTTTCGCGTTCTGCAAGAAGCTGGAGACCTTGAAGGAGGCAGGGGAGCGCCTCCGCGGGCTCCGTCCGCGCGTCGTTCGCTAGGTCGAGGCCGACGCTTGCGATCGCTGTTCCATACCGATCCTGAGATGCGGACGCCTCCGTCGTCACAGGTGCTTCCAACCCATACCGGCGACGGCATGGCAGTGCTCGGTGGCACCGCGGATCGGGGAGCCATCTCACGATCGGTATGAAGCGAGGTCTATAGCCCTCCCCAGAAGCGGCCGGGGGCCAGGATCCCGGCGGGATCGAACGCCTCCTTGAGGCGCCGGTGGACGTCCATCGCGGCGACCGGCGCGTCGCCGAGGCCGCCGGGACCACGGATCACCGGGGCGATGCCACCGGCCTCGGCGACGCGCCTCCGAAGCTCGCTCAGCACTTCTCCCGCGTCGGGCAACCCGACCCATGCGATCCCGACACCCATCAGCGCGCGCCACTCGGTTGCATCGTCGAGGACCCGCTCCAACCTCGACGGTGGCACCGCCACCTCGACCACGACCGGTGCCGCGATCGCCTCGGATCCGCCCACGACCTCGCCTTCGACGACCTCGACATCGTGGACCGCGCGGCGAACGTCCTCCGTCTGTTCCTCGATCTCCTCGGGCCACCCCTCGAGGGCGACCTCGACCCGCTCGGGCGTCGCGACCACGGCCGAGGGGAGCGGAACGGCCTCCAGGATCCGGTGCGCTGCGGCCAGTCCGCCCGGCGACGCCACTACGACTCGCCTCGCCTTCGGGAGCGGCCGCACCTTGAACGCCACCTGGACGATCGCGCCGAGCGTTCCCAGGGATCCCGTCGCGAGCCGGTGGACGTCGTAGCCCGCGACGCTCTTCACCGTCCGCGCGCCGCTCCGCACCAGACGGCCGTCGCCCGTGATGAGCTCAATCTCCACGACGGTGTCCCGGAGCGGACCCATGCGGAGTCGCCGCGGGGAGGAGGGAGCGGTCGCGATCGTCCCACCGACGGTGGCGTCATCCGACGCATCGGCCGGCCATTCCTGCGCTCCTGCCGCGAGGACACGCCGGAGGTCACCCACCCGCATCCCCGCTTCGACGACGGCGAGCATCTCCGCGGGGTCGTAGGCGACCACACGATCGAGGCGCGACGTCGAGAGCTCCAGCGTCGACCTCGCACGGATCGCCCTTGTCCGCGTGCGTCCTGCCGCCGACGATCGAGACCCGCGTGCCCTGTCGGCTCGCCGTCTCGGAGCGCCTCGCGAACCTCGTCCTTCGAAGCCGGCTCTGTCAGATCCACGTGCCCTCCGGGATGGTGTCGCCGATTCCCGGCCGCCTCGGCGACCCCCGCCGCGTCCGTGCCCGTCGCTGCGACGACGAAGTCCCCGCATCGCGCACCGTCCGGGAGCACCTTCCGCGGGTTCATCCGCCCGGAGGGATCGAACGCGCTCCGGACACACGCCTGGGCCGCGAGGTCGTCTTCGGAGAACACGAGCGGCATGAAGTCGCGCTTCTCGAGCCCGATGCCGTGCTCGCCGGAGAGCGAGCCGCCGGCCTCGACGCACAGCCGTACGATCTCCTCCGACGATCGGAGCACGCGCTCCAACACGCCCGGCTCGCTCCGATCGAACGACAGCAACGGATGCAGGTTGCCGTCGCCCGCGTGGAACACGTTGGTGACGATGATCCCTTCGCGCCGGCAGATCGCGTAGACACCGCTCAGGACCTCGACGAGCTTCGTCCGAGGCACCACGCAATCGTGGAGGTGATAGTGGGGCGCGATCTGCGCGATCGCACCGAACGCGGACTTCCGGCCCTTCCAGAGCAGCGCGCGCTCCTCGGGCGACGCCGCTTCCCGGATCGAGCCGACTCCGTTCGCGTGCGCGGCTTCCTCGACCGCGTGCACTTCGGCGTCGACGCCCGCCGCGATCCCGTCCACTTCGACGAGGAGCACGGCGGCGGCCTCCGTCGGATAGCCCGCGTGCGCGAAGGCCTCGACGGCACGGACGATCCCCTGATCCATCATCTCGAGTGCCGCGGGCACGACGCCACCCGCCACGATCGCGGAGACGGTGGCGGCGCAGTCCTCCACCGTCGCGAAGTCCATCAGCATCGTCGTGATCGCGGGCGGCTCGGGCGTGAGACGGACGCAGACGGCCGACACGAGCCCGACGGTCCCCTCGGCACCGACGACGACGCCGCGGAGGTCGTATCCGGCCGCCTCGGGACCCTCGGAGCCCACGCGCGCCACGGTTCCGTCGGAGAGCACGACGTCGAGCGCCAGGACGTGGGCGGAGGTGACGCCGTACGCGAGACAGTGCGGCCCGCCCGCGTTCGTCCCGACGTTGCCGCCGATCGAGGACACCTGCTGCGATGACGGATCCGGCATGTAGGTGAAGCCCGTTCCTCGCAGCGCGGTGCCGAGATCCAGGTTGAACAGCCCGGGCTCCACCCACGCCAGCCTGTCCTCGGGCCGGATCTCCAGGATCCGGGTCATCTTCGAGGTGACGACGACGAGTGCGTCACCGATCGGCGTGGAGGCGCCGGCGAGTCCCGTGCCGCTCCCTCGGGGCACGACGCTCAGGTCGTGTGTGGCGGCAACTCGAACGCACGCGACCACGTCCTCCGTGGAGCTGGGGAAGGCCACGAGGCCGGCGGATCCCTCCACCATCGAGGCGTCGCGAGCGTAGAGCCGGAGGGCGAGCGGATCGGACAGCACCGCGTCGGCGCCCAGCGCTTCCACGAGCTGCCTCCGCGCCGCGTCCAGGCCCGTCATCGGTGGCTAGGGTAGGCCGCGATGGCCACCTGGGCCGAGTTCGAACTCGCGGAGCCCGAGCTCGCGGCGTTCGGTCGCGAGCGGTTGGACGGAACGGTGTGCTTCCAGGCCACGCTCCGAGCTGACGGCTCGCCTCGGGTCCATCCCGTCGAGCCCTGGATCGCGACGGGCCTCCTCCTCGTCCGCTTCCGGGCACGGAGCCCCAAGGTCCGCGAGGTGGCGCGCGACGCCCGGTACGCGTTGCACTCGCCGATGGACAACCCGGAGGGGATCGGCGGCGAGTTCCTCGTCTACGGCTGGATGGAACAGGTCTCGCCCGAGCTCCCCGCAACCCGCCGATTCACCGAAGAGGCGCCCTACTCCGCTCGCGTTCTACGCGATGTGGGTCGAGGAGGCGGTCGGGACGACGTACCTCGAGGACGAGCCCGTCTACCGTCGGTGGCGTGCCGAGGGTCAGGCCACGCGGCCCGGCGACCCGTCGGGAGTCGAGAACTCGTAGCCGGCCGAGGCCCAGGCCTCCATGCCGCCCTCGACGTTGGTGGCGTCGTACCCGCGCGCCTGCAGCATCGTCGCCGCGAGCTCGCTCCGGTTCCCGCTCCGGCAGATCACGGCGACGGGCTTCGCGAGGTCGAGGACGTCGGTGCCGACGCCGGCCATGACGTCGTTCAGCGGGATGTGGAGTGCGCCCTGGATGCGCCCCGCGTCCCACTCGTATTGCTCGCGGCAGTCGACGAGCTGGATGTCGCTCTGCGACTCGTGGACGCCTTCGACGTTGCTGAGATCGGCCATCGCTCCGATGCTAGCAGCGGTCGTGAGATCGCTTCAGTCGCCGAGCGCCCGTTCGAACGCCGCGTATGCGTGTCGACCGAACAGCACGAAGCGCACCTCGCGCACCGAGGTGTCGTCCGTGCGGACGGTGTCGATCGCGATCGACGCGGCCTCCTCCAGCGGGTAGCCGTAGGCGCCGGTCGAGATCGCCGGGAAGGCGATCGTCTCCGCGCCCAGCTCGTCGGCGACGCGGAGCGACTCCACGTGGCAGCTCGCGAGCAGTGCTGCGGGATCCTCGTCCTTCGTGTACACGGGCCCGACGGTATGGATCACCCACCGAGCGGGGAGGTCGCCGCCGGTCGTCGCCACCGCTCGTCCGGTCGGGAGGCCGTCCGGCCAGTCTGTCGAACGGATCCGCCGGCACTCCTCGAGGATCGCGGGACCCCCGCGGCGGTGGATCGCGCCGTCCACGCCGCCTCCGCCCAGAAGGGTCGAGTTCGCCGCGTTCACGACGGCGTCGACCTGCTGCGCGGTGATGTCGCCTTCCGTCAGGACGATGCGGGGCACGTGGCTATCGTAGGTCGATGGTCGTGGACAGGCTCGCGGAGGACGACTGGGCGGTGTTCCGCGAGCTCCGCCTCCGCTCGTTGTTGGATAGCCCGGAGGCGTTCGGGTCGACGTACGGGGACGAATCGTCGCAGACCGAGCGCAGCCTGGCGCGACTGGGCGGCGGGACGGTGGCGGGGTAGGGACCGCCGCCGTCGTTCGTCGGACGAGCCGACGACGGTACGCCGCTCGGCACCGCCACGGGCGCCGAGTACGAGGCCGAGCCGGGTGTCGCGTACCTGTATGCGATGTGGGTGGCGCCCGACGCCCGCGGAGCGGGCGTCGGGCGGGCGTTGCTCGACGCCGTCGCGGACTGGGCGCACGACCGCGGATGCGATCGCCTCGTCCTGTCCGTCACGGAGTCGAACGAGATCGCGCGACGCTTCTATGAGGCGTACGGGTTCGTCGATACCGGCGAGCGGAGACCGTTGCGTGAAGGATCCGAGATGCAGACCCTTGTCCTCTCGAAGAGGCTCTGACGGACGAGGTCGCGGTCGCCCGAAGGCGACCGCGACCTCGAGCGGTTAGGTGTTCGCGGCCTCGACGTTCCGCATGACGACCTCCACAGTTTCCGCCAGCTCCGTCGTCGGGCTGAACTCCACGATCTCGGTCCCCGCGGTGAAGACCGGCAGGTGTCCGGGCCCCACGTAGTACGCCTCGCCTTCGCCGATCTCGGTGCGAGAGCCGTCAGCCTCGTTGTAGATGAGGCTCCCCTTGAGGACAACACCCCAGTGGGGGCACTGGCATCGGTCGTCCGGGAGGCCGCGGAACAGCTCGGCGGGGTCGCCGTCCTGGTCGTATCGCTCGAAGCCGATCGTGTATCCGTCGACTTCCGCGTAGTCGCCCCGGAAGCCCTCCATCTCCTGGTGCTCCGTCGTCGAGCCCCGTGACACCTTGCCCATCGAGACCACCTCCTGCGTCTTGATCGGCGGGCTGCCGATCACCAAGGAGGACGGTAGGTGGGGTGCCTCACCCGCGCATCGGTGCCAACACGCAATCGGACACGCAGATCTCAGGCAAGACCGAGATGATGCGCGTGCTCCGCGGCGATCACCCGGGCCGTCCTTCCGGAGACGCCGAGCTTCGCGTAGATGTTGGAGACGTGGCGCTCCACGGTGCGCACGGACAGGAAAAGCGCAGTCGAGATCTCCTCGTTGGATGCTCCGGTCGCCACGAGGGTGAGGACCTCGCGCTCTCGCCGAGAGAGTCCGACCGTGTCTCGCGGCGCGACCGACGGCCCCGCGTGGATCAAGGCCGCGGCTCGTGCCGCGTTCTCGGGCGCACCGAGTCTCGCGAACGTCCGCCCGGCGGCCTCCGCCTCCGCCTCCGACTGGGCCTCTTCGCCCAGGTCTGCGAGAACCCAGCGTCCAGACCCCTCGCTACACTCGCCCGGATGAAGAGACCGGCGTCCGTGGACATCTCGCCCGCGACCGCCGTTCTCGGTCTGTTCCTCACGTTCGGATTGATCGTCGCGTCGTTCTTCCCCTTCCTGTCCATCTACTTCTCCGGACGTGGCTTCAACCCGAGTGAGATCGGCTTCCTCCTCGGCGCGATGGCGGCGGTACGGATCGTTGCGATGCCGATCTGGGGACACGTCGCCGACACGCGGATCGGGCGCAGGCGGGCACTCCAGCTCGGGCTCGTCGGGATGGTCGTGTTCGCGATCGTCGCGTCGCTGCTCGACTCGCTCGTCGGGGTCGCGTTCGGTGCCGTCGGGATCGCGCTGGCGATGGCGGCGTCCGGCCCGAACATCGACGCGCTGGCGCTCGTGCAGCTCGGCGAGGAGCGGATGGCCGACTACGGTCGCATCCGCGGCTGGGAGAGCCTCTCGTACGCGGCGGGGTGCCTCGCGTTCGGTTGGTTGCTCGATCTCTTCGGTGTTTCGCTCGCTCTTCCCTTGTACGCGGCCGCGGGCGCGCTGATGCTCGTCTGGACGACGATCGCGGTCCGTCCGGATCGTCCGAAGGAACAGGTGCGGCACGGGCGACTGGGTGCGGTCGGCGAGGTCTTCCGGACGGCGCCACGGATGTGGGGCTTCCTCGTCGCGACGCTGCTCGTCTGGACCGGCTTCAACGGCGCCTGGAACTTCGTGGGCCTGAAGATCCAGGAGCCGCTCCTGATCGGGGTGGGCACCGCGTTGGGCGGGCTGACGGAGGTCGGTGTCATGCGACTCTCCTCGCGTCTGCACCGGCGGCTGGGTCTCCGCAAGGTGTACGCGCTCGGATGCATGGTCTACGCGCTCGGGTTCCTGCTCTGGGGCCTCGTCGAGAGCCGGACGATCGTGTCGCTGCTCGCCGTCCTCGAGGGAGCCGGCTTCTCGTTGCTGTTCACGACCTCGATCCTCGTCGTCGGGAAGCTGCTGCCCTCCTCGCTCTACTCCACCGGCAACTCGATCGGCGCCATGGTCGGCTTCGGGATCGGTCCGATCATCGGCGCCGGGCTCGGCGGCGTGGTCTACGGACGGCTCGGCTCCACGACGCTGTTCATCGGCTCGGCGCTCCTCGCCGTCCTCGGCGGCCTCGCGGCGATGGTCGCGCTCCGGACCCCGGAGCTGGATACGCCTCTGCAGGAGCAGCTTCCGACGGGCGACGCCGTCGCGCCCGAGCCGGGCAGGCTCTGACGGCCCTGACCTGCGCGCTTTGCGGCGGGGTGCTCCACCGTGACACGATGAACGTTCACCGGCCCCACCGGGAGGTACGAACATGACGGAGAAGAAGGACACCACGAACCAGGGTTCCGGCGATGAGCCGGTCTCCGCGTTCGTCGACAAGGCCAAGGAAGTAGCCGGCGCGGTTGCCGAGAAGGCCGAGCCGGTCGTGGAGAAGGCCAAGGAGGTGGCCGGCACGGTCGCCGAGAAAGCGGGCCCCGTCGTCGAGAAGGCGAAGGAGGTCGCGGGCACCGTGGCCGAGAAGGCGGGTCCCGCCGTGGAGAAGGCGAAGGAGTCCGCCGGCGAGCTGGTCGACAAGGCGAAGGACTTCCTCGCGAGCAAGGACGACGACGGGAAGTGAGGGGGATCTGATGGTCAGCGCATACATCCTCATCCAGACGGAGGTCGGGAAAGCGGCGCAGGTGACGCAGCAGGTCGGTGGGATCGACGGCGTCGTCGCCGTCGACCCCGTCACCGGTCCCTACGACGTGGTCGCGCGCGCCGAGGCCGACGACCTCGACGGGCTGGCGAAGGGGACCGTGATGCCGATGCAGGAGCTCGACGGCATCACGCGGACGCTCACCTGCCCGGTCATCCAGTTGTGACCCGCGGGCGGATGCCCGCAGCACGATGACGACGAAGATCCGGCGCGACGCCGAGATCTCCGATGTGGACGGCGGCTGGTTCCGGGCGCGCTGGCACTTCTCGTTCGACACCTACCACGACCCGGAGTACATGCAGTTCGGCACG
Organism: uncultured Actinomycetota bacterium; assembly: GCA_963762745.1. Taxonomy (GTDB): domain Bacteria; phylum Actinomycetota; class UBA4738; order UBA4738; family HRBIN12; genus JAJNBA01. The sequence goes on from CAVXMB010000004.1 coordinate 113,180, forward strand.
CTCCGGGTGTTCAACGACGATCGGCTCGTGCCCGGCGCGATCTGGCCGATGCACCCGCACAAGGACATCGAAGGTCTCACCTATGTCGTCGAGGGCTCGTTCCGACACGAGGACGACGTCGGCGGACCGCCGGGCCCCTTGCCCGCCGGCTCCGTGCAGCGGATGACGCTCGGACGCGGTGCATGGCATTCCGAGCAGAACGCGAGTGAGACCGAGCCGATGCGGTTCATCCAGATGTGGATCATGCCCTCCGAGCGCGGACTGGAGCCCGGCGTGGAGCAGAAGGTGTTCTCGGAGGCGGACCGCACCGACCGCCTCCTGGAAGCGATCAGCGGCGACGGAGGCGACGCCGTGCTCGTACATCAGGACGCGCACGTGTTCGTCTCGCGGCTGAACCCCGGCATCGAGGTCGCGCACGAGCTCGGAACCGGGCGCGGCGTCTACCTCTACGTGATCGAGGGGGATGCGGACGTCGTCGGTGAGCGGATGAGCGCCGGCGATGCGGCGGAGATCTGGGAGGAGCCATCGGTCCCGATCCGCGCGAACGCGTTGACCGAGCTCATCGCGGTCGACGTGGCGCTCGGCGCTTCTTGACGGACGCTCGCCCCCTCTGTACGTTCCGCCGATGCACCGTCGGGCAACCCTCGTTTTCGTCGTCTCTCTCTTCCTGACCTCGTCGCTGGACGGAGCGACGATCGCCTCCCCCCGTGTGCGCGGTGGCGAGGAGTCCGCATCCGACCGGTTGGAGCTGCCCGCAGGCGCGAAGGGCTTGCCGGCCCTCCTCCCGCAGGTCGACGATGCCCTCTCCCGCGCGCTCCGCGTGGGACAGATCTCCGCGGGTCGATACGCGCTCGAACGACTCCGGTCGTTGTTCGACCTCGATGAAGTCCGTGCGCGGTTCGGCTCCGTCGCCCGGCCGGATCCCCGGTCGGCGACGCTGCTGATGCGGGATCTGGTCATCCGGCTGGATCAACTCACTCCTGCCGAGCGGACGAAGGCTCGGAGGATCCTCGCCCGTCCGACCGACGGAGCGTCGGACCCGCTGAACGACGGATACGAGGTCACGGAGGAAACACCGCTCTGCTCGAGCCACACGTGCGTGCACTACGTCGGATCGACGGATGATGAGCCGCCGCCCGAAGACGTGACGGGAGGCCCGGACCCCGACTACGTCGAGGCGGTGTCCGCCGTCGTCGAGCACGTGTGGGCGGCGGAGGTCGGGACGCTCGGCTACCGAGCCCCGAAGTCGGACGACTCCTCCGACAACGATGGAGGCAGCGCGCTGCTCGACGTGTATCTGGTGGACATCGGGGACGACGGACTCTACGGGTACTGCGCGAGCGACGATCCGCACCTCGACCCGGGGTACAAGTTCTGGGACATGTCCGCCTACTGCGTGTTGGACAACGACTACGACATCTCGCAGTACTTCTACCCCGATCCGATGGATCCGCTCAGGGTGACGGCCGCGCACGAGTTCTTCCATGCCATCCAATTCGCGTACGACATCGGAGAAGACGCCTGGTTGATGGAAAGCACGGCGACCTGGATGGAGGAGCGTGTCTACGACGGCATCAACGACAACCGCCAGTACCTCTCGACCAGTCCACTCACGCAGCCACTGATCCCCCTGGACCAGAGCACGGGGTTCCGCGTCTACGGAGCCTGGATCTTCTGGCAGTTCCTCACGGAATACCTCGCAACGTCGGCGCCCGATCCACACATCGTGCGCGCGGTGTGGCGGCGAGCCGATGGAAGCGAGAACGGCCGGGACATGTATTCCACCCAAGCGTTGGCATCGGCCGTGGCCGCCCGACGGATCGGCGGTGCGAGATGGCGCCTCCGCTGGGCGTTCGCGGACTTCGCGGTCTGGAACGCTCGTCCCGGGAAGTACTACGTCGAAGGTGGGGCGTATCCGACCGCAGCGGTAGCGAAGACGACGACGCTCAGCGGGCCTGCCTCCGCGAGAACGGCGACGGCCAAGCTCGACCACCTCACGAACCGCTTCGTGGTCGTGCGGAGGGGTGCGGGGCTGGACGACACCGCCAGGCTTCGGATCGCGGTGGACGGTCCGGCCTCCGTGACGGGAGCGGAGGCGAGCGTCCTCGTGGTACGGAAGTCCGGCGCCTCCGCGTCCCAGGTCGTCGACCTCAACAGCGCGGGGAACGGGGTCGTCACGGTCGCGTTCGGCACGACCGTGGCCAGAGCCGTCGTGATCATGACCAACGCGAGCGCGCGATACACGAACTGCTATTCCGGGATCACGTCCTTCGCGTGTTTCGGCGGTGTGCCGGTCGATCAGAACCGGAGCTACACGTTCCGTGCAGCCGTTGTCTGACGGATCCTCTACTCGGCGTCGGCGCTGACTGGGAACGGAAGCGCGATGGGGTCGTAGGAGGGCGACCGTCCTTCCTCGTCGAATCGATCCATGCCCCAGCCCGACGCGTCCGTCACGTCCGTCGTTCCGCCGAGTGCGAGATCCGCGCCGATCTTCGCCACCCCCGGGCCCCACATCATCCCGTGGCCGACCGCGGTCGCGACGGTGATGCCCGGAAGCGCGGTCCCGTCCGCGGTGGAGACCGGTCCCACGATCGGGAGGTGGTCGGGGCAGTACTCGATCGTGGCCGCCCACGCCTTGCGGATCCCCAGGTCCTTCGCGACCGGCACGTAGCCGTGCATCCGCTGCTCCATCTTCCGCAGGTACGGCCAATCGACCTCCTGCGCCGGTCCCGGTGCTTCATCCGGGTTGGACATGCCGAACAGGAGCCCACCCTCCTCGAGACGCCAGTAGAGACCGATCGCGTTCTCGAAGACCATCGGCTGGCGTTCGACGTCGAATGCCTCGTGCGGCTCGGTTACCGCCACCTGATGCCGGACCGCGCCGACGAAGAACCGTGCGCCGACGAGCTTCCCGACCGATCGCAATGTCGGACCCCCGGTGAGGAGCAGGCGTTCGGTCGCGATGGTGCCGCCGGGTGTTTCCACGCCGGTCAGCGCGCCGTCGGGGCTCGTGGTGATCCCCAGGAACGGTGTCCGCTCGCGGAGCTCGACGCCCGCCCGCTGCATCGCGAGCGAGTACGCGCGCACGTTCCGGGGCGGGTCGACGCACCCGTCGCCGGGTGCGTACGTCCCGCCGCGGAACGTGCCCTGGTCGAGCGTGGGATCCAGCCGCGCGGCCTCCGCGGCGTCCACGTAGCGGACGTCGGTGAGCCCGGCTCCGTGCTGCATCTCGACACGAGCGATCGCCTCCTGCTCCTGGGCCTCGTCCGTCGCGAGGATCAGATAGCCGAGCTCGCGGAAGCCGCTGTCGGTCCGGTAGCGCTCCCGCTGGGACCGATAGAAGTCGATCGACCACATCCCGAGGGCGACGGTCTCCGGCGTTCCACCCTGCGCGCGGACGATGCCGGCCGCGCGCGAGGACGCGCCCTGGCCGGCCTCGCCCTTCTCGAGGACCACGACGCGTTCCGCGCCGAGCTCCTTCGCGAAGACCGAGGCCCACCCACCGATCGTGCCGGCGCCGACGATGACGAGATCGGCGGTGTCGCGGTTCGGCATCCGGTCCTTCCGTTCGAAGAGGGCGAAGTCTAGGCGATGCGTACAGTGGTTCCGATGCAGCCGGCCACGGACGCTCCCTCGAGCGACACACCGCGCAGCGACCCGCCGGTCCCGCCGCCGCTGCTCGACCGCAGGATGCTCGCCGAGGAGATCCTCGTCGTGCTGTCGCTCTCGTTCTTGCGACCGGTCGCGTACGCGATCCTGTCGCTGATCGAGGCGCCGATCGCGGGCGTGGTCGTCGCGGCCGCCGACCAGTCGAGTCAGTTCCCGAGACAGGTGATCGGCATCGTCACCGCACTCGCCCCGGTGTTCCTCGTGGTGCATCTCGTCCGCCGCAGCGGGGAAGGCGTCGACGTCATCGGCCTCTCACCGGATCGGCCCGCCCAGGATCTCACGCGAGGCGCCGCTCTGCTCGCCATCGTGGGCCTCGCCGGGATCGGGGTCTACCTCGGCGCGGTCGAGCTCGGGGTGAATCGGTTCGTGGTGCCAACCCCCCCGCTCGGGCACTGGTGGACCATCCCGGCGCTCGTCCTCGGCGCGATCGAGTCGGGTCTCCTCGAGGAGATCGTGGTCCTCGGGTATCTCGTGACGAGGCTTCGGCAGCTCTCGTGGTCACCGGTGGCGACGATCGTCACGAGCGCGTTCATCCGAGGCTCGTACCACCTGTATCAGGGCTGGGGCGGGTTCGTCGGGAACCTTGCCATGGGACTGCTGTTCGGCTGGCTGTTCCTCCGCTGGGGCCGCCGCACCTGGCCGTTCGTGGTCGCTCACGCGCTCCTCGACATCGGCGCCGGCATCGGATTCATCCTCTTCCGAGATCACCTGCCCGGCTTCTAGTCACGAGGGCCCTCCCCGGAACCCCCGGAATCAGGTATGATTGGAGCTTCGGATATCCGAATCAAGACCGATCCCCCGGCCAGCGCGCCGGGGTTTCGTGTTTTCGGAGCCCTCGCGGCGAGTCCCTACTGCCAGCCGGGGAACCAGACGATCAGCTTGAAGCGCTCGTCCGAGATCAGCTGCCAGCTCAGCACAGGCCAGAACCAGAGGAACAGGGCGACGGCCGAACCCACCACCGCCCACGCGATCGGCCGGTAGGGGTGCCAGACGGAGACGGCGGGGCGGCCCGTCTCCGGATCGGTCGCCACCACTCCGCCCGGTTCACGGACGATGAGCCTCGCATCCGACAGATCCCGGACCATGTAGACGAGCCCGAGCACGAGGAACGGTGTGAACGGCGCCACGTAGAAGAAGAACTGGGGCCGCGCGACCAAGAGCCACGGCAGGTACTGGAGCGAGACGGCCATCAGGAAGAACCCCGCCACCCAGTCGTGCTTCCGCCACCAGGCGATCGCGAGGTACGGCAGAGCCCAGATGCTTCCCCAGAACACCACCGGGTTCCCGATCGCCAGGAGATCGCGGATCTGTGGCCCGAAGTCCTGCCACGTGAGCGGCACCGGCCGCGTCATCACGAGCCAGGTCCACGGACGCGAGTAGCCGTAGTGCGTCGGCGTGAGCGCGCCGGTCTCGGGGTCGACCGCCACGGTCTTCAGGACGAACAGGTGGTACTTCGCGATGCGGAGCTGTTGGTCGAGGAACTCGCTCACCTTCCAGTCGAAGTGGTGTAGCCAGGGGAGATACGTCACCACATACACCATCAGCGGGATGAGCACGAAGGCGACGATGAGGGCGAAGCTCTCCTGGAGGAGGGCCCGGCGGAACGCCCGACCGCGCGTCGCATCATCGCGGAGGCGCCGCGACGTCTCCCACATCAGGGAGATGACGACAGCGGCGATGATCCCGAATCCGCCCGACCACTTGACCGAGAGCGCCGCTCCGAGCGCGATCCCGGCCGCGTAGCGCCACGGCCGCCAGAGGGGAGAGGGTACGGCGGAGTCTTCCTCGTCCGCAGGCGGCGCCCGATGGGTCCGCCGGTCGATCCATCGTCGGTCGAGCACCAGGCACAGGAAGCCGGCGACGATCCAGAGCTGGAGGTGGATGTCCAGCAGCGCCTGCCGGGAGAGCACGACGCTCAGATGTTCCAGGGCCAGGAGCAGACCTCCGATGAACGTCCAGAGCGGCCGCCCGAACAGCAGCTGCGCGATCAGGGCGACGCCCGTGACCGCGAGCGTGCCGGCCACCGCGGAGCCGATCCGCCATCCGAACGGGTCCATCCCGAACGCCTTGATCCCGAGCGCGATCGTCCACTTCCCGAGAGGTGGGTGCACGAACGAACCCACGTCCCACTCCTGCTCGCGGAACGCACGCTCGTTCGGCGACTCGATCTTGCACACGTCGTCCGAGCCGCCGACGAAGATGCAGGCCGCCTTCGCGTAGTAGTTCTCGTCGAATACGAGCGAGGGAGGGCTCGACACGCCCCACATGCGGACGACGGCCGCGATCGCCGTGACGGCAAGGATGGCCACCCACGGACGGTTCAACCGCTGCAGGGATGGTGACTCGGCGCGATGGCCCACTCGCGCCAGCGTACCGAGAGAACCCTCGTGGCCCGTCCTCAGCGGGGGCGGTCCTTCAAGCGGTAGACGAACTGCAGTCCCTGATACTCCTCGGTGACCGAGCCGCTCTTGTTGTCGACGAGTCCCGCGTCGAGCCCGATGCGCTGCACCGTGCCGAAGTCGAGATCGCTCGGGAGCGATGCCGCCTTCTTCGGCCAGGCGACCCACAGCCGGCCGGCCGGGTGGAGTCCGGCGGCGAGCTTCCCGAACCGCGAGCGCAGGTCCCGCTCTTGAGTCACGAACAACAGGACGACGTCCATGGCCGTGCCGGCGCGCCCGAGCCGCTGGACGCCCGTCGGGAGCGGACCGAGGACGGCGTCGAAGCCATCGGGCGCGCCGGCGACGTGGAGCCGGGAGCCCTCGCGGATCCCGAGCTTCTTCGGGAGCGGGGTGCCGGAGTAGTCCTTGTGCGCCTGGGCCATCCTGACCATGGTAGGCGGAGGCGAACCTGGGACCATCGCCCGATGGGCGGCGTCCTCTACCTCGTCGGCACGCCGATCGGGAACCTCGACGATCTCTCGGAACGTGCGCGCGAGACGCTGGCGTCGGTCTCACTGGTGGCCGCGGAGGATACGCGCCGCACCGGTCGCCTGCTGCGAGGCCTCGACATCCGCAAGCCACTCGTGTCGATGTTCGAGGGGAACGAGGACGAACGCGCCGCCCAGCTCCTCCAACGCCTCGACGCCGGCGAAGACGTCGCCGTCGTCACCGACGGCGGCATGCCGAGCATCTCCGATCCGGGGTACCGCGTCGTGCAGCTCGCAGTGGAGCGTGGCATCGATGTTCGTGTCGTCCCCGGCCCGTCGGCCGCGATCGCCGCCCTCGTTCTGTCCGGACTCCCGACCGACCGGTTCTCGTTCGAGGGGTTCCTCCCCCGGCGTCCCGGCGATCGCGCCCGACGTCTCCGAGCGCTCCGCCACGATCCTCGAACCATCGTGCTCTTCGAATCACCGCGCCGGGTGCACACCTTGCTCCACGAGATCGTGACCACATTGGGGGATCGGCGGGTCGCGGTCTGCCGTGAGCTCACCAAGCTGCACGAGGAGGTCGTGCGGGGACCGGCGGCGGAGGTTCTCGAACGACTCGGTGACCGCGAGCTGAAGGGCGAGGTCGCCGTCGTCGTCGAAGGTGACCACGATCCGGACCGACCCGAGAGCGCCGAGCTCCTCACCGAGGTCCGAGGGCTCGTCGAGGACGGCATGCGCGCCCGCGACGCCGCTCGCGCCGTGGCGGAACGCTACGGCGCGAGCGCCAACGAGCTGTACCGGGCGCTGGTCTCGGAGGACTGATCTCCCTCCGTCTCTCCGCCTCCCTGGGGCCCCCCTGCGGGAGGCGCCGTGCCTACACTCCCGGCATGTCCGAGCCTTCCCCGCCCGTCGTCCCGCCGACGTTGATCCCGTCTCGGCCGGACCAACCCGACCGCGCCGGCAGGCCGTTGTTCGCCGCCTTCGTGATCGGGTTCATCCTCGCGATCGTGCTCGGCGTGCTGGCAGTGGTGTCGATCCTCCAGGACTCGGGGGACTCGATCGATCGCGCCGGCGGCGCGATACCGTCCCCGAGCCTGACGCCGACCGAGACGCCGACGCCGTCGCTCACCCCGAGCCCGCGGCCGGAGGTCGAGGGCGCGTTCCGGTTCCTGGAACGGGTCGGGGGAGTGCCCGTCCGATGGGACCCCTGCGAGCCGATCACGTACGCGTTGAACACCGCCGGGGCGAGCTCGCCGATACGGCCCGATCTGCAGGAGGCTTTCCGCCGAGTGACGCGGGCGACCGGGATCCGGTTCCGCCCCGTGGGGGCAACCAAGGAGTCTTTCATCGGGGCGTACAACCGGATGCGCTACCGGGGCGTGATCCGCAAGGCAGCGCTCATCCTGATCTGGGTCGACCACGGGGACTACACGGCGATCCTCCGCACCCTGCGCGACCCTCGGCCTTCGATCGCGTTCGCCAAGACGATGGCCGGTCTGTACGCCCACCGCGACCAGTACTTCGGCGGGATCATCGTGATGGATGACGACGCGACCTCGCGGCGGGGCTTCGGCTTCCGATACGCCCACGGATCGGTCCTGCTCCACGAGCTCGGCCACATCATCGGGCTCGATCACGTGAGGGACCCCGACCAGCTCATGTACTCGGGGCGGCACCCGAACTTCCGGGTCAAAACATTCGGGACGGGCGACCTCGAAGGACTCCGGCGACTGGGGATGGATTCCGGCTGCCTCGAGTGACACCGGTACGATGACCCGGCCATGGGCCGGGACGTCTTCTACATCACCACGCCGATCTACTACCCGAACGACGTGCCCCACATCGGGCACGCCTACGACGCCGTGGCCGCCGACGTGATCGCCCGGCATCACCGGCTCCGAGGCGAAGAGGTCTTCCACCTCACGGGGACCGACGAGCACGGACTGAAGCTGCAGCGCGCGGCCGAGGAAGCGGGCATGGACCCGCAGCGCTGGGTCGACGAGATGGAGCCGCGGTGGCGAGAGGTGTGGGAGCGACTCGACATCGCGTACGACGACTACATCCGGACGACCGAGCCCAGGCACAAGGCCGTAGTAGTCAAGTTACTTGACGAAGTGTATCGCAACGGCCGGGACGACATCTATCTGGACACCTACGAAGGGCTCTACTGCGTCTCCTGCGAGCTCTACTACGCCGAGGGAGACCTGCTGGAGGGGAACCTCTGCCCGATCCACGAGCGGCCCGTGGAGCTCGTGAAGGAGCAGAACTACTTCTTCCGGCTCTCCGCCTACCGGGACCGCCTCCTGGAGCACTACGAGCAGCGCCCCTCCGCCGTGGAGCCGGAGGTGAGGAGGAACGAGGTGCTCTCGCTGATCCGGGGCGGCCTCCAGGACTTCTCGATCAGCCGCACGAACTTCGACTGGGGCATCCCGCTGCCCTGGGACCCCGAACACGTCTGCTACGTCTGGTTCGACGCCCTCACCAACTACATCACGGCGGCCGGCTACGGGTCCGACGAGGAGCGGTTCCGCAGGACCTGGCCCGCGAACATCCACATGATCGGCAAGGACATCCTGCGCCAGCACGCGATCTACTGGCCGGCGATGCTGATGGCCGCCGGGATCGAGCCGCCGGAGCAGGTGTGGGCACATGGCTTCCTCACGGTGGGCGGGAAGAAGATGTCGAAGACGAACGCGACCGGCATCCACCCGTTCGAGCTCATCGACCGGTTCGGCGTCGACTCCTACCGCTGGTACTTCCTCCGCGAGGTGCAGTTCGGCCAAGACGGGTCGTTCTCCCTCGAGTCGATGGTGGACCGACACAACGCGGAGCTCGCGAACGGGATCGGCAACCTCGCCTCGCGGGTCCTGGCGATGCTCCGCTCCTACTTCGACGGGGTCGTTCCGGAGGCGACCGTCGAGGGCGCGGAGTCCGATCTGCCCGAGGTGATCGCTCAGGCGGTCCGGCGCTACGACGAGGAGATGCTCGGCGTGCGCCCCACCGCCGCGCTCGCCGCCGTCTACGACGTGGTCGTGCGGGCCAACCGATACATGGTCGAGCGTTCTCCTTGGACCATGGCGAAGGACCCGGAGAGGCGGGGCGAGCTCGGCTCGATCCTCTACGCCTCGGCGGAAACCCTGCGCGCGCTGGCGATCATGCTCTCCTGCGTGATGCCGAGCGCGGCCGTCCGTCTCTGGGAGCAGCTCGGCATCGGAGAAACCCTCGAGTCCCAGCGGCTCGACGACGCGGGATCGTGGGGTCGGATGGCGCCGGGGACGAAAACCACCAAGGGAGCGAGTCTCTTCCCCCGGGTCGACGCGGAGATCTGAGGGGTCTTCCAGGCGTCGGCGAGGCCGGCGCATGTTTCACGTGAATCCCCTCGGATGCACCCGAAGTTGAGACCGCCTATCATCGCCGGCCGATGGTCGGGCCCAACCCTGAACTCCCGGTGCAGAGGGGGATGGTGGACACCCACTGCCACCTGTTCCTGGTCGACCGAGAACCTTCACTCGTGGTCGAGGCTGCGCGGGAGGCAGGCGTGGATCGGTTGATCTGCGTGGGCGTGGACCCCGCGAGCTCGGCTCGATCGCTCGAGCTGGCCGATTCGATCGCCGGCGTCTTCGCCACTGCGGGGATGCATCCCCACGACGCGGACCTGTTCGATCCGGCGGCAGGGGCGAGGATCGAAGAGCTCCTCCACGATCCCCGGGTGGTGGCGGTCGGGGAGTGTGGCTTGGACTTCTATCGGATGCGCTCGGCCGCCGAGGACCAGATCCGAGCTCTGAAGGTGCACATCGCCCTCTCCAACGAGACCGCGAAGCCGATGGTGGTCCACGTCCGCGATGCGTGGACAGACGTCCTTCGAGTCCTGGATGAGGGTTCGGCCGAGCGCGTCGTGATCCACTGCTTCAGCGGCGACGCGACGATCGCGAAGGAGTGCGCCGAGCGCGGGTACTGGATCAGCTTCGCCGGCAACGTCACGTATCCCAAGAACGAACATCTGCGGCAGGCAGCCCGCGCGGTGGATATCGATCGCATCCTCGTCGAGACCGATTCACCGTTCCTGGCTCCGCAGAAGCTTCGAGGGACCGACAACGAGCCCGCGAACGTCGTGTGGGCGGTCGCAGAAGTGGCGCGCGTGCGCGACGAAGACGTCGGAACCGTCGCCGAAGCAACCGCTCGGAACGCGAACGACGCGTTCCCGGGGATCTCCTGACCCCGATCTCGGGCTCGAACGGACGTTCGCCGCTCAAGGTTGCAGTAAGAGTTGAGGGTTTGCTAGCGTGCGTTCTCCACACAGGTTTGAGGCCCGGTCGAGCTTCGCTCGATCCGATGCCTCGAGGGGATGACGGATGGAAGACGTTCGGATCACGGCAACGGAAGCTCCTCGGGTTGCTCGTGTGACGTCGTCATCGAACGATCGTCCCGTCGGTGTGGGGGACTGGGTGGTGGACGGAGTGGAGAGGCTCGGTCGGAAGCGCACGAGCCTCACCACCGGAACTTCGGTTGCCGTCGGAAGCGTCGGGACATCCTCGGCCGCGTCCGTGCGGGCTCTCGCGTTCGGGGAAGGTGCGCGAGGGTTCGACGAACACGGATCCGGCTGGGGAGCTCCTCTCGGCCATGGGGATCGTGCCCGAGGCTGACGTCGTCCGCACACCACCCAGCGCCCCCCTTCACGTTCGGTCCCGGGCCCTCGGCCCGGGACCGAATCGTTTCCCGGCTGACTACGCTCCGGTCGTGAGCAGCGATGAGCGGGTCTCGTTCGGCGCACGGGCGCTGCGGGAGCTGGCCGACCGGCACGGCATCCGGCCGAAGCGATCCCTCGGACAGCATTTCCTGATCGATCCCAACCTGGCGCGCGCGATCGCCTCAGACGCCGGCGTCGGACCGGGCGACCGAGTCGTCGAGATCGGCGCCGGCCTCGGCTCGCTCACGCGAGCGCTCGCCGAAGCCGGCGCCGACGTGCTCGCAGTGGAGGTCGACCCGTCGCTCATCCCCGCGCTCCAGGAATCGACCGCCGGGCTGGATCGCGTCCGCGTGCTCCACGCGGACGCGACCGACGGCGAGTGGCGGGACGAGCTCGGAGCCGGCGACTGGGTCCTCGCCGCGAACCTCCCCTACAACGTCGCGACCCACCTGGTGCTGGACACGCTGCAGCACGTCCCTCAGGTGGGCCGCCTGGTGGTCATGGTCCAGCGTGAGGTGGGCGAGCGCCTGGCTGCCGGACCCGGTGAGGATGCCTACGGGATCCCGAGCCTCAGGGTCGCCTACCGGGCCGAGGGGACCCTCGTCCGCCGCGTCCCACCGTCGGTGTTCTGGCCGCGCCCCAAGGTCGAGTCGGTGATCGTCCGGCTCGTGCGCCGGGACGAGCCGCCGGTCGATGTCGACGAGGAGCGACTCTGGGCGGTCGTGGACGCCGGGTTCGCGGAGCGGAGGAAGACGATGCGGAACGCGCTGCGGCGGCTGGGCGTCGAGGGCGAGGAGGCCGACCGCCTGTTGCGTGCCGCCTCCGTCGACCCTTCGGCGCGGGCCGAGACGCTGTCGCTCGAGGAGTTCGCGCGGATCGCGGACGCGCTCCCGTTTCGGACATGACGGCGATCGGGATGCCGGCGTACGCGAAGCTCAACGTGTTCCTGCGCGTGCTCGGACGTCGTGACGACGGGTATCACGACATCGAGTCGCTCATCGTCCCGATCTCCCTGGCGGATCACGTGACGGTGGAGCTTGCCGACGACGTGACGCTCACGTTCGGCGGGCCGGCTGCCGCAGGATTCCCGGCCGACGAGACGAACCTCGCCGTGCGCGCCGCTCGCGCGCTCGCGGCACAGGTCGGGGAGGAGAGCCGGCGCGGTGCGCGCATCACGATCGAGAAGCGGATCCCGGTTGCCGCCGGTCTCGGCGGCGGCTCGGCCGACGCAGCGGCGACCTTGCTGCTCCTCGACGTGCTCTGGGGAACGGGCGTGGGCCGCGACGGGCTCATGCAGCTCGCCGCCGAGGTCGGCTCGGACGTCCCGGCGATGCTCCTCGGGGAGCCCGCGTACGTCCGCGGCCGCGGTGAGGTCGTGGAGCCCGTGATGCTGCAGACGACGACCTGGGTCGTGAAACCGTTCGGGTTCGGGGTCTCCTCGAGCGATGCCTACGCGTGGTGGGACGAGGCCGCGGCGACGGGCCCCGACCCGGGAGCCCTGATCGCGGCGGCGGAGGCCGGCAACAACGCCCTTCTCGGGAGCGCCCTCTACAACGATCTCCAGGGACCCGTCGCCGCCCGCCATCCCGAGATCTCTCAGACGATCGAGACGTTCATCGGAGCCGGCGCCGAGGGCGCGGTCATGAGCGGCTCGGGACCGACGGTGGTCGCGCTCTGCCCGTTCGCGACGGCGCCGGACATCGCCCGGGCCGTCCCCGGTTCGCTCGTGGTGGATGCGCCTCCCGAGCTCTCCAGGCCTGCCAGAATCGACGACGATCCCTCCGGGGTGGTCTAACGGCAAGACACGGGCCTTTGGAGCCTGGTATGGAGGTTCGACTCCTCCCCCCGGAACATCCTCGTGGCCGTATGGGACCATGACCCCGGTCTTCCCCCAGCCCCCGACGAACGACGAGGCCTGAAGGACGGACGTGGCCACGACACCCAAGCGCACTCGCTCGCTCGCCGCCGTGGTGCTCGCCGCGGGCAAGGGCGAACGACTGAAGTCGGGCACTCCGAAGGTGCTCCATCCGGTCTGCGGACGCCCGCTCCTGTGGCACGTCCTGCAGACGGTGCGCGCGGCGAAACCCGAACGCATCATCGTGGTCGTCGGTCACGGCGCCGATGACGTTCGTGACGCCGTGCGATCCTGGGGGCTGAAGCCGCCCCCGGTCTTCGTCGAGCAGGCGAAGCAGCTCGGTACCGGCCACGCGGTCCAGCTCACAGAGAAGTCCGTGGGCAAGGTGGACGACGTCCTCGTCGCGAACGGCGATTTCGATCCCATCACCGGCGCCGACCTGAAGAAGCTCCTGGCCTCTCACCGCCGGACCGGAGCGGCGGTCACCCTGGGATCGACGATCCTGGACGAGCCGGGCGGCTACGGGCGCGTCGTCCGCGAGGGCCCCCGCGTCGTCGACGTGATCGAAGGCCGGGATGCCCCGCCCGCCGTTCGGAAGATCCACGAGGTGGCGACGAACTGGATCGCCTTCCGGCGCGATCTCCTGTTCGCGACCCTGCCGCTCCTCGATCGCGACAACCGCCAGCGCGAGTACTACCTGAACCGAGCGATCTCGCTCCTCCTCGACAAGGGGGAACGGGTCGATGCGGTCGTGTGCGACACCGGTGGGATCCTCGGTGCGAACACCCGGGCCGGCCTCGCCGGGCTGGAGGCGTTGGTCCGGCACCGAGTCAACGACGAGCACATGGCCGGCGGTGTCAGGTTGATCGACCCGGATGCGACCTACCTCGATGTCGAGGTGAAGATCGGGCGCGACTCGGTGATCTATCCGAACACCTTCGTGGAGGCCGGCTCCCGGATCGGGACCGGCTGCACCGTCGGCCCCTCTGCCGCGATCGCGTCGTCCAGCGTGGGCGACGGCTCCGTCGTCCTGTTCTCCGTGCTCGAAGGCGCCAAGGTCGGCAAGGGTTGCGAGGTGGGTCCGTTCGCGAGGCTCCGTCCCGGCGCCGTGCTCGAGGACGGCGCCCAGGTCGGGAACTTCGTCGAGGTCAAGGGCTCCCGGATCGGCAAGCGCTCGAAGGCGAAGCACCTGACCTACATCGGAGATGCGGAGGTGGGCGCCGGTGTGAACATCGGCGCCGGGACGGTAGTCGTGAACTACGACGGCTACGACAAGCACCCAACCGTGATCGCGGACGAGGCGAGGATCGGGTCGGATACGATGCTGGTGGCGCCGGTCAGGGTCGGCAAGGGCGCCGTCACGGGGGCAGGTTCGGTGATCACGAAGGATGTGCCGGCCGGCGCGCTCGCCGTCGAGCGGGCCGACCAGAAGACCGTGAAGGGCTACCGGAAGCGAGCCGACGAGAAGCATCGGTCGAAGGGGAAACGGTAGGGGGCGACCGTGGAGATCATCACCAAGAAGCGGATGATGCTGTTCTCCGGCACGATCCATCCGGCGCTCGGGAGCGAGATCGCCGAGAACCTCGGCATCCCGGTGAGCCACAGCGAGCTCCGGCGCTTCGCATCGGGAGAGATCTACTTCCGTTCCGAGGAGAGCGTGCGCGGAGCCGACGTCTTCGTCGTGCAGTCGCACTACGAGCCGGTGAACGAGGCGTTGATGGAGCAGCTGATCATCATCGACGCGATGAAGCGCGCGTCCGCCAAGCGGATCAACGCCGTGATCCCGTACTACGGCTACTCGAGGCAGGACCACAAGGCGCTCTCCCGAGAGCCGATCAGCGCGAAGCTGGTGGCAGATCTCCTCTCGACCGCCGGCGCCGATCGCGTGATCTCGGTCGACCTCCACTCGGGGCAGATCCAGGGCTACTTCGACTTCCCGTTCGACCATCTGACCGCGCTGCCGATCCTTTCCGACTACTTCAAGGACGAGCTGGGGCTGCACGGCGACAACCTCGTCGTCGTGGCACCGGACGCCGGGCGGATCAAGACCTCGGAGAAGCTGCGCGAGTACCTCCACGCCGACCTGGCGTTCCTCTACAAACGCCGTTCACGGAAGGAAGCCCACAAGATCGAGGAGATGGCGGTCGTCGGTGAGGTCGAGGGCCGGCCGTGCGTGATCGTCGACGACATGATCGACACCGCCGCGACGATCTCGAAGGGCGTCCAGGTGCTCGCGGAGATGGGGGCCGGGCCGATCTTCGTCGGGGCGACCCACGGCCTGTTCAGTGGCAAGGCTCGGCAGCTGCTGGAGGAAGCGCCCATCGAGCAGGTCGTCGTCACGAACACCGTGCCGATCACCGAGGAACGCACGTTCGCGAAGCTGAAGGTGCTGTCGATCGCGCCGCTCATCGCGAACGGCCTGCGCGCGGTGTTCGAGGACTCGTCGGTCTCCGAGATCTTCGGCGGCGACAACCAGGTCTAGCTCAGTCGAGGCAGTACGTCGTCACCCGGGCGATCACGGGGTCTGCTTCGTGTCCGAGCAGGCCGGCCTCATCCGCGAACGCATTCGCCTCGTTCTCCGTCTCGAAGTACACACCGATGCCTTGTGGGGCGTCCGTGCCGAGCGCTTCCGCTGCCCCGTCGTCGCACGAGAGGTCGCCGGGGAAGGCCTCGATCCCGAAGTCCTGGAGGAGCTGGGCGCTGACGTCGTCCGCCTCGCGGGAACCGGCGTCGCCGACCCACGGATACACGGCCCAATACGTACCGCCGTGCACCGGTTCGACAGGCGAAGGCGTTTCGGCTGTGGCGCCGGCCCACCCGTTCCCTTCCTCGAACAGCACGGCCCCGTCGCCGTCCAGGTATTCGAAGGTTCCCGAACCCTCCGGCGGCAGCGCGATGGCACATACCTTCTTGTCCGGGTCGGTCCACCCTGCCGGGCCGCCCGTGCACTGGAGCTCCATCGGTCGCGTCGTTCCGTCGTCGCTCGTGAAGCGGATGTCGACGACCTCCCACGGGATAGACCCGGCGAACAGCGCCAGGTCGTTCGTGACCCAGAGGTGCATCGAGGGCTGGGTGCCGGCGAGCGAGGTCTCGAGTTGCGTGATGCACAAGGGCTCGCTGGGCTCGTCGATGGTCACGCGGATGCAGGCGGATCCGTCGGCGAAGGCGCCTGTGAAGCGCGCACCCCAATTCTGTCCAAGGAGCGCACCGTTGAGCCGCACCTCCCCCGGCCGGTCCGTCGCGACCGACGGCTCAGCGGATCCGTCGATGCCGAGCGGAACGACCTGCCCGGCCAGCCCCGCGGTCCCGGGGATGAAGAAGAGATCCGATCCGAACGAGCCGAGGCTCGGGGGGATCGGAACGACCGTGCCGGGAAGGATCTGCCCGGTGAGCTCGTCGTTTTCCACCACTTGCAGCTCGACTCCGGTCGCATCCTTGCGGACGAACCCGAACGTCACGTCCACGAGGACCGTGTCGCCAGTGCCTTCGGTCCAGCCGCAGCAGATCTCGATCGGGATGGCGACCGGGTCGTGGTCTATCCGTGGGTCGATGCCGACGAACGAGGGGTCGACACCTTCGAGAGAGAGCACAGGGCTCCGTTCCCCGGGTCTGAGCTCGAGGCGCCAGGGGTCGCCGTTGTTCGAGGAGCCGCCGGCGATCACGTAGGCGGGCGTGACGGCGTTCGGAGGGATCGGCTCCCAGCCGTCATCGACGGCCAGCGACTCGTAGGTGGCGAGCAGGGTCGAGCGATCGCCTTCGGTGACCCCGTCACCGAAGCCGATCCAGGCGAAGAACGGCTCTCCGTTCACCATGAACCTGGCGTAGGAGCCCGGTCCGCAGGCGCCCGTTCCCTCGGTCGCGACGCCCGGCCACGGTCCCACCGACGGATCAGCGATCCCTTCGATGGCTCGCCCGTAGTCGAGGGCCACGTAGAGAACCGCAGCTCCCTCCGGAAGCCCATCCCGGCATGCGATCGACGCGAGTCCCGTGTCGATGTTGGAGAGCTGGATCATCGGGAGACCGTAGGGAAGCGGGAGGGGAGACGTGGTCTGCGTGGTGGACGTGTCCTCACACTCCGGGTTCGCGTCCCCGGGGCCGGCGGCACATGCCCCGGAGGATCCGGCGCTTCCTTCGACCGCCATCTGCATCGATAGCGGCCACTCGTTCACGAGGAACCAGTCCGAAGGACCGGTGACCGTGAACGCCTCGATGGTGGCGGTCCGCTCGAAGACCTCGTACTCGTGGCCGGCTCGGAAGGGATCCTGGTCGCTGCGGATCAGCGACCGGAGTCCTGCGAACGATCCGACGGCGAGCACGGCAGCCACCAGGACGGAGCCCAGGACGGTTCCCACTTGGCGGCGGCGGCCGCGACGCAGCACGTGCTGCGGCGCGGCCCCCGAGGTGCCGAGCGTCGAGACCGGCGCCTCGTCGGCCTTGTCGCGGAACAGCTCGCGGAGCTCGCGTTCCATGTCCGTCGTCATGCGTCCTCACCTCTGATCCCTTCGCGGAGCGCGGTGGTTGCCCGCGCCGTCAGCGACTTCACGGCGGCGACCGAACACCGCAGCGCATCCGCCGTCTCTCGTTCCGATAGGTCCTCGTAGTAGCGGAGGACCAACACCGCTCGTTGTCGAGGCGGCAGGGTCGCCAGGCGATGCCACATGTCCTCGCGTCCGGCGACGTCGGGCAAGCCCGACGTCCCGGCACGCTCGACCCTCCCGCTCTCCTTCGACAGCCACTCACGCTCGACCCGCACGCGCCGGAGCCGTGACGTGTGGAGGTTCACGATCGTCCGGCGCAGGTACGCGTTGAACGCTTCGTGGGCCCGCAGGTGACCGAACCGACCGACGCAGCGCACGAACGCGTCGTGCACGAGATCCTCGGCCTGTGCGCGGTCCTGCGTCAGCAGGAACGCCAGCCGATTCGCCGCCGGCACGTGCCGGACGTACAGGTCGGCCAGCTCGCCCTTGGGCTCCGTCACCGCCGTCCTCTCCGGCTCACCGGCCTTCCCGTGTGCTCGTACGACAGCTCGCTCCATACCTTGAAGACGCACGAGGCATCCGGAAGGTATCGCCCCAGCGACTCCTCGGTCGCGCTCAGTCCTGGGGGTTCGGCTGCGCGAATTGGGGGCCCGTGCAGTCATTCCGCATGGGCAACACCACGGGTTGCCGAGGCTCCTGCTCGAAGTCGAAGACGTAGCTGAGGTTGAACGCGTCGCGGTCCCGATGGGTGAGCTGAGAGAGCCGCCAGTTGTCCTCGATGAAACGCAGGACGCTCGAGAACTCCCCCAGCTGCGAGTCGACGTAGCCGCGCTTCGCGTACGGGGAGATCGTGAGCAACGGGACCCGGAAACCGAAGCCGAACCGGTCCACCTGCGGCGGAGGGACGTGATCGTAGAAGCCCCCGTAGTCGTCCCACGTGATGAAGATCGCGGTGTCCCGCCAGAACGGGCTCTGCATGACCGAGTTCACGATCTCGGTGGTCCAGTTCTCACCGTGGCAGAAGCTCCACTCCGGGTGCTCGCTCACCTCGTAGCGCGGCGTGACCCACGTGACGGGCGCGAGCCGGCCCTCCTCGACGTCGTCGACGAAGTTGTCGACCGGGAAGATGTGGCGGTGCCAGACCTCCGGGTTCATCCGCACCCGCTCGATGGCGGAGAACGCCGACCAGACGTACCCCCGTTGATCGTTCCACGCGGCGTAGTACCCCCAGGGGATCCCGGCGCCGTCGAGCAGGTCCGCTTCGGTGAGGAAGTCGAAGCACGGCGGGACCTTCTCCAGCTGTCCCTCGCTGTCCACGACCTCGACGAACGCCTCCTCGAGGGCGTCGCAACCCCACGACTTCGCAAGTCCCGTGTCCTGGGTGAAGAGGGTGACCCTCGACTGGTCCTGATCGGGGTTGAAGTGGGTGCCACCGGATTGCGCGGCGATCGTGAAGAGGTGGTTCGGGAACGACGGTCCCTGCGCCGACGCGAAGAAGTTGTCGGACAGCGCGAACTCCTCGGCCCAGCGCCAGTAGTTGGGGAGATCGTCGCGTCCCTGCATCTGCGTGTAGGCGAAGAGATCGCCCGGTTCGTTCCGGGCGAAGTTGTCCATCCGCCCTTCGTTCCAGGACTCGATCGCGCACTCGTAGCAGTGCGGGATGTCCTCCGGAAGACGGTCCGGCGGGGCCGTGAGCGGCCGGAGCCGGTCGCCGTCGAGCCCCTGGGTGACGCCGTTCACGCCGGGGAAGCGGCCGAACAGATGATCCGTCGTCCGGTTCTCCTTGATGATGAACACGACGTGCTTGATCGGCCAGCGTGTCTCGAACGCCGAGGCATCCACGCGCTCCGGTCTGCCCGGCGGGAGCAGGTCGGGAGTCTCTCGGGCGCGTGGGGCCCCTTGGCATGTCGCCGCGAGCAGGGTCACGCCCAACAACGCGGAGGCAGCACGGGCGAGTCCCATACGAAGCGGGATGCTACGTCAGAGGCCCGTCGCTCCCCGTCTCGGCGGTCGCGGCGATGCGGGTCGTGCCTGCGCCGCTGGTAGGATGCCGCCCGCACCCGACTCCGAAAAGGACCTCTGACCTGCCATGGAAGCCATCCTCCACGCCGAACCTCGAAGCGAGAAGGGCAAGGGCCCCGCGCGCCGGCTGCGCGCCAGCGGGCGCGTTCCTGCGACCCTCTACGGCGCCGGTGTCGACGCGACGTCGATCCACGTGAGCGCCCTCGACCTGCTCCACGTCTTCCACGCGATGGGTCAGGCGAGCGTGTTGGTCGACCTGAAGCTCGACGGTCGGGAGTACCTCACGATCGCCCGTGAGATCCAGCGGGACCTGATCCACAACCGCTTCATCCACATCGACTTCATGGCGGTGAACCGCGACGAGAAGATCACCGTGAACGTCGAGCTCCACGAGATCGGCGATTCGGTCGGTGTGCACGCCGGCGGTGTGGTCGAGCATCATCTCCGTGAGGTGGAGGTGGAAAGCCTCCCGGCAGACGTTCCGCAGCGGATCGAGTTCGACATCACCTCGCTGAAGATCGGTGATTCCCTCCGCGTCGGTGATCTCACTCCGCCCGACGGAGTGGAGTTCCTCACCGACCCCGACACGATGGTGCTCGCCGTGGTGGAGCCCGCGATGATGGACACCGAGCTCGATCTCGCGGTGGCCGGCGAAGAGGCTCCCGAGGCCGAGGCCGCTCTCGAAGAGGAGGCCGCGGAGGGCGAGGCCGCCGAGGGCGAAGAGGGCGAGGCTGCCGAGGGCGAGGGCGGCGAGGGCGCCGGATCCGAGGAGGGAGCCGAAGGCGAGTCCAAGGCCCCCGAGGGGGACGGCGAGAGCTAGCCGATGGCCTGGCTCGTCGCCGGCCTCGGCAATCCCGGCGATCGCTACGCGAGGACCCGGCACAACGTCGGTCGGATGGTCGCCGAGGCCCTCGCCGAGGGAGCCGGCGAACGGTTCCGGAAGGTGCGCTTCCTCCCCGTCGAGACGGCGGAGATCCGGATCGGTGACGATCGGGTCGTGCTCGCTCGTTCCAGCCGCTTCATGAACGAGTCGGGACCGTCGTACGCGTCCCTCGCCAAGAAGCAGGGGATCGAGCCAGCCGCGCTGATCGCCGTGCACGATGAGCTGGACATCCCGGCGGACACCATCAGGGTGAAGCTCGGCGGCGGGAACAGCGGACACAACGGGCTGCGCTCGCTCGATCAGGCTCTCCGTACGAACGAGTACCAGCGGGTCCGGGTCGGTATCGGCCGCCCCCCGGGTCGGACGGATCCAGCTGATTTCGTGCTCCAGCCCGTGGGCGCCCGCGACGAGGCGGACCTCGCGATCCTGGTCGACCACGCCGCGGACGCGGTCCGGTCCCTGATCACCGACGGCCTCGAGCGGACGCAGGACCGATTCAACCGCTCGACCCCCGGCCCGTAGGGCGAACGGGGGACATCCCGCCTTCAGGTCCTCACGCCCGGCCCCGATACAAGGTGCATGCCGCGACGTCTCTGTTCCGCGAGGCGTGGCCTTCTTCGGGGCCCCCTCTTTCCGCTGCCCGACAGTGGCATGCCCTTCTGGGAGCGCAGGGAGGTGGCCGATGGCGAGCGTGGATGACACCCCGTCCGTCCGGGCGGTGCCTCGGCCTCGGCGCCGGCACGTGCTTCGAGCGTACGAGCTGCTGTTGTCCCTCCCGCTCGTGGCCTACCTCTGCTACACGACCTGGCAGACGTCGATCGGATTCCTCGACTGGCGGATCCTGGTGTGGGCCGCGGCGATCGCGCTCGTACACCTCATGCCCATCCCGCGGAGGATGCCGTTCCCGTTCAGCCTGAGCTTCCCGCTCCAGCTGTCGGTCGCTCTCCTGTACCCGCCACCCGTGGCGGCCGTCATCGTGTTCGCGGCATCGATCGACCAGGAGGAACTCCGCGGCGAGCATCCACCGCTCACGATCGTGTTCCGACATGCGCAGATCGCCCTGTTCGTGCTGGCGCAGGGGACGATCTTCCACAGCCTGACCCATCTTCACGACCGATGGTTCGTCGTCGGGACGGTGGTGATCCTCACGGCGCTCGTCGGCTACGCGATCAACACCATGGTGACCGCGGAGTGGCAGACGCTTCGATACCGCCACCGGCTCGATCACGTGCTCCGTGCCATGCACGAAGGGGTGATGGTCGAGTTCCTGATGTCGTACCTTGGCCTCGCGCTGTTCAGCGTGCTCGTCGCGATCACGACGGGCGAGGTCGGCCTCTGGGCGATCGTCGTGTTCATCGCCCCGCTCGCCTTCGCGTGGCAGATGTTGCACCGGACGCACTCCCTGGAGGTCGCCACCGAGGAGCTCGCGCGCAAGCAGGCGGAGAACGAATACCAGGCGTTGCACGATCACCTCACCGATCTGCCCAACCGGCTGCTGTTCCAACGGAGCCTCGCGAAGGCGATCACGGACGCCGAGGAGGTGGGCGGCAAGATCGGCGTGATGTTGATGGACCTCGATCACTTCAAGGAGGTGAACGACGCCCTCGGACACCACTTCGGGGACAAGCTGCTCGAGGCGATCGGCCCGCGGATCGCCCAGTCGCTCCGCGACGGTGATCTGATGGCCAGACTCGGCGGCGACGAGTTCGGCGTGCTCTTGGCGAACCTTCCGGATGACGAGACGGCCGCCGCCGTCGCGGAGCAGGTCGTCGAAGGTCTCCGGCGGCCGATCCGCGTCGAGGAGCTGGATCTCGACATCTCCGGCAGCGTGGGGGTCGCGCTGTATCCGACGCACGCCGAGGACCCCGACCTGCTGCTTCGCCACGCAGACGTCGCGATGTACGCGGCGAAGGAATCAGGGATCGGCTTCGAGGTCTACGACGAGATCATCGACAGGTACAAGCCCGAGCTCCTGACCCTCGTGACACAGGTACGTCGTGCGATCGAAGAGCATGAGTTCCGGATGTATCTGCAACCGAAGGTTCGATTGTCCGACGGGCGTGTCGCGGGCGCCGAGGCGTTGATCCGCTGGGAGCATCCGACGCTGGGCCGGCTCTCGCCGGCCGACTTCATCCCCATGGTCGAGAAGACCGTGCTCCTGAAGCCGCTGACCTATTGGGCGATCGAGGACGTCGTTCGCACGTTGCGGTCGTGGGCCGACTACGACATCCACCTTCCGATCGCCGTCAACCTGTCTCCGCGAAGCCTGCTCGACCAGGATCTGCCCGACCTCGTCGGTGGCCTCCTGGAGCGGTTCGACGTGCCGGCGTCGCTGCTGAAGCTGGAGCTGACCGAGAGCTTCCTCGTGGCCGACTCGGGTCGATCCGACGCCGTCTTGCACGAGCTCTCTCGGCTGGGCGTGGGGCTCTCGATCGACGACTTCGGGACGGGGTTCTCTTCGCTCTCGTACCTGAAGCGGCTGCCGATCGACGAGCTCAAGATCGATCGCTCGTTCGTGTCGCACATGCTCGATCGCGGCGACGACTTCACCATCGTCCGGGCGACGATCGAGCTCGGGCGCAACCTTGGGCTCCGCGTCGTCGCCGAGGGCGTGCAGGATCGAGAGACCTTCGACCGGCTCGGCGACTTCGGCTGCGACGAGGCGCAGGGCTTCTACATCGCGAAGCCGCTCGACCCGGAGGCGTTCTGGCTCTGGTTGTCGGCGCGTGAGGCCGAGTTCAACCTGGATCCGGCGCCGTCGGCCGACGCCGGCGCGGTCGGACGAAGCGCGGCCAAGCGGCGCGCCGGCAAGGCCCGCGTCGACAAAGACCGCGCGGGCGGAAGGCTCCGCGCCGTTTAGACTTCCTTCCTTCGGACGCCCCGTCGCTCCTGCGAACGGGGCTGTTCGCGTTGCCGCGTTCGTGTTCGTGGGGAGGTGGTGGGATGTCGCTTCGGGAGGTCCTCGAGGCCCTCGTCACGTCGGAGCCGTTCGAGCGGCTCCTGCTCGAGCGCGCCCGCCCCATCGTCGCTCGGGCCGACGCGGGCCAGGACTTCCTCCTCGCCGGGCTGGCGGTCGCGCTCGACGCTCCGCTGATGGTGGTCACCCCCGGGCCGAGGGAGGCCGATGAGCTGGCCTCGGAGATCGGGGCCTACCTCGGGCCGGCGGCGGTCGCACTCCTCCCGGCATGGGACGCGCTCCCGTACGAGGGGATGGATCCGGCGCCCGAGGTCGCGGCCCGAAGGGCCGACGCCCTCGGGCGCCTCCGCGCGGCCCGGGGCCCGTTCGTGCTCGTCGCCCCGTACCTCGCCGCGATGCAAGTGGTGCCGCCGACCCTGGGGACGGTGGCGCCGCTGCAGCTCGCGCCGGGCGTGGAGCTGGCACCGGACGTTTTGGCCGGACGGCTCTCCGAGCTCGGCTACGTCCGGGTCGATGTCGTGGAGCACCGCGGGGAGTTCGCCGTTCGCGGAGGGGTGGTCGACGTCTTCCCGGGCATCGCGCGAAGGCCGGCTCGTCTCGAGTACTGGGGCGACGAGATCGAGCGGGTCCGCGAGTTCTCGACCTCGACGCAGCTCTCGACCAAGGAGATCGGCACGATCGAGGTCTCGCCGGTGCGAGAGCTCCTCCCCGACGACGAGCTCCGGTCGGTCGCGGCGCGCCGCGCCCCCGCCATGCCCGATCGGTTCCGTGACGGTCTCCAACGACTGGCCGACGGACTCCGCTTCGAGGGATCCGACACGCTCGCGCCGTTCCTCTTCGACCACATGTCGACGCCGGGAGAGCTGCTCCCGGCCGGTTCCTGGGTCGTCGTGACGCAGGCGCAGCGCACGCTGCAACGCGCCGCCCAGACCCATGCGGAGGCCGAGGCGCTCGCCGAGGCGATCGACTGGCCGGGTCCGAGGATGCTCGCGCCGCTCCAGGACGCGATCGAGGGCCACGTGCAGCTCCAGCTCACGGAGTTCAGCGACGGGATCGATCTCGCGATCTCGGGCTGGGGGAGCGCCGAGGGGAACCCCGTCGAGCTCGCAGCGCGCCTCGAGCGGGCCGTGGCCGACGGCACGAGGATCGTGCTCGTCGGTCGTGGCCATGGCTCGCTGCAGCGAGCCGTCGAGGTCGTCGGCGACCTCCCCGTCGAGCGGGTCGAAGCCCCGCTCGCGTCCGGCTTCCTCTTCGAGCCCGGGCGCCTCGCGGTCGTCACCGAGGAAGACCTCTTCGGTTCGCGCCGCCACACGCGGAGCGCGCCGAGGTTCGCGAGCCGGGCCACCGCGTCGGTCGCCGACGAGCTGGAGCCCGGCGATTTCGCGGTGCACCGGATCCACGGCGTCGGTCGCTACGGCGGCGTCGTGCACCGCGAGCTCGCCGGCTCGGAACGCGACTACCTCGTCCTCCACTACGCCAGCAACGACAGGCTGTTCGTCCCGTCGGAACAGGTCGGCATGGTGGCGAAGTATCTCGGCGGGGACGCGCCCCGCCTCCACCGTCTCGGCGGGTCGGACTGGGCGCGCGCGACGGCGAAGGTGAAACGCGCCGTCAAGGACATGGCGGGTGAGCTGGTGCGCCTCTACAGCGCGCGGATGGCCGTCCCGGGGCACGCGTTCGGCCCGGACACGCCGTGGCAGCTCGAGCTGGAGGACGCGTTCCCGTACGAGGAGACGCGCGACCAGGTGACCGCGATCGACGAGGTCAAGGCGGACATGCAGCAACCGGTCCCGATGGACCGGCTGATCTGCGGAGACGTCGGGTTCGGGAAGACCGAGATCGCGGTCCGCGCGGCCTTCAAGGCAGTGATGGACGGCAAGCAGGTCGCGGTCCTGGTGCCGACGACCCTGCTCGCGGAGCAGCACTTCGTCACCTTCGGCGAGCGGTTCGCGCCCTATCCCGTCAAGGTGGCGATGCTTTCGCGATTCCTGTCGCCGGCGCAACAGAAGGAGGTCGTCGCGGACGTGGCGGCCGGCCGCGTGGATGTGGTGATCGGCACGCATCGATTGCTCGGCGCCGACGTCTCGTTCCGGGACCTGGGCTTGCTGGTCGTCGACGAGGAGCAGCGGTTCGGCGTGGCGCACAAGGAACGTCTGAAGCGGTTCCGGGCGCACGTGGACGTCCTCACGATGACGGCGACGCCGATCCCGCGGACGCTCGAGATGGCGTTGACCGGCATCCGCCAGATGTCCACGGTCGACACGCCGCCCGAGGACCGGCAGCCGGTGCTCACCTACGTGGGCGGCTACGACGAGGGACTGGCGCTCGGCGCCGTCCGTCGAGAGCTCCTTCGCGAGGGGCAGGTGTTCTGGGTCCACAACCGTGTCGCGACGATCGACCGACACGCTGCCTGGTTGCAACAGCAGCTCCCCGAGGCACGCATCGTCATGGCGCACGGTCAGATGGACGAGGACACGCTCGAGCGGCAGATGGTCCGGTTCTGGGATCGCGACGCCGACGTCCTCGTCTGCACGACGATCATCGAGTCCGGACTCGACGTGCCGAACGCGAATACCCTGATCGTCGACCGGGCGGACAAGCTCGGTCTCGCCCAGCTCTACCAGCTGCGTGGGCGCGTGGGACGGAGCGGCGAGCGCGCGTTCGCGTACTTCTTCTTCCCGCCGGTCCGCGAGCTCACCGAGGAGGCGCACGAGCGGTTGGCCACGATCTCGCGTCATCAGGCGCTCGGATCGGGGTTCCGGATCGCCCTGCGTGACCTCGAGATCCGGGGTGCCGGGAACCTGCTCGGCGCAGAGCAGCACGGGCACATCGCGGCCGTCGGGTTCGACGCGTATTGCAGGATCCTCCAGCAGTCCGTCGCGGAGCTGCAGGGTGAGCCGATGGTCGAAGAGAAGGAGCTCAGGATCGACCTCCCGGTGCGAGCCTTCATCCCGCCGGGCTGGGTGGCGCAGGAATCCCTGCGGCTCGAGCTGTATCGCCGGATCTCCCTGGCTGCCGATCACGACGCGCTGGAGCGGATCCGTGAAGAGACGGTCGACCGCTACGGCGCGCTCCCCACGGAGGTGGAGACATTGTTCGCGGTCGCATCGCTACGGGTGACCAGCCGGCAGCTCGGGATCGAGGAGGTCTCCACCTATCGCGAGCAGGTCCGTATCCGTCCGGTGGAGCTCCCGGAGGCGTTGCGACTCGACCTCGGCGAGCGGGTGCCGGGTGCGACCTTCCACGAGGCGAAGCGGACCCTGAACCTGGCACCGGAGCGGGTGGCGAGCACCGAGCTGCCCGGATGGGTGGAGGCCCGGCTGCACGAAGCGATCGGCGATGCCGTCTCCATCGCCGAACAGGTCCGCCGGTAGACTGCTTCATCCATGTCCCTTTCCCATCCCGCTCGCGTGCTCCTGGTCGCCCTCGTGGTGTCGGCCTGCGGCGCGAGCAGACCCGAAGTGGCACGCGTCGGTGAGCAGGACGTCGACGATGCGGACCTGCGGCACGCCGTCGCCCTGCAACAAGCACTGGCGGATCTCCAAGGTGCCCCGTGCGGAGGCGAACCCACCGGCGGGGAGAGCGCGGGCGCCGCGTGCAACCGGATCGCGCTCTCCGGGGAGCTCCTGTGGCTCGCGGTCGTCGGCTACGCGGACGCCAACGACATCACGGCGGCCGAGGACGAGGTGAACGAGGCCATCTCGCAGCTGGAGGCGCAGTTCGGTGCCGACACGTTGAAGCAGGCGCTCGACGCGCACGAGGTGACCCGCGAGGACCTGTTCACGCTCGGCACGAGGATCCTGACGATCCGCGCGGTCCGGGCCGCGATCGCGGAAGAGCGCATCGGGGCCGAGGAGCTCCGCTCCCAGTACGAGGAACGCGCGCTCGAGTTCACGACCGTCGAGGCGGACCACATCCTCGTGAAGACCGAGGCCGAGGCGAGGAGCGTCTTCCGCCGGGTCCGGGATGCGACCGAGACGCAGTTCATGGCGCTCGCCCGAAAGGTCTCGACGGAGCCGGGCGCGGAGGACAGTGGCGGGAAGCTCGGGACCGCTCCCGCGACGCAGTACGTGGCTGAGTTCGCGGAGGCGACCGTCGCACTCGAACCTGGAGAGGTTTCTCAGCCGGTGCAGACGCAGTTCGGCTGGCACGTGATCTATCTCGTCGCCAAGGACGTCACCCCGTTCGCGGAAGCGAAGGCGGGTCTGCTCGAACCGCTCGCGGATCGCGAGTTCCAGGGTTGGCTGACGGACCGCGCCCAGGAGCTGGGCGTCGAGGTGGATCCCAAGTACGGACGGTTCGACCCGGACACGTTCTCGATCACGCCCGTGCGGAGCACCGACCCGGAGGGTGAACCCACCTCACCGTCGCCGTGAACGGCGACCGATCGGATCCGACGGCACACGTCCCGGCCGGCCCCGTTCCGTCGTCCGAGGAGGGGCGCGGGCTCCTCGATCTCGTGAAGGTGATGGCGCGACTGCGAGGCCCGGGTGGCTGTCCCTGGGATCGGGAGCAGACGCATCAAAGCCTGGCACACCCCTTGTTGGAGGAGACGCACGAGCTGCTCGAGGCGATCGATTCGGGCGACTCCGATGCGATCCGCGACGAGCTGGGCGATCTGCTGTTGCAGGTGATCTTCCACGCCGAGATGGCCTCGGAGGAGGGCCGTTGGGACGTGGACGACGTCGCACGTCGGCTCATCGAGAAGCTGATCCATCGCCATCCGCACGTCTTCGGCGACGTCGAGGTCTCCGGGTCCGAAGAGGTCCTCACCAACTGGGAGAAGCTCAAGGCGAAGGAAGGGTCGGGCGCCCGGTTGGGCGTGGAGGACGAGATCCCGGTCACACTGCCCGCGCTCGCGAGGGCGGCCAAGGTGCAGCGACGCGCGGCGGGGTGGGGCGTCGAGTGGGCGAGCCCGGAAGCCGCCCTGGCGGCGCTCCGCGAGGAGGTCGGCGAGCTCTCGGAGGCGTCGGATGACGCGGAGCACGAGATCGGCGAGGTCCTGTTCGCCGCCGTCGCCGCCGCGCGGAAGCTGGGCGTCGACGCCGAGAGTGCCCTCCGGCGGACCACCCGCGGGTTCGCCGAGCGCTACGAGCGCTTCCGAGCGCTGGCGGCGGAGCGCGGTCTCGACCTGGAGCAGGTCTCCGAGGACGAGGTCCGTGACCTGTTCCGGGAAGCCCGCGACCGGTAAGCGACGCCGACGATCAGTCGCGCGCGAACACGGCGATCTGCCAGACGCGGCGGTGCGCTGTGTGCGTTCTGTGGAATCCAGCTTCGGCGATCCGTCGATCGACCTCGTCGAGGTCGTGGACGAACGCACGGAATCCTCGGAACTTCTTGTCCCGCAGACGGAACATGAGGTTCGAGATGGCGACGGATACCCGATTGAAGAGGCCGACCGGTCCGGTGTGGACCGGTGCCGTGTATGCGTAGACGTCTCCCGCCGCGCCCAGGGAGTTCTCCAGCAGCCGGTCGACGCTCGGATAACAGCACAGCACCCGGTTCAAGGCGACCACGTCGTGCCCCGCGAGTGCCTCGACGGCGCCGTCGCCGACGGAGAAGGTCGCTCGGTCCGCGAGCCCGCGCTCCGCAGCGAGCGACCGCGCCTCCTCGATCGCCCCGGGGCCGAGATCGATGCCGTCGGCGCTCGCGGCGCCACGGGTGAGCGTCGCGAGCGCTAGGTCGCCCGTCCCGCACCCGAGATCCAACACCGACTTCCCCTGCAGTCCTTCGCCTTCGAGGGCTGCGAGGAGGTGCCGCGTGATGGGCGCGGCCGTACCTCGCTTCCGGGCCCGCTTCGCGTTGTTCGCGGCCCAGTCGTCGAAGCAGCAGGACTGAGGCTGTTCGCCGTCTTCCACGATCGCAGTGTCCGTCGCCGTGCTCGCGACGGCAACCGCTATCGTCGACCGATGTGAGCGAGGACGAGGACCGGATCGAGTCGTATCTCGACTGGCGCGAGCGATCCACGAGCACGCGCATCGAACCGTCGCCGTTCGGCATCGCGCTCTTCAACGACGACTTCCCGTCCTACTGGGACGGCAACGCCCTTCGGGTCGAGCGACCCGGCGACGCCACCGCGGCACAGCTCACCGCGGAAGCGGACAGGCTGTTCGAGGGCTTCGCCCATCGAACGATCGTCGTCCCGGACGAGTCGGCGGGATCCCGGCTGGCCGCGGCGCTCGGCGGGGTTGGCTGGGAGGTCGACCGGCTCGTGTACATGGCACTGAAGCGAGAGGCCGACCGCGAGACGGACATGGCGGTGGAGGAGTGCACGTTCGACGAGGTCTCCCCGTTGCTGCTCGAGACGAACCTCCACAGCCACGGAGGCATGTCGCAGGAGTCCGCCGAGACGAACGTCGCCGTCCGGCGCTTGTTCGTCGAGGTCACGGGCACCCGGTTCTTCGTCGTTCGCGTCGACGGCGTCCCCGCCGGTTTCTGCGAGCTCTCCGTGCACGAAGGTGTCGCCGAGCTCGACGACGTGCACACGCTCGAGCGATTCCGCGGCCGGGGCATCGCCAGGGGAGTCGTCGGTCACGCGGTCCGGCAGGCGCGGGAGGCGCGAGCGGATCTGGTGTTCCTCATCGCGGACGATGCCGACTGGCCCAAGGACCTGTACGTGAAGCTCGGGTTCGATCCTGTCAGTAGGTTCTGGCAGTTCACGAAGACACCCGAAGGGGAGTCGTATCGGTAGCCCCTCCAAATCCCGGTCGGCGGCTCGTCCTCGACTACGATTCTGAGCCCGATGTCTCTGATCGACTCCGTTCGCGCACGCGAGATCCTCGACTCTCGAGGTGACCCCACCATCGAGGTGGACGTGTGGCTCGATGACGGCGCGTTCGGGCGTGCCGCGGTGCCCTCGGGAGCCTCGACGGGAGAGCACGAGGCGCTCGAGCTCCGAGACGGCGAACCGGCGAGGTTCGGCGGCAAGGGCGTCCTGACGGCGGTCGCGAACGTGCACGATGCGATCGCTCCCGAGCTCGCCGGGATGGACGCGTACGCGCAGCGGTCGATCGACCGCGCGTTGGTGGACCTGGACGGCTCCGACGACAAGTCGACCCTCGGTGCGAACGCCGTCCTCGGCGTCTCGCTCGCGGTCGCCAAGGCCGCCGCCGACTCGCAGGACCTGCCGCTCTGGCGCTCCCTCGGCGGACCGAATGCACACGTCTTGCCCACGCCGATGTTGAACGTGATCAACGGCGGCGCGCACGCGGACAACGAGCTGGAGCTGCAGGAGTTCATGGTGATGCCGATCGGCGCCTCGTCGCTGTCCGAGGGACTCCGCTGGGGGGCCGAGTGCTTCCACGCGCTCAAGAGGATCCTCCACGACAAGGGGCTGTCGACGGCGGTCGGCGACGAGGGCGGGTTCGCGCCCCAGCTCGCGACCGGTGCCGAGGCGCTCGAGCTGCTCTTGCAGGCGATCGAAGCGGCGGGCTTCGAGCCCGGGGGGGAGGTCGCTCTGGCCATGGATCCCGCGACCTCCGAGCTCGCGACCGACGACGGCCACTATCGCCTGGAAGGCGAGGACCGGACCGCGGACGACATGATCGCCTTCTGGTCCGGACTCCTCGATCGCTTCCCGATCGTGTCGATCGAGGATCCGCTCGGCGAAGACGACTGGGAGGGATGGGCGAAGCTGGTCGGAGCGGTCGGCGGGCGGAGCCAGATCGTCGGGGACGACCTCTTCGTGACGAACGAGGAGCGACTGGATCGCGGGATCCGGGAGCGCTGCGCCAACGCGATCCTGGTCAAGGTGAATCAGATCGGCACGCTCACGGAAACGTTGGACGCGATCGCGTTGGCGCAGCGGAGCCGCTTCGGCGTGGTCGTGTCCCATCGCAGCGGTGAGACCGAGGACACGACGATCGCCGACCTCGCGGTCGCGACCAACGCGGGACAGATCAAGGCGGGGGCGCCGTCGCGTGGCGAGCGGACGGCGAAGTTCAACCAGCTCCTGCGGATCGAGGAGCAGCTCGGCGACGACGCACGCTACGCGGGCGCCGAGTTGCTCGGCGGAGGCGGCGGATAGCCCGTGCGCACGGCGGCCCCTTCCCCTGCCGTCGCGGCCGGCGCCATCCGGATCCGAGACACAGCCCCACGAGGGCGCCGCCGCGCGCGCCTGACGGTGCGCGCGACCGTGCTGCTGACGCTCGTGGTTGGCGTGCTCCTGCTCTCCGTGGCGCCCGCGCAGATGTACTTCGAGCAGCAGGCGGAACTCGCCCGCTTCGAGCAACAAGCCGCGGTCCTCGAGCGGAAGAATGGCGCGCTCGCGGCTCGCGCCGAGCAACTCCGCGATGACGCGTTCCTCGAGCGGCTCGCCCGCCAGTGCCTCGGGATGGTGAAACCGGGCGAGATCGCGTTCGTCGTGGTCCCGAAGGAGGGCGCTCCGGCCCCTCCGCCCGAGTGCTGACGCGCGCTATGCGACGTCCCGGGGATCGAACCTGACTTCGCCGGCTTCGGCGATCATCCGGTAGCCGATACGGCGATACAGAGCGTTCGACGTCGGATTGTCCAGGTCGGTGTAGAGGAAGCAGAGAGAGCGGCCGATCCCGAGCAGCCACCGACTCTGTTCCGACACGAGCGTCGTGGCGTAGCCTCGTCCGCGCAGATCGGGAGGCGTGTACACGGGTCCGATGCGCATGCCGTTCGGCGTCGCTCCGCCGTAGCCCGACACCGATACCGGCTGCCCACCGTCCTCCCAGAACCACATGCCGGCCTCGTCGGTGGCCGCGAGCCGGGACTCTACGAATCGGATCTGACGCTCCGCGGCGTCGTCTTCCGGGAGCACCTCTTCCGCGAAGGCGACGGCCCATGGGATCACGAGGTCGCGGTCCTCCGGAGTCACCGGACGCGGGCGCCCGGGAGCTGCCGGAACGGGCAGCACGTCCCGCAACTCGTAGACCCCGTGGCGGAACAGACGCGTGGCATCCAGATCGTTCGCCGACGTCCACGCGCCGACGAACGCTTCCAGCTCGGGGATCGCCGCGACCACTCCTGGAAGCGTCTGCCGCTCCTGGAGCAGTCGGTCCACGAGCGCGTCGAGCGCTGCGTCGCTGGAAGGTTGGGCGAGCACGAGATTGAACGGGTGGGTCCGGAGCGCCACGCCGGTCACGTCGTCCTCTTCGGAGGCCACCCACAGGTCGAACGCCTCGTAGAGATCCGGCCGCTGGATCAGGGTCGTGGAGATCCCGAGCAGCAGGTTGTGGCGAGCCTCGTCACGCATGAGGTACGGGGTGGCAGCCTCCCGGAAGGCGGTGGGGTCGTCGAATCGACGAACGAGCATCGGCCGACGGTAGCGCAAGAGCGGCATGTTGCGGGCGAGGGTCACGTGTGATGACCTGCGGGTTCGCGCCGCCCGGCCCATTGACGCCCCGCAGCGCTTCGCGCACACTGACCCCTGTCGCGCGGGTCGGCCGCGCGGGAAGAGAAAGGGCAGCTCTCATCGCAGAGATCGAAGTCGGCGCGGTGATCGACGGCACCGTCGCCCGCATCACCCCGTATGGGGCCTTCCTTCAGCTCGAAGACGGACGCCTCGGGCTCGTTCACATCTCCGAGGTCGACCGCAACTACGTGAAGGACGTGCACGAGCATCTCCGCGAAGGAGACGTCGTCCAGGCGAAGGTCGTCGCCATCAAAGAGGACGGCAAGATCGATCTCTCGATCAAGGCGCTGCAGGACCCCGCGCCTCCGCGGGCTCGCCGTGGTTCGGACCCCGAGTTCGAGCAGATGCTGAAGAAGTTCATGCGTCAGTCCGAGGAGCGGTTGGTCGACTACAAGCGCGCGGTCGAGCACAAGCGCAAGTAGTTCGTGAGCGACGAGCTCCGGGCTGCAGATCTCGAAGCGGTCCGACAACAGCTCGGCCGTGAGCCCACCACCCCGTTCTCCGTGGTCGCTCGGTGCACCGGCGGCCACCCCTTCGTGATCCGGAACCGCCCCCTCGACGCCGACGGGCATCCGTTCCCGACCATCTATTGGCTCACGTGCGTTGATGCGGTGAAGGCGGTCTCGCGCGTCGAGTCCGAAGGATGGATCGCACGCCTCGACGTCGACCCCACGATGACGGAAGGCGTCGAGGAAGCCCATCGCGCGTATGCCGCCGAGCGCGGGGAGATGTTTCCCGGCGCCGAGGAGTGGGGTGGTGTCGGTGGCACGCGCCGCGGCATCAAGTGCCTGCACGCGCACTACGCGTACCACCTCGCGGGCGGGGACGACGTCGTGGGGCGGTGGACGGCAACGCAGGTGGAGCCGATCCACGCCGGGGAACCGGGCGGCCGGGTCGCCGCGATCGACCAGGGCACGAACTCGACCCGCCTTCTGGTGCTCGAGCCACGAGGTCCGGGCGAAGACCCGCTGGAGATCGCGCGCGACATGCGCATCACGCGTCTCGGCAGAGGTGTGGATCGCACGGGCACGCTCGCTCCGGAGTCGATCGAGCGCACGCTCGATGCCGTCGCTCGATCTACACGCCGAGCCCGTGCGTTGCATGCAAAGCGCATCCGGTTCGGGGCGACCAGCGCCGTGCGCGACGCCTCGAACAGAGAGGAGTTCCTCGGCCGCGTTCGCGCCCTGATCGAGGGCGAGCCCGAGCTGATCGACGGAGAGGGGGAAGCCGCGCTGTCGTTCCTGGGCGGGACACGTGGGCTCGATCCCGAGAGCGGTCCGTTCCTCCTGGTCGACGTGG
This sequence comes from uncultured Actinomycetota bacterium, assembly GCA_963762745.1. Lineage (GTDB taxonomy): Bacteria > Actinomycetota > UBA4738 > UBA4738 > HRBIN12 > JAJNBA01. Next base: position 147,235 of record CAVXMB010000004.1, read on the forward strand.
GAGGCGGCTCGACGGAGTTCGTCTACGGGCGGCAGCCCGCGGTCGCGGACCGCGCGATCTCCACCCAGATGGGGAGCGTTCGGCTCACCGAGCGGGTCCAGCCCTCGGACCCGCCGTCGGAGGACGATCTCCGGGCGTTCGCGGCCGCGATCGAGCCACGCCTCGAAGAGGCCGAGCGGGCCGTGCCCGTTCGGGATGCTCGGACGCTGGTCGGCGTGGCGGGGACGGCGACCACCCTCCAGGCCTGCGCGCTCGGGCTCGAGCGATACGACCCGGACGTGATCCACCGATCGATCCTCACGCTCGCAGACGCCGAGCGGACGCTGGCGGCGCTGGCCGGGATGACCAACGAGGAGCGTGCCGCGATCCCCGTGATGCCCACGGGGCGAGGGGACGTGATCGTCGCGGGGGCGACGATCCTCGTGGCCGCGATGCGGCGGTTCGGCTTCGAGCAGGCGCTCGTGAGCGAGACCGACATCCTGGACGGGTTGGCACTCGAACTCCTGGACGTCCGGTAACCTCGACCGCCGATGTCGAAACGAAGCAGAGATCGCCAGCTCGCGAAGCTCGCCGCCCGCCGGCAGGCGGAGCGCGACGCCGCCGCTCGCCGCCGCAACCTGATCGTCGGGAGCGTGGTCGGCGTGCTCTCCCTCGTCGTCGTGATCGTGGGGCTGGGGGTGCTGCTGGGCGACGACACCGAGCCCGCCGCATCCTCGGGAACCCCCTCGGTGAGCCCTTCGGCCAGCGCGTCACCGTCGGCGGCGCCTGGCACGAAGACCGGGACGGTCACGCCCACCGCCGCCAACGAGTCCGGTGAGGTGGCGTGCGGCGCGGAGGCGCCCGCCAAGGCAGGCAAGCCGAAGCCGCAGTTCGCCGGCCCCCCGCCGATGACGATCGACACGAAGGCCACCTACACGGCCACGATGGTCACCTCGTGCGGGACGATCGTGATCGAGCTGGACGCCAAACGCGCCCCGCAGACCGTGAACTCGTTCGTGTTCCTGGCGGAGAAGGGCTACTTCGATGGCCAGTACTTCCATCGCCTGGACACCTCGATCGATGTGATCCAGGGTGGGGATCCCTCCGGGACCGGGTCCGACGGCCCCGGGTACGCGATCCCGGACGAGCTCAACGGGAAGCTGACCTACACGCCCGGCACGATCGCGATGGCCAACGCGGGCGCCAACACCGGCGGGAGCCAGTTCTTCATCATCACGGGCCCGAACGGCACCAACCTCGACGGGAACCCCAACTACACGATCTTCGGGAAGATCGTCGAGGGGCTCGGCGTCGCTCAGGACATCCAGGCGTTGCCGATCCTGGACCCGAACGCAACGGATCTGTCCGGTCAGCGCCCGAAGCTCGCCGTGTACCTGGAGAAGGTGACGATCGAGGAGAGTGGCGGGGGCACGTAGCGCGCCGCGTCCTCAGATCCCGCCGGGCTCGGCGAGCCAGGCATCGATCCCTTCGAGGAGCTCGCGCTTGAGGTCGTCCTCGGCGAACGAGACTCGCACACCGGTGCGAGCGATCTCCGCCAGGGACGCGTCGTCGAGATCCCAGGTGTCCGCGGCCGACCGGTAGACGTCGGTGAGCCATGCGCCGAACATCGGCGGGTCGTCGGAGTTGAGGGTCACCGTGACGCCGGCGTCACGGAGCACCCGGAACGGGTGTTCCTCGAGCGAGCCGTACACGCCCGTCGCGACGTTGGACACGGGTGAGACCTCGAGGGGTATCCCGGACGTCGCGAGATGCTCGACGAGCACCGGGTCTTCGACCGATCGCACCCCGTGGCCGATCCGGTCGGGCAGACAGTGCTCGAGCGTCTCCCAGACGTTGCGCGGTCCCGCCCACTCGCCCGCGTGGGGTACCGATCGCAGACCCGCGTCCTTCGCGCGACGGAACAGGGGCCCGAACGGGGCGACCGCGGAGCGTTCGCTTCCGGCCGCGTTCAACGCCACCACGCCGCGCCCGGCGTACTTCAAGGCCACCTCCAGGGATCGCTCGGCCATGTCGAGGCCCGCGTCTCGCACGATGTCGGGAGCGACGCGGGCCGTCAGCCCGAAGTCGCGCCGGCCGGCGTCGAGGCCGTCCAGCACCGCCTCGATGGGGCCGAACCAATCGTCGCCGAGGCGTGCAGCGTGGTTGCTGGGGGAGAACACCACTTCCGCGTACCGAACGCCGTGGCGCGACTCGTCCTCGGAGAACTCGTACGCGACTCGGCGGAAGTCCTCCAGTTCGGTGAGGAGCGCACAGGTCGCGACGTACTGCGAGATGAAGTCGTCGAATCCCGCGAAGCGCCATCGTCCGCCGGCGAGGCCGCTCGGCACCCGCGCACCCGCTCGCTCGGCGAGCTCCTCGACGGTCGCGATCCGTATCGCTCCCTCGAGATGGACGTGGAGTTCGGCTTTCGGAAGGAGATCGAGGTCCCGCATCCCGCGGATGCTAGCGGGCTCGCTGGCCGGCGGCGGCGGCTCGAGGGACGCGCTACCAGACGCCGGTGAAGGTCTGGCCGTCCGCGACACCGCACGTCGGGTCGGACGCGAACTCCGCGCCGTGCCCGTCGGCCTCTCGGAGGTACCAGCACATCCCCGACTCGCTCATGGCGGAGATGTAGATCTCGTTCGGAACCGGGTGGAGGTGGAGGTAGGCGACGTCCCTGACGAGCGGCGTGTCGCCGTCGAGGTAGGTGATCGCGGGCTCTATCGCCGTCATGGTGCCGGGGTTGGTCGTGTAGGTGAGGGTATCCGTGTAGTACGCCCGCTCGGCTGCGAAGGCGTTCCGGATGTCGGCTTGTGTGGCTCGGTCGGATGCACGGGCTCGGGCGCCCAGGAACGTGGGCAGCGCGAGCGCGACGAGGATCCCGATGATCAGGACCACCACCATCAACTCGATCAGCGTGAACCCTCGTTCTTCGTGCATCTGGCATCTATCGGCGGTCCGGGGGACCAACCTGAGGTCCGAGTCACCTACGGAGCGCTAGCATCCAGACCGGCCCGGGTGTCGGAACTGGTAGACGACGGCGCCTTAAAAGCGCTTGCCCCGGAAGGGGCGTGTGGGTTCGAATCCCACCCCGGGCACCACGAGCACGGCTGTGAGGGCTCGGGCGGCGGTTCCTCGCCGATCACGAAGGCTTTCAGCGCGAGGGTCCCCGGTCCGATATCTCTGGCATGAGCGTGGCCGACGTCGCGATGTCCCACCCACGGTTCGGCACCCTCCGTTCGGAGGGTGCCTGGCGGTGGATCGTCCTCGGGTTCGTTTTCGCTTTGAGCGCGACCCTGTGGGCGTTCACGCGGATCCCCACGGCCGGGAGCATGCACGCCTGGAGCGCACAGCAGTGCGCTCGCCTGGAGATGCTGCCGCGTGACCTGCCCTGCCAGGTCACGCTGGGGAGGACGCTCGGCGTCTACCTCGCCGCCTCCGCCCTGGTGAGCCTCGCGGCGCTCGTGCCGGCGGTCGTGCTGGCGCTCAGAGGTCGGCGGCTCCTCGCGTTCGTGCCGATGCTCGCGCCGCTCGCGATCACGTTCCTCGCCCATCTCAGCTCGTGGGCTTGGACCTCGTTCTGGGCTCCCTTCGAGCACACGTCGACGCCGCAGCTGTTCCTCGGCCCCTGGGCTCCCTGGACCGCGGGAGGGTCTCCGTCGTCGGTGTGGCGCCCCGATCACCTCCCGGCGATCGCGGCGGATGTCGTCCTCTTGTCGGTGCCCGTCATCGTGATGATCGCGTTGTTCCGGCCCGCGAAGGCGGCGCCCGCCGGCTTCACGGGCCGAGCGGTGCTACTGGCGTGTGTGATCGCCGCCGGAGCCTCCGCCATCGTCGAATGGGGAGCCCACACGGTCTTCGGTGCCAGCCTGTATCTGGAAGGCGGATGGTTCATCCAGGGACTCGTGATGGTGAGCTTCGGTCTCCTGTTGCCTGTCGGCCGACCGCGGCCCCTCTGGACGATCGCCCCCGTCGCGTGCCTCGTCTCCTTGGGAGGGGCGACGGCGATCGTCGGAACCCTCTACGACTACACCGCGTTCACCTACTTCCGCTCGGCCGTTCCACTTGCCCTCATGGGGTTCGCCGGTGCCGCGGCAACCGCGCTCGTCGCTCGTCAGCGAGGTTTCCGCGTGGAGTCGCGGCCTGAGCGGTCGCGGGGGATCCGGCCCGTCTCGGCCGCATACGGTCTCGGACTCGGCGCGCTCGCGGTGACGACGGTGATGTTCGCCCTCGACCCGCTCCCGTTCCAGCTCGCGACGCCACTTCCCACCTATCTCGGCGCGAGGACCCGCGTCGTCGACCTGAGATCACGGATGACGCTGGACGAGGCACTGGACGTCGTTGCCGCGTACCGCACGGCTCACGGGTCCTACGAGGGATTCGATGCCGAGTCGGCGAGCGACCTCGGCCCCTCGCTGCTCTGGGACGACGGCGTCCCCGGTGAAGGAGCGACGTTCGGCTCCGAGCTCACCGTGCTGGTCGCCGGCTCGACGGACGATCGGGTCGAACTGGTGCTGGTGCGGCCCGAAGCAACGTATTGCGTGAGGACGAGCATAGGCGCACATCCCACCTACGGCACGGCCGTGACGGGCCGCCCTCGTCATCGAGCCCTGACGGCGATCGGCACCTGCGGGATCCAGCCGTGGACGTCGGAACTCCTCCGGCCGTTCCCCATCGATGGGTTCTGCGACGATGCCCCGGACATCGTGCTCTGTCGCATGGCGCAGAAGAACCTGCGGGACATCATCGCGTCGCCCACCGGTCCGTTCTGACCCGGGTCAGCCCGAGCGACCGACCTCCTCGATCTGGTCGGCCGCTTCCCGCACGCCCTTCTGATCCCTGATCCGTTCGCCGAGCGCACCCAGGTTCGATCGGAGCGTGTCGTCGGCGAGCAGACCGTCGACGGCGCCGGTGAGCTCGTCGTCGGAGAAGTCGTAGGTGGCGAGCCGCACGCCGTAGCCGAGCTCGTGCATCCGCTGCGCGTTGTCGTACTGGTCCCAGAACAGTGGAAGCACCACCATCGGCTTGCCGAAGTGCAGCGCCTCGGTCACGGTGTTGTTGCCGCCGTGCGTGATCACCAGATCGACCTCGGGGATGATGCTCGTCTGCGGGACTCGGGCCTCACCCCACATGTTGTCCGGGAGCTCGAACTCGTCCGCGCGCGGACCCTTCGACACGATGTAGCGGTGGCGCGTGCGGGAGAGCACGTCCACGAGCCGGCGCATCAGGTCCACGTCCGCCGACCCGAGCGAACCGAGGGAAAGGTAGACGAGTGAGTCGTCGCCCTCTCGATCGAGAAGCGTTCCCGGCACGGACCACGGCTCCTCGGTGTCGCGGACGGATGATTCGAGACGATGCCAGGTGGGCGCCAAGGGGTTCGTGCGCAGATAGTCGGCGGCGTCGGGGTAGATCGAGAGGTTCAGACGGTCCGACTCGTGGATGAACTCGAGGTCGGGAAGAGGTGGCGCTCCCTGCTCGCGCATCCACTCGTTGAAGCTCGACCAGACCTCTCGGTGCGTCCTCTCGTATTCGGCGCGGAAGTCCGCCCAGCCGGACGGGTCGTCGACCGGATACCCGCTGAAGGTGGGCGGCAGATCCGGATCCTTCATCTCGAGCGGGTTGCAGCTCATGATGCGCACCCACGGGGCTCCGTGGGTGAGCAGCGCCGGGAAGCCGCTCACGTTGTCCTCGACGATCACGTCGGGCTGCGCTCGGGCGAGGATCTCGCGGAGCTGCGGCTCGCAGTACTTCGCCCCGTCGATCAATGACTCCCAGACGGGCCTGATGAACGTGTCGAGCTGCTCGATCGTCGGCTTGCGGAACTCGGGAGCGGTCTCGGTGATGAAGTCGGTCCAGAACTGCCCGGCGTCCTGATCACCCTCCGCGAGCGGCGCCAGGTCGACGAGGTCCTCCTCGAAGCCGAGCGGCTCCAGCCGGCCCCTCCACGATGCTTCGGCCGCGAAGACGACGCGGTGGCCTCGTTGTTCGAGGATCTTGCCGATCCCGATGCAGTTGTTCGTGGGCCCGTAGGCGCTCTCGGGCATGAAGACGATCGTGAGCGGGTCGGTCATGCGTTGTCCTCCGCGTCCGGGTGTGTATCCATATCACCCGGACCGGAGGCCGCCAGGTCTACTCCACCAATCTGACGGGCACGAGGCCGAAGTTCTCGCCGCCCTGCGGATCGAGACCTTCGGGCGTGTATTCCTTCCACCGGACCAGCATGCATCGGGCGTTCGCATCCGCTTCCGCCTCGGGGATGTGAGAGCAATGCGCGAGTGCTTCGTTCTTCCCGCGCCAGAGGGTGATGATATCCATCTTCGCGAAGCCGATGATGTTGTATTTGTCAACGGAGCACGTCGCGGGCTGGCCTGGGGGAGCGGGCGGACATGGCGCGCCGTTGCGGTCGACCTGGGTTTGCGGATCGTTGACCGGGAAGTAGAGAGGGATTTCCCGCGGTGATCGCGTCGTTGATGATGTTGTCGAACGCGCCCCCTCGGTTCCCTTGCCCGCGACAGACGAACGTCAGGCCGTCACCTGCGACCGCCCCGAAGAGGGACGAGTCGATCGGCAGGGGCTCGAAATAGCCCTCTAGCATCCATTCCGCGAACTCCGGAGGGGTGGAGTTGTCGCAGCCGACGCCGGTCGTGATGTCCCACTTGAGGAGGTCGAGGCTTCCCCACTCCGCGTTCATCAGGTCCTGGTCAGACTTGGTCGAGCCGGGTGGCGAATTGTTCCACCAGAAGTAGCAATCGACCCCACCGGCCGGGATATCGTCCGGGTCGGCGGGCGGGATGTCGCAGTCTCCGAGCCGGTGTGCCGAGAGCATCAGGGGTGCAACCTTCTCGCCTGCGCCTGCTCCGCCCCAGGAGGCCACCGCCTCCGTCGCGATCGGGGTCTCCGTATCGAATCCGAGAACGGGGGCGAAGTAGAGCGGTCGATCACTTGACACCCGCACGCGGACGAAGCCCCAGGGGTTGTCGCAGCTCGGGAAGTACTTCGGGAACCCGGAGGCGACTGCGGCGCCACTTTGATTCGCGATGGTGTATTGGTCAGCCTGCGCATTGGCGGCCGACGACACCTTCCATCTGTCCGCAAGATTGAGCGGCCGCGAGTGCGGCAGCATCCGCGGCGTTGACGAGGGCGCGTCGAGTGAACAGCAGCGACCCGACGTCCACGACCAGGACCATCAAGCCGAAAAGGGCGATCAGGGAGAGGGTGACGATGACGAGGACGGCGCCTTCCTCTTCTTGCGTCGCCCGTCGCAAGGTCTCTTGCCGCATCGTCTCGCGCCTTTCAGCTATTGGTCGAGGCAGGTGCCTTGGGCCATGTCGCAGAGCCGCACCACCCTGATGTTGTCGACGGATTCGGCGTAGTCATCAGAGATGGTGGAACCACGCCACTCCACGATCAGGCACTCGGCGCTGCTGTTGTCAGGGGGCGGCCCACAGGGGCCGTACGTCGTCGTCGTGACCGGCTTCGTGATGGTGACGGGGGGGGTGAGGGCGATCCCGGTCACCACATCGTTGTTGCCGGGGCAATGGCCCCCCTGGCCGAACGTGTTCCACGTATGGACGACGCCGGACGCGAAGCTGCTGGTCGTCGTGAACTGGCACCTGTCGCTCACGGTGTTGCCGTTCTTCACTTTGGTCCACGTGTAGTCCGCCACCGAGCCGGTCGGTAGGTCGGCGGTGAAGGTGATCCCTTCGGGTGGGGGTGGGGAGATGAAGTCTGTGAACGGCTCTTGCGTCGTGGTCGTCGTTCCCGAAGCGTCGTTCACCGAAAGGACGTTCACGATCCTCAGCGCCGCGAAACCGATGATGTCGTACTTATCGATGGTGTCGTTGTGGAGGACCATGCCCTGAGAAGGTGTGTCTGGGAGCGGCGGACACCACGCCGGCGGGTCGCCGCATCCCTCCCAGTTGATGGGGAAATCCAGTACGTCCCCGATCCGATCCCTCAGGCTCCTCCACACTTGCGCGCCCTCGGGATTCGCGCCCCTCAGTCCTGGAACCGAGCACACGAACGTCGGCTCGGTCCAGTTGAGCGACACGCCTTGGGGGTCTTGGCCGCTGATCCAATCCGTGAGCTGTCGAGTCCCTTCTGCGTGGCAATTCTCGTCGAGGGGAACGTTCCACCCGTCCGGGTTGAGGCTGAGGAACGCGAAATTCCCTCCACCCAGGCGTCCGTTGTCGTACCAGAACGCACATGTGCTGTCGATGGCGGGAGTCGGCGTCTGCGGCGGTACCGCGCATCCCGTGCCGAGGCGACTGCTCAAGACGAGAGGCACGGAGTTGTTACTCCCGAGACCCCAGCTCGCAGTTGCCTTCGTACGGACGGGCGACTCGTTGTTGAACCCGAGGACCGGGGCGAAGAACAGTGCCTGTTGGCTAAGGTACTCCACCGTCACGTGACCATAGGTGTCACCGCAGGCCGTGATGTCTTGGATGTTGGTCGCGACGGTTTCACCGACGGTGATCAGGGAGTTCGCGAGCGCCTGATGGTCGGCAGCGCTCTCAGGCGTCCCATGGCTGTCGAAGCCGCCGCGGGCACAGGTACGCGCGGCGGAGAGGGCAGCAGCGTCCGAACTGCTCACCAATCCACGCCGATGCAGCATGAGCCCACCGACGTCCACAGCGAGGGCGACGGCAGCAACGAAGACCAGGAGCATGATCGCCACGATGATCGCGACGGCCCCGTCTTCGCGTCGGCGCATCAGACCTCGCACCTGAAATTGGCCTCCAGTGTCGGATGGAGCAGGATGGGCACGAAGGGGATCGTCACTTCGATACCCCCTCCAGGAAGGTTGCTCGTGTCGTAGGAGATGGTCGTGTCTTCGCCGATGTTCTGGGCGTTACAGACCGGATCCCCACCCGTGTTGGGGTGGACACTCACGTTGTTGGCGCTGTCGATCGCACCCAGCGCCGACTGGTATGCGTGGTCCTGGACCTCATCGGCCGAGGCCCCCGTCGCCGCAGCGCGTCCACCCTCGCGCAACGCACCGCGGATGGTCTGCATCTGCATGAATGCGGATCCGAAGCCGATGATGCCGAACACGATGATGGCCAGGACGGGGAGGATGAGCACGAACTCGACCGCCGTTGCGCCTCCCTCGCTGTGGGAGCGCCTTTGAGGCTTGGGACGGGCACGTCTGGCGGGAGAAGCAGTCTCACACTGCGGGGTCCGCCTGAAGGTCGTATGACGCATCGCTGGTCGCGCCTTTCGAAACTGCTGAATAGGGGATACCGATAGTCGTACAGCGATATCCCCCGGCGCATCCCCCAAAAGGACTAGATGACGTAGGGAAAGGGGCGTAAATCGCCTCGGCGTGGGGGACCTACACTCCGCGACGTGCCTGCTCAGCGACCTGGGAGCGATCTGGACGGCCGGGCGGCTTCGACGAACCCGGCCGAGTTCCTGCCGGCCCGCCGCACGGCGGGCCGGCAGGAACCGCTCGAGGTCTCGGGCCTGTTGGATGCGCTCGACCTGGGCGAAGCTCGCTGGGTCCTCCTGCTGCAGGCCTCCTCCGGCCTGCTCGCGGCGGCGGTGGTCGAGGAGGGGGAGGGGTTCCGCCGGGCCCGTACGGGCGACGGCATCGCCGAGGAGTTGCTCGCTCGCGTCGCCGGCGGTGAGGACCAGGGCAGGTTCACGTTCCGGAGGCTCGGGCTCGTCGAACCGTGGATCGGAGAGCGATCCATCGACGTGGACCAGTCCAACGAGTCGATCGTCGTGGGCGACATGGCCGTCCTGAAGCGATCGGTATGGACGGTTCCGGGGAACGAGCGACCCCTCGTGCTGCCGGCGCACCTCGTCGAGGCCGGATTCGAGGAGATGCCGTCGCCGCTCGGGAACGCTTCCTGGGAGCATCCGGAAGGCGTGGCGCCGCTTGCCTCGATCACGACGTACCTGCCCGAAGCCAGGGACGGCTGGGACTGGTATGTCGGGCTGCTCGATCGGACGCTCGAGGACCGATCGGCCGACGCGATCGAGCCGGCCGCCGCACTTGGCGCGATCACGGCCCGGCTCCACGTGGCGCTCGCGACCCCGACAGCCGTGGTCCCTGCGCCGACCGCGGCGGCCGGCGAAGACACCATCGACGGATGGCGACGCGACGCCGGCGCCGACCTCGATGCCGCGCTCGCCTCGATCGACGGCGAGGAAGGTGCGCGCCTCGTGGAGAGCGCGGGTCGGATCCGCGAGGAGCTGGACCAGCTGCGAAGCCGGGGGACGGTCACGACCCCGATCCACGGCGACTTGCACGTGGGCCAGTTCCTCAGCTGGCAGGGCGGGCTCGCGGTCTCCGATCTCGACGGAGATCCGCTGGGCACGGGAACCCTCCCCGGTCCGCCGGTTCGAGACGTCGCATCCCTCGTGCAGTCCCTCGACCACGTGGGGAGGATCGTGGAACGACGCCGCGGCGTGCCCGTGGCGGGGTGGATCCGTGACGCCTCCGATGCCTGCGTGGAGGCCTATCGAGCCGAGCTCGCCGGCCACGGAGCTTCCTCCCTGTTCGACGAGCGGTTGCTCCGCCCGTTCCGCGTCGCCCAGGAGTTGCACGAGTTCGTCTACGCGGCCGGGTTCCTGCCTGAGTGGCGATACGTCCCCGATGCCGCGCTCCCCGCGCTGCTCGAGGAGCACGGGTGAGGCGGCTCGCGCTCACGCTGGGCCTGGCGGCCTGCGTGCTGGTGCCGTCCTCGGTGTTCCTCGGGCGCTACGTCGTGAGCGGGACGGGGGTCGCGCCGGCCGGGAGTGACACGTCGCAGCATGTCTGGCGGTCCGAGGTGGTGGCGGGACTCGGTCTCGAGGCCCTCCCGGCCTTCGAGGGCCGATCCCAGGCGCTGAACACCAACGCGGATCGCCCGGGGTTGCCCCTCGTGCTCTCCTTCTTGTCCGCCGTCACCGGCGCCGATGCGCGCGATCTCGCCTACGTCTTCCCGGCGCTCGCCGCGGTCGCCATCGCCCTGGCGGCCGCGGCGCTCGCCGGGACGATCCCCGGCGTGCCCGCGTGGGGAGTCGGTGTCGTCGGGGTCGCGACGGGGGCCTCGGTCCACGTGGCGCTCGCGGCGAACGGCTATCTGGATCAGCTCCTGGTCGAGCCCGTGTTGCTGCTTGCCGCCGCCTGCGCGCTCCGCGCCGCGGGCGGCGGACCCGGACGGGCGCTCGGGGCAGCGGCGCTCCTCGCCGCGTGGCTCGTGCATTGGCAGTTCGCACTCCTCTTCACGGTCCTCCTCGGAGTCTTGGCGCTCGCGTCCCTGCCGGCATCGCTCCGCGATCGCCGGCAGGGACGCCCGTTCGTGGAAACGGCTTCCGGGCGGGTCGGAACGACCGCCGCCGGTGGTGCGGGCCTCGGGATCGCCGCGCTCCTGCTCGGTACGCCCGGGATCCCGCGTGGACCGATCGGGCTGTCTCGCGGCTCGGTGGACCGGCACCTCTCCGAGCAGCTCGTCCGCTACCGACTGCCCGCGAGCGGGATCGCCGCGGTGGTAGGCGGTGCCTGGCTGGTCGTCGACACGACACGACGTCGTGCCGCGTGGCTCCTCGTTCCCTGGGCGCTCGTCCCGGTGGCCGCGGCGCTCCTCTACACCGCCGGCCGCACCGTGCCGCTGCAGCGCGCCCTCTCGTTCGCGCTGGCGATCCCCGTGCTCGGAGCGATCGGCCTCGTTGCCGTGGTCCTCCTGCTGGGTGGGCGGTTCGGGAAGCCGGCAGCGGCCGTCGTCGCGCTCCTCGCCCTCGCGGCGTTGACCCTCTCGATGACGTTCACCTGGGAGACGTGGCGAACCAGGAAGCCGTGGAGCGAAGATCCGGCGCTCGCCGAGTTCCACACGCTGGGCACCTACCTGACCGAAGCCGGCCGCCCCGCGATCGTCGTGGTGGACGAGAAGCCGAGGGAGGGGAGGGGTACGGAGGGCGACTTCGGGACCGTGCCGGTGATGCGGCGCATCCGGGCAGAGCTGCCCGCCCATCTCGCGCTGCGCACGACGGTCTATCTCGGAGACCCCCAGCGATTGGTCGAAGGGGGCCCCACGCTCCGCCCGGAGACCCCCGGCTTCGACGACGTCTCCCACGAGACCTGGGCCGCGGCTCGGTCCCTGCTGCCGGACGACCCGACCGTCGTGATCCTCCGGTCCCATCTCGTCGGGTTCGCGCAGGCCGTCAAGGCTCACCCCGAGTGGCAGGTGAATGACTGGATGGCGGTCGTCTCGGGTCCGCCGCCGCCCAGCGGCTCGCCGATCCTTCCCGAGCGGCCGTCGGCGTCGTCCCTCGCGGCGTGGTGGGTGTCGTCCCTCGCGGTGATCACGCTCGTGGGCGCGGGCTGGGCCGATCGCTTCGCGGGCGGGTCCTTCGGACTCCGGATGGCGCTGGCGCCGGCGACCGGTCTCGCCGCGCTCACCATCGTGGGGGTCGTCGTGGAACGACTCGGTGTGAGAGCCGGAGGCGCCGGAGGGGTGATCGCCCTCATCGTCGTCGCGGGGGCGGGCGCCTTCGCAGCCGTGGGGCGACGCCGCTCCGACGATCCACGTCCTCCCGATGCGTTACCGTCCGAGCACGGAAGGCACCCGAACGAGTAGGGAGGCGGCCGCACCGTGGCCACACGCGAAGAGGCCATCGACATCCTCGAGCGCGGGCATGCGACGATCCGGCGCCTCCTGAAGCAGATCCCGCCTCACTGGATGGCGAGGCCCGGTGTGGGCGGCGGGACCTGGACGCCGAAGGACCTGCTCGGCCACCTCAGCCTGTGGGAAGAGAAGGTGTTGGAGGCGCTCGCCGCGTGGGATACGGGGGAGCGAGCCCCGATCGATCGCGAGATCTACGAGCGATCGATCGGGGCGATCAACGACGACGGTGTCCGAGCCCGGTCGCGACACACGTTCGCTCGGGTGTTCCGTGACTGGGACAACGTGCACGGACGAGTTGATCCGTGCCATCAGGACGATGCCCGAGGCACGATGGGAGAAACCCGCGACGCCTCGAGGGCGGAAGGCGCTGGGGCACAGGATCGGACAGTTGCTCGTGGGGCCCGGTCCCTTCGAGCATGCGGAAGCGCACGTGCAGGACCTCGAAGCGTTCGTGTCGGCGATCCCGGAGAGCGAACGATCGGGAGGCTAGCGCCGGCTACGCGTGCACGATGACCGGTGTGCCGTACCTCAGCAGTGGGATCAGCTTGTCGAGCGTCGCTTCGGACACGCGGACACAGCCGGCGCTGGCGCTGCGACCGATCGACGAGGGGTTGTTGGTGCCGTGGATCGCGAGCTGGTTCCCGCCGGTCCAGCCGGCCGGCAGGCGAGGCTGGATGCCGCTGATGCCGAACGCGAACGTGCCGTAGCTCCCGCCGGAGAAGGGCACGCGGTCTGTCACGAAGTACTCCCCGACCGGGGTCGGCGTGGACGACGCGCCGGTCGCGCCCGGAGCACGGAACAGGACCTTGCCGAACTTCCGAACGGTGACCATGTGTTGCGAGAGGTCGACCTCCACCCGCACTCGGGTGACGTCGCGCGCCAGGCCGCGAAGTCGGATCCACCCTTCGCGCCGGGGCCAGACGTACGGCAGCTCCACGAGACCCCAACGGCCGTCGGCCGACACGGTCTCGACCCACGCGACGATCGGGATCCCGTAGTACTTGGACCCTGCCGGTACGACACCGACCTGCGTCGCACCCGCACGAGGGCGGGCATAGGCGGTGAGGGTGTCCGGTACGTCCACGAGCACGTTCGTCCAGCGAGCAGCGCGCTCGGCGGCGCGCACGATCAGCACCGGGTCTGGGCGAACGCCCGAGATCGGCACGGCGAAGCCACGGGGACGCGGTGCCGCGACCGTCGCCGCGAGGGAGGTGCGGACCGCTCCGTCGGATGCGCCCGCCGCGCCCGCTTGCGCGCCCACCATGTTGGCCGCCATGGGCGTGAGCAGCCCGACGGCGAGCGTGAGGGCGACCGCGAGTCGCGAGTGGCGCAGGGGGCGTCGCATCCCCTCCTATCGGCGCGCCCCTCGTGACTACCTAAGTCGAGGTAGTCGATTGCCCAGGCTGCTCCGCTCGCCGTAGGCTGGAAAGCGTTGCCGGAGACGAGAAGCCAAGGCAAGTGAGGAGCGGTGCTCGGATGGACGTGAAGGATGCGATGCGCGAAACGGCCCGCGAGCTGGTCGCCCCGGGGAAGGGGATCCTGGCGGCCGACGAGTCGAGCGGGACGATCAAGAAGCGGTTCGACCAGATCGGCGTCGAGTCAACGGAGCAGAACCGTCGTGACTACCGGCAGCTGCTGTTCACCACGCCCGGGCTGGGCGACCACATCTCCGGCGTGATCCTGTTCGACGAGACGATCCGCCAATCCACCGATGACGGGACGCCGCTCACCGAGGTGCTGGAGAAGGCCGGCGTGATCCCCGGGATCAAGGTCGACACGGGCGCCAAGCCGCTCGCGCTGTTCGAAGGTGAGACCGTGACGGAGGGCCTCGACGGCTTGCGCGAGCGACTGACCGCGTACCGGGAGCTCGGCGCCCGGTTCGCGAAGTGGCGGGCGACGTACTTCATCGGCGACGGAAGTCCCACCGAGTTCGCGGTCCTCGCCAACGGACACGCGATGGCGCGATACGCGGCTCTGTGCCAGGAGGCCGGCATCGTGCCGATCGTGGAGCCCGAGGTCCTGATGGACGGCGATCACGACATCGCGGCATGCGAGGACGCGACGGGGCGGGCCTTGCACGTTCTGTTCGCGCAGATGACCGATCATCGGATCGATCTCGCGGGGACGCTGCTGAAGGTGAACATGGTCGTCCCCGGGAAGGACGCCGCGACGCAAGCGGACGACGCCACGATCGCGGAGGCGACGCTGCGCACGCTTCGCGCGCACGTGCCCGAGGAGGTGCCGGGGATCGTCTTCCTTTCCGGCGGGATGAGCGACGAAGAGGCGACGAGCAGGCTGAACGAGATCAACCGGCTGGGTGGGGCTCCGTGGCAGATCTCGTTCTCCTACGGCCGAGCACTCCAGCAAGGTCCGCTCAGCGCGTGGGGAGGGAACGCGTCCAACGTCGAGGTGGCGCAGGCCGCCCTCGCACACCGCGCGCGGATGAACGGGCTCGCTCGCAACGGCGAGTGGTCGCCCGCGATGGAGGAGTCGGCGGCCTGACGATGGGGTCCGCCGGATGAAGATCCTCACGATCGGCGGCACCCGTTTCTTCGGCCGCGCCTTCGCGGAAGAAGCGGCGGAGCGCGGCCACGACGTCACGGTCTTCCACCGGGGAGAATCCGAGCCCGAGGACCTCACGAGCGTCCACCATCTCCACGGTGACCGGAAGGCCGGGCTGGAGCTCCTTCGGGAAGGGACCCAGGGAGAAGGGTCCTGGGACGCCGTCTTGGACACGTGCGCGTTCGTGCCGCGGGAGGTCGGGGAGCTCGCCGAAGCGATCGGGGACCGCATCGGGCACTACACCTTGGTGTCGTCGTTGTCGGTCCACCCCGACGACCTTCCCCTCGGCGCCACCGAGGAGACGCCCACTCACCAGCCCCCTTTCCCCGAGACGGAGGAGGTGACCGACGCGACGTACGGTCCTCTGAAGGTGGCGTGCGAGGACGAGGCCGCCGCCGCGTTCGCCGGACGGCTGCTCGTGATCCGGCCCGGCTACATCGTCGGACCGCACGACCCAACAGATCGCTTCACGTATTGGGTGCGGCGGGCGGCGGCCGGCGGCGAGATGCTCGCCGCCGGACCGCCGGACGCGTCGATCCAGGGGATCGACGCGCGGGACCTCGGCATCTTCGTGTTGGACAGGATCGAGGCATCCGACACCGACACCTACGGCGTCGTCGGACCGGCGGAGCCGGCGACGACGGCCGGCGTCCTCGAGTCCGCCCGGTCCGCCGGCGACGCCGACACGACGTTCGTCTGGGCCGATCAGGAGTGGGTCGTCGGGCTGGGCGATCGACACGAGACATGGTTCCCGATGTGGCATCCACACCTTCCCGGGTTCCACGCATACGACGCGTCGAAGGCGACGGCGGCCGGGCTCCGCCCGCGACCCTTCGACGAGACGATCACAGACACCCTCGCCTGGGATCGCGAGCGAGGTTTCCCTTCGCTCGAGGCGGGGATGACGCCGGCGAAGGAAGGGGAACTCCTGTCGGAATGGCGCTCTCGGGCCGGGTGAGCGCTCGCTCCCCTGATGCTGGGGTCGTCGTCTGCACCCGGCCTCGAAAGACCGCCGACCAGCGCGTTTGACGACTCGCGACGCGGGCGGGAGGGTGGCTGTCCCCCGAACCGAGGAGGCGTCCCATGCGTCAGATCGACCGGCGAACGTTCCTTCGAGGATCCGCGGCCACCGCGGGAGCGGTGGTGCTGGGTGGTCCCTTCCAGGGGTTCGCGGCGCGAGCGGCGAACGCGGTGAGCGCCGCGGTCCCCGCGCCGGTCCTCGGGCCGGTCGAGGACAAGCGCGACGGCATCGTCCGTCTCTGGCTTCCCAACGGATTCCAATACCGCTCGTTCCACGACACCGAGACGCCCGTGACCCTTCCCGACGGCACGGTGCTGCCGGGCCGACACGACGGCATGGCGGCGTTCCCCGGCCCGGGCGAGAACCTGTATCTCGTCCGCAACCACGAGGTGAACAACCCGGGGCCGGCGTTCGGTCCGGGGACCCCCTACGACGCGATGGCGAGGGGTGGGACGACGACGATCGAGGTCACGCCCAAGGGCAAGGTCGTCGACGCGTTCACGAGCCTCAACGGGACCATGATGAACTGCTCGGGTGGTCCGATGCCGTGGGGGAGCTGGGTCACCTGCGAGGAGACGGTCAACGGTCCCGACGTCGGTCCCGACTTCACCGGGGCGCCCAACCTGGCACTCCGGGAACCGCACGGATTCATCTTCGAGGTCCCGGCGGGCGGTCAGTCGAACCGTGAGCCGATCACGAGCGCCGGCAGGTTCGCCCACGAGGCCGTGGCGTTCGATCCGACCGAGGGGATCCTGTACCTCACCGAGGACAACTTCGCGTTCCCATCTGGCTTCTACCGCTACGTCCCGGCGACCGACCCGACGGCCACCGGCTCCCTCGACAACGACGGGCAGCTCCAGATGCTCGCGGTCGTCGGTCAGCCGGATCTGGTCCTCGCCGCAGCGCAGACGGCGGGTGCGACGTACGACGTGGAGTGGGTGGACATCGAGGATCCGGCGCCGACGTTCCCCTACACGCCGGGGCAGACCGCGCCGACGACGAACGACCAGGCGCTCGTCTACGTGGGGAACCAGGGTCGGGCCCAGGGCGCCGCCTACTTCTCCCGCCTGGAGGGATCCGTCTACGAGGACGGCGTTGTCTACTTCACCTCGACGCAGGGCGGCGGCGCAGCCCCACCGGGCCCGGCCTCGTGGCCGCTCTCGGTGACCGGATACGGGAACGGGACCGGGCAGGTCTGGGGGTACCGGGTCGAGGACCAGGTCCTGGAGTGCGTGTTCCAGTCTCCCGGCGCCGCGGTCCTGGACTTCCCCGACAACGTGACCACGAGCAGCCGGGGGACGCTGATCCTCTGCGAGGACAGCACCGGCGACAACTTCATCCGCGGCCTCACCAGGGACGGTGAGCTGTTCGACATCGCGTTGAACCGTCTTCGGAGCGCGGGAGGTGCGTCGCGGTTCGGTGACGAGTTCGCCGGCTCGACGTTCAGCCCCGACGGCTCGACGCTGTTCGTGAACATCCAGGCGAGCGCCGGGATGACGTTCGCGATCTGGGGGCCCTGGGCGCGGATCGGCGTCTGATCCGCGACCGCACCGTCGAGAGGGGAGTGTGAAGTGAAGCGAACGAGGATCAGGCTGTTCACCGTCGCGGCGATCGTCGGGCTCGCGATGCCCACGTGGGCCGGACAGGGTGTGGTGGCGCAGGAGGCGCCGGCACGACCCACGCGTGTGCTGATCGTCCTGTTCGACCAGATGATCCCGGAGTACGCGGATCAGTTCGACATGCCGAACTACCGCGAGGTGCGGGATGCGGGCACCAACTTCAAGCGGGCGTATCTCGGGTACATGGCCTCGGAAACGGTGATGGCGCACAACGTGATCACGTCGGGGCAGCTTCCCAAGCACATGGGATGGACCGATGAGGCGTACCGCGACACGGAGAACCTCTTCGGGCGCGGCACCGATGCGATGCACATCACCGGCGACCTGAGCCTCGCGGACTTCGGGATACTGATCTCGCACGAGGGCTACCCGAAACTCGCCGACTATCTCCACTCGGCGTTCCCGGGGACGAAGTTCATCGTCGTGGGGGAGAAGTCCTACGCCGTCGAATCTGCGATCGCCCCGACCGGCGACATCGGCGTCCGGATGTCGGGCCGCTCCTCCAGCACCTTGGACGCCTGCGGGCTCGAGCTCGGGGGCAGGTACCGTCAGCCGGCGGGCAAGGCGGTGCCCACCTACCTCTCGCTGCCCTTCTGCGGGCGGTACTTCATCAACTCGGCGGACACGCTCCACTACGGCACCAGGGACGCGTACCCCTCGTGGATCTACCCGGAAGACGGCAACCGGTTCTTCCCGGGCACCGACGCGTCGGCGATCGCGGGTCACACCGGAGGCGACGTCTGGGTCGCGGACGCGGCGATCGAGATGATGAACCGCGAGCCCTGGTCGGGGATGTTCGTGACCCTCGGCGCGATCGACAAGGCCGCGCACATGTGGGGCGCGCAGGCCGACGCAGCCACTTTCACTGGTGATTGCAACGATCCCGACCTGGCGATCCGGGGCGCGAACCAGACACACGTTCGGTGCGCGGCGGAGATCGCCGACGAACAGCTGGGGAAGATGCTGGACACCGTCGCGGCGCTGGACGAGGAAGACGGAGGTGAGACGCTCGTCGTGCTCACGGCCGACCACGGTGCGACGTACGGGGAACGCTTCTACGGGAAGACCGGTCCGGTCGGCATCAGCAACAGCAACTGGTACTACGCCCCCGTCGGTGTGTACGACGCCGGTTCCCTCGGGGCGTTCGTCCCGCCGACCGACACGCTGTACAACCTGCCGTCGCCGGCGCTCCAGCCGTTGATCGACACCGACAACGTCCAGTTCTCCTACCAGTCGACGGCGATCGAGACGTGGCTGCTCGACCACTCGCTCGCCAAGAAGCGGGAAGGAGCCGCCGCGATGCTCGAGATGCCGGGGGTGATCGCGTCGTACTGGCGCGACGGCGACCGGTTCCGGCTCTTCGGCACCAACGCGATGACGGGCCCGGAGAAAGCGTGGTGGAAGCAGCACGGGCAGGAGCTCGTCGACAGCATGGCCGCGGCGAACGGTCCGGATCTGATCGGGCTGCTGCACGACAAGACGAGCTACGGCGTCTTCGGCGATCACGGCGGGGCGCAGCAGTCCGTGCAGCGTGTGCCGATGGTGTTCTGGTCGCCGAGCCTGGCGTTCGAGAACGACACGGGCTCCCCGTTCAAGACGATCGACGTGATGCCGACGATCCTGGACGTCATGGGCGTCCCGGAGACGGCGCCGACCGACGGGACCGCCCGTCCGCTGGAGTAGGCGGAACCTCGCATGACGGGGCCGGAGGCGCAGCCTCCGGTCCCGGTCCCACCCGGATAGGGTGCCCGCATGACCAAGGTCGGGCACGGACCGATGCTCGCGAAGCTCGAGCCCGAGATCCCGCGCGGGCCCGGCTGGACCTACGAGCCGAAGTGGGACGGGTTCCGCACGATCGTCACGGTCGGTGACGAGATCCGGCTCGACAGCCGCACGGACCGGCCGATGGTGCGTTTCTTCCCTGAGCTCGTCTCGTTGCTCGAGGAGCGACGAGACGGACCGTTCGTCGCGGACGGGGAGATCGTCATGGTGCGCCCGGGCCGGCTCGCGTTCGACGAGCTGCAGCTCCGGCTGCACCCGGCCGAGTCGCGCGTCCGCAAGCTCGCCGCGGAGATCCCCGCCAGCCTGATCCTCTTCGACCTGCTGGAGGAGAACGGGGAGAAGCTCGGGTCGAAACCGCTCGCCGACCGGCGCGATCGGCTCGCGGCGCTGTCGAAGCGCCTCCATGCGCCGCAGGCGGCCGAACGGCTGGAGGACCTCGAGCCCGGCCCCGAGCTCCTGCTCACGCCGTGGACGGACGATCTCGGTGTCGCGGAAGGGTGGTTCGCCGACGAAGCCGGCCTCGGTCAGGACGGCATCGTGGCGAAGCGCGACGATCAGCCCTACCTCCCCGGAGCCCGTGGGTGGGTGAAGGTGAAGCATCGGCAGACCGCCGACTGCGTGGTGGGCGGCTATCGCGTTGCCAAGGATGGCGAAGGCGTCGGCTCGCTGCTCCTCGGCCTGTACGACGACGAGGGCAGGCTCCACTACATCGGACACACGTCCTCGTTCAAGGCGAAGGAGCGGCGCGAGATCCAGGAGCTCCTCCGGCCGCTCGAGGAGGGAGCGGAGAGCTTCGTGGGCGGGCGTGAGCCCGGTGGACCGAGCCGGTGGTCGGCGGGCAAGGACACGGCGTGGGTCACGGTGCAGCCGGTCCTCGTCTGCGAGGTGGCGTTCGACCGGATCCAGTACGGCCGCATCCGTCACGCGGCGACGTTCCTCCGGTGGCGTCCCGATCGCGAACCGGGGACCTGCACGTGGGCTCAGCTGGGAGAGTCGCCGCCCTCCTGGGGCGAGGAAGGTTCCTGAGGCCACTCGACCCCTTCCCACGGGTCGTAGTCGACCTCGAGCGCGTCCTGCGCCGGACGATCCGATTCCGGGACGTTCCGTAGGTTCACGCGGATCCGCGTCCACGTCGTGCTTCTGCCTCGCATCGGATCGACCATCACATCGGTGGGTTCGAGATGCGGCACGACCTCCGGGTGCTTGGTCTTCCAACGCTCGAAGCCCTCCATCGCCTCGCGCTCGGTCTCGGCCCGCGCGATCTCGATCAGCGGCATCCGCGTGCGTCGCCGCCCCGTCGGCCCGCTCTTCTTGCCCGGAGCCGGCGGAGGCACCGAACCTTCCTCGGCCGGGTCCTCCCTCTTCCGGCGTCGAGACGGCTGCGCGCGGACCGGCTCCCCCTCGGCCTTCGGGAAGTGCGGCGGGTACGGCGCCTCGCCCTGGCCCTCGCGCGCCTGACGGTCCGAGAGCTCGAGGGCGGACTCGAGCGTGCCGACATGGCCGTCGATGTCGGCGCCAGGATCGCCCTCGGTCTGCAACCGCGCGGGCACCGTCCGGAGCGTGAACGCCTCGGGCTCCACGCCCGGCACCTCTTCCCACGTGATCGGTGTCGACACCCGCGCGTCCGACACCGGCCGCACGCTGTATGCGGAGGCCACCGTCCGGTCGCGCGCGTTCTGGTTGTAGTCGAGGAAGACGCCGTGGCGCTCCTCCTTCCACCATTTCGTCGTCGCGATGTCGGGGAGGCGGCGCTCGACCTCGCGAGCGAGGGCGAGCGCCGCCCGCCGCACCTCGGTGAAGTCCCACTCGGGGCGGATGCGAGCGTTGACGTGGATGCCCTTCTTGCCGCTCGTCTTGGGGAAGCCCACGAGGCCGAGCTCCTCGAGCACGTCCTTGGCGGCCATCGCGACCTCTCGGACGTGCTCGAACGGCACGCCCGGCATCGGGTCGAGATCCATGCGGAGCTCGTCCGGATGATCGACGTCGCTCGCCCGCACCGGCCATGGGTTGATCTCGAGGCACCCGAGCGTCGCCGCCCAGGCCAGATGGGCGGCGTCGGTCATCACGGGCATGTTCGCGGTGCGCCCGCTCGGGAACGTGATGAGGGCCGTCTCGACCCACGGCGGTGCGCCCTTCGGGAGGCGCTTCTGATAGAAGCCCTCGCCGCCCGCCCCGTCGGGGAACCGATGGAGGGTGGTGGGCCTGTCGCGGCACCCGATGAGGGCGGCGTCCGCGACGTCGATCCAGTACCGAACGAGATCGAGCTTGGTGATCGGGCCGTCCGGGGCGTCGGGGAAGTACGGCTTGTCCGGGTTGGTCACCCGGATGTCCCGGCCCGCCACCTCGAGCGTTTCGACCTTCGTCGGCACACGCTCACCGTACCCTGGTCCTCATGGCGGACGTCATCGAGACGGATCGACTGCGGCTCCGGCCGTTCGCGGACGATCTCTCGGACCTGGACGCGCTCCACGAGATCCAGTCCGACCCGCAGCACATGCGCTTCTACCCGCACCCGTTCAGTCGCGAGGAGTCCCGCGCGTGGATCGAGAAGTTCATCGAACGCCAGGAGCGGTACGGCTACAGCCTGTGGGCGATCGAGGACCGCGAGACGGGGGAGTTCCTCGGCAACTGCGGCCCGGTGCGGCAGCTGGTCGACGGGATCGAGGAGGTCGAGATCGGATGGTCGGTCACGCCACGCCGCGCACGTCAGGGGATCGCGACCGAAGCCGCCGCGGCGTGGCGTGACCGGTGTCTCGGGGAGCTCGGGATGGACCGCGTGATCTCGCTGATCCGTCCCGAGAACGTGCCGTCACGCGGTGTCGCCGAGCACATCGGCATGACGGTGTGGAAGGAGACGCGTCACGGGACCGATGCATGGCTCCACCTCGTGTACCGGATCGATGCGGCCGCACGTGCCGCGAGCGATGACGGTGCGGAGCACTCCTAGTCGCCGACCTCGATGCGCTCGATCGTGACGTCCTCGACCGGACGATCCTGCGGACCCGTCGGAACGCCCGCGATCGCCTCGACCACCTCGTACCCCTCGGTGACCTCGCCGAAGATCGTGTGCCGGCCGTCGAGCCACGGCGTCGCCGCGACCGTGACGAAGAACTGCGAGCCGTTGGTGCCGGGACCCGCGTTCGCCATCGCGAGGAGGCCCGGCTTGTCGAACGACGGGCCACCGGGCGGCACCTCGTCTTCGAACTGATAGCCCGGGCCACCCATCCCGGTGCCGGCCGGATCGCCGCCCTGCAGCATGAAGCCCGGGATCACACGGTGGAAGATGGTGCCCGAGTAGAGGGCCGAGGACTTCTTCTGCCCGTCACGCGGGTCCTCCCATTCCTTGGCGCCGGTCGCGAGCCCGACGAAGTTCTCGACGGTCTTGGGCGCGTGATCGGGCATCAGTCGCACCGTGAAGGAGCCCTTGCTCGTGTGGATCGTCGCGGTGGGCACAGGTCCTGTCCTTTCAGATCGTGTTCGGATCGCGGAGCTGTCGAGTCTATCGAGCGGCCCCGGCGAGCTGAGCGGCGAGATCGTCCGGCCGGGTCACGGGGAGCAGGCACGCGAATCGCTCGCACACGAAGGCGGTCGGGAGCCCGTCCACCTGTGGGCGGTCGCGAAGGAGGGCGACCGCCTCCGCCGCCCGGTCGTCGTCGGGCGCCGCGATCGCGACCACGGTGTTGGGGAGGAATCGAGCGGCGAGAACCTCGTCCGCCAGCGCCTTGGAAGCGGGATCTCCCCTCGCCCCGACGATCGCCACCTCGCGGGTCGGTCCCAGGGAGAGATCGAGCGCCGAGAGCGCATGTCCGAATCCGGTCGGCGCCCTGCCGAGGACGTCGCGGACCAACCGGATCGCCGACAGGCCGACCCGTTCGAGCTCCCGATCCCCGGTCAGGAGGGAGATCCGCTGGATGACGTCGGCGGCGGCCGAGTTCCCGGACGGCACGGCGTTGTCGTACAGCTCTTTCGGCCGGATCACGAGAGGGTCGACGTCGACTCCGGTCTGGAAGAACCCTCCACGCTCCTGGTCTGCGAAGAGCCGAACGAGATCGTCGACGAGCCGCTTCGCCTCCAAGAACCATCGCAACTCTCCGGTCCGGGAGAAGAGCGACAGCATCGCCGATGCCAGCAGCGCATGGTCGTCCGCGTACGCGGGACCGCCGGGTGTGCCCTCGCGCCAGGAACGAAGGAGCCTGCCGTCGGTGTCCCGGAGGTTGGACAGGACGAACTCGGCGGCTTCGATCGCCGCGAGGGAGAACCGCTCGTTCCGGAACGCCCTCCCTGCTTCCGCGAACGCCTGGATGGCCATGGCGTTCCACGCGGTGAGCACCTTGTCGTCCGTCGCGGGCCGGACGCGACCCTCGCGTTCCTCGAACAGGACCCGGCGGGCCTCTTCGGCCTTGCCCGTCGCGAGCTCCGCACCGTCCGGCCGCCACAGCACGTTCGTTCCCTCACCCTGTTCCCCGGCCCAGTTGCCGCCGGGAGAAGCCCCGAAGGCGGCGGCGGCCTCGTCGCCGACCAGGCCCACGAGCTCCCCCCACGACCACGTGAAGAACTTGCCCTCGACGCCCTCGGAGTCGGCGTCCTGGCTCGAGAAGAATCCGCCCGCGGGGGACCGCATCTCGCGGAGCAGGTACTCGAGGGTCTCGGTCGCGATGCGCCGATAGCGATCTTCCCGCGTGACCAACCATGCGCGGGTGTACAGCTGGGCGAGCTGCGCGTTGTCGTAGAGCATCTTCTCGAAATGCGGGACGAGCCAGGTCGCATCGGTCGAGTATCGGGCGAAGCCGCCTCCCAGCTGGTCGTATATGCCTCCCGCCGCCATCCGATCGAGGGTCGTCGTGAGCATCTGCAGGGCGTCTGGTGCGTCCCGCAGCGCCATCCGCAACAGGAACTCAAGCGTCATCGGCTGGGGGAACTTCGGCGCGGAGCCGAACCCGCCCCAGGTGTCGTCGAACGATCGCCGGAGCTCCCCCAGGGCCGTCGACGTGATCTCGTCCGTGAGCGGTTCCGGTGAGGCGGTCAGGGATGCCGCGCGGGAGATCGCTTCGACTATCCGCGCCGCCTGTCCTTCGAGGTCCCCGCGTCGCTCTCGCCACGCTTCGGCGATCCCTTCGAGGACCTGACGGAACGACGGCAAGCCATGGGCCGGCTCCTTCGGGAAATAGGTGCCGGCGAAGAAGGGCTCCCCGGCCGGAGTGAGGAAGGCGGACAGCGGCCACCCCCCTCGTCCCGTCATCGACTGGACGGCGTCCATGTAGATCGAGTCGAGGTCCGGTCGCTCTTCGCGGTCGACTTTGATCGGCACGAAGTTCGCGTTCAGGAAGCCGGCGATGTCTTCGTCCTCGAAAGACTCCCTCTCCATCACGTGACACCAGTGACAGGCGGCGTAGCCGATGGAAAGGAAGATCGGTCGATCCTCGGAGGCGGCCTTCGAGAGCGCCTCCTCGCCCCACGGGAACCAGTCCACGGGATTGTCGGCGTGCTGTAGGAGGTACGGGCTCGTGGCATCGGCCAGACGATTCACCCTGACAGTGTCGCGCACCGGGCCGGTTGGCAGCTCAGTTCCCGTCCGTGAGCTGCCGATGTTCTCGATGAGATGGACGAGCTCCGGGTCCTCATCGTGGACGACAACCTCGGGCTGGCGCGGGACCTGCTGTTGGCCCTTCGCCGGCGCCCGGGGCTCGAGGTGCTCGGTCCCGTGGCGGACGAGGCCGGCGCGCTCCAGGTGCTCTCGGAGACGCTCGTCGACATCGTCGTCGTGGACATCGACCGAGCGGACGAACAAGGTGTCGCGTTGATCGCGGCCCTCCGCGATGCCTCCGACATCCGTGTGCTGGCCGCGACCAGACGCGTTGCATCCCCGCTCGTCGAGCTCGCGCTCGCCGCGGGAGCGTGCGGCGTGCTCCCCACCGAACGGGAGCCGGCGCACCTGGTGGCCGCCTTCCGGCGTGCCCTCGCGGGCGAGCTCGTGTTGCCCGTGGCGGAGCTTCCGACCCTCGTCGATCGGCTGTGGCAAGCGCGAGCCCGTCGCAGCGAGCACATCCTCCTCGCGACACTGACGGAGCGAGAGCGCGAGATCCTCGGGGCACTCGCCGACGGAGCCACGACCGCCGAGCTCGCCGAGGAGCTCGGGATCAGTCCGGCGACGGTCCAGACCCACGTGAAGAACGTCCTGGGCAAGCTCGGCGTCCACTCCAAGGTCGAAGCGGTCGGGACCGCATGGCGGGCGGGTCTGACACTCACCTCTCGATCCGCCTGAGCGATACCCTCGCCGGCATGGACGAGGTCCGCGCGGTGGTGGCTGCGGGGCATCCGGTCGTGCGAAGCGTCATCGACATCGCCTGCCGGGAGGCCGGCGTCACGGTGCTCACGAAGGTGGAGACGGCCGCCGCCGCGATCGAAGCCTGTCGCGCCCGACGGTCCGAGCTGCTCATCCTCGACCTCGAGCTTCCCGATGCAGACGGATTCCACGTGCTCACCGATCTCGACGACGAGGATCGACCGGACGCCGTTCTCGTGTTGTCGGATCACGCGGAGGGAGACCTGGTGCTCCGAGCCTTGCGACTGGGCGCCCGCGGGTACGTCACGAAGGCCGAGGGGCTGAGAGGACTCTCGGACACGATCGCACGCGTGCTCGCAGGGGAACGGGTGATCGCACCCGGCATGGAGCAGGACGCGGTCCTCGCGCTCGGACGCTTCGCGCGCCGTGCTCGAGAGGGCGCGGAGGTCGCGGCCGACCTCACTGCGAGGGAGCAGCAGGTGCTCGAGCTCCTGAGTGACGGACACACGATGCGGCAGATCGCCACGAGGCTCGGCATCTCGCCGCGAACGGTGGAGACCCACGTCGCGAAGGTGTATCGGAAGCTCGGTGTGCGCACGCGGGTGCAAGCGGTCTCGAGAGCGGCCACGCTCGGGCTCGTCGAGCTGTAGCCTCAGCTGCGTCCCGCCGAAACCGAATGCGGGAGACCTGTCGCTCCGGAGGGTCGATGAGCGCAACGCCTCCGATCGGGACCAAGTCAGCACGCGCCATCCGGCGTCTGGGCGTCGTCGTCGTCGACCCGTTCCCGGTGGTGCGCGCGGGGCTCGCCTCGACGATCGGAGCCAGTCCGGGCCTGGAGGTCCTCGCCCAGGCCTCGAGTGCCGACGAGGCGATCGCCGTCGTCGGCAGCGTGCGGCGCACGCGCGTGGTCGTGCTCGTCGCCATGGGCCTCGCGGGCGACCAGGATTCGTACTGGCTGATCCGGACCCTCCGCGAGCGCTTCCCGAGCCACGCGATCATCGGCCTCGGCTCGAACGCCGATCCCCACGTGGTCTCTCGGGCGTTGTTCGTGGGTGCCGACGGGTTCGTCGACAAGAACATCGAGCTTGAGGAGTTCTTGGCTTCGCTCAAGAGCGCGGGCGAGGGGGAGATGGTGATCGCGGGCCCGGCCGCCGCCTCGGTCGGCAAGATCGCCGAGGGGATCGAGCGTCGGCGGAGCGTGGGACTCCGACTCACCCGGAGGGAGCGAGAGGTTTTGGCGGTTGCGGCGGAGGGGCTGACCGCGCGCGAGATCGCCGAGCGGCTGGGTGTTCGCGAGCGGACGGTCACGACGCATCTCGCCCGGATCTACGGCAAGCTCGGCGTGGGGAACCGGCTTGCCGCCCTCCGGATGGCGGCCCGCTCGGGTCTCGTGTCCATCGGACCGGCTGAATAGTGCTCAGTCCACTTGCCTTTGAGACCAATGGCCCCTGACAACGCCCATTGCGGCCTATCGGAAAATCGGTCCTCTTAGGGGTTCCCATCGAGGCATCTGGCGGGGTACCATCCGGCTCCCTCAGAACCACGGGGGTGCGTACGTGGAAGTACGTAGACAACTCCAGTGGAATTCGGGATTCCCTGGAGCGTTGGGGTGCTTCTAATGTGATCATCGGCGGAATAGCATTCCGCCGGTGGGGCGGGAAGCGCCCCTGAGGACGGATATTGATTTCGGAGGAAGGGGGTGTACAGATGCTTCAGGTCTACACCGGTATGCAGACATGGTGGGCCGACTTCAAGGGGCGTATCTCCGACGAACGCGGCGCGACCGCGGTGGAGTACGCACTGATGGTTGCCCTTATCGCCGTTGTCATCATCGTGGCGGTGACCTTCCTGGGTCAGTCGGCGAGCGACAAGTTCGACCTCGTCGGTCAGGAGATCAACGACGCAGGTCCGTAGTTCGAACCACGTTCGAGCGGCCCATCGGCCGCTCGCGCCGTCGCCTTCAGGCGAGGGCGCGAGGGGCCGATGGTTCCAGCAACCGATCCCGACTTGGGCGCAGGAGTCTTGTATGAGCATCCGCACGAAGGCAAAGGGTGAAGAAGGGGCGGCGGCGGTCGAGTTCGCTCTGATCGTCGGTCTGCTCGCCATCCTCATCTTCGGGCTCCTCGAGTACGGCATCGCGTTCTGGCAGGTGCAGAACCTGCGCGCCGCCGCCCGCGAGGGCGCGCGCGTCGCTGCCGTTCGAGGCGACAACGGGGAGATCAGTCAAGCTATGATCGAATCCTCTGCCGGATCGCTCAGTCCGGGTTTCGCCGGATTCACCGCGTCACGGGTGTGCAACCAGGCGAACGAGGGGCTCCCGGTCAAGGTCACCATCAGCAACGGCTCTCTGGCTCCTTCGGTCCAAGAGGCGTTCAACGTCTCGATCCCGTTCCTTCCGCCCATCACGTTGAACCCTGAGCTCAGCGGAACGTTCCGATGCGAGTGAGCAAGGGCTTCCGTGTTCGGCTCCGTCTCCGTCGTGACGACGGGGCAACCGCCGTCATCGTCGTCCTCACCCTGGTCGCGCTCCTGGGCGTGATCGTACTGACGGTCGACGTCGGCCAGCTGCTCTACAAGCGCCGCGCGATGGTGAACGCTTCCGATGCCGCGGCGCTCGCCGCCGCGCAGACGTGCGCAGGGCTGTCCGATACCGACAGCCCGCTCGCCATGGCGAACACCTTCGCGGCGAACAACGTGAGCACGGCGGTCGGCGGGATCATCGACATCGCCGGCTGTGACGGACCGCCCTTCGGCCACGTCACCGTCGAGTACGGGGTGCAGCAGGGTCTCTTCTTCGCCGGCGTGCTCGGATTCGAGGGTCCGGCGCAGGTCACGACCAAGGCAACCGCCGGGTGGGGGCCGACGGGGCGGGCAAACCCGCTGCCGATCGTGGTCTACACGGGCCAGGAGCAGGGAAACTGCGACATCCAGGAGGGAACTCCCCCCGGTACTCCCTGCTACATGTGGTACGACAACGACCTCTTCAACAACTCTGCGTTCGGCTTCCTGAACCTCTGCACCGCGACGGATCCGTGTCAGCAGGGGTGGGGGGTCGGCCAGACCGACGGCTGTCCGAACGTCGGGGCGAGTCTGCGCCAGGACTGGATCGAGGGGAACTGGACCGGCGGCCCGAACGAGGTGACCCCACCCTTCACCTACGTCTGTCGGGTGAGCGGTATCTCACAGTCCAACTGGACGACGCTCGAGGGCCGTGAGATCCCGGGGAATCCCAGCGGCCACGTTTTCGGCGTCGAGGACGACGCCGACCTGATCTTCCCGGTCAACGACTGCACACAGCAGGTGCTCACGGACGGGACGATCGGCTGCAGCACGACACTGTCACCGGAGAAGTACGCCATCGTGGGGTTCATCGTGCTGCACCTCGAGGACGTGCTCGACAGCGCCGCGGAGTGGGGCGGCAGCGCGGCCAGGTCTTGCAGCGTTCGCGGCGACATGACGCAGAATCAGATCGTTCCACTCTCGAGCCTCGGTCCCTCGGGTCAGTGCCCCACCTCCACGCCGTCCGGGGTCGAGAACTTCACGCTCAATGGGCAAGCATCGAGCCCGAACTGGACGTACGACGACCTGAACAAGTCCTTCACGTGGACGGGGCCCGACACCCGTAGGGTGGACATCGGATTCGATTGGTGGCTCGACGGTGAGTGCGGCCAGCCTCCGAACAACTCGAGCGCCATCTGCTTGAAGGTGACCACCGTCGAGGTCAGGTTCGGGGGGCAGGGCATCTGCCCCGAGTGCGCAGACTTCGGTCTCCGAGGCGTCCGACTGTGCGATCTCCCCATCGGAAGCTGCCCGGAAGACGACTGATCGAGGAAAGGACTGAAGCCGGTGGGGGGTCCGGCCGATAGAAGAACTCTGAGGATGGGCTGAAAGGAGCAAGAGGATGAGGTCACGGGGTCTGGTAGTTGCGATCGCTGTCGTGCTCGCCGTTGCGGCGGCCGCGGCTGTGATCCTGTACACGCAAGGGGTCAAGGAAACCGCGGAACGGGGTAGCGAGCTTCAAACCGTCATCGTTTCGTCGGTGGAGATCAGGGCGAACGAGGCGCTGAACCCACTGGTCGCTCAGGACGTCTTCAAGCAGATCCGCGTTCCCAATGAGGCGCTCGTTTCGGGAGCGGTCACCGACATCAGGCAGCTCGAGGATACGACCACGACGTCGACGATCCTCGCGAACGAGCAGATCCCGATCTCTCGCCTCTCGAGCGGCCCACGGCCGAACGAGCTCGGCATCAGTGCGGGCCACATCGCCGTCGCGGTCGAGCTCGACGCGCCGCAGGGCGGCACCGGGAACGTGCAGCCCGGCGACAACATCTCGGTCTTCGCCACCTACCAGAACGTGCAGGCCACGGGCGGGAACCTCCGTCAGGCGGTCAACAACCCCGCTGCGGTCAGCGCCACCCGGAAGGTGGACCTGCCGGACTTCACCGTGACGCTGATCCCGACCGTCAAGGTCCTCCGCATCCAGAACCCCGCGGTCGACACCGAGACGGGCGAGCAGAACGACAGCGACCGGATCCGGATCACCCTCGACCTCCTCCCGCAGGACGCGCAGAACCTGGTGTTCGCGCAGGAGAACGGTCTCGTGTGGGTCGGCCTGCTGCCGCCCGATGAAGAGGGCACGCAGCCGGACGCGTCGGTTGTTCCTCTGGAGCTCCTGATCGGAGCGAGATTGGGATGACAGACGCGAGCGTCGTCGCCGTCGGGACGCCGCAGTCGTTCCGTCAACAGCTCGCCAGGGCCATCGAGATGGGCCCGGACGAGGTGGGTTGGGTGCAGTCAGCCACCGCTGCCGAAGAGTTGCTGATCAACGCCTTCCAGCCCATCGACGTCCTGGTCCTCTCGCCCGAGGTCAAGGAGCCCGACGCACTCGGCCTGGCCGAGTTCGTCGGGCGCCAGGCCCCCGGCACGGCCATGGTGCTGGTCCGTGACCACACGTGGAACGGGCTGTTGCCTGCTGCCATGCGAGCCGGTATCCGCGACGTCGTCGACATGACCCAGGGGACCGAGGAGCTCCGCGACGCCGTGGAGCGGGCGATCGTCTGGGCGTCCAACCTGCGCTCGGTCAACGTCACGCAGACGGACGGCCAGCCCATGACACGTGGGCGGATCCTCTCGGTCTTCTCCTCCAAGGGTGGGACCGGGAAGACGTTCCTGACCTCGAACCTCGCGACTTCCATCTCCGAGGTCACCGGCCAGGACACGGCGGTCGTCGACCTCGACATCGACATGGGCGACGTCTTCACGTACTTCGGCCGGGAGCCCTCCGCCACGATCCAGGACCTGATGGAGCTGGGTGAGGGAGCCGAGCGCTCGCGCATCAAGGCAGTGGGCGTCCAGCTCTCGGAGCACCTGTGGGGGTTCGGCGCGCCGCCGGACCCCGCCGCGGAAGCGCCGGCCGGCGAGGCGATCGGGAAGTTCCTCCGGGCGCTGCGGAACGAGTTCACCTGGGTCGTCGTGGACGCCTCGGTCGACTACTCGGACTCCGCGCTCGTGTGCTTCGATCTCTCCGATGCGATCTGCCTGGTCACGGGCCTCGACGTCGTCGGTGTGAAGCACCTTTCCAAGTCCCTCGACACCTTGCTCACGATCGGGCTACCGCGAGAGCGGTTCCGGGTCGTGTTGAACCGCGCGGACTCGAAGGTCGGCCTCGACGCCTCCGACGTGGAGCGCGTCATGAAGATCAACGTCGACGCGATGATCCCCTCGAGCCGGCTCGTCCCGACGTCCCTGAACAAGGGTCGTCCGGTCGTGCTGGACGAGCCCAACTCCGAGGTGGCGCAAGCCGTGCGGCAGCTCGCGATCCGTTTCGCGGGTCAGGCCGAGATGGTCGCCGCCGGCGAAGCCGGCATCGACACGTCCAACAAGAAGAAGCGGAAGCTGTTCGCTCGAAGCTGACGAGAAGGTAGAGGAGGCACCTCATGTCCCTGGCAGACAGGCTGCAGAAAGCCCAACAGAAGGACCGGATCGCCGAGGTCCGGACTCGGGTGCAAGAGCGCCTGGTCGAGAGCCTCGGACCCCGCCTGTACGACGCGACCCTTTCCGACACCGAGCTCGAGGGCATGGTGCACCAGCGCCTGCGCGAGCTCCTGGACGAGGAAGAGGGGCCGCTCGCGGCGCAGGAGAAGCTCCTCATCGTTCGCCAGATCGGCGACAGCGTTCTCGGTCTCGGGCCGCTCGAGCCCTACATCCGCGACCCGGAGGTCACCGAGGTCATGGTGAACAACTGGGACACGATCTACGTGGAGCGTTCGGGCAAGCTGTACTGGACCGGCACGAAGTTCCACGACGAAGGGCAGCTCCGTCGCACGATCGACAAGATCGTCGCCAAGGTCGGCCGGCGGGTTGACGAGGCGAGTCCGATGGTGGACGCGCGCCTCCCCGACGGATCGCGTGTCAACGCGATCATCCCGCCGCTCGCGATCGACGGTCCTACCCTGACGATCCGGAAATTCGCCGCCGACCCGTATCAGGCGGATGACCTGGTGGAGTTCGGCACGATGAGCTCGGCGACGTCGAAGTTCCTCGAAGCCTGCGTCCGCGGCCGGATCAACATCATGGTCGCCGGCGGTACCGGCGCGGGGAAGACGACCACGCTGAACGTCATCTCGTCGTTCATCCCGGACGACGAGCGCATCGTGACGATCGAGGACGCGGCCGAGTTGAAGCTCCAGCAGCCGCACGTCGTCCGTCTCGAGTCCCGGCCGCCCAACATCGAGGGCAAGGGCCAGGTCTCGATCCGAGACCTCGTTCGGAACTCGCTGCGTATGCGGCCCGACCGGATCGTGGTCGGAGAGGTCCGTGGGCCAGAGGCCCTGGACATGCTCCAGGCCATGAACACCGGTCACGACGGCTCGATCTCCACGATCCACTGCAACTCGCCTCGTGACGCGCTCTCTCGTCTCGAGACGATCACGATGATGGCCGGGATGGACCTCGGGTCTCGCGCGATCCGCGAGCAGATCGCCTCGGCGATCCAGCTGATCGTGTACCAACAGCGCCTCAAGGACGGCACGCGTCGCTTCACGCACGTGACCGAGGTCGCGGGGATGGAAGGAGAGGTCATCACCCTCCAGGACATCTTCCTGTTCGACTTCTCGGCGGGCATGGACGACGAAGGTCGTTTCCGCGGACGCCTCAAGTCGACCGGGCTTCGGCCGAAGTTCCTCGACAAGCTGCAGGAGCGTGGCATCAACATCGAGGCGGAGCTGTTCGCCATGGAAGCGAAGGGTCGGTAGATGCTGGCGGCAGACACCTTCTTCTCGAGTCAGGCGATGCTCGCCGTGGTCGTCGCCCTCGTGGCGCTCGCGGCCTTCGCGCTGGGATGGCTCTTGCTCGGGACCGCCGCGCGTGTCAAGGCGGACCGCGACATGGCGGCCCGCATGGCCGCGATCGGTCGTCCGGTTCCGCAGACGACGGCGTCACCGGTCGGCGGCAAGGGCAGCGGTTGGATCCCGGAGAGCGTGTCGGCGTTCGGTCAGCGTTTCGCGCAGTCGCAGGGATTCAGCGAGAAGCTGGATGCTCGGCTCGAGGCCGCGGGCGTCAGCCTGCGATCGGGCGAGTTCGTCGTGGCGACGGTGGGCGCCGCATTGCTCGGTGCCGTGCTCGGTGCGGCCCTGTTCACGAACCCCCTCCTCGCTCTCGTGTTCGGCCTGCTGGGGCTTGCGCTTCCCACCATCGTCCTCCGCACGCAGCTCAACAAGAGGGGCGACAAGATGCGGGAGCAGCTCCCCGACGTCCTGACGATCATGGCCTCCTCGCTCCGTGCGGGGCACTCGTTCCTCCAGGCGCTCGACACCACGGCGCGCGAGATCTCGGCGCCCGCCAACGTCGAGTTCCAGCGGCTCGTCTCGGAGATCCGGCTCGGCCGGCCCGCCGAGGAGGCCCTGGAGGCGCTGGCCGATCGCGTGGGGAGCCCCGACTTCCGTTGGGCCGTCCTCGCCGTGAACATCCAGCGCGAGGTCGGCGGGAACCTGGCCGAGATCCTCGACAACGTGTCCGACACGCTGCGCGAGCGCGCGATGATGCGCCGCCAGATCCGCGTGCTGACCGCCGAGGGCCGGCTGTCCGCGTGGGTCCTCGCCATCTTGCCGGTCGGTATCGCGGTCTACATGTTCGCGGTGAACCCCGAATACATCTCGTTGCTGTTCACGACGCAGATCGGTCTGTTCATGTTGGGTGTGGCTGGGGTCCTGATGGTGCTCGGGATCCTCTGGATGAGGAAGATCGTGGATATCGATGTCTGACATCTGGTTGGTCCTTGCCATCGGGTGCGTCTTCGGCGCCATCGTGCTGCTCGGGATCTTCGTCGACCTGAGTCAGTCCGAGCGGCGTCGCGCCGTCCGTCTGCTCGAGTCGCAGGTCGCCGGGACGACGACCGAGAACGTGAACCTGCGGGAGCAGCACCTCTCCGAGAGCTTCGGCAGCCGGATCATCGTGCCCGTCGTCGTCGGGGCATCCAAGGTTGCCCGTCGGGTCACACCCATCGATGCTCGCGAGCGGATCGTCCACAAGCTCCTGCTCGCCGGAAGTCCCAGCGGTTGGGATGCCGAGCGCATCCTCGCGTTCAAGATCATCGGTCTCGGCGGTGGCATCATCCTCGGCTTCTTCCTCACGACCCTCGTCGGCGATCTCACGCCGTTCGTTCGGATCGTGCTGATCGGGCTGCTGGCGTTCGTCGGCTTCATGGCACCGGACTCGATGCTGAACCGTCGTGTCGAGGAACGGCAGAAGGAGATCCTCCAGACGCTGTCCGACACCCTCGATCTCCTGACGATCAGCGTCGAGGCGGGCTTGTCGCTGAACGCCGCGATCGCGCAGGTCGTGCAGAACGTCCCCGGGGTCCTGTCGGCCGAGTTCGCTCGGATGCTGCAGGAGATCCAGCTGGGTGTGCCGAGGGCCGACGCGTTCCGGAACCTGGCCGAGCGGACCGACGTCGACGAGCTGAACGCGTTCGCGCTGGCCATGATCCAGGCAGACGTCTTCGGTGTCTCCATCGCCAGCGTGCTCCGCACGCAGGCCCAGCAGCTGCGCATCAAGCGCCGGCAGCGTGCAGAGGCCAAGGCGCAGCAGACCCCGGTGAAGATCGTGTTCCCGCTGATCCTGTGCATCCTGCCGGCACTGTTCGTGGTCATCGTCGGTCCCGGCGCGATCCGGATCTTCGAGTCGTTCGTCAAGGCGTGATCGGGTCGCGCCCGCCGGAGGCGGGCGCGACCCGATAGCCTCCCGCGCCATGAAGGTCGCCTACCAGGGTGAGCCCGGGGCCTACAGCGAACGCGCCGTTCGCTCGCTGTTCACCGATGCCGACCCGCTTCCCTGCGACACCGTCCGGCACGCGTTCTCCCGCGTGACCAGCGGCGAAGCCACCTACGGGGTCGTGCCCCTGGAGAACTCCCAGGCAGGGTCCGTGAACGAGACCTACGAGCTCCTGTCCAACACCAGTCTGCTCCGCATC
The DNA here is from genome assembly GCA_963762745.1 of uncultured Actinomycetota bacterium. GTDB lineage: Bacteria > Actinomycetota > UBA4738 > UBA4738 > HRBIN12 > JAJNBA01. The sequence goes on from CAVXMB010000004.1 coordinate 182,564, forward strand.
GTCGGTGAGTCGATCGTCCGGGTCGACCACGCATTGCTGGGGGTCCCGGGCGCACGTCTGGAAGACGTGCGCCGGGCCCACTCTCATTGGCAGGCCCTCGCACAATGCGAAGAGTTCCTGTCCACGATGCGTATCGAACCGGTGCCGGAGCACGACACCGCCGGGGCCGCCCGCAAGATCGCGGAGGCGGGAGATCCGGGAGACGGGGCGATCGCGAGCGTCGACGCAGCGGCCCTCGCCGGTCTCACGGTCCTGGCCGAGCGGATCCAGACCGAGAAGGAGAACTTCACGAAGTTCGCGATCGTCGGCGCGACGGATCCGGGGTTCGGCCCCGCCGACAAGACCTCGATGGTCATGGCGGTCCTGGACGAGCCCGGCTCGCTCTTGGGAGCGCTGGAGCCGTTCGCCAGTCGCGGCATCAACCTCCACAAGATCGAGTCCCGTCCCCGTCGCGGAGCCGCCTTCGAATACCTGATGTACGTGGACTTCATGGCGGCGGCGGACGCGCCGGGGGTCGAGGCTGCACTCGACGAGGTCCGGGAGCACACCTCGCTGTTGAAGATCCTGGGCTCGTACCGCTCCGCGGGCGACCCGGTCTGACCGCATAGCATGGGCCGATGGCCCGTGCGAGTCGTGTGACATCTCGAGCGTCCGCGACGCGGCGCTTGCCCGTCCTTCCCGTGATCTCGGTGGCGCTCGTGATCGGCGCGGCCGTCCTCGTGATCGCCTTCATCCTGTCCCGTGTCGAGGACGAGCAACACCGGGGAGAGCCGCTCCGTAACCCCGCGCCACCGGAGGGACACGCACCCATCAACACGGCGTTCGAGGGACTGACGACCTTCCGCGGCAACGCGACCCGGAGCTACTACGGGGAAGGTCCGGTGCCGCTGGATCCGATGATCGGGTGGCGCGTCCCGAACGAGCGGATGTGTTCGGTGTCCTACGTCGGGATCGAGCCGGACGAATGGTGCGGCACCGGATGGACCGGGCAGCCCAACGTCGTGGTCGGTGAGGACGGGACGATCGAGGTGCGCGAGGGCGCCTACGACGGCATGTACCACTTCCTCGACGGGACGACGGGCCGGCCGGTCCGGCCTCCGCTCGCCACGCGAGATCTCGCGAAGGGATCCGCGACGTCGGATCCCGACGGGTTCCCGCTCTACTACGCCGGCTCGCGCGACGGCAGGTTCCGGATCGTCGCGACGGATCGGCGTGAGCCCTTGGTGCTCTGGTCGATCCACGGCGCCACCAGCGTCGAGCGGCCGCTCCGCAACGACGACTGGGACGGCGCCGCCCTCGTGGTCGACGACGTGCTGTTCGTCGGCGGGGAGAACGGGTGGCTCTACGTGATCCGGCTGCACCGCGGATACGACGCGCTCAGACTCGTCCGGGTCGCGCCGGAGGTGGTGGCGACGGTGCCCGGGTGGGACGACGAGCTGCTCCGGGTGCTCGGCGACGCCGAGGTCTCGATCGAGAACTCCGTCGCGTTGCACGACGGGATCCTCTACTTCGCCAACTCAGGTGGGCTCGTGCAGGGATGGGACGTCTCGGATGTGTTGGCCGGCGGTTCCCGCATGGAGCGCGTCTTCCGTTTCTGGACCGGTGACGATACGGACGCGACCGTCGTGATCGACGATGCCGGCGACCTCTACGTCGCCAGCGAGTACCAGCGCTTCGGAGACCGGAGCCGCGAGGTCGGACAGCTCATGAAGCTCGATCCGTCGCGTCCGAACGACCCGCTGCTCTGGTCGATCGACGCCAGGGAGATCGGCTTCGAGGGCGCCGGAGGCAGCTGGTCGACCCCGGCGCTGTACGGAGACCTGGTCATCTTCACGACCGCGGCGGGCCGCGTGCTGGCCGTCGAGCGGGAGACCGGCGACATCCGCTGGGAACGGCAGGTGGGGGCGCCGGCGATCGGGTCGCCGGTGGTGGTGGACGGCGTCCTGATCCAGGGCGACTGCGGCGGCGACCTCTGGGCGTGGGACGTATCGGATCCGGACGCTGATCCGGTCCTGCTCTGGAAGCTGCACTTCAACGACTGCATCGAGTCCACGCCGGCCGTCTGGCGGGGCTGGATCTATCTCGGGACGCGCCAGGGCTACCTCTACGGCCTCACGGAACGACGCGACGTCGAGGCCGGTCCCTAGCGCAGCAGGATCGTGGGGTCCTCGTTGATCTGGGCGGTCCGGAAGACGACCAACCCGATCGCCGCCGCGAGCAGCGCCAGGAGGCCGACGGTGGCGTACACGCGACGCTGCGCCAGGGGTCTGGAGGGATCGACGGCGTAGCCCGCGACCAGCCCGGCCACGAGCCCGCCGACGTGCGCGCGCCAGTCGATCCTCGGGATCGAGAAGCCGATGATCAGGTTGATCACCAGCATGCTCAACGCGCCGCGGAGCCGCGCCTGTGCCATCACGTGATGCCGCCGCAGGTAGTTGTAGGCGATGAACGCTCCGACGAGACCGAAGATCGCGCCCGAGGCGCCGACCGCGATGGCGAAACCGGACGCGAACGCGAACGAGGCCGCACCCGCGAACACCCCGGTGACCAGGAACACGGCGATGGTCTCGAACCGGCCGATCTCGCGCTCGATCTCGTTCCCGAAGATCCACAGGACGTAGGAGTTCAGCGCGAGGTGGATCAACCCTGCGTGCAGGAACATCGAGCTGACCAAGCGCCACCATTGACCGCCCACCACACCCGCGGTGAAGTCGAAAGCCTGCGTACCGAGCCCGACCGGCACCAGCGCGCCGGCGTCGATCAGGTGAAGACTGTCCGGGCCCTCGAAGAGCGAGCCCGGCCCACCCGCCACGATGAGCTCCCACACGTATCCGATGCCCATCGCGATGAGCAGCAGCTTCGTGACGGGGGTGGCCTTGAGGTTGGCGGCGGCGACCTGGCGCCCGGGGCCCCGGCGATACTCCTGCCGGGCTTCCGCCACACAGTCCGGGCACTGATGGCCGACGGGCGCGGGGATCATGCAGTCGGGACAGATGGGCTTGCCACAGCGCGTGCAATGGACGCCTGTGACGACATCGGGATGCCGGTAGCACCGCTCCTGCGTCGGAGGTGGGGGCATCGCTGGGGTGTGGTCCACGGGGGCAATCGTACGCGGGAGCGGGCCGAACGACGGTCAGCTCGGCGCATGTGAGCGGTGCTCGTGCGGATCCACGTGGACCGCGGCGTCACCCAGCCGGGGTACCTCCGTCAGGAGCGCCGCTCGGACGCGCTCGGCGATGTCGTGTCCTCGTTCGACGGAGATGCCGGGATCCACGTCGATGCTGAGCTCGGCCCGGAGCCGATGGCCGGTCCACCTGGCCTTGGCCTCGGTGACGTGCTCGACCCCCGCGACGGATGCCGCGACCTCCTCGATCAAGGCGATCGTCTCCTCGTCCGTCCCGTCGAGGATCCGGTGAAGGACCCCGCGGGCTGCCCGGACGAGCGTCCACCCGATGACCAGCGTGATCGCGAGCCCCACCACCGCGTCCGCGCGCGCGATCCCGAGGAGCGTCGCGATCGCCGAGAGCACGACGCCGAGCGAGGTGAAGCCGTCGGTCCGGGCGTGGAGCCCGTCGGCCACGAGGGCAGCCGAGCCGATCCTCCGTCCCACCCGGATCCGATACAGCGCCACCGACTCGTTCCCGAAGAACCCGGCGACGCCGGCGGCGAGCACCAGTCCGATCCGCTCGGGCTCCACCGGGTGCACGAGCCGGTTGAAGGCCTCCACGCCGGCGAACACGGCGGAGGCGAGGATCATCAACACGATGGCCACACCCGCCAGGTCCTCGGCGCGGTGGAGGCCGTAGGGGTAGCGAGGGCTCGGCGGCCGTCGTCCGAGGCGGAACGCGATGAGGAGCGGGACGGCGGTCAGCGCGTCCGTGGCGTTGTGGATCGTGTCGGCGAGGAGCGCGACCGAGCCGGAGACGGCGACGATCGCGAGCTGGATGAGCGCCGTCGCGCCGAGGACGAGGAGCGAGATCCACGTCGCTCGGACCCCGTGAGAGGTGGCGGACAGCGGGGAGTCACCCGGGCCGAAATGCTCGTGCGGGTGATCGTGCCGGCCGGCCATCCCACGATGCTAGGCGGGGAACGGCCGCCGGCCGGGAGGCGACCTACGGCTTCATGGGCGGAAGCGCCTCGAGGGCGGCGGCGACCTCGGCGGTGTCGAAGAGGGGACCCCACCGGTCCGCGACGGTGCCGTCGGAACCGATGAGGAACAGCCAGGGTTCCGTCATCTCCGGGGTGCCGTCGGGGAGCTCGCGCAGGAGCCACTCCGCTGCGCCCTTGTTCACGACCTGTCCCTCGAAGTCCTTCCAGATCTCGACGTGGATGTACACGGCGCGGTCCGGATGGTCCGCGGCGAGCCGCTGGAGCTCCGTGACCTCCGGGCCGCAGAACCGGCTCGTGCAGTACGCCGGCGTGCCGAAGAGCACGAGCACGGGTCTGCCTTGCGCGATCGCGTCCGCGATCGTCCACTCGTGGAGTTCCGGATCGGGGACCTCGCCACCGGCGTCGGCCATCGAGTCGATCGCACCCGCGCTGACCTTCGAGTCCATCGTGAGGGTCTCGGTCGCGAGCGCGGGCATGCCTGGCGCGGGGATCCCCGACTCGGGGTCGACAAGGAACTCCGTTGTGAGTTGTCGGGCGACGCCGTCGATCTCGATCGAGAGCGTCGCCCGCCAGACGCCCGGTTCGTCGAACGTCACGTCCTTCGCCTCGTAGACCCCGTTGGCCCCCGTGACCATCGTGGGGACGTCGCCCGAGGCGTCCGTTCCCGGGACAGGGATGTAGCTCGCGGTGGCCGTGGGGCCGGCAGACGGCTCCGCGCCGCCGTCCGTCCCGAGGTAGGAGAAGGAGAGATCCACGGTGCCCTGGGTGACGACTCGGATCCCGTCCGCGTCGCTCGCGAGGACACCCACCTGGACCCGCTGGGGCGCCCCGGCGTAGTGCCAGGTGCTCGCCATCGAGACTTCGTAGGACGTGTCCAGGCTTCCGTTCGGGTTCTCGGTCTCGTTCGTGCAGGAGACGAACGCGGTCGCGAGGACCAGCATCACGAGCGGGAGACGGCGCCGGATCATCCGCTCCCACCTTCTCATGGGCCGGAGGAACCGTCGGGGAGCGCTCCTTCCAGGCGAAGCAGGAATCGCCGTCGGTCGTCGTGGCGTCCGTAGCTCCCGAGGCTCGGGCCGGCTCGGACGACCCGGTGACAGGGGACGAAGAGTTCGATCGGGCAGCGCGCGAGCGCGCTGCCCGCCGCGCGACCCCCGCGGGCTGCGCCCGCGGCGGCCGCCACGTCCCCGTACGTCCACATCTGCCCGTACGGGATCGTCCGCACGGTCTCGAGGACCCTCCGGGGGAATCCCTCGCCCATATCCGAGAGGTCGGCGGACGTGTGGAACGTCCGGAGCGTTCCCGCGAAGTACGCCTCCACCTCACGACGGATCGGCGCGGTCTTCCGCGGATCCTCGGGGACGTCGAGGTCGACCTCGGCGCCGGTGTCGTCCTCGTCGAAGGAGGTTCGCACCACCCCCGACTCGCCGGCGAGCACGGTGAAGGGACCGAGCGGCGTCTCGATCGTCGTCCGGACGATCATCAGATCGGCGGCCATGGGAACGGACGATGGTCCTCTCCCGGCTCGGGGAACCGCTCCAGCGCGGCCACCTCCCGTGCGCGCGATTCGAGGGTGGCCAACTCCGGCGGGGCGAGAAGGTTCGCGAGCTCCTCGCGCACCGGGCCGCCGTGCACCTCGCCGGCGAGCCGGCGCAGGTCTGCCCGCACCTCGTGCTCGAGCGCGTCGCCGATGAAGTCCCAGATCACCGTGCGGAGCTTCGGCTCCTCGCTGAAGCACACACCGTGGTCGACGACGTAGATCCTCCCGTCCTCCCCGAGCAGGCAATGGCCCGCTTTGCGGTCGGCGTTGTTGACGACGAGGTCGAACGCGGCGACACGGCGGAACTCTGTGGGGAAGCGCTCCGCGAGCGTGAAGTAGTGCTCCTCCGGATCGGACGGCACGAATCGCTGGACCGAACCGACGCCGAAGGGACCGTCGCGCAAGACGGTGGCGGGGACGTTGGGCCAGCCGAGGGTCCGGGCGACCACGTAGGTCGCGACCTCCCTGGCGCACAGGGTGCCTTCCGGGAAGTCCCAGAGCGGGGTCTCACCCCGTCGGGGCTTGTACACCGCGAGGCTCTGTTCGTCGTCCCCGCTCGCGCGGGCGAGGAAGGTGTGGTTCGACGCGTTCGGCAACAGCCCGAGGACCTCGAGCTCGCCGGTGGCGAGGACCCGGGGGATCGCCGGGTCCGTCAGCCCCGCTTCGAGTGCCCGTTCATCGCGGGACACGCGTGGCCCTCCGCGTCGATCGGGTTCCCGCAGAACTGGCACGTCGGTCGGCCGCGGGCGGCCACCGCCGCCCCGTGCCGGGAAAGGGCGAGCATCTGCGCCGGCGATGCCCAGATCCGGATCGACTCGGGCTCGGTTCCGGGGTCCGGCGCGAGTGGCTCCTCGACGTCGAGATCCTCCAGTTCGGGCTGGAACTCCTCGACCTCGAGCAGGAACAGATCGCGGTCCTCGTCGAAGCCGATCGAGAGGCGGCCGGCCCGCCACCGCGGGTCCAGAGGCTCCTGGAGGCCCATGGTCGACTCGTCGATCACCGGTTCGGTCGCCGGTGCGTCCTCCAGCAGCTCCATCACGGATGCCGCGAGCAACTGGACCTGTTGCTTCTCGACGATGACCGTGACCAGCTCCTTCCCGGCGCGCGCCTGGATGTAGAAGGTGCGCTCACCGGGCTCGCCGACGGCGTCGGCGGTGATGTGATCGACCGGTCCGAGGTCCATCGACCTATCCTCGCAGCTTCCTCTTCTGGCCGTCCCTTTTCGGCGCCGCGAACCGTCGGAGGCTGCCGGTGTCGTTCACGAGCAGGATCCGCGGCATGCCTTCACCCAGGTGCACGGCCGAGATCGACGCGGGCTCCGCCACGACGCGCTGGAACTGATCGAGATGCGCGCCGGTGTAGTTCGAGATCAGCATGCCGACGAGATCGCCGTGCGTGCCGACCGCGACACGACCGCGAGGGTGACGAGCGACGATCCTCTCGATCTCATCGAGGGCCCGCGCCTCTGCGTCGACGAAGCTCTCGCCGCCGGGGAAGGAGAACCGGGACGGGTTGCGCTGCACCGTTCCCCAGAGCTTCGTGCGGCGAAGCGAGGGCAGGGTCCGGCCGGTCCAGTCCCCGGCATCCATCTCGATCAGCGCATCGGACGGCCGGATCTCCAGTCCCCGTGCCTCCGCGAGCGGCTCCATCGTCTCGACGCATCGCTCGAGCGGACTGGAGTACAGGGCGGTGAGCCGGACACCGTCGAAGCGCTCGACGAGCGCGGCCGCCTGCCGGCGGCCGCGCTCGTCCAGATGGATCCCCGGCGTCCGCCCGTACAGCCGGGTTCCCGTCACGGCCGTGAGGCCGTGACGGATCAGGAAGAGGGTCGTCATCGCGTCGAGGAGCATACGCGGAGGCGAGAACGGTCCTGCCACCGATGTGCATCGCTGCGTCAGAAGCGTGCAGCTGAGGGGAGCGTGACCCGGAACGTCGTCCCACGCCCCAGCTCGCTCTCGACCTCGATCGATCCTCCGTGGTTCTCGACCACGTGTTTCACGATCGCGAGGCCGAGTCCCGTGCCGCCCGTCTCTCGGGATCGCGCCCGGTCCACGCGATAGAAGCGTTCGAAGATCCGAGAGATGTCGCGGGTCGGGATCCCGATCCCCGTGTCGGTGACGCGCACGGTCACCTCGTCATCGCTCGAGACGACCTCGACGGTCACCTTCGCCCCTTCGTGGCTGTAGCGGACGGCGTTGTCGATGAGGTTGCGGAGGAGGAGCGCGAGGTCTCGCTGCGACCCACGCACCGTCTCGTTGCCGTCCGTCAGGAGCTCGAGGACGACTCCGGCTCGCTCGGCTGCATCCTCCAACCGTTGCCACTCCTCCCGCGCGGTCGCTCCGAGCGAGACGAGGTCATCGAGGGCACTGCCCGACTCCAGCCTCGATAGATCGAGCAGGTCGGCCACGATCCGCGAGAGTCGGACCGCCTCCCGTTCGAGGTGGGACGCGAAATGCAGGACCGCGGTCGGGTCGTCCTCGGCCGCTTGGCGCACGGTCTCGGCGGCAGCCTGGATGGTGGCGGCAGGCGTCTTCAGCTCGTGGGACGCGTTGGCCACGAAGTCGCGTCGCACCGCCTCCAGTCGCCGCTGCTGGGTGACATCGCGCACGACGACGAGGGTGGCGTCATCCGCGGTGGGCGTGATCGTTCCGGCGAGCCAGCGGGTCGGCGCCCCGATCTCGACGAGCACGGATGTGGGCTGGCCGCGTTCGCGGCTGTCCTGGATCGCCGTTCGAAGGGCGAGCGGGAGGATCGCATCGACCGACGCCGGCACCGAAGGGAGGTGCCGACCGATGGCTTCGTTCGCGAAGGCGACGTGGGCATCCCGCCCGATGAGGAGGATCCCGTCGTGCATCGTCGCCAGGGCGAGGTCGCGGACCGACCGCTCCTCCCGAGCCTCGAGCTCTTGCTCACCACGGATGACGTCCGCGGCGTCGGCTCGCGCTCGCCACGCGCGCGCCGACCGCGCGGCTCGCCACCAGCCGATGGATGTCGCGGTGGCGACGACCGCGGCGGCCGTCACCGCGACGATCGCTTCGGGTTCCACGAGCGGCAGTGTAGGCAGCCGTTCACCCGATCCATGAGCCGTTCCGACATCGTTCATCCCCCGTCGATCGACCGTCCTGACTTCGAGCGGGCGGATCTCCCCCCTCGGGGAAGCGTTCATCCCGCGTTCACTTCGGTGCCACGGGACCGACATGCACCCTCCCTAGCATCGAGCCAGTGCTCGGACGACAAGGGGGAAGCATGTCGGAGGGGAAGCGGCGGTTGTCGCTGGTCGCAGGCGCCACGGTGCTCATGCTGGTCGCGACCGCGTGCGGGGGGGATGGAGGCAACGACCCCGGAGGCGGTCCGTCGGGCTTGACGGGCTCGATCACCATCTCCGGCTCGTCCACGGTCGAGCCCATCTCCGCACTGGTCGCGGAGCTGTTCAACGAACCGAACCCCGACGTCAGCATCACCGTCAACGGGCCCGGCACGGGGGACGGGTTCGAACTCTTCTGTAACGGCGAGATCGACATCGCCGACGCGTCGAGGCCGATCGACGAGGACGAAGTCACCGCCTGTGAGGACGGCGGGATCGAGTACCAGGAGCTCGAGGTCGCACTCGATGGCATCACGGTCATGGTCAACGCGGCCAGCTCGATCGAGTGCCTTTCGACGGCCGATCTCTACGCCATCTTCGGGCCCGAGTCGGAGGGGATCGACTCGACGACCGAGGCGAACGCCCTCTCGAAGGAGGTCGGCGGCGCCGGAACCATGCCGGCACAGGACCTCGAGATCACCGCTCCCGGGGAGGAGTCGGGGACGTACGACGCGTTCCTCGACCTCGTGGGGATCGAAGACCTCGCGATCGAGCACGGTGTCTCGGAGGATGAGGCCGCGGCGCTCCGCCCCTACCCGTCCTCCGGGAACGACAACGTGATCATCCAGGCGATGGCAGGGAGCCCCAACGCGATCGGCTACGTCGGGTTCGCCTTCGCCGAGGAGGCGGGTGATCAGGTGAAGGAGGTCGCGATCGATGCGGGAGAGGGCTGTGTCGCGCCGACCGCGGACACGATCGCCGGCGCCAGCTACCCGTTGTCCCGCTCTCTCTACATCTACCCCGACGTCGCGGCCGCAGGTGCGGACGAAGCCGTCAAGGGATTCGTCGACTTCTTCCTGACCGAAGAGGGGCTCGTGACCGCGGTTGAAGAGGCGGGCTACATCGTTCTTCCCGCCGACCGTCAAGACGCCAGCCGGTCCGCGTGGGGATCCGCCGTCTCGTGATCGCTGTTCGCACCGGGAGGGGTGAGCGTCGTTGCGGCGGCGCTCATCGTTGCCGCGCAGAGGGTTAAGGTCATCCGGCGATGGCCACGGCCGTGACCAGGACCCCGGACGGCGTCCTCTCTTCCCTCGAGGGGAGCGCGAGGCGACGGCGGAAAGAGTCCACCATCAAGGGTGCGCTGGTCGCCGCGGCTGCGGTGTCACTGCTCGTCAGCGGAGGGATCGTGGCGGCCCTGCTCTTCCGAGCCCTCAACTTCCTGAGCGACGTCGAGCTCGGTTCGCTCTGGTCCGGCAGCTGGCGGCCGCGGCAGCTCCAGTTCGACATCCCTTCTCTCTTCCTCGGCTCGCTCGTCGTCACGCTGATCGCGATGGTCGTGGCGACGCCGGTCGGCCTCGGGGCGGCCATGTATCTCTCCGAGTACGCGAAGCCGCGATCTCGCCGAATGTTGAAGCCCATCCTGGAGACCCTGGCCGGGATCCCGAGCGTCGTCATCGGGTTCTTCGCGCTGACGGTGATCAATCCTGTGGTCGTGCAGGATCTCTTCGGCGCCACCCACACCTTCACGATGATGGCGGCGGGCCTCGGCGTCGGGATCCTGACGATCCCGCTGGTCGCTTCCGTGGCGGAGGACGCGATGTTCGCAGTGCCCGGCGGTCTCCGGGAAGCGGCCTACGGCATCGGGGCGCGGCGGAGGACCGTGACCCTGCGGGTCGTGTTCCCTGCCGCTATCTCCGGCGTGGTCGCTGCGTTGATCCTCGGCATCTCCCGAGCGCTGGGCGAGACGATGGTCGTCGCGATCGCGGCGGGTGCGACCGGAAACGCGAGCCGCACGCTGAACCCGCTGGAGCCGAATCAGACGCTCACCGCGGCCATCGCGTCGCTCGCGATCGGCTCGGATCAGGTGAAGACCGCCGGCTCGAGTCTGAACGCGTTCGAGGTGCTCTATCTGCTAGGCCTCCTGCTCTTCCTGTTCACGCTCGTGCTGAACGTCATCAGCGAACGGTATGTACGGCGCGTCCGGAGACACTACTGATGAGTGTCCTCGTACCCGCCGCATCTCGGAGCACCGTCGAGCTCGCGCTTCAGGGGAAGGGCCGCGACGTGCGAGGGAGGATCTTCGCAGGACTCCTCCTGCTCACCCTCGTGCTCTCGATCCTCGTGCTGCTGATCCTGCTCGTATCCGTGATCAGCGATGCGCTTCCGGTGCTCCAGAGCCGCGGCCTCGGATTCCTCAACGACAACCTTTCACGATTCGAAAGCCGCGCCGGCGTGCGCCAAGGGCTGATCGGCTCGCTGGTGCTGATCGGATTCGTCGCCCTCATCGCGGTGCCTTTGGGGGTCGGAGCCGCCGTCTACCTGCAGGAGTACGCGCGGGACACCCGACTCAACAGGGTGCTCATCGCGAACATCCGGAATCTCGCCGGCGTGCCGTCGATCGTCTACGGCATCCTGGGGGTCGTCGTCTTCGCCGAGGCGCTCAGGAGCGTCACGGGACCCGAGTCTTCCGGCTTGAGCTACATCACCGGCGGGCTCACCCTCGCCGTCCTGGTGATGCCGTTCATGATCATCATCACGATGGAGGCGCTCCGAACCGTCCCTCGCGGTATCCGGGAGGCGGCGTACGGGGTCGGCGCCACTCGCTGGGAAGTGGTGCGAAGCCACGTGCTGCCGTACGCCGCGCCGGGAGTCTTCACGGGCGCGATCCTGGCGCTCGCGCGTGCGTTCGGGGAGACGGCGCCGCTCCTGTTGGTGGGGGCGGTCACCGGCTATCTCAGCCCCGGAGGATCGGGCAACGTGCTCGAGACACTGCAGGGGAGCTACACGTCGCTGCCCACCATCATCTTCTCGTGGTCGAGGCTGCCGGGTGAGGAATGGGCGCAACTCACGGCGGCTGCGATCGTCGTGCTCCTCGCGGTCATCCTGGTGATCAACTTCGCCGCCATCCTGTTGAGGAATCGATATGAACGGAAGTGGTGATGATATGGATGTGTCCGAGATGACCCAGGCCGAGATCCCGCGGGATCGGATCGCCGCCCGCGTGGCCGTCCGTCCCGCGGCGGGAGACGATGTCGTCGAGGTGGAACGAGAAACGGTCTTCGACGTCCGGGATGTGTCGGTCTTCTACGGCTCGTTCCGCGCCGTTCGGGACGTCACGCTGCCCATCGCACAGAACGAGATCACCGCCCTGATCGGGCCCTCTGGATGTGGGAAGACCACGTTCATCCGATGCCTCAACAGGATGAACGACCTCATCGAAGGAGCCCGTATCGAAGGCAGCATCCTGTATCACGGGGTCGACCTGTACGACGATCGCGTGGATCCCGTCGAGGTGCGCCGGCGTATCGGGATGGTGTTCCAGAAGCCGAACCCGTTCCCGAAGTCGATCTACGACAACGTGGCGTTCGGTCCGCGCATCGCCGGGCACAAGGGCAACCTCGATGACCTCGTCGAAGAGTCGCTCCAACGGGCCGCCCTCTGGGACGAGGTGAAGGGCAAGCTCAAGGACTCCGGCCTGGAACTCTCGGGGGGCCAACAGCAGCGCCTCTGCATCGCGCGCGCGATCGCCACACGTCCGGATGTCATCCTGATGGACGAGCCGTGCTCTTCCCTCGATCCGATCGCCACCGCCAAGATCGAGGATCTGATGCGGGATCTCGTCTCCGAATACACCATCGTGATCGTCACGCACAACATGCAACAAGCCGCGCGCGTGTCCGACAGGACCGCGTTCTTCACCGTCGACGTATCGGAAGAAGGTCTCAGGACGGGTCGGATCGTCGAGTTCGATCGGACGGAGACGATCTTCACCAACCCGTCCGATCAGCGAACCGAGGACTACGTGACCGGGAGGTTCGGATGACCCGCGAACATTTCCACGAGCAACTGGAGCGGGTCGAGCTGCAGCTCTTGTCGATGGGAGAGCTGGCGTCCACCGCCATCCAACGGTCCGTCGAAGCACTCACGCAGCATGACGACGAAGCAGCCGAGGAAGTGATCAGGGACGACGACCCGATCGACGACCTGTACCTGCAGATCGACCACGACGTCCTCGAGATGCTCGCGCTCCAATCCCCGGTCGCCAGTCAGCTCAGGCTGGTGTCGGCGATCCTGCACAGCTGTCTGCACCTCGAGCGGATCGGAGATCAGGCGGTGAACGTCGCCAAGCTCTACCTCGCGACCCGCGATCTGCCTCCGAGCCAGACCCTGCTGCAGCAACTGGACGAGATGGGCTCACACGTCGTGCACATGATCCGAACGGTGATGGAGGCGCTCCGTACGCGGGATCTCGAGCTCTGTTTCAAGCTGCCGAAGATGGATGACCCGGTGGATCGTCTCAATCGCGCCACCCATCTCGAGGCGCTCAAGCTGGCCGACGATGCGCGTGCCCTCGATTGGGGCTTGCACATGAACCTGGCGGCTCGGGCTCTCGAGCGGGCCGGTGACAACGCCGTCGACATCGCCGAACAGGTCGGTTTCCTCATCACGGGTGAGTTCAGAGAGTTCACGGACGCATCGCACGACGTACCGGATGTCGGCGTCGAGGCGTGAGGATGAACGGCTCGGCCAGGATCCTTCTCGTCGAGGACGAGGAGTCACTCGCCGACAGCGTCCGCTACCACCTGGAGCGCGAAGGGTTCGCCGTGGCCGTCGCAACCGACGGCCGGCGCGCGTTGGAGCGGTTCAGGAACGAACCTCCGTCCCTCGTGATCCTCGATCTGATGCTTCCGGAGATATCCGGGCTCGACGTCTGTCGGCAGATCCGGCTGATCTCGAACGTTCCGATCATCATGGTGACGGCGAAGGATGCGGAGGCGGACAAGGTGTCCGGACTGGAGATCGGCGCCGACGACTACGTCACCAAGCCGTTCTCCGTCCGCGAGCTCATCAGCCGCGTCCGCGCACATCTCCGCCGGGTCGAGATGGGCGGAGAATCGAGCGGCTCGGACGGAGCCCTGCGGGCCGGGCCCGTCGAGCTCGACGCCGATCGGCACGAGGTCAGGGTCCGAGGTGATCTGGTGCCGCTTCCCCCGAAGGAGTTCGCGCTCCTCGCGATGCTCATGCGACTGAAAGGCCGGCTGCTCACGAGGGATCATCTGATCGCCGAGGTGTGGGGTGCCGACTACTTCGGCGACACGAAGACGCTGGACGTGCACGTGAAGCGACTCAGGCAGAAGATCGAGGAGGATCCCCATCGGCCGGCGCACCTGCTGACGGTGCGCGGTCTGGGCTACCGCTTCGTGGAATGAGGCTCGAGCCCCCGGCCTCCCTGTTGCGACCACAACCGTTCGCGTGATATCCACCCTGCGGCCGAAGACCGAAAGGGCCGGAGGATGCCGAAGTTGCGCTTCAGGCTCGTCCCGCGGGACGAGAGCTTCTACGAGATGTTCGTCAACCTGGCGGGCAAGGTGGAGGAGGGGGCGGCCGCGTACCAGGACCTCGTCGTGGACTATCAGGACGTGACACGGAAGGCCGACCGACTGAAGGACCTGGAACACGAGGGCGACGAGGTCACGCACGAGATCATGAAGCGGTTGAACACCGTCTTCGTGACGCCACTCGACCACGAAGACATCCACCGGCTCGCCTCTGGCCTGGACGACGTGCTCGACCACATCGAGGCGGCCGCGGATCTGTTCGTCCTCCACAAGATCGAGCAGCCGCTGCCCGAGATGAAAGCGCAGGCCGACATCCTGGTGCAGACCTGCAGGGTCACGCGCGAGGCTCTCGAGACGCTCCCGAAATTCAAAGAGCTCGAACGGTATTGGGTCGAGGTCAATCGACTCGAGAACGAAGGGGACCGGATCTACCGGCGGGCCATCGCCGGGCTCTTCGGCGGTGAGTACAAGGCGATGGACGTCTTGAAGTGGCGGGACGTCATCGACGAGGCGGAAGGAGCCATCGACCAGCTCGAGGACGTATCCAACATGCTCGAGGCGATCGCTTTGAAGAACGCCTGATGGTCTGGTTCGTCCTCGTCCTCGCCTATCTGTTCGAGTTCGCCAACGGGTGGACCGACGCGCCGAACTCGATCGCCACCGTCGTGTCCACGCGGGTGATGCGACCGCATCACGCCGTGCTGATGGCCGGCGTGTTGAACGTCGTCGGCGCGCTCGTCGTCGGGACCGCGGTCGCCAAGACGATCGCCGAAGGCATCGTGGATCCCAACTTCGTCGGACTCGAGACCGTCGCGGCGGCGGTGCTCGCAGCCACGCTCTGGGCACTCGCAGCTCAGTTCTACGGCCTCCCCTCCAGCGAGTCGCACGCCCTCGTCGCCGGTCTGCTGGGGGCCGGGTTCGCCGCCGGGGGGCTCGGTGCGCTCGAGAGCGAGGGGACGACTGCATCGCTGATCGGACTCGTCTCCTCACCACTGGGAGGGTTCCTGCTCGGTTTCATCCTGATGGTGCTGATCTATCGGGTGTTCGCGCGCGTGCGTATGGCCACGGTCCGGAAGGTCTTCGGGAAGGGGCAGATCCTTTCCGCGGCGTTCATGGCCTTCAGTCACGGGACCAATGACGCCCAGAAGACGATGGGGATCATCGCCCTCACCATCGCCCTCAACGAGGCCGGCACGGCCGGAAACGTGGGGGAGCTCACGATCGACCCCTGGATCGTCCTCTCCGCGGGGCTCGTGATGGGCCTCGGCACCATGATCGGCGGCTGGCGGGTCGTGCGCACGTTGGGTATGCGGCTGACCCACCTGGAGCCCGTGCAGGGGTTCGCGGCGGAGACCGGCGCTGCCACCGTGATCACGGCGGCAGCGCACCTCGGGATCCCGGTGTCGACGACGCACGCGATCGGTTCGGCGATCATGGGCGTCGGCGCGACGAAGCGATTCTCGGCGGTTCGGTGGGGGGTCGCCGGGCAGGTGGTCGCGGCATGGGTCCTGACGTGGCCGTCCTGCGCCGTCCTGGGATACGGCCTCCAGAAGGTGTTCTCGCTGTTCGTATAGCCCTCAGGGATCCGGGGAGGGGACGGCGGCGGTCCCGGAAGGCGTCGACCCGGGCCCCTTCGTGAGCGAATGGATGTCCTTCGTCAGCTCGAGGATCTGCCGCGAGATCGTGATCAGCTCCTCGTTCTGCTTCTCCTCCTCCTGGACGAGCCGCCACTGATGCTCCGCGAGCGCCTCGCGCTTCTCGTCGGCGCGGTTCTGGCTGATCATCACGAAGGTCGACAGGAAGATCGCCTCGAGCGAGACGAGCATCGTCAGGAAGCCGAACGGGAAGTCCTCGACGCCGAGTGCGATCCACAGCGTGAACCACATGACGTGGAGATAGACGAACGGCATCGAGCCGGCGAAACCGGTGATCGTGTCGGCGATGCGATCCTGCAGGTTCCGCGAGCGCTCGTCTTCGCGCTGCACGAGCACCGGATGGGTCCACGTGGAGCGTCGCCGCTGCCGCATCGGCCTCCCTTTCCTCGTCCGAGCGGGCAAAGGCTAGCCTCAACCACGCGGTCACGGTCGTTCCCGATGGTTCCGCCCGTGGCTCCGGTACGCTCCTCGCATGGAGGCCCACGTCTTCCGGGAGGCGGCCCTGGGAGCGGATCCCGTCCCTCTCGAGGAGCTCCGCAACACGGTGGCGGATCTCGCGGATGGCGAGTGGCTCTGGGTCGACGCGGTCGAACCGACCGCCGACGATCTCACCACGCTCCAGAAGCAGCTCGATCTCCACGACCTCGCGGTGGAGGACATCCGGCATCGGGATCAGCGTCCCAAGCTGGAGGTGTACCAGGGGCACGTGTTCGCCGTGTTCCGGCCGCTCTCGTTCGTCGCGGGGGAGCTGGTGGCAACCGAGCTCTTCCTCTTCGTCTCGCATCGGTTCCTCGTGACGGTCCGATCCCGCCCGCTGTTCGACCTCGAGAAGGCCACACACAGGTGGCCGGTCCTCGCAGCCGTCGCGCCCGGGCCCTGTTCCGCGCTCTACGCCGTGGTAGACGAGATCGTGGACGACTACCTCGAAGTGGTCGAAGAGCTGGAGGATCGGGCGGATGAGCTCGAGGGCGAGGTCTTCGGGTCCGAGCCCGTGCAGGGAGAGGGAGCGTCTCTCCAGCTCCACATCCTCCGTCTGCGCAGAGACGCGGTGCAGCTCAAGCGGAACGCGATCCCGACGCGTCAGGCGGTCGACCACCTCGCCGATGACTCCGATCTCGTGACCGAGCGCCTCGTGCCCTACCTGCGGGACATCACGGATCATCTGCTCAGGACGATCGAGCTCACCGACAGCGTTCGAGAGATCCTCACCACGATCGTGGACATCCGCATGGCGCAGTCGGCGAATCAGCTGAACGAGGTCATGAAGAAGCTCTCGGCGTGGGCTGGCATCATCCTCGTCCCGACCCTGATCGCCGGGATCTACGGCATGAACTTCCACCACATGCCGGAGTTGCCCTGGGTCTTCGGCTACCCCCTCGCGCTCGGGATGATGGCGCTGTCCGCCGTCGCGTTGTACGTCGGTTTCAGGAAGCGAGGGTGGCTCTAGCGGTGTGCCGGGCCGTCAAGGTGTTGTGCGTCGCGACGGACGACGAGACGCTCCGTGCTCTCCGGATGGCCACGACGGCCGCCGAATGGGAGCTCACTCCCGGCGCGACGGATGAGACCGCGGCACTCGGCGTGATCGACGCCGAGCGCCCGCATGCGATGGTGGCGTTCGGGAGCTACGAGACGTTGGTGTCGTTGGTGCGGGATCGGTTCCCCGCGATGCGGATCGTGACCGATCGGGACGCGCCCGGGACGAGCGCGGTGGCTCCCTCACGTGAGCACGTGCGGGAGATCCTCCGCTCGCTCGCCCGCCCGGGCGGTCCGATCGTCGATGGCTCCGGCGC
This sequence comes from uncultured Actinomycetota bacterium, assembly GCA_963762745.1. GTDB lineage: Bacteria > Actinomycetota > UBA4738 > UBA4738 > HRBIN12 > JAJNBA01. The sequence continues at coordinate 200,302 of CAVXMB010000004.1, forward strand.
TCAGCCCCCCCAGGGGTCCCAGCCGTAGCGCTTCACCATGCGGATCGCCACGAAGATGTTGGCCCGAGCGTTGAACACGGACCAGTCCTTGAAGCCGAAGTCCTCCGCACGGTGCGGCCAGTACTTCAGAAGGTGCTGGTAGATCCCTGCGGCGTTCCCGTAGGCGTTGTAGGCGCTCGGTCGATAGCGCGACTCGCGCCACGCGATGTAGAGAGCCTTGCGTTCACCTACGCCGTGATACGAAGCGACGCAGCGGATGAGCTGTTTGACATGCCATGTGCTCTGTCGCCAGTCGATAGGGCAGATCCTCGACGAGACGGCACGGATCGCGTCTCGTTGGACCATCGCCTGGGATGTCGTTGTTACGGGGAAGCTCATGATGACGGCGGTCAGGATCGATGCCGCGACGATCGCGCGGCCCTTCCGGATCATCGTGGTCATGGGCTGTATCACCCACGCGGCGGACGCGGCTGGTGGCCTCGTCCCGTCCCGAGCCGGCGGATCGCTCCGCCCGCCCTGCTCACCGCGCTAGGTCGTGGGTGTACGCATCACCTCCTGGTCTCGTCCTCTCCTGTGCGACCTTCGTCGACATCGATCCGAGCTCCCCTTCTCCCACGCATGAACGCACGCCAAACCAACACCCTGGGAAGGTGGGAAGCGCGCGTCGTGCGCAGGAGGACCGGGCCACTCGGTCCGAAGCCGACAGCAATCACCCTAGCCCGACCCACCGACATACGGCAACCGGGGCATCCGGGCCCTGGAGGGGAACGGGACCCGGCCCCAAGGTGCCCCGTAGGTACGATGGGTGCATGGGAACGGTCCTGCTCGCAGCTCCTCGCGGCTACTGCGCCGGTGTCGAACGGGCCGTGGACGCCGTCGAGCGAGCGCTCGAGCTGCACGGCGGGCCCGTGTACGTCCGCAAGCAGATCGTCCATAACCTCCACGTGGTGCGTGACCTCGAGCGGAAGGGCGCCGTCTTCGTCGACGAGCTCGACGAGGTGCCCGGAGAGGCGGTCGTGGTCCTCTCCGCCCACGGTTCGTCTCCGACGGTCCACGCCGATGCGGCCTCTCGGCGCCTGGAGCTGATCGACGCCACGTGTCCCTTGGTCACCAAGGTCCACCTGGAGGCGCGCCGGTTCGCCGAGGACGACCGGACCATCCTGCTGATCGGTCACGCGGGACACGAGGAGGTCGAGGGCACGAGCGGGCAGGCGCCAGACCGGACCATCCTGGTCCAGTCGATCGAGGAGGCCGAGCGCGTGGAGGTGCCCGACCCGCGCCGCCTCTCCTACCTCACCCAGACCACCTTGTCGGTCGACGAGACGAACGAGATCCTGGACGTCCTCCGGTCACGCTTCCCCGAGATCCAGGGACCCCCTCGCGAGGACATCTGCTACGCAACCCAGAACCGCCAGGATGCCGTGAAGGAGGTTGCCGGGCGCGCGGACGTCGTGCTGGTGATCGGCTCCCGGAACTCATCGAACTCGAACCGGTTGGCCGAGGTCAGCCGCGAGCGAGGCATCCCGGCCTACCTGGTGGACGACGAGACCGAGGTCGACCCCGCCTGGCTGGACGGGGCCGAGGTCGTCGGGCTCACCTCCGGCGCGTCCGCGCCCGAGCGACTCGTCGATCGGATGCTCGAATGGCTCGCGGCACGCGGCTTCGACCGCGTGGAGCAGGCACTGATCACCGAGGAGAGCGTCCGGTTCGCATTGCCTCCCGGCGTCCGAGCGAGGACCGTTCGCTGAGGTCTACGACCAGGAGCTGAACTGGTCCCGGTCCTCCTCGGGCTCCTCGTAGTCGACGGAGACGAGCGTGCTCGTCGAACGGACCCCCGGAAGGGCGTGGATCTTATCCAGGACGATGGCCGAGGCGATCTCCCACGGCTCCGGGATGCAGGCCATCAGGTCCCAGCGGCCACCCAGGACCGCGGCCCCAGACACACCGCCGATCTCGGAGAGCCGCTCGTAGAGGCCCGCCGCCGCTCCCGCGTCCGCCTCGATGTGGACGTAGCAGGCCCCTCGGATGATCTGCGGTGTCGGAAGCCCTCCGAAGCCCACGACGCCGAGCCGATCGGGCGGCACCACCGGCGCGGTGAACGTGCGCTCGACGCCTTCGATGGTCTGCAACTCGGAGAGCACGCCGGTCGCCACCGTCGCGAGATCCGGTCCGTCGATCAGAGAGAGCACGTCCCAGTCTCCGATCACCACGACCGAACGCCGCGCGGTCGCCGTGGAGGTGAGCCTGTTCCGGACCGGCCCGATGCTGCCGGGGCGAACGCGCAGGTAGACGAAGGCTTCCATGGGAGGAGGCTAGGCCAGCCCCCCGAACCGAACAAGCACCGACCGAGGCGGTCGCGTCACCCCTGCGCCGGAACGGGAGCCCGCGTCAGGGCGGCGAGCTCTTCCTCACCTTCCTCCGGGCCGACGGAGATCACCCGATCGCCCTCCTGGAACGTGAATCCGGAACGGGGCCGATAGATCCAGCGGGAACCGCGCTGGACCGCGAGCACGAACATGCCCGTCTCGGTCTCCACGCGGAGCTCCTTGAGCGAGCGCCCCGCTGCCTGTGAGCCGCGTTCCACCACCACCTCCGAGCTCGTCTCCTCGGTCTCCTCCAACGCGAGCTGGACGACCGGGTGCAAGGGCTCACCCTGCTCCACGTACCAGGTCATGTCGCGAGCGGCGTCACAGACGTACTCGGAGGCGGCGCCGAGGCGAAGGAGCCCGCGCAACGCGTCGGGATCGCGAGCCTCGGGCGCCGCTCGCAGGACCCAGGACTCGAGCTCGTCGTGCAAGATGTCCGATCGGGCCTCGAGCGTCCCGACCTCGGCGGCGAGCGACCGGTTGTTGAACAGCAACGCGGAGTACGCGAGCCCGACCGCGGCCTCGGCGAGATCCTTCAGCTCCACGAGGATGTCCACGGCTCGGTCCAGCTCCGAGAGCGGGGGCGCCTCGTCGTCGGGTGCCGCCGGCAGCGGCGGGGCGCCCGCGAGCTCGCGGACGTGGTTCACACCTTCCTCGGGTCCGCGGATCAGGAGCACGTCCCCGACGGAGGCTACGTCCTCGGCGCCGGGATCGAAACGCCAGTCCATCCCGCTCCGGATCGCGACCACCCACATGCCCGACTCCGTCGGCAGGGACAGATCGCGGAGCGTGCGGCCGGCCGCGGGCGCGTCGTCGCGGATCTTGATCCTCGCCGTCATCTCGTCCGCGTGACGCAGGTCCTGGCGGAGCGCGTCGGGGATCCCGAGCCGGGCGGCGACCACTCGCGCGATGTCGGACGCGGCATCGCCCACGCGCTCGATCGCATGTGCGATCCACAGGACCCCGGCCATCCCCTCGGCGTCCTCTGGACTGCGGGCGGCCAGCATGGCCGTGATCCGGAGCCGGCGCAGGTGCTCGCTCATCCGCTGTTCGAGCCGCTCGACCTCCTGCGCCAGCTTCTCCTCGTTGAAGAAGACGGCTGCGTAGGCGAGGTCGACCATGAGCTCGGACGCGTCTTTCAACTCGACCAGGAGGTCCTTGACGTTCCGAGGTTGTTCGTCCATCACGGGAGTACCCCGGATGTTCTCATGACCAGCAGGATGGCCGCTACGCCCGCGAGGTCCAGGAGCGAGGTGATGAACGGGACACCCTGGTTGTCCGGGTCGATCCCGAAGCGCGCGGTGAGCACGGCGATCGCGTAGCCGACCACCAGCGTGATCGGCAGCACGATCGCGCCCGCGAGGAGCGTGGCGCCGATCAAGGCGACGGGTGAGGGATCCGGTCCCTCCATGAGCGTGGACAGGCCCCAGGCGGCCGCGCCGATCGCGGTGAACACGAGGACGCCCAGCGTGATGACGATGGCGCCGTCGACGACGGCCGGGATCTCGGGCCGCCCTCGCGGAGTGATGACACCGAGCTGGAGCTTGGAGGACAGGCGGGAGGAGAGGATGCCGCCGAGCGCGCCCGCCTGCGAGACGAACGGGGGTATCAGGATCAAGACGGCGGGCACCGCCTGCAGCTCGCCGCTGTGGGCCTGCAGCAAGGCTCCGGCGAAGATGTCGAGCAGGGGAGCGAGCGCCACGACGACCCCCATCTCCAGGAGGATCCGGCGGACGCCGGCCTCGACACGGAACGCCGCGACCAGCGCGAGCGCGGTCGCCGCCGTGCAGAGCACGGCGGAGACCGCGCTCACGGTGGCGTTGCCGACCAGAAGGGTCGCGATGAAAAGACACGGGAGCGTCACCATGTCGCCGATCGCCGTGACCATCGGGGTCGAGACGGCGTCCAGGTCCCAGCCTCTCCGGAACGACATCACCGCGATGCCGACGGTGAACACGAGCGCGATCAACGAGGCGAGGACGCCGCCGACGACCGAGATCGTCACGAGATCCCAGAAGGAGATCACGTCCTCCTGCGCGAAGGCCGACGCCACCAGCTTGGCGATCGCGGCCAGGTAGAACGACGTCAGCAGCGCCGAGAGGAGCCCGACGACGACGTTGCGGGACAAGAGGCTCCCGCGCCGGAGGGTGGGCTCGAAGATCCCGGCGGCGACCCCGGTGCCGAAGCGGGCACCCATCGCGCCGAAGATCGTGCCGCGCATGCCGACCGACGCGGGGATGAGGACGAGGAGGCCCGGGAGCTTCTCCAGCGTGCCGGTGATCGAGCCGAGGACGAGACCGGCCACGAAGCCGGCACAGGTGCTCAGCACGAGCGCGACCGCGCCCTGACGGAGGGTGCGGCGCTCCGAGCGCCAGTAGCCGAACAGACGGCGGGCGCGGCGCGCGAGGCGGGCGGGCGCGGCGCCGAGCCGCTCAGCCATCGCGGCTCACCCCCGAGGGGTGGGTCAGGCGCCAGTCCGCCTCGCGCGCACGCGAGGAGTACCCCCGGCACGCCGGGTCGGGAGGAGCTCGTCGGCTGCGCGGCTCCGCGAGGACATAAGGGCACCGTCATCGATCGTGATCCTTCGTGGAGAAGTCGTGTCGCCGGGACGCCTCGGCGGCTCGCGCAGTATATGCCGAGGGTCAGGCCGGGCCGTCCTCGACCCAATCGCGGGTCACGTAGAGCCAGAAGGCAAGTCCGGCGTACTCACCGTAGGGCCGGAACCGACGCTCGATCTGCGCGTCGGAGACCGGTCGCTTCCGACCCGCGAGCCGGGCGTAGGTCGGCCTCGTCCAGGAGTCGAGGACGAGCCGGGAGTGTCGTCCGAGCATCATCATGATGTGGGCGGCCGCGTACGGCCCCACGCCGGGAAGCGCGAGGAGCGCGGCCTCGAGCTCGGCGTCGGGAAGCGTCTCGGGCGTCGCCGTCGCGAACGCTTCCAGATCGAGCTCGCCGTCGTCGACCGTGCTGGCCAGCTCCACGAGGTAGGCGCTCCGGTAGCCGGCCCTGACCACGTCCCGATAGAAGCCTTCGGGAGCGGCGGCCATCGCGGCGGGGGTGGGAAACGCGTTCGACAGCGGCCCGTCGCCGCCGAGCGCCGGCTCTCCCAGATGGGTCACGAGCGCGTCCACCATCCGCACCGTCGCGCTCCACGCGCAGTTGGTCGTGCACACCGTCTTCACGACGTCCTCGAACACCGTGGGGGAGCGAAGCATCCGGCCGGCGCCGAGCGCTGCCCACGCCAGGTCGGGATCCGCCGCCGCTCGCAGGTAGAAGGGCGACAGGTCCTGATCGAGCCGGAGGACGTGCACCGCGCCCTCGAGCACGGCGCGAACGACCTTCGGACCCGGCTTCGGTCCCAGGACCTCGAGCCGCGCGCGGCCCACCGGCGCGTGGGCCCCCTTCGTGCGCGTGTCCGAGGCCTGCGACACCCGGACCCTTCGCGCCCGGCCCCCGGGCACGCGGACCGTGAACGCGAGCGATCGGTGCTCTTCGTCGAGGACCGAGGGCGAGAGGCCGGCGAACCCGTGCGAGACCAGCGTTCGCCACAGATCGACCGGTTCGCCACCCGGAGCGCGCAGCTCGAGCTCGAGCGTCGTCACTCCGCCGCCTGCCGTTCGCGGAACGCGCGGACCTTCGCCCTGTTCCCGCACGAAGCCATGGAGCACCACTTGCCGCTCTTGTTCTTCGAGTGGTCGAAGAACACCGAGGAGCATCCGGGATCGTGGCAGACGCGGAATCGTTCCCAACGCCCGTCGAGCTCGGCGAGGAACGCGGATCCCAGGATCCCCCCGATCGCACCGCGTACCCCCGTGGCCTCGACGTGGATCGGGCTGTCCTCGCTGCAGCCGAAGCAGACCCGCAGCCCCGTCTGCTCGGCGGCGCGGTTGAGGAACTCGGTCGCCGTCGCGTCCGGTGGTTCCCCCATGTTCTCGCGCACCTTCGTGGTGAGGGCATCCCGAACCCGGAGGGCCCACGCGAGATCCTGGTCCTTGATGTGGTCCTGCTCCTCGACCAAGGCTTTCGACGTGAGCCACCACCGGAGGCTCTCGAGGCTGGGGGGGAGCCCGTCCGGATTCCCCTGCTCGTGGTCGTGCAAAGACAGGAACGCGCGGACGAGCTCCAGATCACCCGGGGCGGGCGGTGTCTCGACCCGTTCGTGAACGGGCTGTGGGAGCCGCCTCGCTTCCATCGGCACGACCCTCCCTTCAGAAACCATCCATCACTGTTGAGAGGTTACATGGAAACCACCTATGTGTCTTCGATAGTTACACGGAATCCACGATCGAATGCCTCCGTCGCCCGGCCGCCTAGACTCGGCGCGTGCTGGAATTCACCGACTGGGCCGTCGAGATCTTGGCCCGCGCCGACGCGGCGGCCCGGCGTTTCAACCCCGACGTGCGCGTGCGGATCGTCCGCGGGGAGGACGGCGGCGTCCGTTTCGAGCTCACGGACGAGGCGGATCCCACCGATCGGATCGTGGAGCACGCCTCGGGATTCACGTTGCTCGTCCCGGAGGGCCTCGAGGGGACGGTGGACGTCGTCGAGCCGCACGACCAGCTGGTCCTCAGATCGCCCGGGGACCCGCAACGAAGCGCGCGTACACCGCACTGACCTGCGAGGGCGTGCACGTGCGGCGGATACACTTGCGTCCATGACGGACGCGGGTGCCCTTCGGGCCGTGGGCGGGGCAGGAACCGTGATGATGATCGGCGGTGCCGAGGACCGCTTCCGCGACAAGGTCATCCTCGGGACGTTCGCGGAGCTCGCGGGTCGCGAAACGGGACATGTCGTCGTGATCTCCACGGCCTCCTCCCTGGGTGAGGCAGCCACGGACGCGTACCGCGAGCTGTTCCTCGGTCTCGGGATCGGACGCGTGAGCGGCATCCGTCCGGAGGAGCGGGAAGAGGCCGACGATCCGGCGGCGGTGGCCCTCCTCGCGGACGCCACGGGGGTGTTCCTCACCGGAGGGAACCAGTCCCGGTTGACGCAGGTCGTGGCGGGGACGCGCCTCGGCGACGCGATCTCCAACGCGCACGACCGTGGGGTCGTGCTCGCGGGCACGAGCGCCGGGGCATCCGCGCTCGCCTCGCACATGGTCGCCTTCGGTCGTGAGGGTCCGACGCCCAAGCACCGGATGGTGCATCTGGCGGCCGGCCTGGGGATCGTCCAGGGCGTCGTCGTCGACCAGCACTTCGAGCAGCGAGGGCGGATCGGCCGGCTGCTGGCCCTGGTCGCGCAATCGCCGTCGCTCCTCGGCATCGGGATCGACGAGGACACGTGCGCGGTGGTGAGCGGCGCGCGCGACCTCTACGTGATCGGGCGCGGGGCGGTCACCCTCGTGGACGGCTCGCACGTCAAGACCGATGCCTATCGCGGGAAGGGCTATCGTCCCGTCATGGTGAGCGGCGCCATCCTGCACTCCCTGCCCTCGGGGTACCGGTTCGACCTGCGCGGTCGCGCGCTGCTCACCGGTCCGGACGCCCTCGAGGACGGGGAGGCGTCGACGTGACGAAGGCGGCTCCCAAGCAGCGACGCGAGTCGACGGCGGGGCCGCGAGCCAACCGCCAGGCGATCAAGCGCCAGCCGGCGTCGGCGAAGTCGAGCAAGCCCAAGCCCGATCTGAAGATCGTCCAGACGCAGGTCTTCCGGGGCCCGAACTACTGGTCCTACGAGCCGTGCATCCGGATGCTCGTCGACCTGGGGTCGCTCGAGGAGTGGCCGTCCCACCAGATCCCGGGTTTCAACGAAGGCCTCCTCGCGCTCCTGCCGGGCGTCGCCGAGCACTCCTGCTCGCTCGGCCGCCGGGGCGGGTTCGGCGAACGCCTGGTCGACGGGACGTGGCTGGGCCACGTCGCCGAGCACGTGGCCCTCGAGCTCCAGCGGGAGACCGGCGCCCACATCTCGCGCGGGAAGACGAGGAGCGCGGGGGAGACCGGGCAATACAACGTGATCTACGGCTACTGGGAAGAGACCGTGGGCGTCGAGGCGGGGAAGCTCGCCGTTCGGCTGGTCGACCACCTCGTGAAGCCCGAGAAGGATTTCGACTTCCTGGAGGAGCTCGAACGCCTGATCAAGCTCGCCGAGCGCCGCGCGTTCGGCCCGTCGACACAGGCGATCATCGACGAGGCCGCGTCGCGCGACATCCCCTGGATGCGCCTGAACGAAGCCTCGTTGATCCAGCTCGGCCAGGGCAAGTACCAGGAGCGGATCCGAGCGACGATGACATCGATGACGTCGGCGCTGGCCGTGGACATCGCCTCGGACAAGAAGATGACGAACCGGCTGCTCGCGGCGGCCGGGTTGCCGGTGCCGCGGAGCGAGGTCGTGCGCACCGCCGACGAGGCGGTCGCGGCGGCCGGACGGATCGGCTTCCCGGTGGTCACGAAGCCCCTCGACGGCAACCACGGACGAGGCGTCGGGCTGAACCTGACGAAGGAGAAGGCCGTCCGCACGGGGTTCGAGCGGGCGCTGAAGGAGTCCAGGGACGGACGGGTCGTCGTGGAGACGTTCGTCAACGGCAACGACTACCGGGTGCTCGTGATCGGCGGACGGATGGCCGCGATCGCGGAGCGTCAGCCGGCGCACGTGATCGGCGACGGCGAGCACACCGTGCGGGAGCTCGTCGAGATCACGAACCAGGACCCACGTCGAGGGATCGGGCACGAGAAGGTGCTCACCAGGATCAGGATCGACGCGAACGCGGGGCAGCTCGTGCGGGCGCAGGGGTTCGGGTTCGACGACGTCCCGCCGGAGGGCGAGCGGATCCTGCTGGTGGCGACCGGCAACATGTCCACGGGAGGCATCTCGATCGACCGGACGTGGGAGGCCCACGAGGACAACGTCGAGATCGCCGAGGAAGCCGCGCGGGTCGTCGGGCTCGACGTCGCGGGGATCGACTTCCTGACGCCGGACATCACGCTCCCCGTCCGCGAGACCGGCGGCGCGATCGTAGAGGTGAACGCCGCTCCGGGATTCCGGATGCACACGCATCCCACCGAAGGGGAGCCGCAGTACGTCGCGAAGCCGGTGATCGATGCGTTGTTCCCACAGGGCACGCCCTCGCGGATCCCGATCGTCGCGGTGACCGGCTCCAACGGGAAGACCACCACGACCCGGATGATCGCGCACATCTTCCGAGGGCTCGGCCGCAAGATCGGTATGACGTCGACGGACGGCGTGTACATCGACGAGCGCCTGGTGAAGCGCGTCGACGCGTCGGGGCCGAAGTCGGCGCAGATGGTGTTGCAGAACCCTCGGGTCGACATGGCCATCTTCGAGGTCGCCCGCGGCGGCATCCTCCGCGAGGGACTGGGCTACGGCCGCAACGACGTGGGCGTCGTGCTGAACGTGACCGGCGATCACCTCGGACTCCGCGAGGTGGAGACCCTGGAGCAGCTCGCCGCGGTGAAGCAGGTCGTCGTCGAGGCGGTGCCGAAGACCGGCTGGGCCGTGCTGAACGCCGACGACCCGCTGGTGCTCGAGATGCGCCGGCACACCGGCGGGCAGGTGATCCTGTTCTCGATGAAGGAGAAGCACGAGTTCGTGGATCGGTGGATCCGCCGAGGGCGGAAGGCCATCGTGCTGGAGCACGGTCCGCTCGGCGAGCTGATGGTGCTCAAGGAGGGCAGGCGTTCCTCGCCGATCGCCTACGTCCACATGTTGCCGGCCACCTTCGACGGCCGGGCCCGCATGATGGTGCAGAACGCGATGGCGGCGGCGGCGGCCGCGCACGCGGCGGGCGCCCACCTGCACGACATCCGCCAGGGTCTTCGTTCGTTCACGACGTCGATCTACCAGGCGCCCGGCCGACTGAACGTCTTCGAGATGGACGGCGTGAAGGTGATCCTCGACTACGCCCACAACGCGGCCGGCCTCGAGACGCTCGGGGAGTTCGTCGATCGCCTCGCATCCGATTCCGCACGCTCCGAGCGCCCCGGTGAGGCGTCCCGCGATGCCAATCTCGTCGTCGGTGTCGTGGCCACCGCCGGTGACCGGCGCGACGAGGACATGCGGCAGCTGGGCCGGGTCGCGGCTCGCTACTTCAACATCGTGATCGTCCGGGAGGATCGGAATCCGCGCGGACGGAAGCCCGGAGAGACGGCGGAGCTCGTGGTGGAAGGCGTTCGAGAGGCGATCAACGAGGGCCACGCGCGCGCCGGCACGGTGGAGATCGTCCTCGACGAGATGGAGGCGTCCCGGAAGGCGCTAGACCGCGCGCGGCCCGGAGACGTGGTCGTCCTCTGCGTCGACTACGCCACCGAGGTCTACAAGGAGCTCGAGAAGCGACGCGGGAGCGCCACGCCGTCGGCGATGGGTGCCTCGGAGCACGGCGTGATCGAGGCGCAGGGCGGGGACACGGATCTGATCGATCTCTCGGGCATCTCTCGATAGCTCGTGGATACCCGCGAAGTCGCCGAGCAGCTCCGTGTTCGCCGTGGCCAGCTGATGGCCGAGTTGGACGTCGTCACGGTCGTCGAGCGTGACCCCGATGCGTCGGTGTCCTTCGGGAAGCGGGTCGGCGACGGGACCACCGCCGCCGTGGAACGGCTGAACCTCGTCGGCACCGCGAGGGAACTCGAGGCGATGCTCCACGACGTCGATCGTGCACTCCAGAAGCTCGAGGACGGGACGTACGGCATCTGCGACCGATGCGGGAAGCTCATCTCGGAGGCTCGCCTCGAGGCGCGGCCGTGGTCGGTCCTGTGCATCGAGTGCGCCGCCCTCCGGTCCTGACGCGTTCGTAGGATGCCGGTGTGACGGTCGAGCGCGTCGTGGAGGAGCTGTCGGCGCTCGCGCCGCGAGCCGGCGTGTTCCTCGATCTCGACGGGACACTCGCGCCGATCGTGGCCCGCCCCGAGCTGACGAGGATCCCCCCGGAGATCAAGTCGACCCTGGCCAGGATCGCCGGGCTCCTGCAGATCGTGGCGGTGATCTCCGGCCGCCCCTCCCACCAGGTTCGCGAGCTCGTGGACATGGACGACGTCGTGGTCGTCGGCACGCACGGACTGGAGGACGAACCGCCGATGCCGGCCGCGATCCAGGCGGCGATCGAGGCGGCGGCGGCGGCCGTCGGCGCGTGGGTGGAGCCGAAGGGCGCCGCCGCCGCCGTCCACTTCCGAGGGTTGGAGGATCCGGAGGAGGCCGAGGCGGCGTCGGTGGGATCGCTCGCCGCGATCGCGGCGGCCCACGGCCTGGAGATCGTTCCCGGGAAGCGCATCCTCGAGCTGATGCCTTCCGGACGTCCGCGGAAGGGTGGCGCGGTCGAGCGGATCGCACGCGAGCGCGAGCTCCGAGGAGTCCTCTTCGCCGGGGACGACGTGGGTGACCTCGACGCGTTCGCCGCGCTCGAACGACTCCGAGCCGACGGCCTGTGGACCTGCGGCGTGGTCGCGCGTGCCGCCGAGACGCCGCCCGAGGTGGAGGCAGCGGCGGATGTGGTCGTCGAGGGCACTCACGGCATCTCGGTGCTGCTGGACGCCCTCGCCGATGAGCTCGAACGAGCGGGGTCCGCTTCCTAGAGGTTCGGCGCTCTCACTTCGTCGATCGCTCGGAGCTGTCCGGCCAGCCAGGTGGCCGGCGTGTGGGCCAACGCCGATCGCTGGAGGCCTCGCGCGCGGCGGGTGCGCTCCTCCTCGGGCATCTCGAGCGCCTCGTAGATCGCCTCGGACGTCTCGTTGAGGTCGAAGGGATTGATGGCGAGGGCGTGTCGCCCCAGGCGGCCGAAGGCGCCGGCATTGCGCGAGAGGATCAGCGCGCCACCACGCGAGTTCAACACCGGTCCCTCCATCGCCACCAGGTTCATGCCGTCGTGCACCGGATTCACCAACATCGCGTCGTACTGATCGTAGGCGGCGACGGCGTACGTGAAGTTCTCCTGCACCTTCAGCACGATCGGGACCCACTCCTCCTTCCCGAACGCGGCGTTGATCCTGTCCGCGGTGGCGCGGCAATCCGCTCCGTAATCGCGATACGCGGGCACCTCTTCGCGCGAGGGGCTCAGCAACGCGAGGAAGACGACACGACCCCGCCACTCCGGGTGCTTCTGCAGGAGCAGCTCGAACGCGAGGAACCCGCGCAGGATGTTCTTCGACGGCTCCATCCGGTCGACGCGCAGGAGCAGCTTCCGATCGCCGCGGATCTTCTCGACCTGGGCGCGGAGCCGCTTCGCGCGGTCACCGGCCGCGGCTTCGCGGATCTCTTGGGCACCCACCGCGACCGGGAACGACCGGATCTGCACCTCGCGGCCGTCGACCTCTGCCCGATGGGCCCGGATGTCGACGTGCACGTCCTCCAGCTCCCGGACGGAGAGCAAGAAGTTCTCGCCCCACTGACGACCCTGGAATCCGACGACGTCGGCGCCGAGCATGCCCCGGAGCACCGACCGGCGCATGTCGTCCGGCAGGGTCCGGAGGTACGTGCGCCCGGCGAACGGCGTATGGGAGAAGTGGAGGATCCGCGCCTCGGGGACCAGCTCCCGCAACATCTGGGGGACGAGGGTGAGGTGATAGTCCTGGATCAGGAACACGGGATCGTGCTTCGCCTCGACCGCGAGCGCCCGGGCGAACGCACGGTTCGCTTCGACGTAGTCGGCCCACTCCTGCTCGGTCCGCTCGCCGAAGCTCGGGGTGCGCGCGATGTCCCAGAGGTAGTGATGCACGAACCACAGGACGCCGTTCGCGATGCCGTTGTAGTAGCCGTCGTACACCTGCTCGGGGATGTCGACGTAGCGAACCCGCTGTGCCGCTCCTTCGAGCTTGCGACCCCGCGGCGCGACCTCGCGGTCACCCTCCGTGACGGCCGCGGCGACCCACGTCGCGTCGTCCCGCTCGAGCACGCCGCCGAGCACCGTGACGAGCCCCCCGGACCCTCGATGGGCGACGAGCTTCCCGTCCTCGTCGCGCTCGAAGCTCACGGGACCCCGGTTCGAGGCCACGACGAGCGCGGATTCCATCGCGGAGTGCGAGGTGGAGGCCATCTCGAACGATTCTCCCAGGCCGGCGAGGCGTCGCGCCGAAGGGCAACCTCACGCCGAACGGTGCGCGATCCGAACCGCCTCGACGTGGCGCCGGACGTCCGAGGGCTCGAGGAGACGAGCCCCCTTCCTGCGCAGCCACCGGAACGCCTCTGATCGCTGGGCGAGCGCCGTGATCCCCACCACGTCGCCGGGAGCCGACGCCTTGAGCATCCCCCTCAGTGCCCGGAGCTCGTCGGGATAGACCTCCACGTCGTGCATGCCCGCGCGAGCCGCTCCCTGCCTGAGTTTCGCGACCACGTCCTCCCTCGGGCGCCCACGCAGATACTTGAGCAGCTCGGCGATCGCGAGATGGTCCGCGCCGAGCGCCGCACGAACCGCGAACCCGTGCAGGATGTCGTCGGTCCGATCTCCCGCCGTCCCGATCGACAACCAGATCTCCCGGCCCGGGAGGCGAAGGCCCTGGAGGATCTCGACGAGCCCGTCCATGCCCGCCTCGTTGTGGGCGTAGTCGAGAACCACGAGCCGTTCGTCGAGGGAGAACAGGTTGGTTCTCCCCGGGTTCTTCTTCGGGTCGAGGACGAAACTCCGGAGTCCCCTGGCCACCATCCTCGAAGAGAGCCCGACGGCGAGTGCCGCGGCAGCCGCGGCGAGCGCGTTCTGCGTGTACATGCGAGAGAGACCAGCGAGCGTCACGGGCACCTGGTCGAGATCGACGAGCGGGTGCACCGCGGGGCCGTCCATCCACACGATCGTCCCGTCCAGGACGGTGATCGCACGGCCGCCGTCGGCGAGCGCCTCGCGGAGCGCGGGGTGACGGGGGTCCAAGGAGAAGAGCCACGCGGGCGCCGAGGCCGTTCGCCGCATCGCCAGCACACGGGGATCGTCCGCGTTCAACACGACCCAGCCCTCCGGCCGCGTGATGCGCGTCACCGTCGCCTTCACCTCGGCCAATTGATCCACCGTCGAGATACCCTGGAGATCGAGGTGATCGGCCGAGACGTTCGTGACGACCGCCACGTCGTTGTGCAGCACGCCGATCCCGCGCAGGAGGATGCCGCCGCGAGCGGTCTCCAGCACGGCGATGTCGGGATGCTGGTCGAGAGCGATCCCCGCCCCCGCGAAGCCCGAGTAGTCCCCTTCCTGGACGAGGCGATCGTTCCGATAGACGCCGTCGGTGGAGGAGAACGCGACGCGTTTACCGGCCGTCGTCACGATGTGCGCGAGCAGCCGCGTCGTGGTCGTCTTCCCGTTGGTGCCGCTCACCTGGATCACCGGGATGTCCGGGTCCGGCACCGTGGGCTCGGCACCCGGCTCGGCGCCCGCCACGTCGCGAGCGACCTCGGCGATCACGCGTGCGGGGGAACGGCGGAGCACGGATGCCATGGCGCTCGCGACGGCGTGGGCGAGCGCCTCGGCAGCGCCTCGCCGGCGCCACGGGAACACGACGATCACGTGACCGAACTCAGGCCCGGTGCGCCCCCGGACGCCCAGCATCCCGGTGCCGGCAGCGCGGGCGATCCGTCTCGTCAGCTGCACCGCCACGCGCGCGGTCGCTCGGACGCGCTGCTCACTCCCGCGCGCACCGGGATCGATCGACCGGATCCCCGTCGCGTGGGCGATCGCAGTCACCTTCTCGTCGCCGACGCGGAGCCAGCCCGCGACATCGAGCGTGAGCTTCACGGCGGGACGGGGGAAGTAGAGGTTCGGGCCCTCCAGCACCCGCAGTTCGACGGTCCGGACCGGCTCCGACACGTGCCTAGTCGCCTTCGGGCTCGGCGACGGTGTCGACCTCTCGGGCCAACACCACGTCCTTGTCCGTCACGCCGCCTTCGTCGTGCGTGGAGAGTGACACGACCACGCGGTTGTAGTGCACTTCCAGGTCCGGATGGTGCGCGGCGGCGTTCGCGAGCTCGGCGACCCGGTTGACGAACGAGATCGCACCGCGGAAGCCTCGGAACGTGAACTCCTTGTGGATCGCGTCGCCCAGGAACCGCCAGCCGTGCATGGTCGTCAGCAGCGACAGCACTTCCTCGTCCGTCAGCTTCGCCACGTGGGCGAGCCTACGTCAGGGGGTCTCCGCGGCGCGAGCCCGGCGGAGCTCCGGATAGGCGACCGCCACGAGGACCGCCCCGACGACACAGGCGATCCCTCCGGAGACCACGCTGAACGTCGGTGAGACGAGGCGAGCGACCACTCCGGCCTCGACGTCTCCGAGACGTGGTCCGCCCGTGACGACGAGGATGTGGATCCCGAAGAGCCGCCCTCGCAGCCGATCGGGGGCCGCCGTCTGCAGGATCGTCGTCCGGAAGATGGCACTGATGACGTCGGCCCACCCCGCGACCGCGAGCATCGTGAGGCCGAAAGAGAGCGACGATCCGGTCGCGCCGAACGCCACGATCGCCACGCCCCAGGCCGCAACCGAAAGGATCACGGCGAGCCCTTGCCGGCGGACGCGGCCCGTCCATCCACTGGTGAGGGCCCCGAGGAGCGCTCCCACCGCCGGTGCCGCGAACAGCAAGCCGATGGCTTCCGGGGAGCGCTGGAATTGCTCCACGATCAGGAACGGGAACAGAGCCCGCGGGAGGCCGAAGATCATCGCGATCAGGTCGATGACGAACGTCGACATGATCAGGCGGTTCCTCCGGGCGAACGAGAAGCCCTCACGGATCGCCGAGAACCCGGTGTCGTTGTGATCGCTCGCCATCGGGGGCATCGGCCGCACCAGGGCGGCGGCCACGAACATGCACGCGATCGAGGCGAGGTCGACCGCGTAGGCGACCGTGACGCCCCATCGGACAACGACGAGTCCCGCGAACGCGGGACCGAGCAGTGCCGACGTGTTCCACACGACCTGGTTCAACGCCTGCGCGGCCGGCATCAGGGGCGCGCCGAGCAGCCGCGTCGTCATCGCGGACCGAGTGGGCCCGTCGATCGCGCTGCTCGCGGCCAGAACGGCGAGGCCCACGTAGATCAACCACAGCGGCGGCTCGCCGGCGAGCGAGCCCCCGAGCAGGATCGCCGAGCCGGTGGCGAGTCCGACCTGCGCCATCATGAGGAGGCGACGCCGGTCCCAGGCGTCGAGGACGGCGCCGCCGGCGAGGGAGCCGGCCACCAGGCCAGCGACGTAGGCGAGCCCTGTGGCACCCACCGCCGCCGTCGATCCCGTCAGCTCCTTCACCTGCACGAACACGGCGACGAGCGTGAACTGACTCCCCGCGGAGGTGATCAGGAGCCCGGACCAGACGAGACGGAAGTCCCGGGAGACACGGAGGGGTGTGAGATCGATCGTCAGGCGGCGGATGCGCGCCCGAGTACTCCTCTCGGGTGGACCCGGCGCCTTCTTCATGGGCCCGGAACGGTAGCAACCGCGTCCGTCGGAGGCATCGAGCTGGTTCCCTCCGTGCTAGGCAGCCTGGAGGGGAGGCGATATCCTCGGCGAAGGGAGGTGATCCCGGTGCCCAAGTACCTCATCGATCGTAACTTCTCCAAGATCACGGAAGACGAGCTCGGGGAGTTCGCGAAGAACTCGAAACGCATGGCGATCGAACGGTTCCAAGATGTCGTCTGGCATCACAGTCACGTGGTGATCGACTCGGATGGCGTCGTGCACACCTTCTGCATCTACTCGGCACCGAACGAGTCGAGGATCCGCGAGCACGGGGCCGCGTTCGGCGGTCACCAGATCGACAGCATCTCCGTGATCGCCGGAGACGTCGATCCCGACGAGATCGCCGTCTAGGGCTGCTCCGCGTCGCGTTCCCAGCGCACGCGTCCCACGTCGAACACCGCGTGGGAGAGCCGGGTGAACGAGATCATCCTTCGCACGGTGAGGTCTTTCCGACGCGGGTCGTCTTGGGGAAGCAGCCCGAGTGCGTCACCGTACAGCTCGACCGCGTGGTGGAACGCGAGCTGCTCGTCGGCGAGCTCCGCGGCAGTGATCAGGTACGGGAGTGATCGTTCCGGTTCTCCGGCTTCCCGCCAGTGGTGGGCGAGGACCCACGCGAGGTTCCGGGGGCGATCACCGGCCACTTCCTCGATGTAGCGGGCGACGGCCGCGTGGCGCTGTTTGCGATCCGCGCGCGCGAGGGTCGCGTACGCCACCTCCCGGATCAGGATGTGCTTGAAGGAGAACTCCGCGTCACCCTTCACCTGGCTCGACGGCTCTCGCCTGATGAGATCCCGCGATTCGAGGGCGTGGATCGCTTCGTCGACACCCTCGAGGTCCCCGAACGAGCGAAGGACCCCGCGCCAGAAGTGCTTGCCGACGACGGAGGCGGCAAGGAGGGCGGCTCGCGGTTCCGCGGGAAGTGCGTCGATACGCGAGGCGATCGCGGCTCGGACGGTGGTGGGCAGCTCGTCGGACGGACCTCGATCACCGAGTGACGCGACGAGCTCTTCGATGAACAACGGGTTCCCTTCGGCGACCTCCACGAGCCGTTCGACCGACGAGAGATCTCCCCGTCCCGACAGCAGATAGCTGGCGATCGACGCCGAGTCGACGGGTGAGAGCGCTTCCAGCGGGATCGTCGTATGACCGAGGACGCCGCTTCCCCAGCCCGGCCGCACCTCGAGCAACTCGGAGCGGGCCAGCGCGAGGAACGCGGCCGGCGCGTCCCGGACGTGTGAAGCCAGGTACTCCAGGAGGTCGAGCTGGGCCGCGTCCGCCCAGTGGATGTCCTCGAAGACGAAGACCGTGGGTTGCTCGAGGGCGACCTGCTCGGCGAACCGGCGCGCCGCGAAGAACAGCTGGACGGGTTCCTCGGCGGGCTCATCCCCCGACCCGAGCCCGATCAACGCTCCGAGGAGCCTCGTCGTCTCCTCCACCTCCTCCGGCCCCATCAGCTCGCGGACCCGAGCCGCGAGCTTCTCCGATGCGTCCGACGCCGCGTCCGTCTCGAAGATCTCGCTCACCTGGCGGACCTGCTCCGAGAACGCCCGGTATCCGGTCTGGCCGTACGGAAGGCAGCGACCTCTGACGGTGCGAGCGCCCGTCGCTTCGATCCGCGAGACGATCTCCGCGGCGATCCGAGACTTGCCGATCCCGGTCGGTCCCACGATCGTGACGAGGTGGGGTCGGCGCTCGGCCGCCGCGCGCTCCCAGATGGAGTCGACCATGCTCAGCTCTCGCGACCGGCCGACGAGCGGAGCCGTCGTCGCCGGGCCGCTCCGCCGGCGCGCCGATCGGTGCCAGCGCGAGCCATGCCTCGACGGGATCGCTCTTGCCCTTGGCGTCGATCGGCTCGAGCTCCTGGTAGCGGATCATGTTCCGCGTGGCGCGATACGTCTCCTCACCGACCACGAGACCCCCGACGGGGGCCGCGGTCTGGAGTCGGGAGGCGGTGTTCACCACGTCGCCCAGCGCGAGCGCCTCGCCCGAATCAGGGCGAGACCCCATCGCGACGACCGCCTCGCCCGTGTTCACCGCCGCCCTGACCTGGAGCGGGCGATCGAGCCGGCCCCGGTTCAGGTCCTCCATCGCGTGGACCACCCGCAACCCGGCCCGGACCGCGCGCTCCGCGTCGTCGCCATGGGCCACCGGCGCGCCGAAGACGGCCATGACCGCGTCGCCGATGAACTTCTCGACCGTTCCCCCGAACCGCTCGATCTCCTGCTTCGAGCGAGCGTGGAAGCCCTGCAAGATATCCCGGACGTCCTCCGGATCGGCCTTGTCCGATCGCGACGTGAAGCCGACGAGGTCGACGAAGAGCACCGAGATGAGCTTGCGCTCCTCCCGAGCACGGTCCGGTGCGAGCAGTTCCGCGCCGCACGTCGGACAGAACGCGGCGTCGGGCGGCGGCTCTCGCCCGCAACTCGGGCACGCTTGCATGCGCGAATCTTAGGTGGGACCGACCCCGACGCGGGACGCTCGGCGGGGTCTCAGCCGGCCGTTGCGGCGAATGCCTCCTCGAGCAGGTCGAGTCCCTCCTCGAGCAGGCCGTCGTCGATCGTGATCGGTGGGAGCAGGCGGACGACGTTCCCGTAGGTCCCGGCGGTCAGGATGATCAGGCCGCGCTCCAGCGCCGACCGGGCCAGCGCGTTCATCGTCCCTCCGTCGAGCGGCTCCTTCGTGGCGCGGTCGGCGACGAGCTCCATCGCACGCATCGCGCCGCGACCGCGCACGTCGCCGACCGCGCCGAAACGCTTCTCGAATGAGCGCAGCCGCCCTTCGATCGTCTCGCCGACGGCGCGTGAGCGCTCGAGGAGCCCCTCCGACTCGATCTTGTCGAGCACGGCGAGGGCAGCGGCCGCCGCGACCGGGTTCCCGCCGTAGGTGCCTCCCAGCCCGCCGACGTGGACGCTGTCCATGAGCTCGGCGCGACCCGTGACCGCGGAGATCGGCAGGCCGCCGCCCAGCGACTTCGCGCTGAGCGATGACGTCGGGAACGACGCCCTCGTCCTCGATCGCGAACCACCTGCCGGCGCGCCCCATGCCCGACTGGATCTCGTCGGCGATGAAGACGATGCCGTTGGTGGCGGCGAACTCGGCGAGACCGGCGATGAAGCCGGGCGCCGGCACGACGAACCCACCCTCGCCCTGGATCGGCTCGATCAGGATCGCGGCGATGTTCTCCTCGCCGATGTGCTTGTGCATCTCGTCGAGCGCGTACGCGAGGCACGACTCGGCGCACGTCTCCTGGGTCCCACCCGTCGGGCACCGGTAGGGGTAGGCGAGCGGCAGCCGGTAGATCTCCGGAGCGAACGGCCCCATGCCCTGCTTGTAGGGCATCACCTTGGCCGTCAGCGACATCCCCATCAGCGTCCGCCCGTGGAACGCGTGATCGAACACCACGATCCCGGACCGGCCCGTGTGCTTCCGCGCGATCTTCACGGCGTTCTCGACGGCCTCCGCGCCGGAGTTCGCGAACATCGTCTTCTTCTCGTGGTCGCCGGGGACCAGCGCGTTGAGGCGTTCGGCGAGCTCGATGTAGGGCTCGTTCGCGGTCACGTGGAAGCACGTGTGGGTGTCGAGCTCGAGCTGTCGCTGGGCGGCCGCCACGACCTCCGGCGCCGCGTGCCCGACGTTCAGCACCGAGATGCCCGTCGCGAAGTCGATCAGCCGGTTCCCGTCGACGTCTTCGACGATCGCGCCCGCCGCGCGAGCCGTCACGATCGGGTGGAGGTTCGCGACACCTTGGGGGATGGCGGCGTCGCGCCGTGCGAACCACTCGCGCGACCGTGGCCCCGGGATCTCGGTGACGAGCTTCCGCTCCTGCGGGATGTCCATGACAGGTCCTCCGTCCGCCGGCCTCATCGGGTGCGTCGAGGCGTCGCCCGGGAGTATCGTGCGGATCCCTCCGGGTTGTCAGCCGGGTCGTAGTGCCGAACACCGCAAGAACCCGGAAGCACCCGAGAGCCGAAGGCCCGACACTTGGCCGATGCCGTCGGATGCCGCCTCCCTCGACTTCTGGGTCGGCGACTGGTCCTGCACGTGGGAAGGCGGTCGTGGCCGGAACCTGGTCTCGAAAGAGATGGACGGCCATGTGGTCGTTGAGCGCTTCGAGTCCCTCGAGCCGGAGCGGTGGTCGGGGATGAGCGTCAGCGTGTTCGACCAAGAACACGGATGGCGCCAGACATGGGTCGACTCCACGGGGAACTACTGGGCACTCCGTGGGTCGCCCCACGCCGAGGGATTCTCCTTCTCGGTGACCGAGGTCGAGAACGGCCGCGAGATCGAAAAGCGGATGGTCTTCTCCAAGATCGAAGCCGACAGGTTCGACTGGCGATGGGAGCGGGCAACAGACGGTGGCGAACACGTGGGAGCCGCTCTGGATCATCGACTACCGGCGGGCGAAGGCAAGGAACCGGTAGGAACGGCAGGGAACCGGCACCCTTCGGCAGGAACCCGCTAGCCCTGCAGGCACACCGTTCCTAGCGTGGTTCCCGTGCTCCGGTACATCGCGCGCCGGTTGCTCTACTCCGTCCTCGTGCTCGTCGTCATCTCGGTCCTCACGTTCCTGATCTTCGTGAAGCTGCCGGCCGGCGACCCGGCCACGCGAGCGGCGGGCAGGAGGACCGATCCGCAGCAGATCGCGAACGCCCGGCGAGCTTTCGGGCTCGATCAACCGCTGATCGTGCAGTACGGGCGTTTCGCCAAGGGGTTGATCCCGCTCCCCGGCACGTTCCTCAACGAGGACGTGTACTACTCGTTCTCGACGTTCGTTCCCGTGCGCGAAGAGATCTGGCGAAGGCTGCCGGTCTCGGCGATCATCGGGCTGGGAGCCGCCGCGCTCTGGCTCGCCGTGGGGATCCCCATCGGCATCGCCACCGGCGTCCACCCACGCTCCGCCGGAGCCAAGTGGGCCATGATCATGGCGATCGTGGGCGTGTCGCTCCCGGTGTTCTGGCTCGGTCAGCTGTTGCTCTACTTCGTCTGGTTCAAGTTGCACCTCGCTCCTTCCAGCGGTCTCGACATCGGGGCGAGCGTCTGGACGAGCGCGTTCAAGGGGAAGTTCCTCCTTCCCTGGATCACGGTCGCCGTCGGGTACGCGGCCATCTACGCGAGGATGCTGCGGAGCAACATGATCGAGACCACGAACGAGGACTACATCCGGACGGCTCGGGCCAAGGGACTCTCCGAGCGCCGCGTGATCTACAAGCACGCGTTCCGTGGCGCCATCACCCCGATCGTGACGATGCTCGGCATCGATTTCGCGACGATCATGGCGGGGCTGTTCATCACGGAGAACCTCTTCGGGCTCCCCGGCTTGGGTCAACTCGCCGTCGCCTCCATCGCCACCAACGACTTCCCCATGGTGATGGGTGTCACGATCGTGGGATCGATGTTCATCCTGGCGGCCAACATCGTGGTGGACATCGCCTACGCGTTCATCGATCCTCGCGTCCGGTACTGAAGAGCGGCGGCTGCCGAGGAGGCCTCCGCCGGAGGCGTTCCCGTCCGCCAGTCGACGGGTCGCCCCTATCCGGCGGATGTCGCATACTGGCGGGCTGAACGTTGGTGCAGGAGCCGTCGCCCACGCGGACGGCCGAGCGAGGAGGAGACATGGCGGACGCGTATCAGATGTTCATCGATGGCGAGTGGGTGAACTCCACGGATGGACAGACCCGCGACGTGATCAATCCGGCGACCGGCGAGGTGCTCGCGACCGTCCAAGAGGGCACCAAGGAGGACGCGGAACGCGCCGTCGCTGCCGCCAAACGGGCGTTCGAGGGTGACTGGTTCGACTCCACGCCGAAGGACCGCCAGCTCGCGCTGCTGAAGTTCGCCGACGCGATCGAGGAGAACGCCGACGAGATCGTCAAGCTCGAGTCCCAGAACGTCGGGAAGCCGGCCGCCGTGACGCTGTCGGAGGAGATCCCGCCGATCGTCGACAACCTGCGGTTCTTCGCCGGCGCCGCGAGGACGATGGAGGGCAGGGCGGCGGGGGAGTACATGGCCGGGTTCACCAGCTACGTGCGGCGCGAGCCGATCGGCGTCGCCGGCCTGATCGCGCCGTGGAACTACCCGCTCATGATGGCGATCTGGAAGATCGGTCCCGCGCTCGCCACCGGGAACACGATCGTGCTGAAGCCCTCGGAGATGACGCCGTTGACGGCGCTCAAGCTCGCGGAGATCACGGCGGACATCCTCCCGCCCGGCGTGTTCAACGTCATCACGGGCGACGGGATCCCCGTCGGCGACACGATCGTGCGGCACCCCGACGTCGGGATCGTCTCCCTCACGGGCGACACGGCGACGGGCAAGCTGATCGCGGCGAACTCCGCCGAATCGCTGAAGCGCGTGCACCTGGAGCTCGGCGGCAAGGCCCCGTTCATCGTCTTCGACGACGCGGACATGGAGCAGGTCGTCGAGTGGATCAAGATCGGCGGGTACTTCAACTCCGGCCAGGACTGCACGGCCTCGGCCCGGATCCTCGTGGGCTCCGGCGCGTATGACAACGTTCTCGCGGAGCTCGTGCCTGCTGTCGAGTCGATCAAGGTCGGTGACCCGTTCTCGGACGACACCGAGATGGGCTCGATGATCTCGAAGGAGCAGCTCGAGCGGGTCGTCGGGTTCGTCCAGCGCGCGGAGGAGGCCGGCGGCAAGGTCCTGACCGGCGGCAAGGCGATCGACCAGCAGGGGTACTGGTACACGCCGACGGTCGTCGCGGACGTCGACCAGCAGGCGGAGATCATCCAGAAGGAGGTCTTCGGTCCGGTCGTCACGGTGCAACGGTTCGACGACGAGGCGCAGGCCCTCGGATGGGCCAACGGCGTGCCCTACGGGTTGTCGAGCTCCGTCTGGACCCGCGACGTGGGTCGCGCCCACCGGATGGCGCGCAAGCTCCAGTTCGGCTGCGTGTGGATCAACACCCACATCCCGCTCACGCCGGAGATGCCGCACGGCGGGTACAAGCAGTCCGGCCACGGCAAGGACATGTCGGTGTACTCGCTCGAGGACTACACGAACATCAAGCACGTGATGGTGTCGCTCGACTGAACGCACACCCCGAACACGAAGGCGGTGAGGACATGGCCGTGAGGCCCTATCTGGTGAACGGCGACTGGCGCACGGGCGAGGGCTCGTTCGAGGTCCACAGCCCCTACGACGACAGCGTCGTCGCGGAGATCGCCGTGCCGACCGAGGGCGACGTCGAGGAAGCGGCGGCGACGGCGCACGAGACGTTCAAGGAGTCCTCGAAGCTCCCCGTCCACGCACGCGCGGACGCGCTCGACCACATCTCGAAACGCCTCGGCGAGACGATCGAGGAGAACGCGAAGCTGATCGCGCAGGAGGGCGGCAAGCCGCTCAAGTGGGCGACCGTCGAAGCCACCCGCGCCGTCTCCACGTTCCGCTGGGCGTCCGAGGTGATCCGCCGAGGGGACGACGAGCTCGTACGGCTGGACACCGAGGCGTCCCTGGGCTCCCGGATCGGCCTCATCCGCCGGTTCCCGATCGGGCCGGTCCTCGGGATCACCCCGTTCAACTTCCCCCTGAACCTCGTGGCGCACAAGGTCGCGCCGTCGCTCGCCGTCGGGGCGCCGATCGTCGTGAAGCCCGCGAGCGCCACCCCGATCGGCTCGCTCCGCCTGGCGGAGTTCTTCGCCGAGACCGACCTGCCGAAGGGGATGTATCAGGTCCTGCCGGTGTCCTCGAAGGTCGCCGACGGCATGGCGCGCGACGAGCGCTACCGCAAGATCTCCTTCACCGGCTCCGCGGAGATCGGCTGGTACCTCAAGGGACTCGACCCCAAGAAGCGCGTGACGCTCGAGCTCGGCGGGAACGCCGGCGTCATCGTCCACGCGGATGCCGACCTCGATTTCGCCGCCCAGCGGATCGCGTTCGGCGGCTACTACCAGGCGGGGCAGAGCTGCATCAGCGTGCAGCGGGTGCTCGTCTCGTCCGAGGTCTACGACGACTTCACCGCTCGGCTCGTGAAGCAGGTCGAGAGCCTGAAGGTCGGCGACCCGATGGATCCCACGGTCGACGTGGGCCCGGTGATCCAACGCGCCGAGGTCGACCGGATCGCGGGGTGGGTGAAGGAGGCCGTGGCGGAGGGCGCCGAGGTGCTCACCGGGGGAGAGGGCGACGGGCCGTTCTTCCAGCCGACGCTGATCTCGAAGGTCACGCCCGAGATGAAGGTGTGCCGCGAAGAAGTCTTCGGACCGGTCGTGACGATCAGCCCCTACGAGACGTTCGAGGACGCGCTCCGCGTCGTGAACGACTCGAAGTACGGACTGCAGGCCGGTGTGTTCACAAACGACATCAACCGCGCGTTCGAGGCGCACCGCGCGCTCGAGGTCGGCGGCATCATCGTCAACGACGTCTCCGCGTTCCGCGCGGACCAGATGCCGTACGGCGGCTCCAAGGAGTCGGGCTTCGGCCGTGAAGGGCTGAAGTACGCGATGGAGGAGATGACCGAGCCGCGCATCATGGTGCTCTCCCACGTTCCCCTCTAGGGAGACACGTGGAGCTCCGTGAGCTGGTCCTCGTCGCGCTGCCGTTCGTCGTCGCGATCACGCTCGGCATCGGCTTCCTGCTGATCTTCCGCGAGCGCGCGGCGGCGCACGAGGTGCTGCGACGCCGCGCCCAACTCGCGGAGCCGGATCTCGCGACCCCGCTCCGCGACCCGAGGCCGGCCGAGCGTCCCTGGTGGGGGAATCCCTGGCTGTGGCTGGTCGTGGGTATCGTGTTCGTCGTGCTCGGGATCTACGTCTGGCCCGGACTGTTCGGCGGCACGTTCTTCTTCCTGCCGTTCATCTGGGTCTGGCGCCCCCGCCGCGGTCGCGACGTCGACCCCCGGACCAACGGCCACGAGAAGCGCGAGGACCCGAGTTCCCTCGGCGGCTGACGTCATTACAGGAGTGTGCAAGAGCGCTCACATCTGATATCTGCTCGTCCAAGGGTGTCACGGCGCCCACTAGCATCCTTTGGTATGGCTAAAGACAACGAAGATCGCCGCAAGGTTGCGCTCGACGAGTTCGGCTTGGACATGACTGTCTGGGTGCGGGACGACACATTCTCATGGATAGACAAGATCATCGAAGGAGCGGGGCGAACGCCCTATGACCGTAGGCTGCATGATCAGGTCAGTGCTTCGCCAGAAACCGTCGAGGCAGCGAGGGACCTTGCCCGCTGGGCAACCGACCTGTGCGTCCACAACTTCTTGCGGTTCATCGAGCAGTCCGAGAGGTTCGACCTCATCGTCAAGGACGAGGACCGCTCCGCGAGCATCCGCGATGCAAGCGATGGGCTTTCGGGTGAGCTCTACACGGAGGATGGTTGGTTCGCGCGATTCAGCACGTACGGCGGTCCCGTCGCCTATGCAGACGAGGCGTGACGCCGGGCGTGTAACGGGACCCTGTACAGGGAGCGTCTCCCTCGTGTTCGACACGCCTTGTTCTACGGCAAGCGATGTGCTCGTCTATCGCCCAGGTCGCGGGCCGCATGAGCGACTCCATGGCCAAGGATCGCGTCACTTACAACGGTCTCTACCCTGCGCATTGAGCCGTCTTCTTCAGTGCACGCGGTCGGCGAAGTCGCCGACGATCTCGGCGGCTTCTCGTTCCCGCCGCCAGAGGTAGTGATCGGTGCCGTCGATGATCACGACCTCGGACAAACCTTCACCGTAGGCGCGGAGCTCATCCGCCGGGCAGTACTCGTCGTTCGCTCCCGCGAGGAGCAGGAGAGGACGCTTCAGGAGCCGGAGCTCCGCCGGCGTCGGGAGCGACGGGAGCGTGAGGTCGTTCGGCTGGAGCGGGAGTCCGAAGAGCGCCAGGGCGCTCACGCGTTCGTCTTCGAAGGCTTCCCGGAGCGCGACACTTGCGCCGAACGACCATCCGAACACGAGTGTCGGACCCTCCGCTCGCTCGCGGACCGCGCCGATCGCTGCTCGGACGTCGCGGAGCTCGTCGCGGCCACCGCCGAACGTGCCACCCGAGCCCATCGTGCCGCGGAAGTTGAAGACGAGGGTCGCGAGTCCGCGTTGGCCCGCCAATTCGTTCCGGACGGACCAGAGGACGGGGTGATCCTTGCTGCCACCGTGCCGCGGATGGGCGTGACAGATCACGGCCGACCCGCGAGGGGGATCGTCGGGCAAACGGAGCTCGCCTTCGAGGCGAACGCCGTCTTCGGTGAGGAACGTCACGGTCTCCACTTCTGCGACCATGCCAGCCGTGGGGGAGATGCGCCAACCGCGGGGGACCGCGTTCACGATCCGAGACCCTCTGCCGTGGCCCGACGTCGCCGCGATCGCGCGCGAAGGCGAAGAGCGCGGGTACGCGGCGGTCTTCCTTCCGGAGACCGGCGCGAGGGACACGTTGGCGACGCTGATGGGACTCGCGGGCGAGACCTCCACGTTGCTGCTCGGGACCGGCGTGATCCCGATGGGGGCGAGGACGTCGAAGCTCGCAGCGATGGCTGCGGCGACCGTTCAGGAGCGCTCCGGGGGGCGGCACATCCTCGGCGTGGGGACGGGCGGGGCGGCGCCGGGGGCGCTCGGGCGGCTCGAGGACTACGTGAAGGAGATCCGCGAGCTGGTGGGTGGCGGCGACGCCGGCGTCGCCCTGAGGCTCCCGCTCCCCACTCCCGTCCCGATCTGGGTCGCGGCGCTCGGGCCGAAGGCCGTCCGCCTCGCCGGGGAGATGGCCGACGGGGTGATCCTCAACTGGTGCACGCCGGATCGCGTCGCGGAGGCCCGCGAGGCGATCCGAGTCGCGGCCCGCGAAGCCGGCCGCGACTCCGACTCCGTCACGATCGCGGTCTACCTCCGCGCGTCCTTCTCGGTACGCGCGGACGAAGCGCTGCTCAAAGCCGCGTCCGAGTACGGCTCCTACCCGGCCTACGCGCGCCAGTTCGAGGCGATGAGGGTCGAGGCGTCTCCCGAGGCGATCGTGGAGGGCGTGTGCCTGCGGGGAGACCCCGATCAGGCGAGAGAGCGCCTCGAGGCCTATCGGAAGGCAGGCGCCGACCTGCCGGTCGTCTACCCGGTCCTGGCTCCCGGCGAGGGCCGCGAGGCGGCTCTCGCCGTGCTCCGAACCTTCTCGGCCTGACCGTCGCCGAACCGCGACGCGGGCGCTAGACTTCGTTCGCAAGGCCGACACCGTGGAAAAGGGGTAAATGGCATGACCTACACGATCGCGGAACCGTGCATCGACGTGAAGGACCGTGGGTGCGTCGACGAGTGCCCGGTCGACTGCATCTACGAGGGTCCTCGCATGCTCTACATCCACCCCGACGAGTGCGTCGACTGCGGCGCCTGCGAGCCGGTGTGCCCGGTGACGGCGATCTTCTACGAAGACGACGTCCCCGCCGAGTGGAAGCAGTTCAACGCGATCAACGCGGAATGGTTCAGCGACGAGATCAGCGGTGTGGGCTCACCCGGCGGAGCCGCGCAGGTGGGACCGGCCACGAAGGACCACCCTGTCGTCGAGGCTTGGAGCTCGCCCTAGCTCCCGGCGACGTCGTCTTCTTCGCCGGGGTGGATCCTCGGCAGGAACACGCGGAAGGACGCGCCTCCGCCGTCACGTTCCTCGACCCATGCGCGCCCGTGATGCATCTCCGCGAAGCGCCGCACGAGGGTGAGCCCGATGCCGACGCCGGGTGAGGGGTGCGCGGGACCGGTTCCCTGACTGAACTCCTCGAAGATCGTCTCCTGGAGCTCCTGCGGAACGCCCCCTCCTTCGTCTTCGACGGAGATCATGGCGCCGTGATCCGTCGCCACCACCGACACGTGCACGAAGGTTCCTCGCGGCGTGTGCTTGACCGCGTTCACGAGGAGGTTCTCGACGATCCGTTCCACCTTGGGCGGATCGATGGGGATGATGACCGACTCGGTCGAGATCGCGACCTGATCGCGCATCGATGGATCCGCCTCGCCCACCATCCGTCGAACCAGGGCTCCGACATCGGTCGGCTCGAACGTCGGCGTCAACACGCCGCGTGCGAGCCGATCGAGATCGAGCAGGTTCGTGACCAATCGCTCGAGGCGGCGTGCGTTGTGCTCGATGCGGCCGGCGAGCTCCCGCGTCTCCTCGGAGCTCAGCCCGACGTCCCCACGCTCGAGCGTGATCGCCATCCCGAGGATCGCCGCCAGAGGCGTTCGAAGGTCGTGGGACACGGCCTGGAGGAAGGTGTCCTTCATCTCGTCGAGCGCTCTCAGTCGTACCGCCGCCTGGCGTTCGACCTCGAGGGCCCGCTCCAGGTCCTCCTGCGCGCGCTTGCGCTCGCTGATGTCCCGGATGAACCCCGAGAAGACGGTCTCCTCACCCACCGCGACCGGGACGATCGAGAGCTCCACCGGGATCATGCGTCCGTCTCGACGGAGGGCCTGGATCTCGATCCGTGAGTTCAGGACCGCTCCCTCGCCGGTCTCGTGCCAGCGTCGGAGCCCTTCGCTGTGGGCGGCGCGATGAGCGTGCGGGACGATCGTCTCCACCAGCGAACGCCCCATCACCTCCTCGGCGCTCCAGCCGAAGGTCGTCTCCGCCTGCGGGTTCCACCCGATGATCCGGCCTTCCATGTCCATGCTCACGACGGCATCGAGCGCGGAGTCCACCATGAGTCGCAAGTGCTCGTGGGCGTCCTGGAGCTTCTGCTCCGCCTCTTTGCGTGGCGTGATGTTCAGCTGGAACCCCTGCCAGTACGGCGCGCGACCCTCCGGTCGCACGAGCCGTGCCTGATCGAGGACCCAGACGATCCGACCGTCCTTCCGGACGATCCGGTACTCCTCCGAGAAGAGGTCAGAGCCGTCGGCGTTGCTTAAGGCATCGGCCGCGAAGACGCGCTCCCGGTCATCCGGATGGACCAGCCGCTTCCAGAGCGCGGGGTCGTTCGCGACCGCTTGGCGCGGGTAGCCGGTCAGCTCCTCGTCGCCCGGACCGACGTAGGTGGTGATCGCTTGCCCCGGGTCGTCCGGATCGAGCTCCTGCACGTAGAAGACCGCCGGATTCTGCTCGACCATCGTCCGGAAGGTGAGCTCGGCTTCGCGGAGCCGCTCCTCGGCATCCCGACGGGAGCTCACGTCGGTGAGGAAGCCGAGGAAGTACTCGAGGTTGCCGTCGTCGTCCAGCACGGCGGTGGAGATGTCGTGCACCCAGATCCAGCGGCCGTCGGCGTGGCGCATCCGGTACTCGTGCTCGAACGGTTCGAGGTCGGAGTTGTTGAATGCGTCGATCGCTCGCAGATACGCCAGGTCGTCGGGATGCATCAGCTCGAACCAGTACCCGCCGTCGTCCAGGAATCGTTGCGGTGGGTAGCCCAGGATCTCTTCCATCTGTGGGCTGACGAAGCCCATCGAGGTGATCCCGTCGTCCCCTACGAAGTCCGTGTACGTGACGGCCGGGATCAGCTCGACCATCGCCCGATAGCGAGCCTCGGCCTGCCGCAGACGTTCTTCCGCCTCCGTCTGCTCGCTCACGTCCACCAGGAATCCCTGCCAGTAGAGGATCCGGCCGTCCTCGTCGTGGACGGGACGTGCCTTGTCCCGCACCCACAACCAGCGGCCGTCGACCGTTCGCATGCGATAGACCTGGTCGAACTCCGCGCCCGCCGCGAACGCGCGGGCGTTCGCACCCTGGACCCGCTCCACGTCCTCGGGATGCACGGTGGCCCACCACCAGGTTCGATCCTCGAGTGGCCGCTCCGGCGGAACGCCGAGGAGGTCCTCGATCTGCGGGCTGACGAAGGTGACGGTGCCGCCCTCGTCGTGGTGAGACTCCGTGTAGGTCACGGCCGGGTTCTGCGCGACGAGTTGCTCGTATCGCGCCTCCGCCTCGATCAGACGGCCTTCCGAGCGCTGTCGCTGAGCGGCCGCCCCGAGCATGCCCGCGACGGCGCGAAGCGAGTCGAGCTCGTGGTGCGACCACGGGCGCTCCATGAAGCAGTCGTCGAAGCCGATGAATGCCCACCAGGCGCCGTCCACGAAGACCGGGAACGACGCGATCGACACGATCTGCTGACTGATGAGCTCGGCCTGCTCCTCCTCGGGGAATTCACGGACGACGCCGTGGACCGTCTCCTGGCTCGTCATGAGCCCGATCCATCGACCGAAACCATGGCTGCGGAGTCCTGCTCCGTTCAGGGTGGGATTCCCGAACTGGGACTCGACACCGGGGGCGCACCACTCCGCGTGTTGGGTCGCCAGGTACTCGCCCGTACCGTCCGGCTCGACGCGGATCAGGTATGCACGAGAGACCTCGGCGGCGAGGCCGAGATGGCGCAGCACGTCATCGATCGCCGCACCCCAGTCGGGAGCCAGCAGCAGACGCTCGGCGGAGAAGGCGACCGCCGCGAGCATCGCGTCGCCTCCCAGCAGATCCTCATGCTCTCGGATCGATCGAGCCACTCGCATCCTTCCCGTCCAGGCATGCTGGAAGACCCGCTTTCTGCGGTCTTTCGGATTATCGGCGCGGTATCGACCACATGGAGTCCCCTGGTTGGGGTCCGGCCCGGCCCCGTCCGGGGGGCTCAGACCTGGTCAGGAAGGATGGGAAGGACTCCGGGCGTCGAGCCCGCGACCGGCATCTCGTCGGGGGAGGGCCAGCGCGCTCGTGACTTCGCCGCGAGCTTGAACATCAGCTCGACCGCCTTCGGATCATCGGCTCCCGGGCGGTGCTCGATCACGCCGTCGGCCGTCGCCCGATCCCAGATGTCCTGTCCTCGCTCGGTTCGAACGATCGAGAGCGTCCAGCCCTCCGACTGCCCGAGACCACCGAAGGAGATGTCGGCGTGCTCGGCGGCGAAGTCGGGGCAGCGCATGCAACCGGGCCTGGTGAATCGTTGGGCGTCCTTCAGCGAGTAGATGACCTCGTCGCCGGTGTCCGTGTAGAAGAGCAGCTTCCCCTTCACGTTCACGCGCACGAGGTGGTCGAGGTCGAGCCCGAGCTCCTTCTGGGCGATCTCGCCCATCAGGCCGTCGTAGGTGAACGACTTCGAGCAGAGGAGCCCGAAAGTCCACGCGATCTTCCGGCGCCACTTGTTCACGCGCCGGGCTTCCAGCGCGCCGGTCGCGCTGGACTGGCAACCCATCCCCACGAGGGCGAGCTTCGAGAGTCCCGCTTCGGCAGCTTTCAGGAGGGCGAGCGGGTTCGCGGAGTACGTGTACCGGGACCCCGCGGTGGCGAGCACGCCTTCGGCGTCGGTGACGACGGTCGGTTCGGCGTCCCATTTCCGTTCGTCGGAGAGCTTCGAGGTCAGGGCGCCGTCGATCTCACCGTTGCGCAGGCCCCAGATCAGCAGCGCCGAAACGGCGCCCCCGTCCTGGCCGTGCATGAGCTCCTCCTGTCCCGTTGCCCTCGCGAGGTAGATGTCTCGATAGTGCCCGATCACTTCTTCGGGCTTGCGGACCTGACCGAAGAACAGCTCGTCGATCTCGGACTCCCACTCGCGGAACCTCGGACACGCGCGGGTGCAGATGTCGCATCCCTTGTCGCCGTGGCTGCAACCATCCGGCCCTTCTTCCTGCAGTTGCACGGGGACGTCGTTCTCGTACCCCAGGACGTGGAACGGACACGCGACGATGCAGGAGGTGCACCCCGTGCACAGGCCCGTGAGCACCACCTCGTTGTAGAGATCCCGCCACTGGGTCTTCTCGACGGCCACGTCGGCAGTCTAGTTCTCCTTCTCGCGGCGAGCGAAAGCCCCGGGCGCTACTCGGCCGTAGTACCGTTCGGCACTTCGGCTGGGTCGGAACCTCGCCCCAACGGATCCGGGCTCGCGACGGGCCCGGCGAGATGAGGAGGGATGGATGCACCGACGGTGGATGCGCCTGTTGGGCGCCGTGTTCGCGCTCACCTTGCTGGCAGCGGCGTGCGGAGGGGATGAGCCGGAGGGGCAGCCGGTTGACGGTGAGGAGACGCCGAGTCAGACCGAGTCCGAGGGCGGCGGAGGCGCCGATCTGACGATCGTCGACTTCGGCTTCTCACCGTCCGCGCTCACCGTGACCGAAGGGCAGACCATCACGGTCACCAACATCGGCGAGACCTCGCACACGTTCACGACCGACGACGATGTGATCGACCAGACCATCGGAGCGGGCGAGACCGCGGAGGTCACGCTGACCGGCGTCAGCAGTGGCGGGTTCCATTGCCGGTTCCACACGCAGATGACGGGAACGCTCACCGTCGGCTGATCCTGCGGCGCGCTGCGCCTAGATGCTGAAGGAGTCGCCGCAGGCGCACTCGTGGGTGGCCTGCGGGTTGATCATCTTGAGGCCGCCGCCGAGGAGCGCGTCGTTGTACTCGAGCGTAGAGCCACGGACGATCGGGCTGCTCTTGGGATCCACGAGGACGCGGACGCCGTCCGCGGCCTCGATCACGGCGTCGTCGTCGGCCGGGCCGTCGGCGAACGAAAGCTCGTAGGTGAAGCCGGAGCATCCCCCGGCCGTCACGCGGACCCGGAGGATCGGCAGCGCGCGGCCCTCTTTCAGGGCGAGCGCGGCGATCCTTCGGGCTGCCTTGTCGGTGACCGCGATGACCTCGGTGACGGAAGCGTCCATGTCCCTCAAGGCTACCCGACCTGTTCGTCTATGCCGAGCAGCGCGCCCTTCACGGACTCGGAGAAGGTGGGATAGGCGTGGATCGCCCGGGCGACGGCCGGCTCCGTCGTCCGCGCCACCATCATGAGGACGACCTGGTGGATCAACGCCCCCGCCTCCTCGCCGACGATGTGCCCGCCGAGGAGCTCGCCCGTCCGGCGCTCCGCCACCAGCTTCACGAGGCCGTGGGTGCGGCCCTCGATATGTGAGCGCTCGTTGTCCTCGAACCGGACGACGGAGGTGATCACGTCGTCGCGTTCGTCGCGAGCCTGTTGCTCGGTGAGGCCGACGCTCGCGACCTCGGGATCGCAGAACGTCACTCGCGGGATGACCCGATAGTCCTTGCGCTCGTGGGTGTCCGAGGATGTCCTTGACGACGAGCTCCGCTTCGTAGGTGCCGACGTGCGTGAAGAGCAGCCCTCCGGTCGCGTCGCCCGCCACCCAGACGTCTGGACCGGTGGTTCGGAGCGTGTCGTTCAAGACCGGGTTCCCTTCGCCGTCCAGCTCGATCCCCGCCGCGTCCAGGTCGTGGGGGTCGAACATCGGCCGGCGCCCGGTCGCGACGAGCAGTTCGTCGGCGAGGACGGGATCCCTTCCCTCCAGGGTGAGGGTCCAGCGGACGCCGTCGTGCCCGGCGTGATCGATCCGCACGCCGGGGAGCACGACGATCCCGTCGTCCTCCAGGGCCGGCATGAGCGAGGCCGCGGCCTCCTCGTCTTCCTGCGGGAGGAGATGAGGGAGGGCCTCCAGCGCCGTGACGCGCGAGCCGAAGCGCGCGTAGATCTGCGCGAACTCGATCCCGACCGCGCCGGTGCCGATCACGGCGAGCGAGGCGGGGACGGCCCGGGGTCCCCAGATCGCCTCCCGATTCGTCCAGTACGGCCCCTCCGCCAGTCCCGGGATCTCGGGGACGGACGCCTCCGTTCCGGTGGCGAGCACGACCTTGTCCGCCTCGATCTCCGTGCCGTCCGCGAGCTCCACCCGATGCTCCCCAAGGAGGCGGGCCTCCTGCAGGAACACCCGAACACCCACGCGCTCGAGCGGCGCGGCTCCCTCGCCGGACTGCGCATCGATGAGGTCGCGGGCACGCTGCTGCACCGCCTCGAAGTCGACCTCGACCTCGGGGATCCGCAAGCCGAAGCGTTCGCCGTCCCGCGCGAGCGCCGCGATCTTCGCCGATCGGAGCATCACCTTCGTGGGGACGCAGCCGTAGTGGTTGCACTCCCCGCCGAGCTTGTCCCGCTCCGCGAGCGCCACCTTCACCGCCGACGATCGCGCGAGAGAGAACGCGACCTCGGACCCGGTGCCGCCTCCGCCGATCACGAAGACGTCGAACCGCTCCATCGGACCTAGCGGGTTCCCAGGAAGCCGACGAACATCCGCGCATAGGCCCGTGCCGCGACGACCATCTCCGAGAGCGCGATGGACTCGTTCGCGGTGTGCGCGAGTGAGAGCGAACCAGGTCCCGCGATCACCGTCGGGATGTGCGCGTCGTTGATGTAGAAGCGAGCGTCGGTGATGCCGGTGAACCCGACGAAGGGCGGCGGTGATCCCGTCTCGGCGGTGATCGAGTCCCGGGCGATCGCCGCGATCGCCGAGTCCCCGGTCGTCTCGGCCGCCTCGGTCCAATCCCTCAGCGAGACCTCGATCTCGGTCTCGGGGCGATCCGCCACGAGCTCCGCGACCAGGGCACGGAACGGTGCGAGGACTTCCTCGGGGTCGTCCTCGCCCGGGACGATCCTGCGATCGATCTCCACCTCGCACCGATCGGGGACGACGTTCGGGGCGCTTCCTCCGCTCACGAGCGCGACGTTGACCGTCGGCGGGCCGACGAGTGGGTGCATGCGTTCGGGCAGCGCCTCCGGCAGCCGGAGCAGGAACCGCGACATCGTGAGGATCGCGTTCACGCCTCGGTCCGGTTGCGAGCCGTGCGCCGCTTTCCCGTGCGCCACGGCTTTCACCCATGCCCCGCCGCGCTCCGCGAGCGCGATCGCCATCTCGGACGGTTCGCCCACGATCGCGGCGTCCTGGTCGAGCAGGCCCTCGTCGCGGAGGACCCGGGTGCCGTGGATCCCGGCGTGCTCCTCGTCGGCGACCAGATGCAGGTCGAGCGTTCCGGTGAGCGAGAGGCCGGCGCGGCGGAGCGCCGCGACGGCCGCGAGCGCGGAGGCGATCGGTCCCTTCATGTCGCAGGCGCCGCGGCCCACCAGCCTGCCGTCCACGACTGCGCCCTCGAAAGGATCGCTCGACCACGTCGAGGGGTCCCCCGCCGGCACCGTGTCGATGTGTCCGTTCCAGGCGAGGCGCGGGCGCTCGCCGGAGCCGATCCGGGCCACGACGCTCGGACGCCCCTCTTCGGAGCGGACGACGCGGATGTCCGCGCCCAGGTCGGTGAGGATGCCGATCGCCACGTCGGCGACCTCGTCCTCGGTGCCGCCGGGGTTCTCGGACGGGGCCGCGATCAGCGCCCGTGCATAGCGGAGCACCTCGTCGGAGTCGGTGGCCTGAGCCGCCGCATCGGCCGCCGCGTCGGCGGCCGATGACGCGGGCCGCGCGACGTCCTCGCCTACCATGGCTGCGGATGCTACACGCGCCCTCTCTCCAGGAAGTGCTGACGTCCGCGCTCGATCCGGCGCCGGCGTACGCGCCGGCGACGGGCGACCGCCTCGCCGCCGTGCTGGCGCCCCTCGTCGAGTCGCCGGATCCCTCCTTGATCTTCACGGTTCGCTCGGACGCGCTGTCGCGTCACCCCGGAGAGATCTCGTTCCCGGGAGGACTCGTGGACGAAGGGGAGGCACCGGCCGACGCCGCGCGCCGAGAGGCGTTCGAGGAGATCGGCCTCGACCCCACGCTCCCGCGGCTGGTGGGAGCACTCCCGCCCGTGCACACCTACGTCTCCGCGATCCTCGTGATCCCCTTCGTGGGACTGCTGGGATCACCTCCTGACCTGTTCGCCGCGGAGGCAGAGATCAAGGAGATCCTCCGCGTCCCGCTGGCCGGCCTCGCCGCCGCCGAGGAGCCGATGGAGCTGCCTCGTGACGACGGGACCGTCTGGCAAGGCTGGGCGTACCCGATGGAGGACCACACGATCTGGGGCGCGACCGGACTGATGGTGCATTCCTTCCTCGACGTGCTCAGGGCGGAGGCTCCGTGGACCCTGACGTGAGCGCACGCCGGCAGGAGCTCCGGTCGTTACTCGGCGAGGCCCATGTCGTCGCGGTCGTCGGGATCTCCTCCAAGCCGTCGCGCCCGTCCTACGAGGTGGCCTCGTACCTGCAGGCGCACGGGTACCGCATCGTGCCGGTGAACCCGAACGAGACGGAGGTGCTGGGAGAACGGGCGTACCCTTCTCTCCTCGACATCCCACGGGACATCCAGGTCGACGTCGTGGACGTGTTCCGGCGCCCGGAGCACACGCCGGAAGTGGCGCGTCAGGCCGTGGCGATCGGTGCGCGCGTCCTCTGGCTCCAGGAGGGGATCGTGAACGAGGAGGCTGCTCGGATCGCGGGCGAAGGGGGCCTCGAGGTGATCATGGGTGTGTGCATCCGGCACGTCCGCGAACAGCTGATGGCAGAAGGAGGAAGTTGAGATGAAGTGGGAGTACTTCGTGGCACCGCTCCTCGAGCACAACCCCGGCGAGATCCTGAATAACTTCGGAGAGGACGGCTGGGAGCTCGTGACGATCCTGCAACAGCAGACGCCGGCCGGCGGGGTCTCGATGGTCGCCTACATGAAGCGAAAGGCCTCCTAGGGCCCGATGCTTCGGGTCGATCACGTCGTGCTCGCCGTCCGCGATCTCGACGCGTCCGCCGCGCGACTCTGGGATGCGCACGGACTGCGGTTCTCGCCGGGCGGGCGTCATCCCCAGTGGGGTACCGCCAACATGATCGCGCCGCTCGGGCGGGACTACATCGAGCTCCTGGGGGTCGTCGACGAGGAAGTCGGGTCGGGAACCGTGCTCGGAAGAACGCTCATCGAGCTGTCGGAGGACGGCGACCGTTGGTTCTCCGTGTGCCTCACGGACGACGACATCGACGCGACCGCGGCCAGGCTCGGGCTCGAGGTCCGGCCCGGCGCTCGGACGCTTCGGGACGGGACCGAGGTGCGGTGGCGCGGCGCCGGGATCGAAGAGCGCGGTGAGGACCTCTGGTTGCCGTTCTTCATCTCGTGGGACGTGCAGGCCGAGCACCATCCCGGCGCCGCGCCGGCAGCGCACCGCGTTCCGGTCGAGGGGATCGCCTGGGCCGAGGTGGGTGGGGAGGCGACAAGGCTCCGCGAGTGGCTCGGCGGGGCCGACGTGCCGATCCGCGTCGTTGATGGCGACCCGCGAGTGCTCGCGGTGGGTGTCGCGCTCCGCGACGGCGGCGAGATCGTGCTGCGCTAGCCGAGCGCGTGCGACAGATCGGCGATCAGGTCGTCGACGTGCTCGATCCCGACCGAAAGGCGGACGAGCTCCGGGGCGACCTCCAGCGGTGATCCTGCGACGCTCGCGTGGGTCATCGGCCCGGGGACCTCGATGAGCGACTCGACCCCACCGAGCGATTCGGCGAGGAAGAACAGCTCGGTCCGCTCGGCCACCGCGATCGCCTCTTCCGCGGATCCCACCTCGAAGGAGACCATGCCGCCGAACGACGACATCTGACGCGCCGCGATCTCGTGACCCGGGTGCTCCGGGAGGCCCGGGAAGTACACGTGTCGAACCTTCGGATGCGAGGACAGCCAGTCGGCGATCGCCGACGCGTTCTCGGAATGCTTCTGCATCCGCAGGGCGAGTGTCTTGATGCCGCGCAGTCCCAAGTAGGAATCCATCGGCCCGGGGACCGCGCCGACCGCGTTCACCAGGAATCCGAGGCGGTCGATCCACTCCGGGTCACTGGTCACTATCGCCCCGCCGATCAGGTCGGAATGGCCCGCGATGTACTTCGTCACGCTGTGCATGACGGCGTCGGCCCCCAGCTCCAGGGGGCGCTGCAGGGCGGGGGTTGCGAACGTGTTATCCACGACGACGCGAGCGCCCCCTTCGTGCGCGATCGCACACACCGCTTCGAGGTCGACGATCTTCAGCAACGGGTTCGACGGCGTCTCGAACCAGACGACGCGCGTCTGGGGCCGGAGGGCTCCGCGGATCGCGTCCCCGTCGTTGAGGTCCACCGTCGAGAACGCCAGGCCCCAGGGCTCCAGCACCTTGGACAGGAGCCGGTAGGTGCCGCCGTAGACATCGTCGGCCAGGAGCACGTGGTCGCCCGGCCGCAGGGTCAGCATCAGCGTGGACTCCGCACCCATCCCGCTGCCGAAGGCGAAGCAGCGCTCGCCGCCCTCGAGGGCGGCGAGCGCCTGCTGGAACGCCTCGCGCGTGGGGTTCCCCCCACGCGCGTAGTCGAACACCTTGGGGTTGCCCACCGAGGGCTGCGCGTACGTCGACGTCTGATAGATCGGGACGTTCACCGATCCGTAGAGCTCGTCCGGTTCTTGTCCTGCGTGGATCGCGGCCGTCTCGAATCTCATCGGCGCAGACTACGCCCGACGCTGGCGAGCGAGGAACTCGAGGAGGTCGCTCCGGGTCAGTACCCCGAGCGCCTGCCCCGACTTGGTCACGACGAGGGCGGGGGTCCGTTCGAGCTCCGCGAAGGCCATCTCCACCGGCGCATCCCACTCGACCATCGGGATGGGAGGCGCCATCGCCTCGGCCACGTCCAACTGGAGCGAGTCCGGGTCGCGGAACACCCGCTCCAGGAGTTCGCGGTCCCGGATCGATCCGACGAACTGCGACACGTCGGTCGACTCCTCGCGGACGACGGGCGCCTGCGAGATCCCGTGTTCCTGCAGTGTCTCCACGGCCTGACGCACCTTGTCGTGCGCGTTCACGGTGACCAGCGACGGGATCTCGCCTGACTTAGCCGACAAAACCTCCTCGACGCGGACCATCTCGGGGCGCTCGAGCATCCCGTGCTGCAGCATCCACGTCTCGGAATAGAGCTTCGACATGTACTGGCGGCCGGTGTCGGGGAGCAGCACGACGATCGTCGCATCCGGGTCGTCGAGGTCGCGAGCGACTTGCAGCGCCGCGAAGACGGCGGTGCCGCTCGATCCCCCGACGAGGATGCCTTCCCGGCGGGTGATGGCTCGCGCCGTCAGGAACGAATCCCGATCCGAGACGCGGACGTAGCGATCCACGACCGACGGATCGAACGTGGAGGGCAGGAAGTCTTCGCCGATGCCTTCGACGAGGTAGGGCCTGGGCGAGTCGCCCGAATACAGCGACCCCTCCGGGTCCGCCCCCACCACGAGGACGTCGGGGTTCTGCTCCTTCAGGTAGCGGCCCGCACCCGAGATCGTGCCGCCGGTCCCGACGCCGCAGACGAAGGCCGTGAGCCGGCCCTCGGTCTGTTGCCAGATCTCGGGGCCCGTCGTCTCGTAGTGGGTCTCGGGGTTCACGGGGTTGTGGTACTGGTTCGGCTGGAAGGCGCCGGGGATCTCCGCAGCCAATCGGTCCGCCACCCGGTAGTAGCTCTCCGGGGAATCGGGCGAGACGGCGGTGGGGCAGATCACGACCTCCGCGCCGTAGGCGCGAAGGAGGGAGATCTTCTCCTGGCTCATCTTGTCCGGCATCACGAAGATGCAGCGGTAGCCGCGGACCGCCGCGGCGATCGCGAGCCCGTGACCCGTGTTGCCGGACGTGGGCTCGACGATCGTCCCGCCGGGCTTGAGGAGCCCGTCCCGCTCGGCCGCCTCGATCATCCGGATCCCGATCCGGTCCTTGACGGAGCCTCCCGGGTTCAGCATCTCGAGCTTGGCCAGGATCGTGGGCTTGACCCCACGCGTCACGGCGCGCAGGCGCACCAGGGGCGTGTCGCCCATCGCCTCGAGGAATGAGTCGAGCACCGGCATGGCCGTCTCCTTCAGGGGCCCGAACGGGCCGGCCCCATCGTGCCACGCGGCGGGGGGAACGTCCCGCTCCCTACCCGGCGGGCTCACCTTGTGGCGGTAGAGTGCCGATGTCCGTGGGGCGAGGCTTCGCGGGATGACGGGAGAGCGCAGTGACGGACCAAGAAACGCCAGAGCAAGAGACGCCGACGCCAGAGACACCTGAGCACACCGCGCCGGAGGGCGCGACGGTGTACGTGCAGGATCCGGGCGGCGGGGGAGAGAGCCTGCTCGTCGTCGACGACGATCCGTTCATCGCGCGCCTGCTCGAGATCGAGCTCAAAGCTGCCGGCTACGACGTGCGAGTGGCGAGCGATGGGGAACAGGCGCTCGCGGCCGCGCAGGAGCGCCCGCCACAGCTCGTCCTCGCGGACGTGATGATGCCCAACATGGACGGGTTCGAGCTCACCCGCCGGCTCCGACAGGACCCGAGGACCGCCACTGTGTCCGTGATCATGCTGACCGCCCGTGGACTCTCCGCCGACAAGCTGGAGGGCTTCGCGATCGGGGCGGACGACTACATCGTGAAACCGTTCGACACGCCAGAGCTGCTGGCTCGGATCCGTGGGGTCTTGAACCGCGCGAGCGACACACGATCTCTCTCACCCATGACCGGCCTGGCGGGCAACATCGCGATCGAAGACGAGATCGAACGGCGCGTCGCATCGGCCGACCCCTTCGCGGTCCTGTACGTCGACCTCGACCGGTTCAAGTCCTACAACGACCGCTACGGGTTCCTCCGCGGGGACGAGGCCATCAGGGAGACGGCGCGGGTGATCGGCGAGGCCGCCGCCCAGATCGTGGGAGCGGAGACCTTCGTCGGGCACGCCGGCGGCGACGACTTCGTGGTCGTCGTGCCGCCCGAGCAGGCCACGGCCACCGCGCAGCAGATCGTCCAGATGTTCGACGAGATGGTGCCGGCCCTCTACGACGTCGACGACCGCACCAACGGCTACGTCGAGGTCACGAACCGGCGGGGGGACCTCCAGCGGTTCCCGATGCTGACGCTCTCGATCGGGATCGCCTCGACGGAGAAGCGAGCATTCCGCCACTACGCCGAAGCGATCACCGTCGCGATGGAGATGAAGCAGTTCACGAAGGACACGGGCGCCTCCTCGTGGTCGATCGACCGTCGCTCGAGCTGATCCGCTGAACGCCGAGCCATCATCCGAGCGGCGCCGCCGTCCCGTGGTGATCGAGGTCTCCGACACGATGCCGGGCCCCGCCGACCTGGTGTGGTCGCTGATCACGGATTGGGAGCATCAGGACGATTGGATGCTCGAAGCCTCCGGTTTCGAGGTGGTCGGTGAGCAACGGGAGGGCGTCGGCGTCGAGGCACGCGCGACGGTGCGGATCGCGGGCATCAAGACCAGGGACACGATCAGAGTGAGCATGTGGGAGCCACCTCGGATCCTGGTGATCGACCATCTCGGATGGGTGAAAGGCGCCGGTGAGATCCAGCTCCAGCCGGTCAGCGAAGGCACGAGGATGCGCTGGCGGGAGACCCTCTACGCCCCGACGGCGCTGGGGCCGGTCGGCCGTCTGGGCCTCCGGCTGGGCACGCCGTTGATGCGGCGTATCTTCCGTCGGGATCTGCGGGTGCTCCGGAGTCTCGTCCGGACGCGGTCCGGGGAGTTCTCGTAACGACTCAATCGAGGGGGCTCGGCCGGGACAGGTAGAAGCCCTGCCCGTAGCGGACGCCGAGCGCCCGCAGCGCATCGAGCTCGCCGGCCGTCTCGATCCCTTCGGCCACGATGGTCATGTTCGTCTCGCCGGCGAACGAGATCAGCGCGGCGGCGAGCGCCCGACGGCCCGCATCTCGGTCGATGCCTCTGGTGAGCGAGATGTCCATCTTCACCATGTCGGGCGCGAGCTGCAGCGCGTGACGGAGGCTCGCGTAGCCGGCGCCGACGTCGTCGACGGCGACGCGCAGGCCGCGCTCGCGCAGCGGCGCGAGCGCCTCCGCGAGCGCCCCGTAGTCCTCGACGGCCTCGTGCTCGGTGATCTCCAGCACGATGCGCGCTTCGACGCCGTCGAGCCGTTCCGCGAACTCCGAGGACGCGGCGGCGTGATGCGAGCAGTTGATCGCCAGGAACTCCTCGTCCGGGATCTTCGGGAGCGCCTCGAGCGCGTACTTCAACGTGCGGAGCTGAAGCTGCGCTCCAAGCTCGAGCGCCGTCGCTTCGGCGAACCACTGGTCGGGCGGCTTCGCGGGGATCGAGCCGAAGCGGGCGAGCGCCTCCATCCCGATCACCTCTCGGGTCTCGAGGTCGACGATCGAGTGGAACACCATCCACACGCCGTGGCCCGAGACGAACCGTTCGATGTCGCCTCGAAGCGCCTGGTCCGCCTCCTCTTCGATCTCCTCACGGCGGAGCTGCGTCGCGAGCTCGGCGACGACGCCACCCAGCACCTCGGCCGAGAGGCTGGTCCCTCCCTGGGCGACCATCTCGATCCCGTGGACGAGCTCGTCGGCAGCCGTCCCCTTGACCAGGTAGCCCACGGCGCCGGCGCGGAGCATCTCCATCACGTTCTTCCGGTCCTCGTACGCGGACAGCGCGATCACGCGGGTCCCGGGGGAGACACGAGAGATGCCGCGTGCGGCATGGGGCCCGCCGCCCTCCGGCATGCGGACGTCGACGAGCGCCACGTCCGGCCGGTCCGATTCGGCGATCCGGATCGCCTCCTCGGCGTCGGCGGCCGTCCCGATCAACTCGACCCGTTCCTCGTGGCTGAGGAGTTCCGTGAGGGCGACCCTGAGCGCGGGCTCGTCATCGGCGAGGAGGACTCGGATGGGATCGTCGCCGCTTCGGGCCTCGTAATCGATGAGTGTTCCGTCGGAGGCCATCGCGCGGACGGTACAGGTGAAGAAGAGGCTACTCAAGCATCCGGGTAGCATCTCTGCCGTAGCCCAGATGGAGGTTACCCAACCGGGGGTATCGCCCAAGATGGAGCAGATGGACGCTCATGAGGTGCGGGCGCCGAGGGGCTCCGAGCTGAGCTGCCGCTCGTGGCCCCAAGAGGCCGCGATGCGGATGCTGATGAACAACCTCGATCCCGAGGTCGCCGAACGTCCCGAGGACCTCGTCGTGTACGGCGGCACGGGCCGCGCCGCCCGGTCCTGGGAGGCGTACGACGCGATCGTCCGCACGCTGCAGGGACTCGGCGACGACGAGACGCTCCTGGTCCAGTCCGGGAAGCCGGTGGGCGTGTTCCGGACCCACGAGATGGCCCCTCGGGTCCTGATCTCGAACGCGATGCTCGTGCCGAAGTGGGCCGACTGGGAGACGTTCCGGGAGCTCGAGCACGCGGGGCTCACGATGTACGGCCAGATGACGGCCGGCTCCTGGATCTACATCGGGACGCAGGGCATCCTGCAGGGGACGTACGAGACCCTCGCCGAGTGCGCGACACAGAAGTTCGGTGGCACGCTCGCGGGCACGGTCACACTCACCGGCGGGCTCGGAGGGATGGGGGGAGCCCAGCCGCTCGCCGTGACGATGAACGGCGGTGTCGCGATCTGCATCGAGGTCGACCCCACTCGGATCGAGCGTCGCATCAAGACCCAGTACCTGGATCGCGAGACCGCTTCCGTCGACGAGGCACTCTCGTGGGCCGAGGAGGCGAAGACGGCCCGAGAGCCGTTGTCGATCGGCCTGCTCGGGAACTGCGCCGACGTGGAGCCGGCGCTGCTCGCGCAGGGCTTCCGACCCGACATCGTGACCGATCAGACGAGCGCGCACGATCCGCTCGGGGGCTACGTCCCGGCCGGGCTCACCCTCGAGGAAGCGTCGGCGCTCCGGGATCGCGACCCGGAGGACTACCAGCGCCGGTCGCACGCCTCGATGGCTCGCCACGTGGAGGCGATGGTCGGCTTCCTTGACGCGGGCTCGGTGGTCTTCGACTACGGGAACAACCTGCGGGCGGGCGCGGAGACGGGCGGCTTCGACCGCGCCTACGACTATCCGGGCTTCGTCCCGGCCTT
The DNA here is from genome assembly GCA_963762745.1 of uncultured Actinomycetota bacterium. Lineage (GTDB taxonomy): Bacteria > Actinomycetota > UBA4738 > UBA4738 > HRBIN12 > JAJNBA01. The sequence goes on from CAVXMB010000004.1 coordinate 244,528, forward strand.
CGTCCGTCCGATGTTCTGCGAGGGGAAGGGACCGTTCCGGTGGGCGGCGCTCTCCGGCGATCCGGAGGACATCGAGAAGACGGACCGGGCGGTCGCGGAATTGTTCCCGGAAGACGAACGGCTCCTGCGGTGGCTCCAGATGGCGGGGGAGCGCGTGGCTCACCAGGGGCTGCCGGCCCGGATCTGCTGGCTCGGATTCGGGCAGCGCGCGAAGGCGGGACTGCGATTCAACGAGATGGTGGCGAGCGGCGAGCTGTCGGCGCCGATCGTGATCGGACGCGACCACCTCGACAGCGGGTCCGTTGCTTCTCCGTACCGCGAGACCGAGGGGATGAAGGACGGGTCGGACGCGATCGCCGACTGGCCCATCCTGAACGCGCTGATCAACACCGCGGCAGGCGCCCACTGGGTGAGCGTCCACCACGGCGGCGGTGTGGGGATCGGCTACTCGATCCACGCCGGGATGGTCGTGGTGGCGGACGGCTCGGAGAACGCGGCAGAGCGACTGGAGCGCGTGCTCACGACGGACCCGGGAACCGGCGTGATCCGACATGCGGATGCCGGCTACGAGCGGGCGCTCGAGGTCGCGGCGGCACGGGGAGTTCGGTTACCCTGGAGAGAGTGATATTGCAACTCAGCAATATCATCTGGTAAGGTTCTCCTATGGAACCTGCCCAGGTCGGTCGATTGGTGGAAAGTCTTCGTCGTGAAGCGAGGCTCACCCAGGCTGCTCTTGCCGCCCGGATCGGCACGACACAGGCCGCGCTCTCCAAGATCGAGACGGGGCGCACGTTGCCCGGGCTGGAGCTCCTCGATCGGGTGGCGAGAGCCGTCGGTCGCCCGGTCACCATCACCCTCGGAGAAACGCCGCGACCGATCTCTCGGGAGGAGCGCCGGGATCGCGTTCTGAAGGTCCTCGGCGACTATCGATTCGACCCGTGGGACCGCGCCCCCAGCTCGGCTGAGCAGGAAAGCTTGCTCGCAGACGGATTGACACGTGAGCGGCTCTCGCGCTGAGGCGCTGCTTCGGAAGGCGGCCGGGGAACGCGATCGATCCCGCCGCCATCTCCTTGTCGCCGCGGCATTGCGCGAAACCCTTCGCGTCGAACCGATCGTGGTCGGCGGAACGGCGGAGGAGATCCAATCCGCGTCTCCCTACCACGAGACCGACCTCGACCTCTGCGGGGTGGTCGCACCCGACGAGCGAGCCGTCCTGAGGGGCCTCGGCTTCCGCAAGCGCGGGCGTCACTGGTTCCACGACGCCTCCAAGGTCGCGGTCGAGTTCCCTGACACGCGGATCGACGGCGACGAGGCTCGTGTCGAGCGGATCCGGGTGGGTGGTGGGATCGCGGCGATGATCGGGATCGACGACCTCTACCTGGACCGTCTGCGCCAGGCGACGGCTCCTCTGGCCAACGTCGAGGGAAGTGTCGAGTTCCATTCGGCCCTGGCGGTCGCAGCAGGCGGACTCGACCGGATCGATCGCCGATACGTGTTGGCGCGCATCCGTGAGATCGAGCGGTCCGAAGGCAGGATCGGCGAACGTATGCGTCAACTCGACTCTCGGATCCGGCGCCGGGTTCGACGAGCCCTCGCTCCAGAAGAGGGTGTCGGTCGGCAGTAGGCTCGAACCGTGAAGGTCACCGAGCATCTCGCGAACGCCACGAACCCTTTCGTCAGCGTCGAGATCATCCCTCCGCGCCGCGGAGCCAACGTGCAACGCATCTACGAGGCCGTCTCCTCGCTGATGCCGTACCAGCCGCCGTTCATCGACATCACGAGCCATGCGGCGGAGACGGTGTGGGACGAGGTGCCGGGTGGCACCTATCGGCGTCGCGTGACCCGGAAGGCTCCGGGGACCTTCGGCCTGTGCGCGGCGATCAAGTACCGCTTCGACGTCGACCCGGTCCCGCACGTGTTGTGCAACGGCTTCACGCGTGAGGAGACCGAGGATTCGCTGATCGAGCTGAACTACCTCGGTATCGAGAACGTGCTCGCGATCCGCGGTGACGGCGAGCGCCGCGCGCCGTCGGCCGGTCGCAGCGCGAACGAGAGTGCCCTCGAGCTCGTCGGACAGGTGGCCGCGATGAACCGAGGCGAGTACCTCGAGGAGCTTGCCGAATCCACGCCGACGGACTTCTGCATCGGCGTCGCGGCTTACCCCGAGAAGCACGAGGAGGCGCCGAACCTCGAACGGGACATCGGCGTGCTCCTCGAGAAGCAGCGGGCGGGCGCCGAGTACGCCGTGACGCAGCTCTTCTACGACAACGAGGTCTTCTTCCGGTTCGTGAAGTCCTGCCAGGACCAGGGCGTGACGATCCCGATCATCCCGGGACTCAAGATCCTCACGCGCCGGACGCACGTCACGAGCATCCCGAGGACTTTCAACGTCGCGGTGCCCGAGGCTCTGGTCGCCGAGGTGGCATCCGTCGGTGACGACGAGGTCGCCGAGGTGGGCATCCGATGGGCCTACGAGCAGACGCTCCAGCTATTCGAGCAAGGCGTGCCGTCGGCTCACTTCTATGTGATGCAGGACACCGGGCCGCTGGTGTCGCTGATGGAGATGTTGAAGAAGAGCCTCTAACGACGCCTCAGAGAGGATTGAGGTTCCCGGCTTCCCCCATCGGTCGCTAGGCCGGTCCCGATGTCAACCAGTAGCCGCCGCTCGTCCGACAGCGAGCCGGGATCGCGCCACCGATCAGCGACTCAGCGTTCGCAACCGCGTCACGGGACTCGCCAACGAAGCCGCCCCCGAGCTCAACCCGGTCGCCCATCCGCCCAACCGCTGCACCGTCGAGGAGCACCCGCAGCGTTCCGTCGCCGGTTCGTTCCGCTCTCGCTCCCTTGGGCCAGATCAACAGGACCTCGTCGTCCACGACGCCCTCGTATCCGGCCTTGATGAACACGCATCCGTCCCTCTCGAAGAGGGATCCCCAGATGAGCGCGCTCATCGAAGCGTTCGATCCTTGATCCAGGGTCGGGAAGAAGACACCCTCGGGCGCGACTTCGGCGGAGCAAGCGGAGAGCGTGAGGGCGATCGACAAGGCGCCGAGGCAGATCGCGCGCTTCACATGGATCCGATGACGGAAGCAGAACTCCCGGTTCCGCATGGAGCGATGCTATCCCTCGATCTCTCAGCCTCAAGATCAAGGGTGGGTCGGTCGAACGCTGACCCTATAAGAGATGTTGTAGGGTTGGTTCGTGCCTCCTCGGAAGACGTCGACCGGTCGGTTCACGCATCGTGTCGCGGGACTCCCTGCGATGCGCGCGCTGGCCCACCCGACGCGCGTCCGGATGCTCCACCTCCTCCGCGCCGAGCCCCTGTCCGCCTCGGAGCTCGCCCGCCGCCTCGGGATCCGGTTCGGCTCCGCCCAGTACCACCTGCGGTCCCTGGAGCGGGCGGGGATCGCGCTCCGCGTGGGGGAGCGGAGCCGGCGCGGCGGCACGGAGATCTTGTTCGAGGTGCCTCACGGCCTGTGGGTCGACGTGGACCCGGACGCGCCGCTGGGGATGCGCCAGGCGATGAATCGCGCGTACGTCGCGGAGGTGCTGCGGCGGATGGACGAGGCATCCACGGATCGTCGCGACACCGACGAGGACGTGCTCTCAACGCGGGAGCTCGAACTGACGCCCGAAGGCGTCGACGCCGCGACCGAGGCGGTGCACGAGTTCCTCCATCGTCTCGATGAGCTCGCACTGACGAAGCCGTCGAAGGACTCGAGGACGTTCACGCTCGCCACGTTGTTCTTCCGGATGCCCAGGCGCGACGCGTGAGCGAGGACATGACCAACCCGATCCGCGACGCGCCCGCGTTCCGCCGGTTGCTCGCCGCCCGGACCGTGTCCCACGTCGGCGACGGGATCGCGCTGATCGCGCTCGTCCTCATGGTGCAGGACGATCGTGGGACGGGTACGTCGGTCGGCGCGCTCCTGCTCGCGACGTCGCTCCCGCGCTTCCTCGGACCGCTCGCCGGCGTCGTCGTGGATCGGGTGGAGCAGCGGTCGCTGATGGTGGCCTGCGACCTCGGCCAGGCCGCGATCTTCGGGACGATCGCCTGGCTCGATCCGTCGTTCCCGGCGCTGCTCGGGCTCGTCGCGCTCGCAGCCGCGTGCGACACGCTGTTCGCCCCGGCCGGACGCAGCGCCCTGCCGGCGCTCGTCCGGCCGGAGCAGCTGATGCGCGCGAACGCCTGGCTCGGGATGTCCCTGAACATCCAGGTGGCGGCCGGGCCCGTCCTCGGTGGATTGCTGTACTCGTGGCTGGGCGGCCGCGGCGCCCTCGCCGCGAACGCCCTCTCGTTCGTGCTCTCGGCCGTGTTCCTACTGGGCCTGCCGCCGCTCCGCGCGCCCGCCGACGGCGGGGAACCCCGAGGCTTCCTCGCCGTCGGCATGGACGGGCTGCGGTTCTCCTGGCGGAACCGGGTGGTCCGCACGCTGATCGTGGCGCTGTTCATCGGGGTCGCGTTCGCCGGCCTGGACGACGTCGCGCTCGTGTTCCTGGTGCGCGACACGCTCGGCGGCAACGCACTCGCTTACGGACTGGTGACGGGCGCGTACGGCGTCGGGATGCTCGCGGGCTCGCTCGGGCTCTCGTGGAAGGGGACCGCCGCCGCGGCGGGCACGGTCTTCCTCCTGGGCTGGGTCGCGGGCGGGATCGGCGCCATCCTCACCGGGATCGCGCCACTGATCGCCGTGGTGGCCGTCGGCCAGGCGATCGCCGGTGTCGGCAATGCGGTCGAGGTGGTGGCGATGGACACCCTGGTCCAGCAGGCCGTGCCGCGCCAGATGCTCGGGCGCGTCTTCGGCCTCGTCGGCACGGCGGCCCCGGCAGGACACTCGCTGGCGTTCGCGGGCGGCGGCTTCCTCGTCGACGCCACCTCGCCGCGGATCGTGTTCCTGATCGCAGGGCTGGGCGTGCTGCTCGTCCTTGTGCCGGTGATGCTCGTGCTCCGACGGGCCGACACGGCGGGCTCCGAGCCGGCGCCGGACGATCCCTCGGCCTGATGCCTTGGGCCTTTCCAGGGCACGCGGCGGGTCCGCCGTCGCGTGGGGTCGCGTTCGCGGCTATGTCGCCTGCAGTTGGAGGAACTGGGCCCGCACGTCGGGATCCTCACAGGCCTCCGCGATCGTGGGGACGACGCGCCGCGCGGCCTCCTCGGGTGTCATCCGGGTCTCCAGATCGAGCGCGGCTCTCCAGGCATCCGTGACGGCGATCCACAGCGGACCCTGACCGAGATCGGCCTTCAATTCGTTGATCGGGAACGCGTCTTCTGCATGAAGGACGTCGATCCATGTGGCGATGTAGTCGCCGCACGCCAACGCGTCGGTCCCCTCGGGCTGCACGAAGAGAGCGTTGCGACCTCGGTTCTCTGTCGACTCCACGGCCGGATCGGCGTCGGAGCTGGCGAGCCAGACGACGGCTCCCACGACCGCCACCGCCAGGATCGATAGCAGGATCGCGGTGCGCTTCCCCATGAAGAGCATGGTGCCCGGCGGGCTGCCGAAGCGCAACCCCAGGGAGGTTCTCGAGCG
>CAVXMB010000005.1:0-271900 GCA_963762745.1 uncultured Actinomycetota bacterium
GCACGGCGAGGATGATTCTCCAGCTGAGGAGCGGAAGGCGAACCAGGGCAAGTAGCCGATCCAACGACATTCGCGAAACCTCCATCCATCTCAGAGGTTCGTTCACCCACCCGGATGCCACGGCCCCGAGGCACCGAAGCCGATCTCCCGCACGTTGGAGCCGTCCGCATCGGCGATCGCGAGGCCCCACGGATGTGTTCGTGCTCCCGTCCTCGGTCCGGAACGTTTCCCCGGTCGTGTACGCGATCTGGGACCCATCGGGCGACCAGTACGGCATGCTCCCGCCGGGGATCACCCGCGTGAAGTCCGAGCCATCGGGGGCGAAGGTGAAGATCGCATCATCGACGGAGCCGAGCGCGATTCGGTCGCCGGCCGGCGACCACGCGAGGTGCATGCGTTCCACGTGCCCGTCTTCGGTCGACTCGTTGAACACGATCTCGTGGGCGTCGCTTCCGTCGGCATCCATCACCCACACGTGGTGGCTGTGATCACCCGCGCCAACGATGTAGGCGATCTGCGTCCCGTCCGGAGAAAAGGTCGGCTCGGCCACCATGGCGTCGTCGTGCTCGAGGAGGAGCTCAGTGGGACCAGCGTGAGCATCCACGCCGTACAAGCCCGATTCCCTTTCGGTCCGGCCGGCGAACACAACCTGCGACCCATCGGGAGAGATCGTGGCACTCGAGATGTCGATGGGGTCTGTCGTGACCGGCGTCTCGGATCCGTCGGCATGCAGGATGGACAGAAGCTCTCTAAGCCGGGACCGCTCGGCCGAGGGGTCGTCCGTACGATCAGGAGCTCCGTGCCGTCACGCGACCACCCGAGCGGCCTGGCATCGGCCGAGCCCAGCACCTCCATGGGGTCCTGGAGCGTGTCCGGGTCGATGGCCCACAGGCCCGCCACGTCCTGGTAGGCGACCCAGCCGGCGACCGGGCGGAAGATCCCGAGACCTTCCGTCGGCGTGGGATCGTCGGCGGGGATCCGGGGAGTCGGTCCGTTCCCGACAACCGAGATCGCGACCACCGCGATCGCGACCATCGCCGCGACCATGGCATACGCGCCGATCTGCCGACTGCGGTGGCGCCGTCGCATCCGGCGATGGAAGTTCGGGAGGGCTTCCGGGGTCGGCTCCAGCAAGCCGGCCACCCGGTCGAGGACATCGTCGCGTTGGGTGATCATCGCTTCTGCTCCTTCGAGAGGTCATGGAGACTGGTACGGGCGCGTGAGGCGAGCGAACGGACGGTCGAGGCGCGCATCCCGAGGAGGCGCCCCGCCTCTTGGGCCGACATGTCGAGGATGGACGTCGCTACCACGGCGGCACGTTGACGCGGCGCCAGCGGTCGGAGCATCCGAACCAGCTCGTCGCGGTCCTCGACCGCACGGAGGTCGTCAGCGACCATCGAAGTCGTGAAGGTTCGGCGTGCTGCCATCGCCGCTCGTCGGAACCGATCACGAAAAGCGTTCATCGCGGTCCGAAGGAGGTATCCCTCGGGATCATCGAGGCCCTGTATCCGGTCCCACCGCTCGAAGACCCGGACGAAGGCATCCTGGACGATCTCCTCCGCCTCATGACGATTCCCCGTCACGAGGTACATCGCAGCCAGGGCGCGCCGATGCGTGCTCCGGAAGAACTCGTCGAAGTCCAGCGCCGCATCGGTCATCTCGATGGCCCTCATCTCACGCTAGAACGATTCGGGTGTCGAGAACGCTGCTTCCGACGCCGTGGATCCCTACCGACTCGACCCGGTCTCCGGCACCGCCTTGAGCGAGTCGCGGATTAGCTCGATCCGATCTGCACCGCCGCCTAGGTGGACACCGGCCTGATCGACTGCTCGGCGCGCGCCGCGCGCTCGATCATGATCTCCTCCGGAGTCTTCATCACGAAGGCGTAGACCCCGTGTACGGCGAGGAGGATCCCCCAGCCCAGGAGCGGGAAGGCGAACCAGGGGAACTGCGCGTCCACGGCGCTCCAGATGACGAACAGCATCACCTGGAGTGGGACGTACACCGCGGGTGGAGCCAGAACCACTGACGCCTCGCGATCCGCGTCGCCTCTCGCTCTCGTGCGGCCATCTCGGCGAACTCATCCATCGTTCTCTCCTTCCTCGAGCGTGCCTTCGATCTCCGCGCTCGCGCGTGCGAGGATCGCCTCGATCCGGCCTCGTTGCTCCGTCCGGGCGAGCCGCCGGCGCAACGCGGACGCCTCGGCGAACGTGTCGAGGAGCGAGCCGACGGAGACCCGGTCCTCTCCCTCCTCGGCCCGGGCGGTCAGCGACGCCCACCTCGAGCTCGAGCGCTGGGTCGCCGCGACGCGTCGGCCTTCCTTGGTGAGCGAGTAGATGCGGGTGCCGTCGTGGTTCTTCGCCCGGACGTGACCCGTCCCGACGAGCGCCAGCAGGGCGGGGTAGATCGCGCCCGGGCTCGGCTTCCAGCCGCCGCCGACCCGGTCCTTGAGCTCGGCCATGATCGCGTACCCGTGCGCCTCGCCCAGCGAGTCGAGCACGAGCAGGACCGCCTCTTTCAGCTCCCCGCGACGGAAGATCCTGCTCATCTCGTGGGTGCCCACTCGTTCACGTAAGTTACGTTATTGTCATAACGTAAGTTACGTCAAGAGCCCACTCACCGAGCCCAGAACCAGGGAACGATGTTGATCGTGGCGCGTCTTCACTGAATCCTCGAGCAGGAAAACGAGGTCCGCCAATATCCTTCGCGCTTCAGCTCCGCGATGTCGCCCCGGGGAAGAGGTCGAAGTAGGACTGGTAGGCGAAGAGCCGGTTTCGCCGCTTCCCCGTGAGCTCTCGAAGCAGGCCGATCTCTTCCAGATCGCGGACCAGCGCAGAAGCTGTAGGCTGCGACACTTCCACCAGGCCCTCCACTCCCCGCGCGCTAACTACCGGCTGCTGGAACAATCGATCATGGAGTACGAGCGCGTTTGGCGAACGCTTTCCTAGTCGCTCTGAGATGAGTCGCTGGTGGACGGTGCGAAGCTCCACGATCTGAAGAGCTCGGGCAGTGGCTTCCTCGGCAACCTGCCCAATCCCATCGACAAAGAAGGCAAGCCAGTCTTCCCACGTGCCATCATCCCGAATGGCCTGAAGTCGTCCCACGTAGTCGTCTCGGTGATCTTTGAAGAAGAGCGAGGGGTACAAGATGGGCCGCTGGATAATCTTCTGCTCGACCAGCCAGAAGCTAATGAGCAGGCGACCGATTCTTCCGTTTCCGTCGAGGAAGGGGTGAATCGTCTCGAATTGCGCATGCGCTAAGCCGGCCTTAATGAGTGCGGGCATCGGTTCGTCGTCATGGAGAAAGTGTTCAAGGCTGGCGAATGCCTCACCAACCTCCTCCCAGGGTGGTGGCACGAACCGGGCGGTTGCGGGAGAGGCCCCACCAATCCAGTTCTGGGATCTGCGAAACTCCCCCGGGGTCTTCTGCGGTTCTCCACCACGGACATCCTTCATCAGTATTGAGTGGACCTCGCAAAGTAGGCGCCGCGAGATTGGCAACTCATCCAATCGCGAAAGGCCGTGGTTCATCGCTGCGATGTAGTTCGCGATTTCGACTACGTCCACGCGTTTCTCGGCTTGCTCCATCTCCGCTTCGAATTCAAGGACATCCATCAGGGAAGCGTGAGTCCCCTCAATCTGACTTGATACGACGGCCTCACGCCTCACGTACATCAGAACAAAAAAGTCAGGATCGGGAAGAAGCTCCGTGGCTCCGTCGAGTCGGCCCAGGGCCAGGTCTGCCTTAGAGAGAAGTGCAAGGAGCTGAGGGTTGAGGGTCAAGTCGGCTGGCGGGAGTGGATTGGGTATGAAGGCGCGGTAGCCACCTGGCTGACTCACAAACCGCCCCGCCCTATCGCTTGGCATCCTTCTCCTCCATCGACCGTTAGATAAAGGAAACCTGATTCACTTATGTAAGAGTCTGCCATGGATAAGCCACGATGCCAAGGAACCCCTTCTCGTGCTCATGGCCGTTTCCTGTAAGTTCTTGTTGTCGGGTTGACAATCTTACGAAGGTCTCGTAAGTTCTTATTTCACTTCCTAGGAGGCCCGCCATGGAGACCAGCACCGACATGAGCCGTGAGTCTCAGCTCCATCCCCGAGCCAACCGGCTACGGAACGCACGACACGTACTTCGCCACCAAGTACTTACAAGGGGATCGCACCTTCTACTCCCTCGATGTCTCCGTTCCCGAGCTGGTCGCGATGATTCCGGCGCCCGATCCGTCGCGACCCGCAGAGGGCAACCGACGCATCAATGAGAGTCACGCGCGCAAGTTCGCCGACTACGTTCGCAGCCGCCGAGATTGGGTCTGCCCGCCCATGCTGCTTCGGTCACCCGAAGGCGAGTTCACTTTTGAACCTCTCCGGAAAGTAGGCGGGACAGAATTTGGACTTCTCTCAATACCGAAGCTGGCACGAACCTCCTTGCAGATCACGGACGGTCAGCACAGAGTCCTCGGGTTCCATCTCGCTTGGGACAAACTCGCAGAGGACATCGAGAAGTCGCGAGAGCACGCCGCTCGCTTGAAGAGGACCTCCGATGACGCGGCGCTCATCGCGGACGCCGAAAGACAGATGCGAGGGCTCAAGAAGCGTCGTGACGAGATTGGATCGCAGAGAGTTGGGATCGACATCTTGATGGTCGACGATCCGGCAGACTACAAGCAGGTGTTCGTTGACATCGCCGACAACGCACTCGGAATCTCACGAGCCGTCAGCGTGCGCTTCGACAGAAGGAAGGTCGTCAACCGTGCGCTTGAAACCGTGATGACTCACCCCCTGTTGGAGAAGCGAGTCGACGAACAGAGCGACCGCATTACCCGGACGAGCCAATACCTTATGGGCGCGAAGCACGTCACCGACATCATTCGTGCTGTTCAGGTGGGGCCATCTCGGCGCATCTCGAAGCGGCAAGAGGACGAGCTCTCCGAGATCACCGTCGCAGGAAACGCATCCAGGTTCCTCGATACGCTCGCGGATGCGTTTCCGGAAATGGCGAAGATCAGAGACGAGGAAATGACGCCCGAGGCACTCCGTGCCGGCAGCCTGCTTGGTTCGGTTGTAATGCTTCGCGCTCTCGCTGGCACCTACGGCGCCCTGGTCGTGCAGGCCGATCCAGAGGATAGGTGGGCGACGGAAGACCTGGTTGAGTTCTTCAAGTCGCTTGGCAACGATATGACGGCGCCCGTCGATTCCGAGAGCCGGTGGATGGACACGGGGGTGTTCATCGAGGGCACGATGGCACCCAGCGCCCGACAAGGCGACATCACGAAGCTAACGAACACGATTGTCGATTGGGCCAGGACCTGGAGATCTGCTGAGTGAGTCGCTTGAGAGTCGCAGCAGCGACTCCACGGCTGGCGACTAGGAGTGAGAGATGACTGAAAAGCTTCAACTCAAGCAGTCGGACATGCCGGCAATGGGTTTGCGCGAGGCTCTACGCGTAGCCGAGGCCTTGCGGGATCAGTACGCCAAGCAGCCAACCAAACCCCTAGATGTGGCGGTGGCCTTGGAGCTGGGACCTCAGGGTTCGCAGTTCAAGATGCTGACGGGTGCTTCGCTCGCATACGGGCTGACGGAGGGCGGCGCCCAGGCTGAGGCGATCAGCCTGACGCCGCTTGGGAGGAGGGCCGTGTCGCCAACCGAGGAGGGCGATGACGTCAACGCCATGCGCGAAGCCCTCATGCAGCCTAGGGTCCTCCGGGAGTTCCTGGAGAAGTACAAGGACTCGCCCCTGCCCAAGCCGGAGATCGCATACAACGTCCTTGAAGAGATGGGTGTTCCGCAGAAGGCCCTGCACCGTTCATTCGAGTTGATCGTGACCGAGGCCGAAGCCCTTGGACTTCTCGTGGACATCAAGGGCAAGAGGTACGTGAACTTCACCGCCTCGGCCCCCGTGGAAGCCAGTGACTCAGCCCTGCCGCTCAACGCAGAGGAGCCGGACCCCGTGGGAGAAGTGATCGAGGTCCCGTCCTCGGCGACTGAAGAGGAAACATATGAAGAGGAGGAGGCGACTCCCGTGCAACCCGTTGCTAGGGCGTTGCCCGAAACGGGACGTGTCTTCGTTACTCACGGTAGTAACAAGGAGATCGTCGAGCAGATCAAGGACATCTTGACGTTCGGGAAGTTTGAGCCGGTTGTCTCCGTCCAGAAGGAGTCCACGGCAAAGCCCGTCCCAGACAAGGTCATGGACGACATGCGCAGCTGCTACGCAGGAATCGTCCACGTTGGGACGGAGAAGCTGTTGCATGAAGACGACGGCTCCGAGGTCCGGATGTTGAACCCGAACGTCTTGATTGAGATTGGGGCAGCAATGGCTCTCTTCGGTCGTCGGTTCGTGCTTCTGGTGGAGAAGGGGATCACGCTTCCCTCAAACCTGCAGGGCCTGTACGAGGTGCGTTACGAGGGATCGAAACTGGACTACGAGGCGACTATGAAGCTTTTGAAGGCGTTCAACGAATTCAGGGCCCCCGAGTAGGCCGCCGGGGTAGGCCCCTGCCGCGCGTCTTTCTTGGCCACGCGCATCCTTCGATAGACTCGCTCGGACTTCCTGCGAGAGAGGCTCCTGAACGCATGTCACGAGTGATCCTGATCGCGTGGGATGGCGCCGACTGGCGCATCCTCGACCCCCTGCTGGAGCAGGGCGCCCTGCCCAACCTCCAGGCCCTCCTCGACAAGGGCCAGCGCGAGGTCCTCCGCTCCACGGTCCCCACGCACTCCTGGTCGGCGTGGCCCTCGTTCCTGACCGGCGTCGACCCCGACGACCACGGCGTCTACGACATCCTCGAGACGAAGCCGGGCACCCACAAGCAGTACCCGGTCACCTTCAAGTCGATCAAGGCGCGGACGTTCCTCGACGACCTCACGGCCGCCGGCAAGAACCAGCTCCTGCTCGACGTCCCGCTCACGTTCCCGGCGCCGGACATCAACGGGAACCTCCTCGCCGGCGGGGTCCTGCCGAAGGGCCGCACGTTCACCCACCCGGCCGACCTGCCCGACACGCTCGCCGAGCACGACCTCGAGTGGCCGATCAACGGGATGAGCTGGACCACCTACCGGAACCGGCCCGACGCCTACCTCGACGAGGCCTTCGAGGTCACCGCGAAGCGGATCGCGGTCTCCGAGTACCTGATGGACAACTCGGACTGGGACCTGATGGCCTCGGTGTGGGTCTCGATCGACCGGACCCAGCACGCGCTGTCGAACTACATCGCGCCCGACCATCCCGACTACGCGAAGAACAAGGACACGCGGATCGGGAAGAAGGTCGCCGACATCTTCCGGCAGACCGACGACGCGATCGGCCGGTTCGTCTCGCGCGCCCGCCCCGACGACCTGATCCTGTTCATCTCCGACCACGGCTTCCAGTCGTGCACCCGCACGGTCCACATGGACCACCTGCTGAAGCAGTTCGGCTACCTCGAGTTCTCGGCCTCCAACGTCGTGTTCGGGCCGATGCAGTGGGGGCCGGTGCGCAACGTCGCGCGCAAGGTCTACGACATGCTCGGCCTGCACGGGAAGGTCTCGCTGCCCCAGTCGGTGAACTGGTCGAAGACGAAGGCCTTCACGACGATCCGCTCCACCGGCGAGGGCGTCTCGATCAACCTCGCCGGCCGCGAGATCGACGGCATCGTCGACCCGGGCGACTACGAGAAGGTCCGCGACGAGGTGATGGACCGGCTGGGCTCCTTCGTCGACCCGAAGACCGGCAAGAAGCCGATCAAGGCGATCCACAAGCGCGAGGAGATCTTCAAGGGCGAGTTCGCCGACCGCGCGCCCGACATCATGATGGTGCCGGCCGAGGGCTACTCGCTCGCGCACGCGAAGTCCCCGATCGAGGACGCCGACTGGGTGAGCGGCGACCACCGGCTCGAGGGCACGATCGTGGCGGTGGGTCCGAACGTGAAGCCGTTCGAGTCGCAGCCGGCGCTGATCGACATGGCGCCGACGCTCGTGGCGGCGCTGGACGCGCCCACCGCGGTGACGCCGAAGGGCCGGATCCTCCACGAGATCGTCGGGTCGGACAAGGCGCTCACCGCCCGCGAGGCGACGCCGTCCGTGCAGATCCCCGGGATGGGCGAGTCCGCCGTCTCCGACACCGAGGCCGACGAGATGGAGGAGCACCTCCGGGGCCTCGGCTACATCGAGTAGTGGTCCTGATGGGCGACGGAGGCGGAGCGCCGGTAGCCACGGATCGGGAAGCTTGGCTACTGAGCCTCCGGAGAGCGAACGAGCTCCAAGAGGACGAACTCGACCCGACCTTCGACGATGAGTGGGGGGAGATCTCCGACACGCATCGGCGGTTCGTCGAGCGGTTCGTCTCTGCGCTGCCTGCCGGCGGCAGGGTCCTCGACGCAGCGTGCGGGACCGGCAAGTACTTCGGGATCGTGCTCGGGAGCGGGCGTCTCGTTGTCGGGGTGGACCAGTCGCGGGCGCACCTGGCGACGGCGCGCGGCAAGCACCCTGAGGCAGTCGTCGAGCAGCACGACCTCCAGGACCTGCCCTTCCGAGACGAGTTCGACGGGGTGATGTGCGTCGACGCGATGGAGTTCGTTCCCCCCGAGGAATGGCCGGGCATCCTGAACCGATTCCGCCAGGCCCTGCACGCGAGGGGCTGGTTGTACCTCACGGTCGAGCTGCTCCTCGGGGATCGCGTGCGTGAGATGAACGCGGAGGCGCGAGCGTCGGGCCTCCCAGTCGTTGAGGGCGAGGTCATCTTCGACGGACCCGATGGCTACTACCACCACTACCCGACCATGCAGCAGGTTCGAGCATGGATCACCGATGCCGGGTTCGCTATCGAGGAGGAAACGGAGGGACCCTGGCAGGAAGAGGGATACGCGTACCACCACATGCTCGCCCGCCTTGAGGCTCTTGCCGGCTGAGAGCTCCTTCCGCTCGCCCGGCTACTGCTGACCGGAGCGGAACTGACCACCGTTCCCGCCTCAGTCCGGCTCGCATGGCTGACGTAGGATGATCCGATGGAGCTCGATCAAGTTGTCGAGCGATACCACTCGGCGCTCGACTCGTTCGCCCGAGGCGACCCCGAGCAGGTGAAAGCTCTCTACAGTCGCCAGGATGACGTGACGCTGGCGAACCCCTTCGGCCCTCCGGTTCGCGGGCGGGCAGACGTCGCCGATCGTCTCGAGTACGCAGCTTCCAGGTTCAGAGACGGCCGACCTGTTGGCTTCCAGAACCTGACGCTGGTCGTCGGAACCGACCTCGCCTCCTTGCTGGAGATCGAGCGATGGGAGACGAAAGTGGGAGAGCGCGACGAGATCACACCGTTCGTTCTCCGTGTCACCAGCGTCTTCCGACGGGAGAACGACTCGTGGCTGTTGGTGCACCGACATGCCGACCCGATCGTCACAGCCGATCCGGATGGCCCATTGCGCGGCAACTGAGCACTGGAGCCGGCTCAACTGCGTCGTAGCCACACCTCGTACGAGCCGAGGGGCCCCTCGAGCTGGTGCGCCAACGCGTATCCGTCTTCGAGAAGGACTCGGCCACGGGCGACCCACTCGTCCCAGCGCACGGAAGCCGCGCGTCCGAACTCCGTGAATGACGGCGTCACCACCACGAGGTCAGGCTGTCGATCCTCGATGCAGCCCAGACACCGCGTCCAGGTCGGGCGTGAAGACGTACTGATGGAACACCGGGCAGGCGAGCTCGAAGGATCCGTCGAGGAAGGCGGCGTGGCCGTCTTCATCGTTCGCACCGAGATGGGCGTACGTGACTGCGCCCGAAGCGGCCAGCTGATCGGTTCGCGCAGACTTCAGCGCCTCTGCCGTGTAGCTGTACGGCTCCCGCCACCAGCGCGAGAGGGGCATCGCCGTGTCGACCCCCGGGTTCACCCGACCCCCAAGGAGGACGACACCGACAGCGAGAGAAGCGCCCACTGCGACCATTCGTAGGGCCGGGGGCCACCCGGCAGCACCGACGGAACCGACGAGGAACGCGACGAGCAGTGTTCCCGGGTAGGCGATCATCTGCATGTGGTGGTCGTGCGCGGCCGTCAGGGCGAGCGTCACGGTTACCGCTCCGCCGACGACGAGGAAGAGGCCTGCCAGCATCGTTTCCGGTGTCGCGCTCGCACCGCCGCCACGTGACTTCGCCAGCTTCCAGCAGGCGAGCAGTCCGGCGGATGCGAACACGACGAGGACCAGCCAGAAGTTCGGGGTGGCGCCGGCCGCCGTGCGAACATGGCCCTCGACACCTCCCTCCCGACCGCTGTAGATGAGCACGTCGTTCGCGTACGACACGTTCTGTCGCAGCACATCGAGATAGGGCATCAGCTCCCCGCGCACGGCGAGGACGAGAGCGGCGACACCCAACGCCGCGCCGAACGCACTCGCGCTCCTCACGAGTGGTTCACGAACGGAACCACCTGTTCGTCGGAAAGCCAGCAGGGCGAGCGGCGCCGCGACGAGGACCAGGCCGAGGCTGAACTTGAACAGGAGCGCCACACCGAGGGTGGCGCCCGCCGACTTCCAACGGCCGGTCGCCCACAGCCAGCCGATCAGCGGCGCGAGGGCGAGCGCCGCCAGCATCGAGTGCCCCGGGTAGTACCAGGTCCCGGTGAGCAGCAGCGGATACACGACGAAGCCGACCACCACGGTCGGCATCGCCGCCCCGATCGCCCGCAGGAGGCCCGCAACCGAGATCGCGGAGACCGCAACCCAGAACGCGTCGAGCACGAACGGGGCTCGCCAACCGCCGACCGCGAGCGCAGCCGCGTCCGCGTAGAAGAAGAGTGGGTCCTTGTTGTCGAAGACGTCCGCGTAGAGTCGATCGCCGCGGAGCAGGCGCGCCGCAACGCTGACGAAGATGCCCGCGTCGCCCCCGATGCGCGGCGAGCCACGCAGGAATACGAGGAGCGCGCCGTAGGCGAGGCATGCTGCGACCGCCGCGAACCAGAAGCGCCGTCGTGTTCTTGGCACCGCGATACGAAACCAGATTCGGCTTCCTCCAGCCGAGCCGCCATCGCATCCGCGCCTCGCGAGGCCGATACTTGGGACATGCGCGGCAGGACGGAGGAGACGAACCGAACCGGTCGCCGCACGCTTCGGCGATCGGCTGGCGTCTGGCTCGCCTTCCTGTTGTTCCCGTTGCTCACGATCTCGCCATCACGTGCCGCCACCTGCGAGCTCTTCGTACTCACCTTCGCCAACGTGCCGGATCAAAGGATCCTGGAAGTCCAACCCCGGGTCGTGGTCTCGATCGTTGGCGAGTTCTGGACGAACGACTGCTTCGTGGTTGGAGGAGGGTGCTACGGCCCCGGTCAACGAGCGCCCGATGAAGAACATCGACGTCGAGCTCGTTCGCGAGGGCACGACCGACGCAGTCGTGGTCGCCGAGGGCATCGACGCACAAGGTGAGAACGAGAGCTGGCTCCTCACCTTCCGGGTGCCCGACCTGCAACCAGGGAAGTACCTCATCCACGCCCACGAGCGGGGCAACACAGAGGGCGGCCGTCAGCTGTTCCTACGGGTCTCCGGGAAGGCACCTGAGTGGCCTACTTCCACATGACCGACGTCGCCACGTAGATCTGAGGAGCGGCGCTAACCCCGCCGGACGACCAAGATGCGTCGACGAACGCTACTGACCTTCAACCGAGAGCTGGCAAGGGTGAGCGGTCCGTATCGTGAGATCCACCTGGACGTCATCGCCGTCCGGCACCGCGACGATCACCGAGCAGTGGTCGGTGGGTGGATCCAGTGCTCCGCAGTTGCCGGCACAAGGCTCCACCCAACTCTCGAGCGTGTACTCGCCGCCACGTGGGAGCTCGAGGACGACCTCGGCGACCCCACCGTCGTTGGGAAACTTGAACTCCTTCTTCTCGTCCACCCCGGAACCCATGATGCGGACGAATGGGATGAAGCCCTCGACATAGCAACAGGTGCTCTGGTCATAGGTAGCCGAGATGGTGATCGAAGCAGGTTCCTCGTCCGCGGGTCCCCCAGGGCTCTGGGCTGGCGGGTCGGCGCACGATGCCATCACCATGCAGACCAGGAGCACGGCAGCCGCACGCTTCATCGAGAGGCATCATCGCACGACGCCCGCGCAGCCGAGCGTTCCTCTCCGGGCCGCGAGACGAAAACCGTCTCCCGGCGCCGCCCGTAGACCTCCCAGGTACGTGGCGGCCGCCACGGCGCGTGGATCGAAGAGGAGGGGTCGAGCATGGCAGAGCCGAGCCTGTACGAACGATTGGGTGGCGTGTTCGCGATCGCGGCGGTCATCGATCACTTCAGCGATGCGGTCGTCCAGAACCCCACCGTCGGCCAAGCATCGAAGAACCCGGAGCTCCGTGAGTGGCACACCAACTCGCTGGACAGGCTGCCCGGGCTGAAGTTCATGCGCACGCTGTGGGTCTGCAACGTCGCGGGTGGACCGTTCACGTTCGCTGCAACGAAGCCAGGGAGTACCGCTCTCGGACTGGAAGAGGCCCATCGCGAGCTCCACATCACCCCCGACGAGTTCGACGAGGTGGCGGCCGAGCTGGGACGTACGCTCGATCACTTCAATGTTCCTGCCCGTGAGAAGGATGAAGTCCTGGCGGCGTTCGCGGCGCACAAGGGGGAAGTGACCGAGGGATCGATGGCTCCGGCCTGAGCCCTCAGCGGAGGGCGTCGAGGGATGCCAGCGGGACGATCCCTTCAGCGGCCTTCGCGAGACCGCGGTCGAAGGTGATCAACGCGTCCGCCTGCAACCGCGTGAGGGCCAAGTACTCGGCGTCGTAGGTGGACGCCCAGCCCAACTGATCCGCCAGTTCCCAGGCCACGCGCCGGAGCACGGCGTCACCGAGGAGCCTGATCTTCAGCCCGGGAGGCCCCACCCTCGCGAGGAGGTCGCGCGCTTCCGAGGCTCCGAGCTCGCCCCCGTGCACCGCCTCGTGGAGAGCCGACAGGGTCTGGGAGCGCAAGAGCGTGGGTGCCAGGAGTTCGTGCTTCGCCGGGACCTTGAGATCCGTCTTGGCGATGTGGATGACGGCGGTCGAGTCGACCACGAACCTGGTCATCGCGCGATAGTACGAGGCGGTCGATCCAGATCCCTACCCAAGCGGGGCAAGGAGCTTCTTCTTGCCTTCGAACGCGAACAGCAGCAGGTCGACCATACGGAATGTCGTCGTGTTCGGCCCCAGCGAAGGCCGCCACGCCGGGTTGCGCACGATCGACGTCTTGCTCCCCTCCATCGCACGATGAAGGGTCTCGGCCACGATCCGCGCGCCGACACCCTTCAGCCTGCCCTGAGCCAGCTCGGCCTCACGAAGGATGTAGAACCACAGGGGCGTGTCCTTCACGACAGCCGCGCGCTGCGTGGTGGTGAGGTTTTCGAGACTCGCGCCGTTCTTGCCCTCGCGGATCTGCGCGGCCGTGAGCTTCGTCAGCGTCACGCCCTTCGCCTTCATGAAGCTCGCCATCTGCTGGCCGGTTGCGAGACGAACCATCCTCGCCCGCTCCAGATTGCGGAACGCGAGGTTGTCCTCATCGGTGGGGAATCCGGGGAGGTTCCCAAGGGGGAGGGCCAGCTTCGAGTCGATGCGCATCGTGTGGTTGAACTTGGCCGGCGGAACCACGAGGTCGGCTCGGCCAGCCTCGGCGAAGTCGTAGAGGCGGCGGAAGTCTGCGACCCAGGTGCCGGCGAGCCGCAGCGCGCCGCCGAGGTTGCCGCTCCCCGCCGAGAAGACGAAGAGGTAGTCGAGGAACCCAGTCCCGTCGTCGAAGATCTTGTTCCAGTTGTAGGCGCTCCGGATCATCGAGTGGCCGAGCCGGAACGCCGCCACCGAGAACTCGATGGGCATCGTGGGGACATCTGTCGGTGTCACGCCGACCTCGAAGACCTTCCGCCCATTGGTGAAGACGTCGTTCACGACGCCCTGCGCACAGATGCGGGGCAGGTAGTCGGTGCGGAGCATCCACTGGTAGTGCCTCGTGACGATCGCGCGAGCCTTCTGGAAGCGCTTGCCGTCCGGCACGGACGACGGGAGGGTGTCGACGACGCGGTTGTGGAACCGGATGAACGCGAGGTGGGTCTGCGCGACCGCGAGGTTCTCATCGTTCCTGGGGTCGGGGACGATCGCTCTCCGTTTGGCCTTGTTCGTGTTGCCCGCCCCGCGAGGCAGATCGAAGCCGTTCATCGTACCGATGCCCTCGGGATCCTCGGCCTTCCCGATCTTCAGGTGGATGCCGTCGACCTCGTAGAACTTCTCCGAGCCGGGATCGTCGGGCCCCGCCCCGTAGAGGGAGTCGAGGTCGAGGCTCGGCGAACGCGCCTGCAGGAGGTCGGTCGGTGTCACGCTCTGTCCGAGCATCACTGCCGTCTTGTCGAAGGTCATGTCGTGATCCACGAATTGACCCAGGTACGTGAAACCGGCTGGGATATTGGACTCGCCACCACCCCCCGAGACCATCGCGTCGGCCAACCGCTTCCGGACGGCCGATCCGAGCTGATGGTTGATCCCACTCGGTCCCATCCGTGAGAAACGGAACGGTGGAGTCGCTGCTTCGTCCGGAGCAGCCAGGGTCGGCTCCCGGCCTCCGACGGACTCCCCCAGGAGTCCTTCACCGATCACGAAGAAGCTCTCCGAGCCGTGCCTGTCCATGGCGCCTCCCCAGGTCCGATCACCGATCGTGCCGCCGGTGGATACGGTACGAACAGGCCACCGTAGACAGGCTGGAGGCGGAGGCGCATCCGGCATCGGACGTCGCCTGTACGAGCTAGCTCTTACCGCGTAGGGCAGAGCGATCGACGCCGGAGGCCACACACACATTCGCCACCGCGTCCTTCCCCGACCGGCGACGGGGTACGCTCGACGCCATGGGGAACGAGTACTCGCAGGAGTTGATCGACCTCGCCTTCGCGGCCCTCGACCACGGGATCGAGTCCGTGCGTGAGGGAGGGCCGCTGATCCCGTTCGTGATGTCGGAAACCCGCTCGGAGCGCACGCTGAACCGCTTCGCGGCGGAGAGGCTCGAGGAGGGTCTCGAGGAAGGGATCGCGCACGTCGTGGCGAAGCGAGCTGATGCAGGCTCTCGTCATGTGCTGGTCTACGACGGCTACGTCAGGCTCCCGGACGGGGAACGGTCCGACGCGATCTACGCGGAAGGGGTCGAGGCCGACAGCTCGGTCGTGATGGGCCTCGCACAGAGGTACCGGCCGAAGAAGGCGCTCCGTCGGTTCGAAGCGCTCGGGAACCCGATGCTCCTGCCGCCGGGGTCGGGCAAGCTCGATCTCTGAGCTCGACGGAACCTCCACTTGACATATCGTTTCTCGATGTTATCGTTCATCGATAATATCGATGAACGATAGGGAGGAGCTCCAGATGGATCCCATGCCGTCACGTGCCGCTCGCACCGCGTCCCTCGTCCTCACCGTCTTGCTCTGGCTTGCCGTACTCGTTGGGCGGGCTTGACGTCGCGCACCGCCTGACCGGCTTCGGGCAGGACTCGTCCGTCCTCTCACTCAACGTCACCGTCTCCGTTGAGCACCTGCGCATAGGAGACGAGGTGGGGGCCGCCAACGTCCCCGTCACGGCGGATATCGGTGACCCGACGCTGAACGAGCGGTTGCTTGCGACGGCTCCCGCGCTCGCATGGTGGGTCCTGGCGATCGCCGTGCTCTGGCTCGTCCGCGCGGTGACGCGCTCGGCTGCCCGCGGCGCTCCGTTCGAGCGGGCCAACGTGGCGCGACTCCGGTGGCTGGGTGCCCTGTTCTTGCTCGGCTTCCCGATCGTGACGATCCTCCAGGGCGTTTTCACGGAGTGGTTGTTCCGCGACGGGGTGTTCTCGCTGATGTCGCCCCAGCCGGTCCGACTCGGAGAGGTGTACGTGACCTACCCCGTGGTGTCCCCGTCGGCGATCATGGCCGCTGTCGGCTTCTTCGCGCTCGCGGAGGTGTTCGCGTACGGCGCCCGACTGCGCGAGGACGTCGATGCCACGATCTGAGCCGGAACCGCAGCTCGACCATCGGATCGTCGTGCATCTGGATCGCGTGCTCGAGGACCGGGGGATGACCCTCACCGAGCTCGCGGAACGCGCCGGCGTCACGGTCGTGAACCTCTCCGTGCTCAAGAACGGCAGGGCCCGTGCGGTCAGGTTCTCGACGCTCTCGGCGATCTGCGACGTCCTCGACTGTCAGCCCGGAGACGTCCTGAAGTTCGAGCCGAGTGGGGGTCCGGGCCGAAGAGGCCGCGACGGCTCGGAGGTCAGCTGACGCGTTCCCACGTGTAGCCGGGCGAGGCGACGGCGATCATCCACACGCAATCGAAGCCGGTGCATTTCTCGGGCAGGACCGGTTCGAACGCGATCGTGTCGCCCTGGATCTCGAAATGGAACGTGGCCTCGCCGATCATGAACGTGCGGTCGTCCACGATCTCGTAGGTCCCGTCGTCGACCTGTTCGCCGCGCCAGTCGAGAGATCCGAAGGTGCCGAACTCGGTGAAGAAGTGGGAGTGCTCGCGAGGGACCGCGCCTTCGCACGGATCGTTCTTCTTGTTGAGCTGTTCGAGCGTTCCGCCCACCCAGCCGTTGCCTTCGATGGCCTGGGCGGCCCGTTCCGCCAAGCCGTTCGCCTCGAGCATCCCCACGAGCTCCTGGCAGGTGGTGACCCGCTTCCACTCGCCGACGAGCGGCGACACCTCCGGGCTCGGGGACGAGGTCGGCTCGGATGAGTCGGCCGGCGTCGGGGGTGGCTCATCGGCGCCGCAGGCGGATCCCAGGATCGCGAGGACTAGGAGCAGGGTTCCCCACCGTGCACGTGTTCTTCTCATGGCAGCCAGATCCCGCCTTCCTCGATGAGGGGAGAGTCCGTGATGCGGGTGAGGTTCGACCCGTCGGCCGCAGCGACGTAGACGTCCCACTGCGCACCTTCGAACGTCATCGAGAAGAGGATGTGCGAACCGTCCGGCGACCAGGTGCCGCCCGCGGCGAACCCGCCGATCCCCTCGCCGACGAACGGTGAGCTGGCGCCGTCGAGCGCAACCATGACGAGACGGCCGTCTGCGCCACCGGTGAGGATCCTGGTCCCGTCGGGGGACCAGTCACATGCGATGCCGGTGAGCTCGACGTCGTCGAACAGGGGGCGAGCGTCACCTCCCTCGGCATCCATCACCATCAACGCCCCCAGCTGAGGATCGGTCCCGGTCCGGACGAAGGCCAGCTGCGTCCCGTCCGGCGAGTACTCGCAGGGAACGTCCCGGGCCCGCGTGAGCTGCTTGACGGCGCCCCCATCGGACGCTCGGACCGTGTAGATCCCGTTCCTCGAAGGATCGGAGTCGTCCCAGCCCTCGCACGCCAATCGGCGAGGGGACGCCCAGACCCCGCACGCGAGGTTCAACGTGGGGTCGTGCTTCGAGAAGAGTCGGAGCCCGCTCCCGTCGATCCCGATGGTGCCGGCGACGAACGCACCCTCCCCGATCTCCGCGACGACCGCGAGCCGAGAACCGTCCGGTGACAGGTTCCTCGGCTCGATCGCTTCCCCCACCGCGAACGGCGTCTCGCTCGACCCGTCGGGGTTCGCCTCGAAGAAGTCCGTCACGCCCGAGTCTCTGATGCGCGAGTACAGGATCCGACCCTCCGGTGGTGGGGTCGCCTCCAGGACCCGCGCGACCTCCTCGATCACGTGCTGGGGATCCTCGCCGACGATGTCGTGACCCGTGTGCACGACGACCTGCGTGGCTCGAGGGCTGAAGACGAGCCATCCCCGTTGGACGTCGACGTTGGTCTTCTCTGCCTCCATGGTGGCGTCCGAGCCGTAATCGACCGACATCACGGTGACGGGGATATCGCCGATCTCCGCGCGCGCATCCCATCCGGCATGCTCGACGCCCAAGTAGTCACGCCGTTCGATGTTGGTTGGGGCGTCGCACTTCAGGAAATCGACGAGATCGGGCGGCGGATCCAGGAAGGGTCCTGGGACGTCGACGAACACGACGCCGGCGATCGCGTCCCGATGGTCCGCGGCGAACCCGGAGGCGATGTACCCACCGCCCGACGAGGCGACCAGTACGTAGGGACCGGGGATCGCGGCCGCGGTGAGCAGGGCTTCGAGGTCGCCCGTGAGGTCGTCCAGTCCCCGGCAGCCGGTCGCGGGATCGCTCAGACCGACCCCGGCTCGGTCGTAGGCACACGTTCGCGTGAGGTCGGCCACATCGGGCATGACCTGCGACCATTGCTCCACGCCGCCCTCGTCACCGGCTTCCATGATGACCGTCGGCGAGCCCTCGCCGCGGCACTCCATGTGGAGGGTGCGTCCTTCGCCGACGTCGAACGACCCGTCGACGGCGGTCGGCGTGGCTGGGGTCGCCGAGGGAACGGGGTCCTCGATCGGAGCCGACGTGCATCCGGAAAGCAGTGCGCACGAGACCACGCCGAGAGAGACGCGCCGGCGTACGTTCATCTCGGGAGCGCCTGCCACGCCGGCTCGCCGTATCCCCGGAATCGCCGCACGTCGTCGCCTGCGGCGGTCATCACGTAGACGTTCCAGGTGTCATCGACCTCGAGGTAGAAGGTGATCAACGTCCCGTCGGGGGAGAACGTGGGACCTCCCCAATCCCCGATGCAACAGCTCGATCGGTAGAGGAGCCGATCGCCCGTGCCATCCGCATCCACGATCCGGATCTCAGCAAGATGATCCGTCGGACCACCGACCTCGGGAACATTGAGGTACAGGATCCGGTCGCCGCCCGGTGCCCACGACGGCGCGCCGGGGCTCTCACCGCTGTGCCGCGACACGACGAGCCGCAGGTCGGAGCCGTCCGCGCCGACGACGTAGATCCCTTGGGTCGCCAAGAACGTGAGCTTCGTGCCATCGGGTGACCATCCCGATGGAGTCCCGTTCAGATGATCGAACGTCGCCTGCAAGCTGCCGACGACGGTGCGCCAGCCTGTGCCGTCGCTGCGCACGACGTCGACCGAGCCTTCGCCGCTGAAGGAGATCAGTTCCCCGGAAGGCGCCCAGGCGGGGTGTCGAGCTCGCCCCTCGTAGGCACACGATGGGCAGCCGGTGACCTGCGAGAGCTCTCCCGACACGGCGTCGACCACGAAGAGATCCGACCCGGAGGAGAGGACGAGCCGTTCTCCGTCGGGAGACCAGGACAGGCCTTGGCCGTTGTCGCAATCTCCCGTGTCGTCGCCCGATCTCGCCGGGCATCTGGCTAGGAGACGAACCTCCTCCGTGTCGGCGTCCATCACGTAGAGCGACATGTCGCCGAGGAGCCCGACGGAGAGCTCGCCGAAGGCGAACGCGAGTTGCGACCCGTCCGGCGACCAGGTCATGCCGCGGAAATCGCACGGGTGCGCCCGGTCGATGAGGCATTCCCCCGGCGGGTCCGGAGGCGGCATGGTTCTGTGGGAGCTCGTCCCGTCCGGATCGCTCAAGAACAGTCCGCGGTTCCCCTGGAACGCGATGACGCCGTTGCGTGGCATCGATGCGCCCCCGGTCCGGTCTCGTTGGATCGCGATCTGTGAGGCGACCACCGCGATCGCGAGCGCGATCGAGATGCCGACAGCCCCCGCGGCGAGCCGCTGGTTCCGGCGGTTGCGTTCGCGGCGCGTGTGGAAGGTGTCGAGGGTGAACGGCCGCACGTCCACTCGGCCCAGCTCGCGCTCGACGATCGTCCGGGGATCAGCCATCTGGGTTCTCCTCCGTCGTTCCTCTCAGGGCCGTGCGGGCCTGGTGCGTGAGCGCCCAGACGGTCGATGCCTTGATGCCGAGCACCGCGCCGGTTTCCTCACCCGAGTAGCCCAGTGCTTCGGTGAGCACGAGCGCGGCCCGCTGACGCGGAGTGAGTCGAGCGAGCGCTTGTGCAGCGAGCTCGCGGTCCTCGACCGCTTGGAAGACGTCGACGGGTGGACCGAGCCCCACAGCACGCTTGACGGCTCGTGCGGCACGCCGGTACTCGCTCCGGAACCCGTTCATCGCCGTCCGGTACAGGTAGGCGGTTGGATCCTCCATCGCCTCGACGGAGTCCCACCGCTCGAACACTCGGGTGAATGCCTCCTGGGCGATGTCCTCCGCCTCCGCCCGGCTGCCGGTGATGACGGAGAGCACCCGGAGCAGGCGATCCTTCTCGTCCTCGAAGAACGACTCGAACGCGTGGGTCGCGGGCATGGAGGTTTCGGGAGCCTGCCATGTTCGCGGGAGTCGAGCGACCTCACTCATCGGACGTTCAACGCTCGGGCGGTTGAGAACCTGTAGGCGCAGGGTGAAGTGAAGGGCCTATCTTGTGGCCTTCGAGGAACGGAGAAACGGAGCTCTCGCTATGTTCGAACGATTCCGAGCGGAACGCGCGGCGAAGCGAGCCGTTCGCGCGAAGGACTTCGCCACGCTCGTCGCACTCCTCGCGGATCCCGACTCCAAGGTCCGATTCAGCACCGCGAATGCCTGCATGCGCCTCGAGCCGGGCTCTGCTCCGCCGTCCCTCGTCGGTGCGCTGCTTCGTGCGGCGGCTGATCCGGATGGTGAAGTCCGAGGCCAGGCCATCCTCGCCCTCGGTTCGGTCCGGCCTCCCGAGGCGCCGGACGTCTTCCTCCGAGCGCTCTCCGACGAGGACTGGGGCGTCAGGATGTTCGCGGCGACCGCGATCGGGTGGATGCCCGATCCCCGAGCGACCACGCGTCTCGTGGGACTCCTGGAGGATGAGCAGCCCTTCGTCCGTGAGTTCGCCGTGTCCGCGTTGGAAGCGATCGGCGATCCCACCGTGATCCCGGCCATCGAAGCGCTCCTCGAGAACGAGCGGGACAGCGCGGTGAAGAAGACGTCGAAGCAGGCTCTCCAGAAGCTCCGTGGCCGGTCCTAGGATGCAGCGATGGACAAGCCGAAGAGCGTCGAGGAGTACCTGAAGGCCCTGCCGGAGGACGTCCGCGCGACATTGGAGAAGGTCAGGCAGTCGGTCAAGGCAGCGGCGCCCACGGCGACCGAGAAGATCGGCTACGGGATGCCCGGCTTCTCCTACGACGGGCGATACCTCGTGTACTACGCGGGGTTCAAGAACCACTGCAGCTTCTTCCCGGCGAGCAACGGGGTCATGCAGGAGTTCGCGAAGGAGCTCGAGAAGTACGAGGTTTCGAAGGGGACGATCCGGTTCCCGATCGGGAAGCCTCTGCCCGCGACGCTCATCAAGAAGCTGGTCAAGGCGAGGGTCCGGGAGATCGACGCACGCCGGCGCTGACCGCTGGGTGCGCGGGAAGGAGTCCAGATGGGTTCGAGGCAGCTCTTCGTCCTGACCGGTGCTCCTGGCTCGGGGAAGACCGCCGTCATCGACAACCTCGATACCACCATCGACCGTGTCCCCGAACCCGCACGCGAGATCCTCGCGACGCAACGGGCGGTGGGCGGCAAGGGAACGCCGCAGACCAACCCACTCCTCTTCGTCGACCTGCTCTTGAGACGCTCGATCCAGGATCACGAAGCTGCGCAGCGATCAGAACGACCGACCGTCTTCGACCGAGGCGTCCCTGACTGCATCGCCTACGCGGTCGTGTTAGGTGTCGATCCGAGTCCGAGCGTCTTGGCGGCCAACCGGTACCGCTATCACACCGACGTGCTCGTGCTCGAGCCCTGGGAGGAGGTGTACATGACTGACGACGAGCGAACGATGTCGTTCGCGGAGACCATGGAGTTCCACGAGGCCCTCATCGACGCGTACGAACGAGCGAGTTACGAGATGGTGACCGTCCCTCGTGACTCGATAGAAGGGCGGGCGACCTTCCTACGAGACTTCATCGCCCATCCCTCGCGAGGGTTGTGACCGACCCTCCATGGATAACGTCATCCCGTGGAAGGGATCGCGGGCTATTTCACGGCGCTCGGGCTCTCGACGGCGGCCGGACTCAACGCGTACATCCCGCTCCTGACGGTCGGGCTCCTCAACCGCTACACGGACCTTATCGACCTGCCGGCGCCGTGGGACAACCTGGGCGATCCGCTCGTCTTGGGGATCGTCGGGCTGGTCGGGCTGGCGGACTTCATCGGCGACAAGGTGCCGATCGTCGATCATGTCCTGCATGTGGTCGGCCTGGCAGTCGCGCCCGTCGTAGGAGGGTTGCTGGCGCTCGCGTCCGCGAGCGCGTTCGACCTCGATCCCGGCGTGACCGCCGGGCTCGGGATCGCGGCGGCGCTGGCGACGCAGGTCGGCCGCACCGCGGCTCGTCCCGTGTCGACCGCGGTCACCGGTGGAGGCGGGAACCCGGTGGTGAGCCTCGGAGAGGACGGCATCTCCGGCGCGCTTGCGTTCTCGGCGGTTGCGTGGCCGGCGATCGCTGCGATCCTCGCAGCGCTCGTGCTCGTCACGGTCTTCGTGCTCTGGAGGAAATGGCGCACGTTCCGGACTCGCTTCCAGACGCGCGATCGTTCGGTGGGCCCCGGCGTCGTCGGATAGTGCGTCCTGGGCCGTCCGTAGACTGCGGCTCCCATGAAGCCTCCTGAGATCGCGCGGCGACGGATGCGCAATTCGCGGCTCACGGGGGCCGGTTTCAAGGCCGCGGACGAGGTCGTCCGGTGGCACCTCGCGATGCAGGCACAGGACTACGGCCCGGCTTCGTGGTCGATCGGCCAGCGCTCCACCGGGTTGGTCCGCGAGGACGTGGACGAGGCGTTGGCGAGCGGCTCGATCATCCGCACCCACGTGCTCCGACCCACCTGGCACTTCGTCGCCCGGAACGACATCCGCTGGTTGCTCGCCCTCAGCGGTCCACGCGTGCAGCAGGGGAGCGCCGGGAGGTACCGCGAGCTCGGTCTGGACTCACGCACACGGGCACGGGCCGAGAACGTGATCGTGTCCGCGCTTAGAGGCGGGAACCGACTCACCCGCAAGGAGATCGGCGCGGTGCTGGACGACGCGGGCATCGACCGATCCGGACAGCGGATGCCGTACTTCTTGAGTCATTGCGAGCTGGAGGCCGTGATCGGGAGCGGCGGCCTCGAGGGGAAGCAGCAGACGTTCGCTCTCCTCGACGACCGCGTTCCCGCAGGAGGTCGGTTCGACCGGGACGACGCGCTGGTCGAGCTCGTCCGGCGCTACCTCACGAGCCACGGTCCGGCGACCGTGAAGGACATGAGCTGGTGGTCGGGGCTCACCATGACCGACCTCCGCAAGGCCCTCGAGCTCCTGGGGTCCTCCGAGGTCCGGAGCGAGACGGTCGACGCGCTCCAGCTGTGGTCGGTGGCATCGGATGACGACACGCCGCCACCGGTCCGCGGTGCCCACCTCCTCCAGACCTACGACGAGCTCGTCGTCGGCTTCACCGAGTCCCGCTTCTACGGCGAGGCGGGCGCGGAGCAAGCACGCGCCGCCTGGGGCGACCGAACCTACCCGAGCGGCGTGTTCCTCCTGAACGGTCATGTCGGCGGGCACTGGAGACGGACGCTCGCGCGTGAGGCCGTCGCCATCGCGGTCCACTTCTACGCTGAGCCGAAGCGCGGTGACACGAGCGCGATCGAGACGGCCGCCGCGGCCCTCGGCCGCTTCCACGGGCTTCCGGTGTCGCTCGAGGTGCATCCCGCCTCCAGCCACCGACGTCGGTAGGGTTCGCTCGTGCGGAGGAACCTGGATATCGAGGACCTGGATGGATTCCTCGAGGAACCGCTCGTCGCCGTGCTGGCGACCCATCGGGCTGACGGAACGGTGCTGCTCTCGCCGGTCTGGCACGAGTGGCGCGACGGCGGTTTCAACGTCTGGGCCGGCGCCGAGGACGTGAAGACGCGACACGTCCGTCGCGACCCACGGGCCTCGATCGTGGTCGCCGAGTCGGTGCCCCCGCTCCGCGGCGTCGAGGTTCGGTGTGCCGCCGGGATCGTCGAGGACGGCGCGCACGGAACCGCTGTGCGGATCGCGAGCAGGTACATCGGTCCGGAGAAAGGCGCCGCCTACGTGGGGCCGGCGGGCGACCACGTCATCATCCGGCTCGAGCCCGGCGATCTCCGTGTCTGGGACTTCGCCGACGAGTACGACGAGATGGGTTCCTGACGAGGTGTTCTCCATCGAGACCGTCGCCGTGCTCGTCGCGGTGATCTGGGGTGCCGTCGGACTCTTCTGGTTGCTGATCGTGCGGTGGGAGGGCACTCGTCAGACGGAGGCGAGACGCCGAGAGGTCGAGCGGGAGCGCTCCGAAGAGGAGAGCGTGGGGACCCGCGTCTGGCACATCGCAGCGATGACGATCACGATCGGCATCCCGCTGGCGTTCGCGATCGACGGCCTGTTCGGCGGCATCGGGATCCTCTACTCGCGCGACCTCTCCTTCTTCGCCGGACCGGATCTCGCGCTGCAGATCGCGGGGGTGGTCATCTCCGTGGGAAGCCTGGCGGTCCTGATCGTGGTCGGAAGGAAGCTCGCCGTCCGGGTCTATCGGTTGGGAGCCGAGGAGCGAGCGCTGATGACCACGGGATTCCACCGGTACGTGCGGCATCCCTTCTACTTCCAGTTCCTCCTGCTGCCCGTCGGTCTGTTCCTGTTGACGCTCAACTACCTCTCAGTGCTCGTCTTCATCGCCTACAACACGTTGTGGGGTCCGAGGTTCATCACCGTTGAGGCCCAAGAGGAAGAGGAGGAGATGCTCCGTCGACACGGTGCGGAATACGAGGCGTACGTGGCGCGGACGGGCAGGTTCCTCCCCCGCGTTCGCCGGCCCTGACGGTCGGGCACGTCCTCAGGCCGGAACCGGAACGGGCATGTCCTCGCCGGGGATCGGAAGCGGTGGCTCTCCGGTGCGCCAGTCCTCCCCACGCGACTGGCGCAGGACGAACTCCCTCATCTCCTCGGCGGGAACCGCCTTCGAGTAGAGCCAGCCTTGCGCGCTGCCCGCGCCGAGTGACGCCAGCGCGGTTGCCTGGTCCTCCGTCTCGACACCCTCCGCGGTCGTCCGCAGATGGAGCTGATCGGCGAGCATGATGATCGCCTTGGCGAAGCCCGCATCCTCGGGCCCACGCGCCACGCTGTCCACGAACGCCTTGTCGATCTTGAGGACATCGACCGGGAAGCTGCGGAGGTGCTCGAGCGATGAATAGCCGGTGCCGAAGTCGTCGATCGCGATGCCCACGCCGACGTCCTTGAGCCTTCCCAGGCGTTGGATCATGTCGTCGACATCGCGAACCAGGACGCTCTCCGTGATCTCCAGGATGACGTCGTGGGGGTCGATCCTCGCGGAAGCGACCGCGTAGGCCACCGCGTCCACGATCTCCACCCGCTGCAGGCTCTCCGCCGAGACGTTGATGCTGACGGTGAGCGGTCGGTCGACCGACAGTTCGTTCCAACCGGCCGCCTGGCGACACGCTTCCTTCAGCATCCACCGATCGAGCTCGAAGATGGTGCCTGCCCGCTCCGCGACGGGGAGGAATCGGCCGGGCAGGATCAGACCACGGTCGGGGTGCTGCCATCGGATCAGCGCTTCGGCTCCGATGATCTCGCCGCCCGGAAGCTGCACGACCGGCTGATAGAAGGCACGGAACTCCCCTCGATCGATCCCCGCTTGGAGCTGGGCCAGCAGGCGGAGCTCTCCGAAGAGCTCGTCCTGCATGGAGGACTCGTAGAGGACGTAGCGGTGCTTGCCCTCGTTCTTGGCCGCGTACATTGCCGTGTCCGCCTCTCGCAGCAGGTCCTGGCCGAGCATCCTGGGATCCTCGGTCGACGCGACGCCGATGCTGGCGTGCACCTTGATCGTCCGACCGCCGATCGGGAGAGGTCCGTCCAGTGCGTCCAGGAGGCGCCGCGCGGCGCGACGAGCATCCTCCGGCGTGGTCATCGCATCCAGGAGGATGGCGAACTCATCCCCTCCGATCCGAGCGGCGACATCGGTCCCTCGCAGCGCTCCGCGCATCCGCTGACCGAGTGCGACGAGCACGCGATCTCCCGCGTCGTGCCCCAGGGTGTCGTTGACCACCTTGAAGTCGTCGATGTCGAGGAACAGGACACCCACCGCACCGCCCGTGCGGATGAGCCGGTCGATCGCGTGGTCGAGCCGGTCGTTGAAGAGGTTGAGGTTGGCGAGGCCCGTGAGGGGGTCGTGGAGCGTCTGGTACCGGAGCTGCACCTCCAGCTCCTCCCGCAGCTCGAGTGAACGGCCCAGCACCTCACCCTGTGTCTTGAGCTCGATCACCTTGGTCTGGACGGACCCGACGAGCCGTTCCATGCGTACCAGCACGACCAGGAAGATGAAGATCGAGGCGCCGGCGATGACGGGGATGTCGAGCGGCGCGTCTCGGAGCCACTGCACGACGAGCGTCAGCGGTGCGAGCGAGGCGGCGAGCGCGAGGATCCCCAGGCGGGACCGGCTCGGTTGCTGGGTGACGGCACCGACGGACTGCCGAACGTTCGCCATCGAGGGATGCAGGGCGGCCGCCCCCATCAGCCAGTAGAACGTGAGCCAGCTCGCGTCGACGATGTTCCCCGTGTAGTACGTGCCGTGCAGGGATTGGATCGAGTACGCGATGTCGCCGACGAACGTGCACATGATCGCGACTGCGAGCAGCCGGTGGCTCGTCGAGTGGCTGCCGGGAGCGAGCGCGAGCCGCACGATGACGGCGAGCAGCAGGACGTCGGTGAGCGGGTAGGCGACCGCGACGGCCTGCGAGATACCGTCCAACGATGTGTCCGCGGCGTACGGGGCCATCAGGAACGCCCAGGAGAGCGCGCCCGCTCCGGCCGCGATGATGAGCGCGTCGAGGGCGCCTTCGACGTCGCGGGGCGTGCCTCGTCGGTGCAGCATCCCGGTCAGACCGAAGGCCATGAGGACCGGCCCCACGAGATAGATGTAGTCCGCCCTGGACGGCCATGGTGCGACGCGATGGAGCACCAGCTCATAGCCGTTCCAGATCGCGTCGCCGATCACCCAGGTCGAGATGCCGAGCGCGAGGAGGATCCACGGACGCGCCGATGCGGGGCGGTTGCGACGGACGCCGACGAGCACTGCCGCTACCGAGACGATCCCTGTCAGTTGATACAGGATCATCTGGCTCTTGGGTGCACCCAGGAGGAAATAGGTCAGCGTCGAGATCGCGCCGATCCCGAGGAAAACCTTCCACGTGCGTCCCGTGAGGGGTTGGGTTGCCACTCTCAGCTCCTTCGAGCGCTCGCCTTGCGGGTCGGAGCCGCCGGGTCGTGAGCCGCACAGGGCACCGGTCATCCTCGGTCACCCGCGAGTCCGTCCCATCCGGGGAAGCCCCTCGAACTGGGACTCACGCGGGTGTCACCCGTGGATGGTGATCGTTGTGTCGCAGGGGGACCGCGGAGTAGTGCGTCGGTGGGTCGGTATCTAGAGGTAGCGGGCGGCGGCCATCCCGCTCACGGCGACCACGAGCAGCGGGACGATGATCTGCCCGACCGCCTTCCCCCGTTTCTGGAGCGCCTGGAGCTGCGCGCCCTGCTCGGGTGTAGGCGGGCCGCCGCTCTCGGCCACCGCCTTGCCGATCGCGAGCGTCGCCATGATCGAAGGCCGTACGACCGACATGCCGAGCGAGAACGCCGCGATCGCGCAGAGCGCTCCGATCGTGAGCGAGAGACCCTGCGCCGACGTGATCCAGTTTCCGTCGAGCCCGCCCGAGACGCGCCAGTACATGAGCGCGCCCGCCAGGATCGTGAGTCCGGCCGCGCGGAGCACCCAGTCCACGAGGTGCTTCTTGCCGGCCAGGTGCGCCATGAACGGGCCCGCGGCCGGTCCGACCTCGCGCGCCGTCGACTGGAGGAACAGGATCGTCGTGAGCGCGGCGCCAACCCAGAACACGCCCGCCAGGATGTGCACGATCCGCAGCACGACCATGTAGGTATCCACGCACGCGGACCATAGCGGCCGGGGATGCCGTGGGCAAGCGCGGTGGGCGCTACCTAGCCGCGGATGGCCGGCAGCAGCTCTTCCTTGGCGAACTCCAGGAACTCCT
Organism: uncultured Actinomycetota bacterium; assembly: GCA_963762745.1. Taxonomy (GTDB): domain Bacteria; phylum Actinomycetota; class UBA4738; order UBA4738; family HRBIN12; genus JAJNBA01. The sequence goes on from CAVXMB010000005.1 coordinate 27,870, forward strand.
CCTGCCGCGGCCCAACCTGATGCAGGAACACGTGGTCGAAGCCGGCCTCTTCGAAGGCGCCGATCTTCTCCACGATCGGCCCCGTTCCGGGGCCGCAGACGACCTTCTCGGCAACTGCATCGGCGGTGACCAACTCGGCCACCTGTTCGAAGTGTTGCGGCTCCGCGAGCTCCACGCCGAGCTCGCCGGGCGCGGAGCTGTTCGGCCACCATTCGAGTGCTTCCTGCTTCGCCTTCTCCTCGTCGGGTCCGTGGCACACGGTCAGCTGGCCGTAGACGGGGTTGCCCTCGCCGCCGGCGTCATGGAATGCCTTCACGAGATCCGCGTCGGGCTTCGTCGAGATCAGCGCGTCGCCGCTCCGGCCGGCGAGGGTGGCCGCCGCCGGGATCGACGCGGCGACCGCGATGGGGGGCGAGGTCTCCGGGAGGGTGTAGAGGCGCGCGCGATCCACGGTGAAGTGTTCCGTCCACTCGGTCACGAGCTCGCCCGTCCACAGCTGACGGATCAGCTCGATAGCCTCGTCGAGCATGTGGAGCCGCTCGACGGGATGCGGCCATCCCATGCCGACGACGTGCTCGTTGAGCTGCTCCCCGCTCCCGAGCCCGAGGATGAAGCGGTCGGGGAGAAGGGCCGCGGTGGTGGCTGCCGCCTGCGCGACGATCGCCGGATGGATCCGGATGGTCGGGCACGTGACCGCGGTCATGATCGGCACGTGCTCGGTCTTGACCGAGAGTCCCCCGAGGACGCTCCAGACCAGCGGGCTCTGGCCCTGCCGCGAGGTCCAGGGGTGGAAGTGGTCGGAGATCGTCAGGAAGTCGAAGCCCGACTCCTCGGCGATGCGCCCGTACAGGAGGAGGTCGCCGGGCCCGTGCTCCTCGCTCGAGAGCGTGTAGCCGATCCGCATGCGGGGATGATGTCCGCGAGGCGCGCGCCGCAAACGTCGTGGCATGATGCGGGTTCCATCCGAGAGGGAGGGAACCGATGGCGAGGCTGTTCTCGATCCGTCCCACCTGGTCGCTGAAGGGGCGCCGATTCCAGGGGGTCCGCGGCTTCACCGGGAAGCCGTTCCACCCGCCGCTGACCGACTTCCCGATCGTCTGTTTCACGCTCGCGGCTCTGTTCGATCTGATCTCGTTCTTCTCGAAGGGCGACCCGTTCCGCGCTCGCGATTTCTTCGTCGCGGCCACCTTCGTGATGGTGGCCGGCTATGTGGTTGCGATCCTGGCCATCATCACCGGGTTCTGGGATTGGTGGAAAGGGATCCCCCGCGACCGCAAGAGCGGGCCGATCGGGAAGGCCAAGCACACCCAGGTTTGGCGGACGATCAACTGGCACGCGACGGTGATGATCACCGCCCAGGTCCTGACCTTCTTCAACCTCTTCCAGCGGATCCCCAACTTCGAGGAGGGCCAGACGCTCGCGGTGTGGCTCGTCCTGTCATTGCTCGCCGGGGCGCTCGTCACCTTCGGGGCCGCCTACGGCGGCACACTCGTGTTCGAGTACGGCTTCAACGTCGAGAACGTCGAGGAGGTCTGGAAGGAGTCCGAGGAGGATCACGTCCGCCTCCCGCGCGGCGGTTCGTCGTCGTCGTAGGTGTCCTCGATGTCCGCTGATCGACCGCTGGGCTATCGGACCCAAACCTCGGTGACGTCGAGTGCGTCGCCGCAGATGGTCTACGACACGATCGCGGACCTGCGGAACCATCTGGACTGGTCGGGGGAGCGCGCGAGCAGCCAGACGTTCAAGCTCCTGTCGATCGAGGCGCCTGAGGGACCCGCGGCGGTCGGGACGGCATTCACTTCCTCCGGCGCCGCCGACAACGGCACGTTCCACGACCGCTCCGAGGTGACGGTGGCTTCCAGCCCGCAGACGTTCGTGATCGAGACCGACGCCCACCTCGACCGGAAGCGCGGGAAGCCGTGGGACGCCTATTTCATCCACCGCTACGACGTAGCGCCCGACGGTGAGGGCTCCCGGATCACCTACACGGAGACGATCGAGCGCGTGAACTACGTCCCGTATTGGCTGCAGCCGGGTGTCCGTTCGCTCTTCAAGGTGTACGTGAACCGGGCGGATCGCAAGCAGCTGGAGAACCTGGCACGACTCGCGGAGGAGCGCTCGGGGTCCGGTCCGTAGGTCAGAACTCGAGCGTGCAGTTCTCGCACACGAAGAGCTTCGCGCGGTGGTTGTGGCTGTGGCCGCCGCATCGATAGCACCGCCGGCACGTCCCCCCGGAGCTGCAGTCGATCGGATCCGTCGTCTCTCCCGGCTGGTCCCACGTGGTTGCGGGCTCGGAGGGACGGGGGAGCTGGATCGACAGGAGCGTCATCGGGCCGTCGCCGCTGACGAAGCCGTGCGGATGCGCCGTCGCCCGCCCGATCACGAGGCTCCCCTCGAGCGGCACGGGGTTGTCCGCCAGCAGCGCCTTCCCGGCTCCCTCGAGCACCACGACCCATTCCTCGGAATCCGGATGGGTGTGCGCGTAGGCGGGCTGGTTCGCCGTGAACCCCTGGAGGGAGAGGTAGAACTCGTCTCCCTGGGTGATCGGGACCCGTCGGAAGCCGGAGGGACACAGTGCGAGGACCTCCTCGGGGTGCATCGAGAAGACGCCGAGGTTGTCCAGGACCTCCGCGAGGTCGCCGACCGAGTGGGGCATGGGTAGCATCCTCCCGCATCGGGCTCGGGCAGCCAAACCGGGCCCAGGACGAACGAAGGAGGTCACGTGACCGAGCGGTTGATCATCGTCGACCACGTCCTGTTCGTGGTGGAGGACTTCCCGGCGAGTCGACGGCTGTACTCGGCGGCGCTCGCGCCGCTCGGGATGGAGGAGTTGTACGAGGAACCGAACTGCATCTCGTACGGCCGGCAGGATCTGGACGACTTCTCGATCTGCGAGGGTTCCCCGGTCACGACCGCCGCCCACGTGGCGTTCGATGCAGCGGACCGGTCGCAGGTGGACGCCTTCTTCGAAGCCGCGATCGCCGCGGGCGCGACCATCCGCGGCGAGCCCGGCGTCTGGATGCAGTATTCCCCTCGCTACTACGGCGCATTCGTGAACGATCTCCACGGGAACAACGTGGAGGCCGTCTTCCACAGCCCCGAGCCGATCACGGACGCGCCCGAGCGCCACGGCGTGCCGTAGCGGAAATACTTCGCAGTTCCTTTCGCGGGTCGGTACGCCCTCCGCCGCAGCGTGGACGGGATCTCCCGCGGCCGGAGTCGATCTCGCCGGTCGGCCCGGAAGAGCTGCGGCACAGAACCTCTGTGCCGAATCACCCATCCGACCCTTGCCGGTTTCCCATCTCGCTGTCGGGGTAGGGAACAAGGTGAAGTCCCCAAGGCACGAATCGACCAAGTGAAGGAGGTGCCCTATGAGGACTGACCTCTGGAGTTATCGAGAGGACATCATGGCCAAGCCGATGGACATCCAAGGAGCCAAGGTGAAGGCCACCGACGGCGACATCGGGAAGATCGATGACGCCACCTACGACGTGGGTTCTGCCTACGTTGTTGTCGACACGGGTCCGTGGATCCTCGGCCGGAAGGTATTGCTGCCGGCCGGTGTGATCGAGCGGATCGACCTGGACCGTCGTGAGGTGGAAGTTCGACTCACGAAGGACCAGATCAAGAATGCGCCGGAGCTCGACGAGGTGACCGACTACCGTTCGGACGCCTACCGCGAGCAGGTCGGGACCTACTACAACACCTACAGCTAGGTTCCCCGCTCCATCGGAACGAGGCGAGGGCATCTGCCCTCGCCTCTTCCGTGTCCGTACTGCACTCGATCGGGTTGTGAGATCCGTCACAGTTCGGAGCAGGGTGCGGTGCTACGCTCGATAGGCATGGATGCCGCCGTCTGGACCGCGATCGGACTTCTCGCCGCGACCTCCCTCGGCAGCCTCTTCTACCTCGGATCGCGGATCGATGCCCTCGGATCGCGGATCGATGCTCTCGCTGCTCGGATGGATTCGCGATTCGACGCCCTCGAGGGTCGACTCGACGCGCATCTCGACCGTCACGCGGGCTGATCTGTTCTCTTAGGCGAGCTCGGACTTCGAGTCCGTGAACGCCTGCACCGCGAACGCGAGGTCGTCCCGCGTATGCCCCGCCGAGACCTGCGCCCGGATCCGCGCCTTGCCCTTCGGCACCACCGGGTAGGAGAAGCCGATCACGTACACGCCCTTGGCAAGCATCGCCTCCGCCATCCGTCCCGCGAGCGCCGCGTCGCCGAGCATCACGGGCACGATCGGGTGCTCGCCGGGGAGCACGTCGAGCCCGGCCGCCTCCATCTCCCCTCGGAAGAAGTGCGTGTTGCCTTCGAGCGTGTCGCGGAGCTCGGTGGACGCCGTCAATAGCTCGATCGCCTTCAGCGACCCGCCCACGACGGCCGGCGCGATCGTGTTGGAGAAGAGGTACGGCCGCGACCGCTGGCGGAGGAGCTCCACGACCTCTTTCGGGCCGGCCACGTACCCGCCGCTCGCGCCGCCCATCGCCTTGCCGAGCGTCCCCGTGAGGATGTCGACGCGGTCCATCACCCCGTGGTGTTCGTGGGTGCCCCGCCCGCCCGGGCCCATGAACCCCACCGCGTGGGAGTCGTCGACGGCCACCATCGCATCGTGACGCTCGGCCAGATCGCAGATCGCCGGGAGGTCGGCGAGGAAGCCGTCCATCGAGAACACGCCGTCCGTCGCGATCAGCCGCCGCCGTGCCCCCGCCGCCTCCTTCAGCTGGGCCTCGAGGTCCTCCATGTCGTTGTTGCGGTAGCGGAAGCGCTGGGCCTTCGACAGCCGGACGCCGTCGATGATGCTCGCATGGTTCAACTCGTCGGAGATCACCGCATCCTGCTCCCCGAGGAGCACCTCGAACAGGCCGCCGTTCGCGTCGAAGCACGATGAGTACAGGACAGTGTCCTCGGTCCCGAGGAACTCGCTCAATGCGGTCTCCAGGTCCTTGTGGATCTCCTGCGTCCCGCAGATGAATCGGACCGACGCGAGCCCGAAGCCCCACTCCTCCATCGCGGCGTGCGCGGCCGCGACGACCTCCGGGTGGTTCGCGAGCCCGAGGTAGTTGTTCGCGCACATGTTGAGGACCAGGTCGTCGCGGCCGCGCACGCCCACCCGGGCCCGCTGGGGCGTTGTCAGGATGCGCTCCGGCTTCTCGAGCCCGGCATCGCGGATCTGCTGGAGCTCCTCGGCGAGCGCCGGACGCACCGTCTCGCTCGTCACGAGCCGTCTCCCCAGTGGAGGAGGACCTTCCCGGTGTCTCCCGACCGGATCGCGTCGAACGCGTCCTCATAACGGTCGGCGGGGAAGCGGTGCGTGATGACCGGCGTGATGTCGAGGCCGCTCTGCAGCATCACGGTCATCATGTACCAGGTCTCGTACATCTCCCGGCCGTAGACGCCGCGGAGCGTGAGCTGATCGAAGATCACCGTGTTCCAGTCGATCGCGAACGGCTCCTCGGGGAGCCCGAGCATCGCGATCCCGGCCCCGTGCGACATGTTCGCGAGCATCTCGTGGAGCGCGGCCGGGTTTCCGCTCATCTCGAGGCCGACGTCAAACCCTTCCTTCATACCGAGCTTCGCCTGTGCGTCCGCCACGGTGCCCTCGCGAACGTCCAGGGCGAGTGTCACGCTCATCTTCCTCGCGAGCTCCAATCGGTAGGGATTGACGTCGGTGACGACGACGTGTCGCGCGCCGGCGTGGCGGACGATCGCCGCCGCCATCAGTCCGATCGGCCCGGCGCCGGTGATCAGCACGTCCTCGCCCAGGACCGGGAACTGCAACGCCGTGTGCACGGCGTTGCCGAAGGGGTCGAAGATCGACGCGACGTCTCTATCGATCGGACCTTCGTGATGCCACACGTTGGTCATCGGAAGAGAGATGTACTCAGCGAACGCGCCGGGTCGGTCTACGCCGATCCCTTTCGCGAACGCGCACAGGTGGCGCCGCCCGGCCATGCAGTTCCGGCACCGTCCGCAGACCACGTGGCCTTCCCCGCTCACGAGGTCCCCCTCGCGGAAGTCGCTCACGTTCGAGCCGATCTGCGTGATCTCGCCGACGAACTCATGGCCGATGACCAGCGGCAGAGGGACGTGCTGCTCGGCCCACTCGTTCCAGTCGTAGATGTGGAGGTCGGTGCCGCAGATCCCGGTGCGATCGACGCGGATCAAGACGTCGTTGATCCCGATCTCGGGCTCCGGCACGTCCGTCATCACGAGACCCGGGCCGGGCTCCTGCTTCACCAGTGCACGCATGCACGGATATCTCAACACGGATGCCCTCCGAGCGGCACGCTCGGTCGTTCACGTGCGCTTCACGCGGGTTGGGTAGCATCGCGGGCTCATGGCCGACGCCGCGATCGAGGTCGAGGGGCTCAGGAAGCGGTTCGGCGACGTCATCGCGCTCGACGGGGTCGACTTCAGCGTCCCGGAGCGCTCGGTCTTCGGCCTCCTCGGGCCGAACGGGGCCGGCAAGACGACGGCGATCCGGATCCTCGCGACCGTGCTCGAGCCGGATGCGGGACGGGCATCGGTCCTCGGGCACGACGTTGCTCGCGAGCCTGACGCGGTCCGACGCCGCATCGGCCTCGCCGGGCAGTTCGCGGCAGTCGACCCCAACCTCACCGGCCTGGAGAACCTGCGGCTTGTGGGCCTCCTGACCCAGATGGCGTCACCCGCGATCATGCCGCGCGCGGCCGAGCTGCTCGGTCGGTTCGAGCTGACCGACGCTGCCGACCGCCCGGCGCGGGGCTACTCGGGCGGCATGCGCCGGCGTCTGGACATCGCGGCGGCGCTGATGCCGCGGCCGCCGGTGCTCTTCCTCGACGAACCGACGACGGGTCTCGACCTGCAGAGCCGGAACGAGCTCTGGGACATGATCCGAGAGCTCGTGGAGGACGGCACCACCGTCCTGCTCACCACGCAGTACCTCGAGGAGGCCGATCGGCTGGCGCAGCGGGTGGCCGTCATCGATGGGGGCCACGTCATCGCCAACGACTCCCCGGCCGCGCTCAAGTCGCAGCTGGGAAGCGCCGTCGCGGAGCTGGGGTTCGAGGATGAGGCGACCGCCGAGCGCGCACGGGGTCTCCTGGCCGGCCGGCATCCGAGCCTGGAGAAGGAGGGCAACACCGTCCGCCTCAATACGCACGAAGGCCCCCGGGTCCTGATCGACGTGCTCCGCGATCTCGACGGCGCAGGTCTGGCGCCGTCGACGCTCGGGGTGCACGAACCGAGCCTGGATGACGTCTTCCTGGCTCTGACGGGCCGGCACGCGGAGAGCGTCGACGATGCGGAGGAGCCGTCGAAAGGTACGCGGTCTCGTCGGGGCGCAGCGTGAGCACCGCCTCGTCAGTCGAGCGGCCGATATTCGTCCGCGCCCTCCGCGACACGCTCGCGATCACCTGGCGGAACCTCATCGGCTATCGCCGCGTGCCGCAGCTCCTCGTCTTCTCGACCGTGCAGCCCGTGATCTTCGTGCTGTTGTTCCGGTACGTGTTCGGTGGCGCGATCGACGTTCCGGGACCCATCCCGTACGTGGACTTCCTCATGCCGGGCGTGTTCGTGCAGACCGTCGTGTTCGGCTCGCTCGCGACCGCGATCGGACTCGCCGCCGACATGAAGTCCGGACTGCTCGAGCGGTTCCGCTCGCTCCCGATGGCACGGAGCGCTGTGCTGGCGGGGCGCACCCTCGCGGATCTCTCGCGCAACGTCTTCGTCGTCCTACTGATGGTGGCGGTCGGGTTCCTGGTCGGGTTCCGGATCCACACGGACGCGCTCGCTCTGATCGCCGGGATCCTGCTGCTCCTCTTCTTCGGGTACGCGATGTCGTGGATCTTCGCGACGGTCGGGCTCGCGCTTGGCGACCCGGAGACCGCTCAGGCCGCGGCGTTCCCGGTGCTCGCGCCACTCGTGTTCGCGTCCACCGTGTTCGTTCCCCTCGAGAGGATGCCCGGCTGGCTCCAGGTGTGGGCAGAGCACCAGCCCGTGTCCGTGACCGCGTCCGCCGTGCGGGCCCTCGTGCTGGGAGGACCGACGGCCACCCTCGTCTGGCAGTCGCTCGCGTGGTGCGTGGGGATCCTCGCCGTGTTCGCTCCGCTCGCCGTCCGGCGCTACCGGCGGGCGGTCTAGCTGCCGCGCTACTGCCAGCTCGCCACGATGATCGCGGCGACGAGGTTCCCGACCACGTGGTACCCGGCGTTCACGGCGCCCCACACCATCGGCTTCGGCTTCTCGGATTCGAACTGCGCGGTGACGAAGGAGATCGCGACCGCGAACCCGATCGCGACGACCAGGCCGAGGGCGATGCCCTCCTGCAGCGTGTCCGTGCTTGTGGCCTTCGCCAACATGCCGAGCGCGACCGCCGACAGGACGCTCCCGACGAGCGGCGTGAGGTAGATCGCGGGGCTCGGGCGCGTGCCCGCCTCCGGCATCGCCATCCCTCCCGCGGCCATCCAGGCCTTGCCGAACACGGGCGGCGCGTACCACAAGGCCCCGATCGCGAAGTAGGCGAGGGCCGCCACGAAGACGGCCGGCCAGTTCAGATCGCCGAGTGCATCGAACGTCAAAGTTCCCTCCTCCAGACCGGTTCCCGCCGTGAGCGTAGCGTCGCTCGACCCCCCGGGGGGGAGGATCGCCGCGGTTGGTGAGCCGGGCTGTTGGGTATCTCACGAGGGAACCCCAACACAGAAAGAGCGAGGTGCGACCATGGCCAGACGGATGAGCGAGGCACAGTGGGAAGGATCGCTGAAGGACGGGAAGGGGCGATTCTGGACCGAGAGCGGTGAGGTTTCGGGTGTCTACACCTTCTCGACGAGGTTCGAAGAGCAAGAGGGCTCGAATCCCGAGGAGTTGATCGGGGCCGCGCTCGCGAGCTGCTTCTCGATGAAGCTCTCGGGCGACGTGGAGGCAGCCGGGCACACGCCGGAGTCCGTCCGAACGGTCGCGATGGTGCGCCTGGAGAAGGGCGAAGGCGGATTCGCGATCACCGGGGTCGACCTGGACGCCGAGGCGAGCATCCCCGGGATCGATCCGGCAACGTTCGAGAAGATCGCGCAGTCGGCCAAGGACAACTGCCCGGTGGGCAAGGCGCTCGCGGCGATCCCGATCACCCTTCGCGCCAGACTCAGCGCGTAGCCTTCGCTCCCGGTCGCGAGGAGCTCGCACCGTAAGCTCCGACCCGTGAGCAGCTCCGACCACCGCGTGATCGTGGGCCAGACCGGGCAGAACGTGCTCGGGCTCGCGATCGGGGCGGTGGCGACGTTCGCCGCACAGGTCCTGATCACGAACGCCCTGGGCGACGAAGCCTTCGGCGTCGTGACGCTCACCACCCAGGCCGCCTTCATCGCGGCGGCGGCCACGCGGTTCGGGATGGACGTCGCGAACGTACGCTTGGTGGCGATCCTCGCGGGCAGAGGTGAGGTCGTGCGGGCGCGCGGCCTGGTGAAACGCTCCGTCGCGATCGCGGCCGCCGTGTCGTTGCCGTTCAGCGTGGTGGCGTTCCTGCTGTCGCCGTGGCTGTCCGAGCGGTTCACCGCGGTCCCGTCGCTCGCGGAGCCCGCGTTCCGGGCCGCGGCGGTGACGGTGCCGTTCGCGGCGCTCGCGTTCGTCTACATGGGCGCGACGCGCGGCCTGAAGATCATGCGATACACGCTCTACTCCCAGTGGATCGTGCAGCCGATCGGCTGGATCGTGCTGACGATCGCGTTCTGGGCGGTGGCGAAGTCGGCCGCGATGACGACCCTTGCCTTCGGTGCGTCGTGGGCACTGGCCCTCGCGATCGCATACGCGGGATGGCGACGTGAGCAAGGCCGCTTCCCGACCGACATCGGGGGGGGCGAGGGCATCCCCGAGGAGCACGCGGGCGCGCTCGTGCGCTTCGGCGCACTCCGCGCGCCCGCGACCCTGTTCTCCCAGCTGATCTTCTGGACCGACCTGTTCGTCTTGTCGATCCTGTGGAGCGACCGGGGGTCGGCGGGTGCGTCGCAGGTGGGGGTGTACGGCGCGGTGCTCCGCGCGGGACAGGCTCTGTTCCTGTTCCTCACGTCGGTGTCGCTCACGTTCAGCCCGTTCGTGGCGGACCTGCATCACCGAGGCGAGCGTGAGCAGCTGGATGCCCTCTACAAGAACGTCACGCGGTGGACGCTCGCGGCGACGATCCCGGTCCTGCTCGTCCTCGGGATCCTTCCGGAGGAGACGCTTCGGATCTTCGGCCCGGAGTTCACGAGCGGTGCCGACGCCCTTCGGATCCTGATCATCGGGATGATCGTGCCGGTGATGGTGGGGACGGTCGGCTTCATCCTCATCATGGCGGGGCGGACGGGGTGGGACCTCGCCGTCTACCTGAGCGGGTTCGCGATCGACATCGGCGTCGCGGTGGCGCTGGCCGGGCCGAGCAGCCTGGGCATCCGGGGCGCGGCGACCGCGCAGGCGATCACCCTGTCGTTCTCGGCGGTCGCCCGGCTGATGCTCGTTCGGCGTTTCCTCGGGATCTGGCCGTTCGACGGGAAATGGGTGCGCCTCGCGGCACCCACCCTGCTCGGGGCGCTCACGATGGGCCTGACCCACGCCGTGATGCCGAACGACAAGTGGGCGCTGGATCTCGTGGTGTCCGCCGCCCTCGGGGTGGGGATCTACGGCGCGGCGATGCTGGTGATCGGACTCTCCCCGACGGAGCGTGCCGCGGTCGCTCGACTCATCCGACGCCGATCCACGGCGGAGGCTCCCTGATCACGAAGAGGTCCGGAAGGTGGTCCGCTGCAGGCCGCAAGATCCCGAGGAGCGTGAGGTCGTGCATGCACAGGTCGGCCACATCCAGCTTCGGGTCAGCGAGACCGACAACGAGATGCATCCCGCACGCCGAGGCGATCTTGAGCAGCGTGTTGACGCTCGGCACCTGGCGACCCGACTCGAGGCGGGCGATCGCGGGTTGCGACGTGCGCGAGCGAGCCGCCAGGCGTGCTTGCGACAGGCCGGAGAGTTCGCGCAACGTGAGTACCAGGTAGCCCAACCCGATCGAGTGACCCATCCCTGCTTCCGCATACCACGCTGCTTGTGACCGCGCGCGGCGACGCGATGACACCACGACGTCGGGCGGCTCATATCGGGAATGAGATGGGATCGGCTGGAAGGGATCGGTCTCTCGTGCCCATGTCGGCATCGGTATGGGTTCTTCGTCGTCGGAGCCCGGGCGCCCTGCCATCTCAGGATCGATATGGGAGCCGGACACGAAGACCTCCTCGCGGGGGAGACCAGCGCGGGAGACGGGGAGGTGGGACCGCTACACGCTACGCCGGCGGACCGACACGAACTAACCGGCCGGGTCGGCTGCCTGACGCTCCGCACGTCGCCGGGCGAGCTCGTCCTCGAGGTCCGGCAATCTGATGAGGCGGTCCTGCAGCTCGGTGAGCGACCGCTGGTAGTCCTCGGAGAGCGCTTGCAGCTCCGACGTCCGTCGGCGCGCGAGCTCCATCTCCGCCTGGATCCGATCGCGCTCCTCGATCAGACCCTCCATCGACGTTCGGAGCTCGCCGATGCGCCACGAGACGAGACCGGCGCGAGCGGCGTCGCCCGCAGCCTTCGTCGTCATCTCTTGATAGCGCGCGTCGAGCTCCGCGGCCATCCGCCGCTCGAGCCGGCGGCCGCGCTCGAATGCGAGCGCGGCCGTCCAAGCGAGCCCGGCGGTTGCCGCGAGTCCACACAGGATGAGGATGCCCGGCTGGACCCCGGGCATGAGCAGCGTTCGCCCGAGGAAGATGATCGAGCCGCCGAACGCGCGAGCGCTCTCGATGACGGTCTCGACCACGACCGCGGTCCACGCCGTCGCCAGCAGGATGGCGATGATCCCGGCCATTCGCGTCAGGCTTCCTCTCTGGGGGAGTACCGAAGGATGCTGCCGAAGACTGAAGGAGCCTGCACCCGGTGGGCGCGCCAGGTCAATAGCGCATCTGGATGAGCCCGCGTCGCAGACGACAGCCCTGTCATGGGCTGCCCGCCAGTCTGTCTGCTGCCTCGAGCGCTCTCGCGACCGCGTCGGCGGGGTCGGCCGCGCGTTGGAGCGGGTCGCCGGGAAGGCCCTCGAGATCGAGCGACCAGGTCCCCAGCCCGACCACCGGCTTCCCCATCTTCAGGGCGAGTGCGATCTCCGAGAGCGTGCCGAACTCGCCGCCGACGGCGATCACCGCGTCGGCGGCGCGTGCCACGAGCGCGTTGCGGGCCTCCCCGAGGCCGGTCGCGATCCGCACCGTGAGGTGTGGTGAGCCGTGGTGCCGGTCGTCGTCGGGAAGGATCCCTACCGAGGTGCCTCCCGCGGCTTCGCAGCCGCGGGCGGCCGCATCCATCACCCCGCCGAGTCCGCCGCACACGAGCACCGCACCGGCCTCCGCGAGCCGGCGTCCGATCTCCTCGCCGGCGGCCGCCTCGTCATCTGATGCCTGCCCCGCGCCGATCACCGAGATGTAGGGGCCCTCGCTCATCGCGCGAGTATGGCAGCCGGCTAACCCCAGCTTCGGCCGAGGATCGCCGCCAAGAGCGACGCCGCCGCCGGCTTGTCGAGCGGCTCGTTGCCGTTCCCGCACTTGGGGCTCTGGACGCACGAGGGACATCCCAACGAGCACGGACACTGGCGGATCGTTTCGAGCGTCGCATCGAGGAGTCGCTCGATGTGCCGGAAGCCTCGCTCGCTGATCCCCGCGCCGCCGGGATACGCGTCGTGGATGAAGATCGTGGTGAGACCCGTGTCGGGGTGCAGCGGTGTGGAGACGCCGCCGAGGTCCCAGCGATCGCACGTGGCGATCAACGGCATCAACCCGATCGCCGCGTGCTCGGCGGCATGGATCGCGCCCGGGAGCTGGCGAGGGGTGACCGCGGCCTTCGAGATCACCCTGTCCGGGATCGTGAGCCACAGGGCTCGCGTCTCGAGGTGTTGGGGGGGAAGTGCCAGCGATTCCTCGTCCACGACCTCGTTCGTCGACACGAGCTTGCGCACGAAGCCGACGACCTGGTCCGTGACGAGCACGTCGCCGAAGGAGATGCCGACGTCGCCCAGCGATCCCCGCTCGAGCTCCTCGACGAGCTCGATGTCGGTGACGTCTCGGGCTTGCGTGTAGTAGTCGGGGTCGGCAGATCGGACGGCGGCGACCTCGCCCACGAGATCCAATCCCTCGACGAGGAACTGCTCGCCCATGTGGAGGTATACGGCGCCAGGGTGCAGCGTCGCGAACGCTCGATGTGCATCGGCCGTGCCGATGACCTCGCCGGTGTCCGCGTTCACGATCGTGTAGACGCTCCCCGCGCCCGCCCGCACGTCCACCTGGCGATGCGGCGACTCACGTCCGGCGTCGTGCCACGCGTCACGGCGGCGGGCGAGCTCTCCCCGCTCGCCCATCCGTTCGAGCGCCGCGGTGGCCTCGGGACCGAAATACGCGTGGTGCTCGTCCGTGATCGGCAGCTCGCGCGCCGCGCAGCGCAGGTGCGGCTCCAACACATACGGGTTCTCGGGGTCGATCACCGCGTCCTCCGCCGGCTTGTCGAAGAGATCCTCGGGGTGATGCACGAGGTACTGGTCGAGCGGATCGTCCTGCGCGACCAGCATCGCGAGCGAACCCTCGGTCCGGCGTCCGGAGCGCCCCGCCTGCTGCCACATCGAGGCGCGGGTGCCGGGGTAGCCGGTCAGGACGGCGGCATCCAGGGAACCGATGTCGATCCCGAGCTCGAGCGCGGAGGTCGCCGCGACGGCGAGGAGCTCACCGTCGGCGAGGCGGCGCTCGATCTTGCGACGGTCCTCCGCGAGGTAGCCCGCGCGGTAGGAGACGATCCGGTCGCGGCGGGCCGCGTCGCCCACCTCCCGACGTGTGAACTCCGCGAGCAGCTCCGCGGCCCGCCGCGACCGGGTGAACCCGATCGTGCGGACGTCCTTCGCCACGAGCTTCCCCATCAACCACGATGCCTCGGCGAGCGCGCTCCGTCGCCGGCCGGTCTCCTCGTCGACGATGGGAGGGTTCCACAGGGCGAACACCTTGTCGCCGGCGGGTCCGCCGGGCGCCTCGATGACCTCGACGTCCAGCCCGGTCAGCCGCGACGCGAGCTCGCCGGGATTGCCGACCGTGGCGCTCGCGAGACACCAGCGCGGATCGCCCCCGTAGTGCTCGACGAGGCGCCGGAGTCGTCGAAGCACCATCGCGACGTGCGATCCGAACACCCCTCGGCAGACATGCGCCTCGTCGATCACGACCAGCGACAGGCGGAAGAAGAAGTCGGCCCACCTCGCGTGATCGGGCAGGATCGACAGGTGGAGCATGTCGGGGTTCGTCAGCACGAGGTTCGCGTTCTTGCGGATCAGCGGCCGCTCTGCCTTGGGCGTGTCGCCGTCGTAGGCCGACGCCCGGATCTGCGTGAGCTTCAGCGCACGGACGGCGCGGAGCTGATCGCGCGCGAGGGCTTTCGTCGGGAACAGGTAGAGGGCGGTCGCCTTCGGGACGCCGACGGCCGCTTCCGCGAACGCCACGTCGTACACGAGGGTCTTCCCGCTCGCGGTGCCGGTCGCGAGGATCACGTCCCCGCCGGATCGGAGCGACTCGAGCCCCCGGGATTGGTGCGGATACAGGCCTTCGATGCCGAGGAGCCCGAGCCGGGAGCGGACGATCTCCGGGAGGTCCTCGGGGAAGGGATCCAGCTGCGGGTCCCGCGCCCGGAGCTCCCGCGTGCCGACGAGGCAGGCGGCGGTCTCCGGGTCGTCCGCGGTCAGCTCAACGAGGAAGGCACGTGCATCCACGGAGGCCTACTCGTCGTGCGGCGGGGACGGGTGATCCTCCTCGGCTTCCCTGAGGGCATCCTGCAGGCGTTCCGCGGACAGCTCCGCGTGCGAAGCGACGAAGGCGTCACGGATCAGGAGTGGCACGCGCCGGCGGTCCCGGAGGATGTAGAACAGACCGAGCAACAGGTACAGGACCCCCACGCCGATCCGCTCGGCCGCGTGGAGCGACTCGGGCACCAACGCTCCCACGATGAACTGCGCCCAGAACAGACCGAACAGGTAGCCGGCCTCTCGCAGCGACAGCGAGAGATTGGACATGATCGCGACCGCGAAGAACGACTGAGCGGCGGTGAGGAAGAGCTCCTCGCGCTGGACCGAGCTGATCGGCAGGCCGTGCGTGGACGCGCTCGAGATCGCGAACACGATGGGGAGCGTCCCGACGAGCAGCGTCCACTGGTTCACCTTCGAGGACACGAGGGTGCCGAGCCCGGAGTTCGTGTTCAGCCGCCACGCGAACAGGCCGGCAACGAGCAGCTCCGGTGTCTCCGATGCGAGCGGCGCGAGCCACTGCACGAGGAGGAACTCGTTGATGTCGAGCTCAAGGCCCGTCTCGGTGAGCGCTTCCGCGAACGGATGCGCGAAGAGCCAGATCACCATCCCGGACGCCGCGAACAGGCCGATCACCGATGCGCGTCGGGCGGCCACGGGGAAGGTACCCAGGTACCTCGCAGGACCGACGAGGTGCGGCTCCTCCGCGGGCGCTCGGGACACGCGCCACGTGTATCCGACGAACAGCGCGACGAGGACGATCGTGTCGATCAGCGTGATCGACCCCTTGAGCGGAAGGGTGAGTGAGTAGAGCGTCGCCACCCACAGGAATCCGAGCTCGATCGAGTGGTCGCGGGTGAGCTCGATGCCCTCCCAGCGCTGCCCCCGCGGCAGTTCGCCCGTCTTCCGCAGCCGGTACCAGGCGATGAACACGACCATGGACCAGCCGATACCGATCAGGAGCCGGTTGGCCCCGGTCATGTTCGCAAGTGCGAGATCGCAGGGCGACTCGGCTCCCGGGCTTGGCGGCGGACAGGTGGGATCGACCTGGAACGTGTTCCCACCACGCGCCGTGAACACGAAGTCCACCGCGTATTCGGGGAGGACCGCGATCAGCGCGAGGATCGCGATCGCGAGTCCGGCCGAGATGTCGAGTTGCGCCGTCTCGGCGGCCCACGAGATCGCGAACGCCGCCCCGACGATCGCGAGCCCGAAGAGCAGCGCCTCGAGCGGATGGGAGGTGTCGAGCCCCCCGAAACGCACGAGGAATGCCGGCACCGTCGTGAGAGCTGCGGCCGCCAGCGCTGTGCGCTGGCGGCCGGGGTGTATGTCGATGAAGTCTTCTTGCACGGTCACCGGGTGAGGGTCGACGGAAAGCGGAACGGCTTCCGGTCGAGCGTATCACCGGCCCCGTGACACCCTGCGTGTCGCGCCGCTGTCCGTTCGGCGTGACCGATCACGGGCGCACTCAGCGCGTGCCGGTCGGGCTCCGCGGAACGTTGCCGGGCCGGAGCGCACCGTCGACCTTAGCGTCGCGGAAGATCGCACGAGCCGAATCCATCGAGAGCGTCACGACCGACAACCCCCCGACCATCCCGGTACCGCCGGGCAGGACGATGTTCCGGACGTCCTTCATCCCGATCCGGCTGGCGGTGAACGCGAGGTCCACGAGCTCGCCCAGGGGGAGGTCGGTGTCGAGATTGCGAACCCCCGCCGCGATCCACGTGAGGAGACGACCCGGGTTCTCCCGGTACTCCTGCCGGAACTGGATCAATGCGGAGACGAAGACACGACCACCGTTCTCCTGCCGCCCGAAGTCACCGCCGGGGACGCTGTGCCGGTCGCGCGAGAAGGCGAGCACCGCCCTGCCGTGGAGCCGCCGGAGACCCCGTTCGAAGTTCGAGCCCGAGGACTGGTCTCGCATCCGGAAGGGGATCCTGATCCGGAGCCCTCCCACCTGGTCGACCATGTTCGCGATGCCCGTGAACGTCGTCACGGCCCAGTAGTCGATCCGGGCGCCGAAGTTGCTCTCGACCGTCTGCACCATCCGCGACGGTCCGCCACTCGCCATCGCGGCGTTGATCTTGCTCGTGCCCAGTCCGGGGATCGAGACCCACGAGTCCCGGGGGATCCCGACGATCACGGCGTTCCTCTTGCGGGGGTGGAGGAAGATCACGTGGATCGAATCGGCGCGGGAACGCAGCGGGTCCTGTCCCGGACGCGCATCCGAGCCGATCGCGAGGATCGTGATGGTCCGCCGGCCGCCCGCCTCGGGCGTGTATCCGCCGTGCGCGCGGCCGAACACGATCCCCGCGGTCCGCGCGCTCGCCTCCGGGAGCCCGGTGATCGAGCCGAGGCTGGACCCCGCGAGCCACGAGAGGACCACCGTCAGCGCGATCACCGCTCGGCGGCTCATGCGGCCTCCCGAGGTTTGTCCGTGCGCGTCACGTGGAAGGACACGATCTTCCACGACCCGTTCACGCGTTCGAAGAAGAACTGTCCGCTCGAACGGAGGGTGGCGGGTTCGGGCCCCGTGGCGGTTGCCGCGAACCGCACGGTGCTCAAGACGAGCGTGGGCCTGCCGCCCCGATCGAGGAGGATCCTCGTGTCGATGCGCCCGGACACCGGCAGGATCTGCTCGTAGCGGTCGCCGGCTCGAGCGCCTGCGGTGAGCAGGCCGAGGCGCGCCTCCGCCTGCTTCTTCGCTTCGCTGGCGAACCCCTCGAACGCCTCCGCGTACACGGCCTCCTCCCAGTTCGCGGGATCGAGGAATCCCTCCGTGTAGAGGTCGTCGAGGATGGTCCGGGCGGCGGTCGCCGCGCGTTCACTCGCCTCCCGCTGACGCTGCTTCAGGCGTCCCGGGAACGTGCGGACCACCTCTCGAGTGGCTTTCGTGAATTCGAACGCGGGGATCTCGGCGACGTCATCCTCCGTGGTGTCGTCGGCGCCGAGCTCCGCGCCCCGCACGGGCGGGTCGTCGTTCCTCGTGAGCGTCACGGCCGCGGCGATCGCCAGCAGCACGACGAGTCCACCGCCGATGAGCATCATCCGGCGAGACCGAGGCGGGATCTGCGCTCCCACCTCGCTAGCCAGAGGGTGTGTTGGCGGCCGGGATGTCCTTCGGAAGGATGAAGCCGTCCGCGGCGATGTCCTCGAACACGGGGTTCGGCGACGGAAGGAGCACGACGCTTGCCCCGCCCGCCGTCCCGACGCTGCCGACCGCGACGAGGTTCGTGACCCGTTTCGGGGCGATCTCGGATGACGCGAAGCCGAGGGTGAGCAGTTCGCCCAGCGGCACGTCGGTGGCGACGTTGCGCATCCCCACCGCGATCCAGTGGAAGAGGGCGGTGGGGTCCTTCTGGAACTCCGCGCGGAACTGCGCGAACGCGGCCAGCATCACCCGTCCCTGGTTCATCGAACGATCGAAGTCGCCCTGCCGGAGGCTCTTCCGCGTCCGCGTGTACTCGAGCGTCTCGGCGCCCGTCAGCGTCGCTCGGCCCTCCTCGAACGGCGTGAGCGCGTGGCCCTCGAACGCGTACGGGATGTCGATCTTGAGGCCGCCGAGCGCATCGAAGATCCTCCTCATCCCTTCGAAACCGGTGAGCATGTAGTAGTCGAGGGTGACCCCGGTCAGGTCCTCGACGGTGTCGATCATCCCCTTCGTGCCACCTTGCGCGAGCGCGCTGTTGATCTTGTTGGTGCCACCGGTCGCGATCGGCACGTAGGAGTCACGGGGGATCCCGACCAGCGTGGCCCGCTTCCCCTGCGGGTCGATCCCGAGGATGTGGATCGAATCGCACAGCCCCTTCTCCAACGGCGTCCCGGGGCGCGAGTCGGTCCCCAGGATCAGGACGAAGATCGGCTTGTTGCCGCGGAGCGACGGGGTGAACTCGGCGTGGGCGTCCCCGATCTGCATGAGCGGGACGCTCGCGGCGGGCGTCGCCTGGATCGTCGCCACACCGAGTCCCGCGACGCCCGCCGCGAGCGACGTGATGGCTGCGAGTAACCGGTGGCGCATCATGACGGCGACCCCGACGGACTCGCGCAGCGGCTCCCTCGTCGCCACGATCCACGCGATACGCGAAGATCCTCCACGCCCCGTCGATCTGGTGCAGGAAGAAGGACCCCGTGCTGGAGATCCGCATCGACGTGCCGTCCTTCATCTCGGCATCCGCCAAGAACTGGACCTCCGCGATGGCGGTCGACGGGGCATCCTTCGGGTCGGTGAGGATCGCGACCGACAGGGTGCTGGTGGCCGGGCTCAGGGCTTCGAAGACCTCGCTCGCGTCCGCTCCGAGGGTGAGGATCTCGGCGTCCTCCTCGGCCTGGTCGGCCGCGGGACCGTCGAACAGCTCGTACGCGGAGGCGTAGTCCCCCCAGGAATCCGTGTCGACGAACGCGCGGAGATAGAGCTCGTCCATCGTGGCTTTCACGCCGGTGCCTGCCTCACGGACCGTGTCCCTGAGCTCGGCGGGCGGGGTCTTGCTCGTGGCGGAGGCCCTCACACCTTTCAGGTCGAAGGCGAACTCACCCGGCCCCGCCGGTCCGCCGTCGATCCCAGGGACGTCGCCGCCGAACAGCAGGAAGCCGCCGATCGCGAGCAGCGCGACCACGGCGACGCCGATCGCGATCCGCCAGCGGGTGGCCGCCCGGCGGCGCGCGGCGTCCTCGACTCGGCCGGAGGAGGATCGCCGCGTCGGGTCGGCGACGGGGGGTTGGTCTGTCAAAGCGGGGCCGACGCTACACGCCGACCGACGCCGTTCCAAACACCCGGCGCTCCGTGCGGGAGAGTGACGCGCCGTCGCGATAGGATGGATTTCTCCTCGGATGGCGTGCGCGATCGGATGCACCCGTCCACGGATGGTGTGCCGGGAAGACTGGTCGGCGAGCGAGGTTCCATGTGACCAACAGCCCCGGCACCCCACCAGACTCCGGCATCAGACCCCCGTGGTCTCGATCTGATCGCCCCGTCCCGCGACGCATCCTGCGTCCGTTACAGGAGTTCCTCGCGACGTCCACCGCCGGCGGCACTCTGCTTCTGATCGCCGCGTTGTTCGCCCTGGTCTGGGCGAACTCACCCTGGGGGTCTACGTACGAACGGCTCTGGAGCATGCCCGCAGAGATCCATCTCGGCGACTGGGTGATCGGCGAGGACCTCCGTCACTGGGTGAACGACGGCCTGATGACCTTGTTCTTCCTGGTCGTGGGGCTCGAGATCAAGCGTGAATTCCTGACGGGCGAGCTGCAGGAATGGCGGGCGGCCGCGTTGCCTGTGGTCGCGGCGATCGGTGGCATGATCGCCCCCGCGCTGATCTATCTCGCTCTCAACGCCGGGGGAGAGGGCGCCTCCGGGTGGGGGATCCCGATGGCGACCGACATCGCGTTCGCGCTCGGTGTCCTGCTCCTCGCCGCTCGGCATGCGCCATCTGGGCTGAAGCCCTTCGTGCTCACGCTGGCGATCGTCGACGACATCGGCGCGATCGTCGTGATCGCCCTGTTCTACGCGGGCGGTGTCTCGCCCGGGTTCCTGCTCGCGGCTGCGAGCGCGTGCGCGCTGATGCTGGTGCTGCGACGTCTCGGGATCCGCTCGAGCTACGCCTTCATCGGCCTCGGCACGCTCGTGTGGCTCGCGACATACGAGTCGGGGGTTCACCCGACGATCGCCGGCGTCGCGCTCGGGCTCCTCGCCCCGGCGGAGTCCTTTCAGCGCCCCCGCGCGGTGAGCGCTGAGGCCAAGCGGACGGCCGACCTCACCGTCGACGATCCCCATCCACCCGACGCCGACGCCAGCCATTGGCTCCGGCTCGCCGTGCTGTCCCGCGAGGCAGTGTCGCCCCTCGCCCGCACCGAGCATGCGCTCCTGCCGTTGACGAGCTTCGTGATCGTGCCGCTGTTCGCTCTTGCGAACGCGGGTGTCCCGCTGGGGGGCGACCGCGTCGCTGCTGCGTTGTCGAGCCCCGTGACGCTCGGCGTGTTCCTCGGGCTCGTCGTCGGCAAGATCGTCGGCATCTGGGGAGCCTCGGCGCTCGCGGTGGCCACGCGATTCGCACGACTGCCGGCCGGCGTTCGATTCCCTCACCTGGCCGGCGCGGCCGCGGTCGCGGGGATCGGGTTCACCGTGAGTCTCTTCATGGCCGAGCTGGCCTTCGACGACCGTGCGTTGATCGAGGAGGCGAAGGTGGGGATCCTCGCGGCGTCGGTGGTGGCGGGGGCGCTCGGCTGGGTACTTCTGCGAGCCTCGCCGGCGGTGGACGAAGAACGCCGCCCCGAGGACGAGGACCCACTCGGCACCGATGAGGCGTGAGGTCACTGACCTGGCACGTTGCCTATACTGCCCGCCGTTTCCGGGTCCTTCGCAACGTTCCTCACCCACGACATGGAGGTTCATTTGCACGGCATCCTGGCTCAAGAGGGCGGGCCGCTCGAGGTCCTTTTCACGTCGAAGGAGACCACCTATCTCTGGGTGATCTTCGGGATCTCGCTCCTCGCGCTCGCGTTCGCCTACTACCTGGTCCGAGAGGTCCTCGCCGCACCGGAGGGGACCGAGAAGATGAAGGAGATCGCCCGCGCGATCCAGGAGGGCGCCAAGGCCTACCTGTCGCGGCAGTTCCGGACGCTCGGCATCTTCCTCGCGCTCCTCACCGTCGTTCTCTTCTTCATCCTGCCTGCGCCGGAGGAAGCGTCGCATTCGGCGTTCTCGATCAAGTTCGGTCGCTCACTCGCGTTCATCCTGGGCGGTGGATTCAGCGCGCTGACCGGGTACGTCGGGATGTGGCTTGCGGTGCGTGCCAACGTCCGCACCGCCAACGCGGCTCGTGAGTCGGGTCTCCGCCGCGCGCTGAAGATCGCGTTCCGGGCGGGAGGCGTGGCCGGCATGTTCACGGTCGGCCTCGGTCTGCTCGGCGCCACCGTGATCCTCCTGATCTACAAGGGCGACGCCACCTCCGTCCTGGTCGGTTTCGGGTTCGGTGGCGCGCTCCTCGCGATGTTCATGCGGGTCGGCGGCGGCATCTTCACGAAGGCCGCTGACGTCGGCGCCGACCTGGTCGGCAAGATCGAGCAGGGGATCCCCGAGGACGACCCGCGCAACGCCGCCGTGATCGCCGACAACGTCGGCGACAACGTCGGCGATTGCGCGGGGATGGCCGCCGACCTCTTCGAGTCCTACGAGGTCACGCTCGTCGCCTCGTTGATCCTCGGTGCGGCCGCGTTCACCGGCTCCGAGGGGGGCGCGATCGTCGGCGTGATGTTCCCGTTGTTCGTCCGCGCGGTCGGCGTGATCACCTCGATCGTCGGCATCCTCGCGGTGACGCCTCGGAGCGAGACCGAGCACGGGATGAAAGCGATCAACCGCGGCTTCTTCCTGTCGGCCGCGATCTCGGCCGCGGCCGTCTTCGTGATCTCGCAGGTCTACCTCGACGACTGGGAGCCGGCCGCGGCCGTGGTGATCGGCTTGCTGCTCGCGAGCGTGATCCAGGTCCTCACCCAGTACTTCACCGACACCAAGTACAAGCCGGTCCAGGAGATCGCCGAGTCCACGGTCACCGGGCCCGCCACGACGATCCTGTCGGGGTTCTCGATCGGTCTGGAGTCGACCGTGTGGTCGGTGCTGATCATCGCCGGAGCGATCATGGGGTCCTTCTACCTGGGAGACACCCTCGCGGAGCAGCTGTACTTCATCGCCCTGACCGGGATGGGGATGCTCACCACGGTGGGCGTCGTGGTGTCGATGGATACGTACGGGCCGATCTCGGACAACGCGCAGGGGATCGCAGAGATGTCCGGCGAGTTCGAAGGGCGCCCCGCGGAGATCCTGGGTGGGCTCGATGCCGTCGGGAACTCGACGAAGGCGATCACGAAGGGCATGGCGATCGCGACCGCGGTCCTGGCCGCGACGTCGTTGTTCGGTTCGTTCTTCGAGGCGCTCGGCAGCGCGGGTCTCGAGCTCGACGCGATCAACGTCGCGAAGTCGGACGTGCTCGTCGGCCTGCTGCTCGGAGGCTCCGTCGCGTTCCTGTTCTCCTCGCTCGCGATCCGCGCCGTCGGACGGGCCGCGATGCAGGTGGTCGTCGAGGTCCGGAACCAGTTCCGCGACCACCCCGGCATCATGAACTACACCGAGAAGCCCGATTACGGCCGGGTCGTCGACATCTGCACCCGCACCTCGCTCCGCGAGCTGATGACCCCCGGGCTCCTCGCCGTGCTGAGCCCGCTGATCGCGGGCTTCTTCCTCGGCGCGGAGGCGCTGGGAGCCTTCCTCGCCGGCTCGATCCTGACGGGCCAACTACTCGCGGTGATGCTCTCGAACTCGGGCGGCGCGTGGGACAACGCCAAGAAGTACATCGAAGAGGGTCACTACGGCGGGAAGGGCAGCGAAGCCCACACTGCCGCGGTGATCGGGGACACGGTCGGCGATCCGTTCAAGGACACCGCGGGTCCGGCGCTGAATCCGTTGATCAAGGTGATGAACCTCGTCGCGTTGCTCATCGCTCCGATCGTCGTCACGCACGCGAACGACACGGCGCTTCGAGCTGCGGTCGTGATCGTTGCCGTCGCGGTGCTCGCGTCGATGATCTGGATCTCGAAGTCGAGGAAGTCGGAGCTCGGTACCGAGATCCAGCAGATGGACGCGGCGGGAGCGCCCTCCTAGCCGCTCGTGGGGTTCGTCCAGCGTCTCCTCGAGCGTCTGAACGAAAGCGACGAGACGCGTCTGGCCGAGGAAACGCGTGCATGGGCCGACACGGTGGTGGGCTCCGTCCGGATCGCCGATGCGCCGCTCCGACAGCCCGTGAAGATCGCCGGTGTGATCCGGCGGATGACCGTCCTGCCGATGGAAGGGAAGGAAGCGCTCCAGGCGCTGCTTTCCGACGGGACCGGTGAGGTGACGGCCGTGTTCATGGGGCGGCGAGGGATCGGCGGCCTCTCGTTGGGCAAACGGGTCGTGGTGGAGGGCGTCCTCGGGGAGCACCGGGGCGAGAACCGGATGGTGAATCCCAGGCTCGAGTTCGCAGGCTAGGCGTCGGGGCCGGTGGCAGGGCTCGGCGCCGGGGGGAGACTTCCTCCCGCTGCTCCTCGTCCGATGCCGTCCCCATCACGGAGTCGCGGAGCGCTCGCTCGGAGTCGACGCTGGACAGGGCCACGATCTCGTCGCCCGCCGCGAGGGCCGTCTCCGGCTGCGGGATCATCACGTGTCCATCGCGAAGGATCGCGACCAGCGTCGTGTCGGGCGGGAGGCGCAGCTCGTAGAGCGCCCTGCCGGCGTTGGGTGAATCCTCGGGCAGGCGCATCTCGACCAACGCGACCTTCCCGCCCTCGAGCCGGAGGAGGCGCACGAGGTCGCCGACCGTGACCGCCTCCTCGACCATCGCGGTCAGGATGTGGGGAGGCGACACGGATGCGTCCACGCCCCACTGCTCGTCGAAGAGCCACTCGTTCTTGGGGTGGTTCACGCGCGCGAGCACCCTCGGTACGCCGAACTCCTGCTTCGCGAGCAGAGACGTCACGAGGTTGTCCTCGTCGTCGCCGGTCGCGGCGACGACCACGTCGGCGGACCGCACGTCCGCCTTCTCGAGGATGCGAGGTTCGCACGCGTCGCCGTACACCACGTGGGTGTCGGGCGCCCAGTTCTCGAGCTTCTCCGCGAGGTCGCGCCGCTGCTCGACGAGCGTCACGTCGTGGCCCCGCTCGGTCAGGTCCTGGGCGAGGTGCCGTCCCACCGCACCACCACCGGTCACGACGACCTTCATGCGTGGTCCTTGTGCGCGATGAGCTCGTCGACGAGGTCGAGCCCTTCCTTCGCGATCATGAGGATCAGATAGTCGCCCTCCTGGAGCGTGGAGGAGGCGGTCGGGATGAATCCGCCTCCACCGCGTGAGATCCCGGCGACGCGGACCTTGCCCTCGATCTCGACGGACGACACGGGCTCCCCTGCGAGATGCGCCGGGACGGGGACCCGGAGTCGGAGGAGGTCGCCCCCTCCGAGGGTCTCGCGGATCTCCTCGCGGTCGTGGAAGAGCATCAGCTGGATCTGCTTCACGCCCCAGCGCGTGGTCGCGACCGTCGGGATGTTCAGACGCTCGTAGATCTCCGCGCGGCGCGAGTCGTAGATCCGCGCGATGACGCGAGGCACGTGGTAGTACTCGAGCGCGACGCGGGCCGAGACGATGTTCGAGTTGTCCCCGCTCGAGACGGCGACGAACCCGTCCGCGTCCTTGATCCCCGCGTCCTCCAAGACGTCGCGGTCGAAGCCGAGCCCCACGATCTTGCGTGCCTTGTCCCCCGGGGGATAGGCATGGAAGGCCTCCGGGTTCTTGTCGATGATGGAGACCTCGTGCTCCTCGACGAGCGCGTTGGACAGCTCGGAGCCCACACGACCGCAACCCATGATGATCACGTGCATACGGGGCGGAAGCCTACCCCGACCCCAGACTCCCCACCAAGAGGTCTCCGGAGCCCGGGTGAGGGACGGCGAGCTCGGAAAAGAGTTCGGGCCCGCAGAAGCGGGCCCGAATGATGAGGACGGATCCGGAGGTCCGACGACTGGAGGGAGTCGTCGGCCCCCCGGATTTGACTCGGAGGATGGGTTCCTCTTGTTGCATCTTCGGGAGGGAGGCGTGAGGGAAGCGTGAAGGTTCCCTCACGAGGCGTGAAGATACCGTGAAAGCGGATAGCGTTCTGTGGTCGTGAGCCAGGAGCCTGAGGCCGAGGGAACCGCGAGTATCACGGCGAGAGGGGTCGTCATCGGGCTCCTCACGCCCGCGATCGCGACGATCGTCGCCTACCCCATCGCGCCGACGAGACCGGAGATCTCCATCGCCGTCTTCATGCTGGCCGTCGTGATCGCCGCGGTGGCCGGAGGGCTCTGGAGCGGTCTCATCGCAGGGATCCTCGCCTCGACGCTCCGCCCTCTCGTCGTGGAGGACCCGCAGCTGACGTTCCGCTTCGACGACGTCGAGGATGTGGCGACGGGTGTCGTCTTCCTGTCCGTGGCGCTCGTCGTCGGCCTGCTCGTCGGGCAGGCGAGCGAGGACCGGGCACGCGCCTCTCGGCGTGAGCGCGAGGCGCGTTTCCTCGGCACGCTGTCGAGCACGCTGCACACGCGGGAAGTGCCCGATCGCGTCCTCGATCAGTTCGCCGAGGTGCTCATGGAACCGTTCGGCCTCTCGAAGGTGGAGATCGAGGCGACGCTGGACGGCACCGATGTCCGCGCCGTCGCGAGGGGCAACGGTGAGGCCACGGCCGGGGGGCCCCGTACGTCGGTCCGGCTCCTCGCCGGCGATGCGGCGATCGGCAGCATCGTCGTGGAACGGCCGCCCGGGGGCCGGCCGTTCTCCCGCGACGACCAGCTCCTCCTCGAAACGGCTGCGCGACAAGCGACGGCCGCGCTGGACCGCGCCCGGTTGGACGCCCGGGCGCGGAACGCCCAGCTCGATGCAGAGACCAACCAGCTGCGTGCGGCGATGTTCTCCTCGGTCACGCACGATCTGCGCACCCCGCTGGCCTCCATCAAGGCGGGCGTGACCAGCCTCCTCGATACGGCCGTGCAGCACGACCCCGAGCAGGAGCGAGATCTGCTGACGACGATCCTCGAGGAGACGGATCGGCTGAACCGGCTGGTCGGCAACCTCTTGGACCTGGCTCGCATCCGGGCCGGCGCGCTGACGCCGACCCGCCAGCCCGCGGCGATGGACGAGATCGTGGAGGTCGTCCTCGCCAGGATGCGATCCCGGCTGGCCGACCACGTCGTGACCGCCCATCTTCCGCCGTCGCTGCCCGACGTGTCGGTCGATCCCGTGCAGCTGGATCAGGTCCTGACCAACCTCCTCGAGAACGCCGGGCGGCACGCCCCCAAGGGGAGCGAGATCCAGGTGAGCGTCCTGTGGTTGCACGGCGCCGTGCAGGTCCGTGTCGCCGACGAGGGCCCCGGCGTGCCGCTCGAGGACCGTGACCGCGTCTTCGAGGCGTTCTATCGGGGCTCGTCGATCCCCGAGACGCCGGGCAGCGGGCTCGGCCTCGCGATCTCGAAGGCGGTGGTGGTCGCCCACGGCGGGCGGATCTGGATCGAGGAGAGCCCCGGCGGCGGCTGCGTGGTCGCGTTCGAGATCCCGGGGGAGGATCCGCCGGCATGAACCGGGTCCTCGTCGTCGACGACGAACCGCAGATCCGTCGAGCGTTGCGGACGAGCTTGGAGGCCCACGGGTACGAGGTCCAGACCGTCGGCACCGGCGAGGAAGCGGTGATCGGCGCCGCCGAGAGCGCGCCGGAGCTCATGCTCCTCGACCTGGGTCTCCCAGACCTGGACGGAACCGAGGTGATCCGGCGCGTCCGCGGATTCACGGAGCTCCCGATCATCGTGCTGTCCGTCCGGGACGGCCAGCACGACAAGGTGGCGGCCCTCGACGCGGGCGCGGACGACTACGTGACGAAGCCGTTCGCGATGGAGGAGCTGCTGGCCCGCGCCCGTGCAGCGATGCGCCGTGCCCAGCCCGGCGAGCCCACGCCGCCCACGATGCGATACGGCGGCCTCGAGATCGACCTCGGCCGCCGGCTCGTGACGCTCGACGGCGATCCGTTGCGCCTCACGCCGACGGAGTATCTCCTCCTCGAGGCGCTCGCGACGAATCCGGGCAAGCTGCTGACCCATCAGTGGCTCCTCCGGAAGGTGTGGGGCCAGGGCTACGGGACCGAGACCACCTACCTGCGCACGTACGTCCGGGCACTCCGGAAGAAGCTCGGCGACGATGCGCAGGCGCCGCAGCTGATCGTCACGGAGCCCGGCGTCGGCTACCGCTGGATCGCGGAAAGCTCGGTCGCCGAGTCGTAGCATCCGTCGGATGTCGACGAAGACCGACGGTGTGGGTGTCGGCGGCGCGGTGAAGCGCCTCCTGCTCGGGCGCGCCCTGTCGACCTACTCTCAGGAACACCAGCTTCTCCCAAAGACGCTCGCGCTCCCGGTGTTCTCTTCGGACACCCTCTCCTCGGTGGCGTACGCCACCGAGGAGATGATGCTCGTGCTCGTCACCGCCGGGGTGGCGGCACTCACCTATCGCCTGCCGATCGCGCTCGCGATCGCCGCGCTCCTCGCGATCGTCGTGACGTCCTATCGACAGACGGTGCGCGCCTACCCTCGCGGCGGCGGCTCCTACATCGTGGCCCGGGAGAACCTCGGAACGGTGCCAGGGCTCGTGGCGGCGGCGGCGATCCTCACGGACTACGTCCTCACCGTGGCGGTCTCCGTCACCGCCGGCACGGTCGCGATCACCTCGGCGGCACCCTCGCTCGTGGACCACAAGGTCTTGATCGCGTCCCTGCTCGTCGCGTTCGTCACGGCGGCCAATCTCCGGGGCGTGCGGGAGGCCGGCGCCTTCTTCGCGCTCCCGACCTACGGTTTCGTCGTCATCGTGTCCGCAACGATCCTGACCGGGCTGTGGCAGTGCCTGTCCGGATGCCACGTCGCGGATACCGCCAACCTGCCCGTCGAACCGGCGGCCACCGTCACCTTGTTCCTGCTCCTGCGGGCGTTCTCCTCGGGCGCCTCGGCGCTCACCGGGGTCGAGGCGGTCGCCGACGGCGTCCAGGCATTCCGTCGACCTCAGGCGAAGAACGCCGCCGCCACGCTGGCCATCATGGGCGGGCTCGCCACGGTGCTGTTCCTCGGGATCACCGTGATGACAGAACTCCTCGACGTGCGGATCACCGAGGAGGTCGCGCACTCCCGGTCGGTGCTCTCGCTGATCGGCGACGCGATCTTCGGCCGCGGGCTCTGGTTCATCGTCCTGCAGGTCTTCACCGCGGGGATCCTCGTGCTCGCCGCGAACACCGCGTTCCAGGACTTCCCCCGGCTGTCATCGATCCTCGCCCGAGACAAGTTCGTGCCGAGCCAGTTCCGGAACCGCGGCGACCGCCTCGTGTTCTCCAACGGCGTCATCGTGCTCGCAGGTCTCGCGATCTTCCTGATCTGGCAGTACGACGCATCGCTCACGCACCTGATCCAGCTCTATGTGATCGGCGTCTTCACCGCGTTCACGCTCTCGCAGGCCGGCATGGTCCGCCGATGGTTCCGGGTCAAAGGCGCCGGCTGGCGCTGGCGCGCGACCCTGAACGGCGTCGGCGCATCCGTCACTGGCGTCGTGCTCGTGGTCGCCACGATCACGAAGTTCGCGGGAGGAGCGTACGTGGTTGTGATCGCGATCCCGATCATCGTGACCCTCTTCCTGCTGATCAACCGCCACTATCAGCGCATCGGGCGCCTGCTCGCCGCGGGCCGGCTCACCGGCGATGTCGCGGCAACGAACTCGTTCGTCCTCCTGATCGGTGATTTCGGCCCCGCCACGACCGATGCCGTGTCCTACCTGTTCACGATCAGGTGCCAAGGGGTGGTCGCGCTCTGGGTGGGGGCGGAGGACCGGATCGAGGAAGCCCAGGAGACGTGGAGGCGTCTCGCCCCTCGCTTCGACGACCTCGAGCTGCTGCCGCGCGGAGAGGAGCACCCGGTCCGCGCTCTCCGCCGGTTCCTGAAAGGACGAGCGTTCGGGACGGACTTCGTGACGGTGGTGATCCCCGAGGTGGTGTCCTCGCGATCGCTCCTGCAGCTCGTCCGGCAGCGAACGACGTTCTTCTTGAAGACCTCGCTCCTGTTCCAGCCCGGCGTGGTGGTCACGAATGTGCCGCTCGTGCCGGGCGAGCCGCATGCCGCCGCCGGCGCGCGCCCGGTCGAACGACCTCGCAGCGAGGTCATCGTGCCCGTCTCGAGCGTGCACGACGCCACCGTGCGCGCGGTGGTCTACGCGAAGTCCCTCCAGCCGTCGTCGACCGAGGCGATCCACATGGCGACCGATCCGGAGGAGGTTCCGGCCGTGGTGGAGGCTTGGCACGAGCGCCGGATGGACATCCCGCTCGTCCTGGTCGAGGCGCCCTTCCGCGACCTGGGTCCTCCGCTGCTGGAGGAGATCCGGAGCCGGACGACCCGCGGCGACACGGTCGTGACCGTGGTGCTCCCCGAGCTCGTCCCCGAGCATTGGTGGCAGAACCTGCTCCACAACCAGTCCGCTCTGTTCTTCAAGCGCATCCTGCTCTTCGAGCCGGACGTCGTCGTGACGAGCGTCCCGTTCCACCTGTCGGCGCCCGAAACGCTTCACGGGGCCGAGGACCGCGAGGCCCCTTCGAGCCCCAAGGCACCGTCGAGCCCCGAGGTACGCTAGCCCCGTGAACATCCGCCCCGCGACGAAGGACGACGCTGACTTCATCGGGACGATGCTCTACGAAGCCGCCCGATGGAACCCGGACTGGCCGCGCGAATCGATCGAGGAGTTCCTGGACGAGCCCAGCCTCCGCCGCTACCACGAGGATTGGGGACGCGAGGGCGACGGCGGCGTGATCGCGGAGGTCGACGGAGAGCCGGTCGGCGCCGCGTGGTACCGGGTGTTCACCGCCGAGGTGCCCGGTCTGGGCTTCGTGAACGAGAAGACACCGGAGCTGAGCATCGCCGTGGCCCCGATCCACCGGCGGAAGGGGATCGGGCAGGCGCTCCTTCGCTCCTGCATGGTCCAGGCACGCGAAGAGGGGTTCCAGTCGTTGTCGCTCTCGGTCGCCGTGCACAACCGTTCACGGATGCTGTACCAACGGGCGGGGTTCGAGAAGCTCGGCGAGTCCGGCGAATCCTGGACGATGCTCGCGAACCTCTGATGCTCCCCGGCCGCTGATGGCCTCCGAGAAACCGGTCGTCGCCGTCATCGACGCGGTCGATCGCGAGCTCCCCGATCTCCATGGAGCAGCAGGGATCGCTCGGCTCGTCCAGGTGAGCGGGGTCGAGGCCCTCGAAGCGCACCTCCCTGAGCTCGATGCCGTGTTCGCCTGGAACTTCGACCGTCCCTCGCTACTCGATGTCGTGTCGCGGGCGCCACGACTCCGCTGGATCCAGTCGATCTCGGCGGGCGTCGAGGATCTGGCATCCCCCACCCTGGCCGCGCACGGGATCGTCCTCACGAACGCCGCCGGCGTCTACGATCCGGGCCTCGCCGAGTCGGTGCTCGGGTTCCTGCTCGCGTTCTCGACACGCATCGTCGAGGACGCTCGACTCGAGCCGGGTGCGTGGCCGGCGGACGGGACGCGCTTGCTCCGCGGGACGACGGCGCTGGTGGTCGGCGCGGGCTCGATCGGGACGGAGACCGGGCGACTGCTCCGGGCGGCCGGGGTCCGGGTGCGCGGCATCGCCCGCACGACCCGGCCGGCCGACGACGTCTTCGAGTCGATCGAGGGTCCCGCGGGGCTGCACGCCGAGCTGGCCACCGCCGATCACGTGGTGAACGTGCTCCCGATCACGCCGGCCACCCGCCGCATGTTCGGCGCACCCGAGTTCGCCGCGATGAAGCCGACCGCGGTGTTCGTGAACATCGGGCGCGGGGCGACGGTCGACGAGCCCGCCTTGGTCGAGGCGCTCCGCGGCGGCGTGATCGCCGGCGCGGCGCTCGATGTCTTCGAGGAGGAGCCACTCCCGGCTGCGAGTCCACTGTGGCGCTTGCAGAACGTCCTCGTGTCGCCGCACCGCGCCGGCGATCACGAGGGATGGGGATCGGACGTCGTCGCGCTGTTCCTGGACAACCTGGGGCGGTTCGTCGCGGGCGAGCCTCTCCGCAACGTGGTCGACGTGGAGCTGGGCTACGCGCCCGGCGCGCGCTCGTAGCCCTCTTTCGCCGCTCGTTCCTCTGCGGCGCGATCGACCTCGGCGTAGGCCGCGCGCACCTTCCGGTAGCGACGGGCCACCCACCACACGCCGACCGCGACGACGAGCGCGGCGATGCCCCACGCCACGGGTTGGAGGACATCCTCGACCTTCGTCCAGTTCTCGCCGAGGGCGTACCCCAGCCACGCGAGTGCGAACGTCCACGGGAGGCACCCGAGGATCGTGTAGATCGTGAAGCGCCAGAACGGCATCTTCGCGACGCCGGCAGGGAGCGAGATGAAGGTCCGGATCACCGGCAGGAGCCGGGAGACGAACACCGCCAGCTCCCCTCGGCGCTCGAACCAGTCGTGCGCGCGGTCGACCTCGTGGGGGAGCACCAGGACGTACCTGCCGAATCGGTCGATCAGCGGTCTGCCTCCTACCGCCCCGGCCCAATAGGCCAGCCAGGAGCCGACCACGTTCCCCGCCGTCCCCAGCAGCCCGACCGCCACGAAGTCCAGCTCCTGGCCGGCGCCCGCGAACGCCGTGCTCGCGAGCGCGCCGCCGAACAGCATCGTCACCTCCGAAGGCACCGGGATGCAGGCCGACTCCAGCACCATCAGGAAGAAGACGGCCAGATAGCCGTAGTCGCCGATCAGGTTCGTGATGAAGTCGTTGAGGATCGCGAGCACGCTGCCGGTGCCTCCGATTCGGGAATACCCGCAGCGTAGCAGCGCGTTCCTGGGTCTTCGGAGCCGTTCCGACCGAGACTCGTGGCGCACGGGCGCTCGACCGATGCTCCATGGCGGCTCAAAAGAGCAGTGGTACCGTCCCGAGCGAGGCTCACAATGACAGTACCCGCCAACATCCCCTGAGAGGAAGCTCACTTCGATATGCCGGGAACGCTCGTTGTCGTCGAATCGCCTGCGAAGGCGAAGACCATAGAGAAGTACCTGGGCACCGATTACGCCGTCCGGGCTTCCTTCGGGCACGTCCGGGACCTGCCCAAGAGTCAGCTCGGCGTGGACGTGGAAGACGGGTTCGAGCCGGTGTACGAGGTGCCCGAGGACTCGAAGCGTCATGTCGCAGACCTGAAGAGGGCGCTCAAAGGTGCGGATGAGCTCGTCCTCGCCACGGACTACGACCGCGAGGGTGAGGCGATCGCCTACCACGTCGCGACGTTGCTGGGCGTGTCGCCCGAGGATGCGAAGCGGATCACGTTCACCGAGATCACCCGCGACGCGATCCTGGAATCGGTCCGGCACCCCCGAGCGATCGACCTGAAGCTCGTCGACGCCCAGGAGGCCCGCCGCATCCTCGACAGGCTCGTCGGCTACCGGATCAGCCCGATCCTGTGGAAGAAGGTGCGCCCCGGCCTCTCCGCCGGCAGGGTGCAGTCGGTCGCCGTCCGGCTCATCGTCGAGCGGGAGCGCGAGATCCGGGCGTTCAACCCCGTCGAGTACTGGAGCGTCGACGTCCGCCTCACCCCCGAGGGCCAAGAAGATGACAAGGAGCTGCCGTTCGTGGCGCGGCTCACCGAGATCCCGGAGGGGAAGCTCGCGACTGCCCCCGACAAGAAGGGCATCCTGCTCGGCGCCGAGCCGGACGCCATGCCGCACGTCGAGCGGCTCGGCCGGGCGGCGTACCGGGTCACCGACGTCCAGAAGAAGGAGCGGAAGCGGTCGCCGGCGCCTCCGTTCACGACGTCCACGCTTCAGCAGGAAGCCGCGCGGAAGCTCGGCTACTCCGCGCGCAAGACGATGTCGATCGCCCAACGCCTCTACGAGGGTGTCTCGGTCCCCGGAGAAGGATCCGTCGGGCTGATCACCTACATGCGGACCGACTCGGTGAACATCGCGGACTCGGCGCTCCGGGAGATCGCCGAGCTCGTGAAGACGGAGTACGGCCCTTCCTACGCCCTCGCGGAGCACCGTCGGTACAAGACACGTTCGCGCAACGCGCAGGAAGCGCACGAAGCGGTCAGGCCAACATCCGTCCTGCGTTCGCCCGAGCGCGTGGCGGCGTCGCTGGACCACGACCAGCTGCGTCTGTACGACCTGATCTGGAAGCGGACCATGGCGACGCAGATGGCCGAGGCTCGGTTCGACCAGGTGGGCGTCGACATCCAGGGCGTGGACGGGGACGCGACGTACGGTCTGCGGGCCACCGGCCAGACCCTCGTGTTCGACGGGTTCATCCGCGTGTACACCGAGGGACGCGACGAAGGGCCGGACGAGGATGCGGAGTCGCGTCTGCCCGAGCTCACGGCCGAGCAGCTGCTCCGGCTCCTCGAGGTGCTGCCGGAACAACATTTCACGCAGCCACCTCCCAGGTTCTCGGAGGCGTCACTCGTGAAGACGCTCGAGGAGCTCGGGATCGGCCGGCCCTCGACGTACGCCTCGATCATCCAGACGATCCAGGCGCGCGGGTACGTGCGCTTGGACCAGAAGCGGTTCATCCCCGAAGACGTCGCCGAGGTCGTGACCGACAAGCTGATCCAGCACTTCCCGGACATCGTCGACGTGCATTTCACCGCGCGGATGGAAGACGAGCTGGACGACATCGCGGAGGGCAAGGCCACGCGGGTCGCGGTCCTCCAGGACTTCTACGTGCCCTTCTCGGAGGAGCTCATGCTCGCCGAGGAGAAGTTCGAACGCTATCTCGAGGAGCTCGAGGAGCTCTGCCCGAAGTGCCCGACCGAGGGGAGGGAGCCGGGGCGGCTCCAGGTGCGCCTGGGGCGGTTCGGGAAGTTCATCGGGTGCGAGAACTTCCCCGACTGCGATTACATCCGCAACCTCGACGGGAGCGAGCGGCCGGAGCCGGAGCTGCTGGATGAGAAGTGCCCCGAGTGCGGGAAGCAGCTCGTGAAGAAGGTCGGCCGGTTCGGACCGTTCATCGGCTGTAGCGGCTACCCGGACTGTCGCTACATCAAGAAGGAGCCCCCCAAGAGCACGGGCGTGACCTGTCCGCAGTGCGGGAAGGGCGAGCTGGTCGAGAAGCGGACCCGCTTCGGGCTGATGTACGGATGCGAGCGCTACCCCGAGTGCGACTGCGCCGTGAACAACCCGCCGGAGAAGGGAACACCGTGTCCCGACTGCGGCGGACTGCTCCTTCGGCGGCCCAAGAGCTTCCGCTGCTGGCACTGCGGCGCCGAGGCCGACTTCGACCTCAAGGTGACGAAGCCCGGAGATCGGGAGGCCGAGGCGGCGGCGCGCGCGGCGAAGTCCGAGGCGCGAAAGGCACGAGCCGCCGCGCGCGCCGCCAAGAAGCCGAAGAGCAAGCCGACCAAGAAGAAGGCGCCCGCGAAGAAGAAGACGGCCGCCAAGAAGACGAAGCCGGCGACCTCGCGGGAGACGACCTCCGAGCCGGTCACGGCCGGCGAGGACAGCTAGGCGTGGCGAGCGTCGCCGACGAGGTTGCCGCGCTCCGCGGCACCCGGTCGGCGACGCTCGGCGACCTGCTCACGCACCCCCCGTTCGCCCGCCTGCTCGCGGCGATGTCGGTGTCGTCCCTCGGCGACTGGGTCGGATTCCTCGCGGTGACCGCGCTCGTCGCGGAGCTGGCCGGCGGCACCGGCGGAGCGGCCTTCTCGGTCGCCGGGTTGATGCTCGCCCGCACGCTCCCCGCCGTCCTGTTCGGTCCGGTCGCCGGTGCCCTCGTGGACCGGCTGGACCGGAAGCGGATCATGGTGATCGCCGACCTCGCGCGAGGCGCGATGTACGCGGCGATGGTGTTCATCGGCCAGCTGTGGGCGATCTATGCGTTGTCCTTCGTGATCGAGAGCTTCTCCCTCGTCTGGGGACCCGCTCGCGACGCTTCGCTCCCGAACCTCGTCCCTCGACGGCAGCTCGCGAACGCGAACTCGATCGCGCTCGCCTCGACCTACGGCACTCTCCCGCTCGGCGGGATCGTCTTCACGGTGCTTGTCGGCCTGAACACGCTGCTCAGCCACGCGATCCCGATCCTCGAGGGACGTGACCAGGCGGTGCCGTTGTTCCTCGACGCCGCGACCTTCGTGTTCTCCGCCGCGATGATCACCCGCGTGCCGATCCCCCCGTCGCCCGCGGCGCTCACCGGGCGACTCGATTTCTCGCGTATCTGGCGCGACGTCCGCGACGGGGTTCGGTTCCTCCGCGAGGACTCCATGGCGTCGGCGATGACCGCCGGGATCGTGGTGGCGTTCTCCGCGGTCGGCGCCGTGCTCGCGCTTGCCCCGCTGTTCGTGGTCCGGAGCCTCGGTGCCGACGACGCGGGCTGGGGGTTCATGGTCACCTCGTTCGGCGTCGGGATCGGTCTCGGGATGGTGAGCGCGAACCAGGCGTCGCGTCTCATCGAACGCGTCTCGATCTTCCCGTGGTCGATCGTCGTGTCCGCGGCCACGTTGTTCGTGCTCGCGGCGATGCCGAACCTCGCCCTCGCCGCCGTCGTCACCGTCTGGCTCGGGGCTTTCTGCGGGCTGGCCTGGGTGACCGGCTACACGCTCCTGCAGGAGAACGTCCGGGACGAGTTCCGAGGACGGACCTTCGCCTCGCTCACGGTCCTGTCCCGGATGGGGTTGTTCCTGTCCCTCGCCACGTTCCCTACCCTGGCGGGTGTCTATGGCACGTTGGGCGCCGGCTCGGAGCTCGGGATCCGCTTCGCACTCGCGAGTGCGGGGATCGCGGTCGCCATCGCGGGGCTCAACACGAGGCGCCTCCTCAAGCGCTACCGGCTCTCCCGTGCCCAGCCACTCACCCTGGTGCCGAAGTTGAAGCGGCCACCCGCGACCGGGTTCTTCATCGCCTTCGAAGGCGTCGAAGGATCCGGCAAGGGCACGCAGGTCGGACTTGCGGAGGAGTTCATGCGCGCCCAGGGCTACGACGTGCTGGTCACGCGCGAGCCGGGCGGGACCGCGGTCGGCGAACGCGTGCGAGACCTGCTCCTGGATCCGGAGACGGGGAAGCTCGATGCCCGGACGGAGGCGCTCCTGTTCGCCGCATCCCGCGCGCAGACCGTCCACTCGGTGATCCGACCCGCCCTCGCGGAAGGCAAGGTCGTGATCTGCGACCGATATGTCGACTCCTCCCTCGCCTATCAGGGGTGGGGCCGGGGGTTGGGCGAGCAGGACATCCTGACGTTGAACGTGTGGGCGACACAGGGGCTCTTCCCCGACCTGGTGATCCTGCTCCACCTGGAGCCTGAACGGGGGCTCCTCCGGTCGACGGACCCCCCGGACCGGATGGAGCTCGAGGGCCAGGACTTCCACGCCAAGGTGGCGGACGCCTACCTCAAGATCGCCGAGGAGCATCCGGAACGCTTCATCGTCGTCGACGCCGACAAATCCTCGGCCGAGGTGTTCGAGGACGTGCGGGCCGCGCTCGAGAAGGCGCTCGGCGAGCGTGAGGAGGGGGACGGCGCCGGATCGCTCCGCTCGTCCGCCGAAGGCACCGGCGGAGATGCGACCCAGGCCGGAGCGCCGCCTCCCGACTGACGTCGTCGGTGGGTCGCGGTAGCGTGCGGCAGTGAGCGTCCCCGTCCTCGATCGCGTCCCGGGCCAGGTGACCGCGATCGCGTTCCTGATCGGCGCGACGGAACGACCTCACCACGCCTACGTCTTCGCGGGTCCTGAGGGCAGCGGGAAGTCGCTCGCCGCCCGGGCGTTCGCCGCCGCTCTCTTGTGCGCGCGAGGAGGATGCGGCGAGTGTCGGGATTGCCGCCTCGCCGAGGAGGACCACCATCCCAACCAGTTCGTGGTGGAGCCCGAGGGTCGGGACATCCACGTGGACACGATCCGTTCCGAGGTCTGGCAGCCCGCCTACCGAACGGCGCCGGAGCCCGGAAGGAAGCTCTTCATCGTTCGCGAGGCCGACCGACTGTCGCCGCAAGCCGCCGACACCCTGCTCAAGGTGCTCGAGGAGCCACCAGCCGACGCGGTCCTCCTCCTCTTGTCGGCGCGCGCCCACGAGTTGCCGGAGACCGTCCTCTCGCGATGCCACGTGGTCACCTTCACCGCGCTGCCGGAGGCGTTCGTCGTGGAGGAGTTGATCCGCGGCGGCGCCGACGACGTGCGCGCGCGGCTGGCCGCGCGACTGACGGGAGGCAATCTCGGCCGTGCGAGGAGGCTCGCCGGTTCCGACGAGGGTCTGCGGTTCCGGGACGCCGCGCGGACCGCGATCGAACTGGCGGCGGAGGGGCCGGCCGGAGCCCTCGAAGCGGCCGGGGTCGTCCTGCAAGCAGCCGCCGACTACAAGAAGGGGATGAAGGAGGAGCTCAAGGCCGACCTCGCACCCTTCCTGGACGATCGCGGCCAGCCCGAGGAGGCCTATCGCGGTCCGATCAAGCGCCTCGAGGTCAGGTTCCAGCGGCGAGAGCGACGGGCCGAGCGTGACTACGTCGACTGGGTGCTCCTGGGCGTCTCGGCGTTGCTCCGCGATTCGGTCGCTTCCGAGGTCGGCGGGGGGATCGAGGTCATGCTCAACCCCGACCTGGCGGGCGAGGCGGGCGGCGCGCGCCTCCCCGTCGTCCGAGCGGCCCGCGGCATGGCAGCCGTCGAGGAGGCGCGCGCCGCCCTCGCCGAGGACATCAACCTGAACACCCGACTGGTCCTCGAGCGAGCGTTCCTCCGTCTCGGGGACGTTGCCGCGTAAGGGCGTTCGGGGGACTCGAACTGTGGTGCTGGCACCACTGGCGCATCCTCGCGGCGGTGGGACGCTTGCACCGGAGCACGTGATGGGTGTGAAGGTCCTTATCGTCGACGATCAAGAGCCCTTCCGGATGGCCGCCAGGATGGTGGTGGAGGCCACGGAGGGCTTCGAAGTCGTGGGCGAGGCCGAGACGGGCGAGGACTCCGTGACGATGGCTGCCGACCTCATGCCGGACCTGGTCCTGATGGACGTGAACCTGCCGGGGATCAACGGGCTCGACGCCACCCGCCAGATCCTGGCCGACAACGCGAACAGCGCCGTGGTGCTGCTCTTGTCCACCTACGAGGAAGAGGAGTACGCGCCGCGGGCGGCCGAGTGCGGTGCCGCCGCCTACATCCCCAAGTCGGTCTTCGGACCCGACCGTCTGGAAGAGGCGTGGGGAGCGGCGAGCGGCGCCGCCTAGGCCGCGATCGCTCGAACCGCCTCGGTCAGTGTCCGGCGCGACGGCACCGATCCGCCGACCGTGGTGCCCTTCCTTTCGAGCTCTCGATGCGCACCGTGCCACCGAGAGCGTCCAGCCGGTCCTCGATCCTGGAGCCCCGAGCCCGTGCGTCGTGGAGCCGGGGTCGAAGCCCACGCCGTCGTCGGTGACCGCGAACGAGAGTTGCCCGTTGCTTCGCGCGAGCGAGATCGTCCACCTGCGATGCATGCGCGTACTTGGTGACGTTCTGCAGTGCCTCCAGGCAGGAGAAATAGATCGCCGCCTCGATGTCCTGGGAGAAGCGGCCGAGATCGCCCGCTTCGACCGCCACCGGCACCGGCGACTTGCGCGCTTGCGCCTCGAGGGCAGCGGGGAGGCCCTTGTCGGCGAGCAGCGGAGGGTAGATCCCGCGCGCGAGATCGCGGAGGTCATCGAGCGCCGCGGTTGCCTCCTGTTGGAGCTGGTTCGCGATCTCGGTCGCCTTCGCGGGATCGCGACCGGCGATCTGCTCGAGCAGGCGCAGCTTGACGGTGAGCGCGACGAGCTGCTGCTGTGCCCCGTCGTGGATGTTGCGTTCGAGGCGGCGCCGTTCCTCGTCCTGCGCGGCGACGAGTCGTTGGCGCGAGGCGCGGAGCTCCTCGATGAGGCGGACGTTGCGCAGGACCAGGCCCGCCTGAGAGGCGAGATCCCGCACGAGTCGCTCCTTCGCCGGGTTCATCGGGTCGTTCGCGGGCATCGAAACGGTGAGCGCACCCAGGAGCGCTCCCTGGTCGCGCACCTCGACAGCGGTGTCGCCCGGGAGGTCGGGAAGCCGATCTCCGTGCGATCTGATCGCATCGGGCGCGGCTCGATCGGCGCGGGCGATGCCGACGGGGCGGAACTCGTCGCCGACGCGGAGCCACACGAGCGCCTGTTCGGCGCCCACGGCCTCGGAAAGGATGAGCGCCATGCGAGGCAAGACGTCTTCAGCGGCATAGGACCCGGCCACGCGGTGTGAGAAGTCGGTCAGCACCTCGTAGGGAGTCGCTCTGCCGCCGTAGACGACCCGGTCGGCGACCCGACGCGCCAGTCGGACGGCCGGCCAGAACGCGAGGCCCATCGCGATGGACGCGAGGATCGCGAGCGGGTTCGCTTCGATGAACGCCTGGCCGACGAGGATCGCGAAGGCGAAGAAGAGCGCGATGAGCACCAGCGCCACGACCGCGTAGAGCACGGTCTTCTTCACGACGATGTCGAGCTCGTAGAGCCGGTATCGGAGGATCGCCACGGCACACGCCCCGGGGATGCCGATCGACAGAACGACGAAGAAGGCGAAGAACAGGATGTCGTTGAGGGTCGTCGACTCGTTGGGCGCGAGGCCCCAGCTACCGACGATCGCGACGATCAACAACGGGGTCGCGAGCCCGACCGCCGCGACGAACCAGCGCATCTGCTGGCGCTCCTCCCCGACGGACCGTCGGTACCGGAACACCAGGGCGCCGACCGTGGAGAGACCGACGGCCAGGAGGATGAGGCCACCGAGTGCGAAGATCGGATCGAGGACGCCTTCGAGCGCAGGTACGCCGGTGGGGTTGTTGGGCACAGGCCCGGGGAAGTCGGCGTCGATCGGTCCCGGGCTGAGGATGGATCCGAGGAGCAGGATCCCTTCGAGGACCGCGATCGCGATCGCGACCGGCTTCCATCGGCGCGTGGGGAGCTTCCCGTCGGGGAAGAGCAAGAGGATCCAGGGGACAGGGAACGCGACGAAAGTGAAGACCCAGTTCGTGAGCCACGCGGCGAACAGGATGGACGGCCGATCGTCCGGTCCGCGCGGGAGTGCGTAGCGCAGATACTCGTCGGTGAACCCCCCGAGGAGGAACCCGACCCCGATCACCATCAGGAGCCACCCGATCGGGTTCCGCTCGGTCCGGCTCGCGATCAACGCGCCGATCGTCACGTAGCCGACGATCATGACCATCGCGACGCTCAGGAAGAACGGATCCTCCGAGAACGAGTTGTTGAGCGCGCTCAGCCGGAACGTGATCGTCATCAGGACGATCGTCAGGCCCCACACGACCCAGGGCCACCGGCGCGTCATCGTCGCTCTCCTTCGACCGGGAGGCGCCCGGCCACTCTCGTCCCCTGGCCTGGCGCGCTGTCGACCTCGATCGATCCCCCGATCGCGTCGAGGCGGTCGGCCATCCCCTGGAGCCCGGTGCCGGCGGCCCCGGCGGCCGCGTCGAACCCACGACCGTCGTCCACGATCTCGAACCGGAGCTCGTCCTCGTCCTGTCGAAGGCGGATCTCGACGGTCGACGCCTCCGCGTATTTCGCGACGTTGTTCAGCGCCTCGAGGCAGCAGAAGTACACGGCCGACTCCACATCCGGACCGTAGCGGCCGACACCGTCGGGCTGCACGGAGACCGGGACCGGTGACTTCCGAGCTTGCGCCTCGAGCGCGGCGGGGAGTCCTTTGTCGGCGAGGAGCGGCGGGTAGATGCCTCGGGCGAGGTCTCGGAGATCCTCGAGCGTCTCGACCGTGCGCGCCTGGAGATCCGTGAGGAGCGCTCGGGCCTTCGCGGGATCGCGGTCGACCATGCCTTCGGCCAGGCGCAACTGCACGGAGAGCGCCACGAGCTGCTGCTGCGCGCCGTCGTGGATGTTGCGCTCGAGGGCGCGAGCCCGTTCGTCCTGCGCGCTCACGATCCGCCGGCGCGACTCACGCAGGTCTTCGATCAGGCGCACGTTGCGTAGCACCAGGCCCGCCTGCGCAGCCATGTCCCGGATCAGCTTCTCTTTCGTGGGGTTCATGGGATCGTCCGCCGCGGGGATGACGGTGAGCGCACCCAGGAGCTCGCCCTGGTGTTTCACCTCGAACGCCACTTCGATGCCGAAGTCCGGAAGCGCATCCGCCCGAACGGCCACCGGCGGCAGGTTGGCTGCTTCCGGAGGCCAGGAGGCTTCCACTCGCATCTCGTTGCCGATGCGGAGCCAGACCCGCGCGGTCCGCGCGCCGCTGGCTTCACCGAGGAGTTGCACCATCCTGGGGAGCACGTCCTCGGTCGAATACGTCTCGCCGACCCGCTCCCCGAACTCGGAGAGCACCTCGTACGGCGTGGCGCGCTTCCCGTACACGACCCGGTTCGCCCATCGGCGCGCGCGGGTGCGGATCAGCATGAATCCGACCGCCAGGATCGCCCCGATCGCGACCGGCACGGGATCGGTCAGGCCCCCACCGACGCCCAAGACGGCCGTCGGGACCGCGACGAGCACGAGTCCGAGGACGGCAGTGAACCCTGCTGCGAGCAACCCGTACTGCAGGGTCTTCTTGACGACGACGTCGAGATCCCAGAGCCCGTGCCGGAAGATCGCGACGAGGTACGCGGCCGGGACGCCCAGCACGATCGTGAACGCGGTGAGCGCGAACAACGCCTCGAAAACGGGAGCGTCCTCGTCCCGGAAGAAGAGCTCTGCTCCCAGGCCGACCACCCACTGCATCACGAAGAAGAAGCCGGCGAGCGAGGCCACGTACATGAGCCACCGCATCTGCTGACGTTCCTCTCCGACGGCGCGCTTGAACCGCTGGCGGACGGCGACCACGGTGGAGGCCGCAGAGAGCAGAGCGATCACGGTGCCCACCAGGATCACGTTCGGCGCGATCGTCACCAAGCCATCGATCCCGAAGGGGTTCTCATAAAGGATCCCGTCCCCGATCCAGTTGTTGTAGGGACCGGGTCGAACCATGAACCCCAGGAGCGCGAGGCCCGTGCCGCCGACGAGCCCGGCAGCGGCCCAACGCCACCGCTCGCTCGGCGGGTGGCCGTCGGGGTACAGGAGGAACAGGAGCGGGAGGAGCGCGATCGGATACAGGGCGTATTCACCGAGGGTGGCCCAGAGCCCGACCAGTGGCACCGACCCGGGGTCGGCCTTCAATCCGTGGATCACGAGTGCTTGGCCGAGCGTCAGCAGAGGGAACGGTGCGCCGGTGATCAGGAAGATCCATCCCGCCCAGTTCCGCGGTTGTCGCCACACGATCAGGAAGCCGACGCCGAGCCACATCAGCAAGAGCAGGATGAGGACGGCGAAGCCCGGGTTGTACGCACCGGTGCTGGCCTCGAGCGGGTCCCCGCCCGCCCGCTCCCGCCGGAGCTCCCTCAACGTCCCTTGCATCCGGGGCGTGGAGAGGTCGCCCACGACGACGATCTCTCCCGGCCCGATCCGCTGACGGGCGGCCAACCCGACCGGGATGGATGCGACGACGGCCACGAGACTGAGTCCGACGACGGCTCCCGCGATCGTCCGTGCGGTCGTCGGGCTCATCCCACCACCTCGAGCACGCGCGCGGGCACGGTGCCGGTGACCGTCGTTCCTTGACCGGGGGCGCTCTCGATCCTCAACGCGCCACCGAACGCAGCCATCCGGTCGTGCATTATCTGGAAGCCTTCGCCTTCGGAGGCGTGCTCGACGTCGAAGCCGGTCCCGTGGTCGCGGACCGTGAACGACAGCTGCTCGCCGTCATCAGCGAGTGAGATCTCCACCGGAGAACCCGGCGCGTGTCGCTGGGCGTTCTGGACCGCCTGGACGCAGCAGAAATACACGGCGGCTTCGATGGCGGGGTCGTAGCGTGGAGCCGGCGTGCTTCCTCCGTTCGAGAACCGCGTCTCGGACGTGGCGCGTCGGGCCAGCGCCGCCAATGCCGCGGCGAGCCCTTCGTCGACGAGGAGCGGCGGGAAGATCCCTCGGGCGACCTCGCGCAGGTCGCTGAGCGCCGCGTTGGTCCGCTCACTCAGATGATCGAGCGAGCGTCGCACCGGCTCGGGGTCCGCGACGACGCGAGCCGCGTCGAAGCCGATCTGGTCACGGATCCGGGCGATCTCGGCTCCGACACCCTCGCGGAGCTCCTGCTCGAGGCGTCGCCGCTGCCCGTCACGGACGGTGACGAGCCGCTCGCGGGAGCGTCGCAGCTCTTCGTTCCGCGAGGCGAGCTCCTCCGCCCTCGTTTCGAGATCGAGCGACAGACGCGCGTTCTCGAGGGCGATCCCGGCGTGGGCGGCGAGATCCTCGAGCAGCGAACGTTCGGCGGCGCGAAGGGGATCGTTAGCCGATTTGACGATCGCGATGTCGCCGATCGGTTCGCCGGCGTGATCGATGCCGAGGACCAAGGTGGGCTCCGCGACGTCGGCATCCGGCGGCCAGGTCGCCGCACGCTCCCGGCCCTCCTCGAGGAAGAGCCGGACGCGAGCGGCTCGCGCGCCCACCCCTCGAGCCGCCGCTTCGGCCATGTCGGGGAGCACGTGATCCGTCGAGGGCACGTCCGCCATCCGATGTCCGAACTCCGCCATGACCTCGTACGGGGTGGCGCGCCGCCCGTACACGATGCGGTTCGCCACGCGCTGCAGCAACGACCACGCCGGTTGCACGCCGACGGCGACGAGCGCGGTCGCAGCGACCCTGAGGGCCTGGCTCTGCGTGTCGCCGAGCAGCGCGCCGACGCCCACCACGAGCCCCACGTAGGCGGCGGCGATCCCGAGAGCCAGCGCGATGTACGCGATGGTCTTGGAGACGACGACGTCGACGTCGTAGAGGCGGTACCGGAAGATCGCGAGCGCGGTGGCCGCGGGGATCCCGAGGACGAGCACGATCACCAACGAGATCCAGAGGACGTCGGACTCCGCTTCGCCGAACAGCAGGCCCTCGACGATCATCGCGAGCAGGATCGTGGCCGCGGCGAGCGCGACGAGCATCAGCCACTTGATCTGTTGTCGCTCGTCTCCTCGAGCTCGACGGAAGCGAACGATGAGCGAGACGATCGCCGCCACGGCGGCGGCAAGGACGATGGCGACCCCGGCGTCGAGGAACAGAGGCTCCCACGCTCGGAGGAACTCGAGCCCGAGCGGGTTCTGGATCCTGAACCGGTTCGGCTCGCCGTAGATGCTGCCGGGGCGGAACACCAGCCAGACCAGACAGAGGATGCTTCCGGCGAGCCATGCACGGCCGACCCAGCGCCAGTTCGGCGTCGGGGGTGCGCCCGTCGGGAACAACAGGAAGAGCATCGGGATCGCGAGCGCCATCACCGCGGGGAACAGGTTCGCCGTCATCCCGGCGATCCCCGTGCCGGGGAGACTCGCAACGTAGGGCTCCCGGAAGGCAACCTCGAGGTATCCCTCGCCGGGCAAGCCGAGGGCGAGGCTCCCGCCCATCACGAGGAACACCCAGCCGAGCACGTTGTCCGCTCGCGTCACGATGAGCCGACCGAGCGTGGAGAACCCGGCAACGAGCACGATCATCAGCACGACGAAGAGTGGATCGCCGCCACCCTCCCCGGTGATGGCCCCCGCGATCACGGCGATGATGACCAGCGA
The DNA here is from genome assembly GCA_963762745.1 of uncultured Actinomycetota bacterium. GTDB lineage: Bacteria > Actinomycetota > UBA4738 > UBA4738 > HRBIN12 > JAJNBA01. The sequence goes on from CAVXMB010000005.1 coordinate 72,773, forward strand.
CAGGATGCTGAGCGAACCGAGATGGACGATCCGGGCCCATCGAGCCGAGCGCGTCGTCGTTCGTTGGCTCACGATCGCACCCGTTCCGGGACCCGAAGGCGCCCCGAGACCATCGTTCCGGTGCCCGGCGTCGATGTGATGGTGACGTCGCCTCCGAACGCGGCCAGTCGATCACGCATGTTCTGCAGGCCGGTACCACCTGCCGTCTCGATCGCGTCGAAGCCGATGCCGTCGTCTTGCACGCGGAAGGACAGCGTGTCGCCCTCGCGAGCGAGGGACACGTGGACCCCGGCGGCTCGTGCGTACTTGGCGGCGTTCTGCATCGCCTCGAGGCACACGAAGTAGACGGCCGCCTCGATCTCGATCGGAAGGCGGCCGACACCGTCGCCGTCGACCGAGACGGGCACCCCGGCAGCTCGGCCCTGCACCGCAAGGGCGACGCCGATCCCCTGCTCCTCCAGCACCGCGGGATAGATGCCCGTGGCCAGGTCGAGCAGGGTCGTCAGCGCGAGATCCGTCTGATCCCGCAGTTCCATGAGTTGGTCCGCCGCGCGCTGCGGATCCTTCCCAGCCGTTGCGCCTGCGAGGCGGAGCTTGACGGCGAGCGCCACCAGGTGCTGCTGCGCGCCGTCGTGGATGTTGCGTTCCAGACGGCGACGCTCCGCGTCGTGGGCTTGCACGATCCTCATCCGGGACGCCTGGAGCTCCTGTGCGCGAACGGACAGTTCATCGACCCTCGCCTGGAGCTCGTCCGTGAGTGCCTGGTTCCTGACGACGAGCCCCGTCTGCGACGCGAGGTCGCGGAGCAGCTTCTCTTCGGCCGGGCGGAGCGCCTTGCCCGGGTCGGTCCACACCCGGATCTGTCCGAGCACCTGGTGCTGATACCGGATGTCCTCGGCACGCCACTCGCGACCCGTCTCGTTCCCGTCGCTTGGCCACGAGGCCGCTCGGAGCCGTTCGTCGCCGGTGTCGAGCCAGATCTCGACGCGCGTCGCCCCGGTCGCTTCCGCGATCACCCGTGCCGTCCGCGGGACGATGTCGCCCGCCGCGTACGTGGCGCCGACCCTTTCATTGAAGCGAGCGAGCACCTCATAGGGCTCCGCCCGCTTCCCGAAGACGAGGCGGTTGGCGAGCTTCGTGGCGCGTCGCCGGATCGGTTGGAAGAGCGCCGCGACGATCGCAGTCGCCACGAGTGAGGGGACGAGCGAGTCGGCGTCGGTCGCGCGCGTGCCGATCACCACGACGACCACGACGTAGATGGCTGTGATGAACGCGGCGAGCGCCCCGAACACGAGCGTCCGCCGGATCACGACGTCGATCTCGTACAGCCGGTGTTTCAAGATCGCGATCCCCGTGGCGACCGGGATCCCGATCGCGAGCACGAGGAAGAACAGGAAGAACAACGCGTTGTTCAGGCCGACGTAGTTCTCCGACGCGAAGCTGCCGATCATCAGGACGAGCGCCGCAAGACCGACGTACGCCAGCCAGCGGATCTGCTGGCGCTCGTCCCCGGACGACCTCCTGAACCTGAGCACCAGTGAGGTCAAGGCTGCGAGCGCCGCGGCGAGCGAACCGATCCCGCCCACCGTCAGGAAGACGCTCGCGAGCGGCGCGAGCGACTCGACCGCGGTCGGATTGTCGAGCGGGAACCGTTCCGGCGTCTCGAGCGGGTTCGGCGAGAGGATGAACCCGAGGATCGCGAGGAGCGTGAAGCCTCCGATCGCCCACAGGAGGAAGCGCCATCGAGGCGATGGTGGACGGCCGTCCGGGAACAGGAGCAAGACGAGCGGCACGGCCACCAGCGCCAGCACGAAGAGCCAGCTCTGGAGCCACGCGAGCGGAACCACCATCGTCATCCGCCCGGTCACGAGCCCCCGCGTCACGAACTCGTCCGCGAAGGCGGTGATCGCGAAGATCGCGGCGATCCCACAGAAGAGCCATCCGATGGCGTTCCGAGGGTGACGCGATGCGATCAGTGCGCCGACGGCGCCGTACCCGAGCACCAGGCCGATCCCTCCGTAGATGAAGACGACGTCGTCATCCCCCTGCCGGTACCCGGCCTCCAGCACGAGTCCCCAGGCGATGAGGACGACGTCGAGGGTCAGCAGCCCCCACGCCAGCCGGGAAGCCGTCCTCGCTCTCACGGCTCCACGACCGAGAGGAGTCTCGAGGTGTTCCGCCCTTCGATCATGACCGGATGCTCCCATCGGCGGCGCCCGGCTCCAAGGGCGTCGACCTGCGGTTTCCGGCGCGAGAACACCCGGTCAGGGGGTGTGCTGGCACCCCGAGGAAGTCGGCATGCGAGCGCCGTCGTCGGACCGGGGTCGGCGGCGTAGCGTCAGCCTGACGAAAGAAGAAGGACGAACGAAGGAGGCCCCAGATGACGACGATCCTGGTGGGAACCGACACCTCGGCGGCCGCGGATCTCGCGGTCGAGGATGCGGCGCGTCTCGCGCGCGACCGCGGCGCCGAGCTCTTGGTCTTGTACGTGAAGTCCGAGGGTGACGTTCGGGCGGTCGTCGACCCCGACCGCGCGGCAGATCCCCAGACGCATCTGCGGCGCCTCGCCGGGAGGTTCCCCGGTCTGTCGATCACGACACGGATCGAGGACGGCGACGCGGCGGCTCGGATCGTCGACGTGGCCGAGGAGATCCGAGCGGACACCATCGTGCTCGGGAACCGCGGCACCCACGGGTCACGATGGCGCGTCCGCGAGACGGTCCCGAACCTCGTGCTCCGACACGCGCCGTGCAGCGTCTACATCGTCGACACGCGGAAGGCGCAGTGAAGGTGCGCAGTCGCGACGCACGGGGGCTGGTCGAGCGCGCGAGACATGTGGGCGCGCTACGACTGATCGCGGAGGAAGGCGAGCACCGCCATCACTCGGCGGTGCACGTCTGGCTCCTCGGTCAGACCCAGCTTGTGGAACAACGAGTTGATGTGCTTCTCGACCGCACGCTCGGTGAGGAAGAGCGACTTCGCGATCGCGGCGTTGTTCTGGCCCTGGGCCATGTGACCGAGCACCTCGCGCTCCCGGTCGGTCAGTCGCGCGAGCGGCGAGTGCGCGAGGTGCTCCTTCGCGGCGACGAGCGCCTCGACGATCTTCGGGTCGAGGACGCTCCCGCCGCGGGCCACCTCGGTCAGCGCACGCACCAGCTCCTCGACGTCGGCCACGCGTTCCTTCAACAGGTATCCGAGGCCGGCCGCGCCGTCTTTCAGCAGGTCGTACGCGTACTCCTCCTCCGCGAACTGCGAGAGCACCACGACCCCGATCTCCGGGTGCGACGCTCGGATCTGCTTCGCACCCCGGATCCCCTCGTCGGTCCCGCTCGGCGGCATGCGGATATCGGTGAGCACGGCATCCGGCCCGTGCTCGTCGACCGCGAAGAGCAGCTCGTCGAGGCTCGACGCCATGCCGACGATCTCGACTTCTTCGGCGGTCGCGAGGAGGGCGGCGGTTCCTTCCCGCACGAGGTAGTTATCCTCGGCGAAGACCACCCGCAGCGGCATGCGCGGATGGTACACGCGAGGAACTTGCAGAGGTTTCGGGGGGCGGTGGCGTGACGATCCGGGTGGTGCTCGGCGAGGACAACGTCCTGGTTCGCGAGGGCGTGCGGGCGCTGCTGAACTCCTACGAGGACATCGAGGTCGTGGGGGTCGCCGAAGACGCGCCCACGTTGCTCGCGACGGCGGCGGAGCACAGCCCCGACGTCGTCGTGACCGACATCAAGATGCCGCCGTCCTTCCAACTCGAGGGGATCGACTGCGCGCACTCGATCCGCGACCGCCATCCCGACACGGGCGTGGTGGTGCTGTCCGCACACGACGACGAGGAATACGCGATCGCGCTCCTCGGCAAGGGCCACAGCGGGCTGGCCTACCTCCTGAAGGATCGGATCGCGCAGGGCGACGAGCTCGCCCGCGCGATCCGGGAGGTGCAGAGCGGCGGGAGCGTGGTGGACCCGACGATCGCCGAGCGCTTGTCCGGGCGAGCCGAGTCCCAGGAGGAGGACCGCATCGTGCTCGACATGATGGCTCAGGGCCTCGGCTACGAGGCGATGGCGGCCGCACTCGGCACGACCCAGGAAGCGGTGGACGGTCGCGTGACGATGCTCTTCCGGCGGATGGCGGGTGACGGCGGAGCCGGCACCGGCCTGCTCGGGGAGTTCAAGAGAGCTGCACGCCGCGGTCGTCGAGCAGTCGGCGACCGCCACGTCGCTCAAGTCCTACGTGCCGTCGCAGTTCGTGGACGCGCTCGCTCGCGGCGGGGACGCCGCGAGCCAGCGCGAGCTCGAGGTGACCGTCCTGTTCAGCGACATCCGAGGGTTCTCGACGATCGCCGAGCGACTCACGGCTCGGGAGATCGGCGAGATCGTCGGACGTCACCTCGGCGCGATGGCCGAGGTGATCTCCGAGCACGGCGGCACGATCGACAAGTTCCAAGGCGACGCGGTGATGGCCGTCTTCGGCGCACCGGAGCCGTCCGAGGATCACGCGGAGCGTGCGTTGCAGATGCGCGCTGGCGATGCAGGATCGCCAGCGCGAGCTCAACTCGATGGGCTGGGGGACAGAAGCGGTCGACGGACTCCACGTGGGGATCGGGTTGAACACCGGCGTCGTCATGGCCGGCGCCATCGGTGGCGGCGGGCGTCTCGAGTACACCGTGATCGGGGACGCGGTGAACGTCGCACAGCGGCTGCAGTCCGAGGCCGGAGGAGGCGAGGTCGTCGCCGCGGCCTCGACCGTCTCGGCAGCGCCTGCCGTCGCGGCCGAGTCGATCGGCCCGCGCGTCGTCAAGGGCCGCGAGGAACCCGTCGAGGTCTTCCGGATCGTGGGGAGCGTCGCGTGATGGCCGCGACCCCTCCGATCTCCCGGCCGGCTCGCTGGCCGTGGGTCGTCATCGCCCTCGGCGCCGCGTTCGCGTCCCTCGGGCTGGTGTTCACGTCCATGAACGGCGACCCGCTCATCAGCGAAGCGACCAACTTCCTCGCGTTCATGGGGATGGGCGTGGTCGGAGCCCTCAGCCTCAGCCGTGCGCCGGGCAACCGGATCGGCGCCCTGATGCTCTGGGTGGCGGTCACCGTCGGGGTCGCCTTCGCGACCGCCGAATGGTCGACCTACCTCTTCGACCATGGAGATCGGACCGCCGCGGGTTGGGTGGGCTGGCCGGGGAATACGCTATGGGCACTCAGCCTCTTCCCGCTGCTGGTGTTGCTGCCGCTCTGGTTCCCCGACGGGAAGCTCTTGTCGCCTCGTTGGCGATCCGTGTCCTGGGTCGGGATCGCGCTGTCCGTCGCCGCCTTCCTCACGATCGGGTTCGCGTCGCCCACGCAGCCGGTGTCCGTCGACGCCGTGGGCAACGACATCGAGATCGCCAACCCGCTCCACGTGCCGGCGCTGGGAGCGATCGACTGGCTCGCATGGGCGTTGTGGCCAGCGCTCCTCGCGCTCTTCGTTCTCGCGATCTCCTCGATGTTCATCCGGTTCCGCCGATCGACCGGGGTGGAGCGGCAGCAGCTCAAGTGGTTCGCGTTCGCGGCCACCCTCCTCGCCGGCTACTTCATCGTGAGTGCGATCCTCGAAGCCGTCGGCGTCTCCGAAGGGAGCATCGGGCAGATCGTTTCCGGGCTGGTGTTCGCGGGGATCCCGGTCGCGGTGGGGATCGCGATCCTGCAGTACCGGCTCTGGGACCTCGACATCGTCGTGAAGAAGGCGGTGGTGGCGGGGACCGTGGTCGTCCTCGCACTCCTCGTGTACGCGGGCGCCGTCGCACTGATCGGCACGCTGACCGTCGACGAGAACCGTCCCGCGCTCCTGTTCGGCGTCGCGCTCGCGCTCGGGATCGCCTTCCGGCCCGTGATGCGCATCGCGCGTCGCGTCGCCGATCGGCTCGCATACGGCAAGCGCGCGACGCCCTATGAGGTGCTGACGGAGTTCTCGGAGCGGATGGGCACGTCCTACGCCACCGAGGACGTGCTCCCACGGATGGCGCAGGTCCTGGGAGAGGGGACGGGAGCGGACGTCGCGCGGATCTGGCTGCGGGTCGGCAACGAGTACCGACCCGCCGCGGCCTGGCCCCTCGACGCTCCGTCGGTGACGCCCATCAGGGCCACATCGTCCGGATCCGAAGTTCCGGGCGAGACCGTGACGGAGGTGCGCGACCGCGGTGAGCTGCTCGGTGCGCTCTCCCTGCGGATGCCCGCGTCCGACCCGATGAGCCCCTCCAAAGACAAGTTGGTGAGAGACCTCGCAGCCCAGGCGGGACTCGTGCTGCGGAACGTGCGGTTGGTCGAAGACGTCCGAGCCTCGCGTCAGCGGCTCGTGGCGGCGCAGGACGAGGAACGGCGGCGGCTGGAGCGCAACATCCACGACGGCGCGCAGCAACAGCTCGTCGCGCTCGCGGTCAAGGCGCGGCTCGCTCGGCAGCTGACCGAGCGCGAGCCCGCGAAGGCCGCGGAGATCCTCGGTCAGATCGAGGCCGAGACGCAGACGGCGCTCGAGGACCTGCGGGACCTCGCCCGAGGGATCTACCCGCCGCTGCTCGCGGATCGCGGTCTGGTGGCTGCGCTCGAAGCGCAATCGCGCAAGGCCCCGGTGCCGGTGAGCGTCCAGGCGGAGTCCGTCGGCCGTTACTCGGCCGACGTGGAGGCCACCGTCTACTTCTGCACCCTGGAGGCGCTCCAGAACGTCGCCAAGTACGCCGGGACGGATCGCACCGTGATCCGTCTGTCGCAATCCAACGGCAGCCTCTCCTTCGAGGTGGTGGACGAAGGTCGAGGCTTCGACCCGAACGAGGTGGCCACCGGCTCCGGACTCCAGGGCATGGCCGACAGACTGGCCGCCGTGGGAGGCTCTCTCGAGATCCGATCGGCACCCGGCAGCGGCACCACGGTGGCGGGCCGAGTGCCGGTCACCGCTGCCTGATCTCGGAAGGGAACGATCGAGGAGATGGGATCCACCCACACACCGGACGCATCTCGGGGACGGCTGGCCTTCCGCCTCGTCGGCTGGATCTTCGGAGTGCTCACGATCGGATACTCATTGTTCCTCGTCTTGCTCTCGATCGTGTCGAGCGACCCCTCGAACACGATCCACCGTTTCCACTTCCTGGGAGGCCTTGCCGGCGGGGGACTGATCGGCGTGTTCTCGATCGTCCTGGTGATGCGACCGGGCTGGACGTCTGCCTTCCACGTCCTCGTCGCCCAGGCGATCGCGTGGACGATCGGCGGGTTGATGGGTGGTGACTTCCTCACCGGCTTCTACGTCTCCGGTCCGATCGGGGTGATCGTCTTGCTGCTGCTGCATCCCGACCCCCGGTCGCTCCTCCGGCTCCCCGGCCACCCGAGCATCGCGCTGATGATCTATGCGGTGATCGCGACGATGCCGGCCTGGATCTACGCGGTGACCGAGGCGGAGCTCCAGCACGGACCGGCCGCGGACCCGCACGTGCAGATGCATCACTGGTCGGGTGTCGCCGTTGCCGCGCTCTCGATCGCGGGAGCTGGGATCGCGACGTCTCTGCGTGGTCGTGGCTGGGAAGTCGCGGGCGCGGCGGCGTCGATCGCGGCAGTCCTCTTCGGCGTGGCCGGCCTCGTGTTCGCCGAATATGCGGGCGCGCCGCCGAGCGGGTGGTCGTGGCTCGCGGTCGCCGCCGGCATCGGGTTCTGGCTCCTCGTCCGAGTCGAAGCGGCGCGAGAGGCACCCGCCGGGTGAGCGCACCGGGCCGTTCCCCGTTCCGCCGGTTCGAGCGGTGGCTCGTCGGCCTCTTCATGGCCGTCCTCGTCTTCGTGCTGGAGCGCCTCGTGATGCGACAGATCAAGAAGAAGGAGCACGCGCGCTCGGAGTCCCTGGGCGCCGCTGTCACCCTGGGGGAGGACTAGTCCCGTGCATCGCTGGTGGGTCTTCCTCCACATCGCCGGGGTCTTCGGGTTCCTCATGGCGCACGGCGTGTCCATCTACGTGACCCTCAAGCTGCCGAGGGAGCGCGATCCTGGCCGCATCGCACAGCTCTTGGAGCTCTCGGCGTCCTCGGTCGGCTTCATGTGGAACTCGATCGGTGTGCTGCTGCTCGGCGGGATCGCCGCCGGATTCACCGGGCACTTCTGGGGTCAGGGATGGATCTGGGCGTCGATCGTCGTCCTGGTCCTCGTCATGGTCGCGATGTACGCGATGGGAACCACGTGGGCCGCTCGGCTGCGGACGATCTCCGGCGCGATGGCGGAGGGAACCGAGGCGGTCTCCCAGGAGCAGTTCGAGGAGATCGTGCGCTCCAAACGGCCATACACGATCGCGGCCATCGGATTCGCCGGGTTGCTCCTGATCCTGTGGCTGATGATCTTCAAGCCGACGCTCGGGTTCGGCGGCGTCCCGGAATGTTCGACCGAGGCCGGCGCCGATGTGACCCTGTGCGCATTCGACGACCAGGCGTTCCTCCCCGACCGCATCGAGGCGCCGGGGGGTGAGCCGTTCACGCTCGCGTTCTCGAACGAGGACGGGGGGGTGCAGCACAACGTCGCGATCTACACGGATGCGTCGGCGGTGGAATCGCAGTTCGTCGGCGAGCTGGTGGCCGGACCGACGACGGTCACCTACGGCGTGCCGGCGCTCGAGCCCGGCGAGTACTACTTCCGCTGCGACGTCCATCCCCAGATGGATGGAACGCTGGAGGCCGCGTAGATGTCCTATCGAACGATCGTCGTGGGCACGGACGGTTCGCCGACCGCGTCCGTCGCCGTCGAGGTCGCGCAGAAGCTCGCGAAACGCCTCCGGGGCAAGCTGATCCTCGTCGGCGCGCTCGACGCGTACGGCGTCTCTCGGCAGCCGTTGCAGACGGCCCTTTACGAGGCCGCGGAGGCCGCGCGCGCGAAGAAGGTCGATGCGACCGCGGAGCTGATCGAGGGAACGCCGGGTGAGTCCATCCTCGCGGCCGCGATCAAGCACGACGCCGATCTGATCGTCGTCGGTAACCGCGGCATGGGGCAGGCGACCCGGTTCCGGCTGGGGAGCGTGCCCGATTGGATCGCGCACGATGCGCCGTGTGACCTGTTGATCGTGGACACGACCGGTCGCGCCGGCCCGCGGGAACCCGCCCCGCCCTACATGCGGATCCTGGCGGGCACGGACGGCTCGGGCACGGCGACCGAGGCCGTCCGCAAGTCCTACACGCTCGCGTCGATGTACGCGGGCTCGGTGATCCTCGTGCATGTGGGCGATCCGCTCGTCGGCGCCATCAGGCTGGAGGAGGTCGCGTCGACGCGGCCCGAGGACGTCGAGGTCGAGAAGCGAACCGTCGAAGGGGATCCCGCCCAACGGATCTGCGAGCTCGCCGAGGCGGAGGGCGTGCAGCTGGTCGTGGTCGGGAACAAGGGGATGTCGGGCGTCCGGCGGTTCCTCGGCTCCGTGCCGAACAAGGTCGCACACGAGGTGCCCTCCGACGTCTTGATCGTGAAGACCGTCGATCGGTCGGCCGAGGACCTCGTGGCCGGCCACGGCGGGCTCGTCGGGGTCGACGGCCGGCAGCTCGCGGTCTACCGCGACGAGGACGGGCATACGTACGAGCTCTCCCCCCGGTGCACCCATATGGGCTGCACCGTCGATTGGAACGACGCCGCGAAGACCTGGGACTGCCCGTGCCACGGATCGCGGTTCTCCTTCGACGGGTCGGTGGTGCGAGGGCCCGCGGCGGAGCCTCTCGAACGCGTGGGAGGAACGGCGGCGGGCCTCGGTCCGGGAGAGGTGACCGCCGCCGAGCCGGCATCCGGGTCCGCGTCGTCGCTCGCCGGAAGCGCTGGCTCGGGCGGGGAGCGGGGCGCGAAGAAGGAGCGATACGTCGTCGTCGGCGCGAGCCTCGCCGGCGCCACGGCCGCCGCGACCCTGCGCGAGGAAGGCTTCGACGGCGACGTCGTCCTGATCGGGTCGGAGCCGACGTTTCCGTACGAGCGACCGCCCCTGTCGAAGACGTTCCTCCGCGGCGAGTCGACGATCCAGGAGGCGATGGTCCGGCCAGAGGCGTTCTATGCCGACAACCGGATCGAAACGCGGTTCGGGACGACGGTGATCGGTGTGGACACGGCGGGGAAGACGCTCACGATCGCCGGTGGCGATCCCGTGCCCTTCGACAAGCTCCTGATCGCAACGGGTGCCCGGAACCGCCGCTTCCCGATCCCCGGGATCGACCTCGAAGGGGTCCTCGACCTCCGGACACTGGGCGACGCGGCCAGGATCCGGGCAGAGATGCTGCCCGGACACCGGGTCGTGATGGCCGGGATGGGGTTCATCGGCTCCGAGGTCGCGGCGTCGCTCCGCCAGCGTGGTCTCGAGGTCCACGTCGTGGCGGGCGGGAAGGCGCCGCTCGACCGAGTGCTCGGCGAGGACGTGGGACGCGTCATCGAAGGGATCCACCGCGACCACGGCGTCGCGATGACGTTCGACGATCAGGTGGCGAGCTTCGAAGGGAACGGCCGCGTCCGGAGCGTGAAGACCGCGAGCGGCGTCAGCGTCCCCTGCGACTTCGTGGTGCTCGGCCTCGGCGTCGAGCCGGTCGCGGACTTCCTCGAGGGATCGGGGATCGACGTCGACGACGGCATCGTGGTCGACGAGCATTGCCGGGCGAGCGTCGACGGTGTCTTCGCCGCCGGCGACGTCGCCAACCACTACCACCCGGTCTTCGAGCGCCGGATCCGCACCGAGCACTGGAACAACGCGAAAGCGCAGGGTCGCGTCGCCGCCCTGAACATGATGGGCCGCGACACGCCGTACGACGAGATCCACTGGTTCTGGTCCGACCAATACGAGCACACGATCCAGTACGCCGGGTACCACCGGGAGTGGGACGATCTCGTGATCCGCGGAAGCCTGGAATCTCGGAGCTTCGCGGCGTTCTATCTGCTCGGGGGTCGGGTCCAGGCCGTGGTCTCACTGGACCGTCCCGCCGACGTCCAGGACGCGATGGCCATCATCCGCTCCGGCGGCCGAGCCGACCCCGCGAAGCTCCGCGACGAGGGCGTGGAGCTCGCCTCATTAGGATGAGCGAAGGCCGAGGAGACGTGAGGAGCATGACCATCGGACGGAAGCGCGATCTCAGGGAGCGATGAGATGACGAGCGATGTCGAGGCGCTCCGAAAGGTCCGATTCTTCGAGGAGCTGACCGACGACGATCTCTCGCGCGTCGCGAAGGTCGGGCAGCGACGGACCTACGCGGTCGGCGAGGCGCTCGTCGAGCGGGACTCCGACCGGGGCGGCCTCTTCGTGATCCTCTCCGGAACCGCCGAGGTCGGGGTCGGCGGCGCCGTCCACGACCTCGGCCCTGGCGACTTCTTCGGAGAGATGGCGCTGCTCGGCCACACACGCCGGTCGGCGAGCGTCACGGCGAAGGAACCAGTGGAGGCGCTCGTGATCGAGACGATCTACTTCGATCCGTTCCTCATCCAGAACCCGAGCGTCGCGGTCGCGATCCTCCACGGCGTCGTGGAGCGTCTCCGGGAAGTGCAGGATCGGGTCGACGGCGCCGGCTCCGGCTAGCGGCTGCGGTTGTTGAAGAGATCCAGCAGCAGGCCGAACGTCAGTAGCCCGCCGACGATGCCGAAGGTGATCGGCACCCATCCCGGCACCCGCGCCGACATCGCCGTGAGTCCGCTCGCGAGGATCGCTGCACCCGCCGTGAGTCCCAGCGCGAGTTGGCGCCCGGCCCGGCGCACCGTGGCCTCGAGCGGCGCCGCCCGGAAGTTGATCTCCATCTTCTGGCCGGGCCGGGCGCCGATCATCCGCTCGATCGCCTCGACCACGCGCATCGCTCGCACCTTGAACTTCTGCGATCGATAGAAGACGGTCTTCGGGTCGATCCTCGCGCTCATCCCTCGCAGCAGGTTCCGCATCAAGAACTTGCCCGCCACCTCGAAGGGATCGAGCTCGGGGTCGAGCTGCGCCGTCGCGAGCTGCATCTGCGCGAGCGCCTTGCCGGTGAGCGCGAGCGATGCGGGCAACGGCACACCGAACCGCAGAGAGATCTCCGTCATCTCCTGGAGGATCGGACCGAGCTGGATGTCCTTCAGGGACGACGTTCGGTACCGCGCCATGAGCGCTCCGATCTCCGACTGGAACTTGTCCACGTCGAGGTCGCTCCGCTCGATCGCGTTCGCCAGCATCAGCGTCACGTCGGTCAGGAATCCGACGTCCTCCTGGGAGAACGCCATCAGCATGAGCATCAGGTGCTCCCGCATCTCGGCGCCGACCTCTCCGACCATGCCGAGGTCGAGGAAGTAGAGACGCTCCTCCTGCGGCTGCCACATCAGGTTGCCGGGATGCGGGTCGGCGTGGAAGAACCCGTCCACCATGATCTGCTTGTAGAAGGACTCGAGCAGCTGGCGTGCCGCCTCGCGCCGCGCCTCGCCGTCGGGCGCCGAGTCGAGTGGACCTCCACCCACGTCGTGCATCACCAGCAGTCGCGACGTGGACAGCCCTCGATGCACCGCAGGAACGGCGAGCCTCGGGAAGGGTTCGAGCACCTCGCCGATGCGTTGCACGTTCGATGCTTCCTGCCGGAAGTCGAGCTCTCGTTGGAGGGAGTCCGACAGGTGCTGGAAGACCGCCTCCATGTCGATCACGAGCTTCAGGCTCGGGCGCTTGGAGGCCTTCTCCGCGAACACTTCGAGCAGCGCGAGATCCTGCTCGATCAGCTCGCGGGCGTCCGGTCGCTGGATCTTGATGACCACCTTCTCGCCCGTCGCGAGGGACGCTCGGTGGACCTGCGCGATCGTCCCGGCGGCGAGCGGCTGCGGATCCACCGTCTCGAAGACGTCCTCCCACGGCACGCCGAGCTCCTGCTCCATCACCGAGACGACCTGAGCCTCGGTGAGCGGCGGCACGTTGTCCTGCAGGGTCGCGAGCTCTTCGATGAACTCGGGTGGAAGCAGGTCCGGCCGCGTCGAAAGGATCTGGCCGAGCTTGCAGAACGTGGGACCGAGTTCCTCGAGCGCGGTGCGGAGCCGCTTGGCTTGGCGCCGCCGGCCGACCGCGCCCTCCTCGTCGGGCCGACCGAAGAGCTCCCGCAGGCCGTGCTTCGCGAAGACGACGCCGATCTTCGTGCCGCGCGAGACGAGATGCGGATGGGTCTCGGTCTCCTCGGTCAGGGACGAGCGGATCGCCGTCGAGGATGCCGGGCTCCGCACGGCGGTCGTTTGGCCGTTCGTCGTGTTCACGATGATCACCGTGCAGCGAGCGTTGTGGCTGATCCGGTTCGGGACGTTGCCGAGCAGGAACTCCTTGCGGCCCGCCATCCCGGCGTTGCCGACGACGAGCACGTCGACCGCATGGTCCTCGGACGAACGCACGATCGCCATCGCGGGGTCGTCGTCGATCACGACATGCGCGCGCCCGCGCTCGCCGGCGAGCTGCGTGGTGTACACCTGCAGCGCGTCGGCCGCGCTGCGCGCCCGGGTCGCCTCGGCGGCCCCGTGTTCCGTGTCGGCCGCGTGTTCGGGGACGATCACCTGGACGACGTGGAGCTCCGCGCCGAACCGCTCGGCGAACGAGGCCGCCCACTCCACCGCCCTGGCGGCCGTCTCCGACCGATCGGTCCCCACCATCACGCGGGCGACGGGACCCACGGCGTCTGTCTGGGTGGAAGCCATTCGCGCATCATGGCGCCTGGAGTGGTGCACAGCCAATGGTGAGAACCCGCTGACCGTGGGTGATGCCACCACTCATACCGGCCGCGACCAGGGGCGTTGGTATCCTGCCTCGTCCGCCGGAGTAGCTCAGTGGCAGAGCAACCGCCTCGTAAGTGGTAGGTCATGGGTTCGAATCCCATCTCCGGCTCTTGCCGTTAGGAGTTGCCGAAGGAGTGAGCAGGTTGCGAGAATCGCGGCGGATGAGGGCCCTCCGCGCGATCCCGCTTGCCGCAGCCCTCGTGATGGTCCTCCCGGCGGGTGCCGCCGTCGCCCAGGTGTCCGTGGACCCCTCCGTCACGCCCGAGCTGAACACGGGTGGCTGGGTCCACGGCATGGCGATCCTGTTCGGTGCGCTCGGCCTCATCGTCATCTTGTTGCTGGTGGCCGGGTACGTGCGTTTCGCGCCGCGCTTCTCCACCGACGAGTCGACGCTCAAGGTCGTTCGTGCCGACCGGGTTCGTCCCGGGGAAGAACTCCCTCGTCGCACGGTCGACATCAAGGCTGCGGCTCCGATGGTCGTGGCACCCCCGCCACTGCCGCAGCCGACGGGTGTCGCGGCGGCTGCGCCGGCACCGGCAGCCGCTGCGCCGGCACCGGCAGCCGCTCGCAGCCGCTCCAGCCCGGCAGCGCAGCTCCCGCCACCCCAGCTCCTGCCGCCCCCGCGCCGGCCGAGTCCGGCGCAGAAGCGCCCGCCGAAGCGGACGCCGCGACCGAGGCTCCCGAAGCACCTGCCGCGGCTCCGGCGCCCGCCCCCGCCGAGCGGCACGAGGTCTCGCTCGACCAGGAGGTCTTCGACCAGACCCTGAAAGAGCTCCTCGAGAAGGGAACCGACAAGCGCGTGGCCGAGGGACAGGCTCGTCGGGCGGCGATGATCGCAGCGCGCAAGAAGGCGGCCGGCGAGGCCTAGCTTCGAGAACCGCGTAGCCTGTCGGCATGGATGCCACCCGGGTCGACTGGTCGATGGGCTCCCAGGCGGCACAACTCGCCGACTGGGATGCAGCCCTCGCGATCGGTCGCCGGGTCGCGGGTCCCGGCGTTCGCGTCCCGGCCGCAGAGCGCGCGAGGATGCGGGAGGACTTCGCGGAGTTCGTCTCGTTCTCCGAAGAACGCATCAAGGAGTTCACCTCGCTCGATCCCGGTGGGTTCCGTTCCCGTGCCTGGGTCATGGGCCGGGGCGACTGGATCCGCGCGAACCTCGGCGGGCTCCAGCGGCTGCTGGAGCCGCTCGCGGGCCGGATCCTCGCGAAGCAGTCCGGTCACGGCACGTTCCGGAGGAAGGCGCTGGGCGCCCAGGCCGGCGGACTCCTCGGCTACGTCTCGAGGAGGGTGCTGGGTCAATACGACGCCTTCCTCCCGCCCGACGACGAGGGGTTGCTGTACTTCGTCGGACCCAACGTGGCGGAGGTCGAGCAGCGGTTCTCGCTTCCCGCTCGTGACTTCCGGCTGTGGATCGCGATCCACGAGGTGACGCATCGGGTGCAGTTCGGGGCCGCTCCGTGGCTCCGGAGCCACATCCGCGGTCAGGTCGACCGCTACCTCGGCACGATCTCCCTCGAGTCGACGGACTTCGGGGCGCAGCTGCGACGAGCGATCGAGGAGGCGCGCGCCGGCGCGGACATCCGGGGCATGGGCGGGGTCTTCCTGCTGCTGAACGAGGAACAGCGCGAGATCGTGAAGCACGTCCAGGGCGTGATGTCGCTCCTCGAGGGTCACGCCTCATTCGTGATGAACGAGGTCGCGAAGGATCACGTCGCCGACCTGCCGAAGATGCGGACGGCCCTGGCAGAGCGCAGGCGGCGTGCGAGCGGCGCGGAGCGCGCGTTCCAGCGCGCGATCGGCTTCGACAAGAAGATCGAGCAGTACGATGCGGGCGAGCGGTTCGTGCGAGAGGCGGTGTCGCGCTCCGGCATGGAAGGGTTCAACCGGGTGTGGCTCGCGCCCGAGAGCCTCCCGAGCGTCGAGGAGATCGCCGAACCCGACCGCTGGGTGGCGCGCGTCGCCGGGAGCTGACATGCCTCGCCGGCCTCCGGCGGTCGCGCGGGTGCTGGAGCGGGTCACCAAGACGGCTCGCGAGCACGAGATGTTCGCCCCGGGCGAGTTGGTCCTCGTGTCGTGCAGCGGCGGTCCCGACTCGGTCTGCCTCCTCTATTCCTTGTGGCATCTCCGGCGCCTGTTCAAGATCCGCCTCGCCGTCCTCCACTTCGACCATCGGCTGCGTCCTGATTCCGGTGAGGACGCCGCATACGTGCGAAGGCTCGCCGCCCGTCTGGAGCTCCCGGTCCACGTCCGGACCGCGGAAGACGCGCCGGTCAAGGGCGAGTCGGTCGAAGCCTGGGGGTTCATCGCTCGGAGCCGTGCGCGGGCGGCCGTCGCGTCCGAGGTCGGCGCCTCGAAGATCGCCCGCGCGCACACCCTGGACGACCGAGCCGAGTGGTTGCTGGTCTGCCTGATGGCCGGGGCCGGTCCGCTCGGCCTGGCCGGGCCGTCGGCGCATCATGAGGCCGACGTCGAGCCTCTCTTCGACGTGAGTCGCGACGAGGTCATGGCGTTCTGCCGAGCGCTCCACCTTCGGCCTCGGCGGGATCCGACCAACGAGGACACCTCGAAGCTCCGAGCGGCGATCCGACACCAGGTCCTACCCGTGATGGACGAGGTCCGCAAAGGTGGGGCGCGGAAGGCGATCGCCAGGACCGCCGATCAGCTTCGGATGATCGAGCCGTTGATCCGCCGGGAGATGGCGTCCCGGGGCGCCGGCTCCGCCCGATGGGACGGCGGGTTCCGATTCGAGGTCGATCGGGTGCACGAGGCGCCGTACGAGTTCATCGACCGGATGAGCCTGGCGAGGGAGTTCCGGCTGATGGGGCATCGGCTCGCGGAAGCCGACGTCGAGGCGGTGATCGATCTGGCGCGCGGGCGTCCCGGCCGGCGACGTGATCTCTCCGGGGGGTTGAAGGCGATCCGCGAGAAGGGGTACGTTCGAGTTTCTCGTTCTTCCCCCGAGAGCTGATGGGTTCTTCGACGCCGAAGGGGGAGCGATGACCGCGGTCTCTACACTGACCGACTACGTGCAGGCCTACGAACCCGACATCGAACGAGTCCTGATCTCCTCCGAGGAGATCCAGGGCAAGCTCGCGGAGATGGGGCGGCAGATCTCCGCGGACTACGAGGGCAAGTCGCTGTTGCTCGTCGGGGTCCTGAAGGGCGCCTTCGTGGTGATGGCCGATCTGGCCCGCTACGTCCGCTTGCCGCTGGAGTTCGACTTCATGGCCGTCTCGTCCTACGGAGCCGCCACGAAGACCTCGGGGGTCGTCCGGATCCTCAAGGACCTGGACCACGACCTCGACGGGATGCACGTGCTGCTCGTGGAGGACATCGTGGACTCCGGTCTCACGCTCAAGTACCTGCTGAAGAACCTCGCGGCGAGGAAGCCCGCGTCGCTCGAGGTCGCCGCGCTGCTCCGCAAGACCGGGATCCAGAAGGTCCCGCTCGACATCCGGTACGTGGGCTTCGACATCCCACCGGACTTCGTGGTCGGCTACGGCCTCGACTTCGACGAGCGCTATCGGAATCTTCCGTACATCGCGACGCTGAAGCCCGAGGCGTACGGCGGCTAGCGGAACCGGCCTGCGGCGCCGGCCGTCCAACCGAACGTGAAGCGGTTCGCCCTCGCCCTCGTCACCGTCGCCATCGCCTCATGCGGAGGCGCTGGCGCCGGCGACGGGGCCTCGGGGATCCGCGGAGAGGCACGGTCCGGTCCCCAGTGCCCGGTCGAAGTGCAAGGCTCGCCGTGTCCCGACCTCCCGTATGAAGGAACGGTGATCGCGACGAACACGGAGACAGACGAGGAGTTCACCGTCGAGACGGACTCGCAGGGTCGCTTCGAGCTCTCCCTCGAGCCGGGGACCTACGAGGTGTCGATCGTGTCCGAGTCCTCGCCCCCGTTCGCGAAGCCGCAGACCGTGACCGTCGAACAAGGGTCGTTCGCGGAGATCGTCGTGTCCGTCGACACCGGCATCAGGTAGCGACGGCCGCCCCATCTGGGGCTGGTGCTACCCTGACTCCGGGTTGGGACGTGCCATCTGCCGGCCCGTTGCATCCCCCAGGATCGCGCTCCAGGGAAGAGGCCGTCGTTGTCCAAGCCAGAACCTCCGTTCCGACGACTCGCTCGCACCCCGACCATCTGGATCGTGGGCGCGGTCGTGCTGTTCTTCGGGTTGCTGTCCGTCATGCAACGGCCCGAGACCGCGGAGAGGATCAAGCTCAACGAGTTCTGGACCCTGCTCGAAGCCGGTGAGATCCGGAACGCGGAGATCCTCGAGGGCGACCAGCAGATCCAGGGGAAGCTCGAGGACGGCGCCGACTACGTGGTGTCGTATCCGGCCGAGAGCATCGACGAGATCACCACCCAGCTCCAGGACGCGGGTGTCACGACGGAAGCGACGCCGCAGAAGCCGAACGAGATCGTGGGGCTCCTGTACTACGTGCTTCCGATCCTCCTGCTCGCCGGACTGTTCCTCTGGATGATGAATCGAGCACAGGGCGGCGGCGGCCGCGTGATGCAGTTCGGTCGCAGCCGCCACAAGACGGTCGGCAAGGATCAGCCCAAGACCACGTTCAAAGACGTCGCGGGCGTGGATGAGGCGATCGAGGAGCTGGAGGAGGTCAAGGAGTACCTCCAGCATCCGGCCAAGTTCCAGGCTATGGGGGCGAAGATCCCGCGAGGAGTGCTGTTGTTCGGCCCCCCCGGGACCGGGAAGACCCTCCTCGCCCGGGCCGTCGCGGGCGAAGCGGGCGTGCCCTTCTATTCGATCAGCGGCTCCGACTTCGTCGAGATGTTCGTAGGGGTGGGCGCGGCGCGCGTTCGAGATCTCTTCGAGCAGGCGAAGGCGAGCGCGCCCGCCATCGTCTTCGTGGACGAGATCGACGCCGTCGGCCGCCACCGCGGCGCCGGTCTGGGCGGCGGCCACGACGAGCGCGAGCAGACGCTGAACCAGCTCCTGGTGGAGATGGACGGGTTCGATCAGCGGTCGACGGTGATCCTGATGGCGGCCACCAACCGGCCCGACATCCTTGACCCCGCGCTCCTGCGTCCCGGGCGCTTCGACCGTCAGATCGTCGTGGACCGGCCTGACCTCGAGGGACGGAAGGCGATCCTCCGCGTCCACGCGAAAGGCAAGCCACTCGACCCCGGCGCGGACCTCGACATCCTCGCTCGGCGCACGCCGGGCTTCACGGGGGCCGACCTGGCCAACGTCATCAACGAGGCCGCTCTCCTCGCCGCCAGGCGCTCGAAGAAGAGCATCACGATGAAGGAGATCGAGGAGGCGGTCGACCGCGTCATGGCCGGGCCCGAGCGCAAGAGCCGCGTGATGAGCGAGGAAGAGCGTCGCCTGATCGCGTACCACGAAGGCGGCCACGCGATGGTCGCGCACGTCCTCCCCAACACCGACGAGGTGCACAAGATCACCGTGATCCCTCGCGGGCGGGCGCTCGGCTACACGCTCACGCTTCCCGAACAGGACAAGTTCATGATGACCCGCGAGGAGCTCCGCGACGAGCTGGCGATGCTGATGGGAGGCCGGGTGGCCGAAGAGATCGTGGCCGGCGACATCTCCACCGGCGCCGGCAACGACATCGAGCGCGCGACCAAGATCGCGCGTCAGATGGTGACCGAGCACGGGATGAGCGATTCGATCGGACCCCGGACCCTCGGACAGAAGCAAGGAGAGGTGTTCCTCGGCCGCGACTGGGCCTCCACGCCCGACTACTCGGACGCCGTCGCATTCGAGATCGACCAAGAGGTCAGCCATCTCCTCGACGAGGCGCACGACGTCGCGCTCGAGATCTTGAACGAGCACCGGCAGAAGCTCGACGAGCTCGCCGCGCTCCTGCTCGCGAAGGAGACCCTTGATCGCGAGGAGGTCGAGCTGTTCTTCAAGCCGGTCACCAAACGGTCCCCTCGCGCGCCGGAGGTCCGCAGCGCCGGCCTCGCCGTGTCGCGCACGGAGATGTTCCCCCAGCCTGAGGGCCCAGGTCCCCTGCGGCGATGACGGATCGCTGGGCCACCTTCGACTGCTACGGCACGCTGATCGACTGGGACGGCGGGGTACGCCGGGCGCTCGGCAGGGTCTGGCCGGAGGAGGACGGGGAGCGGCTGTTCCAGCGCTACCACGACGTCGAACCGCGCATCCAGGCCGGGCGGGGCATCTCCTATCGTCAGGTCCTGCGCGAGACGTTGTCCGCGATCGCCGAGGCGGACCAGCTCGAGGTGCCTCCCGGGCAGGACGACGCGCTCGCCGACTCGCTCCCGTCGTGGCGGCCGTTCCCGGAGGTGCCCGGAGCGCTCCGCGAGCTCCGGGATCGTGACTGGAAGCTCGGGATCCTTTCGAACACGGACCCGGACATGCTCGCCGCGTCACTGAAGACGATCGGGGTCGAGGTGGACCTGCGGATCACGGCGGCCGAGGCGGGGTCCTACAAGCCGGCCTTCGGACACTGGGACACGTTCTTCCGTACCACGACGGCCCAGCGGGAGCGTCACGTCCATGTCGGAGCGTCGCTCTATCACGACGTCGAGCCGTGCGCGCAGCTCGGGCTCCCGTGCGTGTGGATCAATCGACTGGACGAGTCGAGCGACCTCCCGCGCGCCGGCGAGCTGTTCGATCTCGGCAGGCTGCCCGCCACGCTCGACGCACTCGTTCCCCGGTAGCATCCGCCCGATGGATCTGCTCGGACCTCCCGAGGCGTTCGACGCCAAGAAGGTGGAGGAAGGCGTGCGCCTGATCCTCGAGGGCATCGGGGAGGATCCCGATCGCGGTGGGCTTCGCGAGACACCCGCACGCGTCGCGCGCATGTACGAGGAGATCTTCGCGGGCATCGGCAAGGACGCCTCGCAGCTCGTCACCGTCGTCGAAGGTGCCGACTACGACGAGATGATCATGGTCCGCGACATCCCTCTGCAGTCGTTCTGCGAGCACCACCTGATCCCGTTCGCCGGCCGCGCGCACGTCGCGTACATCCCGAACAAGGCGCAGCAGATCACCGGGCTCTCCAAGATCGCGCGCGTGGTCGACCTCCTGGCGAAGAAGCCGCAGGTCCAGGAGCGGCTGACGACCGAGATCGCCGAGGCGATCGATCTGGCCCTTTCACCCCGCGGCGTGTTCGTGGTGATCGAGGCCGAGCACTTCTGCATGACGATGCGTGGGATCAAGAAGCCCGGGTCGGTGACCGTGACGTCGACCGTGCGCGGGCTCTTCCGCTCCGATGCCCGGACCCGCCAGGAGGCGATGGACCACATCGGCATGCGCTGAGATCCGGGCGCCGCATTACCATCTGGGACATGGGGCTCGTGTGGCGTTGCCGTGATCGCGAGCTGCCGCTCGGCGAGCGGACGCTCGTGATGGGCATCGTGAACGTCACCCCCGACTCCTTCAGCGACGGGGGGATGTTCGAGGATCCCGATGCCGCGATCACGCATGGTCTGCGGCTCCTGGAGGAGGGCGCCGACATCCTCGACGTCGGCGGCGAGTCCACCCGGCCGGGTTCGGACCCGGTGGCGGAGGACGAGGAGCGCCGGCGGGTCCTGCCGGTGATCGAGGGGCTCCGGCGCGAAGCGCCGGAGGCCCTCCTGTCGGTGGACACCCGCAAGGCTCCGGTCGCGAGCGAGTGCCTGGCGGCCGGCGCCGATGTCGTGAACGACATCGGCGCCGGCACCGACGCTGAGATGTTCGACGTGGTCGCGTCCACGGGAGCCGGGATGGTGTTGATGCACATGCGGGGCGAGCCGACGACGATGCAGGTGGATCCGCACTACGACGACGTCGTCACCGAGGTGCGCGGGTACCTCGCCGAGCGCTTGGAGGCGGCGGGCGCCGCCGGGATCGGCCGCGACCGCCTCTGCATCGACCCCGGGATCGGTTTCGGGAAGAACCTCGAACACAACCTCGCGCTGCTCCGTTCGATCGGCTCGTTCCGCGAGCTGGGCGTGCCGGTCCTCGCCGGTGCCTCGCGGAAGCGTTTCGTCGGCGAGCTCTCGGGGAGCGACGATCCCGCGGGTCGCCTCGAGGGTTCGGTCGCGGCAGCGGTCTGGTGTGCGACGCAGGGCGTGGAGGTGGTCCGCGTCCACGACGTCGGTCCCACCGTGCGGGCCCTCCGTGTCGTGGACGCGATCGCTCGGGAGCGACCGTGACCGACGATCTGCCGATCGTGTTGCTCCTCCACGACGAGGGCCGCGGCGCCGACCAGTGGCGCGAGTTCGTCCCGCTCCTCGAGAGCCGTTTCCGTGTGGTCGCGCCGGACCTGCCGTCGCGTCCGACGCTCGACCACCTGCGCGCCGCGATCGACGGCGAGCGGTGCGGGGTGATCGGGCACGGGACCGGCGGTGCACTCGCCCAGGTGTTCGCGACCGAAGGTGGTGTCGACGCGATGGTGCTGCTCGATGCCCCGCGCGCGGAGGGTGTCGACGACGAAGCGCTCGCGTCCTTCGACTTCCCCGTACTCCTGCTGTGGGGTGAAGACGACGAGGTGGTGCCGGTCTCGATCGCGGAGGAGCTGAACGACGCGATCCCGACGTCCACGCTCGGACTCTTGCCGGGATGCGGCCACGAGCTCACCGACGACGCGGCCGCCACGATCGCACCGATGATCCTGGAGTACCTCCGCGCCCGGTATCTCAAGCAGCCGCACTCGGCGGCGCACGGTCACGACGCCGATCACGCGCACGACGGCGTGGTGCGGATCCAGCTCGAACGACGGCCTCCGTGGGTGGACCTCGAGGAGGACGAGCGAGACGATTGGTTCGTCGAGGATGACGAGGAGGCAGCGCCGTGAGCCCAGCCCGCCTGTTCCTGACCGGGATCCGCACCGAAGGCCGCCACGGCGCACGTCCCGGAGAGAAGGACGAACCGCAGCCATTCGTCGTCGACCTCGACCTCGAGGTCGACGTGGGAGATGACTCCATCGAGGCGACGGCGGACTACCGTGAGATCACGGACGCGGTCCGCGAGATCGTGGAGCACGGGTCGTTCGATCTCATCGAGACGATGGCCGACGCGATCGCTCGCCGGATCGCCTCGGCCCCTCGGGTCGTTGGCGTGACCGCCATCGTGCACAAGCCGAACGCGGCCGGCCGGCTTGCGATCGACGGGGTCGCCGCCGCCGCGACGGCGACCCGGGGCGCCGGCGCAGGCGAGTAGGTCGATATGGGCGTCGTTGCCTTCCTCGGGCTCGGTTCGAACCTCGGGGATCGCCTCGCGAACCTCCAGTCCGCGGTCGACGTTCTGCAGACCGAGCCCGGGCTCAGGGTGACGGCGTCCAGCCGCGTGTGGGAGACGACGCCGGTGGGCGGTCCGCCGCAGCCCGACTATCTGAACGCCGTCATACGGGTCGAGACGGATCTCTCGGCGCGGGATGTCCTCGATGCCGCTCGCCGCGTCGAGGCCCGCCTCGGCAGGGTCCGGAAGGAGCGATGGGGCGCGCGCACCATCGACGTCGACATCCTGCTGTACGACGAGGAGCAGATCGACGAGCCCGACCTGGTGGTCCCGCATCTCCGGCTGACCGAGCGAGCGTTCGTCGTCCTGCCGCTGCTCGAGCTCGAGCCGGATCCGGTCCTGCCCGACGGCACGCGTCTGAAGGAGGTGCGGATCGATACGAACGGGGTCGTCCCCTCCGCCTCCCCGCTCGCGGTCCGCCCATGAACGCGACGTGCCTGCGATGTGACTGGGGAGGCGAGACGGACGGTTCGGCGTGCCCACGGTGCGGCGCGCCGCTCTACCGAAGCGCGCCGGCTCAGCGGGAGCCGCGCGCCGCACCGCCTCCGATCCCCGCCGCGGTCCGGGTCGAAGGATCGACGGCGGTGTCGGAGGCTCCCTCGCCGGTGTCTGGATCGGAGCGGTCGAGCCCTCGGGCCATCCTCCTCGCCACGGCCGCCGTGTTCTCCGTCGTCGTGTTCCTGCTGACGCGAGGGGGTCTCGATCCGGGTCCGCCGGCCGGTAGAAGCGCGAGTCCGGTTTCGCGGCAGACCGGAGGGCGACTGGTGTACACCGTCCCCGAAGGCGACGAGATGGCGCGCGTCTGGCGGTGGAACCTCATCTCCGACGAGGTCTCGAGAGGTCCGCTCGTCCGGGCGCCGGTCGCATTGGTCAATGTCCGCTCGGCGGCGTACGGCTGGCTGGGCGTGACGTCCGACGACGGGAGCGGCACGCGGGAGGCATCGCTCCTAGACTCCCTCGATCCCGATGCCCGGTCCCAGCCGATCGGGAGCGGCGACATCGTGACGTGGACCCGACGTGGGAGCACCGTGCTGTTGGTCCGGCGCGGGCCGTTGCTCGACGGCTGCCGGCGCCGCGTGGACGTCACCGCCGTGACCGTCGGAGGTCCCGGCGCGGAGACGATCCTCCGGGACACGATCTGCGGCGACGTCCTGTCCGTCGGACGAACGAGCGTGGGCTATTTCCTGACGCTGCTCGGCGAGGGCGACGCCAACGTCGTGGGCATCGGATACGAGGACGCGGGCGTCCTGCTTCCGCACCACGGTGTGATCGACGTCTCGCCCGGGGGTCAGATGCTGGTGACGCCGGCGACCCAGTTCCTGCCCGCGCATCCCCCTGCGGTCGGCCCGCAAGGGCCGCCGATCCCGGTCTCGGGCGAGGCTTCGCGATACCGGTTGTTCGGTGGGATGCCCGTCGATCTGCTGCCGGACGCCGCGTCTTTGCGGATCGACAGGGTGCTGGCGTACACGGACGGCGGCACGCGCGCCATGGTGATCGGCCGGCAAGGGCGAGATGGTCCCGCGCTCTGGGAGGTACCGCTCGGGATCGCAAGGGACGAGCCGACGATCCCTCGATACATCCTCCAGGTCCGCGGATCGACCGCCGCGACGTACGCGAACGACGGAACCGCGTTCGTGTTGACGGATTCGAGATTGTGGCACCTGGTGGGGGATCGACTCACGGCCCTGGACCTCCCCGAGGGCTCACCGACCCCCGACGGTCCGATCGCCTGGATCGTCCGCGAACCGATCACGGGGCTCTAGCCGAGCCCGCCCGCAGATCGACGCCGTACGAGTTGCGATACTCGAACGGTGGAGATCGCGGTGGTCGGCGCCGGAACGGTCGGGACGGCGATCGCGGTCCTGCTCGAGCGGGCGGGCCACCGGATCGTGGGGGTCACCGGGAGGAGCGAGACGCCCACCCGCGTGCGCTCATACCTGCCCGAGGCGCCGTTCCTGGAGCCGGCCGAGGCGGCGGCCGCCGCGGAGCTCGTGGTGATCGGCACCCCCGACGACGTGATCGAGCAGACGGTGGAGGCCCTCGTCGCGGCGGCCGCCGTGGGGGCCGACACGTCGGTGGCCCACCTGTCGGGATCGCTCGGTCTCGACGTCCTCAGGGCCGCCGGCGAGACGGGCGCGCGGATCCTCGCGATCCATCCGCTGCAGACGTTCCCCGACGTCGACTCGGCCCTGGCACGCCTCCCCGGCTGTTGGATCGCGATCACCGCCGAGGACGAGGAGGGACACATCCTCGGTGAGGAGCTGGCGGAGGATCTCGAGGCGATCCCGTTCCGCCTCGCGGACGAGTTCCGGCCCCTGTATCACGCGGCTGCCGTGTTCGCGTCGAACTACCTGGTGACCGCATCGGCGATCGCGGAGGGGCTCTTCGACATCGCGGGGGTGCCCGATCCGGCGGAGGCGATGTGGCCGCTGCAGCGCGCCTCTCTCGACCACGTCGAGCGTCTCGGGCCCGCCGATGCCCTGACCGGCCCCGCGGTGCGAGGCGACGCCGGCACGATCCGCCGGAACCTCGGCGCCCTCGAACGGTATGCGCCCGAGCTGGTGCCCTCCTACGTGGCGATGGCCAGGGCGACGCTCGATCTCGCCGAACGATCCGGGCGGTTGCAGCCGAGATCGCGAGCCGCGGTGGAGGACGCGCTCGCGGCATGGAGCTGATCCGTGACACGGGCGAGCTGGAGCGAACCACCGCCTCATGGCGTGCCGGGGGATGGGTGGTGGGGCTCGTGCCGACCATGGGCTCGCTGCACGAAGGGCACGCCTCGCTGATCCGGCGCGCGCGAGAGGAGGTCTCACGCCTGGTCGTGTCGATCTTCGTCAATCCGGCGCAGTTCGCCCCGGGAGAGGATCTCGCCACCTATCCGCGCGACGAGGAAGGAGACCTCGAGGTCTGCCGGCGGCTCGGCGCCGATGCGGTCTGGGCTCCGTCCGTGGAGGAGGTCTATCCGCCCGGCGTGCCGCTGCCCGAGCCCGATCCCGGCCCGGTCGGCGAGACGTTCGAAGGCGCGGCACGGCCCGGTCATCTGCGGGGCGTGCTGAAGGTCGTACACCGCCTCTTCGACGTGACCGGGCCGTGCCGCGCCTACTTCGGCGAGAAGGATGCGCAACAGCTGTTCCTCGTTCGCCGGATGGTCCGGGAGATGGACCTCCCCGTCACCGTCGTGCCCTGTCCGACGATGCGGGCTCCCGACGGCCTCGCGCATTCGTCCAGGAACGCTCGTCTCGGCGCCGAGGAGCGCGATCAGGCAGGGTGCCTGTTCCTGGCGCTCTCGGAGGCGGCGACGCTCGCTCGCGCCGGGGAGACGAACGCGGCCGTCTTGATCGCGGCGATGGGTCGTGAGATCGGCGCGACACCACTCGCCAGGCTCGATTACGCGGCCCTGGTCGGGGAGGACACGTTCGAGCCGATCGCCCGCGTGGACCGGCCCGCGCGCGCGATCGTCGCCGCACGGTTCCCCTCGGCGAGGCTCATCGACAACCTGCGTCTGCCACCGGCCGCCTGAAGGCGCCGCCGAAGAGGGCGAGCGAGTTGTCGCCGCCCGGTCCGTGGGCCACGATGGACCGTTCCTCCCATGGACCGCACGACCTGTGCTTGGAGCCCACGATGCTGCTCACCGCCGACGTCGGCAATACGGAGACCGTGCTCGGGGTCTTCGACGGATCCGACCTCACGCAGACATGGCGTCTCTCCACGCAGCCGGAGCGCTCCGCCGACGAGCTCGCACTCGTCTTCTCGGGCCTGCTCGAGCATCGGAGCCTCTCCCTCGAGAAGCTCTCGGGGCTGTGCATCGCATCCGTCGTCCCCGACGTCACGCAACAGCTCCGTGAGATGGCTGCTCGCTACCTTTCCTTCGAGCCGCTGGTGGTCGGACCGGGGACGAAGACCGGCGTCTCCGTCCTCACGGACAATCCGCGCGAAGTCGGAGCCGATCGGATCGTCAACACCCTCGCGGCGTTCACGCGCTTCGGGGGCCCCGCCATCGTCGTCGACTTCGGCACCGGGACGAACTTCGACGTCGTCTCCGAGCACGGAGAGTTCCTCGGAGGCGTGATCGCTCCGGGGCTCCAGATCTCCGCCGCCACCCTGGTGCAACGCGCGGCAAGGCTCACCCGCGTCGAACTCGACGCGCCGCCTTCGGTGATCGGCAAGAACACCGTGGAAGCGATCCAGTCGGGTCTCGTCTTCGGAACGGCCGGCGAGGTCGACGGGATCGTCGAGCGGATCCGTCGCGAGGTGGGCGCGGCGACGTCCATCGCCACGGGGGGTCTCGCACCGGTCGTGATCCCCCATTGCCGAACGATCGATCACCACGAGCCGTTCCTGACGCTGGAGGGCTTGCGGCTGGTCCACGGGAAGAACACGGATGGCTGAGCCGGGCGACGCGGTCACGCGCTCGCGCGAGGAGGAGGTGCTCCGCGCCAGGCGCGAGTCCCTCGAACGCCTCGGAGACGAGGCGTTCGCGATCACCCTCCGCGACGCCCTCGGCGTGGACGAACCCACACCGACCGCGACGCTCCGCGAACGGTACGGGTCGCTCGCACCGGATCGCCGGGAGCAGGACACGGTCACGGTCGCCGGCCGCGTCGTCCTCAAGCGCGACATGGGCAAGCTGAAGTTCCTGACGCTCCGCGACGGGTACGGCGACATCCAGCTCGTCTGCAACCGCACGGAGCTCGACGACGAGCGCTTCGCGGCCCTCGACGAGGTGGATCTCGGAGACATCATCGCCGCCGCCGGACAGGTCGGGACCACCCGGCGAGGTGAGCTGTCGATCTTCGTCGAACGCTGGGCGATGCTCACGAAGTCGCTCAGGCCGCTCCCCGAGAAATGGCATGGTCTGAAGGACCCCGATCTGCAGCAGCGCCGGCGCTACCTCCATCTGATCGCCGACGAGACGCCGCGCCGTTTCCTCGCGGCGCGGGCGGCCGTCCTCCGCGCCCTCCGCGAGGTCCTTCACGAGCGGCGGTTCGTCGAGGTCGAGGGCCCGATGCTCCAGACGGTGGCGGGCGGCGCCAATGCCCGTCCGTTCACGACGTTCCACGAGGCACTCGGCATCGAGATGAAGCTCCGGATCTCCCTGGAGCTGTACCTCAAGCGGCTGCTCGTCGGAGGGATCGAGCGCGTGTACGAGCTCGGGCGCAACTTCCGGAACGAGGGCATCGATCGCGATCACAACCCGGAGTTCACGATGCTCGAGGCGTACCAGGCCTACGGGGACTACACGACGATGATGGAGCTCTCGGAGGCGCTCGTCCGCGAGAGCGCGCGTGCGGCGAACCCGGTGATGGGTCGCGATGCAGGCGATCTGACGATCCCCTGGCGAGGCGCCGAGATCGATCTCGGCCCGCCGTTCCGGCGGCTCCCGATGCTCGAAGGGGTCTCCGCGGCGACGGGTGAGGAGATCACCCTGGATCGCACGGATCTGCGAGCCATCGCCGAGAAGCACGGCGTGCCGGTGGACGACATCTGGGGCCCGGGCAAGATCGTGGTCGAGCTCTTCGAGAAGCTGGTCGAGGACACGATCGAAGAGCCGACGTTCGTCCTCGACTTCCCCCGCGAGGTGTCACCGCTCGCGCGACCCCACCGATCCAACCCCGAGCTGACGGAGCATTTCGACCTCATCATCGGCGGCGTCGAGCTGGTCACCGCGTTCTCCGAGCTCACCGACCCGCTGGAGCAGCGCGCCAAGTTCGAGCTCCAGCTGCAGCTGAAAGCGGCGGGCGTCGGGGAGACACATCCCCTCGACGAGGAGTTCCTCCGAGCGCTCGAGCACGGCATGCCACCCGCCGGCGGCCTGGGGCTCGGCATCGATCGGCTCCTGATGGTGCTCACGGACGCGCCTTCCCTCCGCGACCTCATCATGTTCCCCGCGCATCGCCCCGAAGCCGCCGACTGAGCGGAGCGGTGACCCGCGTCACGTTCCGCGGGTGATGCATCTCACCCATCGGCTGTTATCCACGTCACATCTCGCCGCTACGTCGGTCGCTACCTTCGACGCGTTCGACGAAGACAGGCCGAGAGGTCTGTCGGAGGCGGATGGCCCGGAAGCGCACGGCCGAGAGGCCACGTGCGCATGCCGGGGAAGCAGGGGGTGGCCCCGTCGCACCCGGGGCATCCGTTGGGGGCCGGCTCGCCGAGGCGAGCCGGCCCCCTTCTCGTGTTGCAAGCGGTACGTGCGGAGATCTTCCCGCCGTCAGCGCTCGCGGACCCAGCGCTTGCCGGCGCCCCTACCACCGCCGCCGAGCGCGCCGAGATCGACCAGGACGCCGATGATCACCAGCACGAGCCCCACGCCTTTCACGCCTCCGTACCGGTTCTCGGCCACGGCGTAGGCGAGCGTCGTCGTCGGGAGGATGAAGAAGCCGATGAGCGGCCAGACCCAGGTGCCGAAGGCCGTCGACAGGTAGTCGGAGAACAGCCACAACACGACCATGATCGTGCGGGGCAGCAGGAGGACGAACAGGACGATCAGGCAGCCCATCCGGGCACCCTATCCCTCCGGGTCAGCCGGCGCCGGCCGTCACCTCGTGGAGCACCATCAGGATGTCCTGGAGGCCCCGGCCTTTGGCGACGAACCCGGAGGCACCGGCGCCGCGCGCCGCGCGCTCCACGCCTTCGTCCGCGTGTGCCGTGAGGATCACGACCGGAAGATCCGGGGTCGACGAATGGATCCGCTGCATCGCCTCGATCCCGGAGATGTCGGGCATCGAGAGGTCCATCAGGACGACGTCCGGCTGGAGCTCCTTCGCGCCGATGCAGGCGTCCTCGCCCCCGGAGGCCTCGCCCGCGACCTCGATGTCGCCGACCAGGCGGAGCGCGGACGCGAGCGCCTTCCGGAAGGCGGGATGGTCGTCGACAACGAGTACTCGCACGATCTTCCTGCTCTCCTTCCAAAGCAGAGGCCCGGCCCGAGGCCCGACCTCGAAGCGGTGGGGAGACTCCCGTGGGGACACGAGGAGCGGTTCGAAGATGCTGCCAGTCACCACCTCCCGTTACAACGGTCTTCCGGGTGGTCCTTCTGGTTCGAAAGGTCTATGCCTCGTCTCACCCGCCCCGCGGAAAGACCTGGATCGGAGTTTTCCTCAAGACCTCATCCCGGGAGCGACTTCTTCCGAAAGAGAAGTGTGAGAGTCGGATCCGACAACCGGGCGGGGCCTGGAGGACGGCCAGGAGGACGCAAGTGATGTGGCGTGACGTGCTGGCGTATCGGGGGCGCTGGGTATACTGCGTGCAGGAAGGCGCTGTGACCGGAAGGGAGCGGCGCCTCATGTCCCTCGAGGGTAGGACGGGGTCCGACGATCCTCGGGGCCGGACGGACGAGTCGCCGCCTGGAGGGATGTAGGGCATGTTCGAGCGATTCACCGACCGAGCACGGCGAGTGGTCGTCCTCGCGCAAGAAGAAGCGAGGATGCTCAACCACAACTACATCGGTACGGAGCACATCCTCCTCGGCTTGATCCACGAGGGCGAGGGCGTCGCCGCGAAAGCGCTGGAGTCGCTCAACATCTCTCTCGAAGCCGTACGGCAGCAGGTCGAGGAGATCATCGGGCAGGGTCAGGCTGCGCCTACGGGTCACATCCCGTTCACGCCGCGCGCCAAGAAGGTCCTCGAGCTGTCGCTCCGCGAAGCGCTGCAGCTCGGTCACAACTACATCGGCACCGAGCACATCCTGCTCGGACTGATCCGCGAGGGCGAGGGCGTCGCCGCGCAGGTGCTGCAGAAGCTCGGTGCGGACCTCAACCGCGTCCGCCAGACCGTGATCCAGCTCCTCTCCGGCTACACCGCCGGCAAGGGTGAGCAGGTCTCCGGTTCCCCGGAGGGCAGCGGCCAGGGATCGATGGTGCTCGACCAGTTCGGACGCAACCTCACGCAGCTCGCCCGCGACGGCAAGCTCGACCCGGTGATCGGCCGCGAGAAGGAGATCGAGCGGGTCATGCAGGTCCTGTCACGCCGGACCAAGAACAACCCGGTGTTGATCGGCGAGCCGGGAGTGGGCAAGACCGCCGTCGTCGAGGGCCTCTCGCAGGACATCGTCCGCGAGGAGGTGCCCGAGACCCTGAAGGGCAAGCAGATCTACACGCTCGACCTCGGTGCACTCGTCGCGGGCTCCCGGTACCGCGGTGACTTCGAGGAGCGCCTCAAGAAAGTGCTGAAAGAGATCAAGACCCGCGGCGACATCGTCCTGTTCATCGACGAGCTGCACACGCTGGTCGGCGCGGGCGCCGCGGAAGGCGCGATCGACGCCGCGAGCATCCTCAAGCCGATGCTCGCGCGCGGCGAGCTCCAGACGATCGGGGCCACGACGCGCGACGAGTACCGCAAGCACCTCGAGAAGGACGCTGCGCTCGAGCGCCGGTTCCAGCCGATCGTGGTCGAGGAGCCGACGGTCCCGCACACCATCGAGATCTTGAAAGGCCTTCGGGATCGCTACGAGGCTCACCACCGCGTGAGCTTCACCGACGACGCGCTGGTCGCGGCGGCGAACCTCGCCGACCGCTACATCGCCGACCGGTCCTTGCCGGACAAGGCCATCGACCTGATCGACGAGGCCGGGTCGCGCACGCGGATCCGGCGGATGACCGCTCCGCCCGACGTTCGCGAGGTCGACGAGAAGATCGCCGAGGTTCGACTCCGCAAGGAGTCCGCGATCGACGCGCAGGACTTCGAGGGCGCCGCATCGCTCCGCGACGAGGAGCGGCAGCTCCAGGAGGAGCGCCAGCGCCGCGAGCAGCGTTGGAAGGCCGGCGAGATGGATGTCCTCTCCGAGATCGGTGAGGAAGAGATCGCCGAGGTGCTCTCGGTCTGGACCGGCATCCCCGTCTTCAAGCTCACCGAGGAGGAGACGGAGAAGCTCCTCCGGATGGAGGACGAGATCCATCGGCGGATCATCAGCCAGCACGAGGCCATCTCCGCGGTCTCGCGCGCGATGCGACGCACGCGCAGCGGCTTGAAGGACCCCCGCCGCCCGTCGGGGTCGTTCATCTTCCTGGGCCCCTCGGGCGTCGGGAAGACCGAGCTCTCCAAGGCGCTCGCGGAGTTCCTGTTCGGCGACGAGGACGCGCTGATCCAGCTCGACATGTCCGAGTACATGGAGAAGCACACGGTCTCGCGCCTGATCGGCTCCCCTCCCGGCTACGTCGGGTACGAGGAGGGCGGGCAGCTCACCGAGGCGGTCCGGCGCAAGCCGTTCAGCGTCGTGCTGTTCGACGAGATCGAGAAGGCCCACCCCGATGTGTTCAACACGCTGCTGCAGATCCTCGAGGACGGGCACCTGACGGACGCCCAGGGCCACCAGGTCGACTTCAAGAACACGATCATCATCATGACGTCCAACCTCGGCACGAGGGACATCGCCAAGGGCGTGGGGATCGGCTTCATGGCGGCGCGCGACGATGCCGTCACGTACACGAAGATGAAGGAGAACGTGACCGAGGAGCTCAAGCGCTCCTTCCGGCCCGAGTTCCTGAACCGGATCGACGAGGTCATCGTCTTCCACTCGCTCACCCCCGAGGACGTGAAGCGGATCGTCGACCTGCTGATGAAGCGGGTCGAGGAGCAGCTCAAGTCCAAGGACGTCGACATCGAGCTCTCCGACGCGGCCAAGACGCTGCTGGCGGAGCGGGGTTACGACAAGGCGCTCGGCGCCCGGCCGCTGCGCCGGACGATCCAGCAGCTCGTCGAGGACCCGCTCGCAGAGAAGCTCCTGTACAAGGAGTTCCGGGCGGGAGAGACGATCATCGTCGACGTTCTCGACGGCGAGATCACGTTCGAGCACGGTGCCGGCGTCATGCCCCCCGACACGCCGCCCGTCGAGCTCGCGGGCTCGACCGAGTAGGTCGAACCCGCGTCACACGCCGCGTCCCGAACGCGGCGGGAAGGCCGAAGCCCGGTCCCTCTCGAGAGACCGGGCTTCTCGGCATCTTGGCCCAACCAGCTCGGCTAGCGAAGCGGACGCAAGAACAGATCCACGGCACGGTCGCCGATCAGGCGCCCGTGGTCCACCCCTTGCTCGACCGCGTGCCGGAAGTGGAACCCGACGAGGATCCGTGAGAGCGCGTTCTCATCCGCCGCCTGGGAGAAGCTCGTGAACGAGCGCGTCACCGATGCCGCGTCGTTGCACGTGCTCCCGGCCGGCAGCGTCAGGCTGCAGGTCTCGAAGCTGATCTCGTCGGTCCCAGGTCGAGCAAGAGCATGCGGACGTCGTGGCGGAGCTCGATCTCGTCGTACGGGTCGCGATCCCGTTCGACAGGGATGAGTCGCCGCCCCGCCCGGCGTGCGGCGCGCGCCCGCATCCGGGAACCGTTCAACGCCACGCGGAAGAGGTAGGCCGTCGGATCATCGACCCGATCGATCCGATCCCATCGCTCCCAGAGCTTCAGGAAAGCGTCCTGCACCAGCTCGGCGGCGTCTGCCCGGTTCCCCGTCACGAAGTACACGGCCTTGAAGAGTGCTCGATGCTGCTCCGCGAAGAACGCCGCGAAGTCCATCGGGACCGAGGCCCGCTCAGGGAACCGCAGAACGTCTCCCTCTGCCTGCATCGCTTCCTAGATGCCACCGAGTGGCTGAACGCTTAGGACCAGTCCCAGGATGAACCTTCGGGCGCTGCTGGGCTCACCTCAAGGAATGGACGGGGAGGAACTCCTGCACCAGAAGGGTGTCGTCGTCGACCCAGACCGCGTATTCGCCGGTCGCCACCTGTCGGTCCTCGCCCGTGGCGAGGTCGAACACATGGATGTAGGACTCACCGTGCTGAGAGACGATGAACGAGATCCGGCTTCCGTCGGGAGACCAGGCGGTGTCCGACGCGTTGTCCACGTCGAGGCTCAGCAGCTGCTCCTTCCGCGAGCCGTCGCCGTCCATGACCCATAACGAATGCCTCGCCTGGCCGCTTCCCATCCCGAAGCGGGCCGTGATGAACGCGATCCGCCCGGACTGCCCGTCCCAGGCGCCCTCCAAAGCGTGACGTTGATCCCGCCCGCCGGCAAGCACGCTGACGCGACCGGACTCGACCGTCACCGATCGCACCTCGACGCTCGTCGTGGTCGTCGGCAACTCCGACGACGGGTCGTCGATCTCGGTCCAGGCCCAATACACGATCCGCGAGCCATCGGGGGACCACCTCGGGTTCCAAGGGTCCTTGGGTTCGGTGATGACCTTGTGGGGCTTCCCGCCCTCGACGTCGATCACGAAGAGATCTCGCGAATCACCTGCACCGAATCCGACGTAGACGATCCGCGCGCCGTCCGGGGACCAGGTGGGATCGATGGCCTCGAAGGGATCATGGGTCAGTTGGCGAAGCTCGGTTCCGTCCATATCCATGATCCACACCTGGCTCCGCCCGCTCGTATCCGTCGTGAACGCGATCCTCGATCCATCCGGCGAGATGTCGTAGAGCCAACTACCTCGAGGCAGCGTGTGCACACTCGTCACTTCGCCGGTGGCTACGTCGATCACGTACTCGCGCGGATCTCGCTCGGACCCCTCGACCGCTGTTCGGTCGTGGTCGGCCGACGGCACGCTGCCCGCAGCCACGACGATCGCCACGGCTGCGACCACCGCTACCGCTACTCCTCCGGAGATCGTGATCGCGGCCCTGCGTCGCGCCCGGGCGATCGTTCGCTCCGGTGCAGGTGCGAACGTCGGCGCGTCCCAGGCCGCCTCGAACAGCCGTCGGCGTACGTCCTCGTGTGTGTCTTCAGGCATCGGTGTACCTCTGGATGTCGGCTCGGAGGGCCTGCACGCCCCGGGTCACGAGCGAGCGAACGGTGCCGTTCCGGCACCGAAGGATCTGGGCGATGGCGTCCTCGGTGAGGTCTTCGTAGAAGCGCAGGACGATAGCGGCTCGTTGTCGCTGCGGGAGCCGTGCCAGAGCCGCCATCGTCGCCTCGCGCTCGACGAGATGCTGCTCGTGTCCCGCGGCGACCGTCGCGGGTCTCGTTCGCTCGAAGAAGGCGCGCTCCACCGCGCGACGACGGAAGTGGTTCTTTGAAAGATTCACGACCGCTCGACGGAGGTAGGCGTCGAACGCTCCGCCTTCTCGGAGGTGGGCGAGGCGACCGCTCACCCGGACGAACGCATCCTGCGTGATGTCTTCGGCCACCGATCGATCACCGGTGAGCAGGTACGCGAGCCGGATCGCTCCCGGCGCGCTGCGCTCGTAGAGATCGGCGAGGCTCATCCTCGCTTCGACCGCCACCTCCGGTTGTGCCACGCCGCTCTCCTGGGCCACACCATCAGGGACACCTGAGCGGGCCATCCCGCTGCATCGCTTTCCGGAACCGTACGCGAAGGAAAGTCGATGCGGGTCCGGATCGACGGTGCGGTCGACCGGACCCGCCTCGACGTCTAGCCGTTGTCCCGATCGCCGGCCGAGGCCTGGAACCCTGCCATGGCGTCCAGCTTCGCCTGGTCCCACGGTGCGATACCCGGTCCGTCCAACGCGGCGGTCTCGGCCTGCTGCCTGCCGGCCATCGCGTCGAGCTTCTGCTGGTCCCACGGGGCGATCCCGACGACGTGCTCGCGGGTGGTCACCTCATCCGTGGCGAACGTCCGCGTGATGATGCTGCCTGCGGCGGCCCCGATGACGAGGGCGAGGACGACTGCCACCACGTACGACGCGAGATGCCTTGCCGGTGTTGCGAGGGTCTGTGCCTTGGCGCTCATCCCGTACCTCCTCGGTCTCACGACGCTCTCTTTTCGCGTCGACGCCATCAAGACACGCGGGGGCGAAGTTCCGCTGCGTCAGATGACCGATGTGGGTGTGACGTTCATCACAGCCGTCAGGCGACGTCGACCCAGAGATTCCCCGTCTCCTCGTCGAACGCCAGGCCGCGGATCTCCGCACCGAACAGGATCTCGGTGACCTTGCGAGTGTCTTCGTCCACACGGCGGATCACGCCGTCCTCGTCGCCGACCCAGATCGCGCCGTCACCGACCGCGAGTCCAACCGGCGTCGGCCCGACCTGCACCACCCCGGTGGGCTCCTTCGTCGAGGGGTCGATTCGAGTGATCGTTCCCTGGGTCCGTGAGAGCACCCAGATCGCCGAGTCCCCGACCACGACGCCGTCACCTCCGTTCACCGCGACCCGCGCCCGCCGACGGATCGAGGCGGGGTCGTACTCCGACAGCGTCTCCCCGACGACATCGATCGTCCAGACCGAGCCATGTCCGAAGGCGAGCGCGTCGATCGGGTCGAGGCCAGCTCGCGTCACCTCGCGGTCGGTACGTGGATCGAAGCGCATCAGCCGGCCGTCCCCCACGCCGACCCACACGAACCGCCCTCCGACGGCGACCTCCGCCGTCCAGGTCCCGTCGAACGAGATCGCGCGGCGCTGCTCGCCGGTCGCCGGGTTCACCTCGATCAGGCCTCCGTCGAAGGCCACCCAGATCTTGTCCTCGCCTTCGACGACGTCGAACGAGAACGAGATCGGAGTCTCGAGGTTGATGCGGGTCCGCACCTCCGATCGCGCGGGATCCACGTGGTAGAGCGAGCGGAACCGGACGGTCCAGACCCCGCCCTGCCCGACCGCGATCGGGTGCGTCGCGGCGGGCGGCGCGATCGCCGGGCCTCCGTGTTGCTCCACAGGGATCGGGATCGATCGGACGATCGGCGGGTCCGCTTCGGGATCGACCTCCACGACGGCCTCGGCCGGAGTCTCGGGTTCAGGAGCCGCCGACGGGGCGGTCTCGTCGTCGCGTGTCGCCGCGAAAGCGACGGCCGCGATCAACAGCGAGGAGTGCCGAGCCAACGGCGATCAGTACCGATCGGCGCGGCCGCTCCCGGCGGGCGGACGTTTCGATCGATGCGCGACGTTCGGCCGCTTCCGCCGCCGGGAGCGGCCGCGCCCGCTGTTCGCCGTTCAGCCCGGTGACGGCGTACACCTGCCAGGTTCCCGGCACCCCTTTCAGCTCGTGTGCCGAGAAGTCCTCGAAACCGAACTCCGAGCCCGTCACGAGCTCCTTCGTGGTGCTCGTGACCAAGATGTCGCCCGCGTCGGCCAGCGACATCACCCGCGCGCCGATCACTACCGCGATGCCGTGGGTCTTGCCGGCCTGATCCTCCGTCTGGCCCGTGTGGATGCCGGAGCGGATCTCGATGCCGAGGCTGCGAACCTCCTCGGCGAGCACTGCCGCACATCTGATCGCTCGATCCGGCTGGGGGAACGTGGCGAAGAAGCCGTCGCCGGCGTGGTCCTCCTCCTTGCCTCCGAAGCGCTTGAGAGTGGCCCGGACGAGCCGGTTGAACCGCGAGGAGAGCTCCCGATATCGGGCGTCGCCCATCTGCGCCGCGATGTGGGTCGACCCCACCACGTCGAGCATCAACACCGTGGCGATCCGCCGTTCCGGGCATGGCCGGAGTATCCGACAGCGCCAGGGGGCACTCAACCTTCGGCTACAGGAGCGGGCGGAGCTCCTCGGGGACGAGATCGGCGAACGTCCAGGCCGTCCACAGGTCGGCGGCGGTGCTTGCCGGATCGCGGGAGACCCCTCGACGAGCGAAGTGCTCGCACACCCGAGCCACGTCGCGAGCGAGGAGCGATTCGGCGTGTCGGTTCTTCTTCGGATCGACGGCTTGTGGAAGGTCGATCACGCAGATCTCCCCCTCCCACACGAGGACGTTGAACGGCGACAGGTCGCCGTGGATCACGTCGTGGAAGAGCATGCGTTCGATCGACAGGAGGCATTGCTCGAGCAGCTCCTCGGCCTCCGCCTGATCTCGCTCCCGATACCGATGGAGCTGCGGCGCGGCCTCGTTCTCGTCGCCGATGTAGGACATCAGGATCGCCCGATCCGTGACCTCGATGGGTCGCGGCACCGGCGCTCCCGCCTCGGACAGGGCTTGCAGGGTTTCCCATTCCCGGTTGACCCAGATGCCGCCCTGCACCTCGCGACCGAATTTCGTGCGCTTGTCGAGGGCGACGCGGATCCGACGCTCCTTGATGAACTCGCCATCGCGGTAGATGGACTCGTCGCGGAAGTCTCGCCGGTCGAGGGGGTGATAGATCTTCAGCGCCGCCAGCTCTTCGCCGGTCGTGCGCGGGTTGGCACGGCAGAGGTGGACACTCGCCTCCTTGCCGCTCTTGATGGGTCGGATGACCCGTTCGATGAGCCCTTCGTCGAGGAAGTGCTCGATGACTTCGTCTCGCAAGGCGGTTGCTCCTTCGCTCGTACGGATGCGGACATGCGGGAACGCCGCGTCCTTCGGGAGCTACCGCGAGAGAGCCGAACGGCTCAGCGGGAGACGGAGGGGCGCAACGCGCGAACGGTGACCGAGCTCGCAGTCATCATCCATCCCTCCTTCATCGTCGACGCGACCGTCGCGCCGAACGGACCGAGTATACGTGCTAGGGGGCGGCCAAGTCGTTCATCTCGGCCTCGTCGGGCGACAGCGGCGAGATCTTCTCGACGACCGCGACGGGGATGTGGGTGACCGCCCGGAAACCGTCACCATCGGGCAGGACCTCCTGCGCGACCGAGACGAAGCGCGGCCCGCGCTGCACGAGGAATCCCACGGTGTTCACCAGGTAGTCAGCGCGAGCGTCCTGCGGATCCGGCTCGTCGAAGTCGAACCAGGCGTCGCGCCAGATCACGAGGACGAGGGGGAACTCGGGCGGGGCGGCGAGGCTCTCGGCGGCTCCGATCTCCTGCGGAGCATGATCTTGCTCCCACTCGGCGTCTCCGCCGCCGATCCGCACGACCTCCACAGTCGTTCCTCCTTGTTCGCTAGAGCACGTATCGGCACCTCAGACGCAACTCGTAGGGGAAAGGTCCGATCTCACTCCACCGGCCGTCGATCCGAGCCGTTGGTCCTAATCGAAGCAAGGTATCCGGCCGGGCCGACACGGCCGCGATGGGCCCTGTCAGACCTCAGGGCTAGCGTCTGGCCTCCATGGCTCGACCCCGGACCCTCTTCACCTGCTCGGAGTGTCGGCAGCAGGTCGCCCAGTGGGTCGGCCGCTGCCCCGGCTGCGCGGCCTGGGGCACGATCGAAGGCTCCGTGGGTGGGTCGCTCAGCCAGGTCGCTCCCGTCCTCACGCTCGGCGGGACAGCCGAGGCCGGATCTCGCGTCACCACGGGCATCCCGGGTCTGGACCGAGTGCTCGGCGGGGGGTTGGTGCCGGCATCGGTGGTGCTCCTCGCGGGAGAGCCGGGGATCGGCAAGTCCACGCTGCTGCTGCATCTCCTCGCCCGGCTCTCCGGGTCTGGGCGGTCATGCCTGCTCGTGTCCGGGGAGGAGTCCCACGGCCAGGTCGCGGCCCGCTCTCGTCGACTCGGCGTGGCGGGTGACGCGATCGCCTTCGCCCCGGGCCGCGACCTGGCCACCGTGCTCGGCACGGCCCGCGACCGAGCGCCCTTCCTCCTCGCCGTGGATTCCATCCAGGCGGTTCGCGATCCGTCCGCCCCTCAGATGCCTGGAGGGGTCGCCCAGGTACGTACCTGCACGGACGCCCTCGTCGGCATGGCGAAGGAGCAGGGTGTCGCGGTCGTCATGACCGGCCACGTGACCAAGGACGGCGACCTCGCCGGTCCTCGCGCCCTCGAGCACGCCGTCGACGTCGTGCTCATGTTCGAGGGGGACCCGCGGTCCGGTCTCCGCGTGCTTTCGGGAGGCAAGAACCGATTCGGCGCCGAAGGCGAGACCGCGTGGTTCGAGATGGGTGCCGATGGCCTCCACGAGATCGATCCGGCTGGTGTGCTCCTGTCGGGCTCCGGCGTGCCCGGAGCAGCGGTCGCGCTGCCCCTCGCCGGACGCCGGGCGCTCGCGGTCGAGGTCCAGGCGCTCGTGGGATCCGTCGACGGGCCTGCTCGCCGGCAGACGACGGGGCTCGATGGGCCCCGGTTCCAGCTCATGGCGGCGGTCCTCGCTCGCGCCGGCGGCTATCGCCTCGGGCGAGCGGAGCTGTTCGGTGCCTCCTCGGGAGGTCTCCGCGTCGACGATCCGGCGGCCGACCTGGCGGTCGCGGCCGCCCTCGCGTCGGCCGTCTCTGGGGTCCCGGCGCCGGAAGGGGCTGCATTCGTGGGCGAGGTATCCCTGACAGGGCTCGTTCGCCAGGCGTCAGCGATGCCGCAGCGACTGGCTGCGGCGGAGGCCGCTGGCTGTCGATCCGTGTACGCAGCCCCTGGTCAGGACACACGGCGGCATCCTCGACTGGTCCCCGTTCGCGATGTGTCAGAGGCCCTTTCCTGGGCCAACACCCACGAGGCGGGAGCACGACGCAGGGCGTCGTGAGCGTTCCGACCATCGTCCGGTCGGACTCCGCCGAACGGACGAAAGTGCCTCTGACCTGCAGGTTTGGGTTGCGAGAGAAGGGGGTTCCGTGTTACTCTTCCTATCCTCGCCGGCCACGCTTCGGCCGGACGCCTGCTCTCGTGAAGGGGGAACCTCTTGTCCGCGTTCCGTAAAGGAGACACCGTCGTCCATCCCGAGCACGGGGCGGCCGTCATCGAAGAACTGAAGGACAAGGAATTCCTCGGAGAGAAGCGCAAGTACCTCGTGCTTCGGGTCGTCTATGGCGACCTGACGCTCTCGGTCCCTGTCGACTCGGCCGAGCAGGTCGGGCTCCGACCCGTCATCAGCAAGGCGCAGGTGAAGAAGATCCTGAAGGTCCTCACCGAGGCCGAGACCATCTCGGCAGCCAACTGGAGCCGCCGGTTCAAGAACAACCTCGAGAAGCTCCATTCGGGCGATCCGTTCGAGGTGGCCGAAGTGCTCAGGAACCTCTCGATCAGGGATCGTGAGAAAGGCCTCTCCGCCGGGGAGAAGCGCATGATCCACAAGGCACGGCAGATCCTGATCTCCGAGCTGTCCCACGCGGCCGGCAAGACCGAAGAGGACGCCGAGATCATGATCGACGACGTCTTGGACGGCGCGCACGGCGTGAAGCTGGCCGCCCAGGCCTGAAAGCAGGTCTCTCCAGCCGCTCCACCCGAAGCCGTTGCAAGAGGGAGCTCAGGAGGGGTCCCGCGTGCGCCGATGACCTCTGAAGGGGCACATCGGCCCTCTACCGGGCTTTCCGAGGCGGGGTGAGCATCGTGAGGGAGAACGAGCAGGGGCATGGGCGGGGTGATGTCCGCGCGCGTGTGGCGGGCGGCGTCCGCCTCATCTTCGTCGCCCTGATCGCGACCGTCGGCGCCCGGATCGGGGAGGCCTCCGGCACCACGAGCACGAGCCGTGCCCTCCTGTTCGTCTTCCTCGGAGCTGGGGTCGGCTACGTGGTGGGCGGGGTCTTCGGGCGACTGACCCTGCAGGCCGTGCATGGCCTCGAGACCGAGCTCGGCAAGAAGCCACCGGCCGTCTTGGCCGGGGGCGTCGTCGGGCTCGTGGTGGGATTGCTCGTGTCCGCGTTGATGATGGTTCCTCTGTTGTTCCTCCCGGCGTCCGCGTCCTGGCCGGCGATCGTGTTCCTGTACCTCACCGTCGGGACGGTTGGCTACCGGCTCGGGCAGGCGAAGTACGAAGACATCTTCGGGCTCGTCGGGATCAAGCCGCGCGCCGCCGGTGTCCAGCGCGGGGATCTCCACGTGATGGACACGAGCGCGCTGATCGACGGCCGGGTCGCCGACCTCGTCGCGACCGGTTTCGTCGGCGGCACGATCTTGTTGCACGAGGGTGTGCTCCGCGAGCTCCAAGCGATCTCGGATTCTTCCGATCCCCACCGTCGATCGCGTGGGCGGCGTGGCCTCGACATGCTCGTCGAGCTCCAGAAGGCGCCGACGGTGCAGTTCCAGTTGGTGGAAGAGGCAGGAGTCATCGACGTGGATGCTGCGCTCGTGCGTCTCGCTCGCGAGCGCGGCGCGCAGCTCATCACCGTGGACCACAACATGGCGAAGGTCGCGGAGGCGCTCCGTGTGCCGGTCGCGCAGATCAACGCGCTCGCCTCGCGCTTCCGCGTTCCCTACACGGCCGGCGACGAGATCTCGGTCCGCCTGGTCAAGGAGGGGCGCGAGCACGGTCAGGCGGTCGCGTACCTCGATGACGGCACGATGGTCGTCGTGGAGCAGGCGGCCGAGCGCATCGGTTCCCAGGTCGAGGTCCGGGTCACGAACGTGATCCAGACGACGACCGGACGCATGATCTTCGCGGCGGTGACCGGCCAGACCCCCGCCACCGCCGACGCCTGACATTTCTTTCGTCTGCGATGCTTCGCACGTGGAGTCCGCCGACGCGATCGTGATCCTGTTGGGCGCGGGCGCCGGCCGTCGACTGGGTTCGTCCGAGCCCAAGGCCTTGCTCCCCATCGGCGGCCGTCCGATGCTCGCGGTCGCCGCTGCCGCTGCCGCCGCTTCCGTTCCGGTGCGTGGACTCGTCGTGACGTTCCCGTCGGGCTGGGAGGGACGTGCGAGGGCGTGCGTGGAGGACCTGGGGGTGCCGATCCGGCTCGTGGCGGGAGGGGAGACGCGTCAGGCGTCGGTCCGCGCCGCGCTGGCAGAAGTCCCGAGGACCGTCGACATCGTTGCGGTGCACGACGCGGCTCGGCCGTTCGCGACGCCCGATCTGTTCGCACGCGTCCTGGGAGCGGTTGCGGGTGGTGCCGACGGGGCCGTCCCGGTGCTCGCTGTGAGCGACACCGTGCTCCGGGTCCAGGGAGCGGTCGTGCAGGGTATGGAGCCCCGCGAGGAGCTGGCGCTCGGCCAGACCCCGCAGGCCTTCCGGACGTCGGTCCTGCGAGAGGCGCACGCGAAGGCCGAGGCGGCGGGTGCATCCTTCACCGACGACGCATCCTTGCTCCGCTGGGCCGGTTACGACGTTCGCGCCATCCCGGGAGATCCGGTGAACGTCAAGATCACCACGCTCGCCGACCTGGCACAGGCGGATCGGCGCATGGGAAGCGGCGATGAGTGAGTCCGTCGGGCTCGGTTTCGACGTGCATCCGTTCGCGTCCGAAGGCGAGCTGTGGCTCGGCGGGCTGCGCTTCGAAGGCGAGGTCGGCCTCGCGGGTCATTCCGACGGCGACGTGGTCTGTCACGCGGTGGCGGACGCACTGCTCGGCGCCGTGGCACTCGGAGACATCGGTGAGCACTTCCCCGAGACGGCTGCCGAGACCGCGGGGATCGCTGGGGACGCGCTCCTCGCCCGAACGCTTCGGATCCTTTCCGACGCCGGTCGCTCGCCGGTGTCGATGGACGTCACCGTCGTCTGCGACCGTCCGCACATCGCGCCCAGGAGGGCGGAGATGCGCGATCGGCTCGCCGCGATCTCCGGCCTCCCGGTCGACCGCGTGTCCGTGAAGGCCACGCGTCCGGAAGGACTCGGCCTGGTGGGGAACGGCATCGGGTGCCTGGCGCTCGCGGTGGTCGCGTGAGCGACGACCATGTCACGGGACGCCGTGCCGTCGTCGAAGCGTTGCGAGCGGGGCAGGTCCGGGAGGTGTTGATCGCCGTGGGCGCTCGTGACACGCAAGGTCTGCGAGCGGTCCGAGAAGAAGCCCGCGCGGCCAAG
The DNA here is from genome assembly GCA_963762745.1 of uncultured Actinomycetota bacterium. Taxonomy (GTDB): domain Bacteria; phylum Actinomycetota; class UBA4738; order UBA4738; family HRBIN12; genus JAJNBA01. Next base: position 116,170 of record CAVXMB010000005.1, read on the forward strand.
GTGCCCGTCCGCGCGACGGATCGGCGGGAGCTCGATCGATTGGCCGACGATCATCGCGGGGTCGTCGCGCGGACGGTCGGGGGCCGCGCCGCTCCCACCCAGATGGGCGAGCGGGATCTGGCCACCCTGGCGTTCGGGCCCGATGCGCTCGTCATCGTCCTGGACGGGATCACGGACCCGCAGAACCTGGGCGCGGCGGCGCGGACGGCGGAGGCGGCCGGCGCCGCGGCCCTCGTGACCCGCTCCCGACGTGCGGCCGGCGTCACGCCGGCCGCCGTGCGCGCGTCCGCCGGCGCCCTGGAGCACCTGCCGCACGCCGTCGTCGCCAACATCGGCCGGGCGCTCGCCCGGCTCCAGGAAGCCGGCTTCACCGTGGTCGGTCTGGACGAGGGCGCTTCGGGCACGATCTTCGACCAGCGTTGTCCGGACGGGCGCGTCGCGGTGGTCATCGGGTCGGAGGGGCAAGGCATGTCGAGGCTGGTCCGGGAACGCTGCGACCTGCTGGTCGCGCTTCCGGTGAAAGGTCACGTCGGCTCGCTGAACGCCTCGGCGGCCCTCGCCGCGGCCCTCTACGGCTTCGTCCTCCCGGCTCGAGTCGTTGCCTCTCCCGGGGGACGTGGCTAGGCTCGGCCGTGCCGGGGCACCCGGCGCCCACCGATGAGCGATATCCCGCCTCCCCCAGCCTGGGATCCAGCCGGCAGCGTGCCGACCCCACGCGCCGCCCCCGCTCGGCGCCCTCCGATGATCACCTACGCCGGCCTGATCCTGCTGATCTCCGGCGCGCTGTCGCTGCTCTTCGGGATCGTGACGTTGACGAGCGACGCGCGCCTCCTCGTCCCGGAAGGCGGGATGAGCGAGGAGGTCGTCGCCGGGTACCTGATCGTCAGCGGCGGACTCTCGCTGGTCGCCGGCTGGCTGGTGCTGCGCCTGCGACCGGCGGGGAGGGTGCTCGGGATCGTGCTGGCGACCCTCGGCATCGTGACCGGGCTGGTGCAGATCGGGGACACCGGGGGACCGGGCCTGCTCGCGATCGCGCTCAACGCGTTCGTCCTCTACGGGCTCTTCACGTTCGGGTTCGTGTTCAAGAACCAGCCATCGCCCCGCTAGACTCGGACACGGCCGGCGTGGCGCAGCTGGTAGCGCAAGCGATTTGTAATCGCTAGGTCGTCGGTTCGAGTCCGACCGCCGGCTCCGAAGGCGCAGCGATCGCTCGATGGCGTCAGGGCCTCAGCGAGCGAGATTTGGGCGCCCCCCCTTGTGGGTTGTCGCCCAACCGGCCTAGTATGCCGGGTGGACATCTCGATCTATCGACCTATCGATACGGAAGGAAGGCGGTGACGATGAAGCGCTTCATCGGAGCAAGTATCGCGGCGATCGTGTATTCGGTCGTTCTGCCACTCGCGGCCCTCGCGCAAGAAGGCTCCGGCCTGGGTGAGCCTGAGGGGCCGACCGTCGGTGGAACCGGCGGGAGCGTCGGTGGGACCGGAGGGTCAGCGTTCACGGGTGCTGAGATCGCGGGGCTCGTCGCCCTGGCTGTCGGGCTGCTGGTGGTGGGACTGGTGATCGTCGCCTTCTCCCGTCGGCGACCGGCTTCACGCATCGAGGCCTAGAGCCTCTTCACAGCGTTCGGTCACGGTTCCGCGAGGAGTCTCAGAACAGGTCGGAGATCGCCTGCCAGAGACGCACCGGTAGCGATGGGGCCTCGAACGTGACCTCGAGCTCCAGTTCGCCCTGGAGTACGCCCTCCCACGTCGCCACCCCATCGTGGGCGCGCACGCCATCGCTCCACGCCGTGAAGTGCATGCCCTCAGGCGCGAGGATCCGGATGCTCGCATGCGTCTGCCGGATCGTGGTCTGACCGAGGACGGTCAACCGATAGGAACCGCCGGAGGCGTCCCCTTCCCACGACCCGCGCGTTTCCGTGTGGACAGCGAGCACCCCCGTCCGCCCGGAGGGGATCCTGAAGTAGTCCTGGTGATAGGGATAGCCGAGCTCGGTGCCCGTGTGCAAGGCCACGCGCTGGTCGTCGCGTTCGGCCCGGACCAGGTCGCAGCGCCTTCCACAGAACACGGAGATCAACGGGATGTTGTCCCCGGCTTGGCCGAGGCCCGGGCCGATGACGTAGCGAGGCTGTCCCGACGTCGGGGCGCCGTTCTCGATCGAAGTGACCGTGAGGGCCGTCGAATCCGAGTCCGGGAGAAGCGTCACCTCGTGGCGGACCGATCGCCGGGCGAAGAAGTCGACCTTGGCACCCGCCCCGGCGTTCACGATCACGCCGAGCAGATCACCCTCCTGCGGCCGCAGGCCGTTGTCGAGGCCCGATCCGACCAGGGCCTGTTGCATGGCCGCGTCGACGGTGTAGATCTTCAGATGTCCCTCGGTGACCGATCGGCCCATCGCACGGAGCCTGGGCACCACGCGCCCATCGAGCGCCAGGAATCGGTCGAAGACCGCCAACGCGACCTGGCCCAAGAGCGCTTTGCGGGTCCGTGAATCGGGGAAGCGCGCGAATGCGCGGTTCGACAGGAGCGGGACGACGTTCTCGTTCGTGACGACCACGGGCGGGCGGGACAGACGGATCGGCCCCGTCACCCCGAGGAGATGCTCGAGGGTGAACGGATCCGCGGTGAGGACGCCGTCCAGCGGCTCGCCCCCGATCGCTTCCCACAAGCCCAGCGCCGTGCGGGCGGCAGACGGGAAGTCGGGCGTCATGTTCGTGTTCAACCAATAGCCGGGTGCCCCCCACCGGTCGTAGTTGCGGCGGTATTCGGGGTTGGGAGCGGGCGCAGTGTCCGACGGGAGGTTTCGCAGCGATTGGATGGGGCGGAAGCCCGAGAACGTGAGCCGGCCCTCCTCGAGCCGCAGGATGGAGTACGCGCCCCAGAGCCCGCCGGTGCCCCGGAGCTCCGCGGGGTTCTCGGCGAGGAACAGGTATCGGCGAGGTTCGTTGCCACCTGCGAACTCGGGCAAGCCGCGTGCGAACGCCTCCCACGACTCGAGGGCTCTCTCGACCTCCTCGAAACGCTTCAATGCGCGGCGGCGTGCATCCGCGACCTGCCCGGGCAAAGGCGAGTCCGGCGAAGAGCGGATCGCGTCCACCGCGAGGGACGTCTCCGTCCGCGCCTGCTCGAGTGGCTCGCCCAGCGCAGAGAAGGCCTCGAACGGGAGCGCACCGTCGGCGGGAGCGAGCGACTCCATCCCGCCGGGGAGTCTGTCGATCGCGGTCGACATCGCGAGGCCGGCTTTGGCCGAGTGGCCTCCGGCCTCGGCCAGCGCGGCGGCGACGTCGGCGGTTCGTCCCATGACGGGCATGAACCGGCCGAAGATGGACGGGCCGGAGTTCATCTCGGCGTCCGCCGCGCGGAACGAGCGGAGCGCGTCTTCGAAGGAGCCGGTGGCCTCGTCGATGCGCCCGTCGACCAGCGCGCGGCCGCCTCGCTCGAGTGCCGCGCGACCGTCCTCGAGTTCCTCGCGGACACCGAGTGCGCCGATCGCCACCGCGGCCGCACCCGCGACGGCAAGCGCGAGGAGGAACAGCACGAGAAGCAACAGGACGCGTCGAGCGGGCGGCCTGCGGGGCCGGTCGTCCGTCGTCATCGAGTGATCCGTTCCCACTCCATCGTCCGATGGTAGGGGTTCGGGGGGTTGAGGAGATCCGCTACGACCCCGGCAGGAACACGTGGAACGACGCCCCTCCGCCCTCGCGTTCCTCCGCCCACGCGTTGCCGCCGTGGAGCTCGGCGAAACGACGGACGAGCGAGAGCCCGATGCCGACCCCGGGCGCGTGCACGGAGGAGGACCCCGGCGCCTGGCGGAAGGGCTCGAAGACCGCCTCTCGGAGCTCCGGGGGCACGCCCGGGCCGTCGTCTTCCACGATGAACAACACCCCGTCGTCCTTCGGCCTGGCCCGCACCCAGATCTTCGCCTCCGTGGGAGTGTGCCGGAGGCTGTTGGACAAGAGGTTCTCGAGGATCCGTTCCGTCTTGGCCTGGTCGATCTGCGCGGTCCCCGGCTGCACGTCCACCTCGATCGTCCGCCCGTGGGTCTCCATCTCCTGGACGGCTCGGTGGACGAAGTCGGCCAGATCCGTCGTGCGACGCTTCGGCGAGACGATCCCGCGCTGGAGCCGGTCGAGGTCGAGAAGGTCGGAGAGGAGTCGCTCGAGCTTCCTGGCGTTCGCGGCGATCCGGCTGACCATGTCGAGCGCTTCGTCGGCGGGGAGGTCGAGCTTCGAGCGCTCGAGCGTGAGGGCTGAGCCCAGGATGGACGTGAGCGGCGTGCGGAGGTCGTGGGAGACGGCTTCGAGGAACGTGTTCTTCATCTCGTCGAGCATGCGGAGACGTTGCGCTGCCTCACGTTCGCGCTTGAAGGCGTCTGAGTACTTCCGTTCGCTCGCGCGGAGCGCTCGTTCCGCCCGCTTCCGCTCGGTGATGTCGACCATCAGGCCTCTCAGGATGGTCGGTCCGCCTCCGCGGCCACGGATCACGTGGATCAGGTCGCGGATCCACCGCGGTGACCCGTCCTCGCTCGGAACCCGATACTCCAGTGCCTCACCGACTCCGCTCGCGATCGCACGCTGCAGTCCCGCCATGGCGTCTTCGCGGTCGGGTTCCTCGATGTGGGAGCCCCACACGCGCCTCTCGGTCGGCCACGACTCCGTCTCCCCGCCGAACAGGTCGTTGATCGCGCCTGCGACGAACGTGAACTCCAGATCGGGAAGCGACGCCTCCCAGAACGCGGCGTCCAGACCCGCGACCAGCTCGTGGAACCGCTCGAGCTCGGACATCCGCCTCGCATTGCCGAGTGCGAGCGACGTGAGATCGGCGACCCCGCGGATCAGCCGTCGTTCGCGATCGGCGAAGATCCCCTCGCCGTCATGGCCGACCACCGCGATCGTGCCTGCTCCATCGGGCTCCCACGACACGGGGACGACCAGCACCTCCCGGGCTTCTTTCGACACCACGAAATCCTGGTCTTTGACCAGCGGAGACCTCCGAGAGAACACCAGCGGTTCGTCGTCGTCGAACATGACCGATGCCACGATCGACTCCGGGACGTCCCCGATCTCTTGCCGCGGGCGGATCGCATCAGCGTCGAGCGTGAGGAGCCGCGCGAGCCGGAAGTCACCGGTGTGCTCGTCCCGGACGTGGAACGCGACCGCGGCGGCATCGATCAGTGAGGACACGGTCTCGATCGCTCCCTGCAGGATGTCGCCGACCGATCGGAGCTGCGTGAGTCGCTTCGAGAGTCCGAGGAGTGCCGCCGACGTCTCCGCCGCCTCGCGCTCCGCCTGCAGGAGTTTCGCGTTGGAGATCGCGATCGCGGCGTGCGACGCCAGGACCTCGAGGAGGCGCTGGTCCTCTTCGTCGAAGGCGCCGTAACCGAGACTGGAGAGGACGATCACGCCTTGGACCGCCTCGCCGACCGTCATGGGGACGGCGAGCATCGACTCGAGGATGTCCTCGGTGTCGGCGATCTGGACGGCGAAGGGGACGAGCCTCGCATCCGGAGTCAAAACCGACGTTCGATGTTCCGCGACCCAGCCCGTGATGCCCTCGCCGACCTGGGTGATGAGCTCCTCCAGCGTCTCGTGCGCGTACTCGTAGAAGATCTCGCCGCGGAACGCGACGGGCATGAGGGTCCGCCCGTCCTCCTGCATCACGTACACGCGGCAGTTGTGGTAGTCGAGGATCGTCCGGAGCTCTTCGGTGATCGCCGCACCGATCTCCTCCACGTCGTTCATGCTCGCCAGCGCGGCCGCCATGCTGTGCAGCATGTTGAGCTGCGCGACGAAGCGGAGATCAGCCGCAGGCGCGGCCTTCTCTTCGACGTGATCGCCAGTTGCCATCGACCGATGCCTTCCTGAACCCTCCCATCCTCCCATCCCTCAAGATGTCGGGAGGAACGGGGTAGTGCTTGAACCAGGCGTGGCGGAGGCTACCCTCGCGACATGGGAGACAGGCGCCGCCGAACCACGCCGCCATCGGCGCTGGACCAGCGTTCGAAAGACATCCTGGACTTCGAACGCGAGGCCTGGAAGCTGTCCGTGACGAAGGAGCGTGCGATCCGGGAGCGGTTCAGCTTCTCTCCGTCCCGCTACCACCAGGTCCTTCATCGGGTCATCGATCGTCCCGAAGCTCTCCTCTACGATCCGATGCTGGTTCGCCGGTTGCGGCGTGTGCGCGAGGTGAGGCGGCGGGCCCGCACGGCCTCAGGCCTGGGCGTTCGCGTCTGAGCCGGGCGCAGATTGGCCGGTAGGATGGGCCCGTGAATCCAGGCGTCGCCCGGCTGGCCATCGTGATCGCCCTCGTGATCGGGGGAATCGCCGTGCTGACCAACGGTTTCTCCGACGGAGCATCGATCGCGAACCCCACCGACTCACCGTCTCCGAGCCCGTCGGACAGTCCGTCCCCGTCGCGCTCCCCCCAGCAGTCGATCGTCCCGAACCAGGAGGGAGTGCTGGTTCAAGTGCTGAACGGGACCTCGCAGGCCGGGTACGCGGGAGACTTCCAGATCCTGCTCGAGGAGGAGGGCTACCTGCGGGCCGGCGAGCCGGCGGACGCGCCCGACAAGCCGGTGCTGGACTCGATCGTCTACTTCCGCCCGGACGACAACCGGGCGCAGAACCGCGCGGACGCGCAGCTCCTGTCGGAGACCTACCTCGGCGGCGTCCCCGTGAGGCCGATGCCCGCGACCCTCGACGATTCGGTGTCGGAGTCGGCGGACGTGGTCGTGGTGCTCGGCGAGGACCAAGCCGGCTCGCCCTGAGGCCTCAGGTCCGCTCCTTCGACACCAGCGACTCCACCAGCTCGCAGAGCTCGTTGGGCAGGAACGGCTTCGTGAGGAAGTCGGAAGCGCCCAGTCCGTGTGAGCGTTCCCGATCGGCACGGAGCGACTTCGCGGTGAGCACGAGGACCGGGATGTCCGACGTCTGCGCGTCCTCCTTGAGTGTCTCGAGCACCTCGTAGCCGGTCATCCCCGGGAGCATGAGATCGAGGACGATCACGTCGGGGTGCCGCTCCCTCGCCAGCTGCAACGCCCTGCTCCCCTCGGAGGCCTCCAGCACCTCGTGGCCACGCTGCTGCAGGTTGAGCCTGCACAGGAGGAGGACGTCAGGCTCGTCGTCGACGACCAGCACCCGACCCATCCGACCTGTCCTCCTTCCGGGGTAGCCCGCTCAACCTACATCGATGGAATCATCGGATCGGGAGCCTTCCTGGCTGCATACCCGGAACGTGGGTGATCCTGGCAGGTCGCCCCGTTGACGGCTGTGAGCGCCCCTCCTACGCTCGATGCCGAAAGGACACTCCCATGCTGAAGGTCTCCCAGAAGCTCGAGTACGCGATGCGGGCCATGATCGAGTTGGCGGATGGCAGCCACGTCGGCGTCCTCGTGCCCGCGAGGGAGATCGCTTCACGCCAGCAGATCCCGCTCCGGTTCCTCGAGCAGCAGCTGGGTGCCCTCTCGAAAGCGGGCCTCGTGGAGAGCTTCCGAGGAGGGGGTGGTGGGTGCCGGCTGGCGCGATCCCCGGGGGAGATCACCGTCGCCGAGATCGCGGACGCGATCGAAGGCCAGATCTTCCCGGTGTTCTGCCTGGAGCCTTCCGATCACACGTGTTTCCAGGACTCACGCTGTGGGCTGCAAGGCTTCTGGGCCGATGTGGCGAGGGCCGTCCAGGCCGTGTTCGCCGAGACGACGGTGGCGGACCTCTCGGCCCGCCACCGCCGGATGACGCCGGGACGCGTGCTGGTCAGCCCCGAGCAGCTCCTGTCTCGTCCCTAGGACGCCGCTACGTCTGCCTTGCCCAGGATCCGCATGACCTTGGTTCCGCACACGGGACACGTTCCCGATGCGGCGTTCCGCCCGTTCTTCAGGGTGACGACCGTCCCCTCGAACTGACGCTTCGCCTTGCACTTCACGCAATACGCCTCGTACTGAGCCACTATGTCCTCCCTTCCCCCCATCGTGCTCCGGAGCCGCCTCGATGGGCGGCTCCGAGCACGATGGTGGCTCTGTCCTCTCACGTATGCAAGCACCCCCAGGCTCGCGCGTCACACGGGCCCTCCCGTACGATTGGTGCTCCGAGCCCTCAGAGAGGGGCCAGAGGGAGCAGGAAGGGACCTGGCGTGACCGAGCCTCAGCAGCACATCGACGCGCTCCTGCAGGAGAAGAGGGTCTTCCCACCGCCCCCGAGCTTCGTCGAGCAGGCCCTCGTTTCGGACCCGGAGATCTACGAGCGCGCCGCTCGGGACCCCGACGCGTTCTGGGCCGAGCAGGCGGAACAGCTGGACTGGAGCCGACGGTGGGACACCGTGATGGAGTGGACGCCTCCCTTCGTGAAGTGGTTCGTGGGGGGGACCCTGAACGCCTCGGTGAACTGCCTGGACCGCCACGTCGAGGCCGGCGGCGGCGACAAGGTCGCCTACCACTGGGAGGGGGAGCCGGGGGACACGAGAACGATCACCTATCGAGAGCTCCTCGACGAGGTCTCCCGCCTGGCCAACGGACTCCGATCGCTCGGGGTGCGGAAGGGCGATCGGGTGAACATCTACCTCGGCATGGTGCCCGAGTTGCCGATCGCGATGCTCGCCTGCGCTCGGATCGGCGCTCCACACTCGGTCGTGTTCGGCGGCTTCAGCGCCGACTCGCTCCGCGACCGCATCAACGATGCGGAGGCGAAGGTGCTGATCACCGCGGACGGTGCGTGGCGCCGCGGTCAGGTCGTCCCGCTCAAGGCGAACGCGGACGAGGCCGTCAAGGATTGCCCGAGCATCGAGCATGTCATCACTCTGCGGCGCTGCGAGAACGAGCACGAGTTCACCGAGGGCAGGGACATCTGGTACCACGATCTGGTCGCGGACCAGCCCACCGAGTGCCCGCCGGAGGAGATGGACGCGGAGGACATCCTGTACCTCCTGTACACGAGCGGCACGACCGGCAAGCCGAAGGGCATCGCCCACTCCACGGGCGGGTATCTCACGCAGGTCGCGGCGACACACCGCATGATCTTCGACATCCACGAGGACGACGTCTTCTGGTGCGCCGCCGACTGCGGGTGGGTCACCGGCCACTCCTACATCGTCTACGGGCCGCTCGCGAACCACACGACGGGGATCATGTACGAGGGGGCCCCCGACTGGCCCGACAAGGATCGATGGTGGTCGATCGTCGAGACCTACAAGGCCACGATCCTGTACACGGCGCCAACGGCGATCCGCGCGTTCATGCGATGGGGCACGGAGTATCCGGGCAAGCACGACCTCTCCTCGCTCCGACTGCTCGGGTCGGTGGGCGAGCCGATCAATCCGGAGGCGTGGGTCTGGTACTGGAAGGTGATCGGCGGCGAACGTGCCCCGGTCGTCGACACGTGGTGGCAGACGGAGACGGGCGCGATCCTCGTCTCTCCGCTCCCGGGGGTCACCGTCCTCAAACCGGGGTCGGCCACCGTTCCGCTCCCCGGCATCCAGGCGGACATCTTCGACGACGAGGGGAAGAGCGTGCCGCTCGGCGGGGGCGGCTACCTGGTGCTCACGCGACCCTGGCCTGCGATCTCACGGACGATCTGGGGAGATCCGGACCGATACGTGGAGACCTACTTCTCGAGATACGGCCCGGAGATCTACGTCGCGGGCGACGGCGCGAAGCGAGACGAGGACGGGTACTTCTGGCTCCTTGGCCGGATCGACGACGTGATGAACGTCGCCGGGCACCGCCTCTCCACCTTCGAGATCGAGTCGGCGCTCGTGGACAACGACAAGGTCGCCGAGTCGGCGGTCGTCTCGAAGCCGGACGACCTCGTGGGCGAGGCGATCGTCGCGTTCGTCACCCTCAAGTCGGCGTACGTGGGCGACGACGCGATGGCGGAGGAGCTCCGTGATCACGTCGCGGCCAAGATCGGGAAGATCGCGCGGCCGCACGGGATCATCTTCACGACCGACCTGCCGAAGACGCGTTCGGGCAAGATCATGCGCCGCCTCCTCCGCGACGTGGCACACGGGCGGGCGCTCGGCGACGTGACGACGCTCGCCAATGCGGAGATCGTCGAGCAGATCCGCGAGATGTCGGACGGCTCGTCGGGCGAAGACTAGGAAGCCCTCGCGGCAGATCAGCTCGCGAGGTGCCGCTTGAAGAAGTCGATGGTCATGCGCGCGTGGGCGATCTTCTCCTCGACCTCGAGCGCGTGGTGACCACCGGCGTAGAGGTGCACGTCGACCTCGTGCGCACGAGCGCGGAGGGCATGGGCGTAGACCATCACCTGGCCGAGGGGGCAGCGGCTGTCGTGCTCGCCGGCGATCAGCAACATCGGGGCCTGCACTCGATCCACGTACGTCATCGGGTTCCGCTCACGGTAGAGCTCGGGAAGCTCCATCGGCGAGCCTCCCAATGTCGCGATGTCCCACGCGCGCATCGTGGGCGCGCTCTCGTAGTGCGCGGCGACGTAGTCCCCCACCGGGATGCCGGCGCAGGCCGCGCGCCAACGATCCGGATGGAGACCGGCGATGAGGGTGGTCAGGTATCCGCCCCATGACCAACCCTCCAGGAACAGCGCGTTCCCGTCGGCGATGCCCTTCTCCACGAGATGATCGACCCCCGCCACGATGTCTTCGGTCTCCGGGAATCCGATGTTGCCCTTCAGCTCCTCGCGGAACGCCTTCCCTCGACCGGTGGATCCCCGGTAGTTGGTCTGGAGGACCGCGAACCCCTCGTCGACGAACGCCTGCAGTCCCGGATCCCACAGATCGGTGTGGTGATACTCCGGCCCCCCGTGGATCGACGCGATCGTCGGGAACGGGCCCGAACCCTCGGGGGTCGTGACGAACCCGTAGATGGTGTCGCCGGCAGGGTTGGTCCACGAGAGCCAGCGACTCCGGGTGCCGGGTGGGGGGGATCGAGCGGCAGGGCGAGGGCCACGCGTCCGTCGCGGGTTCGCACCGACGGAGGGTCGACGCTCGAATCTCCCCGGAACCAGAGCTCGCCGTCGGGTCGGTATCCGGCTTCGTAGATCGTCCCCTCGAGGGTCGCTGCCTCCTCGAACGAGCCCGAGGCGGGATCCACGGTGAGGAGCCGGTTGATGCCCTCTCCCGGGTCGTTGTGCACGAGGAGATGAGCGCCGTCGGGCGTCCACCCCTGAGGGAGGACGGGTCCCTCGACGTCCTCCATCGCGAGGTCCACCCGTTCCCGCGTGTCGAGGTCCCATACCGACGGGCGTTCGATGCCGGACCGTTCCTGGGTGAACAGGAGCCGCCGGGCACCCTGTGCGGGCGACCAGGCGACCGCTTCCATCCGCCGATCCGGGTCGACCTGGTCGCCCGCGGACTCGCCGGACCGGCTGTCCAGGATCCGGAGCGCCTGCCGGTCGATGTCGCCGTGCTCGGAGTGGTGGATGCAGAGGAGCGCGCCGTCGGGAGAAAGACCGCCGCCCCCTTGTGGCCACTCGCTGCCGACCCCCGCGGGCTCCGGGTTGCGGTAGAGCTCGCGGGCAGGCTCCTCCCCGAGGGACACGAAGACCCGATAGTCATCGTCCGTGGCGAGGCCGGCCGCGACACCTCCGTCGATGACGGACACGCCCATCATCCAACCGTCGTGGAAGCCCCGGAAGACGGGTCGAGCATCGCCTCCCTCGAAGGGTGAGACCATCCAACGTCCGCGCTCGTTCCCGACCTCGTCGTACCACCACACCACGCCCGAGCCGTCGGGGACGATGTGCGCCTCCTCCGCGCCGACGCCCCCGTGGGAGACGCGGCGCCGCTCGTTCGAGCGGAGATCCCAGGTCCACGCCTGGGTGCTCCCGTCCTCGGTCGTGACGGCCGCCAGGCGGTCTGGGTCGTGGGGTGACCACGCAACCTGCTCGATCGTCGGGTAGGTGAACCGGAGGGTCCAGCTCGGTCGTGTCATCGGCGGAGAGGATATGCCCCCACCGGGGGGCGTGAAGGACGCCGGGGGGACTCGGCGGCGGATCCGAGCGGTTTGCCACTCGCGGGGAGGCCCCCCTAGAATCGTTAGCACTCGGGTGTCCCGAGTGCTAGCAGTCGGAACCCCAGCCTGTGAAGGCGTCAGGGGACGCCGAACAGACGATCCAGGACGAAGCCCGATCCAGGACGAAGCCAGAAAGGATAGGAGGTCACGAGCGGATGGCTCCCAAACTCATCAGCTTCGACGAGGACGCGCGGCGCGCGCTCGAGCGAGGCATGGACCAACTCGCGAACGCCGTGAAGATCACCCTCGGCCCGAAGGGCCGCAACGTGGTGCTCGAGAAGAAGTGGGGTGCGCCCACGATCACCAACGACGGCGTGTCCATCGCCAAGGAGATCGAGCTCGAGGACCCGATGGAGAAGATCGGGGCGGAGCTCGTGAAGGAGGTCGCCAAGAAGACCGACGACGTCGCGGGCGACGGGACCACGACGGCCACGGTCCTCGCACAGGCGATCGTGAAGGAAGGACTTCGCAACGTCGCAGCCGGAGCCAACCCGATGTCGATCAAGCGTGGCATCGAGAAGGCGGTCGAGCTCGCCGTCGAGGCGATCAAGAACTCCGCGAAGGAAGTCGACTCGAAGGACGACATCGCCCACGTGGGCGCGATCTCGGCGGCGGACCCGGAGATCGGCGAGAAGATCGCCGAAGCCGTGGACAAGGTCGGCAAGGACGGCGTCATCACCGTCGAGGAGTCCAACACCTTCGGCATGGAGCTCGAGTTCACCGAGGGGATGCGCTTCGACAAGGGCTACATCTCCCCGTACTTCATCACCGATCCCGAGCGGATGGAGGCGGTACTCGAGGACCCGTACATCCTGATCGCCAACTCGAAGATCTCGGCGGTGAAGGACCTGCTGCCGTTGCTCGAGAAGGTCATGCAGACCGGCAAGCCGATCGTCGTGCTCGCCGAGGACGTGGAGGGTGAAGCCCTCGCGACCCTCGTGGTCAACAAGATCCGAGGCACGTTCAAGTCCGTCGCCCTCAAGGCGCCCGGGTTCGGCGATCGCCGCAAGGCGATGCTGCAGGACATCGCGATCCTCGCCGGCGGCCAGGTGATCTCCGAGGAGGTCGGCCTGAAGCTCGAGAACGTCACGCTCGATCTCCTGGGCACGGCGCGCAAGGTCGTCGTCACCAAGGACGAGACCACGATCGTCGAAGGTGGCGGCACGGAAGAGGACATCAAGGGACGGATCAACCAGATCAAGTCCGAGATCGAGAAGACCGACTCCGACTACGACCGGGAGAAGCTGCAGGAACGGCTGGCCAAGCTCTCCGGTGGCGTTGCGGTGATCAAGGTCGGCGCGGCCACCGAGGTCGAGCTGAAGGAGAAGAAGCACCGCATCGAGGACGCCGTGCAGTCGACGAAGGCCGCGGTCGAGGAGGGCATCGTCGCCGGTGGCGGGGTCGCGCTCCTCAACGCGCAGAGCGCATTGGACAAGGTCGACCTCGAGGGTGACGAGCTCACGGGTGCGACGATCGTCCGGCGCGCGCTGGAGGAGCCGGTCAAGCAGATCGCTCACAACGCCGGCCTCGAGGGCGGCGTCGTGATCGAGAAGGTCCGCTCGATGGATCCCGGTCAAGGGCTGAACGCGGCCACCGGCGAGTACGGCGACATGTTCAAGTTCGGTGTCGTCGACCCTGCCAAGGTGACGCGGTCGGCGCTGCAGAACGCAGCGAGCATCGCGGCGCTGTTCCTGACCACCGAGGCCGTGGTCGCCGAGAAGCCCGAGAAGGAGAAAGCCGCTCCCGCCATGCCAGGCGGCGGCGACATGGACTTCTAGGCACACCGCTCACAGGTCCGAAGGGGCCGGCGCGCCGAAGGCGCGCCGGCCCCTTCGCGTTTCCCGATACCGTGACGGCCGTGACGGCAGAGGTGAAGGTTCCGATCCGCTGGCGCGACGTGGATGCGTACGGCCACGTCAACAACGCCGTGTTCCTGAACTACCTGGAGGAGGCACGTGATCGCCTCGTCGAGTCTCTCTTCGGCGAGCGGGCCTGGGACTTCGTCATCGCGCGCGTGGCGATCGACTATCGGAGCGAGCTCAACCAGAGCGACCGAGAGGTGACGGTGGAGTGCCGGGTCACGGGGTTCGGCACCTCGAGCGTCCGCACCGCCGAGCGGGTGCTCGCGGGCGACGGGAGGCTGTCGGCGGAATCAGAGTCCGTGATCGTGGCGAGGGATCCCGAGACGGGTCGGAAGCCGGCCGTTGACCGATGAGGAGAAGGTGATCCTGCAGGGCGCGGTCGACGGCGCCTAGGGACTCGGCTTCGGAGACGGAAGGATGCGTCGTCCGTGTACGAAGTGCTGCCGGTACCAGCCCGTTTGGACCCACATGAGCGTCACGCCGCCGACGCTGCTCGAGGAGTCGAGTGACCAACCGTTCCCGACGTAGACGTCGACGTGGTCGACGATCCCGTCGTCATCGCCGTCGTAGAACATCAGGTCTCCCGGCAACAGCTCGGCGTACCTGAGCCTGTTCTTCGTCATACGCGACATCTCTGCCGACGACCGTTGGGGCAGCGCCCAGCCCTCGTGCGGGCGGGGAGGTGAGATCTCCCAGTAGACGCCGTCGTCTGCTCGTAGCGCCCACCAGGAGAGTCCCGAGCAGTCGAACCCAGGTCCCGGCTGGCTCCCGAAGGCAGCCGGGGAGGTGGAGTTGAACCCCCACTCGCCGGCCCAGATGTACGGGTAGCCGACGTAGCGGACACCCCAGTTGACGATCGAGTGACGCGCCGCGCCCATCTTGGGCAGGGCAATCCCCGCGTACTGATCCGCGAGGTAGGGAACGACCCAGTCGTCGAGCGTCGTCGCCCGGTACAGGGACCACGCGGCTTGCTTGCGCCGGAGCCTCGAGCTCGGCGTCACGTCTTGGGACTCGTCGACCTTGTTGTTGTAGCGGAGCCCGAGTCGCATCGCGAGGAGGTTGATGCCGAAGGATCGGGGCGTGTCGAACACGAAGCCGTCGGTCGTCGCCAGCCGATCGAGCGCGGCCGCGGTCGACCCCATCCCGAGCGCCCGAACGAGGGCGCGATGGACCTCTCGAGCCGTCACGGCCTTGTCCGGTTCGAATCCACCGCCGGCCCGCCGGGTCATCCACCCACGCTGCACGGCGATCGCTGCCCAGCGGTGGAACGGATCGGCCGGGTCGAGGTCGGTGAACGTCACGGTTGGATCGGGCTCCGCGTCCGGGTCGTACGCCAGCACCATCGCGCGCGCCCACCGCTTGCGCGTCTCGAACCTGTCGGGCTTGAAGCTCCAGTTGCCGTCCCGATCGGGTGCGAAGTCACGCATCCAGTCGTAGGTGCCGGCCACGTGGTTGATCGCGGGCTTCGCCCACACGTCGTCCGATCCCAGGTCGGTCCAGGTCATCGACGGGATCAGCATCCGCTCCGAAGAAGTGGTGTGCGCGGGGAACGGAGCGGGGCCGCTGCCGTCTTCGCCGTCCGTCCAGGACGGCGGTGTCGCCTGTGCCGCCGTTGCGGCGAGCGACTGCACGAGCGCGACAGTGAGCGTCAGCAGCACGCCGGATGTCAGGCGACGGCGAAGCCCACCCCTCTTGGCCATACTTCCAACGTCGGCCCCCGGCAGGTGGAACTTGAGCACCCGGGTCGAGGCTAGTCCGAGGGGCCCTCCCCGCGCACCTCCTGGACCTTCTTCAGGGCGTCCCGAAGGTCCTTCAACCAATCCTCCTGGCGCTCGGCGACCAGCCGAACGCACCAGGCGAGCGCGTGGCTCCGGCTCCGCGCCACGCCCGATTCGATCAGGGTGTCCAGCACGAGCCGCTCGTCCATGCGGAGGCGCGTCATGGCGGGGACCGAGAGGGTCGTGAAGGAGGCGGTGAGGTCCCCGCAGGACGCGCCCCAGCTCACCTTCCGGCCGAAGCGCCGTTGCGCCTCGTCGGCGATGCGCATCCGCTTGCGGCGGGTGTCCTCCCGGAAACCCGAGATACGTGCCGTCAGGGCCGCCTCACGGGCCTCAGGACCCGCTTCGGCAGGGAGCTCGGGTTCTGAGAGGGCTCCCACGACCATGATCTCCTCACGGTCACCGGTGACCGTGGGGCCTCCGACGAACCACTCCGACGGGATCCGACCGGCGAACCATCCGGCGATCTCTTCCATGAGGTCCTCCTTCGAGAAAGTGCAAGCCAGATTACATCATTACCTGCCCGGTGGCGAGTGCGGGCCAGTGCGGCGGCCCGTGCTCGGTGCCGGCGATGCGGCCGATGCGCTCTGTACCTTCTGCCCGATGGAGGTCTTCGAATTCGACGTCGACACGGATGGACGTCGCGTCGTGGACCTGACCGAGCGCATCAGGGCGTTCGCCTCGCAGACCCGGGGCGATGGGCTCCTGCACGTGTTCCTGCCCCATGCGACGGCCGGGCTCGCGCTGATGGAGACGGGCAGCGGTTCCGAGGAGGATCTGGAGGAGGCGCTCGGTCGGCTGCTGCCGCGTGACGATCGCTACTCCCATCGCCACGGTTCGGTCGGCCACGGCGGCGACCATCTCCTGCCCGTGTTCGTGTCCCCGTCTCTCACGCTGGCGGTCGAAGGAGGCAGACCCGTGCTCGGCACGTGGCAGTCGGTGGTCGTCGTCGATCCCAACCGCGAGAACGACGTCCGGCGAGTGCGCCTCAGCTTCCTGGCCGGCTAGAGGTACTGCCCCGGTGTGCGGTCGCTGCGCGTGCCGGCCGCCGGTGGTGACGACACCGCCTGAACGTCTCGCTCGCGGAGCAGGACGAGCTCTTGACCGTCCAACTCCACCTCGAGGCCGGAAGACGGCAGGAACAGCACGCGATCTCCCTGCGTGGCCACGCGCACGTCAGGGCCGACGAGTTTCACGTCCGCCCAGGAGAGGCGTTTGGGGGCCGGGGCCGCGGTCGCCGGGATCAGCAGACCGCTCGCGGACTTCCGCTCCCCGTTCTCCGGCAGCTGCACCACCAAGCGGTCACCGGTGAGGCGCACGTCGCCCCCGACGGTGGCGAGCTTCTTGACGCGTGGACGCCGTGTTTTCGGCGCCTTCGCGTCTCCGGCGGACGGCGTTCCCGGCATGGGCCGAGTCTAGCGAGCGCCACTCGATAGGATGCTCCGACGTTGAAGGCACGCAAGGTCCTGGACGACGCGGTCAAGGTCCTCAAGGCCTCGCCCGCGATCGATCACTGGCAACGGGGACGGGAGCGGATCGAAGCCGAGGATCTGCTCTGGCACGTCCTCGGCGAGGAGCCGGATCCGAAGGACGACGTGACGGTCGCCGATCGCCGAACCTTCGATCGGCTCATCCGTCGCCGCGCGACGGGCGAGCCGATCCCGTTCATCAAGGGCTACGCGGAGTTCCGCGGGCTGGAGCTCCTCGCCCGGCCGGGTGTGTTCGTGCCGCGCGACGCCTCCGAGAACCTCGTGACGCAGGCAACGCGTCGACTCCGAGGTCGGCGCCGGCCCGTGCACGTCGATCTGGCGACCGGCGCAGGAACGATCGCGCTCGCCGTTGCGAACGAGGTGCCGAAGGCCACCGTGGTGGGCACCGATCTCTCCGCGGACGCGGTCAGGCTCGCACGGCTGAACGCGAAGCGGCTGGGGCTGCGAGCGAAGTTCGTCACGGGGGATCTCTTCGGCGGTCTGCCGAAGGGGCTCGCGGGCACCGTGGACGTCGTCACCGTGCACCCGCCCTACGTACCGATGCGCGAGCTGAAGGATCTTCCCGAGGAGATCCGGGAATGGGAGCCGGAGCACACGCTCACGGACCGGAGCCGCGACGGGCTCGGACTCATCGGTCGCACGGCACGAGAGGCGCCGGCGTGGCTCGCTCGCGACGGATGGCTCCTGATGGAGGTGAGTCCCGACCGGGTCACACATGTGAAGCGGGTGCTCGGGGGGGAGGGGTTCCGGGACATGCGCAGCACGAAGGGCGGGCCGATCCCGCTCACGAGGGTCGTCGTCGCAAGGCGCCCCGCGTGACCCAGGCGGTGCCCTTCGGCGCCTGGGGCTCGCCCATCAGCGCCGAGATGGTCTCTGTCGGCGGTGTCGCCTTGTCGGCGCCGTGGCTCGAGGACGGCTCCGTGTACTGGCGGGAAAGCAGGCCCGCCGAGGGCGGACGGTCGGTCCTGATGCAGGCAGCGCCGTTCTCGGAGCCGGTCGAGGTGACCCCGCGCGGCTTCAACGTCCGGACGACCGTCCACGAGTACGGCGGCGGTGCCTACCTGATCCACCGGGGCACGGCGTTCTTCTCGAACTATGCGGACCAGCGGCTCTACCGTCGAGACGTCGGCACGGATCCGGTGCCGATCACGCCGGAGTCCGGCGGCCGGGATCGATACGCGGACGGACGGGTCACGCCCGACGGGCGACGGCTCGTCTGCGTGCGCGAGCGGCACCCCGACCCCGACGATCCGTCCGGCGTCACCAACGAGCTGGTGGCGATGCCCCCCGACGGATCGGCGGAGCCGGCAGTGATCCGCTCGGGCCGCGACTTCTACTCCACGCCCCGGGTCTCACCCGACGGCTCGATGCTCAGCTGGCTCGAGTGGGACCTGCCCTGGATGCCCTGGGACGGATGCGAGGTCTTCGTGGGCGAACTCAGCGACGACGGCTCGCTCGAGCATGTGCGGCAGGTCGCCGGCCGGGCCGGCGAAGAGTCGATCTTCCAGCCCGCGTGGAGCCCGGCCGGTGACCTGCACTTCGTGTCCGACCGGACCGGCTGGTGGAACCTCTACCGGGAGCGCGACGGCGAGGCGCGGGCGCTGCATCCCGCCGAAGCGGAGTTCGGCTGGCCGCAGTGGCTCTTGGGGATGGGTGCGTACGGTTTCCTTGGCGACGGGAGGATCGCCTGCCTGTGGGAGCGCGACGGCGTGCAGCACCTGGCGATCCTGGACCCCGAGACGGGTGAGCTGATCGATCTGGATCTGCCGTACTCAGCGATGTGGCCGGACCTGGACGTGGAGGGAGACCGGGTGGCGTTCGTGGGAGGGGGTCCGTCGATCCCGGACCACGTGGTGCTCCTGGACGTCACCGCCCGCTCGGTCGACGTGCTGCGGTCGTCATCGTCGGTCGATGTCGACGAGACCTTCTTCTCGGTCCCTCGCCAGATCGAGTTCCCGACCGAGGACGGGGCGACCGCGTTCGCGCACTTCTATCCGCCCCGGAACCGAGACGCGACCGGGCCACCCGGCGAACGGCCGCCACTCATCGTGAAGAGCCACGGCGGACCGACGGCCGAGGCGATTCCGAGCTTCGATCTCGAGACGCAGTTCTGGACGAGCCGTGGCTTCGCGCTCGTGGACGTGAACTACGGTGGGAGCACCGGCTTCGGGCGTGCGTATCGGCAGCGTCTGAACGGCAACTGGGGCATCGTCGACACGGCCGACTGCATCAACGCCGCCAGATGGCTGGGGGCGCAGGGCGAGGTCGACGGGGATCGGCTCCTGATCACCGGGGGCAGCGCCGGCGGGTACACGACCCTGTGCGCGCTCACCATGCACGAAGGGTTCGCGGCCGGCACCAGCTACTTCGGTCTGGCCGATCTCGAGGCGTTCGTCGGCGGCGGCACGCACAAGTTCGAGTCCCGCTACCTGTTCTCGCTCGTCGGTCCCTATCCGGAAGCGGCCGAGAAGTACCGGTCCCGATCGCCGATCCACTCCACGGACGGGATCTCCTGCCCGATGCTGCTGCTCCAGGGGTCGGAGGACCGGGTCGTGCCGCCGGCGCAGGCGGAGATCATGGTGGAGGTCCTCAAGGAGAAGGGGCTGCCGTACGCCTACGTGCTGTTCGAGGGCGAGCAGCACGGGTTCCGGAAGGCGGAGTCGACCCGCAGCGCGTTGGAGGCGGAGCTTTCCTTCTACGCACAGGTCCTGGGGTTCGAACGCGACGACGTGCCGACGCTGCGGATCGAGAATCTGTAGAGGCCGCCTCAGCCGCCGATCATCGACATCGAGCGCTCGGGCTGGACGAAGTCGGGGTGGTTGATCCGATGCCCGGACCACTTCGACCACAACCCCTGCCTGATCGAAAGCGCGATCTCGTCGTCGGAAGCACCTTCGCGGAGCGGCGTCCGCAGGTCGGTCTCGTCCAACGCGAACAGACAGTTCCGGAACATCCCCTCGGCGGTGAGCCGGAGCCGGTTGCACGTGTCGCAGAACGGCTCCGTGACCGAGGGGATCACGCCGATCCGTCCGGGCGCGCCGTCGGCGAATCCGAAGGTCGTGGCCGGCTCGTTCGCATGGCCCTCCGGCACGAGTGGATACACGGCATCGATCGCATCGAGGATCCGCGCGGCCGGTACGACCTTCTCGCGCTCCCATGCGTGTTGGGCATCCAACGGCATGTATTCGATGAAGCGAACCACGTACCCGGTCTCCCGCGACCAGCGCGCGAACTCGACCACCTCGTCGTCGTTGATGCCGCCGATCACGACGCAGTTGACCTTGATGGGGACGAGGCCGGCTACCTCGGCCGCCTTCATCCCCGCGAGCACCTTGTCCAGCGCGTCGCGTCTGGTCATCTCGGCGAACCGGTGGCGCAGGAGCGAGTCGCAGGAGATGGTGGCGCGGTCGATCCCCGCCTCGGCAAGCGGGGCCGCCAGCCTGTCCAGGAGGACCCCGTTCGTGGTGAGCGAGATGTCGAGGTCGGGGCCGACCTCCCGGAACATCCGGACGAGCACGGGGAGGTCGGCGCGAACCAGGGGTTCGCCGCCGGTGACCTTGAGGCTCCGCACGCCAAGGCGAACGAAGATCCCCAGCACACGAGTGAGCTCTTCGAAGGTGAGGATCTCGTTCTTCGGGAGCCATGCGAGCCCCTCGGCGGGCATGCAGTACGAGCAGCGGAAGTTGCACCGGTCCGTGACGGAGATCCGCAGGTCGTCGGCGACTCGACCGAACGTGTCCACGAGAGGGCCGTCCAGGGGCATGGCCTGCGGCACGGTACGACGGACGCTCATAGGGGTCAGCCTACCGCCGGCGGTGGGAACCGGTCAGGGCTCCTCGGCCTGCGGGAGCCGAAGGAGGAGCGCGTGGATCGCATCCTCGATCGCATCATCTCGCGTGCGATCGGCAAGCTGGCTGCCGACGGAGAGGCCGATCACGTACATCGCGAGCGGCGTGGCCTTGCGTTCGACCCGGTGGGCCACCTCACGAGACGCCGACAGGAGGTGTTCGTTCTCGTGCGCGGAGAGGGCGTCGAGATGCAGCTCGGCCGCGAGCCGGTCCACCCAGTCCATCGTCCGCCTCCTCGTGTGTGGTCATCGATCGGGGAGCGTCGTCCCCTTCCTCGCTGCTCGAATCCTAGGCGGACACTCGGTCTCGAGGTGGAGCCGGGAGCGTCTTCTCCGGCGACGCTAGGCTCGTGTCGTGGGAACGACCCGAGCCGCCGTGCTGACGGTCTCCGACGGCGTCGCCGGTGGGACGCGCGAGGACGAGTCCGGTGATGTGGCCGTGCAGCTCCTCGGCGCGGCGGGGTTCGACGTGTCGGATCGCCGCGTCGTCCCGGACGAGCGGACGGACATCGAGTCTGCGCTCCGGGACCTGGCGTCGACGCACGGGCTCGTCGTGACGACCGGGGGGACCGGGTTCGGTCCCCGGGACGTCACGCCGGAGGCCACGCGTGCTGTGATCGATCGCGAAGCTCCCGGCCTCGCCGAGCTGATGCGGGCCTCAGGCCTCGCGCACACCCCGATGGCCGCGCTCTCCCGCGCCGTCGCGGGTGCGCTGGGACGGGCGCTGATCATCAACCTTCCCGGCAGCCCCCGAGGCGTCCGGGAATCGCTCGACTCCGTGCTCCCCGTGCTCTCGCACGCGGTCGAGCTGCTCGGGGGCGCGGCCGGAGCTCACCCCACGGGTCATCGGGTGCCCGCCGTCGAGCACCAGGCCTCTGCGGCAGATCCTTGGGTCGAGGCCAAGGCCGTCAGGGTCACGGGGTCGCCCCCGTGTGCGGTCGGCAACACGATGTCGATCGTGCCGGGCGGCGAGGTGCATGGCACCCTCGGATGCGCGGAGTTCGACGAGGCGGCCGTCCAGGCGGCCGCAGAGGTCCAGGAGCGGGGAGAGCCGGAGGTTCGCACGTTCCATCACGACGAGGGCGACGTCGAGGTCTACCTCGAGCCGCATGGGGCGACGCCTCGACTCGTCGTGGTGTCGGCGACCGACGTCGCACGGTCGCTGCGAACGGAGATGAAACGGCAGGGCAGAGAGGTGCTGATGCTGGAACCGCGGTCGGAGCGGCTCACCTCGGAGGACGAGCCGTCCGTGCGCTCACTCGAGGACGTGCGGCTCGGGCCGGACGACGCGGTCGTGTTCACCGATCACGACGCCCCCGGCATCACGGACGCGCTGACCTCGCTCCTCCGTTCGCCGGTCGGGTTCGTCGGCGTGATGGGCTCGCGCAGTCACGTGGCGCATTACGTCGAAGAGCTTCGAAGCCGCGGCTTCAACGACGAGGATCTCGGACGGATCCGCAGTCCGCTCGGCCTGGATCTCGGGGGTCGACGGCCCGAGGAGATCGCGCTGTCCATCGCCGCCGGTCTCGTGGCGGCTCGTCACGATCGAGCGGGAGGGTGGCTCGATCGATGACGGGGGAGACGACGGAACACGTCCGGAAGAACCGCGAGCACTGGGAGAAGGAATCCGACGAGTACCAAGAGCGCAATCGAGCGCAGCTGAACCGTTGGGACTTCCTCGGGTGGGGGGTCTACGACGCCCCGGAGGACGAGATCCATGCGCTCGGCGACGTCACAGGCCTGCGCGCGCTCGAGCTCGGCTGCGGCGCCTGCCAGTTCGGCATCAAGGTCGCGATGCGAGGCGCGGAGGTCACGGGGCTCGACTTCTCGATCACGCAGCTGCGCCACGGCGTGGCGAACTTCGAGGAGACGGGCGTGCGATTCCCCGTCGTGCAGGCGAGCGGCGAGCGAGTTCCGTTCCGCGACGAGGTCTTCGATCTCGTGTTCTGCGACCACGGGGTGATGGGCTTCGCCGACCCGTTCCTCACGGTGCCGGAGGTCGCCCGTGTGCTGCGGCCCGGCGGCAGGTTCGTGTTCAACGGCACGACGCCGTGGATCTGGGTCGCGTGGGGCCAGCAGGAGGAAGAGCTCCCCGCGACACGGGAGATGCGATCGGACTACTTCGGGCTGCGGTCCGCGGAGTTCGAAGACCCGTCCTGGCGCACGACCGAGTTCCAGCTGACCTACGGAGACTGGATCCGCCTCTTCCGCGCGAACGGGCTCTCTGTCGAGGACCTGATCGAGCTCCGTCCGGGCGAGGGAGCCGCGACCACCTACGACGACTACGCGCCGCTCGAGTGGGCGCGCGCCTTCCCCGCCGAGCACATCTGGAAGGTTCGGAAGGAGTGAGCTCCGCCGCACCCGGCCGCCGGATGGCGGGTGCGCTGCTGGCCGCGCTCGTGGGGCTCGGAGCCGGAGCAGCGTGGCCTGCTGCCGAGATCCGTCCCGATCACCGGCCGAACGTGATCGTCGTGCTCACCGACGACCAGCGCGCCGGCACCTTCGGAGCGATGCCGTGGCTCGGCGGGGAGCTGGCGGGGCGCGCTCCCGGATGGGTGACGTTCCCGAACGCGTTCACCAACACCCCTCTGTGCTGTCCGGCCCGGGCGAGCCTGCTGACCGGGCGGTACGCGCGCCACACCGGTGTCCAGGGCAACGATGACGGCGGGAACCTCGACGAGTCTTCCACGCTCGCCACGTGGTTGCACCGGGCCGGATACCGCACGGGGCTCGTCGGCAAGTACCTCAACCGGTATCCGTTCGGCCGTCTCCCCTACGTCCCCCCGGGGTGGGATCGATCGGTCGCGAAGCGGAACCAGAGCGGCGAAACCGTCTATCGCAACTTCCGCGCCATCGACCAAGGTTCGCAGGTGTTCGTGGGTCGATACGCGACCGACTGGCTCGCGGACCGGGCCGTCGGGTTCGTGCGGACGGCCCCGTCGGATCGTCCGTTCTTCCTCCTGTTCGCGCCGAGTGCCCCGCACCCCCCATGGATCCCGGCCGAGCGTCACGAGGGTGACCTGGAGGAGCTGGTCGTGGAGGAGCCACCGAACGTCGCGGGAGCGCTGCGCGGCGCGCCGCCGTGGGTGCGGTCGCTCCCGGAGGCGGGCGCCGCGCAGCGCGCCGAGTGGCTCGACGACCAGCGTCGCGCGGACGAGACGCTCTTGGCCGTCGACGAGGCGCTCCGCGCGATCGTCGAGTCGCTCGGGGATCGCCTCGACGACACCTACATCTTCGTGCTCTCCGACAACGGCTACTCGTTCGGAGAGCACCGCTGGGAGGGCAAGAGGTGTCCGTACGAGGCGTGCGTCCGGATCCCGCTGGCGGTGCATGCACCGACGGCGGAGGGAGGCGAGCTCCCCGCGGTCGTCTCGATCGTGGACGTGGCCCCGACGATCCTGCGTCTCGCGGGGGTGGCGTCCCCCGGAGACATCGACGGCCGACCGTTCGCCGCATGGATCGAGCCGGGGATCGGCACGCGGTCCGAGTCGCGGAACGACGCGATCTTCCTCGAATGGGCGGGCGACGAGCAGATCCCACCCTGGACCGCGGTCCGAACGGCCGAACTGAAGCTGATCCGTTACGGAGACGGCTTCGAGGAGCTCTACGACATCGGCGGAAGCATCGGATCGCCGGATCCCTGGGAGATGTCGAACGTCGTGGAGGACCTTCGGTACACGGGCGCCCTGGCGCGACTCCGCGCGCTCCTCGGTCGGATCTTCGCACCCCGATAGACTGACCGGATGCGACCGGGGCCCATCATCAAACCCGTGCGCCGGAGCAGCCGGGTGCGTCAGCGACGACAGACCTTCGGTGCGGTCGTTGTCGTGCTCACTGCAGCGCTCGCATGGCAGTTCTGGCCGTCCGCCGGCAAGGAGCGAACGCAGAATCCCGATCCCGGGGGGAACCCCACCGACGGTCCGTCCCCCTCTCGCGATCCGGCCAACGGCGACAACCCGATCAAGCACGTGATCTTCCTCGTGAAGGAGAACCGCTCGTTCGACCACTACTTCGGTTCCTACCCGGGGGCGGAGGGCGCCACCGAAGGCGGCACGATCGCGGACTGCAGCGCCAGCACGTTCGAAGACGGACCGGTCGTCGCCCTGAAGAAGGCCCCGTCCGTTCTTCCCCACGACCTCGGCCACGCGTTCGCCCCCGGTCTGTACTCGATCAACGGGGGCAAGATGAACGGCTTCAACTGCGTCCCGCTCGGTGAGGACATGACCGGGTACGCGCAGCACTCGCGAACCACGCTGCCGGGTTACTGGGCGTATGCGGATCGCTTCGTCCTCGCGGACCACTTCTTCACGTCGATGTTCGGTCCCACGTTCCCCGAGCATCTGTACACGGTCGCGGCGCAGTCTTATGGGATCGTCGACAACAAGACCACGACGGACCACGAGGGGAACTACTGCGACGACCCCACCGAGATCACCAAGCGCTTCCCGATCGAAGATCTGACGGATGCAGACGTGGCCGAGATCATGGAGCTCGAGGAGAACATCACCGACGAGGTGCCGGACCAGCTCATCCGGATCGCGGCACACTGGGAGTCGACGCGGACCTGCATCGACATCAAGGTGCTGCCGGACATGTTGGAGCGCAACGGCATCAGCTGGAAGTACTACGCGAACCCCGATTCCTGGATGAACGCGCTCCAGGCAGTGCGCCATGTCCGGACGGGTCCGATGTGGGACAAGGTGCAGACACCGGAGACGTTCTTGCAGGACGTGCGACGTGGTGAGCTGCCGGCGGTGTCCTGGCTCATCCCGCCCGAAGGGCATCCCAACGAGCACCCCGGATCCAACACCAACGTGTGCATCGGCGAGAACTGGACCACCGAGTACCTCAATACAGTGATGGAGAGCGAGTTCTGGCCCAGCACCGCGATCGTGATCGTGTGGGACGACTTCGGCGGCTTCTACGACCATGTGGAGCCGCCGCACTACGACATCATGGGCTTGGGTCCGCGCACGCCCGCGTTGATCATCTCCCCGTGGACGAGACGCGGCGACAATCCCGACGGCGGCTCCATCGACAAGACGGTCTACGAGTTCTCGTCGGTCCTGCGCTTCATCGAGAACCTCCATGGGCTGAAGCCGATGACGGAGCGCGACCGGCGGGCCGATCCGCTGTCGGGGGCACTCGACTTCACGCAGGAACCCCGGCTGGACCCCTTGATCATCCCGCCCCGGGACTGCCCGAGCGCCTGATGCGCGTCGGTGCGGCGCCCCGCCGGGCGCTGCTCGCGCTCATCCCGTTCCTCATCGCAGCTTCGGACCCGGCCGGCGATGTGGCCGGGTGCACCGGGGGCACCGGCACCGGTGCACCCGACCTCGTGGACGTGAGGGGCGACATCGTCGAGCTCGGCACGTCGGCGCGGTGGGTGCTCACGTTCGCGGAGCCGCTCGTGGTCCCCGACGCGGAAGGGCGGCCCTTCCGCGTCGACGTGGCGATCAGGGATCCGGACGTGCCCGCGCAGTCGTTCGCGTACTACCGGAACCTGAACCGTCTCGTACGTGTGGACGCCACGATCGACCATCCGACCGAGATCTACCTGCTTCCCGAAGGAACGAACGTGTTCAACCCGCCGCTCGTCGAGGGGACCTCGATGACGATCCAGGTGCCGGGTCGAACGCTCAGCGACGACGAAGACCTGACCGGCACGTCGCCCGGGCTGGAACGCCTCCGGTGGACGGTGATCGTTCGCGACGGACGCGCGTGCGACTTCCTAGGAGATGGGCTCCCCACCGAGCGGTTCGTGACGCAACCGGAGGGCCCGGCGACGATCGAGCCGAGCCCGGCGCCGAGGTCGGACGGTCTCTCATCCTGGTGGGTCGCGGCAGGTGTGGTCGTCGCGCTCCTCGGGATCGGGAGCTACGTCGTGCGACGTGCCCGGTAGGGGCGAAGGAGCACGTCCCGCGGGCCCTCGAGGAAGTGCTGCCAGGGGCGGCTGATCCCGCGCGTCCCGCCACGACGTACCTGGGCGACGCGATCCATGTCGACGATCTCGATCAGGAGCTCCTCGCCGGCGCCCGCTTCGAACAGGATGCGGCCCTCGGGATCGACGCCAACGCTCCGGCCAGGCCCGAACGTCGACACCATGTTGGGATTGAACACGAAGACCTGGTTCACGATCGCGTTCGCCCGGGCGAGGACGACCTCCTCCTCGCGATCGGGGGTGGTGGTGGCGGTCGGTTGCGCGATCAGCTCGGCTCCTTGCAGGGCGAGGCCGCGGGCGACCTCCGGGAACCAGCCGTCGTAGCAGATCATCATGCCGACGGTTCCCTTCCCCGGGATCTCGAACACCGGCGCCGGTTCGGTCCCGGGGTCGGCGTCCTCGAACGGACGCCACGGGAAGAGCTTCCGATAGACGGCCGCGATCTCGCCGTCGGGGGAGAAGGCGATCGCGGTGTTGTGCACCTTCTTGCCACGACGCTCGCAGATCGAGCCGGCGACGATCCACCGCTTCGATCTGGCGGCGATCTTCCCGACCCGATCGGTCAGCGGGCCGGGGATCTCCTCGGCCACTCGCCGTTCCCAATCGCCCGTGCCGCCGGAGGTGAACCCGTCGATCGCGGTGAGATAGAGCTCGGGGAAGATCATCAGGTCGACGTCGGGGAACGCACGGCGCGCAACGCGGACGTGGTCTTCGAACTTGTCGAGGGTCGCGGGCGGGTCCCAGGGGACCGGCGCGACCTGCGCGGACAGGACGGTGAGGATCCGGCTCACGCGTCGGACCCTAGCAGCGGTCACGCACGCTGCGGCTGCAGCTGTGCGATCAGCTCGTCGACGCCCAGCGCGAGCTGTTCCCGCCACCACGCCTGACCCTCGTCGGGGAGCGTGGAGATCGGGTCGTAGTAGTGGTACCGGCGCGTGAACGCTTCCGGGTCCTCGCTCTCGATCCCCGTTCGGTAGTTCTTCGTCCAACTGGAGATCCCGCGGACGCGGTCGTACTCGGTGACCTGGTGGGCCCACCGCTTGCCGACGAATGGCACGTCGACGACCATCCGGGGCGTCGCGAAGCCCGGCAGGTACCCCATGATCGAGTGCTGGAGGTCCTGCACTTCCCAGACCGCGGTGCGCCAATGCTCGGCGTTCGGGATCATGTCGCAGATGTAGAAGTAATACGGAAGGATCTTCGCGTGATCCAGCAGCATGAAGCAGAGATCCAGGAGCTGCTGCGGCGTCGTGTTCACGCCGCGCAGCAGGACGCCCTGGTTCCGCACGTCGCGGAACCCGGCATCGAGGAACACCTTCGTCGCCCGGCCCACGAGCGGCGTCACCTGCTGCGCCGCGTTCACGTGGGTGTGCACGGCGATGTCCACGCCACGCGCGTTGGCGACGGAAGCCATCCGCTCCGCGGCCGCTCGCACCTCGTCCTGGAGGAAGTGCTGGGGGATCCCCATCAGCCCCTTCGTGGCCAGGCGGATGTCGCGGACGTTCTCGATGTCGAGGAGGCCCATCACGAAGGTCTCCAACCGCTTGATCGGGACGTTCGCCATGTCGCCACCGGAGACCACCACGTCGCGGACGCTCGGCGTCCGTCGGAGGTAGTCGAGCATCGCGTCCCATCGTTCGCCCTGCTTCTGCTCGAACTTGTACTTCAGGATCTGGACGGTGTCGTTCCCGACGAGGTCCATCCGGGTGCAGTGACCGCAGTATTGCGGACACGTCGGGATCAGCTCGGCGAGGACCTTGGTGGGATAGCGGTGCGTGAGTCCTTCGACGGCCCACATGTCGGCTTCGTGCAGGGAGTCGCGCGAGGCGAGGGGATGCGACGGGAACTCCTGCTCACGATCGCTGAAGGCGGGCGCCATGTAGAGCCGTACGGGATCGGCGCGTAGGTCCGTCTCGTCCATCGTGTTGATCATCTGGGGCGGCAGCAGCATCGACATCGTGGCGCGCTCTTGCTGATCGCGCTCGATGTCTGCGAGGAGGTCATCGGTGAGGTGCTCGCCGAGCGCTTCCTTGAACTCCTTCAGGTTCTTGACCGTGTGGGCGCGCTGCCACTGGGCGGACTCCCATTGCTCCGTCGTGACGCCTCGGTATCCCGGGAGCCGGGTCCAGTCGGGCTCGACGTACTCCCGCTGCAGTGGGTACGTGAAGGGCTGCGGCGCGGCATGGGCGTGGGGGTCCCGGTGCCCGGGACGTCCGGCGCTCTGGGTGATGAATTCCACGCTCATCGATCTTCACCCTCGTCTTTCATCGGCAGCTGGGGTTCGTGCCCGCACAGAAGATGCGAGACCGTCATCCTACCCGAAGGAGGTCCGGTGGAGGGCTGCGATCACCGGATGATATCCGGTTCCCTCGCCCGGGTTATCGGCTAGCGCCGGCCGCCTCTGAAGGAGCCGCCTCTGTTGTCCCGTCGCGGCCGGCGCTCGATCACGATCTCGGGGGCCTTCTTCGGCAGCCTGGCCTGCATCGGAGCGTGTCCCGTGCGCTCGAACCGGACCCAGATGTGGTCCGGCTGCTGCTTGCGCTCGGTTTCCCGCCATCCGTTGGCGAGGAGGTGCTTCAAGCGGGACGCCGCCGTTTTGCGCAGCTTGTCGGTGCCCGGCACCCGGACGTAGAGGCGTTCGTGGAGGATCTGCTTGTAGTCGGCCATCGGCCGGAAAGCGTAACAGGGCAGCTCCTTCAGCGGCTCCTCAGGGGCGCCGATAGCTGGAATCACATGGACGCACCTCAGGTCTCGTCCCCGGCCGCCGATCGGACGGCCGATGTCGGCGTGTCGAGCGCCCCGTCGGCGCCTGCGCTGCTGTCGGAGTCCCTCTCCAACGTCGGGCGGGAGCTCGGCGCCGATCGCGTCTACGTCTTCGAGAACATCCGGGGGCCCGATGGACGTCTGTGGATGAACCTCGCCTCGGAGTGGCTCCGCAACGGGAACCGCGGCCTCTTCGACGCTCCTGACACGAAGCTGCATCCGTACTCACCCGACTTCACGCGCTGGATCGAGGTCCTCGGCGACCGCCGTGTCCTCACGGGTCCGGTCGCGCAGCTCCCGGATCCGGAGCGACGGATCCTCTCGGCGGAGGGCACCGCGTCCATCGTGGCCGTGCCGATCTTCCTCGAGGACGGGTGGTGGGGATTCCTGGCCGCGGACGACTGCGGCCGCGGACGGGTGTGGAGCTCGGGAGAGATCGAGCTCTTGAAGGTGGTGGCCGGCGCGGTCGCGGGCGACGTCGAGCGCCACCGGAGGATGTCTGCCGAGGAGATCATGGGCGATCGATACCGTTCGATCGTCGAGCACGTGCCGGCCGTGACCTACATCGACGCGCTCGACGACTCGGCCTCGACGCTGTTCATCAGCCCCCAGGTCGAGGAGGTGCTCGGCTACGCCCCGCACGAATGGCTCGGCGACAGCGACCTGTGGCTCCGCATGATCCACCCCGAGGACCGTGCGCGAGCCGTCGCCGAGAATCAGCGCCACAACGAGACCGGCGAGGCCTTCTCGCTCGACTATCGCGTCTATCGGAAGGACGGCCGGATCGTCTGGATCCACGACGAGGCGAAGATGATCCGGGATGAACGCGGGGTGCCGACCTTCTCGCTCGGCCTGATGATCGACGTCACGGAGATGAAGAGAGGCGACGAGAAGGTCGCCTTCCTGACGTATCACGACGAACTGACCGGTCTGCCGAGTCGCGCGATGTTCGAGGAGCTCTTGGAGCTCTCGATCTCCCGCGCGCGCCATCACGAGGCGTCTGTGGCCGTCATCTGCGTCGACATCGATGACTTCCGCCTGGTGAACGACTCGCTGGGGCGTCTGGCGGGCGACGAGGTCCTGAACGTGGTTGCCGGTCGCCTCCGAGAGGCGGCGCGCGAGACGGACCTCGTGGCGCGGCGATCCGGCGACACGTTCCTCCTCCTGCTGGCGGACCTCGAACGAGAGGGCGACGACGTGGAGCTCGCGGTCGCCAGGGCAGAGACGGTGGCACAGCGGATCCTGGATTCGCTCGCGGTCCCGTTCCGCGCCGGCGGCACCGAGCTCTACGTGTCCGCATCGATCGGGATCAGCCTGTTCCCCCAAGACGGGGACGAGACGGGCAGCCTCCTCCGCAACGCGGAGGCCGCGATGCTGGAGTCCAAGAAGGGCGGCCATGCCTACGTCGTCTCCAACCGAGGAGCGCTCGACTCCTCGGCGAAGCTCCGCTTCGTGACCAGGCTGCGGAAAGCCGTGGAGAGCCAGCGCTGGACGCTCCACTACCAGCCGATCCTGGAGCTCGCGACCGGACGCATGCACGGCGTCGAAGCGCTGATCCGCTGGATGGAACCGGACGGCACGATGATCCCGCCGGGCGACTTCATCCCCGTGGCCGAGGAGCTGGGTCTGATCGAGGCGATCGGGGATTGGGTCGTGCGGGAGCTCGTCTACCAGGCCCAGGCATGGCGCGAGCTCGACATCGATCTCGAGATGAGCTTCAACCTCTCGCCTCGCCAGTTCTGGCAGCCGGACCTGGCGAAGGGGATCCTCGAACGGATCCGAGAGGGTGGCATCGATCCCTCGAAGGTGGTGGTCGAGATCACCGAGTCCTCCGCGATGACCGATCCGGACAAAGCCCAGGCGATCCTCGAGGATCTGCACGCAGGCGGATTGCGCATCGCGATCGACGATTTCGGCACGGGCTACTCCTCGCTCGCGCGGATCCGCGACATGCCGGTGGACGTGCTGAAGATCGATCGTTCGTTCGTGAGCGGGGTGGACGTCGATCCCCAGAACCAGAGCATCGTGTCCGCCTTCATCGAGCTGGCCCGAGGATTGGGCATGACGACGCTCGCCGAGGGGATCGAGACCGAGGGCGAGCTCGCGTTCGTCCTGGAGCGCGGCTGCGTCATGGGTCAGGGCTTCTACTTCTCGAAGCCCGTCCCGCCGGAGGAGATCATCGCGCTCGCGCTCGGTGGTCTGCCCGCCGTGAGCAAAGCCGTCTAGCCCGGACGAGAGACCTCAGCGCCGGCCGAGCGCCTCTCGCACGGTCTCGACGATGGCGTCGGCGTCGATCCCCGCCCATGCACGGAGCTCTTCGGGTGATCCCGATCCGGGCAATTCGGTCACCGCGAGCTTGATCACGCGGCCGGTCAGGTCGCCAGAGCCCGCGAGCGCGTCCAGTACCGCGTCGCCGAGCCCGCCCTCGATCCGGTGGTCCTCGACGACGACGAGCACTCCGATGTCGTCGGCGGCGGCTCGCACGGCGGCTGCGTCGATCGGCTTCACGCTGTAGCAATCGAGCACGCGAGCGGAGACGCCGTCGGCGGCGAGACGATCGGCGGCGCGCAACGACTCGTGGAGCGTGATCCCCGCGCCGATCAGCGCGACGTCGGAGCCCTCGCGGAGCCTCTTGGAGCCGCCGACCGGGAACGCTTCGTCCGGTCCGTAAAGCGACGGCGTCGCCTCCCGCGTCGTCCGGATGTAGGAGATCCCGGGAAGATCCGCCATCCCGGTGACGAGCCTGACGGTCGCGTTCCCGTCGGCGGGGTACAGGACGGTCGATCCGTTGATCGCGCGGAGCGCCGCCAGGTCCTCCAGCGCCATCTGGGACGGCCCGTCCTCGCCGATCGACACACCCGCGTGCGAGCCGCAGAGCCGAAGATCGGCTCGGCCGATCGCCGCCATGCGGATCTGGTCGTACGCGCGGGTCAGGAACGCCCCGAACGTCGCCGAGAAGGCGGCCTTGCCGAGCGCCTGCATCCCGGTCTGCGCGCCGACCATCGTCTGCTCGGCGATATACATCTGGAAGAAGCGCTCCGGGGCGACCGCCTCGACGTCCTCGGTGTGGGTGGAGTTGCCGACCTCGCCGTCGAGGACGACGAGGTCGGGACGCTCTCCGGCGAGCCACGCGAGGGTCTCGCCGAACGCCTTCCGCGTGGCGATCGCCTCGACGTAGGTGGGCGCGGGCGCGCCGGCAGGCGCGCCCGCGCCCACCGGCATCCACGGCTCTGGCTTCGGAGGCGTGATCGTGAGCGAACGGATGCCCCCGAGCTCCTCGATCGCCCGCTCGGCCATCTCCGGCGGCAGCGCTTTGCCGTGCCAGCCGTCCTTGTCGGCCACCTCGGAGACGCCGTGGCCCTTCTCGGTGCGCGCCACGATCATCGTGGGCCGGTCGTCCTCGGTCGCGGTCCGGTAAGCCCGGTCGATCGCCACGACGTCGTGTCCGTCGATCGCGATCGCGTTCCACCCGAACGCCTTCGCTCTGGAGACGAAGACGTCGGAGTCCCACCCGTGCATCGTCGGTCCTCGCTGCCCCAGACGATTGAGGTCGAGCACGATCGTCAGGTTGGTGGCCTCGTGATGCGATGCGGCCTCCATCGCCTCCCAGACGGATCCCTCCGCCGTCTCCGAGTCTCCGACCATGACCCACACCCGCGCGGGGCTCTCGTCCAGCCGCATCGCGAGCGCCATCCCGAGGCCGATCGCCGGTCCCTGCCCGAGCGAGCCGGTCGCCGCCTCGACCCACGGCAGCTCCGGGGACGGTGCAGGGTGCCCCTGGATCGGGGAGCCGAACTTCCGCAACGACAGCAGCATCGTGTCGTCGATCGCCCCGATCGCTTTCAGCGCGGCGTACAACACGGGCGCGGCGTGTCCCTTGGAGAGCACGAACCGATCGTTGGCCGGGCTTCTCGGATCGGAGAGGTCGGTCCGAAGGTGGTCTGCGAAGAGTACCGCGACCAGGTGCGCGGCCGAGAGCGAGGACGTGGGGTGGCCGGAGCCTGCCTCGGTGGTGGATCGGATGCTGTCCACGCCGAGCTGGGCGGCGAGTTCGTTCCAGAGCTGCGTGCGGTCGTCCATGTCGTTCATTTCGCTCCCGTGATCGTCGCCGGCGACGAGAGAGTACCGGGCGGCGGCCCGGACCCGGTTCTCGGCGGTACTCTCGTCACAGGAGCATGCGTGATGACGACCTTCCGTGACCTGGGTGTGTCCGACGAGGTGGTTCGCGCCCTGGCAGCGCGCGGGATCGAGGCTCCGTTCCCGATCCAGATCATGGTGATCGAGGACGCGACCTCGGGACGGGACACCCTCGCGAGGTCGAAGACGGGGTCCGGCAAGACGCTCGGGTTCGCGATCCCCATCGTCGATCAGGTCGACCCCGCGACCGACCGCCGGCCGGCCGCGCTCGTGCTCACGCCCACGCGGGAGCTCGCCCAACAGGTGAGCGACGCGTTCGAGGACATCGCCAAGGCGAAAGGTCTGCGCGTCATGGCCGTGTACGGCGGGACGAAGGTCCGCGAGCAATCGAAAGGGGTCGGATCGGCTCACATCCTGATCGCGACGCCGGGACGTCTGGACGACCTCGTGGAACGTGGGCTCGTCCGCTTGGATGGCGTCGAGATCCTGGTGCTCGACGAAGCCGACCGCATGCTCGACATGGGCTTCCAACCGCAGGTCGACCGCATCGTGCGGCGGCTGCCGAAGGATCGTCAGACGATGTTCTTCTCCGCGACGCTCGACGGCGCGATCGGCAGGATGGCGGACGTCTACACGCGCAACCCGGTGCGGCACGAGGTCGACATGGGCGAGCTGCGGTTCGTCGAGGAGGCCGATCACCGGTTCATCCCGGTCGCGCCGCAAGAGAAGCTCCTGACGCTCGTCCGGCTGGCCTCGGAGTCGGAGGGATCGACGCTCGTGTTCGTGAACACGAAGCGCGCGGTCGACCATCTGGCTCGGCAGCTCCGCGCGGAAGGGGTGCCGGTCGTCGCGATGCACGGGGACATGACGCAGCAAGCGCGGGAGAGCGCGCTGCACCGCTTCGAAGAGGGATTCGTCGGGATCCTGGTCGCGACCGACGTGGCCGCGCGCGGACTCGACCTCGAGCGGATCACGCTCGTCGTGAACTACGACCCGCCGAAGGACGACAAGGGCTACGTCCACCGGGTCGGCCGCACGGCGAGGGCGGGCCGTGCCGGGACCAGCATCACTTTCGTCACGCCCGAGCAGTTGGGCGACGTGAGTCGCATGGCAGCGAGGCTGGATCTCCACTCGGAGTTCGAGCAGGAGGGCATGAAGGTCGCACCACCTCGTGTCGTCTTCAGCGGTGGCGCGAGGGGCAAGCGGAGCGGTCTGCGACCGCGTCGCCGCCGCTGATCTGCAGCCTCAGCCTGCCGCGCCGCCCTCCACGACGCGGAGCGCGGCGCGCCGGTGGATCGCGACGATCTCGTCCGCGGGGACCGGGCGAGAGAAGAAGTAGCCCTGGCCCCGCTCGCACCCGCGCTCGACGAGGGCGCGCCATTCGGCCTCCGTCTCGATCCCTTCGGCGAGCGAGGTCATTCCGAGGTTGGACGCGAGTGCGACCATGGCCGACACCATGCTCCCGTTCTGCTCGTCACGATCCAGCTCCCGGACGAAGGATCGGTCGATCTTGAGTACGTCGACCGGCATGTAGCGGAGACGGGCGAGCGACGAATAGCCGGTCCCGAAATCGTCGATCGCGAGCTTCAGACCGCGAGCGTGCAGCTCGTGCAGGATGCCCAGCGTTCGATCGGGATTCGTCATCGCGGTGGATTCGGTGATCTCGACGGTGACCCGGCTCGGGTCCATCCCGGACCCGAGGATCGGTACCACGATGCGGTCGGCGACGTCGTCCTGCCAGAGCTGTCGAGGCGAGAGGTTGAAGGAGATGTTCAGGTCGAGCCCCTCCTCGCGCCACATCCGATCCTGCCGGCAGACCTCGTCGATCACCCACGCGCCGATCGCATCGATCAAGCCCATCTCTTCGGCCAAGGGGATGAAGTCACCAGGAGGGACGAGACCCCCGTTGGGCTCTGGCCAGCGGATCAACGCCTCGACGCCGATCACCCCGGCGGTGTCGAGGTCGATCAGCGGCTGGTAGTGCAGCATCCACTGTTCCTGTTCGACGGCCCGGCGGAGGCGCGTCGAGAGCGAAAGTCTGACGATCGAGTCGGCGTTGTCCTTGGCGTGGAGGACGTAGCCTCCGGGGCCTGAACGCTTTGACCGGA
Source organism: uncultured Actinomycetota bacterium (assembly GCA_963762745.1). Lineage (GTDB taxonomy): Bacteria > Actinomycetota > UBA4738 > UBA4738 > HRBIN12 > JAJNBA01. The sequence goes on from CAVXMB010000005.1 coordinate 152,072, forward strand.
ACATCGCGGTCTCGGCGTTCTTGAGCAAGGTCGCCGCATCCGGGGCGTCCTCGGGGAACAGGCTGATCCCGAGGCTCGCGGTGATGTAGAGCTCCGTCTCCCCCACCTTGAACGGGGTGCGCAACGCTTCCTGGACCCTGAGTGCCACGGACTCTGCGGCAACCGACACGCCTTCGTGGCCTCCGGGGACCACAGGGGTCTGGTCGAGATCGGCCAGCAGGAGGAGGAACTCGTCCCCACCGGGCCGGGCCACGAGGTCGGTCTCGCGGGTCGCATCGCTCAGCCTCTGCGCGAACTGCACCAGCAGCGCGTCGCCCGCCTCGTGGCCGAGAGAGTCGTTCACCAGCTTGAAGTCGTCGAGGTCCACCGTCACGACGACGACGCCGAGGTTGTGCCGCTTCGCCCGGGCGAGCGCGAGACCGAGGAGCTCGTCGAACATCGTCCGGTTCGGGAGTCCCGTGAGCTTGTCGTGATACGCGAGGAAGGCGATGCGCTCCTCTGCGACCTTGCCGTCGGTGATGTCCAGCATCACGCCCTGGATGTATTCCGCCTGGCCGAGCGCATCGGTGAGCACGATCGCGCTGTCCCGGAACCAGACCGTCCTGCCGTTCTTCGCTAGGAGGCGGTATTCGAAGACGAACGGGCCGCCGGCCTCCCGACCCCGCAGGTACGTCGCCATCGCCTCTTCACGGTCGTCCGGGTGCAGGATGTTCTCCCAGAGCTGCGGATCGTCGATGTACTCGTGCGGCTGGTAGCCGAGGATGGCCTCGATCTGCGGGCTCACGTAGGTCGTCGACATGTCCTCGTCGGCGACGTCGACGTACACGATCGCCGGGATCTGCTCCACCAGGGCTCCGTACTTCGACTTCGCCTCGTGGAGCTCGGCTTGCGTCTTGATCAGCTCGGTGACGTCCAACATCAGGCCGAGCCAGTGGAGCGCGTGCCCTGCCTCGTCGACGATCAGCACCGCGTCCTCCCGGACCCACACCGTGTGGCCGTCGGGATGCACCACGCGATACTCAGCTCTGAACGGCTCGCCGGTCCGCACCGCGCGCTCGCTCTCCGCCGTCACTCTGTCCAGGTCCTCGGGGTGGACGGTGTCCGCCCATGCGTACGGTCTGCTCAGGAACTGCTCCCTCGAGATCCCAAGCAGATCGATCACGCTGGGACTCACGTCGATCATCGGTTCGTTCTCGTCCACGCCATCGACGTAGAGGACGGCGGGGAGTTGATCGATGATCCCTCGATACCGGATCTCGAGCTCGCGGAGGCGTTCGTCCGTTGCGCCTGAGGGTGGTTCGAAGTAGCCCTCTCGGGTCGACGATCGTTCTGTAGAGGTCGCTTCTTTCTCGCTCGTCATGGGTCGGCGCATCGCAGCCGCGAGGGCGGCTGGCTCCTCATGGAAGCATCGGCCGCAGCCGGGGGAGACTTGACCGCTCGCGCGAGCCCTGGTGGGCGGGGTTGCGCCCTCGCTAGCAGGCGTTCTCGTCGGGCAGGAGGGGCCTGAATAGCATCGAGAAGCTCGTGCCGCCGTCCGTCCACGGGGTGAGCTCGTTCGCTCGGGAAGCAGCCTGGTGCACCGCCGTCCAGTCCTCCCCGTCGACCACGCCGCACCGATAGGCGTCTCCGGGGGCCACCGGGTCGCCGAAGCGATCCAGCCGGCCTTCCAGCGGCCATGGGACGGGCTCCTGGGCCAGGTCGTCGACCTCGCGGTAGTTGCCCACGAACAGGCGCGCGGAGGTTGCTTCGTAGGCGGCCTCAGGACCGAGCGACCCCTCGGGGATCCACGACTCGAGCGATCCCAGCTTGGTGACGAGCTCCGCGAGCCGCAGGCGGGCCTGGTATTCAGGCTCCGGCATGCCCTCCGGTCGCTCGGTCAGCTCGGAGAGCGCGTACGCACGGATCGTGCGATCCACGCCTCCGGCGGAGACGGTGATCACGGTCGTGTGGGCGTCGGCGATCCCCATGAAACCGAGGTCGTCCAGATCGGCCGGGACGTCTTCGATCGCGGCGAGCGACTCTTCGAGGATCGCCTGGACGCCGGCCTCATCGATCCGACGGCTCGACATCGCGGGGAGCGCGGGGCCCGGATAGATCTCGATCTGCGCGCCGGGGAGCACGAGCGTGCCGTCTCCGTAGAGCGCGAAGATCGGGAAGTTGGTGTACGTCCATTCGACGGGGGTGAATCCCCCTTCGAACGCGACGCGGACGAGCACGTGATCGGGGGCGGGGCTGTGGTCGATCCCGTTTCCTGCGGCCGGATCGACGGGCGCGTCGGCACAGGCGACGAGCATGAGCAAGAGCGTGAGGGACGCAGCGGCGGGGCGGACCTTCATGGGTGCCTCCGGTGTCGAGAGTTGGGGCTTCGACGCTCCATGCGGCCTAGGTGGTTCCTGAGCCCTTCCGTTGATCGGCCGGCCGGACCTTCGCTTCGAGCCCTCCGATCAGGAGGTCGAGGCCGAATTCGAACTGCTCGTCCGGATCGCACTCCGCGAAATAGGGCGAGCACGCCTGCAGCACCGCGAACTCGCCCGGGAGCGCGGCCGCGAGCTCCGCGTGCGCCTTCATGTGGATCTCGTCCCCTCCGCCTGCGATCGACCCGAGCTCCATCATCACGAAGCCCTGGATGTAGCCGCCGAACACATGGAACGCCTGCGCCGTGTCGCGATCGGACAGGCCGCACGACCGCAGGAGCGTGAGCGCGTATTCCATCGGACGCATCGAGTCGATCGAACGGATGGGACCTCGTTGCTCGGCGAACAGGCGCATCACTGCCGGGTGCGCTTGCAGGAGACGCCGCCACGCACGCGCCCCCCGCCGGCAGTTCTCGGCCCAGTCGTCGACGAGCTCGGGGAAGTCGAAATCTGCCATCACTCGCTCGCAGATCCCGTCGAGGAGGTCCTCCTTGTCCTCGACGTGGTGGTACAGCGACATCGCTTCGACGCCGACCTCGCGTGCCACCCTCCTCATCGAGACGGCCTCGAGACCCTCCTCATCCATCACACGAAGCGCCGCCTCGACCACGCGATCGCGTGTCAGCGGCTCTCGAGTCCCCACTTCGTTCGTCTTCACGTCGCTCCCAGCGCTTCCTCGGTTCGGGGTTGACAGGCTTACGTTGTACGCCTACCCTCCGTACATCGTAAGCATACGCTGTACGTTCCGCAACCGCATGCAAGACAAGAACAGAGGGGAGCCGAAGGTGAGGATCAATCCGGAAACGCTGGCTCGAGCGAGCAGCCGTCACCCGTGGCGAACCGTCGTGGCCTGGGTTGTGTTGCTGGGAGGCGCTATCGGCCTCGTTGCCGGCGGGCTGTTCGGCGACGCACTCACGAACGCGATCGATTTCACGAACGAGCCCGAAGCCAAGGAGGCAGCCCGCCTCGTCGAGGAGCGGCTTCGAGGCGAAGAGCCCGACTCCGAGCTCATCCTCGTGGTTGCGGACACCGCGACCGTTGAGGATCCCACCTACTCGGAGTACGTGAGCGCCCTCCAGGAAGAGGTGCTGGCGCTCGGTCCCGATGTCGTGAAGAGCGTGGGCAGCTTCCTCACCGAGGACGGCCCTGTCTCGGAGAGCGGTCGCGCCGTTTTGATGCCGGTCCTCATGACCGAGACCGACGAGGACGCGCTCAGCGACGACGCCAAGCTGCTGGACGAAGCCGTCACTTCGGTCGACCAACCGGAAGGCTTCGAGACGCACGTGGCGGGTCCGGCGACCCTCTTCAATCAGTTCAACGAGATCATCGAGGAGGACATCGCGAAGGGCGAAGGCATCGGCTCGATCGTGGCGTTGATCGTGCTGCTCGTCGTCCTCGGCGCGGTGGTCGCGGGCCTCATCCCGCTCGTCCTCGCGGCCTTCTCCATCGCGATCGCGATGGGAGCGACCGCTGTGGCAGGGCTCTTCGTCGACTTCTCGTTCTTCGTGCAGAACATGATCACGATGATCGGCCTCGCGGTGGGGATCGACTATTCGCTCTTCATCGTGGCCCGATACCGGGAGGAGCGACTCCACGGGCGCGAGAAGCTCGAGGCCATCGGCCGTGCCGGCGCGACGGCCAACCGCGCCGTGTTCTTCAGCGGGATGACCGTCGTCCTCGCGTTGCTCGGGCTGCTCATCGTCCCGAACACGATCTTCCGGAGTCTGGCGGGCGGGGCGATCTTCGTCGTACTGATCGCCGTGGCCGCCTCGATGACACTGCTGCCTGCGATCCTCGCGCTCCTGGGGGACCGAGTGAACAAGCTCCGCGTCCGAAGGAACGCCGGTCGCGTCGAGGCGGGGACGGGATTCTGGGACCGTGCCACCCGCCTCGTGATGAGCCGACCTGTCGTCAGCCTCGTCGTGGGGGCCGGCCTCATGGTCGTCCTGGCGATCCCCTACTTCAGCATCCACACCGGGACGTCGGGGGTGAGCACGCTCCCGGACGACATCGAGGGCAAGCGGGCGTTCGTGCTGCTGGAGGAGCACTTCGCCGGCGGTCTCTCCGAGCCGGCGGAGGTCGTGATCGACGGCGACATCGCTGCTTCGGATGTGCAGAGCGCGATCGACGAGCTCACCGCGGCCGTGACCGGCGATGATGCCTTCGCCGCCCCGAGCCCGCTCGAGGTGAACGACGCCGGCGACCTCGCGGTGCTCGCGATCCCGTTCCGGGGGGACATCTACGAAGACGTGTCGGTCCAGGCGATCCGAGATCTCAGGGAGGAGTACATCCCGGCGGCGTTCGTGGGCACGGATGCTCGGGTTCTCGTGGGCGGAGAAACCGCCTTCAACGTGGACTTCTTCGATCAATCCGATACGTACATGCCCATCGTCTTCGTGTTCGTGTTGGGTCTGTCGTTCCTGCTCCTGACGGTCGTGTTCCGATCCGATCGTCTGCCCGTGAAGGCGATCCTGATGAACTTGCTGTCCGTGGGCGCCGCCTACGGCATGGTCGTGATGTTCTTCCAGCAAGGGGTCGGGTCGGCGGTTCGTGAAGGACATCGCCTCGGCGCTGAACTTCAGCAGGATCGAATCGATCGAGGCGTGGATCCCATTGTTCCTGTTCTCCGTCCTGTTCGGACTGTCGATGGACTATCACGTGTTCCTGCTGACGCCGGATCCGCGAGCACTACGACAGCACCGGGGACAACACGGAATCGGTGGCGTACGGCCTGCGGACGACGGCGGGGATCATCACGGGCGCCGCGCTGATCATGGTCACCGTGTTCGGCGGGTTCGCGCCGGTACGGCTCGCGCCGTTCCAGCAGATGGGGTTCGGGCTCGCCGTCGCGGTCTTCCTGGACGCGACGATCGTGCGGACGTTGCTCGTGCCGTCGTCGATGCGGCTCCTGGGCGACGCGAACTGGTACCTGCCGCGCTGGCTGCAGTGGCTGCCGAAGCTCAACGTCGAGGGGCATGAGGCCGCCGAGCGGGCGTCGGGTGCCCGACACGCCGGGCGAGCTCGTCGAGGCCGGCGAATCCGGGACGCGGCCGGGAGAGTTCGGATAGAGACGTCAGTCCGGGAGCCGGGAGCGGGTCTTCTCGCTCCCGAGCTCCCGGAGGACGTCTCGGGCGATCCACCTCGCGGACGGCGTCTCGAGGAGGAGGATCTGCTCGGCCTCGTCGATCGCGGCCGAGTGGAGCGCTCGGTTCCGCTTCCCGATCTGCCGGAGCGCCCACGACACGCCCTTCTTGACCTCGTTCCGGTCATCGGTCGCCGCGAGCCTGATCAACGGCAGGTAGTCGAGGAACTCTCGGTCGGGGGCCTGCTTCGCCCATACGGCTCGTCGAGCGATCATCGAGAAGGCGCAGCGCTTCACGAAGGGTTCCGGTCTTCGAGCCCACGCCCTCGATCGCACTGGCGTGGGCCGGTGCGCGGCCGAAGAGGTCCGCCGCCGAGTCGCACAGGTCCCACGAAGTGATGTCGAGCACCCATCGCTCCCTCTGGACCTCGGTCAACGCCTCGGGATCGGCCACGAGCGTCGCGAGGATGCGCGCTTCGTGGATCGCCGTCTCCCACAGCTCGATGGCGAGGGCGTGGTCGACGCCACACGTTCTCGCGACCGCTCGGATGTTCGGCATGCTCACACCGAGCGCCTGCGAGACGTCGATCCCGACGCGCGCCATCCCCGGTTTGCGGGACGGATCAGCCCGGCGTCGCAGCTCGGCGATCACCGATCGGGCGTCCATCCGCCCAACCCTACGGCGAGCGACGATAAGGTTCGCTCCGATGGGAGCGGAGCACGACGCGGTGCGGGCACGGCTCGGACGGATCGGCGTGTGGACGTTCGCGTTCGACTCGCTCCGGGCCGTGGATGTTCGCGAGGCCGTCGCCGAGATCGAGGTCCTGGGCTACCCCGCCGTGTGGGTCCCCGAGGGTGGTGGATCGAGGGAGATCTTCGCGCATCTCTCGCTGCTCCTGTCCGCTACGCGGAACACCACGGTGTGCTCCGGGATCGCCAACGTGACGGCTCGCCATGCGGAGGCCATGGCCGGAGGGGCGAGGACGCTCGCGGACGCCTACGGTGAGCGATCGGTCGTCGGGATCGGGATCGGGCACCAATACACGGCCGGACGACGACGCCAGGACTGGGAGGATCCCGTCGGCCGGATGGGCGCGTACCTCGATGCGATGGAGGGGGCCCGGGTGGGTCCCGACCCCGAGGTTCCCGTGCGTCGACTGATCGCCGCGCTCGGTCCACGGATGCTCGAGGTGGCCGCGTCGAAGACGCTCGGTGCTCACACGTACTTCGTGCCCGTCGAGCACACGGCGAGGGCTCGAGACCTCCTCGGGCCGGAGCCGGTGCTAGCCGTGGAGCAGACCGCCATCGTGTCGAGCGATCCCGCGGCGGCCCGCGAGATCGCCCGGCCGTGGGCGGCGGACTACCTGTCGCTCCCCAACTACGCGAACAACTGGCGGCGACTCGGCCACCAGGATGACCTCGACGAGGGTGGGAGCGATCGCCTCATCGACGAGGCGTTCGCGTGGGGTGATGTGTCCGCGATCGCGGGCCGCGTGCGCGAGCATCTCGACGCGGGTGCGGATCACGTCTGCATCCAGGTGATCTCGGGACGGGACGACGACGTCTGTCTCCCCGCTCTTCGCGAGCTCGCGGACGCGCTTCTTTGATCCGGCCGGCGTGATGCGGAGACTGCTGCAGGGCCGGGCCGCCCCGCTCTGGTACGTGGTCGCCGACGCGACGGCACTGGTTGCGTTCGTGGTGATCGGACTCCGTGCACATCGTGGGGACACGGTGGAGGGGTTCCTCAGGAACGCCGTCCCCTTGCTCGGGGTCTGGTTCCTGGTCGCGTGGCGCGCGCGGACCTACCGCCGGCCGGGGTGGCGGAGCCTCCTCATGTGCTGGATCGTCGCGGTGCCGATCGGGCTCCTGGTGAGAACCGTGCTCGTGGGATCGCCGCGTGGAGCGAGGATCCTCGTGTTCGTGGGGATCGGCCTCGCATTCACCCTGCTGTTCCTGGTGCTCGGGCGCCTGCTGGTCCGACTCGTGTCGCGGGGCCGGTGAGTCTTCGCCGCGGCTAGTAGCGGTCGTCCTGGGAGGGCAGATCCCTCGGAGCCTGCGGGCGCTGACCCCACGACCACGTGCGCACCTGCGAGCGACCGCCGATGCCGTCTCGCTCCCACCTGCGGACCTGCGACCTGAACGAGTACGAGATCACGGCGATCAGGGCCGCGATCGTGAGCAGGACGGTCAGGACCAGGATCGCGGTGAGCTTGAGCACGGCGCCGAGCACACCGAACGCCGCCGCGAGGAGGACGAGGAGCAGGATCACCCAACCCATGGATCTATCGTACGAGCTGCCCGGCGAAACGCTCGATGCGTCGCGCGAGCGCGTCCGGATGCTGCAACGGCAGGTCGTGGATCCCCTCCATCCACGAGATCCGGACGGGCGCTCCCGAGGCGGCCACTCGCTGCACGGCCCGGCGCTTCCGCTCGTCCCACTCGGGGTCACCTCCTCCGCGGGCGAGGACGGCGAGGGTGGGAACCGAGAGGCGCGCGAGCGCCGCATCCGGATCGTGGAGCCAGATCGCGTGGAGGATCCGGAAGTGGTTCGCCCTCGACAGGCGAGGTCTGATCCGGCCACGCCGGTCGACGTGCATCACCGACAGGACGATCTCCTCGATCCCGGGCGTCACGTCGACCGCGTCGCTGAGGAAGGTTCGGATCATGCCGCGGAACTCCTCCGCGGGCATCCCGGCGAGGTGGGGTGGCGCCAGCCGTTCCTTCGCGGTCGCCCAGTCCATCGTGCCGCGCAACGTGCCGAGTCCGCCGTCCACCAGCACCGCGCCGCCGACGGCGCGAGGACGGCGGGTGGCGAGCTCCAAGGCCACCATCGCGCCCCACGAGTGCCCGACGACGATCGGGCGTCGGAGACGGGTCGCCGCGATCACGACCCGAGCATCGGCCACCACCTGCTCGAAGCCGTACCCGCTCGACGGCTTCGAGGAGAGGCCGTGCCCGCGAGCGTCGTACGTGATGATCCGGAAGCGACGGGTCAGCCGCGGCAGCATCAGATCCCAGATCCGCTGTGAAGAGGCGAGCCCGTGATGGAGGAGGAGCCCGGGAGACGAAACGGATGGACCCTCGTGGACGCGGACGGCCAGCTTGACCCCACCGTCTCCGGGAACGCGCATCTCCTTCATACTCGGACGCGCATGGTAGAGGAGTTCCGCTCACCGCTCGGCGACGACGCGAACCTCGGTCGCGTCGCGATCGTGACCGGCGGGGGCACGGGGATCGGCCGGGCGACGGCTCGCGAGCTCGCCCGGACCGGCGGCCGTGTCGCGATCTGCGGCCGGCGGCCGGAGCCCCTGGAGGACACGCGAGCCGAGCTGGAGGCCGCCGGCCGCGACGTGCTCGCGATGACCTGCGACGTTCGTGAGCCCGACCAGGTCGAGGCGTTCCTGGACGCCGTCGAGGGACGGTTCGGGACGACGAACATCCTCGTCAACAACGCGGGAGGGCAGTTCGCGGCACCCCTCGAGCAGATCGGGTTGAAGGGGATGCGCGCCGTGCACCGCCTCAACGTCGACGCGCCGTGGCACCTGACGAACCGCGTCGCCGAGCGGTGGATGATCCCCAACCGGGGAGGCTTCGTGTGCTTCGTGGGCTTCAGCCCCCGCCGTGGTGTGCCGCTCATGGCGCATTCCTCGGCTGCGCGCGCCGCCCTGGAGAACATGGCCTCGACGATCGCGATCGAGTGGTCCAAGTACGGGATCCGGGCGGTGTGCGTGGCTGCGGGGCTCATCCAGACGGAGGGGATGCTCGGATACGGAGGCCAGGAGCTGGTCGACGAGTACGCGAAGTCGGTGCCGATGCGAAGAGCCGGGCGTCCCGAGGAAGTGGCTGCCACGATCGCGTTCCTCGCGAGCGCCGGCGGTGCGTACGTGACGGGCACCACCGTCGTGGTCGACGGTGGTGCGGACGCGTGGGGGATCGGCACGCCGCCACCACCGATCGAGTGAGGTCTGACGGAGATGCCGAACGACCACGGGCCGAACGACCACGGGCCGAACGACCATGGGAAGGAGACCCTGCATGTACGGAACGTTGATGCGTGCGCGCGTGACACCTGAGAACCGCTCCGCCCTCCTCGCGCTGATGGGGGAGGGCGCGGGGGCGAAGGGGTTCCAGGCGACCCACGTCCTGGTGCCGGACGAGGACGAAGGCACCGTGATCGCTGCGATCTTGTTCGAAGACCGGGAGAGCTACTCCGCCAACGCGCACGATCCCGCCACCGAGGAGTGGTACGGCCGGTTCCGAGCGCTCCTGGAGGAGGACCCAGGATGGACCGACGGCGAGTGGGTCTCGTTCCCGGCGAGCCGCTAGCCTGTCGGCTTCCAGGAGAGGGGTGACCGATGGCAGACGCGCTGCAGAACTTCATCGACGGGAAGTGGGTGGACGCGCAGGACGGTGATCGCTTCGACGTGTTCAACCCTGCGACGGGCGAGGTGATCGCGACTGCGCCCGACTCGAAGGAGGCCGACGTCGATGCCGCCGTCTCCGCCGCGCGCCGGACCTTCGACGACGGTTCGTGGTGGCCCGGCACGTCTGCCCGTGAGCGAGGCAGCATCCTCTTGCGCGCCGCGGACATCGTTCGACGGGAGCAAGAGCGCCTCGCGGCGCTGGAGTCGCTCGACTCCGGTAAGCCGATCGGCGACGCGCGCGAGGACGTGGCCGAGGTCGCGTTCATGTTCGAGTACTACGGCGGCTGGGCCACGAAGATCGATGGCGATTCGCACCACGTGTCGGCCGACGCGATGTTCATGGTGTGGAAGGAGCCGATGGGTGTCGCGGTCGGCATCACGCCGTGGAACTACCCCTTGATGATGGCGGCGCAGAAGGTGGCCCCCGCGCTCGCCGCCGGATGCACCTTCATCCTGAAGCCACCCGAGCAGACCCCGCTCACCTGCCTCGAGCTCCCGAAGATCCTCGAAGAGGCGGGGTTGCCGGCCGGCGTCCTGCACGTGCTCACCGGCTTCGGCGAAACGGCCGGTGCCCCACTGGTCGCCCATCCCGCGGTGGACAAGGTCGGCTTCACCGGCTCCAGGGAGGTGGGGAAGATCATCATGCGGTCGGGCGCGGACACGCTGAAGCGCGTGACGCTGGAGCTCGGCGGGAAGTCGCCGAACATCGTGTTCGCCGACGCCGATCTCCCCTCCGCGTTCGAGGGATCCGCGAACGGCGTCTTCTGGAACCAGGGCGAGATCTGCTCGGCCGGCACCCGGGTCTTCGTCGACACGAAGGTCTACGACGACGCCGTGAACGCGTTCGTCGACCGAGCCAAGGACGTGAAGCTCGGTGAGGGTTCCGACGAGTCCACGACGATGGGTCCGCTCGTCTCGAAGGAGCAGCAGGAGCGGGTCGAGCGGTACATCGAGATCGGGACCGGCGAGGCGACCCTCGCGGCCAAGGGCGAGAAGCCCGGCGATCCTCGACTTGCCGGCGGGTACTTCGTGCCTCCGGCGATCTTCGCCGATGTGACGAACGACGCGACGATCGCGCGTGAGGAGATCTTCGGACCGGTCATGTCCGTGATCCCGTTCTCCTCGGTCGAGGACGTGATCGCGATGGCGAACGACAACGACTACGGGCTGGCCGCCGCTGTCTGGACGCAGGACATCAAGAAGGCCTTCCGCACCGCGCAGGCCCTTCGGTCCGGGATCGTGTGGATCAACGACACGCAGCCTGCGCCGACCGAGATGCCCTGGGGCGGGTACAAGCAGTCCGGGATCGGACGCGAACTGGGCAAGGAAGGCATCGAGGATTTCCTCGAGAAGAAGTCCGTCTACCTCAACCTGTCCTAGCGATGCGACCGCTCTCGCGCCGCGCGTTCATCCGAGCCGCGGGTGCGGTGGCGTGGACCGCCGTGATCGGGGCGTGCGCCCCGGGCCGTTCGCGCCGCGTGGCGGCCGCGGGTTCGTTGCCGATCCACGACGACAACCTTCCGATCGACCCGGCGAGCACGGTGGAACGGGGCGCCACGCTCCGGATCTATCAGTGGCGGGACTACCTGGCCGGTGACGTGCTGGACGGCTTCGCCCGGCGTCACGCGGTGTCGGACGTCGACCTCGAGGTCGAGAGCTTCACCACGATGGCGGAGGCGGTCGAGCGGTTGCGCCGGCCCGATGCCGACTTCGACGTGTTCTTCCCGACGACGGACGCTCTCCGGCGGCTTGCCTCCGAGCGACTGCTGCTCCCCCTCACGCAGGAGTTGCTGCCGAACCAGAAGAACCTCTGGCCGTACTTCCGGGAGGGTGACGGCCCGTTCTACGACGCGGGCCAGCGCTACAGCGTGCCGTACACCGTGTATTCGACGGGGATCGGCTGGCGGCGGGATCTCGTTCGGCACGCGGACGCACCCGCGTACCTGGCGAACCCCTACGACGCCTATTGGAACGAGCGATACCGCGGGGCGGTCGGGATCTACGACGACTACCGCGAGGCGGTCGCGATGGCCCTCCTGCGCAGCGGCGAGGATCCGAACACCGGTGAGGAGCGAGCGATCGCGCGAGCCGTGGACGACCTCGTCGGGCTGGCGGAGGCGGTGGACGTCGAGGTCTCGGCCGAGGGCGCCTACCAGGAGCTCCAGACGGGCGAGTACGCGTTCCAGCAATCGTGGTCCGGGGACCTGCTCTCCGCCAAGCGGTTCGGGGCGGCCGCAGCCGACGATGCCGGGCTCGTCGCCTACACGTGGCCTCGCGGCGGCATCGTCGGCTGCGACCTGACGGCCATCTGCGCGCGCGGACGGAACCCCGTCCTCGCGCACGCGTTCCTCGATCACTTGATGGACGTCGGCGTCGCGATGCGGAACTTCCGCTGGAACGGCTACCAGCCCCCGGTGGGGGACGACCCGCCGGCCGTCCCGGGGTACCTGCGCGACGCGATCCTCCACCCCGACGACCTCACCGGAGGACGGTTCCTGCAGCCGCTCGGGCCGGAGGCCGACGCCCGGTGGCGTGTGGGGTGGCAGCGCTTCCTCGAGACGGTTGGGAGCTAGCCGGCGATCTCGGCCGTCCACGTGCCGCTCTCGTCGTAGCCCGTGAGCGCGACGAGCGGCTCCGCGGTCGCGGGATCCACGGCGAGGATCCAGATCGTCGCATCGGTGCACTCGAGGTTGTTCGGGTCGTTCCCCCTGGCATCCGACACCAGCTCGCCCTTCGAGTTCCGGAGGCAGACGCCGCGCGCGAACAGGACCCACGCGGGGCCGATCGATCGACCCTCCAACGTGTCGCGGACCGACGCGAACGCGACGTGGACCTCGCCGCCGTCGGCCGGGTAGCGCTTCTCGACCTCCTTCGGCGTGAGCTCCGGCCGGGCATCCGGCGGCGGCGGCTCCAGCTCGAACCCCAGGGCACCGGGGATCTGCTGCCGCATCGACTGCCGCAGCGCCGCGTAGGGATCGGGCTGGTCCGCGAGCAGGACGACGAACCCGAGGGCGATCGCGGCGGCGGCCGCGACTGCCACCACGACGCGCTTCATCCGCTCGCCTTCCAGCTGCGGATGAGCGGCACGCGCCCGTCCTCCGTCGTGGCTCGGTCCATGCGCGGATGATGACAGGAGGACGAGCCCCGAGTGCGTCCCTGCGGGCACCTCAGGCAGGCCGACCCATGCCCGCGATAGACTCGCGCCTCATGGCGGGCGGCGAGGTGCAGCTGATCGATCTCGTGAAGCGCTTCGGCGACTTCACGGCGGTCGACGGCATCAACCTGAAGGTCGCGCCCGGCGAGTTCTTCTCGCTCCTGGGCCCATCGGGCTGCGGGAAGACCACGACGCTGCGGATGATCGCCGGGTTCGAGCGACCCACGGAGGGACAGGTGGTCCTCGACGGCACCGACGTGGCCAGCGTGCCGCCGCACAAGCGGCACGTGAACACCGTCTTCCAGAACTACGCGCTGTTCCCGCATCTGAACGTCGAGAAGAACGTGGCCTTCGGCCTTCGATACAAAGAGACGTCGAAAGGGGAGAGCGGCAAGCTCGTGGCCAGGGCGTTGGAGCTCGTGCGCCTGACCGGCTACGAGAAGCGGAGGCCGAACCAGCTCTCCGGCGGGCAGCAGCAGCGGGTCGCCCTCGCGCGGGCGCTGATCCTGAACCCCTCGGTCCTCCTGCTCGACGAACCGCTGGGTGCGCTCGACGCGAAGCTGCGGAAAGCCCTCCAGATCGAGCTCAAGGCGATCCAGGAGGAGGTCGGCATCACGTTCATCTACGTGACGCACGACCAGGAGGAAGCGCTCACGATGTCGGACCGGCTCGCCGTCATGTCGAACGGCCAGATCGAGCAAGTGGGACCGCCGAAGGAGGTCTACGAGGAGCCCTCGACGGCCTACGTCGCCGACTTCCTCGGGGTCTCCAACCTGATGGATGCGACCGCGTACGGACCGGCCGAAGGTGGCTGCAAGGTCCGCTTCGGGGACTTCGAGCTGATCGCCGGCCAGGGCGAGCCGGACGCGCACGGCGAGGTGAAGCTCTCGATCCGCCCGGAGCGCGTCGACCTCGAGGAGGCAGGCACCACCGGTCCCAACAGGATCCCCGGCATGGTGGAGCGGCTCGTGTACGTCGGCTCGGCCATGCAGGTGATCGTGAATCTGGCGCCCGGAGAGAAGCTGCAATGCCTCACGCAGAACGAAGGCGAGGCGCTGCCGTTCCAGCAGGGGACGGCTGTGTCGGTGCATCTGCCGGTGCAGGCGCTCCGCGTCCTGCCGCAGGGCGATGTCTCGGACGAAGGGTTCACCGCCGCCGCCCAGGCGCTGCGGTAGTTCGCTCAGATCTCGAAGCGGGCGAAGTCCTCGACGGCCGAACGGCCGGTCCCCTGACGCCGGTTGAACCAACGGAGGATCAGCAGGGCCACGGTGATCGAGAGCAGCGAGAGCAGCATCATGATCGTCGCCAGCGCGTTCAGGCTCGGGTTCCCCGCGTTCCGCGCCGCGCTGTAGATCTTGATGGGGATCGTCGTGCAGTCCTGCGCGCAGAGGAACTGGCTGATCACGAAATCGTCGATCGAGATCGCGAACACGATGAAGAAGCTCGAGAGGATCGCCGGCGCGAGCAGCGGGAGCAGCACGCGCCGGAGCGCGTCCGCCGGTGACGCACCGAGGTCCATCGCGGCGTCCTCGTAGTCGCGGCCGATCGCGAAGAGGCGGCCTCTCGTCACGATCACCACGTACGAGAGCGAGAACGTCACGTGGCCGAGGAGCTGTGCCGACGTGCCCAGCCGGAAGTGGTACAGGTTCGAGAAGATCAGGAACATCGAGGCGCCCATCACGATCTCGGGCGTGACCAGCGGGAAGAGCATCAGGAAGTTCGCCGCGCCGGAGCCGCGGCCTCGCCATCGGGCGAGCCCGATGGCGAGGCCGACACCCAGGGCCGTCGCGATCGGCATGGTCAGCAGGGCGAGCTTGAGGCTCTGCATGAGGGCCGGGAGCAACGTGTCGTCGAAGTTCTCCGACGCCTCGTTCCAGATCGCTTCGTACCACTGCATGCTGAATCCCTGGAACGTGCTCCGTGAACGCCCGTTGTTGAACGAGAACTGGACCGCGACCAGGACGGGCGCGATCGTCCAGATGATGTAGAGCCACGTCCAGACGGAGAGGAGGCGCGGCTTCCCCCACGGGTTCGAGAAGAACGACCGGAGCCGGCCGACACGGGGCGCGGCGGTCTCTCGCGGCAGCGTCGCCTCGGCAGTCGTCACCGCTGGGCCTCCTTCGCCGCCCGCGAGACGCTCACGAGGTAGTAGACCATCAGCGCGCCGATGAACGCGGACAGGAGCAGGGTGAGCGCCGCGCCCTTCGGTTGCTGGCCTTGCCCTCCCTGCAGCGCGAAGTCGATCGCGTTGCCGATCATCGTGTTCTCGGGGCTCGCCGTCATGAGGTTGGGCGTGTAGTAGTCGCCGAACATCGGCAGCGTGATGATCACGGCGCCGGCGAGGATGCCCTGCTTCGACAGGGGCAGGGTGACCCGCCAGAAGGTGCTCGCGGGACTGGCCCCCATGTCACGGGAGGCCTCCAGCTGCGACTTGTCGATCCGGTCGAGCGCCGCGTACAGGGGCAGGATGAAGAAGGGGATGTAGCCGTAGACCAAGCCCAGGATCACGGTGAGGTGGGAGACCGTGCCGCTGCTCCAATTGATCGGGTCGTTCACGAACGGGGTGAGGAGCAGGAGCCGATTGAACAGGCCGGGGTCGTCCGGCTTCACGGACAGGAGGTTCACCCAGGCCAGCATCCGCATCAGGTAGCTCATCCAGAACGGGGCGATCATCAGGGTGAGCAAGAGGATCTTCAGCCGCCCGCCGTATCGAGCGACGTAGTACGCGACCGGGTAGCCGACGACCAGGCAGATGGCGACCGAGATCGCGACGTAGCCGAGCGTGCGGATGAACTGCGCTTGGAGGCCGCTCGACGTGAAGAGCTCACCGGCGGTCGTCGAGAAGGTCTCGTACTGCCATTCGAGCGGGTTCCACGCCGGGATGGGGAGCCCGAAGATCTGGTCGCGGGTGCCGAACGCGACCGCCGCGATCGCGTAGAACGGCGTGATGAACAACAGGAGCAGCCACGCGATCCCCGGGGCTGCGAGCGCCGGGTAGTACCAGCGTCGTTGCCCGACGATCCCGCCCGTCGGTGTCGGCATGCCCCGGAGGTTACGCCCCCGCCTTGAACTCCGCGTAGGCGTCCTGCCAGACCGAGTCGACCTCGATCGGGAGACCCGTCGCGCGCTTGCCGATGTCGAAGTCTTCTTCGGAGACGATGGTCGGCTTCAGGTTGTCCCAGTGGCCGCCCGCCGGAGCCTCGTAGTCCCAGACGAACCAGCCTTCGAGCCCCGGGTAGCTCTCCTCGAAGATCGTGTCCGGGTTCACGGCGCTGAACGGCACCTGGTAGCCCACCCAGGTCCAGTTCTTGATCGCGTTGAACTCGTCCATCATGAAGTTGAGGAACAGGTGCGCGAGCACCGGGTTCTTCGCGTTCGTCGGGATCGCGTACGTGTCGTTGTCGATCGTCCCGCCGAAGCCGTCCCGAGCCGGCCAGTAGTAGCGCAGGAGACCAGCTTCCTTCTTCGGGTCGTTCGTATACCACGGGCCTGCCTGGATGTCGCCCGACCAGGACTGATGGAGGCCGAACTTGCCTTCCGGCACGCCGGAGTAGGCTCCGTCGATCGTCGTCTTGACGTCGACAAGATCGTTGAGCTCGATCAATCGGTCCTTGGCCGTGTTGATCACGGCGGGGTCGGTTTCGTCCAGGTTCGTCTGGTCCGCGAGGTCCCGGTACATCCCGAGCGACAAGGCCTCCCGGTAGACGTCGTAGATCCCGACCTTGCCGGCGTAGTCGGCGTTCCAGTAGATCTCGTACGGGTTGGACATCGCCGCGACGTCCTCTACCTCCAGGGGGACGATGTCGGTCCGCCATGCCATCCCGGTGTGGTAGATCGTGTAGGGCACCGTGTACTGCGACCCCTGGTCGTAGTACGGGTCCTGCATCACCGGCCAGAGATTCTTGATGTTCGGGATGTAGTCCTGGTTCAGTGGCTGGATCAGCTTGCTCGCCACGAGCTTGGGGATGTAGTCGATCGTGGGGAAGAACACGTCCACGTCGACCTCACCCGTCTGGAACTTCTGGATCGCCTGCTCCATGTTGTAGAAGGTCTCGTACTTGACCTCCACGTTGTATTTCTTGCCGAAGTCCTTCAGCACGCGCTTCCAGATGTACTGCTCCCAGTTGTAGACCACGAGCGGCCCCGCCTCGGGCTCGAGGTTGGAGTCGATCGGCGGGTTGTCCTCGTACGTCTGCAGCGTGACGGGGTTGTCCAGCGTGCCGAACCGCGGGGTGATGTCCTCGCCGTCGGGCGGAGGGTTGGTCCCACCGTCATCGCTGCAGGCCGCCAAGATCGCCGCCGAGGTGGGCAGAGCCACTCCTGCTGCGAGCGATCGACGGAGGAAATCGCGCCTCGAAACGTTCCGGTACGAAGGATCGCGCGGGTGGAAGACCATGACACCCTCCTCGCCTCTCTGGGGCATGAGTTGAACGCCGGTTCAGGAGGCTATCCCAGCCGACGGGGAACGCGCAAGGCAGCACGGGCCGGGGTCCTCCTCATGGGGATACGAGTGGGTGGGCCCCGAGGCTTGCCTTGGGGGTCGAGGCTGGTCCCCTCCGAGACCGGCCCTCGCGAGCGCTCCGCGGGCTGAGACTCCGCTAGCATCCGCGCGATCCGCCGGAGGGAGACGATGAGCGAAGCGGTCTTGCTGGTCGAGGACGTCGGTCCTGTTCGCCGCCTCACGATGAACCGTCCTGGGTCGCTGAACGCCCTCAACCAGGAGCTGGTCGGCGCGATGTCGAGTGCGCTCGACGAGGCCGCAGCCGACGACGACGTCCGCGTCTTGATCCTCCGAGGGGCGGGGAGAGCCTTCAGCGCCGGGTACGACCTGAACGAGGATGCGACCGGCGGCGTGCTGGACGCTCGCCGCTGGCACGAAGACCTCAGGCACTCCACCGAGGAGATGCTCAAGTTCCTGGACCATCCGAAGCCCGTCATCGCATCCGTGCACTCCTACTGCCTCGCCGGCGGCACCGATCTGATGCTGGCCTGTGATCTCGCGGTCGCCGCCGATGACGCGTACTTCGGCTACGTCGACGTCCGGTTCGGCTCGGGGGTCGTGTCGATGCTGCTCCCGTGGGTCGTCGGTCTCCGCCGGGCGAAGGAGCTGCTGTTCACGGGCGAGGATCGCGTCACCGCCGAGGAGGCCCTGCGAATCGGGCTCGTCAACCGGGTGGTCCCTCGTGACCAGCTGGACGACGCCACCCTGCAGCTCGCGGAGTCGATCGCGAAGAACGAGCCGTTCGTCGTGCAGACGACCAAGCGAGCCGTGAACCGCGCGTGGGACGTGGCCGGGTTCCGCGCGGCGATGGCCGCGAACACCGAGCTCGATGTGATGATCGAGACGGCCAACCTTCCGGCGCGCGACGAATTCCGCCGGATCACCACGGAGCAGGGACTCAAGGCCGCGATCGCCTGGCGTGACGCCAGGTTCCGAGGCGACGCAGGATGACCTCGTCGCCTCGGATCGATCCCCTCGCGGGATCGCGGCGCTCGCGGTGATCTTCGGGCTCTTCGCCGCATTGGGGTGGGGGCTCGCCGACTTCTTCGGCGCCCTGGCGGGACGCCGGATCGGCGCGATCAGCGCCGTGGTGGCGGGTCAGGTGCTGTCGGCGGTGTTCATCACGGCGGTGCTCGTCGCCACCGGCGAGTCGGTCGAACCGTTGGGCGCCGACATCTGGCTCGTCGTGTTGAACGGTGCGGTGGCGGCGCTCGCGTATACGACCCACTACAAGGCGCTCGAACTGGGACCGGTCGCCGTCGTCTCGCCGATCGGTGCGGGATACGCCTTGGTGGGCGTCGCCCTCGCCGTGCTGATCCTCGGCGAGCGCCCCACCGGACTCGCGCTCATCGGTGCAGCGGTCGCGGTCGTCGGTGTGGCGCTCGTCTCGACCGATCTCAAGAAGCTGCGCCAGGGCATCGAGAACCGCCTCCCCGGTCTGCCCTGGGCCGTGGTGGCGGCGATCAGCTTCGGCGTCGCGGGGTTCCTCCTCGGCTGGATCTCGGATCGAGCGGGCTGGATCCCGGGGCTCTGGGGATCCCGGGTGTCCCAGGTCGTGTTCTACCTGCCGCTGTTCTTCGTCTTCCGACGCGAGCTCTCGCGGGTTCGCCTCGGCTTCGGTCTGTGGATCGCGCTCCTCGCCGGCGCCGGCGACATCCTCGGGGTCGTGATGTTCTCCGCCGGCTCGGAGCGCGGCCTCAACTCGATCGTGCTCGCCGCGAGTGCCGTCTTCCCGCTGATCGCGGTAACCCTGTCGGTGATCGTCTTCAAGGAACGGCTCGTCGCGAACCAGCTGGTCGGCGTCGTCCTGGTCGTCGGCGGTCTCCTCCTGTTGGGCCTCGGCTGACCCGACGGGCTACCGAACATCTACCCAGAGGGTGTTCTCCTCTTCGTCTACGCCGATCGCCCGGATCGGGGCCTCGACCGACAGCTCCTCGACCTGACGCGTCTCTCGATCGATGCGGCGGATGATGCCATCCTCGTCTCCCACCCAGATCGCTCCGAGTCCGACC
This sequence comes from uncultured Actinomycetota bacterium, assembly GCA_963762745.1. Classification (GTDB taxonomy): domain Bacteria; phylum Actinomycetota; class UBA4738; order UBA4738; family HRBIN12; genus JAJNBA01. The sequence continues at coordinate 171,659 of CAVXMB010000005.1, forward strand.
GCCAGGGAGGTGGGATCCTCTCCCACGCGGATCTGCGGTCCTCTCTGACCGCCCAAGATCGGCGTGACCAACCCGGCGTTCTGAGTAAGAACCCATAGGTCGGAGCCGTCCAACTCCAGGATGTCGGCGCCACCCGGTATCTCCAATGGGTCGGCCGGCTCCATGGTCTCAGGGTCGAAGCGAGTGACTGTTCCTTCGAGGACGTCGCTGGTCCACACGGCTCCAGATCCCGCCGCGATCGCATCGATCGGCGAGAGATCCTTCGTCCGGTTCACGCGACCGGTCCTCGGATCGAAGCGGAGGAGCTCCCCGTCCGATGTCCCGACCCACACGTAACCGGCACCGATCGTCACATCGGTCGTCCACGAGATGACCGGACCGCGCTGTAACGAAGCGACGGATCTGACCTCGCGTGTCCCCGGATGAACCCGTAGCAACTCACGGTCCGTCATCAGCCAGATCGCGTCGTATCCAGACGCGATGTTGATCGAGATCGGATTACCTCTCCCGATCGCGGCCCGGCCTCCTTCGTCATCGTCGACGGGATCCACGTGGATCAGCTGATCCCGTCGGATCACCCAAACGCCACCCTGTCCGACGACCAGCGGATGCGCGGTGTGCCGAACGGTCCTCGCCTCCTGGAGTGGCCGGACCGAGATCTCCGACAAGGTCCGACCCGACGCCGGATCTACCTCCAAGAGCGCCCCCGGTGCGGGCGCTTCCGCCCGGGGGGGCGGAGTTCCTGCCTCATCGCCACGCAGCAGCAGCGTCGCCCCGATCGTGACGATGCCCACAGCGACGATGCCGGCGAGCCAGACCCGTTGGCGAACGTCACCCTTCCGGCGGGGAACCTCCAACGTGCGAAGGCGTTCGGCTGCGTCCGCCGCTGGTAACGGCCCGGCACGCGTGCTCCCGTCGACGCCGGTCACTGCCCAGACCTGCCAGGTGCCGGGTACGCCCTTCAGCTCGTGCGCGGAGAAGTCCTCGAAAGAGAATCCGGCGCCCGTCGCGAGCTCTTTCGTTGTGCTCGACACGAGGATCTCTCCGGCCGTTGCGAGCGACATGACGCGCGAACCGATCACCACCGCGATCCCCTGGGTCTTCCCGTCGACCCGCTCGGTCTCGCCGGTGTGGATCCCGCTGCGGATCTCGATGCCCAGTTCTCGGATGGCGTCCGAGAGAGCGCACGCGCACCTGATCGCCTGGGCTGGCTCGGGGAACGTGGCGAAGAAGCCGTCGCCCGCCCGATCTTCCTCGCGTCCGCCGTGGCGGCGCAGGAGACCGGTCACGATCCGATTGAACCTCGAGATCAGTTCGCGGAAGCGAGCGTCGCCCAGCTCCGACGCGACCTGCGTCGAGCCTACGATGTCGAGGAACAGAACCGTCGCGGTTCGGCGGCTTGCCGGCATCGGCCGAGTATGGGGGGGCCGGCTCGGGTGCTCAAGGGAGACGGACCATGGCCGAGCTCACCCCTGGTGCCGGTAGAACTCGACCTTCTCCGCCTCGAGGGGCGTGTTCCCGAGGATCAGGTCCGCGGCCTTTTCAGCCAGCATCATCACGGGGGCGTAGATGTTGCCGTTGGTCACGTACGGCATCGACGACGCGTCGACGACGCGCAATCCCTCCAGCCCGTGCACCTTCATCGTGAGCGGGTCCACGACGGACCGGTCGTCGATGCCCATCCGGCACGTGCACGAGGGATGCAACGCCGTCTCGCCGTCCCGGCGCACCCAATCCAGCACCTGCTCGTCGGTCTCCACCTGCGGCCCGGGGGAGAGCTCGCCGCCGTCGAACGGAGCGAACGCCGGCTGCGACAGGATCGTCCGTGCGACCTGGATCGCTTCGACCCACTCCCGCCGGTCCTGCTCGGTCGACAGGTAGTTGAATCGGAGGGCCGGGTGCACCCGGGGATCGATGCTCGCGATCTTCACCGAGCCCCGTGCATCGGAGTACATCGGTCCGATGTGCACCTGGTAGCCGTGATCCCCGGCCGGGGCCGACCCGTCGTAGCGCACGGCGACCGGAAGGAAGTGGAACATCAGGTTCGGGTAGGCGACCTCGTCGTTGCTCCGGGCGAAGCCGCCTGCCTCGAAATGGTTCGTCGCGCCGAGCCCCGAGCGGAAGAACAGCCATTGCGCACCGATGAACGGCTTGCGCCAAAGCTTCAGTCCCGGGGCGACCGAGACGGGCTGCGTGCACGCGTGCTGCACGTACACCTCCAGGTGATCCTGGAGGTGTTCGCCGACCCCCGGGACGTCGCGCACCACCTCCACGCCGAGCGCGCGGAGCTCGTCGGCGTTGCCGACACCCGAGAGCTGCAGGGTCTGGGGAGAGTTGATGGCGCCGCCGCACATGATCACTTCCCCTGCGCGGACGCGCCGGGTCGGGCCCCTGCCACGGGAGTACTCGACGCCCACCGCCCGGGTTCCCTCGAACAGGACCTTGTTGACGAACGCGTGCGTACGCACGTCGAGGTTCGGTCGGCTCGACACGGGATGCAGGTAGGCGCGGGCGGCTGACAGCCGGCGCCCACGGTGCACGTTCCGGTCGAACGGCGCGAAGCCCTCCTGGCGATACCCGTTGACGTCGTCGGTGAGGGGATAGCCGGCCTGCTGCACGGCTTCGAAGAACGCGCCGAACAACGGACTCTTGGCCGGTCCTCGCTCGAGGACCAGTGGGCCGCTGTGCCCTCGATACTCGTCGGCGGGCTCCGCCGCGAGGCAGCTCTCCATGCGCCGGAAGTACGGCAGGCAATGCGCGTAGTCCCACGTCTCCATGCCCGGGTCCGCCGCCCACCGCTCGTAGTCGAGCGGGTTGCCGCGCTGGAAGATCATCCCGTTGATGCTGCTCGACCCGCCGAGGACCTTGCCGCGCGCGTGATAGATGCGACGCCCGCCCATGTGCGGCTCGGGCTCGGACTCGTACTTCCAGTCGTACCAGCTCCACCCGATCGGGTAGGTGAGCGCCGCCGGCATGTGGATGAAGACGTCCCAGATGTAGTCGGGACGGCCTGCCTCCAGGACCAGCACCTTGTTCGAGGGATCAGTGGTGAGCCGATTCGCGAGCACGCAGCCGGCCGAACCGCCGCCGACGATCACGTAGTCGAACGCCCGCTCCATCGGGGGACAGTGTGTCGCAAAGGGCCGCCAGGCGCTCGCGCGGGAACTGCGCTAGCGTGCTGGCGCGATGGACGGCCCGTCCCCTACCGCCAGCGACACGTTCGAGATCTCGGTGGGTGCCGTTCGGGAGGCGAACGCCCGCGGGATCCCACTGAAGCTCCTCGGCGGACAGGCGGTCCGTGTGCTCTGTCCCTCCTTCCCGCACCGAGCGCGCGACGGTCAGGACATGGACTTCGCCTGCATCTCGTCCAAGAAGCGTGACGTGATCGCGTTCTTCGGCGAGCAGGGATTCCTCAGCGATCAGCGCTTCAACACGCTCCACGGCGATCGGCAGATGTACTTCACCACCGCCGACGGCGCGACCTCGGTCGACGTGGTCATGGACCGGCTCCGCATGTGCCATGAGCTCGAGTTCGGTTCACGGATCGACCGGATGCCCGACACGCTCGACGTCGCCGACCTCTTGCTGACGAAGCTCCAGATCTTCGAGCTCAATCGGAAGGACGTGCACGACATCCTCCACCTCTTCTCGGGTTACTCGGTGGCCGAAGGCGATGAGCCGGGCACGATCGGGACCGACAGGGTGGGCAAGATCGTCGGGGAGGACTGGGGGTGGTGGCGCACCGTCACGATGAACCTGGAGAAGGTCATCCTCTACGCGGAGGGGCGTCCACCGGATCTCGTCCCGGAGGATCCTCCGTTCGACCCGTCCGCGCAGGCCATCGCCCTGCTCGACGCGTGCAACGCGGCGCCGAAGACCCTGAAGTGGAAGATGCGGGCGAAGGTGGGCGACCGGGTCCAGTGGTACGAGCTCCCGGAGGAGGTCGGCCACTGACGGGAGCGCCGTTGCCCTGCCCGGCATCCGTCCTGGCTTGCGTGCCGGAGGCTCCGGGGTCAAGATTCCCCCGGTGAAGATCTTCTTCGTGACCGACCTCCATGGGTCGGAGATCTGCTGGAAGAAGTTCCTGAACGCCGGGTCGTTCTACGGCGCGGACGTCGTCATCCTCGGCGGCGACGTCACGGGCAAGGCCATGGTCCCGATCGTCCAGCGGGCGAACGGCACGTGGGAAGCCTCCCTCCAGGACCATCGGGACACCCTCGAGTCCGAGGACGCGATCGTCGAGTTCGAGAAGCGCGTGATGGACCGCGGGTACTACCCGATCCGGGTCTCCGACCAGGAGTACGTCGCGATGCAGGAGGACGAGGACCTCGTCGACAAGCGGTTCAAGGAGGTCATGCTCGACGGCACCGAGCGGTGGATCGCGATGGCGGAGGAGAAGCTCGCCGGCACCGGGATCCGGGTGATCGCGTGTCCGGCCAACGACGACATGTTCGAGATCGACGACCTGCTGACCGGCGCCCAGGTGGTCGAGACCGGCGACGAGGAGCACCCGATCCGGCTGGGCGACTTCACGATGGTCTCGATGGGATGGACGAACCCGACGCCTTGGCACACGTTCCGCGAGGCGGAGGAGCCGGAGTTGGCGACGCGGATCGATCGAGCACTCGAGGCGGCGACGGATCCGGAGACGACGATCTTCAACTTCCACGCGCCGCCCTACGGATCCAAGCTCGACAACGCGCCGGCCTTGAACCCCGATCTCACCTACGTGTCGGGGGGCCAGGCGATCCGACCGGTCGGGTCGACCGCCGTGCACGAATCGATCAAGCGGTTCCAGCCGCTGCTGTCGCTCCATGGGCACATCCACGAGAGCAAAGGCTCGACAAGGATCGGGAAGACGCTGGCGCTGAACCCTGGGAGCTCCTACGAGGAGGGGATCTTGCAGGCGGCCGTGGTGAACATCGACGAGAAGAAGCGGAAGGTCAAGAACTACCAACTGGTGAACGGCTAGACGGCCGTTCCGAACCCTGGAGGGGGTGCAGATGGCAGCGGTAGGTGAAGCTCCTACCTTGTTCCTGCGGAAGGCGACCGGCCTGGTGAAAGGCTGGTCGAAGTTCGACGCGTTCCTGTACTCGTTCATGTCGGTCAACTTCGTGACGCTCGGCTTGTTCTTCGCGTTCTCGGTGCTCGCCTTCGTGCCGACCGGACAGATCCTGCCGGCCCTACTGATCAGCGGCGTGTTCGTCTCGTTCCTCGTGGTCACGTACGCGGGCCTGATCTCCGTGATGCCACGCGCGGGCGGTGACTATGTCTGGCAGAGCCGCGTGCTGGGCGGTGGGATCGCGTTCGTGCTGTCGATCACCGGATGGTGGTTCATCCTCTGGTACTGGGCGCCGATCTACGGGAACATCCTCAACGTCGAGGTGTTCCAGCCGCTCGCGGCGGTCTTCAAGCTCGACGGCGTCAGCGAGTTCCTCGCGTCGAACAACGGCCTGTTCTTCGTCTGCGCGGTGACGGTGCTCCTCGCCGGCTATCTGGTGTCCCTCGGCATGGAGGGCTACGCCAAGGTGCAGAAGTTCTGCTTCTACATCGGCATGGCGGCCCTCGCCGCCGTCTTCCTGGTCATGTTGTTCGGTTCCCAGAGCGGGTTCCAGAACGCCTTCAACCAGGAGGCGACCAACCTCTTCGGCGCGAGCGGCGATGTGTACACCCAGACGATCGAGATGGGAACCGTGAACAACGGCGGGCCGATCGTGCCGGAGCTCGGTCTCACTCCCTTCTTCGGGCCGACGCTGCTGCTGGTCCCCTTCCTCTGTTTCTGGATCCTGTGGCCCAACTGGGGCGCGACGCTCTACGGCGAGGTCCGCGGCGCGAGCGACTTCAAGCGAGTCATGAGCGGCATGATGTGGGGCCTCTGGATCACGGTCGCCGTGGCGCTGGTGTTCGTCCTCCTTTCGGCCAAGTTCTTCGGCTGGGAGTTCTTCAACGCCGCGAACCTCAACTATTGGGCGGTGGTGTACGGCTTCGGCGAGGCGACGATCCCCGTGTGGTCCTATCCGCCGCTGCTCGCGAGCTTCTACTTCCACAGCGAGCTGATCTCGGCGCTGATCATCCTGGCGTTCGGCGCGTGGTTCCTGGGATGGGCCGGGACGCTGTTCCTGTCGTCGACCCGGGTGATCTTCGCGGCGGCCTTCGACCGGATCCTGCCGGAGAAGGTCGCCGACGTCTCGGAGCGGCGCCACGTACCGGTCTGGGCGCTGATCCTGATGTTGGTGCCGGCGTTGATCGTGAGCGCGTTCTACGCGTACACGTCCACATTCAGGACCTGGATCCTCGACGCCACGCTCGTGATCGCGGTGACGTTCCTCGGCTCTGCGATCGCGGCGATGATCCTGCCCTGGAGGAAGAAGCGGCTCTACGAGAGCTCTCCGATGGCTCGGTACAAGATCGGCGGGATCCCGCTCATCACCGTAGTGGGCTTCCTCACCGCCGGGTTCCTCATCTTCAACCTGTATCACTGGTTCACGAACGATCTGTACGCCATCAACGACCCCGACTCCCTCGTCTTCATGGGGTCGATGTACCTGTTGGCGCTCGTGGTCTACGTGGTCGCGAAGGTCGTGCGCAAGAGCCAGGGCATCGACCTCGGAGCGATCCACAAGGAGATCCCGGTCGAGTAACGCACCGGGATCGACGGAGCGTGGAGGCGGCCTCTCGAGGCCGCCTCCCGTGTCCCTGGGTAGGGTGACTTCATGGCGGACGCGCACCGGATGTTGATCGGAGGCGACTGGGTCGCCTCCAGGAGTGGGGCCACGTTCGATGCCACGTCGCCGTCGACCGGCGAGGTGATCGGGTCGATCCCGGAGGGCACGCGGATCGACGCGCAGCGCGCGATCGCCGCGGCCAACGATGCGTGGCCGGGATGGTCGGCGCTCTCTGCGTTCGACCGGGCCGCGGCGATGCGTCGCATCGCCGTCGCGATCGACGAACGCCGGGACGATCTCGCGCGGACGCTCGCGCTCGACCAGGGCAAGCCGCTCGAAGCCGAGGCGCGCGACGAGGTCGAGGAGCTGATCGCGTACTTCGATATGGCGGCAGCGGACGCGACCCGACTCGAGGGGCTGATCCCGCCGAGCATCGACGCGGAGAAGCGGGTGTTCCTCTACCGCGTGTCACGGGGTGTCGTAGGCGTGATCAGCCCGTGGAACTGGCCGTACACGATGCCCGGCGAGATCGTCGCCCCGGCGCTCGCCGCCGGCAACGCCGTCGTGCTCGCACCGGCCCCCACGACGAGCGTGTGCGCGGTCAAGCTCGCGGAGTGCATCCACGCGGCGGACCTCCCGCCGGGGACGTTCAACCTCGTGACCGGGCCGGGGCCGGTGGTGGGTGACGAGGTCGCGGCGAACCCGGGGACGGCGGCCGTCGGCTTCATCGGATCGATCGCGACCGGTCACACGGTCGCCTCGCGCGCGGCCGGCAAGGAGCTCCTGCTCGAGATGGGGGGCAACGGGCCGCTCGTGATCTGTGAGGACGCCGACCTCGATGCCGCGGTCGAGGCGACCCTCGCGGCCTGCTTCCTCAACGCCGGCCAGAGCTGCACCGCCGGCGAGCGGATCCTCGTGCACGAGGACGTGAAGGACGACTACGTCGGCAGGCTCTCGAAGGCGATCGAGGAGCGGATCCGGCTCGGCGATCCCTTCGACGACACGACCACGATGGGACCGGTCAACAACGAGCCGACGGCCGACAAGACGGAGCGTCATGTGACCGAGGCCCAGGAGCGCGGCGCGACGCTCGTTGCCGGCGGCCATCGCGCACCGGCGCACGGGAGCGCGCTGTTCTTCGAAGCCACCGTGCTGGACGGGGTCACCGACGAGATGGAGATCGCCCGGGAGGAGACGTTCGGCCCCGTCGTCCCGGTAAGCGCGATCCGGTCCGAGCAGGAAGCGATCGACTTGGTGAACGGCTCGCCCTACGGCCTCCTGTCCGCGATCTTCACGAAGGATCTCGGTCGCGGCCTCCGCTTCGCCGAAGCCGTGCGCACCGGCTGGGTCAACATCAACGAGGGCACGAACTACTGGGAGTCCCACCTCCCGTTCGGCGGCCGGGCGGGATCCAAGAGCGGCGTCGGCCGCGTCGGCGGCCGCTTCTCGATGGAGCGACTGACCGAGCTGAAGACGATCGTCGTCAACCTCGGGTAGGCGAACCTCCGTGGCGACGACCCGAAGCGGAGCGACCCGCCTCTTCTTCGCGGCCGACATCCACGGGTCGCAGGTCACGTTCCGGAAGTTCCTCGCGGCCGCGGACTTCTACGGCGTCGACGCCCTCGTCTTCGGCGGCGACCTGATGGGCAAGGTCCTGGTGCCGATCGTGCGGCACAACGGCGGCTTCCAGGCAACCTTCCAGGGACGCGACGAGCGATTCGAGGCCGACGGTCTCGAGCCGTTCACGCGCGCGGTCGAGCAGCCCGGCTTCTACTGGAAGGTCTTCGACAGGGACGAGTACGAGGTCCTCGAAGCCGACCCGCTGGCCAGGCACGGCCTGTTCCACGAGCTCGCGACGGCGAGGCTCGCCGAGTGGATCGAGCTGGCCGAGGATCGGCTGCGCGGGACGGGGGTCCGGCTCTACATGACCGGAGGGAACGATGACGAGCCCGCAGTGCTGGAAACGCTCGATCACCACGAGGGGGAGCAGGTCTTCGCGAGCGAGGGCCGCCTGGTCGAGCTCGACGGCGAGCACACGATGATCACGGTCGGGCTCTCGACCTTCACGCCGTGGGACACCCCTCGCGAAGCGAGCGAGGAGGAGATCGCGGGATGCGATCGATGCGGCGGTCGGCGCCGTGCCCGACCTCGGCCGCTGCGTGTTCAACCTGCATTGTCCGCCGAAGGACACGCCGATCGACACGTGCCTGAAGCTGGAGGTCCGTCCCGGCGAGCTGCCTCGGCCGATCCGGGAAGCGGGCCGGTTCGTGACGACGGGCGGGGGGAGCCGGGCGGTGCGGGAGGCGATCGAGAAGTACCAGCCGCTCGTCGGGCTGCACGGTCACATCCACGAGTCGGGCGGCCGCTTCCGGATCGGTCGAACCCAGACGTTCAACCCGGGAAGCGAGTACGTGCAGGGCGTGTTGCAGGGCGTGATCGTGACGCTGAAGCGGGGGAAGCTCGCCTCCTACCAACACACGCAGGGATAGAGGCGTTCGATAGTGTCGGCCACCTCATGAGGGATCGCGCGCAGCTCGTCGTGATCGGGGCGGGGATCGTCGGCACCAGTGCGGCGTATCACCTGGCCGAGCTCGGAGTGACGGACGTCCTCGTGATCGATCAAGGCCCGTTGTTCGAGACCGGCGGCTCGACCTCCCACGCGCCGGGACTCGTGTTCCAGACGAACGGCTCGCGGACGATGTGCCGCCTCGCGCAGTACTCCGTCGACCTGTATTCCGGGCTCGAGCTGGAGGGACAGCCCGCCTGGTACGGGGTCGGTGGCATCGAGGTCGCGACGACCCCGGAGCGGACCGAGGAGCTGAAGCGCCGGCGGGGTTACGCGCGTGCCTACGGGATCGAGGGGACCGAGCTCCTCACCCCCGAGGAAACCGCCGCGCGGATCCCGATCCTCGACCCCGGTCACATCCTCGGTTCCTACCTCGTGCCCTCGGACGGGATCGCCAAGGGCACGCGTGTCGCGGCGGCACTCGCCGCGAAGGCCGAGGAGAAGGGTGTCGCGTTCGAGGGTGGCGTCCGCGTCACCGGCTTCGACGTCCGCGACGGCATGGTCCATGGCGTCCACACCGACCGAGGTGACATCGAGTGTGCACAGGTCCTGGTCTGCGCCGGGATCTGGGGCCCGACGATCGGACGGATGGCCGGGGTGCCGATCCCGCTCGCGGTGGTCCAGCACCAGCTCGTGTGGACGAAGCCGTTGCCGGCGCTCGCAGCGGACGCCGGGCAGGAAGTCGTCCATCCGATCCTCCGTCACCAGGACCTGTCGCTCTACTTCCGCCAGCAGGGCGATCGGTACGCGCTCGGCAACTACCGCCACGAGCCGATCCTGTTCGATCCCGACGACCTCCGCCCCTATCGGGACGGGGAGCCGCAGCCGAGCATCGAGCCGTTCACGCCCGAGCACTTCGAGGTCGCGTACCAGGAGAGCACGAGGCTGCTCCCGCCCGTGAAGGAGATGCTGGACGAGTCGACCGCGATCAACGGCATGTTCTCGTTCACGCCGGACATGGGTTCGATCGTCGGTGAGTCTGCGGACGTCCGCGGCTTCTGGATCTGCGAGGCCGTCTGGGTCACGCACGGCGGGGGCATGGGGAGGATGGCCGCCGAATGGATCGCCGGGGGCGAGCCTTCGATGGATATGGCCGAGGCGGATGCGAACCGCTTCTACCCGTTCATGACGACGAAGCCGTACGTCCGCGCGCGCGGCGCCCAGCAGTACCGCGAGGTCTACGACATCCTCCACCCGCTTCAGCAGATGTCCCATCCGCGCGCGCTGAAGCTGACGCCCTTCTACGCGCGCCACCGGGACCTCGGCGCCGAGTTCTTCTCGGGTGCCGGCTGGGAGCGGCCGCAATGGTTCGAGGCGAATCACGTGCTGACCGGCGCGCCATGGGAATCGCGTAAGGGCTGGGCGGCGCAGAGCTGGTCGCCGTGCGTCGGGGCGGAGCACATCGCCACACGCGAGCGCGTCGGGCTCTTCGACATCACGCCCTTCGCCAAGTTCGACATCACCGGCGCAGATGCGCTCTCGTTCCTCGAACGCATCTGCGCCAACCGGATCGATCGTCCCGTGGGGACGATCGTCTACACCTCGATGCTCACGCCGTCGGGAGGCATCCGGTGCGACCTCACCGTCACCCGGAAGGACGAGGATCGTTTCCGCGTCGTCACCGGGGGCGGGTCGGGGCAGCACGACCGCGCGTGGCTGCTCGCCCAGCGGCGCGACGGCGAACGGGTCAACCTCACCGTCCGCACGGGATCGCTCTTCGCGCTCGGTCTGTGGGGACCGCGCGCCCGCGACGTCCTCCAGGCCGTGACGGACGTCGACGTCTCCAACGACGCGTTCCCGTACATGACCGCTCGCTACCTGAACGTCGGCGAGGTCGATCCCGTTTGGACGCAGCGGATCTCCTACGCCGGCGAGCTCGGTTGGGAGCTCTACGGGCAGATCGCGATGGGACAGCGAGCCTGGGACGTTCTGTGGGAGGCCGGGCAGGTGTACGGGATCGTCGCGGCCGGCGGCGGCGCGTTCGACTCCCTGCGCCTCGAGAAGGGTTACCGACTGTGGGGCCAGGACATCCACACGGAGCACGATCCGTTCGAGGCCGGCCTCGGCTTCGCCGTCCGGATGGACAAGGGTGCGTTCCAGGGTCGGGAGGCGTTGCAGCGCAAGCTCGACGTCGGGCCGAGCGAGAGGCTCGCCTGCATCACCCTCGACGATCCCGCCCACGTCGTGATGGGCAAGGAGCCGATCCTGCACGCCGGCCGGGTCGTTTCCTACGTGACGAGCGCCGCCTACGGCTACTCGATCGGTCGAGGGATCGTCTACGGCTATCTCCCGGCCGAATTGGCGGTGGAGGGAACGCCGGTCGAAGTGGAATACTTCGGCGACCGTCTGGCGGCTACCGTCGCGGCCGAGCCGTTGTGGGACCCCAAGGGCGAGCGCCTGCGGGCCTGACCGAAGGAGCTTCGATGGCAGTGAACGAGGACCCGGGCATCCTGCTCTACACGAGGATCCGCAAGTCGCCCTACTTCTACGCCTCGCGCGAGCACGGCGTGGCGCGCTACAGCGTCTACAACCACACGTACCATCCGCGCCATTACGGCGACCCGGTGGCCGAGTACTGGCACCTCGTGAACGCGGTGACCATGTGGGACGTCGGCGTCGAGAAGCAGATCCAGATCAAGGGTCCGGACGCATTCGACCTCACGAACATGATCGTGCCGCGGGACCTCAACAAGTGCGCGGTGGACCAGTGCAAGTACGTGTTCATCACCGGCCCCGACGGGGGGATCCTGAACGACCCCGTCCTCCTGCGGGTCGAGGAGGACGAGTTCTGGCTCTCGCTCGCCGACTCGGACGTGAACCTCTACGCCCTCGGGATCGCGGGCGCGAAGGGGATGGACGTCACCGTGCAGGAGATCGATGTCGCGCCGGTCCAGATCCAGGGCCCGAACGCGAAGAAGGTGCTGGTCGAGCTGTTCGGCGACAAGATCCTCGACGTTCCCTACTACGGGTTGATGAAGGCGGAGCTCGACGGGATGCAGGTCGTGGTCTCGCGCACCGGCTACACGGGTGAGGTCGGCTACGAGATCTATCTGCGGGACGCGTCGATGCACGGCGTGCAGCTCTGGGACAGGGTGCTCGAAGCAGGCAAGCCGCACGACCTCCGCGTGATCGGTCCGTGCCACATCCGTCGCATCGAGGGAGGCATCTTGGCCTTCGGCGCGGACATGTGGTACGAGAACAACCCCTTCGAGGTGGGCTACCACTACACATGGATGGTCGATCTCGAGCAGGAAGCCGACTTCATGGGCAAGGAAGCCCTGAAGAAGATCAAGGCCGAGGGCGTGAAGCAGAAGCTCGTCGGCGTCGACATCGAGGGCGACCCGCTCGGCACCTACATCGACAATGAGATGATCGACTTCTTCCCGGCGTCGGCCGGTGGTAGCGTCGTCGGTCGCGTGACGTCGGCGTGCTACTCGCCGCGTATGGAGAAGAACATCGGGCTCGCGATGCTGCCGATCGAGCACACGGAGCTGGGCACGACCCTCGAGGTCGAGACCCCGAAGGGCAAGGTCGGCGCGACCGTCGTGCAGACACCCCACTGGGACCCGACCAAGGAGATCCCCAAGGGTTAAGGGCAGCTGGCTTTCTTGGGGGCCACTCGATGTCTCGAGCACCGTTCTGATGGCTGGCTGGCTGTCGGGAGGTTGGGGGAGCCTGGATGGGGGTTCCCAATAGGTCAGCGAGTCAATACACTACGTTGCGTCCGGAAGGAGCCGCGAACCGCGAACAATGTGGACTCTACTTAAGCGAGTCTTGCCGTACGTTGCGGTATTCTTGATGGGGTCGGTGGCTGCCGTCTTCGCGACGGCCGACCCTCCGAAGCATCGTCGTCATGCTAGTGATTCTGGGCTTCCAAGCACAGGGTCACACCACGAACTACTTCCCGGGACCGGCGTGGATCGACAAGTCGGTTGAGTATTACCGAGCCTCAGACGGGGCGACCTGGAACACATCTTGGAACAATAGTCTGGACTTTGGTGACAGCAAATGGAGCAACATCAGCGTGGGCGACGGGTTCACCTATATTCGACAATCGGTGTTGCGTGATCAGGTGAGTTGCATCAACTTCGCCAATGAGGACAGCGTCGTCAAACGATGGTCGCAAGACGGTCCAGGTGGGCACCTTGGCGGTGCAGGTGTCTGCCATATGGGAGGAGCGGGAGAGAAGTTCAACATGGACTTCGACACCGACGAAGACTGGCATCACCAGGCAGGAAGCGATGGTGTGCCCAACACCGTGAGCGCCCATGGCGTCGCCACTCATGAGTTCGGGCATGCGGCTGGTGGATGGCTGACGTCTACCGGTTCGCCTGGACACTTCACATCTTCCGCGGACTGCAACTGGGCCGACCCACCCAGTGTCCAGACCATGTGCGAAAACCTGGGCGGTGATCTGGACAACTCGGACAAGTGGCAGACCATCGAAACGCACGACACTCACGAGTTCACGGCGGAGTATTAGGAGGCGACATCCTGATGAGACGACTCCTTATCGTGAGCGTGTTTGCTGCCCTTGGGGCAGGAATAGGAGCGCTCCTCATAGTTGCGAACGGCGGGTACTGCTCCGACGGTGTTAGCGAGTCGTTCTGCGGAAGGAGACTCTTCGGGTGGCAGTTTTCCTCCGCCGTGGCTATCGGATACGCGGTTGGGTTTGGCGCCGTGATTGGTGCGTCGATTGGGTTCTTGGTCGATTACGCATTTGGGAGATTGCGGCAGCCCCGAGAGTTCATCGATCAGATCGAATGACCAATCCGAGTATCTAGGTTTGAGGTCAGTTACACGGAGCGCTTGAGTCTGGGCGCCCATTTGAATCCGACCAGACGGCTAGCAGAAGATTCACTATATGGACCATGCGTACGGCTCTCTGCCCGTCTTCAGCGCACCGCAGGTAGGACGCTTGCGCTTGACTTCCCTGACACGGAAGGCAGCGGGGGCGAATGCTCTAGCGCCCGCCATGAATGGCTGATCCACCGAGGGTGCGGAGGAAGGGGTGGAGCTTTTCAGCCGTCACGTTAAGGCTCATCCCGCAAGGTAGTCGCGATAGCGAAGGTCATCAATAGCTCGTCGGTGTCAGAGAGACTTCGCGCCATCCTTCGACCTCCGCCAGCGGCGGGGTGCCACAGTCGCTCGAGGAACTCAAGATCGACCTCCCAGCCGGAGCCCCACTTCGGCGGAAGGCTTCTAAGTCGCTCGTGAATCACCATCGCGTCGGGCGGCGGCGACAGCCAACCAGCAGTGGGGAACCAAAGAAAGCTAGCGGCCGTTCACCCAGGCGGGGAAGTTCCCGAACACCGTGGTTCGCTCGCTCACGTCGTCCTCTTCGCCGGTGCGCGGGTCGAGGATTACGATCGACCCTTCGCGATCGACCAGGAGGCCACCGGCCGACCAGTCCGGGAACTTGTCGAGCCGGACGAGGTCCGACGTCAAGTTCCGCGCATCGGACCCGTCCGGCCGCATCACCCAGACGTCCTCGTCGCTGAGGCGCTCGAGGTCGTGGGGAGGCGGTTCGAACGACGACGGTGTGCTCCGCGTGGACTCGAACGCGATCCACTCGCCGTCGGGCGACCAGGTCGGGTACCCGTCGTAGCTGTCCGGCGTGGTCGTGAGATTCGTCTCGTTGGGCCCGTCGGCGTCCATCACCCACACGTCGTAGTCGGGATCGCCGAACGGCGTCGAGCCGCCCATCGAGGACGCGAAGGCGATCAGGGAGCCATCGGGCGACCAGGCTGGATACTCGCCCCAGACGTCCGAGAGCTGCCGTGCGTTCGCGCCGTCGGCGTCCATCACGAAGAGCTGCGGCATGCCGTTCTCGTCGGAGGAGTACGCGATCTGCCGACCATCCGGGGACCAGACCGGTCCCCACTCGTTGGCATCCGGCGACCGGGTGAGGTTCCGGTAGCCCGTGCCGTCCGTGCGGATCACGGCGATGTCGTCGTTGACGTTCACACCGGCGCGCGAGTCCCGGAACACGAGGAGGCGTCCATGGCCATCGGGATCGAACTGCGGGCCGGGGAAGGAGGTCACCGTTCGGTCGTCGCCGCCCGGCAGCGAGAGGAGATGGATCTCGCCATCGTCGCCGCTGAACACGACCGTTCCGCGGCCCGGGGCGGCAGCGGGGAGTGCATCCGACCGGGACGCGGCTGGGGAAGGGCCGGCCGCGTCCCCCTCGGACGTGCATGCGACGAGTGCGACCGAAACGAGGAACGCGGCAAGGGACATGCAGCCCATGTGCCCGAGTACACCTGCGAGGGGAGTGGCGTTCCCCGGTGACCGTGGGTTCGCGCGGCAGGACGACCGCCGAAGGGTCCTCGGGCACTATTGGCCCGGTGATGACCTCGCGGGGGCACCGGACACCGACACTCTCGGAAAGCGAGACGGCCGCGCTCCGCAGGCTCGTCGAGCGGCCGCTGTTCGAGTTGATCCCGCTCCGGGATGCCTTGGAGCGGGCCGAGGCGCTGCCCGAAGGAGCCGCAACCACGGTCACGGCGTCGCCGAGCCACGGGATCGAGGCGACGATCGAGCTCTGCGAGGGATCGGTCGCACGTGGGCACGATGCGACGCCGCACCTCGCAGCCCACATGTTCCGGGATCGGGCACACCTGAAGGATGTGCTCGACCGATGCCGCCAGGTCGGGATGAGCAGCGCCTTCGTGATCGGTGGCGATGCCAAGGATCGGGGTGAGCTGCACGACGGGCTCGCGTTGCTCCGTGCGATGGAAGAGCTGGGGAACCCGTTCACGTCGATCGGGGTCGCGGGCTATCCGGAGGGACACCCGGCGATCCCGGAGACACAACTGATCCACGCGCTCCTCGCGAAGCAGGAGCACGCCACGCACGTCACGACGCAGATGACGTTCGACGGCGATGCGATCTCATCGTGGATCGGCCGGATCAGGGATGCCGGCGTGACGCTGCCCGTGCACGTCGGCGTGCCGGGCGCGGTGAGGGTCCGGCGTCTGGTCCGGATCGCGGCACGGATCGGTGTCGGCGGTTCGCTTCGCTACCTCAGGAAGAACCGGCAACTGATCCAGCTCCTCTTCCGCAGGACGTTCACGGCCGACCGGCTGCTCCGTTCGCTCGGGCCGACGCTCATCGCTCCGGAGGCGAACATCGCGAAGCTCCACCTGTTCACGTTCAACCAGGTCGAGGAGACCGTGGCCTGGCAACGGCGGATGCTGGAGGAGCTCAACGGCGCGTGACGGCGAGCAATTCTGTGACGTAGCCGGCGAACGACGGGCGGACGAAGACGCGCGTCGTTCGCTCGTCGCGCTGGTGCAGGATCACCTGCGCCCCGCCGAACAGGGTCTGGGCGCACATCCCCGGCAGCCAGCGGCTCGGATGGAGATCCAACCCGCAGGCCGAGGACAGCGCCTCGAGACCGTCGACCAGCTCGAAGACGATCCGGTTCGCGCCGACGTCGAGGACCGAGCGATGGTGGCCGGCCAGCGCGGCCTCCAGCTCGCTGGCGATCGCGGTCGCGGCTCCCGATTCGGCGACGACTAGCGACTCGTCGGGGCCGAGCCAGAGGACGTCCCGACCGTTCCACGTCGTCGCGGTGTTCGGCTCGGGCGGTTCGAAGGGGAGGGCGGCCGCGTCCACCCGGACGTCGATCTGTGCGAGATCGATCGTCGCGAGGGGCTCAGCCGTCATGGCGCGCCCCCTCCGGGTCGTAGAAGACGGGCGAGACGATCTCCGCTCCGATCGTGCCGCCTGGCAGCGGCGCGTGGACCGTCTGCCCGATCCGGTCGCGTCCGCCCTCGACCATCGCGAGCGCGATCGGCCGATCGAGTGTCGAGCTCCGATACGACGACGTGACGTGACCGATCATCGCCATCGGGATGCGACCGGTGTCCTCCTCGACGAGCTGCGCGCCTTCGGGGAGGAGATCGTCCGAGAGGAGCCCGACGAGCTGTTTGCGATCGAGCCGGGCCGTATCCGCCCGCCGAAGCGACCGGCGCCCGATGAAGTCCGAGTCGTCCTTCCGGACGATCCAGCCCATCCCGAGATCGTCGGGCGTCACCGTGCCGTCGGTGTCCTGCCCGACGATCACGAATCCCTTCTCGGCTCGGAGGACGTGCATCGCCTCGGTGCCATAGGGGGTCACGCCGAACGGCGCCCCCGCCGACATGACCGTTTCCCACAGCTCGAGGCCGCGCCGGCCGTCGAGGAGGATCTCGTACGAGAGCTCACCGGTGAAGCTCACCCGAGCGACGCGCACCGGGATCCCCGCTACCTCGCCGTCGCGGAACGTCATGATCGGGAACGCCTCGCGTGAGAGATCGATGTCCGTGCCGAGTGCGGCCAGCACCTCGCGCGCCTTCGGTCCCGCGATCGCGACGTCGGACCACTGCTCGGTGACGCTCGTGCAATACACGCGGAGATCCGGCCACTCGGTCTGGAGCCATTCCTCGAAACGGTCGAGCACCATCGCGGCGTTCCCGGTCGTCGTGGTCACCAGGAAGCGATCATCCGCCACGCGAATCGCGACGCCGTCGTCGGCCACCATGCCGTCGAGCCCGAGCATGAACCCGTAGCGGATCGAGCCGACGGCGAGCGTGCTCATCCGGTTCGTGTACATCCGGTCGAGGAATGCGGCCGCGTCGGGTCCGATCACCTCGATCTTCCCGAGGGTGGAGGCGTCGAGCACACCGACCGCGTTCCGTACCGCGCGGCATTCACGGGCGACCGCAGCCATCCATGTCCTTTCCGTCGCGCGGGAAGTACCGAGGTCGCTTCCACTGGCCCACGTCTTCGAAGACGGCGCCGTGCTCCTCGTGCCACGGGTGGATGCGCGTCCTCCGGATCGGATCGAGCAGGTCGCCACGATCCGGTCCCGCGATCGTCAGGTATGGAACCGGCACGGCCGGTGGGCGAGCGCTGGTCGGCCCCTGCGCGTCCGGGCCGGCGCCGAGCAACTGGTTCACGATCGCCGCTGTCAGCACGCCGCTCGTTCGTCCCTGATCGATCGCGGTGCCGATGTACGTCGCTCGCTTCACGTGCTCCACGGACGTGAGGCCGGCGTCCAGCACGGTCGCGACATCGGCCACCGTCTGGTCGCGCTGCAGGTCGACGAACGAGGTCGAGCGATGCGAATCGATGAACCACGCAGGCGACGTCGGGGTCATTCCCTCGCCAGACGCTGCGCCGACGACCTCGAGCCACGGTGGCCCGTCGGTGGGGAGGAAGCAGGTGAGCATGTTGTCGAAGCGAACCGACCCGCCGATCGCTCGCCACAGCGACAGATTGGGATTCCATCCGCCCGAGACGAGCAGGGGTTCCCCCCTTCGAGCTCGAGGGCCCAGGTCCCGCGTAGATCGATGACCTCTGCGTCGACTCCAACGGCGTCGAGGACGCCCACCAGTTCATTCGATGCGAGTCGTTCGCGGTCAGGATCGTCACGTGGTTGCCGACGAGGACGCCGAACCATTCCAGATATGCCCCGGCTGCGGAGGCGAGCATCACGCCGGGCCGGTCGTTGCCGGCGAACGCGATCGGTCGCTCGGTCGCGCCGGTCGCGAGGATCACGCGACCCGCGCGGACGTGCCAGAGGCGTTCGAGCTCCGGCGTGCTTTCCAGCGCGACGACGTAGCCGTCGTCGTAGATGCCGAGGGCAGTCGTCCGCGGCAGGACGGTGACGCCGTCCGGAGGATCGTCGACGCGGTGGCGTTCGTCTACGAGGATCACGCGGTCGCCGCGGTTCGTCGCGGCGACCGCGGCCGCACGCCCGGATGGACCGCCTCCGACGACGAGCGTCTCGACGTGCCGATGCCGGTGCTCGCGGCGCCGCGACGGAACGCACCGCCGCGGTCAGGCGTCCCACGCCTGCCCGCGGCTCCGCCACGAGACCGTCCACCAGCTCGACCATCGTCGCGGCGACGATCGGGTCGAACCAGGGCTCGCTGATCTCGACGAACGCGTTCGGCTCCTCGGGCCCGGCGGTCATGATCCCGCGGGGTCTTCCGAGGATCGGGCTCCGGAACCCGCCCGTCACGCCGTTCGCCAGCAGCGCGCTCGCCAGCGTGTCGCCTTCGAATCCCTCGTACTCCGCGCCGTCGAACCGGAACGTGACCGGCTTCGACCGGTCGATCCAGGAGCCGCCCTCCGGAAGCCGTCGCGACGTCACGCGGGCGGCTCCTCATCGATCCGGTACGTCGCGAGGAACCGATGCGTCGTCGTGTCGCGAACCGCGTTGAACCAGCGACGGCACCCGTGCACGTGGTACCAGCGCTCGCGGAACGGTCCACGTGGGTTGTCGCGCATGAACAGGAAGTCGGCCCACTCCTCGTCCGACAGGGCATCCGGATCGGCCGGATAAGCGACATGCGCCTGGCCGCCGTACTTGAACTCGATCTCGTCGCGCGGACCGCACCACGGGCAGTGGATCAGCAGCATGTCCTACCCACCGTCCCCGTCGAACGCGGCCACGACCCGCTTCGGCGCGGTGAGCCGCCACGCCTCGGTGACCAGCTCGCGCATCTCGTCCCGATCCACCGTCCGGAACCGGACGCCCACCCAGCCGCTCGGCCCGACGTACGGCGGGACGAAGAACGTCTCGGGATCCATCTGGACGAGGGCGCGCTGCTCGTCGTGCGTGCTCTTGACCCACGCCTCGCGTTCCTGGTCGGAGAACATCACGAAGATCTTCTTCCTCACCCGGAACGTGGGCTGTTCCCAGGTCTCCAGCTCGACCGCCTCGGGGAGCGCGAGCGCCATGCCCCGAACCGTGTCTTTCCGGACACCCATCAGTGTTCTTCCATATCTGCGCGCATCAATGCGCGACCGCCGCCGCGCCGTGCTCGTCGATCAGCGCGCCGGTCGTGAACCTGTCCAGCGAGAACGGGCGTACCAGAGCTGAGGGCTCACCCGTCGCGATCGTTTCCGCGTACGCCCACCCGGATCCGGGCGTGGCCTTGAAGCCTCCGGTGCCCCAGCCGCAGTTCAGGAACAACCCGTCGATCCCCGACAGCCCGACGATCGGCGACGCGTCCGGGCAGACGTCGACGATCCCGCCCCAGGTCCGAAGCAGCTTCGCGTGCGCGAAGATCGGGAACAGCTCGACCGCCGCCGCCAGCTGGTGTTCGATCACGTGGAACGAGCCCCGCTGCGCGTAGCCGTTGTACGAGTCGATCCCCGCCCCCATCACCAGTTCGCCCTTGTCGGCCTGTGACACGTATACGTGCACCTTGTTCGACATCACGACGCAGCCGAGGACGGGCTCGTACAGGGCGCTTACCAACGCCTGCAGGGGATGCGACTGCAGCGGCAGGCGGAGTCCGACCATCGAGGCGAGCACGCTGGTGTGACCCGCGGCGGCGAGGGCCACCTTCGCACCGCGGATGTCGCCGCGTGTCGTCGCGACACCTTCCACGCGACCGCCGGGCCCGCGGAGGAACCCGGTGACCTCGGCGTGCTCGACGATGTCGACGCCGAGCTCGCTGGCTCGCGTCGCATAGGCCCACGCGACCCTGTCGTGTCGCGCGACGCCACCTCGACGCTGCAGCGTCGCCCCCAACACGGGGTAGCGGAGCGACGGTGAGACGTTCACCAGAGGACAGAACTCGGCGACCTCCTCGGGAGTCAGCCACTCCGCGTCCACGCCGTTCAGGCGGTTCGCGTGCACCCGCCGCATCGACGATCGAACCTCACCCAGGTCGTGCGCGAGGTTCAGGACCCCGCGCTGCGAGAACTCGACGTCGACGCCGAGCTCCTCCTCGAGCCCTTCCCAGAGCTTCAGCGAGTGCTCGTAGATCGCCGCGGACTCGTCCCAGAGGTAGTTCGAGCGGATGATCGTGGTGTTCCGGGCCATGTTGCCGCCCGCGAGCCAGCCCTTCTCGACCACACAGACGTCCGTGATGCCGTGGTGCGTGGCCAGGTAGTAGGCCGTCGCGAGACCGTGCCCGCCTCCTCCCACGATCACGACCTCGTAGGAGGGCTTCGGCTCGGCGGCTCGCCAGTAGCGCACGGCGCACATCTTGCCGCAGCGGCGCGGGGGCCGTCCGCCGTATGCTCACCGGCCATGACGCCGCCCGGCTGGTCGGAGGAGGACCGCGCGATCCAGGAGCGCGCCCGCCGATTCGTGGACGAGGACCTGATCCCCTGGGAGGTCCACGCCGAGGAGCACGAAGGCCGGATCCCCGACGACGATCGCAAGGGACACGTCACGAAGGCGAAGGAGCTCGGCCTGTTCGCGATGAACATGCCGAAGGAGCTGGGTGGCGGTGGGTTCACCACCTTCCAGCAGGTCCTGGTCTCCGAGCAGATCGGGCGCGTCACGAACGCCCTCGGCTGGTGCGTCCACACGCCGCCGGCGTGGGCTCCCTCGGTCTGCACGCCCGAGCAGATCGAGCGCTGGATCGTGCCCGCGGTGCGGGGCGAGCGCCACGAGTGCTACGCGATCACGGAGGAGGGCGCCGGCTCCGACGTCGACGCGATCGAGTCGACCGCATCCCGTGACGGCGACGACTACGTCTTGAACGGCACGAAGATGCACGTGACCTCGTACAACACCGCGGACTGGATCTTCTTCCAGGCCAAGCTCGCGGGCGGCGAGCACGAGGGTGAGCACGCGCTCTTCTTCGTCGACAAGGACACATCCGGCGTTCGGCTCCTCCGCGAGCCGCGCTACTCGCACACGTACCCCGACACCCACGCGATGGTCGCGTTCGAGGACGTGCGGGTGCCGAGCTCGCATCTGATCGGCGCCGAGGGGGACGGCATGTCGTTCACCCACGAATGGTTCCGGTACGAGCGCCTGATGATCGCGGCTCGCTGCTGCGGCGCGATGGAACGGCTCGCAGACGAGGCCACGGCGTTCGCGAAGGAGCGCGTGCAGTTCGGGAAGCCGATCGTCGAGTTCCAGGCGATCGGTCACATGTTGGCGGATTCGCTCACCGACCTGTGGGCCTCACGGCTGATGACGTACGAGCTGGCGCGCGGGATCGATGCCGGGATCGACGTGAAGATCCAGCACGCGCGGTGCTCGATGGCCAAGCTCTTCGCCTCCGAGGCCGCCGGGCGCGTCGCCGACCGGGCGGTGCAGATCTTCGGCGGCCGTGGCTACATGCGCGAGAACGTCGCCGAGCGTTTCTACCGGGAGCTCCGCGTCGATCGGATCTGGGAGGGGACCTCCGAGATCCAACGGAACATCGTGGCGGACCAGTTGGCGAAGCGTGGCGTCGAAGGGCTCATCGGAGAGGAGAGACCATGACGGATGCGATCGAGGAGGTTGGTGCCGCGGTCGAGCGACTGATGGAGGCGTTCTCCACCGGCGACGAGGACGGGTACTTCGCCTGCTTCCATCCCGACGCCACGTTCTTCTTCCACGGCCAGGACGTCATCGGCTCCCGCGAGGACTATCGCACCGCGGTTCGCTCCTGGAAGGCCGAACACGGGTTCCGGGTGCTGTCCGCGGGATCCCGTGACGCCGAGATCAGCGCGTATGGCGACGTCGCGATCCTCACCCACCGGGTCACGACGGTGCAGATGTGGGACGGGGAAGAGTCGACGCTGCACGAGCGCGAGTCGATCGTCTTCCAGCGGCAGGACGATGGCGCATGGCTCGGGATCCACGAGCACCTGTCGGCCGACGGACCGTTCTAGGTCCGCCCCGCTTAGCGGTCCGGCGCAACT
The DNA here is from genome assembly GCA_963762745.1 of uncultured Actinomycetota bacterium. Taxonomy (GTDB): domain Bacteria; phylum Actinomycetota; class UBA4738; order UBA4738; family HRBIN12; genus JAJNBA01. The sequence continues at coordinate 194,540 of CAVXMB010000005.1, forward strand.
CGACGGCGCCTCGAGCGGGCGCTAGCATCCGCCTTCGGTCATCGAGGGAGGGACGCGAGATCTCGAACGGCGAGCCCACGGTCCAGCCCGTGAGCGGGACGGTCGTTCCCCGGTATGCGGGACCGTCGACCTTCGTTCGCTTGCCGGAGTTGCGCGACATCGACCGGTGCGACGTCGCCATCCTCGGGATCCCGTTCGACTCCGGCGTGAGCTTCCGGCCGGGTGCGCGGTTCGGCCCGCAGGCGATCCGTCAGGCCTCGCGGATGCTCCGACCGCAGTTCCATCCGATCCACGAGATGGAGCCCTTCGCGTTGCTGCAGGGCGCGGATGCGGGTGATGTCGCCTGCAACCCCTTCGACATCATGGAGTCGATCGGCCAGATCGAACGAGGCGCGGACGAGGTGTTGGAACGGGCCGGTTCGATCGTGAGCATCGGCGGCGACCACACCGTCGTCCTGCCGCTGCTCCGATCGATGCACCGGAAGCACGGTCAGGTGGCGCTGGTGCACTTCGACGCCCACCTCGACACCTGGGACACCTACTTCGGCGCTCCCTACACGCACGGAACGCTCCTTCGCCGCGCGTCCGAGGAAGGCCTGTTCCGAGACGACGCCTCGATGCACGTCGGGATCCGCGGCCCCCTCTACAGCGCACAGGACATGATCGACGACGCCGGTTTCGGGTTCCGCACGATCCGGACGGAGGACGTCCATCGCGAGGGTGTCGAAGGCGTCGTCCAGCGGATCCGGGAACGGGTGGGCGACCATCCCCTGTACGTCTCGATCGACATCGATTCCCTCGACCCGGCGCACGCGCCCGGGACCGGCACGCCGGAGGTCGGCGGCCTGACGTCGCGGGAGCTCCTGATGATCCTGCGAGGTCTGGCGGGACTCCGCCTGGTGTCGGCCGACGTCGTCGAGGTCTCCCCGCCCTACGACCATGCGGACCTCACGTCGCTTGCCGCGGCGACGGTGGTCTACGAGCTGGTGTGCCTCCTGGCGGGTGGTCCGGCGGTTCGCAGCACCGCGGATCAGCGCACTCCTCCGGAGGAGGGCTGAGATGTTCCCGTGGCCGGAAGGGAAACGCGCCGCGCTCGCCGTGACGTTCGACATGGATGCCGAGGCAGCCGTGCTCGCCGTCGACGAGAAGTACGCTCGACGCCCGTCGATCATGACCCATCAGCAGTACGGACCGGTGACGGCGGTCCCTCGCCTGCTCAAGCTGATGGAGGCCCTGGAGATCCGCACCAGCTTCTTCATCCCCGGCTTCTCGGCGGAGCGGCATCCGTGGACCGTGAAAGCGATCGTGGCGGCGGGACACGAGATCTGCCACCACGGCTACCTCCATCGTCCGCCCGGCCTGATCGACGCGGCGACGGAACGAGCGGAGCTGGAACGGGGCCTGGAGGCCCTGGAACGCACCGCGGACATCCGCCCGACCGTCTTCCGGGCACCATGGTGGGAGACGTCGGACGTGACGCTCGATCTGCTCGCCGAGTACGGGTTCACGTGCGACTCGAGCCTGTTCGACCGCGACGAGCCCTATCGCCTCGCCGTCGGAGCGTCCGAGCTCATCGAGGTGCCGATCTCCTGGGCCCTGGACGACTGGGAGAAGTACGCGTTCCTCCCGGATCCGCCCACCGGGTCCGGTGTGATCGAGCCACCCGCGCGGGTCCTCGAGACCTGGTGGGAAGAGATCGAGGCGTACCTGGAGGTCGGCGGGTGCTGCGTGTTGACCATGCATCCGTTCCTGTCGGGCCGGCCGGCACGAGCGCTCGCGCTCGGACGCTTGTTGGAGCGAGCGAAAGCGGTGCCGGAGCTCTGGATCGCGACGATCGGAGAGATCGCAGCGCACACCAGCGCGTCGGACGTGCCGGCACGGACCTTGTCGTTGCCCGTCATCGGAGAGGGGCCGGCGGAGCCGGTTCCCGGATCGTAGAGGGGAGACCAGTGGAAACGAACCGCGAGGAGCATCCGACGTTGGAGGACGAAAGCGGCAATCCCGTCTACGGGCTGGAGCGGCGGGGAGTCGACTACGTCCCGGAGCACGAACGCAAGATGACGCTCCGGAACCTGACCGTGTTCTGGATCGGAACGAATCTCTATCCGTTCAACATCGTTCTCGGCGTGCTCGCATACACGCTCGGTCTGTCCGTCTGGCTCACCCTCCTGACCCTCACGGCCGGGATCCTGCTCAGCTACTGGCTCGTGGGGCTCACGTCGATCCCGCCCGCGAGGGCGGGGATCCCCACCATGGCGGTCAGTCGCGCGCCGTACGGCCTGCGCTTCGCCCGCATCAACGCCGCGCTCGCGTGGCTCGTCGGGATCTTGTTCGAGATCATCAATGCCTCGATCGGCGTCTTCGCCGTGCTGGCGCTCTTCGCCTTCCTGGGCTGGGACGACTCCGGAACGACGGGAAAGCTGATCGGGCTCGCGTTCGTGTACGCGCTCTCCGTGCTCCTCGCGTTCCTCGGACACGGCACCATCGTCCACGTCCAGCGGTTCTTCTCGATCGCCCTCGGGGTGATCTCGATCGTCGTCCTCGTCGAGGCGCTTCCCGACCTCGATCTCGCTGCGAGCCTGGGCGGGGAGTACGACCTCTGGGGCACCCTGTCGGCGATGGCGATAATCCTCGGGATCGTGATCGCGGGCCATGTCGCCTACGTGATCGCGGCTGCCGACTACCCGCGATACCTGCCGAGCGACACACCCGCGGGCAGCATCGTTCGAACCGTGCTGTTGTCGGCGGGTGGCTCGGGCCTGCTGCTCGGCATCGTGGGCATCCTGCTGGCCTCCCAGACGGACGCGGACCTCGTGGTCGACACCTTCGGTGGCGTCGAGTCGATCATGCCGTCGTGGGTGTACCTGCCCTTCCTCCTCGCCGCGATCGGCGGGTCACTGACGAACCTGATGCTGACGATGTATTCGGCGGGTCTCGCCGCACAGGCGGCGGGGCTCCCGATCAAGCGCTACCACGCGGTGATGGTCGACGCGGTCCTCGCGACGATCGGGCTGATCTACGTGCTCTTCTTCGACGAGGCCCTCCTCACCACGATCAACGACATCGTCGTGAACACGATCATCTGGATCGGTCCCTGGGGCGTGATCTGGATCTACGACGCCTGGCGTCGGAACTGGAACATCGATCCCGTGGCGGCGCACGGTGGTCCGGAGAGCCCGTACTGGGGCTCGGGAGGGGTGTACTGGCCCGGGGCGATCGCATTGATCGCCGGGATGATCGCGGCCTGGGCAACGATCAGCGTGCCCCGCTACGCAGGCCCGGTCTCCGAGAACCTCCTCAACTTCACGGACCTGTCCTGGCTGGCTGGCCCTCTGGTCGCGTTGGCCGTCTTCATACCCTTCGACCGGGCGCAGCGGCCCAGCGTGCGCTGAGGTGGCCGTCGCCGTCATCACGGGAGCGGCCTCCGGTCTGGGGGCGGCCACCGCGAGGCGCCTCCGCAAGGAGGGCCTTTCGGTCGCCGGCCTCGACCTCCACGCGGCCGCGGACGTCGACCTCGCGTTCGAGGTCGACGTCCGGGACGGGGCCGCGATCGAGGACGCGGTCGCCCGGACCGAGGCTGAGCTCGGTCCGGTCGACCACCTGATGACCGCGGCCGGCGTCTACGAGCTCTTCCCCCTCGGGGGCATCGGACCCGATCGCTGGCGGCGGATGATGGCCATCCACATCGACGGGACGGCGAACGCGTGCCGAAGCGTCTACCCCGGGATGAAGGGTCGAGGCAGGGGTTCGATCGTCACGATCGGCAGCGAGCTCGGCTTGATGGGCGATCCGGAGGCCGCACACTACGCGGCCGCGAAGGGAGCGATCCACGCCTTCTCGAAGAGCCTCGCGATGGAGGCGGTGACGCACGGCATCCGCGTGAACTGCGTCGCGCCGGGTCCGGCCGACACACCGTTGTTGAAGCAGGAGATGCGCTCCCCGGAGTACGTCAACTCATTGGTGCTGGAGCGGATCGTCAAGCCGGAGGAGGTCGCGGACACCGTGGCGTTCCTGATGCTCGAGGAGCACAACTTCGTGGGAGCCGTGCTCTCGCCGAATGCGGGAGCCGTGGTCTGAGGATGCGCCACGACGGGATCGACGGCCGCGTCGCGCTCGTGACCGGCGCCGGCCAGGGGATGGGTCGGGCCATCGCCGAACGGCTCGCCACCGAGGGGGCGAAGGTCGCGGCCAACGACCTCAACCCCGAGACGGCGCAGGCGACCGCGGAAGCGGTGGGAGGGATCGCGGTGCCCTTCGACGTCTCCGACCCCGATGCCGTCGATGCCGGCATCGCCGACGTCGAGAGCCGACTCGGTCCCGTCGAGATCCTCGTGGCGAACCACGCGTTCATGACGATGGCCCCCTTCGAGGAGGAGTCCCCGGAGCACTGGCGCCGCATCCTCGACGTGAACCTCTTCGGAACGGGCATGTTGATCGAACGGTGCGCTCCCGGCATGGCCGACCGAGGGTTCGGCCGGATCGTCGTGATCGCATCCGAATGGGGCGCGATCGGCTGGCCCAACGCGACTGCCTACGCTGCTTCGAAGGGCGGGTTGATCAGTCTGGTGAAGAGCGTGGCTCGGGCGGTCGGCGTCAAAGGCGTGTCGGTGAACGCGATCGCTCCGGGCGTCACGGACACGCCGCAGCTCGACGTGGACGCCCTGGACGCCGGTGTCTCCCACGAAGAGATCGTGCGGCGCTACGGGGAGGACATCCCGCTCGGGCGGGTCGGCCGGCCGGAGGAGATCGCGGCGGCGGTCGCGTTCTTGTGCTCGACGAACGCAGAGGCGTTCGTGGGTCAGGTCCTGCATCCGAACGGCGGCACGACGCGGGTGTGGGGGATCTGATGGCAGGTGCCGTCCTCGTCACCGGCGGACTGGGCTATGTCGGTCGACACCTCGTCGCCGCGCTCGCGGACCGAGGGGAACGGGTCATCAGCTACAACCGCGACTACGCGGAGGGCTCGCCTCCCGGTGTGGAGTTCGTCCAAGGTGAGCTCTACGACATCCCGCGTCTCGTCGACACGTTCTCCCGTCACGACGTCGACCGCGTGATCCACACGGCGGCGATGTCGCATCCCGACCTGTCGATCGACCTGCCGATCACGACGTTCACGGCCAACGTCGACGGGACCCTGCATCTGCTCGAGGCGGCTCGGATGGCGGACGTGAAGCGGCTGGTGAACTTCTCGTCCGAATGCGCCTACGGCAACGTCGACGGTCCGGTGAACGAGGACTCGCCGCTGCGTCCGACGACGCCCTACGGCGTCACGAAGGTCACGACGGAGTTGCTGAGCGGCGTCTACAACGACCTCTACGGGCGGGACATCATCTCGCTCCGGGTGACCGAGGTGTACGGACCCGGGAACAAGATGCCGGAGATCCTGCGGGACATCATCCGCCCCGCGCTGGTCGGCGAGCCGTTCGTGATGGAGACCGGGGGCGACCACGGGTTCCATTTCGTGCACGTGCGAGACGTCGCGCGCGCCGCGATCCTCGCAGCGGACAGCGACTCGCCCGAACGGCCGGTCTTCAACATCACGGGTGGGTCGCAGGTGACGTTGCGCCAGGCTGGGGAGATGATCTCGGCTCTCATCCCCGGTGCCCGGATCGAGATCGGTCCGGGCTATTGGCACCTGGACCGGCAAGGTCCATGGGACATCACAGCTGCGGCTCGGGATCTCGGATACAAGCCCGACCATCCGTTGGAGCGAGGGCTCCCCGACTACGTGGCATGGCTCCGAGAGCACGAGTACTGAGCCTAGCCATCAGTCGTTCTTGTCTTTCCCCTTGCCGTTTCCCTTGTCCTCGTCCTTGCCGTGGCCCTCGTCATCGTCCGCTTCTTCCTCTTGGACCGGAGAAGGGCTCGGCGCTTCCGACTCCGAAGGCGCGAGGAGACGGAGCTGCACATCCACGACCTGGGCCGACTCGAGGACCTCCAGGGCCCATGCCTCGTCGATCAGTCCCTGGTCGAGCCGCGACGTCACCGACGCGACCAGGTTCTCGAGCCGGTCGCGCGCGAGGCCCGGCTTCCCTTCCTCCGCGAGGTCTCGGATCGAGGCCACCCGTTCCCGCAACCTCGTCTCGAAGCTCGCCGGCGGATCGTTCCGACCGCAGGAGCTCACCAGGATCGCGACGATGCCGAGCGTGATCACCACTCGTCTCATCGCTCGACGGACTCCTCGAGCCGGGTCAGGGCATCCTCGAGCGGCGCCGGCAGGGATGAGGAGCCTGTTCCTTGATCGGGCGGCGTGCCGCTCCGGCCGGTGAAGGCGGCGACCGCGAAGACGGTGACGAGCACCAGGACGAGGATGGCGCCCGCGACGATCATCGCGGTCTTCGACGGGAGACGCCGCGGTCCTTCCGGCTCCGATGCCGGTGCCTGGTACGGCAGGCGAGCGGTCTGGTCCATCCGAGGCATGCGGACGGTCTCGTTCCCGTCCACCGCCATCTCGGTCTCCGGCTCGGTCTCGGGCTCGGTGTCGGTCGGCGGCAGCGGCGTCGTGACCGGCGCGGCGATCGCGGCCGTGACGTCTGTCGTCTCAGGTGCGTCCTCTGCGAGGAGCGCGGCCGCCATCGCCTCCGCGCTCTCGTAGCGCTCGGCCGGATCACGCCGCATCGCGCGCTCGATCACGGCGACGATGTCTGGATCCGCGCCCGGCAGGGCCGACGTCGGCGGCTCGAACTCGCCCTCGCGGATCGCGGTGGCGAGCGCGAACGGGTCGTCACCCTCGAACGGCTTCCGGCCGCAGAGCGCTTCGTACAGGAGCACCCCGACGGCGTACAGGTCGCTCGCCGGGCTCGCCGGCACTCCTTCGATGCGCTCGGGCGCAAGGTAGGAAGGGCTCCCCATCAGCTCGCCGGTCCCCGTGAGGGTCTCGTCCGCATGGACCCACTTGGCGATGCCGAAGTCGGCGACCTTCCACGTGCCGACTCCGGCGTCCAGGACGTTCCCGGGCTTCACGTCCCTGTGGACGATCCCGAGCTCGTGCGCCGCCGCGAGCGCCCGAAGCACCTGGAGGCCCACATCTCGCACCCGCTCGGGCGGCATCGGGCCGTCGGCCAGCTCGTCTCCCAGGGTGCGACCGGAGAGCCGCTCCATGACGACGAACGGCCGTCCATCCTGCTCACCGGTGTCGAGCACGCCGACGACGTGAGGATGGGTCAGACGTGCGGCGAGCCGGGCCTCCGCGACGACCCGCTCGCGCATGCCGTCCTGCTCTGCGAGGTCCGCGCGAAGGAGCTTGAGAGCGACCTCTCTGTCGAGCCGGAGATCGTGGGCTGCGAAGACCTCGCCCATACCGCCGTGACCGATCCGCTCGCCCAGTCGATAGCGCCCGCCGACGGTTTCCACCTGATCAGTAGAGGACATCCAGAAGAACTTTCCCTCAGAACTCCTTCCCTACACATCGTCCGGGCCGCGGGCCCGAGGCGCCCGCGGCGCTCCCTCAGCGAAGGCTCAGAGATCGCACGGCGACTCCGCGATCGGCGAGGGCGCCGGCGAGCGTGGCCACGAACGGATGTTCCTCCGCCGACAGCTCTCGCGGGTTCGCCAGGAGGAACAAGACGCCGCCCGACGCACGGACCCGAACCCACCGAGCACCGAGCTCGGTGAGCACGTCCGCGGTGATTCGCGTATCCCTTGCGGCGACGGTCAGCCGGAAGGGCGACGCGATCTGGGGCAGACGGAGGGCGGCCGCGCGGGCCACCCGCTCCTGCTCCGCCCGTGCGGGCGAACCGGCCCGCGCAGCCGCCGCGAAGGGGTCGGGACCGGCGATCGCGTTCCACAGGATCCGCTGGGTGCCGTCCGTCCATCCGCGGAACACGGGGTCGAACGTGAAGATCGTCGCCCGGCCCTGGCCGACGGCCTCATCGACCACGGCCGACGTCCCGGCGAGCTGCTCGGCACCGCTGTCGAGGCCGGACACGAAGAAGTCCTCGCTCGACGCGTCCGGGAAGACGGCGGCCTCCTCGCCCCTGCCGGGTGCCATCACGGGGTCGTCCTCGAACATCGCCCAGGCGAACGGTCCGACGCCGGCGGCGAGCGGACCGGTCTCGTCCATCGCGATCCGCACGAGGCTCCCGGGCATGTTCGTGTGCGCCAGCTGCAACACGGCCGTGGACGCGCCGATCCGCGTAGCCACCTCGGCGCTCCCCTCCCATGCGATCAGTCGGCCACCGCCGTTGACCCACGCGACGAGCGCCTTCTTCCCCTTGGCGCCGAGCGCCTGCAGGGCGTAGTTCGGGTACCCGTCGGGCATCACGAGGACGTCGTGGTCGGAGAGCGCTCCTCCCACGATGTCGCCTCCCGTGACCGTCTCGAAGGGCAGGTCCCACACTTCGTCGAAGAGCCAGCGGACGGCGCCGCGGGACTCGAGCGCCGTGGCGCCGGGACCCTCGAACACCGCGACGGACGTCGAGCCGGATGCGTCGAACGGCCACGCCGGCTCGTCCAGCGCCTCGACCGGCGCTCCCACCGGATCCAGATCGGATCCCGTGAACCCGCCGGGCACGTTCATCAGCAGCGGGTTGCTCCACCCGGTGACGTCGTAGGTCACGTCGTGCGGGATGTAGGTGTCCTCGTTCAGCATCGACTGCACCCAGTGTTTCCGGGCTTGCGCCAAGGGGATCCAGTAGGTCCCCACGGGGAGCGTCGTGCTCGTGGGAGCGCGGCCGTACGCGCGGAAGTCAGGCACTGTGAGCGGTTCCGTCAGCCGGGAGAGCTCGACGTCCATCCGCTGCAGCCGTCGGACCAGCCGCTGCACCTCGTACGCCTTCGAAGGATCGTCGCGGAGGAAGTAGTGGCGGACCACCGCCCCCGTGGGCGGCTGCTCGAGCACGCGGTGTCCCTTCTGGAAGACGAAGTTCCGCTCGAGCGTTCCTGCCGCTCCCTCCGCCGCGGCGTCGACCCACGAGGTGTGCCAGTCCTGGAGGATCTCGTCCTTGTTCGATGCCGCCTCGAAGACCGAGACGACCGAGGTCACGTACTGCTCGTACATCCGCACGGGGAGCGGGTCACTGCTCTGCTTCTCGAACGTCATCCCGGCCCCGTGGAACGCGACCGTCGGCACCGTGTCCCCGTAGAACACGCCGAAGAAATCGTACGGCTCGTAGTTGAAGTAGCGGATCCGCTGCCGGTCGAACTCGGCCGCCATCGCCGGGCCGTAGATCCCGTTGATCCAGTCGTTCGAGATGTCCGCGATCTCGTGATAGACGGGGTCGGAGTTCGGCGGGAAGAAGTACGTGTACGAGCCCATCTCGTGCACATCGAGGTCCAGCACCGGTGGCAGCTGTCGCAGGAGCTCGAGCTTCGCGTCGGTCTCCGGTTGGGTCCGAGCGAACCAGTCGCGGTTCATGTCGATGTCGTAGGCGTTCCTGCGCGTATCCGCTTCGCGGCCGTCAGGGTTCTGCACCGGCATGATCACGACGAGGGTGTTGTCGAGGATCGTGTCGGACACGCAATCGTCCCGGTCGGCGAGCTCGTAGAGCAGCTGGAGCGAGGACTCGGTGCCGCTCTCCTCGCCACCGTGGACGTTCGCCTGCACGAGCAGGATCGCGGGCGTGGATGCCGCGAGCGCCTCCGCCTCGGCGGCGGACGTGTCCGGGTCGCGCAGCTGATCGATCGCCGCCCTGACCGCCGTGAGGCCGTCCTCCGTGACGTGCTCGGGTGCGCCGACGATCGCGTAGCGGAGCGGGCGTCCCTGGACGGAGAACCCCGCGGTGCCGCTCGTCACCCGGTCGCTGGCTTCGTCGACCGCATCGATGTACGCATCCGACTCCGCCACGGTGATCTCCCGCGAACCGAGCGCGGGAAGTGCTTCGCCGCCGAGCTCGGCCTCCTCCGATCTCGGCACCTCTTCGGTGAAGAGGGGTTCCGTCAGGATCGGATGACACGCCGCCTGGGCCGCCACCGGGCCGACGGAGAGACCGCCGACCACCAGGAACAAGACGAGCGGGACCGCCGGGAGCCGTTTCGGGATGCGTCGAGACATCGATCCTCCTGGTGGGTTCGGGGGTACCCAAGCTTCGAGGTCCCCCGGGCGCTGCGTCAACCTCCCAGCTGGGCCGCTACGAGGCAGCGCGAGGCTCGATAGCATCAGCTGTCAAGAAGCGTGAGGAGGCCGATGACCGTGGAACGGATCAGCCACTGGATCGGGGGCAAGGTCGTGCCCGGCGAGTCCGGACGGACCGGCCCGGTGTTCAACCCGGCGACGGGCGAGCAGACACACGAAGTGGACTTCGCGACCACCGAGGTGGTCGGCGAGGCCGTCGCAGCGGCGGCCGAAGCCTTCCCCGGATGGCGCGCCACGTCGCTCTCGAAGCGCGCTGAGGTCATGTTCCGGATCCGCGAGCTGCTGGACGACCGCAAGGCAGAGGTCGCGGCCGCGATCACGGCGCAGCACGGCAAGGTGCTTTCCGACGCGATGGGCGAGGTGCAGCGCGGTCTCGAGAACGTTGAGTTCGCCTGCGGGATCCCCAGCTTGTTGAAGGGCGGATTCACGGAGCAGGCCTCGACCGGGGTCGACGTGTACTCGATCCGGCAGCCGCTCGGCGTCGTGGCGGGGATCACGCCCTTCAACTTCCCCGCGATGGTGCCGCTCTGGATGCTCACGAACGCGATCGCCTGCGGGAACACGTTCGTCCTCAAGCCGTCGGAGAAGGACCCCGGCGCGTCCCTCCTGCTGGCGGAGCTGCTCCGCGACGCCGGCGTGCCCGACGGCGTCTTCAACGTCGTCCACGGCGACAAGGTCGCCGTGGACGCGATCCTCGATCATCCCGACATCGAGGCGGTGTCGTTCGTCGGTTCGACCCCGATCGCGAAATACATCTACGAGCACGGCACCCAGGCGGGCAAACGCGTCCAAGCGCTCGGCGGCGCGAAGAACCACATGATCGTCCTGCCGGACGCCGACCTCGACATGGCGGCCGACGCCGCCGTCTCCGCCGGCTACGGCAGCGCCGGCGAGCGCTGCATGGCGATCTCCGCCGTCGTCGCCGTCGGCGGGATCGCCGACGAGCTCGTCGGGAAGATCGCCGACAGGCTCCCGAACGTGAAGGTCGGACCCGGAACCGATCCGGAGTCGGAGATGGGGCCGCTCGTCACCCGGGAACACCGCGACAAGGTGGCGGGCTATCTGGACTCGTCGGCCGAACAGGGCGCGACCGTGGTCACGGACGGACGGAAGGACGCGGCGTTCGAGGGCGACGGGTTCTTCCTCGGGGTGTCGCTGATCGATCACGTGACCGAGGGTATGGACGCCTACCGGGACGAGATCTTCGGTCCCGTCCTCTCCGTGGTCCGCGTCGACACCTACGACGAGGCGTTGAAGATGGTCAACGACAACCCCTACGGGAACGGCGTCGCGATCTTCACCCGCGACGGCGGCGCGGTCCGCCAGTTCCAGTTCGACGTGAACGTCGGCATGGTCGGCGTGAACGTGCCGATCCCGGTACCGGTCGCCTACTACTCCTTCGGCGGATGGAAGAACTCGTTGTTCGGCGACAACCACATGTACGGTCCCGAAGGCATCCAGTTCTACACGCGAGGGAAGGTCGTCACGGCGCGCTGGCCCGATCCGGCCACTTCCGCCGTCGACCTCGGGTTCCCCAGGACTCGCTGATCAGGCGATCGGGATCGAGTGGCCTGGGCGGGATCCGGCCGCGCCCAGTGACGAAAGAACCGCCGATCAGCTGAGCTCATCGACGGGGAGCGGGTGGCTCGCGAAGAATGACAGCACCTGAGCTGTTGCATCCGTTCCGGGGCTCGGGGACCAATCATGTCCGCCTCCCTCGATCACCTCGAGCACCACGTCGCCTCCCGATCGGCAGTTCCGGTACGCCGTCGTCTCGACCGCTGACCCCGACTCCACGGCCGGGTCGATGAGGCGGCATGCGTTCCGTCTCGCCCACGACTCGACCCAGGACGTGACCGGCGTCCCGGTGACGGCAGCGATCATCCGGAGCTGCGCCCCGCTCCCACCGCTTCCGCGGACGATGTCACGGACGACGTCCGCAGCCGGTCCGACATCCTCTTCGGAGAGCGGAACCACATCGTCGGCGGATCCGTGCATGACGATGATCGGCATCGGACGCCCACGGCAATCGGGCAACAGGTGGACCCCCGCCACGGCGGCGACGGCAGCAACCCGATCGCTCAGCGCACACCCGAGCGTCGCCGCGAACATGCCTCCGTTGGAGAATCCCGACACGAAGATCCTCCTCCGATCGATGCACAGGTCGGCCTCGACGCGATCGAGGACCTCAGCAGTGAACCCGATGTCGTCGGCGAGCGATGGATCGTGGACCGTCTCGAGATTGAAATAGGCGGGGGTCGTTCCTTCGACGTCGGACCCGCTTGGAAAGACCGCGACGAATCCATCGGCGAGGGCACGCGCCGCAAGCCCGGACCTGAGGGCTTGGTCCTCGCTCGAATTGCTGAAACCGTGGAAGCTCAACACGACCGGCATGGCCACGCCCTGTGCCGTCTCCGGCACGACGATGTCGTACGCTCGCTCGATCCCATCGTGTCGGAACGACTCGGACCGTGATCCAGGTGATACGCCTTCGTTGCACCCGGCACTCTCGACCGCGGGAGCGATCGCGGTCGGCGGCGACGTCGCCGGGCTGCCCTGCGTCGGTGATCCATCGGGATCTCCGGTGGTCGGGCTGCACGCGCCGGCGATCACGACAGCCAACAGGATGGTGAGGCGATACCGACGGGCTCCCTGCATCGGCGGAGGATAGGCTGTGAAGCGCCCGCGTCCTACATGGCCAGCACTCCAAGGCGACTGCGGCACCATGATGGACGAGAAGGCGACGAGCCCATAGGGAGGTTCTGGTGGCGGACGTGCAGGAGCTGCTGCAGCGTGAGGAGACGGCCTGGGCCGAGTTCGTGGCCGAGGTCGGCAGGGTCCCCGAGCATCGACGCGGCGACGACGGCGTGGTCCCCGGCTGGTCCGTGAACGACCTCGTGTTCCACAACGGGAAGTGGGCGGGGGTGGCCGCCGAGAAGCTGGCGCGGATCCGCGACGCCGGGAACGCGGGCGAGGAGGACCCCGACGAGGTCTGGCAGGGCAAGAACGCGCTCTGGGCCGCGGAGTCGAAGTCGATGCTGTTCCAGGAGGCGATGTCCCGCGCCCTCGCCGACCGGAAGGCCGCCCGGGAGGCGTTGAGCGCACTCTCCGAGGTCACCGACGAAGCGGCGTCCTGGTTCAAGGAAGAGACGTTCGACCACTACCAGGAGCACACGGAGGAGGTCAGTCGCTTCGCCGACAGCCTCGGGGTTCCGGAGAGGTAACGCTCGGGCACCACGGCCTCCTGTTCCTCGACGCTCCCTCAGGGGTCGTAGCGCATGAACCAGATGTGCGGGCCTCCGCCGGGTGCGTCATCGTCCACGATCGTGCGGAAGCCGCGCCGCTCGTAGTACGCGACGTTCCCCGCTCGTCCCGTTTCGAGGAAGGCAGGAACACCGTCGCGATCGGCGAAGCCGAGCCCGTGCCGGATCAGCGCCGCCCCGAGCCCGGCGCCGCGGTGCTCCGACGCCACGGCGAGGTGATCGAGATACCAGAACGGCTCGCGCGGGAAGTTATCGGCGATCCACTCCCACATTTCCTCGTGTCGGGATCCCGCAGCCGCAAGCGTGGGGCGCATCGATCGGTCGATGTCCATCATCACCTGGTCGCTCCCAGGCGGGATCCAGGCCGCGACGCCGAGCCCGGCGCCCGCTTCCCAGAGCCAGCCGAGCTCGGCGATCTGCTCGTCGAACGCGCGGAAGAAGTTGGTGATCACCTCGGTCTGTTCTGCACCGAACGGCCAGACGAGCATCGGATCGTCCGTAAATGCGCGGCCGAGGAGCGCGGCGAGATCGGGGACGCGGTCGACTGATGCCTGGACAACCGGCTCGGACATCGGCGGAGCGTACCGTGTGCCGCCTCGGGTCCTCCGTCGCCTATCCTTGCGTTCCCGGCTACGGAGGATGCATCGATGCTCGAGCAGGAGACGATCAGGGAGCGCGAGGGGCGATGGAAGCCGCGCCCCACGTTGAGCGGCAGCGACTACACGGATCCCGCGGTCTGGGAAGAGGAGCGCGAGCGGATCTGGTTCGGCGACTGGGTGTGCCTGGGGCGGGCCGAGGAGGTCGCCAACTCCGGTGATTACCTCGTCCGGGACCTCGCGGGGGAGTCGATCTTCGTCACGCGCAACGCAGAGGGTGAGCTCCACGGCTTCTACAACGTCTGCTCGCACCGAGGCACGAAGTTCCTCGACGACGAGCCCACCAGCGGCAACGTCCGCAAGGCGTTCGTCTGCCCCTACCACTCCTGGACCTACGACCTGAACGGGTGTCTGATCGGCACGCCGAACGTCAGGGAGGACGAGCACTTCGACCGGGGGCAGTACCCGCTCCACGGCTTCCCGGTCGACACCTACGCCGGGTTCCTGTTCGTGAACCTCGCTCGCGAGCCGCGGCCGCTCCTCGAGTCCCTGAACGACGGCGTCGAGAGCGTAACCGCGTTCGATCGCTTCGGGATGGAGGATCTCCGGATCGGCGCGCGGATCGTCTACGAGGTGAAGGCGAACTGGAAGATCGTGGTGGAGAACTACAACGAGTGCCTCCACTGCCCGGTCGTCCATCCCGAGCTCGTCCAAGTGGTCCCACTGTTCCGGTTCGGCGAGGTCTGGGACGGCGAGACCCGCGACGGGGGAAACGACATGGTGGACGGTGCCCGCTCCTTCACGATGACCGGCCGCTCCGAGCTACCGGCCCTCCCCGGTCTGCTCGACGAGGACATGAACCGCTATTACGGCGCGTACCAGTTCCCGAACCTGCTGCTGAACATCCATCCCGACTGCGTCATGTACTACGTCGGCTACCCGACGGGGCCCGGGCACACCACGGTCGTGTCGGAGTATCTGTTCCGACCGGAGACGATCGCCGATCCCGCGGTGTTCAAGCCGGAGCCCGTTGTCGAGCTGTGGGACCTGATCTCCAAGCAGGACTGGGAGGTCTGCGAGCGCGCGCAGATCGGGGTGGGGTCGCGCGCGTTCACGACCGGCGTATACCCGCGCCAGGACCGGTACCTGTACGCGTTCAACGAGAGCTACCGAGCGAAGATGGGTCGCGCGAAGCTCGGCCGGGGGCCGGTCGACTGATGGCGATCAAGCGTATGAACCACGCCGTCCTCTACGTACGCGACGCGGAGAAGACCTACGAGTTCTACCGGGACGTGTTCGGGTTCCGGGTCGTGATGGAGCTGCCGGGGGCGAAGTTCCTCCAGGCGCCGGATTCGGAGAACGACCACGACCTCGGCCTCTTCAGCATCGGGGATGAGGCGGGCGCATCGACGGCGGGACGATCGACGGTCGGGCTGTACCACATCGCGTGGGAGGTCCAGACGCTCGGCGATCTCCGCGAGATCGCGCAGAAGCTCACGGAGGCGGGCGCGCTGACGGGCGCCACGGACCACAGCACGACCAAGGCGCTCTACGGCCGCGACCCTGACGGATTGGAGTTCGAGGTCTGTTGGATCGTGCCGAAGGAGCTCCAGACGCCGGAGATCGAGGACGAGCGTGCCCGGATGCGGCCGCTCGACATCGAGGCCGAGATCGAGCGTTTCGGTCTCCAGACGGTCGGCGGTATCTGAGAGTCAGGCGGTCTCGAGCAGCCCGCGCTTGGAGCGGATGCGACGGTCGATGGGGCCGACGATCAGGTACTCGACGGCCACCCCTATCACCGCGATCACCGCAACGATCGCGAGGAGCGAGGCGACGTCGTTTCCCGCGCGGTCGAGCAGGTGCCCGAGCCCGCTGGCCCCCGTCGCCTGGACGATCAGCTCGCCCGCCATCAGCGCCTTCCAGGTGAACCCCCAGGCCTGCTGCATGCCGGCCATGTAAGCGGGGAGGGCCGCGGGGAACACGACCGACCGCTGCAGCTCCCACCCGGTCGCCCCGAGCGTCCGCCCCGCTCGTACGAACAGGGGCGGGACCTGGCGGATCCCCTGCAGCGTCGCCAGCGTGACGGCGGGGAACGATCCCGCGATCGCGACGAACACGACCGCTCGCTCGGTGACGCCGAACCAGATCACCGCGAGCGGCACCCATGCGACGAACGGCGTGATCTGGAGCGCGACCACGAGCGGACGGATGCTCCGGCGCGCGAGCTCGAAGGACGCGAGGAGGAGACCGAGCGCCGTCCCGATCACGAGGGCCGCCGCGAACGAGAACGCCAGCCGGATCAGCGTCTTGATGGTCGCTTCGACGAAGCCGCCGTCGGTGAAGCCGTGCTGCAGCGACGTCCACACCTCTGCCGGGCCGGGGATGGAGCGTGTCTCGGTCGTCGCCGCGACGACGGCCCACACGAGCAGAAGCACCCCCACGCCGAGGAGTGGCGGTCCCAACTCGCTCGCCCATCGCTTCACGGCGAGCCCTCCTCGACCTGACCGATCAGGAGGTCGTGGATCTCCGAGACGACGCGGGCGATCAGGACGTCGTCGAGGCTCCGGGGTCGGTGCGCCTCGATCCGGAACTCCTCGAGGAGCGTGCCGGGAGCCGCCGACATCACCAGGACGCGATCCGCGAGCAGCACCGCTTCGCGCACGTTGTGGGTCGCGAACACGAACGTGGTGCGGCCGGCGCGCTCGACGCGCACGCGCTGCACGATGTCCTGCAGCCGCTCGCGGGCGAGCGCGTCGAGCGCGCCGAACGGTTCGTCGCCCAACAGGATGGGCGGGTCGCACGCCAGGGCGCGGGCGAGCGCAGCGCGCTGGCGCATCCCGGCCGACAGCTCGTGCGGCTGACGGTCGGCCGACGAATCGATGTCCATCCGGGTGAGCCACGTGGTCGCTCGATCTTCCCGCTCGCCTGGCGGGACGTCTGCCAGCCGGAGCGCCAGGTCGAGGTTCCCTCGCACCGAGAGCCACGGGAACAAGGCGGGCTCCTGGAAGAGCACGGCGCGATCGGGACCCGGCTCGGTCACGGGACGTCCGTCCACGAGCACCTCGCCGCTCGTCGCGCGTTCGAGACCCGCGATGGCGCTCAGCACCGAAGTCTTCCCGCTCCCGCTCGGTCCGATCAGGCAGACGAACTCGCCGCGCTCGACGTCGAACGAGAGATCTTGGAAGGCGGTCACGCGCTCACCGGTGGGCCGGACCCGTGTCATCGAAAGGTTGCGGACCGAGATGATCGACGGCGCCGGGGAGCCGGCGGGATCGTCCCGGGTTTCGACGACGGCTCGACTCATCGCAGTCGGAACTTCTCCGCCATCTCGATCTGCACGACCTTGCCGTCCTGCACGACGAGCACGACGGTGCCGAACTTGATCTTGCGCAGGATCCCCGCGACGTTGGCGAGGACCTGGCGCTCCTCGTCCGTGAGCTCCTCGCCGTCGATCGGCTCTTCTGCGTGCACGGGTTGCGTCGGCTGCTCGTCGGTGGTCACGGCCCGCATCCTAGAACGACGGCCGCTGCGAGATGTGACGGATACGTGGCGACGATGCACCAGGGGGTTCAGGTGTTTGACACTGACCCGTCCCGGGCGGTATCCATGCGGGGCACATCCTTTCGGTTGACCGGACCACCGGAGACCGACCGCCAGCACCGGTGTGAACACATCGGTCGATCGAAGGGAGCCTCGATGTTCCTCCGTTTCAAGCCCGCTCGGTGGGCCGCACTCGCGCTCGTTCCCGCCCTCGTACTCGCCGCATGCGGCGGCAACGGCCCCGGGGACGGCGGCACCGAGTGCAACGGCCTGCCCGAACAGCCCACGCTGAGCTTCGCGGCGTACAGCACGCCTCGTGAGGCTTACGGCAAGATCATCTCGGCGTTCAAGACGGCCTGGAAAGAGGATCACCACGACCAGGAGGTCATCTTCCAGGAGTCTTACGACGGCTCCACGCTCCAGGCGAGCCGAGTCATCGGCGGCTACGAGGCCGACGTCGTGGCGCTCTCACTCGGTCCCGACGTGGACCAGATCGCCGACGCCGGACTGATCACCCACGACTGGACGCAGGAGGCCGACGGCGGCATGGTCACGACGTCCGTGGTCGTCTTCGACGTGCGTCCCGGCAATCCGCTCGGCATCGAGGACTGGGACGACCTGACGCAGTCGGGCGTCGAGATCCTCACTCCGGACCCGGCTTCGAGCGGAGGCGCCCGTTGGAACCTCGTGTCCGCCTGGGGTGCCGCGCTCCGCGGCTACGGCGGGGTGAGCGAGGGCGACGAAGCCGGCGCGACGACACTGATGCAGGGCGTGCTCGGGAACGTGCTCGCGTACGACAGCAGCGCTCGCAAGTCGATCCAGAACTTCGAGGACGGCAACGGCGACGTCGCCATCACCTACGAGAACGAGGTCATCACGGCACAGGCCGCGGGCAAGGAAGACGAGGCCGTCTATCCGCCGTCCAGCGTGCTCATCGAGAACCCGGTGACGGTCGTCGACGCGAACGTGGACAAGCACTGCGTCCGCGAGGTCGCGGAGGCGTTCGTCGAATACCTCCACACCGACGAGGTGAAGGAGATCTTCGCCGACGCCGGCTTCCGCTCGACCGACATCGCGGAAGCCGAAGAAGGGCGGTGACGGATTCCCGGCGATCGAGGACCTCTGGGACATCGACGACATCGGCGGTTGGGACGGCTTGACGGAGAAACTGTTCGGCGACACCGGGATCGTCACCCAGGCACAGGCCGGTTGAGGCATGAGCGACGCCGCGCAGACCCTCGGAGAGCGCAGCACGATCCGGTGGGCACCCCACCGGATCGCTGCGGCGCTTCGACACCTCGGTCTGCGCGGCGCCGCGATCCTCTACCTGGGCCTGATGGTCGTGGTCCCCGTGGCCGCGATCGTGACCGCAGGGTTCGAGGACGGGTTCGCGTCCTTCCGGACGGCGTTCGCGATCCCGTACGCGTGGACGGCGATCAGGCTGACGCTCATCACGTCGGCCGCCGCCACCGTGATCAACGCCGTGATGGGCACCCTGCTCGCGTGGGTCTTGGTTCGCTATCGCTTCCCGGGTCGCCGGATCCTGTCGTCGGTCGTGGACCTTCCGATGGCGATCCCCACACTCGTGACCGGGTTGATGATCCTCACGCTCTACGGCCCCAACGCGCCCATCGGTCGATTCCTCGATCGCTTCGGCATCCAGGTCGCGTTCACGTGGATCGGGATCCTGCTGGCCCTCTGCGTCGTCACGCTGCCGCTCGTCGTGCGCCAGGTCCAGCCGGTCCTCCTCGAGCTCGATCCGGCGGAAGAGGAGGCCGCGGCCACGCTGGGGGCAGGCGCGTGGCTCTCGTTCCGGAAGGTCGTGCTCCCCGCCCTCCGCCCGGCGATCGTCGGGGGTGGCCTCCTCACGTTCGCCAGGTGCATCGGGGAGTTCGGGAGCGTCGTCCTCGTCTCCGGGAACATCGCGGGCGAGACGCTCACCGCGCCCGTCTTCGTGTACCAGCTCGCGAACCAGTTCCGTCCGGCGGAGGCTGCGGCGGCCGCGACACTGATGTTCACCATCTCGTTCGTACTCGTGCTGGTGACCACTCGGCTGCTGACCCGGAGGGTGGATCCGTGAGCGCACCTCCCGAGCCCGTCGCCCCCGCCACCGGCGCTGCCGGTTCTCGCTCGCGGTTCGCGCGCGGCGCCCTCGCAGCAGCCGCGATCGTCTACGTCGCCCTGTTGTTGCTCTTGCCGCTGATCGGGATCGTCACGAAGGCGTTCGAGCCCGGCGTCTCCATCATCGGGGACACGCTCTCGAGTCCGGACGTCCAGCACGCGTTCCTGCTCACCGGGATCATCACCGTGATCACGATCGTCGTGACGACGTTCTTCGGACTGGTCGTCGCCTGGGTCCTCGTGCGCCAGCGGTTCCTCGGCCGCTCGCTCATGAACGCCGTCGTGGACCTGCCGTTCGCGCTCTCTCCGGTCACCGTCGGGCTCGCGGCCGTCCTGCTGTTCGGAACCGGTGGCTGGTTCGCGGACTTCTTCTCGGCGCAGGGGATCCAGATCCTGTTCGCGCTGCCTTCGATGGTGCTCGTCACGATCTTCATCTGCATCCCGTTCACGATCCGCGAGCTCGTGCCGGTGCTCGAGGAGTTCGGTCTCGACGAAGAGGACGCGTCCCGGACGCTCGGCGCCTCGATCTGGCAGACGTTCCGCCGGGTCACACTTCCCAACATCCGGTGGGCGCTGCTCTACGGCATCGCGCTCACCACGGCGCGCTCGATCGGCGAGATCGGCGCCGTCCTGATCGTGAGCGGGACGATCAGCGGAAGCACCGAAACGGCCACGATCTACATCTTCACCGCCCTGGAGGAGCGACTGGAGGCGCAGGCGCACGTCGTCGCCCTGGTCCTCGCGACCGTCTCGATCCTCCTGTTGGTGGGCATCGAATGGTTGCATCGACGCAACGAACGAGCGAGGAGTCACGCATGAGCATGCCGATCAAGGTCGAGAACCTCACCAAGCGCTTCGGGACCTTCGAGGCGGTCACCGACGTGTCCTTCACGGCAGCGGCCGGCTCGATCACCGCGTTGCTCGGGCCCTCCGGTTCGGGCAAGAGCACCGTGCTCCGGATGATCGCCGGCCTCGAGCTGCCGACCGCGGGCCGGATCTGGATGGGCGACGACGAGCTCACCGCCAAGAGCGTCCAGGAGCGGGCGGTCGGGTTCGTGTTCCAGCATTACGCCCTGTTCCGGCACATGACGGTGGCCGAGAACGTCGAGTTCGGCCTGAAGGTCCGGAAAGAGGAGAAGGAGTCCCGTGAGGCTCGCGTGAAGGAGCTCTTGGAGCTCGTGCAGATGTCGAACTTCGCGCAGCGATATCCGGACCAGCTCTCCGGAGGGCAGCGTCAGCGCGTGGCGCTCTCCCGGGCCCTCGCGCCGAGGCCGCAGGTGCTGCTGCTCGACGAGCCGTTCGGCGCACTGGACGCGAAGGTGCGCCAGGATCTCCGTCGCTGGCTCGACGAGCTCCACCGTGAGCTCGGAGTGACGAGCCTCCTGGTGACGCACGACCAGGAGGAAGCGTTGGAGCTCGCGAACCAGGTCGTCGTGATGCACGAGGGCCGAGTGGAGCAGGCCGGCGCCCCCGCCGACGTCTACAACGACCCGGCGACCGCGTTCGTCGCGGGCTTCGTCGGAGCGGCGAATGTCCTCCACGGCCACGTCGTCGACGGACACGTGCACCTGGGGACGTTCCAGGTGGCCGGCGCCGATCACCTCGAAGAGGGCGAGGCGGCTGCTGCCTTCGTGCGGCCCCACGACGTTCGCGTCTCGGACACGGACACCGGGGTCCGCGGCACGATCGACCGGATGGCGACGCTGGGCTGGCTCGGACGTCTGGCGATCCGGCTTCCCGGCGGCGAGACCCTCGTTGCGCACGTGCCGCACGACGAGCTCGGCGACGCGAAGGAAGGCGACGAGGTCTGGGTCGACCTCAGGAGCCCGAAGGCGTTCGGACTCGAGCCCGAACGCCGCGATGCGGTCGTCGAAGAGTTACCAGACGTTGTGGCCACCTAGGCAGCGGCCGAACGGCTAACGGCGGTCTCGCCGTAGCGCGATTCCGATGGCGACGATCGAGAAGTACACGACACCGACCACGAGCAGGGTCACCGTGATCGTCGGACCCGTCCAGTCCGGGGCCGGATCTGGCCCGCCACCCGCGGACGCAGGGCTCGCGAGCGCCGCGACGGCGAGAACCATGAGCACGAGGACGGTCACCCTTCGACGGATCGTCATCTCCAACCTCCAATGGCTCGACCTTGACGGACAGAAGACCGGACGCGGGGGCAATAGGTTCCGGGCGATTCGCTTCCGGTGATACGTTCGGGTTCGTGAGCCCATCCGACCTGCAGCCCACGGACCTGATCGATATCGACCACCTCCTCTCCGACGAGGAGAAGCAGATCCGCAGCGTCGCCCGCGAGTGGGTGCAGCGCCGAATCCTCCCCGAGGTCGAGGACTGGTACGAGAAGGGCGAGTTCCCCGCGCGTGAGCTCGCGAAAGAGGTCGGAGACCTCGGCTTCTTCCTGATGCAGCTCGACACCGAGTGGACACTCGGCCTGAACTCGGTCGCGTACGGGCTGGTCGAGCTCGAGATCGAGGCCGGCGACAGCGGTCTGCGGTCGTTCGTGTCGGTGCAGAGCTCACTCTGCGGACACGCGATCCATGCCTTCGGGAGCGAGGAGCAGAAGAACGAGTGGCTCCCGAAGATGGCGAGCGGCGAGGCGATCGCGTGCTTCGGTCTGTCGGAGCCGGACTCGGGGAGCGATCCGGGTTCGATGCGCACGTCCGCGAAAAAGGACGGCGACGACTGGATCCTGAACGGCACGAAGATGTGGATCACGAACGGCAGCTGCTCCGACATCGCGATCGTCTGGGCGCAGACCGACGACGGCGTTCGAGGCTTCATCGTGCCGACCGATTCGCCCGGCTTCACGGCGAACGACATCCACAAGAAGATGTCGCTCCGCGCGTCGGTGACGTCGGAGTTGGTGATGGACGGCGTGCGGCTGCCGGCCGACGCGATGCTGCCCGAGGTGAAGGGACTCCGCGGGCCGCTGTCCTGCCTGAACGAGGCCCGCTACGGGATCGTCTGGGGCGTGATGGGCGCGGCGCGCACGTGCTTCGAGACGGCGCTCGAGTACTCCAAGACGCGCGAGCAGTTCGACAAGCCGATCGGCTCGTTCCAGCTCACGCAGAAGAAGCTCACCGACATGGCGCTCGAGCTGTACAAGGGGACGCTGCTCGCCTACCACCTCGGCCGGCTGAAGGACGAGAAGGGGCTGGCGCCGGAGCAAGTGAGCGTCGGGAAGCTGAACAACACTCGCGAGGCGCTGAAGATCGCCCGGACCTCACGCGGGATCCTCGGCGCGAACGGCATCACGCTCGAGTACCCGATCATGCGCCACATGACGAACCTCGAGTCCGTAATCACCTACGAGGGGACCGAAGAGGTCCACACGTTGGTGATCGGGGAGCAGCTCACGGGCCTCAAAGCGTTCACCTGATGGCATCGGAGGGCTCGGCCCCTGGCGACGGGTCCGACGTCCAGCCGCCCAGAGAACCCGAAGAACACTTGCCCGGTGCCGTCGGTGCGGTGCGGATCGGGTCTACGGTTCGCAAGACGGCAGGTCCGTGGACGCCCACGATTCACGCATTGCTCACGCATCTCCGCGGGAACGGGTTCGACCTCGCGCCGGAGCCCCTCGGCATCGACGATCGTGGGCGGGAAATCCTGAGCTGGCTCGATGGCGAGCCGGCGAATCGACCCTGGCCCCCCGTCCTCCGCACCGACGAAGGTGTGATCGCGCTCGCCCACGCACTGCGATGTCTCCATGAGGTCGTGCGGGGGTTCGATCCCGGTCCGGACCCCTGCTGGAGGGCAGGTCGCAGGCAGGTAGGGCAGGACGAGATCGTGTGTCACGGTGACTTCGGGCCTTGGAACACCCTGTGGCGATCGAGTGAGCTGGCGGGAGTCATCGATTGGGACATGGCCGAGCCAGGACCTCCGCTGATGGATGTGGCGTTCCTGGCTCTCCACCTCGTCCCCTTGAGATCGAACGACCTGCCAAGCCCAACCGGCTTCGATGACGAGCCTCCCCGTTCTGAACGTTTGGCGCTCATCTGCGAGAGCTACGGGACGTTCGATCCAGGAGAGGTGATCGATGCCGCGTTCGAACATCACGCACGAGATCGCGAACGAACCATCGCGTGGGGGGCCGGGGGACGAGAGCCGTGGGCAACCTTCCTGGCCGAAGGCGACCTCGACCTGATCGAAGCAGACGCCGATTGGCTCCATCGCCACGAAGGCGAGTTGAAGCTCGGGTGAGACTCAGCCCACTGGGCGAGGAGTCTCCGGAAGAGTCGATTCGGCGAGGAGCGTGGCCACGTCTGCGACGCGCATCTCAGTTGCCTTCGACTTCGACGCGTCGTCGAGCATCACCAGGCAATAGGGGCAGGCTGTCGCCACAGTTTCGGCGCCGGTCTCCACCGCTTCCTCGAACCTCGTGTCGTTGATACGGGGCGACTCCTCCTCCATCCACATGCGGGCGCCGCCGGCGCCGCAGCAGAAGGACCGCTCGCGGTTCCGGGGCATCTCCTCGATCTCGCCGCCGATCACCGAGCGGGGCGCGTCGAACTCGCCGTTGTGCCGGCCGAGGTAGCAGGCGTCGTGGTACGTGATCTTGCCGTCGCCGGTACGAGGTTGCAGCCGTCCCGCCGCGATCAGCTCGGACAGCAGCTGCGTGTGGTGCACGACCTCGTACGTCCCTCCGTAGTCTGGGTACTCGTTCGCCAGCGTGTTGAAGCAGTGCGCGCAACTCGCGACGATCTTCGTCACGCCGGCGCCGTTCAGCGTCTCGACGTTCTGCTCGGCGAGCATCTGGAACAGGTACTCGTGGCCCATCCGGCGGGCGGGATCGCCGGTGCAGCGCTCGCGCGGCCCGAGCACCGCCGAGTCGATGCCCGCGGCGGCGAGCAGCCGCGCCACGCTCTGCGTCGTCTTCTGCGCCCGCTCGTCGAACGCGCCCGCGCACCCGACCCAGAACAGGACCTCCGGCGCCGGGTCGCCCTCCTGCAGCACGCGCACGTCGAGATCCTTCGCCCAGTCGAGGCGCGCCGACGCCGGCTGGCCCCACGGGTTCTCCTGATTCTCGACTCCGCGGAGCATCGGGGCGGCCTCCTGCGGGAACCGCGACTCGGCCATGACGAGGTTCCGGCGCAAGTCGACGATCGTGTCGATGTGCTCGATGTCGACCGGGCACTCGCGAACGCAGGCGCCACACGTGACGCAGTCCCACACGACCTGGT
Source organism: uncultured Actinomycetota bacterium (assembly GCA_963762745.1). GTDB lineage: Bacteria > Actinomycetota > UBA4738 > UBA4738 > HRBIN12 > JAJNBA01. Next base: position 219,324 of record CAVXMB010000005.1, read on the forward strand.
CGATCACCGCGTTCGGGACGAGCGGCTGGAGCTCGACCTCGCCGGCGGCCTCCGCGACCACGCGGTCGCGGAGGTCCATGATCAGCAGCTTCGGGGAGAGCGGCTTGCCGGTCGCCCACGCCGGGCACACCTCCTGGCAGCGGCCGCACTCGGTGCACGAGAAGAGGTCGAGCATCTGCTTCTTCGACAGGTCCTTCTGTGTGGCGACGCCGAAGCGGATGTCCTCCTCGGGCAGCTCGAGGTCGATCCGGTTCGGCTCGAGGCGACCGGTCGGGCCGTCCTTGGCGAGCCACACGTTCGCCGGCGCGGTCGCGATGTGCAGGTGCTTCGAGCCCGGCAGGAAAACGAGGAAGCCGAGGATCACGAGGAGGTGCGCCCACACGAGGACGCGCTCGGCGACCTCGGTGCCGTTTCCGGAGCCGAACAGGCCGGAAAGGAGGTTGGCGACCGGCCTCGAGTCCGGCACCTCGGCGATCCCGAGCGCGATCCGCGAGGCGTTCCAGAGAAGGAACGTCACGACGATCGCGAGGATCAGGAGAAGGATCCGGTCGGCCTCCTCCATGTGGCTGCCGCGGAACCGGTCGGGCTTCAGGACCTTGCGGATGAAGAACGCCATCGCGATGCCGACGACGACGAGCGTCGCGAAGACGTCGGAGATGAATGCGAACCATGCGGCGTGTCCGAGGATCGGGAGGGACGAGTCCTTGTCGACGATCGCGACCGCGGCTTCGGCGATCGTCGGGAGCAGCACGATGAAGCCCCAGAAGATGAACGCGTGCATCAGTCCCGGGCCGAGCTTCTGCAGGAGCTTCTTCTGGAGGAAGACGTGGGTGAGCTCGCGGGTGATCCGGTCGGATGTGGGGGCGCCGCGTCCGGCCGGCCGCGCGTTCGCGACGAGCGCCACGCGCGGCCGGACCCGGCGTACGAACAGCACGACCGCCACGACGACGACGGCCGCGAGGGCCGCGGCGGCTACGAGCCCGTCCGTCGCTTCTCGATCTCCTCGGTGAGGGCGGGGACAACTTTGAACAGGTCGCCCACCACGCCCAGGTCCGCGATCTTCAGGATCGGCGCGTCGGGGTCCTTCGTGATCGCGACGATCCGCTTCGCGCCCTTCATGCCGACCATGTGCTGGAGCGCTCCGCTGATCCCGGCGCAGATGTAGACCTCGGGCTTCACGGTCTTGCCGGTCTGTCCTATCTGGAAGCTGTACGGGACCCAGCCGGCGTCGACGGCCGCGCGGGAGGCACCGACGGCCGCGTTGCCGATCGCGGCGGCGAGCTTCTCGAGCTGTTCGAACGCATCCGGGCCGCCGAGCCCGCGTCCACCGGCGACGACGACCTTCGCGTCTCTCGAGCCGCGGGCCGGACGCCGCCTCCTCGTGGCGTTCGAGCCGTTCGGCCTTCTTCAGGTCGTCGGGGACGTCGGCCTTGACGTCGACGACCTCGGCGGTGCCGCCGGAGGGTTCTGCCGCGAACGACTGCGGCCGGACGATCACGAGCTTGGGAGCCGGTCCTTTCAGCTCGACGTCGACGACCTTCGTGCCGCCGAGGATCTCGGTGCGCGCTTTGTCGGGGCCGAGGACGTCGGTGGCGTTCGCCATCAACGTCGAGCCCGTGCGGGCCTGCAGCCGGCCGGCGACGTCGCGCGCATCGTAGGAGGCGGGGAACAGGATCAGGTCGGGGGAGTGCTCCTCGACCAGGCCGGCCAGGGCGTGCACGGCCGGTTGCGCGAGGTGGTTCGAGAACACCTCGTCGTCGCTCGCGAAGACGTTCGTGGCGCCGTGCTCGCCGAGCGCGCCGGCGGAGGCCTTCGCGCCGGGGCCGAGCGCGACCGCGGCGACGTCGTCGCCGAGGTCGCGCGCCTTCGTGAGGAGCTCGAGCGCGCTCGGCGCCGGTCCGTCGGGCGTGACGTCGGCCCAGACCCAGACCTTCATCGTCAGATCACCTTCGCTTCGGCGAGGAGGTCCGCGATCCGCGCGGCGCGTCGTCTCGTCGAACTCGACGGTCTCGCCGCCCTGCTTCGGCGGCGCGTCGTTGACCTCGGCCACCGTCTGCGTCGCGGTGACGTCGTCGCCCGACAGCCCGAGGTCCGAGACGCTCAGCGTCTCGACCGGCTTCGACTTCGCCGCCATCACGCCCTTCAGCGACGGGTAGCGGGGCTCGGTGGCACCGGCGGTCACGGTGATGAGCAGCCGGGAGGGGAGCGGCGACGACGTCGTAGCCGGCCGCGGTCTGCCGTTCGATCGTCAGCGTGCCGTCGGAGAGGCTGCGAGCTTCCGCGCGAACGTGAGGCTGGGGAGACCGAGGAGCTCGGCGATCGCCGCGGGCACGATGCCCGTGTAGCCGTCGGTGGACTCGACGCCACCGACCACGAGGTCGAAAGGCTGCCGCTTGATCGGCCGCCGCCAGCACGCGGGCCGTGACGAGCGAGTCGGCACCGCGGAGCGAGTCGTCGGTGATCCGCACGCCCTTGTGGGCGCCCATCGCGAGGCCGCGCTGCAGCGCCGCATGCGCCACCTCGGGGCCCATCGTGAGGAGCGTGATCTCGCCGTCGCCCGCGGCCTCGACGAGCTGCAGCGCGGCCTCGAGCCCGTACTCGTCGCCGGGATCGAGCGCGCCGTCGGCGCCTTCGCGGACCAGCAGCCCGTCGTCGCCGAGCGTCGGGGTGCCCTCGGGCTCCGGCACCCACTTCGTCAGGACGACGACGTTCACGGCGCCGCCCGCCGGTCCTCGCTCACGGAAGCACCGTACTCCGGCAGGCCACCCGACGGCACCTCGGCGCGAGGCACATCCCCGTCAACCACTTGACGGCGGCAGGCATCACCTCACCGGGCTTCGGTGTCAAGGGGTTACCGACGTCGACCGCGGACGATGTCGTCAAGCCATTGACACGTGGCGGGACAGGAGTGGGTAACGCCGAGGACAAGTGCTTGACACGTCAGCCCGCGATCGAGAAACACGTTCACGACGTGCCTTGGAGGAAGGCATCGAGCTCCTGGCGGGTCGGCATGCCCTCGCGAGCGCCGACCTTGGTGACGGAGAGGGCGGCCGCGGCAGCCGCCCGCTGCGCGGCGGCCGCCGCCTCCAACCCCTCGGACAGACCAGCTGCGAACACGCCGTTGAAGCAGTCCCCGGCGCCGGTCGTGTCGACGGCCTGTACCCGAGGCGCCGGCACCCGCTCCTCCTGGCCGCCTCGACGGATCATCACGCCCTCCTCCCCGCGCGTCTGGACGATCACCACGCCATCGGGGAGCGTCCCCAGTGCTTCGAGCTCGTGCTCGTTCGGCGTCACGTAGGCCGCGAGCGCGGCGACCTCGCTCACCCAAGGCTGCTCGGGCGCCGGATTCAGCACGAGCGGCACCTGATGTTCGCTGCACCATGCCGCCGCCGCCCGGACGGCGCCGTGCGCGACCTCGAGACTCGCGAGCACGACCCCGACCTCGTGCACCTGCTCGAACGCCGACGTCACGCTGCCCGCGGAGAGCTCGGCGTTGGCGCCGGGCGCCACCGTGATCTGGTTCTCCCCATCCGGCCCGACGCAGATCAACGCCACGCCGGTCGGCACGCCCGGTCGCATCGCCACGGATGTCGCCACCCCTTCCTTCCGGAGCGCGTCCAGTGCGTCGTGCCCGAGCGCGTCGTTCCCGACGGCCCCGACCATCACGACCCCCGGTCCGCCCCCGAGTGCTCGCGCGGCGGCCACGGCCTGGTTCCCGCCCTTCCCGCCGTGGTGCTGCGCGAACACCCCGCCGGTGACCGTCTGTCCCGGCGAGGGGAGAGCCGCACCCGACACCACGAGGTCGACGTTGATCGCGCCGATCACGACGACGGAGCCGGTCACGCCCGCGACTCCACCAGGGAGCGCACGCGCTCGACGAACCGCTGCATGAATGTTCCCTCGTCGACGTCGAAGGCGACCCGTGCGTTCGCCTCGGGCTCCCATCCCACGGGCCACGGGCTGCCCCGGATGCCGGTGAGGTCCGCCACGGTCTCTCCGATCGTCCAGCGACCCTCGGTCTCGACCTCGACACGGGTCGTTTCGAGACGGACGAGCGAGGGGTCGATCGCCACGGCCATCGCGAGCGGGTCGTGCAGGCGGCACCCGTCCTCGCCGACCACCGCGGCGTAGAAGTCCATGTAGAAGCTGGTCGCGCCCTCGATGAGCTGCCCGAGCGGCGAGTCAGGCGCGGGCGCGCAGACCTCGTCGAGGTCGGGGCGCCGCATCACGGCATGCTCGGTGACGTCGAGTCCCACGCAGATCGGCAGCCGTTCCTCGTCCGCGCCGGAGAACGCGGTGAACACCTCGGCTGCGGCGGTCGGATCCACCCAGATGTTCGCTTCCGCGGCGGGTGTGACGTTGCCGCCTCGGTCGAACGCGCCACCCATCAGCGCGAACCCGCGCAAGAGTGTCGGAAGCTCGGGCTCCTCGCGGAGGGCGAGCGCGATGTTCGTGAGCGGACCGGTCGCGACCAGGAGTACCTCACCTGGTCGTTCGCGCGCCGACTCCACGATCACCTCGACCGCCGGCCGTGAGGACGGCGAGGCCGAGGCCGGTGGCGGGGCGGCCCGGCCGAGCCCGCGATCGCCGTGGACGACGGGGAACGGGACATGGTCGCGGGCGAGCGGCCGGGCCGCCCCCTGCGCGACTTCCACATCGTCTCGCCCCGCGGCCTCCAGCACGGCGAGCGTGTTCTCCGTCGCCTGCTCGACCGAGATGTTCCCCATCACCGAGGTTGCGGCGATCAGGTCGACCTCGGGAGATGCGACCGCGTAGAGCAGGGCGAGCGCGTCATCGACACCGGTGTCGACATCGAGGATCAAGGGGATGGGCGCCATCGCCGGCACAGGGTACTTAGGGAGCGGCCGGTTCCAGGGCGAACCCGATCAGCTTCGCGGAGACCTCGCGGCTGACCCGCAGCATGTCCTCGGGCGTGACCTCGCTGTGGTCCATCAGGACCTGGATCGCCAGGCCGTCGATCAGCGCGCCGACCTGGATCCCGAGCTCGTCCGCCTCCAGTCCCTCCGGGAACTCCCCGGTCTCACGTCCGTGGCGCACGATGTCGGCGATCGACCGCCGCCAGCGGCGGTTCAGGACCTCGTGCTCCTTCGCCATCTCGGGATCGCGGAGGGCGCGCACCCAGATCTCCACCCAGAGCGCCCACTCGTCCAGGAACGGGAACTCGGGGAGCAAGCCCGGGACCGAGAGCTCGATCAGCCGATCCAGCTGCGCGCGGGCGGACGGGTTCTTGCGGAGCTCGCGCGAGAGTCGAAGGTAGAACTGGTCGTTCGCGTACGTGAGCGCTTCGACCAGCAGCCGGTCCTTGGACTCGAAGTAGTACAGGATCAGCCCGGTCGACACGCCGCACGTCTCGGCGATGTCCTGGATCCTCGTGTCGGCGAGGCCCCGATCGGTGATGACCCGGGCGGCGGCAGCGAGGATCTCCTGTCGGCGATCCCCCTTCGGGGCCGTTTTCCCGGCCTTGGGGCCGGCGTTCGTGCGTGACTTCGCCATCTGACTCCTGAACGGCGTACAGAGAAACGAGCGGGACGGACGCCGACTCACGCCGGCGGCCTGTGGAACGGTACCCCGTTGAGCAGGAGAAATCAAAGGGAGGCCTCCCAGAAGGGCGTTTGACTCACCGTTCAGGAATGGGGCATCATCCGCGTGGAACTCCGACGAAAGGAACCGAACGGACATGGCGACGAACACGTACGACGCGATCGTCATCGGCGGGGGACACAACGGCCTCACCGCCGGCGCCTACTTCGCGAGGCACGGCGCCAAGACGGTGGTCCTCGAGGCGAGGCACAAGACCGGCGGCGCCGCCGACACCAGCGCTCCCTTCGCCGATCATCCCGAGATCAACGTCACCACCTACTCCTACGTGATGTCGCTGATGCCGCCGACGGTCATCAACGAGCTGCAGCTGAAGAAGCACGGCTACGACGTCACGGCCTTCGGCCCGTACTTCCAGGCCTTCCCGGACGGCCGCGCGATCATGGTCTACGCCGACGAGGCCGAGCGCTCGCGCGACTCGATCGCGCAGTTCTCGAAGAAGGACGCGGACGCGCTCGTCGAATGGGAGGCGTGGCTGAAGGGCGTCGCCGACATCCTCGGCCCGCTCCTCCTGCAGAGCCCTCCGCGCGCCGGCTCGCTCGCGGTCGGTGACCTCATCGAGACCGCCAAGACGGCGTGGAAGGTACGCAAGCTGGGCGTCCGCGGCGTCGGTGACGTCACCCGCCTGTTCACGATGAGCATCACGGACCTGCTGGACGATTGGTTCGAGTCCGACGCGGTCAAGGGCATGCTCGCGGTGAACGGGATCATCGGGACGTGGGCCGGGCCGGACGAGCCCGGCACCGCGTACGTGATGCTCCACCACTCGATCGGCGACGTGGGCGACGGCCACCTCGGCTCCTGGGGCTACCAGCAGGGCGGGATGGGCGCCGTGTCCGACTCGATCCGTCGCTCGGCAGAGTCCTTCGGCGCCGAGATCCGGACGAACGCCCGCGTCAAGTCGATGCTCACCTCCGGGGGACGGTTCCAGGGGGTCGTGCTCGAAGACGGGACCGAGCTCCGCGCGCCGATCGGCGTGACGTGCGTGCACCCGAAGATCGGGTTCCTCGACATGATCAACTCGGCCGATCTCCCTGCCGACTTCGTCACGGATATCCAGCGCTGGAAGACCCGGTCAGGTGTGGTGAAGATCAACGTCGCGATGTCGGAGCTGCCGGACTTCACGTCGATGCCCGGCAAGAACCAGCAGGAGCATCACACCGGCTCGGTCGAGCTCTGTTTCTCGCCCGCCTATGCGGAGCGCGCGTTCCAGGACGCGCACATGGACCGCAAGGCGTCGGTGGCTCCGTTCGTCGACGGCGTGATCCCGACGACGATGGACAAGAAGCTCGCGCCGGAGGGCACGCACGTCTTCTCGATGTTCTCCCAGTGGTGTCCCGACGACTGGGTGAACGAGCCCCACCGCGAGGAGCTCGACGCGTACGCGAAGCGGATCTTCGACCTCTACAACGAGCTCGCGCCCAACTTCAAGGACGCGATCATCGACTACCAGGTGATCGGTCCGTACGACATGGAGCAGGAACTCGGGCTGATCGGCGGCAACATCTTCCACGGCGAGCTGTCGGTGGACCAGCTGTTCCACATGCGGCCGGCGCCGGGGTACGCGGACTTCCGCACCCCGATCAAGGGCCTGTACCACGGGTCCTCGGCCACGCACGCGGGCGGCGGCGTCAACGGCATCCCCGGCTGGAAGGCGTACCGTGCGGCCGTGAAGGACAGGGCACTCAAGAAGCGGTCGTGACCGAAGACGAACGGACGCCGCTCCGGCGGATGCTGGAGGCGCGGTCGGTCGCCGTCGTCGGGGCCTCCGTCAAGGAGGGCTCGCTCGGGCGCCAGATGATGCTCGAGCTCGAGCGGGGCGGCTACGACGGCGCCGTCTATCCGGTGAACCCCGGGTACGACGAGGTCCTCGGGCATCGGTGTTTCGCGTCCCTGGCGGAGGTTCCCGAGCCGGTGGATCTCGCGATCGTCGGGGTCGCGAACCAGCGGATCGAGCAGGCCACGCGGGATGCGGGGGAGTTAGGCGCCGGGAGCATCGTGACGTTCTCCTCGCTGTTCGAGGAGGAGCCTCCGGAAGACGGCATGCCGCCGCTCGGCGATCGTGTCGCGGCGATCGCGCGGGAGCACGGGATGGCGCTCTGCGGCGGGAACGGCATGGGGTTCGTGCACGCGGACGCGAAGCTCCGCGCGACGGGATTCCTCACCCCCGACGACCTCCCGCCGGGGCCGGTGACCTTCCTGTCGCACTCCGGGTCGGGCTGGGCGGCCTTCCTGTTCAACGACCGCCAGATCCGCTTCAACCTGATCGTGTCCAGCGGGCAAGAGATCGTCACGACGATGGACGAGTACCTGTCGTACGCGCTCGACCTGGACACCACGAAGGTCGTGGCGCTGCTGCTCGAGACCGTCCGGCGGCCCGAGGCGTTCGTTGCGGCGCTCGCGAAGGCGGCCGAGCGAGGTGTGCCGGTCTTCGCCCTGAAGGTCGGTCGGACCGAGGGGTCGAAACAGATGGTCGTGGCGCATTCGGGCGCGCTCGCGGGCGAGCACGGCGCGTACGAGGCCGTCTTCGACGCCTACGGCGTGCACGAGTGCCGGGACATGGAGGAGATGGCGGACTCGCTGGAGCTGTTCTCGAGCCCGCGGCGGGTGACGACGGGGACCGGGATCGCGTCGCTCCACGACTCCGGAGGCGAGCGCGCGCTCTTCGTCGACCTCGCGACGGATCTCCGGATCCCCCTGGCGATGATCTCGGACGCCACACGCGAGCGGATCGACGCGGTGCTCGATCCCGGCCTCGTTGCCGAGAATCCGCTGGATGCCTGGGGGACCGGGATCGATGCCGATCGCATCTACGTCGAGAGCTTCCAGGCGCTCCACGACGACCCGGAGACCGCGGCGGTGGCGTTCGTCGTGGATCTCACCCGGCAGGGCGAGCCGTACGAGGAGGGGTATCTACAGGTCGCGCGCGACGTATGGGATCGCACCACGAAACCGTTCTGCGTGATCTCCAACCTGCCGGCGACGATCGCGAAGGACGAGGTGGGGATCCTGCGCGACGCCGGCATCCCGGTCCTCGAGGGAACGATGACGGGCCTTCGCGCCCTCAAGCACCTGCTGGCGGATGTGACCGTCCGCGGTCGAGCGACGCCGGCCGTGCCCCCGCCCGGTCCGGCCGAGCTCAGGACGAAATGGCGGGCCATGCTCGAGAACTTCCCCGGTGGCCGAGTTCGCGGAGTCGATGACGTTCGAGCTGCTTGCCGGCTACGGGATCCCGACCGCGAAGGCCGGTCACGCCGAGTCTCTCGAGCAGGCCGAGTGGGCGGCGAGCTGGATCGGCTATCCGGTCGCGATGAAGACGGCCGGTCCTGGGGTCGCGCACAAGTCGGATGTGGGCGGGGTCCGGCTCCACATCGCTGACATCGAGGCGTTGCGCGAGGCGTACCGAGACCTCTCCGAGCGGCTCGGCAACCTGGTGACGGTGGAGGAGATGGCGCCGCCGGGCGTCGAGGTCGCCCTGGGCATCGTGCGCGACCCCACGTTCGGCCCACTGGTGTTGGTGGCGGCGGGCGGCGTCCTGGTGGAGCTCATCCACGACCGCAAGCTCGCGCTCCCACCGATCGACGAGGACGCCGCCCGCCGCCTGATCGACGGTCTCGCGATGCGCCCGCTGCTCGACGGTGTCCGCGGCGCGCCGCCGTGCGACGTCGACGCGCTCGCGCGCGCCGTCTCGCGTCTCTCCGTGCTCGCCGTCGAGCTCGGCGATCTGATCGCCGAGCTCGACGTCAACCCCGTGATCGTCTCCCCGTCCGGCTGCGTCGCCGTTGACGCCCTCGTGATCCCGGCTCGCACCGTGGAGGGATGAACGTCACATCCCGCGCGTGTTGCGCATCCTTGGCGCACGCGTGATCCGAGGCATACAACGGTGCTCGCAAGGGTATGCCGCGAAGGTGACCCACTGAGACGGGAGATGGTCTCGATGAAGAGGATCAGGATCGAGAAGCCGAAGGCCCGTCTCCCTCGCGAGCTCGAGCCCATCCTGCCGCTTGACCCGCGCGACCCCGACGTGGTGCGCGTGAAGCGGGGCTCGGCCTGGCGGTTCGCGGATCGTCGCTGGGCCGTCTAGCGATCGCGGAGCGGCTAGAGCGCGTCCTTGACCGGAACCGTTCCTGGCTCCCAGCCCGTGTAGGTGTCGCTCGGGAAGTCCCACGGCGTCCCGAAGCTCGGCGCCTTCTCTCGCCCGAACTTCGGTGGCCTCGGCTGCCTGTTGAAGTCGAAGACGTGCTCGAAGTTGTGCGTGTCCCTGATCCGGTCCGTGAGTGGCTCCAGTCCCCAGTTGTCGGAGATGAACCGCAACGGGCTCGAAAACTCCCCGCGCTCGTCGTCGATCACACCGCGTCGCGTGTAGGGCGAGATCGTGAGCAAGGGGACGCGGATGCCGAGTCCGATGTGGTCGACCGCCGGCGGGACGATCGGGTCGTAGAAGCCACCCCATTCGTCCCACGTGAGGAAGATCGCGGTGTGCTCCCACATGTCAGAGCGCATGACCTTGTTCACGATCTTCGTGACCCAGTTGTGCGAGTGGCCGGTGGAGAACGGGGGGTGGTCGGAGAGCTGGAACCGAGGCGTCACCCAGGTCACCGCGGGAAGGCGGTTCGCGTCGATGTCGTCGAGCAGCCGGTCGACCGGCCGCATGTGCTGGTGCCACAGATCCGTGTGGAACACGTTGTTGATGCCGTTGTAGGCGTTCCAGAAGTAGCCGGGTTGCCCCGGCACGGCCGAGTAGTACGCCCAGTCGACATCGGCGTCGCTCAACTGCTCGCCGACCGTCGGGAACTCGAAGCAGGTGCCGTGCTTCGTGAGGTTCCCGCCCTCATCGGTGACGAAGACGAAGACGCCGTCGCCGACCGCGTCGCAACCCCAGCTCTTGAAGCTCTTGCCGTTGTCCCTGCGGATCCTGATGTTCTCAGGGTTGTCTGCTACTCCGCCCGATGAGCCGGCGATGAAGTAGTAGTGGTTCGGGTAGCTCGGCCCCGACGCCGACGCGAAGAAGTTCTCCGACAGGGAGTACTCCCGCGCCCAGTGCCAGTAGTTCGGGATCTGGTCCTCGTCGAAGATCGTGTAGGCGTACGTCGAGCCGTAGGTCCCGGTGCCGAACCCGTCCATCGAGCCGCCGTTCATGCTCAGCCTGCTCGCGGCGAGATCGTGCGGGAGATCGCCCGGCAGCCACTCCGGGCATCGGATCAACGGCTTCTCGACGCCGTTCTCGACGCCGACGGTCGTCCCGCGCACCCCGGGGAACTTCCCGAACACGTTGTTGAAGCTCCGGTTCTCGAGCATGACGTAGATGACACGCTTGATCGGCCAGCGCGTGTCGACCTCGGGGACGATGTCGTCCACCTTCGGCGTCTGCTTCCCGCCCGTGCACGCGAACAGCACGCCGCCCGCGACGGCCATCGCGCTCTTCTGGAGGAACCGACGACGACTGACCGGCAGCGGATGACGCGCATCGTGGTCGATCCCGACGTATGGCCAGCGGTCCATGGACTCCCTTTGTATCAAGCCCGCTATCCTCGTCGGCTTCGGATGGGTCATCTCACGAAGAAACGCATGATCGTTGTCGCGCTGCTGCTTCTGGCCGCCTGCGACGGCGGGGGGGAGGAGATCTTCCCCACGCCGTCGCGCTCCCCGTCCCCGTCTCCGTTCCCCTCGACCCCCGCGCTCCCCAGCCCGACGCCGCCGGCGTTGCCTCAACCGCCCCCTCCCACCAGCGGTGATCCGTCCGCGACCTGCGTCGAGGGATGGATCACGCCGCTCGAAGGGTCCTCACTCGCCTCGAAGCCCCTCCGCATCCTCCGCCGGACCGTTCGGCTCCCCGGTCCGCCCGTGGTCGTGGACATGCGCTACTTCTCGGGCCCCGAGTCGCCTCCGTCGGACAAGGGCTATCTCCTCACGGTCGAGCGGTGGTACGTGAAGCTCTACACCGAAGCCGACCTCCGCTTCCAGGGCAGGTTCCTCATCGAGTCCCGTCAGTTCGGGGACGGAGTGGCGGCCGTGGCTGCGTACGACACCAAGGGCTATCGCTCGCCCGATTGGAGCGGGTTCCAGTGGAACGAAGCCGACCGCAGGCCACGGGCCTACGCGGGTCTGCCCGGGAAGTGGTCGGGGATCAGATACGACTTCGTGAGGGGCGGAGCCGGTCTGGACATCCCAGGCTTGCCCGCCGAGGTGGCCGGGTGCTTGGATGACGCCTGATGGCCGGGGTGTTGGGGAGCTCAGGCAGACACGCGAACCCGATGGGGGTCGTCTCGATCGTGTCCGGGCTCGCCGGGGCGCTGGCGAGCGCCATCCTGTGGATCTACCGGATCCAACCCGACAGCCAGATCCTCGGCAAGTACTCGGCGGACGTCGCACACGGAGGGCAACTCGGTGAGCAGCTCGTCGCTCTGGCCGCGGTCCTCGGCCTGATGGCGGTCCTTTCCTCGATCATGACCTCGACCGCAGGCCAGGGCGGTGGCGGCTACTTCATCGGGCTCGTCCTCGGGCTGTTCGGCCTCTCGTATCCGCTGCTGACCTGGCTCAATGTCCTCTCGGGTCCGCTCTCGCCGAGCTTCCTCGACTGACTCAGGGCTCCGACGGCCAGCCCGTGTAGAGGTCCGCCCCCCGCTTCCGCAGCTCGTTGCCGATCACCATCCGCTGGATCTCCGAGGTGCCTTCCCAGATCCGGTCGACGCGCAGCTCCCGCCACAGGCGCTCCACGGGCTGCTCGCGCATGTACCCGCGACCGCCGTGGATCTGCACGGCTTGGTCCACGATCCGTCCGGCCGTCTCGCTGCAGACGAGCTTGACGGCGCCCGCCATCGCGTGGAGCTCCTTGCGGTCGGCGCCGCCACGCGCGCCCTGCCAACAGACCCGATACAGCAGCGACTTCGCCGCCATGAGCTCGGCGGCCATGTCGGCGAGCATGAACTCGACCGCCTGGAAGTCGACGATCGGCTGTCCGAACTGGCGGCGCTCCTTCGCGAATGTGAGTGAGAGCTCGAGCGCTCGCGTGGAGGCGCCGACGGTCCTGGCGCCGATCATCAGCCGCTCCTCGACGAACCAGTCCTTCGTGAGCTCGAAGCCCTGTCCGATCTCTCCGAGGATCCGATCGTCTCCGACACGGACGTCCTCGAAGGCGAAGATCGGGTGCTCGAAGACGAACGTGTGCATGTACGCGGGCGTCCGCACCAGTCGAACCCCGGGCGCATCCTTGTCCACGAGGAAGATCGTCGCCTTCGACGGATCCCCGTCCACGTGGGTGTGGAGCAGGAAGAAGTCGGCGACGTCCCCCGACGTGACGTGCCACTTCTCCCCGGTGACGACCCAATCGGCGCCGTCCCGCTTCGCCGTGGTCTCGACCATCGTGGGATCGGAGCCGGCGCCTTCCTCGGTGATCGCGTAGGCGTCGCGACGCTCGCCGCGGCAGGCGGGACGCAGGAACCCGTCCTTCTGTTCCTCGGTGCCCGCTGCGAGGGGGATCGAGGGCCTCCACGGGATGTCCCAGAGCGCGCCGGTGGCCCGACCCCACTGTTCCTCGATCAGCATCTGGGCGAACAGGTCATGGCCCCGGCCGCCGTTCTCCTCCGTGTGGTTGATCGCGTGGAAGTCCCAGTCGAGGACGGCTTGCTTCGCGGCGGCGGCGCTCTCCGGCGTCAGGCCGTCGTGCTCCTCGCACTCGTCCTCGAGCGGCACGAGCACCTGGTCGGTGAACTCGCGCGCCTTGGTCTGCAGTTCTTGGTCTGCCTTGGAAACTCGGATGTCCATCCGTGTGCGCCTCCGGATCCAGCGGCGCGAGTGTAAGGGGAGCAGCGGAGCGGGCGCCGCGCGCGATGCACGGCCGTCAGTCCGGCTACTACCATCGGGCGGACGCTCACCCAGGCACCTCGCGCGTCGATCCCAGCCAGCAACCAAGAGTCTGGAGGCCCGGAGACATGAGTGAGCTGTGGGGTATCGCTCGATTCAGGTTTCACGAGGGCAAGGTCGAGGAGTTCAAGCGCTTGTCCGCTCAAGCCTTGGAGATCGTGCGGACCAAGGACACGGGCACGCTGCAGTACGACGTCTACTTCAACGACGATCAATCCGAGTGCGTCGTCCTCGAGCGGTACAGGGACTCGGAGGCGGCTATCGAGCACGCCGCCAACCTCGGCGACCTCTTCGGGGCCGTCCTTGCGACGGTCACCGTGGTTCACGGCGAACTTCTCGGTGAGCCGAGCGCAGAGCTGAGAGCGAACCTGGCCGGCAGCGAGGTCCCGGTTCTCTTCACGCCCTACCTGTCTCTGGAAACACCGCCTCCGGCGACGTGAACCGCGCACGGCTGCGCGAACTGGGCTTCGAACTCGGCGCTCGCGCCGAGGGCGGCGTCTCCGACGACGGTGCGTGGTTCGCGACGGCGCCGGACGGCGCGCCGGTCGTGCTCAAGTGGTTCCCGGACGAGACCGTCGCCGAGCGCTATGCCGTCCTGCTCCCCGGCCTCGACGAGCTCCGATCTCGCGGCGTCCCGGTGCCGGAGTATCCGCACGTCCTCGCCGTCGACGGCTGGACGCTGTCGGCGCAGCGGGTCCTGCCGGGCGTTGCGTTCCGCAACGCGACACCGGCGATGCTGGAACAGGTCGTCCAGTTCGTTGCCGCCAAGGCCGGGATCGCGTGTCCGCTGCCGCCTCCGGACCTGCGCCCGTGGGGTGCGTCCGTCGTGCACACGCTCACCGTCGGCGTGGACGGCTGGGCGATGCACGAGCCGCTGCGCACCGGCGGTCGACGCAGCGCGGCGGTGCTCGACCGGATCAAGGCCATCGGCGCGGACGCCGACCCGGCGTGGTTCCCGACCGACGGGCTCGTGCACCTGGACCTGCACACCGACAACGTCCTCTTCGGCGACGACGGCACGCTCACCGGGATCATCGATTGGGAGGGCGCGTGCGGCGGCGATCACCGCTTCGATCTCGTCAGATACGCGTACGACCTCGACGGGCACGATCAACCGGTCTGGGGCGTCGTCGAGGCCACCGGCATCGAGCCGCGGGTGCTGCGCGCGTACGTCGCCCACCACGCGCTCACGTGCACGTCCTGGCAGATGCACCACCGCACCGATGACGTGACCCGCCAGCTCGACCGCGCCGAGCGCGTCCTCGATCGGTACGAGGTCTAGGAGACGGCGGCCGTGGCCGAACGCGCCGGGGCGCGTGACCGATCAGCACAAATGAAACCCTCAAGCCGTGACTCGACTGGCCTGGCGATCGCAGCAGCCGTCGATGGTGACGGTGATCGAGTATCGGAGTGGTCTCGTAGGCGGGTTGTTTCCCCTGGATGTCACCGTCGAAGCGATGGTAGCTGCACGAGAGTCACGCCTGGGTCATGGCGGCGGTGTGGCGCTGATGTTCGGCGATCGGGTCCGGGGCAGGGCCGTAATAGGATGGGTGGAGCCGAGGCCAAGGAGGGAGGAGACGGTGTCGTCGGACCTTGTTGAGATGATCGAGCGATACCACCGAGCGATAGACGCGTTCGTGACGGGAGACCCGGAGCCACAGAAGAAGCTGTTCTCGCGGCGCGACGAAGTTACCCTCGCCAACCCGTTGGGACCTCCTGCCCGTGGCTGGAATCAAGTAGAGGACACCCTGGACCGTGCCGCTTCCCTGATCCGAGAGGGCGAGCCCGTCGCCTACGAGCGCATCTCGGAGGATGCGACCGAGGATATGGCATACATCGTCGAGATCGAGCGAACCCGGTTGAAGGCAGGCGACGCCGAGGAGCTCGCGCCGGTTTCGCTTCGCGTGACGACCATCTTCCGACGAGAAGACGATGCGTGGAAGATCGCCCATCGACATGCCGATCCAATCACGACTCCGCGGCCGATCGAGACCGCCTTGGAGTCGTAGAGGCGACGGGACGACCGTCGCGGCCCGCATCCGCACACGTGCCGTCGCCATCCGGTGCCGTCCGCTACGCTCCGCCGCATGCTCGAGGAACTGTCACGCGCCGTCCGAGACCGGAAGACGTCCGCCGAAGACCTCGTGCGGATGTCGCTCGAGCGGATCGAACGGCTCAACCCACCCATCAACGCGGTGATCTCCGTCCGCGAGCAAGCCGTGGACGAGGCTCGTGCGCTCGACCGGCGGATCGCGGAAGGCGAGGACGTCGGTCCTCTGGCCGGGATCCCGCTCCTCGTCAAGGACATGGAAAACG
The DNA here is from genome assembly GCA_963762745.1 of uncultured Actinomycetota bacterium. Classification (GTDB taxonomy): domain Bacteria; phylum Actinomycetota; class UBA4738; order UBA4738; family HRBIN12; genus JAJNBA01. The sequence goes on from CAVXMB010000005.1 coordinate 235,122, forward strand.
TCGCGGGCGTCCCCACCACCTACGGGTCGACGGTGTTCGCGGATGCGCCGGCGGCCGCTGCCGACGGACTGATCCCGCGACGCCTCAAGGCCGCCGGCGCCATCGTGGTTGGCAAGACGAACCAGCCCGAGTTCGCGTTCGCGGGATTCACCGACAACCTCCTGTACGGCGCGACGCGGAACCCGTGGAACACCGGATCCTCGCCCGGCGGCTCGTCGGGGGGTTCCGCCGCCGCGATGGCGGCCGGCATGGCGCCGATCGCCACCGCGACGGATGGCGGCGGCTCGATCCGGATCCCCGCCGGGTGCTGCGGGCTGGTCGGCCTGAAGCCGACCAACGGCGTGATCGGTAGAGAGCCGGTCCCCGAATGGATCGACCTCTCCACGTTCGGACCGCTCGCCCAGACGGTCGCCGACGCTCGACTCCTCCTGGAGATCGAGGCCGGGCCGGTGCCGGGTGACCCGAGCGCCCTGCCGTACCCGTTCCCGATGCCGGGAGGCATGCCCGTACGTGCGATCGCGGCTCCGCGTCTGGTCGATTTCGGCCCGCTCCCGGAGCCGGTCCAGACCGCGTTCGATGCTGCGCTTCTTGCTTTCGAGCGAGACACGGGCTTGCCCGTGGAACGGATCGAGCCGGCCGAGATCTTCCGCGCCGGGAATCCGAGCGAGGACTGGGTCGTGCTCTGTGCGCTCGAGCACGTCCACAGCCTCGGCTGGGAGTTCTGCGAGTCGAACTTCGAGCGCTTCTCGCCCGTCTTCCGGGACGTGGTGGAGTACGCGAGGAAGAAGCCGCTCGAGGACTACATGGTCGCGCGGCGACGTCGCTTCGCGTACGTGAAGGAGTTGGACCTCCTGCTCGGCGACGACGCGGTGCTGCTCACACCGACGAACTGCTTCGAGACGATGCGGCCCGACGGCGCCGGGGACGATGCGACGGGGCAGCCGGGTGAGGGGCCGGACTCGTACAACACCGACCCGCAGAACATGACCGGCCATCCCGCGATCAGCGTGCCCGCGGGGCTGATGCCCGCGGGCGTCCCACTCGGGCTCGAGATCACAGCGCCGCGGTTCCGCGACGACATGGCGCTGTCGGTCGCCGAGGCGTGGGAGCGGACGAACCCGTGGCCGCTCGTCGCACCCGGCTACGAACCGTTCGTGGGCCTGAGTCCCTACGGGCCGAGGTTGTAGCCGAGGCGCCGGGGGAGCTTCGCGACGAAGTCGATCAGGGGGTTCGGCTCCTCGCCCTCGTCCTCGGCTTCGTCCTTGCGGCGGATCGCCGTGTTGGCGACGAGCGCGCCCGGCGAACGGACGGGCTCCGGCGGGAACCGGAGCGGCTCGAGGTCGACCAGCGGGAGGTCCAGGGCCGGGTCGGCTTTCCCGAGGATCCGGTTCGCCATGATCCGGCCGCCGAGGTGTGCCGGTCCGACCCCGTTGCCCGTGTAGCCGTGGCCGTAGTGGATGTTCCCGCGGCCGAGCGTGCCGAACGTGGGCAGGTGGTGCCCGGACACGTCGATCGGACCACCCCACGCCGCCTCGAGCGGCACGTCGACGAACCCGGGGAACATCCGATGGAGGTCCGCGACGGCGATCCGGATCGCGTCCGCGTCGTAGGCGAACCGCGGCCCGATCCGCCGGGCGAGGTTCGGCTGCATCCCACCGAGGCCGAACGAGATCCTGCCGTCGGGCGTCGTCCGCACGTAGTGGATCGCGGAGCGCATGTCCGCGATACCCGAGCCGTCCGTCCAGCCGATCTCCTTCAGCTTCTCGGGCGCGGGCTCCGTGAGGACGATGTAGGAGCCGCGGACCACGACCGTTCGGCGGAAGCGTTTCCAGTGCGACGCCCACGCGTTCAGGGCGATCACGGCGGACCCGGCACGGATCGTGCCGCCCGGCGTCTCCACGACGGCGGGATCACCGGCGCCGAAGCGCGTGACGGGTGTGTCCTCGAACAGGCGGACGCCCCGCTCCAGGAGCACGCGGCGCATCCCGCGCGCGAGGCGCCCGGGATGCACCGTCGCGCCCACCTTCCGGAACAGGGCACCGCGGAACACAGGCGAGGAGATGCGCGAGCGCATCTCCTCGGCCGAGAGGACCTGGAAGTGCTCGTCGATGCCGAGGCGGTCGGCGGTGATGACCCCGTCAGCCCAGCGGCCCACCTGGTCGTCGGAGGCGGCCACCACGTACTCGCCGTCGGCGCGGTACCAGGCGTCGATCCCGTTGTTCTCGCAGAAGCCTCCGATCCCTCGCACGCTGTCCTCGCCCGCCTCGCAGAGCGCGATCGCGGCTCGGTCGCCGAATCGTCGCGCGAGGTACTCGACGTCACCCCAGAACGAGTTCACGAAGCCGCCGTTGCGGCCGCTCGCGCCGCCGCCGGCGATGTCCTGCTCGATGATCGCGACGTCGACCTCGGGGTCGAGCCTCGCGAGGTGGAGGGCGGTCCACATGCCCGTGTAGCCCCCGCCGAGGATCACGACATCGGCGGTCGTGTCACCACGGAGCGGAGGCGCGGGTTCGCCGGGATCATGGGCGAGCGCGTCGCGGAGCCACCAGCTTCGGCCCGCGTCGGGGGGGATGGTGATCTGCAAGCGGCTCCGTCCTCCTTGCTAGGCTGCAGCCCCGCATCTTCGCAGGCGCCGACGAAAGGTATCCGATGGCCGGCGAGCACGATCGTCCCCGCAGCTGGGAGGTCACCGAAGGTCCCCACCGCGCGCCCGCTCGCGCGATGCTCCGTGCCGTCGGCTTCTCCGAAGACGATTTCCACAAGCCACAGGTCGCCGTCGCGTCGTCGTGGAACGAGGTGACCCCGTGCAACTACCACCTCGGCAAACTCGCCGCGCTCGCGAAGGAAGGCGTTCGCCAGGGTGGTTCGGTGCCGCTCGAATTCGGCACGATCGCCGTCTCCGACGGGATCGCGATGGGTCACGAAGGCATGAAGGCGTCCTTGATGAGCCGCGACCTGATCGCGGACTCCGTGGAATTGGTGATGCACGCCGAACGGTTCGACGCGCTCGTGGGGATCGCCGGCTGCGACAAGTCCGAGCCGGGGATGATGATGGCGATCGCGCGGCTGAACCTGCCGGCCGTCTACCTCTACGGCGGCACGATCCTGCCCGGGACGTATCGGGACCGGGACATCACGATCCAGGACGTGTTCGAGGCCGTGGGGGCTCACGCGAAGGGGACGATCGACGACGCCGAGCTGCTCGGGATCGAGCGCGCGGCCTGTCCCACCACCGGGTCGTGCGCCGGGATGTACACCGCGAACACGATGGCGGCTGTGGGCGAAGCCATCGGGCTGTCCCTCCCCGGCGCCGCGTCCCCGCCCGCGGTCGACTACCGGCGCGAGGTGTTCGCGCGCGAGAGCGGCATCCGCGCCGCCGAGCTCGTCGCCGCCGGCGGGCCCCTCCCGAGGGACATCCTCACGAAAGAGGCGTTCGAGAACGCGATCACGGTCGTCATGGCCCTCGCCGGCTCCACGAACGCGGTGTTGCACCTGCTCGCGATCGCCCGCGAGGCAGGCATCGATCTCCAGCTCGACGATTTCGACCGCGTGTCGCGCGCGACGCCCCACCTCGTCGACGTTCGCCCGGCCGGCAAGTTCGTGATGAGCGATCTCGACCGCGTGGGCGGCGTGCCGGTCGTGATGAAGGAGCTGCTGGACGCCGGGTTGCTGCACGGCGACTGCATGACGGTCACCGGAAAGACGCAGGCCGAGAACCTGACGGAGCTGGCCCCGCCGAGGCCCGACGGCGACATCGTGCACCCGGCCGGGGACGCGATCCATCCCTGGGGCGGGATCGCGATCCTCCGCGGCAACCTCGCTCCGAACGGCGCCGTCGTGAAAGCCGCCGGCGCCGAAGGGCTCACGTTCGAGGGCGTCGCTCGCCCGTTCGACTCCGAGCAGGACGCGTTCGCAGCGGTCACGTCGGGTGTGGTGAAGCCCGGTGACGTGATCGTGATCCGCTACGAGGGCCCGAAGGGCTCCCCGGGGATGCCGGAGATGCTTGCCGTCACCGCGGCCGTCGCGGGCGCGGGCCTCGGCAAGGACGTCGCGTTGATCACCGACGGACGGTTCTCGGGAGCCACGAAGGGATACAGCGTCGGCCACATCGCGCCGGAGGCGTTCGTCGGCGGGCCCATCGCGCTGGTCGAGGAGGGGGACCAAATCCGGATCGACGCGGACGCGCGCTCACTCGAGCTGTTGGTGGATGACGCCACGCTCGAGACCCGGCGCGACGGGTGGAGCGCTCCGGAGCCTCGCTACACGACCGGCGCCCTGGCGAAGTACGCGAAGCTCGTCGGCGGCGCAGACCACGGCGCCGTGACGGGCTGATGCCGACGATCACGAGCCCGGCAGCGCTCCAGTGCCGGATCTGCGGCGAGCGCTACAACGTCGAGCCGCTCACGATCTGCCAGGAGTGCTTCGGTCCGCTCGAGCCCTCCTACGACCTGGACGCGATCGACGGGACGGACTTCCGCAAGCAGGTCGAGGCCGGTCCCGCCAGCTTGTGGCGCTACGAGGCGTTGTTGCCGGGCGGGCCCGGCCTCGACCGGGTGGATCTCGGCGCCGGCTTCACGCCGCTCCGCCGTGCGGACCGGCTCGCGGCCGCGCTCGGTCTCCGCGATCTGTGGATCAAAGACGACTCCGTGAACCCGTCCTACTCGTTCAAGGACCGTGTCGTGTCGATCGCCGCGACGATGGCGCGCGCGTTCGGCTTCGAAGCGCTCTCCTGCGCCTCCACCGGAAATCTCGCGAACGCCGCCGCCGCACATGCCGCGCACGCGGGGATGCCCTGCTACGTCTTCGTCCCCGACGACCTCGAGCGCGCCAAGATCCTCGCGACCGAGACGTACGGCGCCAAGGTCGTCGCCGTGAAAGGCAACTACGACGACGTCAACCGCCTCTGCGCCGAGGTCGCCGAGGTCCTGCCGTGGGCGTTCGTGAACGTGAACATGCGTCCCTACTACGCGGAGGGCTCGAAGACGCTCGGGTTCGAGACCGCCGAGCAGCTCGGTTGGCGCTTGCCCGATCACGTCATGGTGCCGATCGCGAGCGGCGCGCTGCTGACCAAGATCCACCGCGCCTTCCAGGAGCTCGTCGCGATCGGGGCCGTCGAGGAGAAGCCGTATCGGGTGAGCGGCGCGCAGCCGGAGGGCTGCCGGCCGGTGGCGCAAGCGTTCCGCGACGGCGCCGACGAGGTGACGCCGGTCAAGCCCGACACCATCGCCCGGTCGCTCGCGATCGGCTCACCGGCGGACGGATACTTCGCGCTCCAGGTCGCCCGAGAGACCGGCGGCGCGATCGAGTGGTGCACCGAGGCGGAGATCCTCGAGGGGATCACGCTGCTCGCCTCGACCGAGGGCGTGTTCACGGAGACCGCGGGAGGCGTCACGATCGCGAACCTCAAGCGGCTTGTCGACCAGGGCGTCATCCGACCCGACGAAGAGGTCGTCGCCTTCGTGACGGGCAACGGCTACAAGACCGTCGAGGCGTTCGAAGGCTCCGTCGAGCCGAGCTACCATGTGGCAGCCGACCTCGATGCGTTCCTCGCGGCACTCGGTGGCTGAGCCTCCGCCCCAACCGATTTGCGCTCGATCCCCGTCGGGTTCACACTCGGCGCGGCCCGCTCGGGGGTGACCCGAGCGCCAGCGCAGGGAGGGGGAACCGGATGTCGCAGCGCGAGGAGCAGATCGCCCGGGATGCGAGCGATCTGGAGAAGTTCGGGTACAAGCAGGAGCTCAAACGCGACCTGGGGACGTTCAGCTCGTTCGCGGTCGCCTTCAGCTACATCTCGCCGTCCACCGGGATCTTCACCCTGTTCTTCCTCGGGATGTCGGCGCTCGGCTCCTACCTGTTCTGGACCTGGCCGCTCGTGGCCGGCATGCAGCTCATCGTCGCGCTCAACTTCGCCGAGCTCTCCAGCCACTTCCCCGTCGCGGGCTCGGTGTACCAATGGACCAAGTACCTCGCGAACCGCGGGTACGCTTGGATCACCGGCTGGTTCTACCTCTTCGCCGGCATCCTCACGGTCGCGTCGGTCTGCGCGACGCTCCCGATCGCGCTGCTGCCGATGCTGAACAACATGTTTGGATGGAGCCTGAACACGGAGCTCGGAAGCGCGGACCAGCGGATCGCGGCGCTGATCACCCTCGCCCTCATCACGATCCTGAACATCTACGGCGTGAAGGTCGTCGCGATCGTGAACAACACCGGCGTCTTCTTCGAGATCCTCGGCATGGTCGTGTTCGCGGTCTTCCTCGCGATCGTGCACAACAACCAGGGCCTCGGCGTGATCTTCGACGGTGACAAGACCGGCAACATCTTCGCATTCCCCGCCCCCTTCACCGTGTCCTTCTTCCTGGTCGGCATGTTCATGAGCCTGTACGTGATCTACGGGTTCGATACGGCCTCGACGCTGGCGGAGGAGACCCGCAACCCGCGCGCAGGTGCCCCCAAGGCCGTCATCGCGTCCGTGATCGGGTCGTTCGTGATCGGTGCGATCTTCCTCTGGGGCGTCCTGATCGCCGTACCTGACATGGGCGAGGCGGTCGCCTCCTTCGCGACCGGCCCGCAGCAGGTGATCGAGGGCGTGATGTCGACGGCGGGTGCGACGCTCTACCTGTTCGTGGTGGTCGCGGCGATCTTCGTCTGCTGCATGTCGATCTTGACCTCGACGATCCGGCTCGCCTTCGGGATGGCCCGTGACGATCAGCTCCCGTTCTCGAAGACGATGGCGAAGGTGAATCCGCGGCTGCACACGCCCGTCGCGACCTGCATCATCATCGGTGCGCTGGCCGCGGTGCCGTTCATCCAGTTCGCCGGCGCGGCCGTCATCGCGGTGGGTGCGACCGCGTCGATCTACTTCAGCTACCTCCTCGGGAACCTCGCGTTCATGCGCGCACGGACGAAGGGATGGCCCAAGACCCGGGCACCGTTCAGCCTCGGGGTCTGGGGCAAGGTCGTGAACGTCGTGGCGATCCTCTGGGGGGCCGCGATGCTCCTGAACTTCCTCACTCCGTCGCCGGTGGAGTCGGCGTGGGATCCGAACGCGGCGGAGGCCGGTGCGGGGTACATGCGCATCATCTCGAACCCCAAGCCGATCCAGACCGACTACTACGTCGAGGGTGAGCAGCTCGTCGACTTCAAGATCGAAGCCCTCAACAAGATCCCGGTGATCTGGACGGTGTTCAGCGTGATCCTGATCGCGGGCGCGATCTACTACTTCGCGGTGCAGCGCAACAAGCCGTTCGTCCCCGTGAGGCCGCCCGAGGAAGAGGACCTGGCCGGGATCGCGCCGGCGGAAGCCTGACGAGGGCGGGCGGGGCCGCCTCGGCGGCCCCGCCCGCCGTGGCATCATCCGGACGATGAAGCTCGTCGTTTCCGAGCGCGCCGCCGCCTACATCGCCGAGCGTGGCGGCTCCGCGTGGGTGTGGCTCGATCCGCATCGGGGGCTGGTGGGCTCGCACATCTGGTTGGAGGCCCACGCGGAGCCGCCACGGGCGAGCCGCCGGACCAGCTTCACGCGCTCCTCCCGCCGGCCGCACCGGTTCGAGGCGATGACCGCGGAGGGGATCACCCTGCACTACGACTTCGGCAGGATGGATCCGCCCGAGGAGCTCCATCTCGACCGGAAGGGGTGGCGCCCGGGCACCCATCGGCTCGAGGCGTACTGGAACGGTTCGATCTTCGCCGGTGACGACATCCCCGCGCCGGGTTCGTCCTCCTAGGAGCGGATCCGGCTCCCCGCCCCGTCCCACAGCGGATCCTCGACGACCTCGGCATCGACCCAGTCGCCGAACACCTCGATGGAGACCGTCGTGCCCACGTCGGTCAGCCCGGTCGGGAGGTAGGCGAACGCGATGCTCTCCCCGACGGCGTATCCGATCCCGCCCGAGGTGATCCTCGCCACGATCTCTTCGCCTACGCGAACGGGCTCGTTCCCGAGCGTGGAGGAGCGCACGTCCGCGAGCGTCAGGCAGCGCAGCCGCCGCGAGATGCCCTCGTCCCTGAGTCGCCGGACGGCATCACGCCCGATGAAGTCGGTCTCCTTGTCGAACGCCACCGCGAAGCCGAGTCCGGCCTCGAGGGGAGAGTCGTCGGGGGTGATGTCCGCGCCCCACGAGCGGTAGCCCTTCTCGAGCCTAAGCGAGTCGATCGCGCGATACCCCGCGGGGATCAGGCCATGCGGTGCGCCGGCCTCGACCAGCGTGTCCCACAGGCTCGTCGCGAACTCGATGGGCGGGTAAAGCTCCCAACCGAGCTCGCCGACGTAGGTGACCCGCGCCGCGAGGCACGGCGCCTCCCCGACGGCGATCTCCTTCGCCGTCATGTAGGGGAAAGCCTCGTTCGAGAGATCGTCGTCGCAGACAGCCGCCAGGACCTCGCGCGCCGCCGGCCCCCAGATCCCGAAGCACGCGAGGCTCGACGTCGCGTCGCCGATCGTCGCGTCCGAGCCCTCCCGATGCTTCCGGATCCAGGCGAGGTCTCTGCTCCCGGAGGCCGTCCCCGTCACGAGCCGGAACAGGTCGGGAGCGAGCCGGGTGACGGTGAGGTCCGACTCGATCCCGCCTCGGCGGTTCAACATCTGCGTGTAGACCACGCGCCCCATGCGCACATCGACGTCGTTGGCGCAGAGCCGCTGCAGCAACTCGAGGGCACCGGGTCCGGAGACCTCGAACTTCGCGAAGCTCGTCTCGTCGAACAGCGCGGCGCGTTCGCGGACGGCCATGTGCTCGGCCACGATGGACGTCGACCACTGCTCGCCCGCCCATCCTCGCGGCCGGTGTTCCTCGTACGCCGGATCCTCGTTCGAGCGGAACCAGTTGGCGCGCTCCCATCCGGCCTTCTCGCCGAACTCGGCGTCCAGCTTCCGGAGACGGGGATAGGTCGGCGCCATCCGCAGCGGCCGTCCCGCCTCGTTCTCCTCGCCGGGATACCGCACGTCGTAGTGCTTCGCGTAGATCTCGTACGCCTTCGCGAGCGCGTAATCGCGACTCCGGTACTGGCGCCCGAAGCGCCGGATGTCCATCTTGGAAAGATCCATGGAGGGTTCGCCCTCGACGATCCACTCCGCGGTCCACCGGCCGATGCCTGCAGCGCCGGTCACGCCGTGGGCGCAGAAGCCGGCCGCGACGAAGAACCCGGCGACCTCGGTCTCGCCGAGGATGAAGTCGTCGTCGGGCGTGAAAGCCTCGGGGCCGTTGATGAACCGGTTGATCTCCGTCGTCTGCAGCGGCGGGATCAGCCGGAACGCGCCGTCGGCGATCGACTCGAACCGCTCCCACTTCTCCGGCAGCAGCCGGTGATTGAAATCGGGTGGGATCGGATCGCTGACGTGCCACGGGTCCGGGTTGCGCTCGTAGCCGCCGACGACGAGCCCGCCGACCTCCTCGCGGACGTAGACGAGGTTGTCGGGGTCGCGCAGCGTCGGGAAGTCCGCGCGCACACCCTCGATCGGGCGCGTGATCAGATACTGATGCTCCATCGGGACGACCGGGACCTCGACGCCCGCCAGGTGCCCGAGCTCGTTCGCCCAGATCCCGCCGGCGTTCACGACGACCTCGGCCTCGATCGTGCCGTGGTCGGTGACGACGCCCATCACCCGGCCGTCGCGAACCGTGATCTCCTCGACCCGTTCGCCGGTCCGGACTCGAGCGCCCGCGCCCTTCGCGCCGGCCGCGAAGGACAACGTGAGCCCGGTCGGGTCGATGTGGCCGTCCGTCGGCACGAACTGGGCGCCGAGCACGCGTGACGCGTCGATCAGGGGGAAGCGCTCGATCGCCTCTTCGGTCGAGACGATCTCGACCGGCAGGCCGAAGGACTTCGCCCATCCGGCCTGCCGGGCGAGCGCCTCCATCCGGTAGGGGGACGATGCGAGGTGCAACGTGCCGACCTGATGCCACCCGGGGTCGACGCCGGTCTCCTCGGCGAGCGTCGGATACAGCTCCGCGCCGTACATCATCATCCGGGTGTGGCTGACGGAGTTCCGGAGCTGCGCGACGAGCCCCGCCGAGTGGAACGTAGACCCGCTCGTCAGCTCGTCGCGATCAATCAGCAACACGTCGGTCCAGCCGAGTCGCGTCAGGTGATACGCGATGCTGGTCCCGGCCACGCCGCCGCCGACGATGACGACCCGCGCGCGATCGTCTGCCACGCGGTCAGTTCCCCTCGAGCGGTCTCGAGCCACTCGTCGAAGCGGGCATCCGCCATCGTGGTGGAGAGCCGATCGAAGTGGTGCTGCGCGTACTCGACGTAGTCGATGTCGAGCGTCGACAGGCCCTGCTGCACGACGCCCCACATCGCTTCGCGGAAGTCGGACATGATCCGCATCAGCTTCAAGCGAGCGCGGTGGGCATCGGTCGGCTCCCCGAAGTAGAGAGCGAGGAGCCGTTCCTGCGCGTCGTCGGACAGCCCGTTGTTGATCGAGAGGTTCCCGAGGTCGAAGAACGGGTCGCCCATCCCCGCGTACTCGTGGTCCACGACCCAGACGTGGCCGTCGCGCAGGAGGAAGTTCGCCTCGAGCAGGTCGTTGTGACAGGGCCGGAGTGGCATCGGGTCGCTCGCGAAGGAGAACTCGATCCAAGCGACCTTCTCGTGCGCGGCGTCGTACGCCTCCGGCACGTCGACACCCCGCTCCTCGGAGATGCGCCGGTATTCCTCGACGATCCGGAAGGGGTCGAACGACCACTTCAGTGGCGGGCCGGCGTGGATGGCCTTGATCGCCTCGACCACGGGAGCGAGGACCTCCTCGCGCTCGAGGTCTCCGTCGGTGAGCGCCTCGGCGTCGATCCATCGCGTGACGAGACAGCCCAGGTCCGGCAGGTAGACGAACACCTCCGGACCCACGCCCGCTTCAGCCGCCGCTCGGGCGGAGTCCTGCTCCGCGTTCCGGTCGATCCCCAGGAGCTCGGTGGACTTCTCGGAGAGGCGAAGGAAGAAGGTCTCGTCGCCGGCCGTGACACGGAAGTTCCGGTTGGTCCGCCCTTCGGCGATCGGGGCGATCTCGAGCGACTTCCCTTCCCACGACGGGATCGCCCGGATCGCGGCGTCAAGCGCAGGATCGGTGGAGGCGTCCATGGCCATGGCGGCCGAACGCTAGCACCGCTGATCGCACCGCGTGTTTGGCCGGGTTCGGCACCGGGAACGAGGAGTCGACATGAGTGTCGTGAAATCGTTGTGGGCGAGCATCCAGGGTGACCCCGTGTTCATGCGCCGCGTGAACGGGTGGCTCACGATCTTCTGGATCGTGATGATCCCCGTGTCGATCATCACCGGGTGGATCAGCGAGGTCACCTACGTCGCCGCGCTCTCCCTGTGGGCGCTCGTCTCGGGGCACTGGTCTGCGTGGCAGGCAGCACGCGTCGAGGTCCAGCAAGCACACGAGATGGAGAAGCGTGAGGAACAGGATCTGCCCGGCGAGATCGTCGAGCGCGTGGTCGAGGAGACCGAGGTGGACAAGGCGGAGACGCGGGAGGCATCGGCCCGGGCCGCGTCCTGAGGGGACCCCTTGCGAGGCAGCCGGATCCAGCGGCCGACGCCCATCCGGGGGTTGACACTCCTCAGCCCACCGCCCACACTGACCCGACCATGAAGAGCGCGGGGACCATCTCGAGCAGCGTCCTCGTACTTATTCGCTAGGCGCGGCCGGGCCTCAGAGGCCCGCGTTCCGCGCCGATACCCTCGCTACGCGGGGGTTTTTTTCTGCCCCGGCCCGTGAGCACGGAAGAAGAGGAGGAGCACCGATGCGTTACGAATTCGAGAAGGACGGCGCCACCATCGCCAGCGTGCTGTGGGAAGGCCCGGGCCAGGTGAGCGTCGAGACGAACGACCCGGCGACCAAGGCAGCGGTCGACCGCTACCTGTCCTCCGAGGTCACGTACCTGTCGGGCTTCGGCGGGGAGGAGCTGCAGAGTCGCCGGCGCGACTGGACCCCGTGGGAGTTCGAACGTGCCTGTCGCAACCTGGCCCGCCGGCTGGGGGCGACCGTGAAGCGGGTCCAGACCGGCCCGGTCGAGGATCCCGAGCGGGAAGCGGTCGCGGGATGAAAGTCACCGGCGCTCAGGCGCTGTTCAAGGCCCTCGAGGGCGAGGGCGTCGACATCATGTTCGGCATCCCCGGCGGTGCGATCCTGCCCGCCTACGACCCGCTGCTCGACTCGAGCGTCCGACATGTTCTCTGTCGGCACGAGCAGGGCGCCGGACACGCGGCGGAGGGCTACGCGTGGGCGACCGGCAAGGTCGGCGTCGCGATGGCCACGTCGGGTCCCGGCGGTTGCAACCTCGTGACGGCCTTGGCCGACGCGAAGATGGACTCGGTCCCGCTCGTCGCCATCACGGGTCAGGTCCCGACGCCGGTGGTCGGCAACGATGCCTTCCAGGAGGCGGACATCACCGGCATCACGATGCCGGTCACCAAGCACAACTTCCTCGTGACGGACCCCGGAGAGGTCGCGGAGACGATCCGGGAGGCGTTCCACATCGCCAGGACGGGTCGCCCCGGACCGGTCCTGGTGGACCTGCCCAAGGACGTCCTCGTGAACGAGACCACGTGGCGCTGGCCGGACCGCGTCGACCTTCCCGGTTACAAGCCCACGACCAAGGGGAACATGCGCCAGGTCGTCGAGGCCACCAAGCTGATCATGGAGGCGAAGCGGCCGGTCCTCTACGTCGGCGGCGGCGTCATCAAGGCGAACGCCTCCGAGGAGCTCTTCGAGCTCGCGACGACCGGCCATCTGCCGGTGGTGACGACGCTGATGGCGCGAGGCGCCTTCCCGGACACGCACGAGCTCTGCCTCGGCATGCCGGGGATGCACGGCGTCTACACGGCAGTAACGGCGATGCAGAAGGCCGACCTGCTGGTCGCGGTCGGTGCTCGCTTCGACGACCGCGTGACCGGCAAGCTCGCCACGTTCGCGCCCGACGCGAAGATCGTGCACATCGACATCGATCCGGCGGAGATCGGCAAGAACCGCGTCGCCGACGTGCCGATCGTCGGCGACTGCAAGGACGTGACGGCGAAGCTCGTCGCCGAGCTCACGCGGCGTCAGGACGAGGTCGGGATCCCGGACCGGAGCGCCTGGCTCGGCCAGCTCGCCGAATGGCAGGCGAAGCACCCGCTGCGATACGACCAGCAGGACGACGGTCCGTTGAAGCCGCAGTTCGCGATCGAACGCCTGCGCGCCCATTCCGACGGCGACACGATCGTGGTGGCGGGCGTCGGCCAGCACCAGATGTGGGCGTCGCAGTTCTGGTCCTTCGAGAAGCCTCGGACCTGGATCAACTCGGGCGGGCTCGGGACCATGGGGTTCGCGGTGCCGGCGGCGCTCGGGGCGGCGGCCGGACAGCCCGACCGGCGCGTGATCGCGATCGACGGCGACGGGTGCTTCCAGATGACCGCGCAGGAGCTCGCCACGTCGAGCACGGAGAAGATCCCGTTCATCACGGCGATCATCAACAACGCGAACCTCGGCATGGTCCGCCAGTGGCAGGAGCTCTTCTACGAGGAGCGCTACTCGCAGGTGTATCTCGGCTACGACGTGCCGGATTACGTGAAGCTCGCCGAGGCGTACGGCGCCGTCGGCCTGCGCGCCGAGCGGCCCGAGGACGTCGACACGGTGATCGAGAAGGCGCTCGCGGTCGACGACCGCAGCGTGGTGATCGACTTCCGATGCGACGACATGGAGATGTGCTTCCCGATGGTGCCGGCGGGCGCTTCGAACGACGACATCATCACCGGCCCGGAGGGTCTCCGGCCGCAGGCCGACCCGGCGGAGGCACCGATCGCATGAGCCTGCACACGCTCTCGGTCCTGGTCGAGGACAAGCCGGGCGTCCTCACGCGGGTGGCTGGACTGTTCTCCGCACGCGGGTTCAACATCGACTCGCTCGCGGTCGGCCCGACCGAGACCGAGGGGCTCTCCCGTATGACCGTCGTCGTGAACGTCGAGTCCAAGTCGCTCGAGCAGGTCACGAAGCAGCTGAACAAGCTGATCAACGTGATCAAGATCCTCGAGCACGAGCCGGGAACCGCCGTCGAGCGGGAGCTGATGCTCGCGAAGGTGCGGGCCAAGGGCGACGCGCGGGCGCGGATCATGGAGATCGCGGAGGTCTTCCGGGTCAGCATCGTCGACGTGACGAAGACGACCCTCACGGTCGAGGCCTCCGGCAAGCCGGAGAAGCTCGAGGCCCTGCGCGAGCTCCTGTCCGAGTTCGGGATCGTGGAGCTGTCGCGCACGGGCCGGATCGCGCTCGCCCGCGGCGACCGAGGCATCAGGGAGAAGGGCGGGCTCCGGATGGCGAAGGCGGCCGGCGCCGAGGACGCATCGGATTGGGACGGCGGCGGGGTGTAGCCGCCGGGCGAGATCTTCTACCGACGAGTTCGCAACCGCGAAGGGGACGCAGATGGCGACGATCTATCACGAGCAAGACACCGACGTATCCGCGCTGGCGGGCCAGAAGGTCGCGGTCCTGGGGTTCGGGTCGCAGGGCCACGCGCACGCGCGGAACCTCCTGGACTCGGGACACGACGTGCGCGTGGGCCTGCGACCCGGCTCGTCGAGCCGCGCGGCGGCCGAAGAGGCCGGCCTCCGGGTGCTCGACATCGGCGAGGCGGTGGCGGAGGCGGACGTCGATCATGGTGCTGCTCCCGGACACCTCCCACGGCAAGGTCTATGCCGAGGAGATCGGCCCGAACCTGCGCGCCGGCGACATGCTGATGTTCGCCCACGGCTTCTCGATCCACTTCGGCACCGTGAAGCCTCCGGACGACGTGGACGTGACGATGATCGCGCCCAAGGGCCCCGGGCACCTCGTGCGCCGGACCTACGAGGAGGGCATCGGGACCCCCGCGCTGGTCGCCGTGGAGCAGGACGCGACCGGCAAGGCGCTCCCGCGGGCGCTGGCGTATGGCGCCGGCATCGGCGCCGCGCGCGCCGGGATCATCGAGACCACGTTCAAGGAAGAGACCGAGACCGATCTCTTCGGTGAGCAGATGGTGCTCTGCGGCGGGATCTCCGAGCTGATCCGCTCGGGGTTCGACACGTTGGTCGAGGCGGGCTACCAGCCCGAGATCGCGTACTTCGAGTGCCTGCACGAGATGAAGCTGATCGTCGACCTGATCTACGAGGGCGGACTCTCGTGGATGCGGTACTCGATCTCCGACACCGCGGAGTGGGGCGACTACACGAGCGGCCCGCGCGTCGTGGACGAGCGGACGCGCGAGACGATGCACCGCGCGCTCGCCGAGATCCAGGACGGGACGTTCGCGAAGCGCTGGATCGCGGAGGCCGACGGCGGCTTCGACGAGTTCCTGGCGAAACGGCGCGAAGCGCGCTCCTCGCAGCTCGAGGACGTGGGGCGTGAGCTCCGCAAGATGATGCCGTGGCTGCGGAGCGAAGAGAAGGTGCCGCCGTCATGACCAAGGACCCCGACGTAGTCCGGTTCTTCGACACCACCCTGCGCGACGGGGAGCAGGCCCCCGGCATCGCGCTCACCAAGGACGAGAAGGTCGAGATCGCGGAGCAGCTCGGCCGGCTCAACGTCGACATCCTCGAGGCCGGGTTCGCGATCTCCTCGGACGGCGAGTTCGACGCCGTCCGCGAGATCGCGACCAGCGTGAAGGGTCCGGTGATCGCCTCGCTCGCCCGAGTGGTGCCGGGCGACATCGAGCGCGCGGCCGCCGCGCTGAAGGGCGCCGACCGGTTCCGCATCCATGTCTTCATCTCGACGTCGCAGATCCACATGGAGGACATGCTCCGGATGTCGGAGCGGCAGGTCCTGGATGCGATCGAAGAGGGAACCCGTCTCGCCGCCGGCTACACGGACGACGTCGAGTTCAGCGCGCAGGACGCGACCCGGACGGAGCTGGACTTCCTGCTCGCCTGCTTCGAGGTGGCCGTGAAGGCCGGCGCGACGACGATCAACGTGCCCGACACGGTCGGGTACGCCACGCCGGCGGAGTTCGGCGAGCTCGTACGGATCGTCCGCGAGCGGACGCCGGACCACGTCGTCATCTCCACGCATTGCCACAACGACCTGGGCCTGGCGGTCGCGAACTCCCTCGCCGGGATCGAGAACGGCGCGCGCCAGGTCGAGGTGGCGGTCAACGGGATCGGCGAGCGAGCGGGCAACTGCTCGCTCGAGGAGATCGCGATGATCGTGCGGACCCGCGGAGAGTCCCTCGGCGTGCAGCACGGGCTACACCTGAAGGAGATCGTGCGAACCTCGCGGCTCGTCTCGTCACTCACCGGTTACTCGGTCCAGCCGAACAAGGCGGTCGTCGGTGCCAGCGCGTTCGCGCACGAGAGCGGCATCCACCAGCACGGCGTCCTGGCCAACCGAGCGACCTACGAGATCATGGATCCGCTCGAGATCGGGCTCGAGGGCAACCAGATCGTCTTGGGCAAGCACTCGGGCCGCCATGCGTTCGCCGATGCGCTGGAGAAGGTCGGCATCTCGATCGACCCCGATCACATGAACCGGGCGTTCGCGCGCTTCAAGGAGCTCGCCGACCGGAAGATCCAGATCACCGACCAGGACCTCGCGGCGATCGTGATGGAGGAGGTCGGCAGCGGGAAGGAGGATCTTCTCGTCCTCGAGTCCCTGGCCTCGGGCGGCGGCACCCACCTCGCGCCGACGGCGACCGTCCGGCTCCGCAAGGGCGACGAGGTGATCGAGGAGTCCGCGATGGGCGACGGGATGATCGACGCCGCCTGCGGCGCGATCCAGCGCGCCGCGGGCGTGGAGGCGCGACTGATCACCTTCAACGTCTCGTCGGTGACAGGCGGATCGGACGCCTTAGGAGACGTGGTCGTGCAGCTGGAGATCGACGGCCGGCACGTGACCGGCCGTGGCGTCGCGACCGACGTGGTCGAGGCGAGCGCGCGCGCATATCTGGCTGCGATCAACAGAGCGTTGGCGGTCGCGGCGTCGGACGCCGAAGCCTCATCGGCGGCGAACGAGGTCGCGCCGTGAGTGTCGCGGTCGCCACCGAGGCGCGGCCCGAGCGCCTCGACGCCGGTCCTCGCCCCTACCGGATCGGCGTGATCCGAGGCGACGGGACCGGGCCCGAAGTCATCTCGGAGGCGCTGAAGGTGCTCGAGTCGGTTCGGGACGGCTTCGAGGTGGAGCTGGTCGAGTTCGACCTCGGCGCCGAGCGGTACCTGCGTACGGGCGAGACGCTTCCGGACGCCGACCTCGAGGCGCTCCGGGAGACCCATGCGATCCTGCTCGGAGCCGTCGGCGACCCTCGCGTCCCGCCGGGGGTCCTCGAGCGTGACCTGCTGCTGCGGATCCGCTTCGAGCTGGACCAGTTCGTGAACCTTCGCCCCGTGATCCGCTATCCCGGTGTGCAGACGCTCGTGCCCTCGCACACGGAGGACGACGTCAACATGGTGGTCGTTCGTGAGAACTCCGAAGGCCTCTACAGCGGGGTGGGTGGGTTCCACCGCAAGGGGACGCGCCACGAGGTGGCGGTGCAGTCCTCCGTGAACACGCGGCACGGCGTGGAGCGGATCGTGCGGTACGCGTTCGACCTCGCGATGCACCCCGGCCGCCGACGGAAGCTGACGCTCGTCCACAAGACGAACGTGCTGACGTTCGCGGGCGATCTCTATCAGCGGGTCGTGAACGAGATCGCGGCCGAGTACCCGGACGTCGTGACCGACTACGTACACGTCGATGCGGCCTGCATCTACTTCCTGGACGACCCGTCTCGGTTCGACGTGATCGTCACCGACAACATGTTCGGCGACATCATCACGGACCTCGGCGCGATGATCCAGGGCGGGATGGGCATCGCGGCCGGAGGGAACATCAACCCGATCGGCGTCTCGATGTTCGAGCCGATCGGCGGCACCGCCCCGTCCGAGACGGGGAAGGGCACGATCAACCCGCTCGCGGCGATCGGCGCCACCGGGATGCTGCTGTCGCAGCTCGGCGAAGGCGGGGCGGCGGCGCGCATCGACGCCGGGATCCGGTTCGCCTGCACCAAGCTCGCGTCGATGCGCGCCGGCGAGATGGGCTACTCCACCCAGGAGGTCGGCGACCTCGTCGCCGAGGCGGCCGCGGCATGACCACCGGCCCGCGCGTCGAGCTCTACGACACCACCCTGCGCGATGGCGCCCAGGCGCCGGGGCTCTCGTACTCGGTCGAGGACCGCATGCGGATCCTCCACAAGCTCGACCAGCTCGGCCTCCCCTACATCGAGGGCGGCTGGCCGGGCGCCAACCCTCGCGACACTGAGTTCTTCCGCCTCGCGACGAAGGAGAAGCTCGACCACGCCGAGCTCGTCGCCTTCGGGATGACGCGCCGCGCGGGTGAGAAGGCCGAGGACAGCGCGATCCTCCGCGACCTCCTGGATGCCGGGACCGAGACCGTCTGCTTCGTCGGCAAGAGCTGGGACGTCCACGTCGAGAAGGCGCTTCGGACCGACCTGGACGAGGGCGTGGCGATGGTCCGCGACACCGTGAAGCACCTGCGGGGCCAGGGACGCCGTGTGTTCTTCGACGCCGAGCACTTCTTCGACGGCTACTTGGGGAACGCCGACTTCGCCGTCCGCGTGCTCGAGGCGGCCGCCGAGGAGGGCGCCGAACGTCTGGTGCTGTGCGACACCAACGGCGGCACGCTCCCCTCTGAGGTCGCGCGGATCGTGGGGGAGGTCGGCGAGCGCGTGGGCGGCGTGCCGCTCGGGATCCACACGCACAACGACACCGGCTGCGCCGTCGCCTCCGCGCTCGCCGCCGTCGAGGCCGGCGTCCTCCAGGTCCAAGGGGTCGTGAACGGCTACGGCGAACGGACCGGCAACGCCGACATCGTCCCGATCGCGGCCAACCTCATCCTGAAGATGGGCGCCGACTGCCTGCCCGAAGGCGCCGTGGCGCATCTGACCGAGCTGGCCCACTACGTCGCCGAGGTTGCCAACGTCGCCCCTGACTCCCGCCAGCCGTACGCGGGGCGTTTCGCGTTCACCCACAAGGCCGGACTGCACGCGAGCGGTGTGGCCCGATTCAGCGAGGCCTACGAGCACGTCTCACCGGATGCCGTCGGCAACCGGCGCGGCGTGGTTGCCTCCGACCTCGGCGGCGCCGCGACCCTGAAGATGAAGGCGACCGAGTTCGAGCTCGACGTCGCCGACGACGCGGTCCCGGCGATCCTCGACGAGCTGAAGGAGCGCGAGGCGCGCGGCTACACGTTCGAGCTCGCGGACGCCTCGCTCGAGCTCTTGATGCGGCGCGCCTCCGGATGGACCCAGCCGTTCTTCGAGGTCGACAGCTATCGCGTCCACGTCGAGGAGAAGATCGGCGACGGCGAGTCGCCCCTTGCGGAGGCCACCGTCAAGGTCCGCACGAAGGGCTCGCGACACATCGAGTCCGCGGAGGGCCACGGGCCCGTCGGCGCCCTCGACGACGCGCTGCGCAAGGCGCTCACCAACGACTACCCGGAGCTCCGGCACATCGAGCTCGAGGACTACCGCGTGCGGGTCCTCGCCGAGACGCACGGCACCGGCGCCGTGGTGCGGGTGTTGATCGACTCGTCCAACGGCGAACGGGCATGGACCACCGTCGGCGTCAGCGAGAACATCATCGAGGCGTCGTGGGAGGCGCTCACCGACGCGTACCTGTTCGGCCTACTCCACCCTCGGGACGCGAGCCAAGAGGGAGCTTGACCAGTCCCGCACCCCGGGAGCACAGTGGATTCATCGTGTCGGTCAAAGATGGAGCGCTTCTCGTCGTCGGCGCGTTCCTTGGCGCCGTGATCGTGTTGGCACTCACGCAACCGAGCCCCGGCGAAGCGTTCCCCGCCGTGTTTCGAGGAACGACGCAAGGTGTAACCAGTGACGGCGACGGCGTCGCCTTCTACCCGAACGAGCGCTACACGGAGGTCTTCGACGCCTTCCCGGGATTCAGGGTGTCCGGCGAGAACCGGAGCGACGAGACGCTCTACGACACGTGCCTCGCTCCGAGCACCGCCGAGCAGGACGTGGTCTTCGCGGTCGTGAACACGGGCGAGTACGCGCTGGCGTGGTACGAGTGCCTGACCGAAGGGGTCGTCCGCGAGTAGGGAGCCTGGGAACATAGGCACGTGGAGATGCGCTCGATCGGGTCGATCCCCGTGCCGCTCGCTGCCGTCGGCTGCAACAACTTCGGTCGGCGGATCGACGAGGAACGCGTTCGCAAGGTGGTGGACGGGGCCTTCGAGGTGGGCGCCACGCTCTTCGACACCGCCGACCTCTACGGCGACGGGCATTCCGAAGAGTTCCTGGGGAGGGCGCTCGGGCGGCGTCGCGACGAGGCGGTGATCGTCTCGAAGTTCGGGATGCGGACTCCGCCGGACGGGCTCAGCGGCGGCGACCCCGTGTGGGTGGTGCGGGCGTGCGAGGACAGCCTCACCCGCCTCGGGACCGACCGGATCGACGTCTACCTGATCCACACCCCCGACGACGCCACCCCGATCGGCGACACGCTCACCGCGATGTCGCGGCTCGTCGACGAGGGGAAAGTCATCGAGATCGGCTGCTCGAACTTCTCCGCGAAGCAGCTCGACGAAGCGGAGGAGGCGGCGAAGGAGAAGGGCGTCCGCCGGTTCGTCACGGTGCAGAACGAGTACAGCCTGCTCGCGCGCGAAGCGCGCGAGGAGGCGCTGCCCGCCTGCCGGAAGCTCGGCCTCAGCTTCATGCCCTACTTCCCGCTCGCGTCGGGACTGCTGACCGGCAAGTACCGCAAGGGCCAACCGCCGCCGCAGGGGTCACGCCTGGCCGGTCCGGGCGGCTGGGACGAGTTCATGACCGACGAACGGCTCGATCTCGTCGAGCGCCTGATGGCGTTCGCCGAGCAGCACGGCCACACGATCCTCGAGCTCGCGATGTCGTGGCTGGCGTCGCAGCCGGAGATCGCGACCGTGATCGCCGGCGCGACCACCGCCGAGCAGGTTCGGGCGAACGCGGAGGCGGTCGAGGCATGGCGGCTCAGCGACGATGAGTTCGCCGAGATCGATGACCTCCTCGACTAGTCGCGTGATGATCCGCGCGGCGAAACCGGAGGATGCGCGACCGGTCGCCGAGGTCCACGTCGCGTCGTGGCGGCATGCGTACCGGAGCGTGCTTCCCGAGGACTACCTCGACCGGCTCTCGGTCGGCGAACGCGAAGCGATGTGGCTGGGTGCGTTCGCCGATCCGGACACGAAGAACGGAGCGTTCGTGGCCGAGGAAGGCGGTCGAGTCGTGGGCTTCGCGTCGTTCGGCCCGAGCCGTGACGAGGACGCCCCCGACGCGACCGGCGAGGTGCCGGCGATCTACGTGGAGCCCTCCGCGATGGGCAAGGGCGTGGGGCGAGCGCTGCTCGAGGAAGCGACGGCGGAGCTCAGGCTCGCCGGCTTCACGCGGGCGACCCTCTGGGTGCTCGAAGCGAACGAGCGAGCACGGCGCTTCTACGAGAACGAGGGCTGGGCGTGGGACGGCGCGGTCAGCACGCACATGTTCGACTGCGCGAACGAGCCGGTCGTCCGCTACGGGGTGGATCTGTAGGTCGTCGCTCGTGTCAACGGCTTGTCGTCTCGGCGAAGCTCCCGGCGACGCCCCCTGTCAACCTCTTGACGACTGCGTCCTCGGACGCAGTCGTCAAGCCCTTGACAGGGAGGCGCGGGACGCAAGTCGGCGGGTAACGAAGCGGTCGACGTCCGCCGTCAGACCGGCTTCCAGTCGTCCCGCAACACGCTCATCACGAGCTCGTCGTGCCGGGCGCCGTCGTACCAGGAGTGGGCACGCAGCCGTCCCTCCTCGACGAAGCCGGCTTTCAGGTACGCGCCGACCGCGCGCTCGTCGTCCGCGAGGACCTGGAGCGAGATCTTCGCCAGGTTGAGAGAACGGAATCCGTAGTCGACGAGTGTCCGGACCGCATCCTGACCGTAGCCCCGGCGCCAGAAGGGCTGGCCGATCCTGATCCCGACGCCCGCCCGCTGCTGGTAGTGGTCGATCTCCTGCAAGCCGCACATGCCGATCAACTCCGCTTCGACTTCGATCGCGAACCAGGCGGAGTCCGCGTGCCGTTCCTCGATCCAGCGCTTGTCGCGCGCTTCGATCTCCTCGAGCGAGAGCGGCACCGGAGGCGAACTTCCGGAGAGCGCGCGCATCTCGATCGTCTCGACCAGTTCGTAGAGGCGTTCGCGATCCCCCGATTGGATCGGTCGCAGCACGACACGTTCCCCCTGGAGCATTGCCGGAGCCTACGCGAACCCTCCGCAGCACGTTCATGGGTCCTTCACATCGCGGCGCGAGGCTGATGCGTGGGATGGGAGGGACCCATCCGGCAAGGAGGTTCGAGATGCGACGCGGGTTCGGATCGGGCGCCGCGATCCTGGTGGTGCTGCTGCTGGTCGGGGTCGGGATCGGTGCCTACAACTGGGGTGTGAACGAGGGGCTCGAGCAGAGCGGCCAGGCCACCGAGATCGTGCGGTACGTCGGGGGCCACGGCTTCGGGTTCTTCCCGTTCTTCCTCTTCTTCCCGCTGTTCTTCCTGGCGCTGTTCGCCTTCAAGGGCGCGATGTGGCGCCGCCACGCTGACCACCACGGGCCCGGCGGACATGGTCCAGGCGGGCACGGCACCGGTGGGCACTGGGAGCAGGGATACGAGGAGTGGCACCGCCGGCAGCACGAAGCCGGCGGCGCCGGGTCGAGCGCCGGCGGCGAGCCGGCATAGCGAGACCGCGCGGCAGGGCGGTGGCGGTTGCCACCGCCCCGCCGCCGCTGCACTGTGGCGGCTGCGTCGGGAGGTTCCGTGAAGACGGTATTGGTGGTCGAGGACGAGATGAAGATCGCGCGGGTCGTCCGCGACTACCTGACCGACGCCGGCTTCGAGGTGATCGTCGCCTCCAGCGGCGAGGCCGCCCTCGCGAGCGCCCGAGGGTCCAAGCCCGACCTCGTCGTGCTCGACCTCGGGCTTCCCGGTGTGGACGGCCTCGACGTGGCGCGGGAGCTCCGTGGCTCCTCGCGCGTGCCGATCGTGATGCTCACCGCGCGCGGCGAGGAGACCGACCGGATCGTCGGGCTCGAGCTCGGCGCCGACGACTACGTGGTGAAGCCGTTCAGCCCGAAGGAGCTGGTGGCCCGCGTCCGCGCCGTCCTGCGGAGGAGCTCGACGGCCGAGATGCTGCGCGAGCAGCCGATCCGCGTGGCCGACGTGGAGATCGATCCCCAGCGGATGCGCGTGACACAGAGCGCGCGACCGGTCGAGCTCACGCCGACGGAGTTCCAGCTCCTGGCCACCCTCGCACGCGAGCCCGGACGCGTGTTCACTCGCGGGCAGCTGCTCGACGCGATCCACGGCGTCGCGATCGAGTCGTACGAGCGCGCCATCGACGCCCACGTGAAGAACATCCGGAAGAAGCTGGAGCCTGAGCCCGGGAAGCCCCGGTACGTCCTCACGGTCCACGGCGTGGGATATCGGTTCGCCGATGAGTAGCGACCACGACCACGGACACGGTCACGGGCCTCCCTGGGGAGGTCCGCCCTGGCGCGGGGGCCCGCCGTGGCGAGGCGGCAAGCCTCCCTGGTGGCCGGAAGACGAGGCCTGGCCGCCGCAGGGTTCCGAGGGCTGGCGCAAGATGCGCGGTCACTTCGTTCGCAAGTTCGTGCTGTTCCGAGCCCTCTTCCTGGCGTCGATCGTCACGCTCGCCGTGCTCTTCGGCAGTTTCCTCTGGGGAGGTGCGAGTCCGGGGCGACCGTACGGGAGGATCGGGATCGTCCTGATCGCGCTCGCGATCTTCCTGATCGCGCGCGCGGGCCGACGTTTCGCGTCGCCGTTCGCCGACGTGATGGAGGCCGCCGACCGCGTCGCTGCCGGCGACTACGAGACCCGCGTCGAGGAGCGAGGCTCGCGCGAGGTCCGGCGTCTCGGACACGCCTTCAACGAGATGGCGGAGCGGCTCGGCACGAACGAGACGCGGCGCCGGCAGCTCCTCGCCGACGTCGCGCACGAGCTCAGGACGCCTCTCTCGGTGATCCGCGCGAACCTCGAAGCGATCCTCGACGGCCTCTATCCGATGGACGAGGCGCAGCTCCGGCGGGTGCTCGAGGAAACGACGGTGATGGCGCGGCTCCTCGACGACCTGCAGACCCTGTCGACCGCGGAAGCCGGCGCCCTCACGCTGCATCGAGAGCAGATCGCGCCGCAACTGCTGATCGACGCGGCCGTCGGATCGTTCGCGCCGCAGGCACGGGAGAAGGGGGTCCGGCTCGAAGGACGAGTCGACACCCTTCCCGACATCGAGGTGGACAGGCTCCGGATCGGGGAGGTGCTGAGCAACCTGCTCTCGAACGCGCTCCGCCACACCCCGAGCGGCGGCGAGGTGGTCGTCACCGCCGTCGCGATGGGGAACGGGATCGAGTTCTCGATCGCCGACACCGGATCCGGGATCGCACAGGAGCAGTTGCCGCACGTGTTCGATCGGTTCTCGCGCGCGCCCGGATCACCGGGGGTGGGGCTCGGCCTCGCGATCGCGAAGTCGCTCGTCGAGGCGCACGGCGGCGAGATCCGCGCCGAGAGCGATACGACCGGCACCACGATCTCGTTCGTGTTACCGCGGTAGTGTGCGGGCGTGCCGCCCTCGAAGCTGCCGAAACCGACCGCGGAGACGAAGGACTACTTCGCCTCGGTCGTTCCCGACCACCCGGCCGTGCACATCCGGCCGATGTTCGGACAGCTGTCGGCGTTCGTGAACGGGAACATGTTCATGGGGATCTTCGGCGATGACGTCCTCCTCCGTCTCCCGGAGGAGGATCGACTGCAGGTGCTCGCAGCCGGCGGACGCGTCTTCGAGCCGATGCCCGGCCGGCCGATGCGCGAGTACGTCCTCCTCCCCGAAGCCTGGCGAGACGACCCGGCGCGTGTCCGCGAGTGGGCCGCTCGTTCCCTCGACCACGCCGACGAGCTCCCTCCCAAACAGCCGAAAACGAAGAAGTAGAGGCATCCGCGCCCGTCCGGGAGGGTATGGGGTGTCCGGAGGTGATCCGATGAAAGTGAAGTTCGTCGGCGGACCGCTGGACGGCCGTGAAGAGGAGCTCTCGGACGACACGCTCGAGGAGGGCCACCCGGTCTACTGGCCGGAGCGGCCGGATCGAGATGACGACACCGATCCCGATCAGCCCGGGCTCGACGGGGTCGTGGAGTACCTCTACGAGGGGAACGGACAGGCGAAGTACGTCGGCGGGCAGCTCGAGGGGTCGTAACCTCGGCGGATGCCCGTCGAGACCTACCTGGAGGTCGGCGCGAAGCGCGTGTTCGCCGGGGCGCTCGACTGGCCTGGGTGGTGCCGGAGCGCTCGCCACGTGGACGACGCGCTCGAAGCGCTTCTCGCCTACGGGGCGCGCTACGCGGAGGTGCTCGAGGGATCCGGCGTCCGCTTCACGCCTCCCGCGAGGCTCTCGACCTTCGATGTGGTGGAGCGGATGAAGGGCGACGCCACCACCGACTTCGGCGCTCCCTCGATCGCGCCGAAGGCCGATGCCATGTCGGTCGACCGGAGGTGGCTCACGCGCCAGCGGAAGATCCTCCAGGCCTGCTGGAAGGCGTTCGATCGCGCGGCGGAGCAGGTGACCGGCCCCTTGGCGAAGGGACAGCGCGGCGGCGGCCGGGAGGTGGATGCGATCGTGGCGCACGTCGTCGGAGCGGAGGCGAGCTACGCGCGCATGATCGGGGCGAAGACGGCCGAGTACGACGGCGCCGACGCGGACGTCGCGCTCGAGGAGCGCGCCATCGTCGTGGAGGCGCTCGAACGCGCCGTCACCGAAGGCATCCCGGCGGGTCCTCGCGGCGGGAAGCGATGGTCCGCCCCCTACTTCGTTCGCAGGGCAGCGTGGCACGTCCTCGACCACGCGTGGGAGATCGAGGATCGTTCCTCAGCGAGCCACTGAGTCAGGAGCCTCCGACGGCGTTCGACGGCGAAGCGTGCCGAGGGACAGGTGCGCCAACTCCAGCGCGGCGAGGGCCTCGTAGCGGCCGGCCGCGAGGTCGGCGACGGGATCGTCGCTCGCCTTCCGCAACTCGCGGAAGAGCCGAGTGGCGACGGCGCGGTTCGCGAGATAGGCGAGCGCGACCCCATCGTCGGTCTTGAGCGACTTCCGGAGCGCGTGTCGCTCGCGTTCGCGCGACACGCGTGGCGGCACCCACAGCGCGAGGATCGGCAGCGTCGGCCCGAGCGCGAGTCCCGCGCCGATCAGCACGGCGAGGCTGTCGACGTCGTCTTCCACCGAGCGTCCGTTCTGCGCGGTCTCGCTCCCGATCCCGCGGATCTCCTGCGCGACCGCCGAGAACCCCTCGCCCAGCAGCGGCACGTCCGACAGCCGGTCGACGGCATCGCCCGCGCGTCCGATCGCCTGCCCCGCGTCCTCCAGCCCCTCGCCGACGGCGCCGAGCCGTTCGACGAAGGTGCCGACGGCGACCCCGAGGACGATCCATGCGACCGTCCACATGACCACGAGGAGGTCGATTGCCACGATCGATCGCTGAGGGAGACGTGATTCGACGGATCCGATCATGCGTGATGACCTTGCCCGCACACCGTCAGGGGCAAACGCATGCCGGGAGGTAAGCTGAGGGGAGAGGAGACGACACCATGCCGGAAACGTTCGGGAAACGACAGCGCAAAGACGTCAAAGCCAAGAAGGCACAGGCGGCGGAGGAGCGGCGCCTCGCCCGCACGCAGCGCCGCCGCGACCGGGAAGCCGGTCTGATCGAGCCCGGCCCGCCCGTCGCGACGCCGGAGGAGATCGAGGAGCAGATGGGGATCGTGCCGCCCGCGCTCGCGGACTGAGTCAGCTCGGGAGGCGCAGGACCTGCTTCTGGGTGAGGCGGACGGTCGTCGGAGCGACACGAAGCCCGGCGACCCCCACCCGCGCCTCGATCCACGCGGAATCCTTCAAGATCCCGACGGTGAGGTGCCCGTCGGGATCCTCGTTCACTCGGAAGATCATCCCGGACTCGGTCCGGTAGACCCCAGACCCTTGCACGGCACATAGCCTACGCCTCGCGGCGGCGACGCGCACCGGCGCCAGTCTCGCGCCAGGGAATAGGCTCGTCTCGAGCACGCGTTCGGAAGGAAGACATGCCTGCGATCACCGTCGAAGACGTCACCGAGCTGAAGCGGCTCCCCCGAGCCGAGGGCTCGGCGACCGTGCGCCCGGTGCGCGCCGTGGTGACCGCGCCTGGGGGCTTCGAAGGAGAAGGGTTCCCCGTCCGACGGGCGTTCGCCGGCGTCGATCTCACCGACCTCGACCCGTTCATCCACATGGATCAGATGGGCGAAGTGGAGTACGCACCCGGCGAGCCGAAGGGCACGCCGTGGCATCCGCATCGAGGGTTCGAGACCGTCACCTACATGCTCGACGGGATCTTCGAACATCAGGACTCGAACGGTGGAGGCGGCGTGATCACCAACGGGGACACCCAATGGATGACCGCGGGCGCCGGGATCCTCCACATCGAGAAACCGCCGGAGCACCTGGTCGCCAGCGGAGGCCTGTTCCACGGGATCCAGCTCTGGGTCAACCTGCCCAAGGCCGAGAAGTGGACCCCTCCGCGGTACCAGGATCTCCGGGGGAGCGAGGTCACGTTGCTCGCGTCGTCGGATGCGGGCGCGCTGGTCCGGGTGATCGCCGGCGACCTCGCGGGCGAGACCGGCCCCGGGCAGACCTACACGCCGATGACGATGGTGCACGCGACCGTGTCGCCGGGCTCTCGGCTCGACCTCCCGTGGCGGCCGGAGTTCAACGCCCTCGCGTACGTGCTGTCGGGAGCGGGATCGGTGGGCGAAGACCGTCGGCCGATCGCGACCGGTCAGCTGGCCGTCTTCGGCGCCGGCGACGTGGTCCGTCTCGACGCGGCCGCCTCGCAGGAGGCTCGCACGCCCGCCCTCGAGGTGCTGGTGCTCGGCGGCCGCCCGATCCGGGAGCCCGTCGCCTGGTACGGACCGTTCGTCATGAACAACCGCGACGAGCTCGTGCAGGCGTTCGAGGACTATCAAGCCGGCCGGCTGGGAAGCGTCCCCGCGGTGCATCACACGCCGGATCACGTCGTGGAGTCGACCCCGGAAGGGGATGAAACGCCGGCCCGTTAGGGCGTGGGAGGCGCCGAGCCCGGTGTCGACCGCACGCGCAAGCCCGGCGCCCCGTCCGGGATGCTGATCTCGAGGAGACGGCGGACCTGAGGGGATGGGTCCTTGACCACGACGGGGCCACAGTCGTCCGAGCGCGCCGCCCGGAGGAGCGCCCGGAGACCACTGCTGTCCATGAAGGAAACCCCTGAGAGGTCGAGCACGACGGGGTCCAGCCTGTCCGCGGCCGTCGTGAGGAGCGCGCTCAGGTCTCCGGCGGTGGCCATGTCGAGCTCGCCCTTCAGCCGGAACCCGTCATCGGTTTCGGTGATCTCGAGTTGCATCTGAGTGCACGATACCCGGAGCGCCGAGTTGCCGTGAACGACGGAAGCGTGCAGCCTTTCCCTCCGACGCGTCTCACAGGAGGGGGCACCCATGGCGCTGACCGTCGAGAGCACCAGCATGGCCGACGGAGAGCCGATCCCAGGAACGTACGCGGTGGCGACACCGACCGCCGACGGCAAGGCGGAGATCGCCGGCCGGGACCTCAGCCCGCATCTGCGCTGGTCGGGTGAGCCGGAGGGCACCCGATCCTTCGCGATCTCGGTGGTCGATCCCGACGTGCCGGCGGACCGGACGCGGATGGGAGTCGAGGGTCTCTCGCTGGGTGACGACGAGGTGCGGGTCGACTTCGCGCACTGGCTCGTCGTGGACATCCCCACCGCCGTGCACGAGCTCCCGGAGGGCGCGGGCGGCGACGGTTTCGTCGCGCACGGCAAGCCGATGGAGCCGCCCGCGCCGGGCGCCGTCACCGGCCAGAACGGCTACCGGGGCCTGTTCGAAGGCAACCCGGATCTCGAAGGGACCTACGGCGGATGGGACGGACCGTTCCCACCGTGGAACGACGAGCAGGTCCATCGATACTTCACGACGGTCTACGCGCTCGACATCGAGACGCTCGGCCTCGCGCCGGGCTTCACGCTCGAGGAGTTCCGGACGGCGATGCACGGGCACATCCTCGACGAGGGACAGATCGTGCCGCGGTACTCGCTCAATCCGAACCTGCGATAGCCATCCGCCGGAAGTCGTATCCGCGCGGACGCGTAGAGTTGACGGATGGCCACTCCGGCGGTCGGCGATTACGCACCGGACTTCGCGCTCCTCGACCAGCATGGCGAGACCGTTCGACTCGAGGACTATCGCGGCCGGAAGCTGCTCGTGTACTTCTACCCGGAGGCGGACACGCCGGGCTGTACCACGCAGTCGTGCGATCTTCGCGATCACCGGCAGGACCTCGCGGGCATC
The DNA here is from genome assembly GCA_963762745.1 of uncultured Actinomycetota bacterium. GTDB lineage: Bacteria > Actinomycetota > UBA4738 > UBA4738 > HRBIN12 > JAJNBA01. Next base: position 264,505 of record CAVXMB010000005.1, read on the forward strand.
GGTCTCGACGTGGTCGGCATCTCACCGGACGCGCCGGCGAAACAACTGGCGTTCGACGAGAAGTACAGCCTGGGCTTCCCGCTGCTCGCCGACGAGGACCACGCGGTCGCGACGGCGTGGGGGGCGTGGGTGGAGCGGCATCGCGGGGGTCACACGTTCATGGGGATCCTGCGGTCCTCGTTCCTGGTCGACGAGGAAGGACGGATCGCGCAGGTGTGGTCGCCGGTGAAGCCCGAGGACACCGTCCCGAACGCCCTCGCCGCCGCCGCGGTCTGAGGTCGGTGGCGGAGCCGGTCGGCGGCGGCGGCGCTCCGTTCGACTCCCTCGACTTCCTGTACGTGCCGAGCCGCGACGTCGCGGGCGACCTCGCGTTCTTCAGCGACGTGCTCGGCGGCCGAGCCGTGTTCGCGATCGATGGGATGGGGACGCGAGTGGCGGCCGTTCGATTGACCGAGGATCCACCGCTCGTCCTGCTGACGGACCACCTCGAGGGCGACCGACCGATCCTCGTGTATCGCGTGCCCGACCTGGGGGACGCGCTGGAGGAGCTCGAGGGTCGCGGATGGAAGCGCGAGCACACTTTCGAGATCCCGCACGGACCGATCTGCTCGTTCGAAGGACCGGGCGGGCACCGCGTGGCGGTGTATCAGCTCACGAGGCCCGAGGTCGCCGAGCACTTCGAGGGTCGTCGGGACTTCTGAGATCCGGCCGGCCGCGGACACCGATACCAGGATCGACATGGTGGGCTGTCGACATGCTGGGCGCTCACAGCCGATACCACCGATGTGATGGGTGAAGAGTTGCCATCAGCCGGGAGGGCGTGGCATCGCAGGATCGATATGGGTGCGCTGCTCCTCGCGGCGCTCGAGCACGACCACCGGGATCTTCCGGATGCCATCCGTCTTGACCTCGTACTCGGCGAAGGCCGGCCTCCGAGCGATCTGGCGGGAGTAGAGATCGTCGCGTTCCGGTTCCTCTCGCAGGATCTTGACCGCGCGCACCGGGATCGTCTCCGTGCCGACCTCCACCGTCGCCTCGGGGTTCACCTCGAGGTTGCGCACCCAGTCGGGATCGGCCGGCGCCCCGCCCATCGAGCCGAACACGGCCCACCGGTCGCCGTCGGGTAGGTACACCAGCGGCGTGACGTGCTCCTTCCCGGTCCTGCGTCCGTTCGTGTGGAGGAGCAGCATCGTGGCGCCCTCGAAGCCGCCACCGACCTTTCCCTCGTTCTTCCGGAACTCCTCGATGATGTTCGCGTTCCAGTCGGGCATGTGCCGGAGCCTACTCGCGCCTAGCAGTCGACCGCTGCGGAGAGCGCCTCGCACACCTCGCGATGGCGCTCGGGAGCGAGGGCGCCCATGCGGCGAACGAGCATCGACTTCGGGAACGTGTGCACGGCGTCCATCGATGCCGCGGAGGCGACCGGCAAGCCCTCCGAGATGCCGAGCGGCACCTCGGTCGGGATGTGTCGGATCGTGCGGGTGATGGGCGCGACCAGCACGGTCCGGAGCACCGGGATCGCCTCGTCCCTTGTGAGGATCAGGAAGGGGCGGCCCTTGGAATCCCCCTCCCCCCACCAGATCTCGCCTCGGCCGATGCTCACCAGGGCTCCTCGTCGATCGAGCGGGCGGCCGCGTCGTGCGCCGCGGCGAGGTCGGCGTCGTCCTGCGGGACGCGCTGATATCCCTCCACGATCCGGCGCCCCACGTCGGCGCGGCGCTCGGCGTCGATCAGCGCCTCGAGCGCGGAGCGCACCGCGTCCGCCTTCGTCTCGAAGCGCCCCGAGGCGACGAGGGTCTCGAGCTGCCCCGCCAAGTCATCCGGTATGCGAATCGCAATCTGAATCGACATGCGAAAAGTATACCGTTCCGAGATGGGTACCATCCGCACATGACCGACAGGATCGTCGAGCTGCTCCGGGCGGCACCCCTGATCGACGGGCACAACGACCTGCTCTGGGCCCTGCGGAAAGCCCGGGAGGAGGGTCAGGAGGAGTCGGACGTCGGCGCCTCGGCCCCGCAGTTCCACACCGATCTCCCGCGGCTGGAGGCGGGTGGGCTCCGAGGACAGTTCTGGTCCGTGTACGTGCCCTCGGACCTCCCGACGGATCAAGCCGTCGTCCAGACCTTGGAGCAGGTCGATGCCTTCCAGCAGCTGCTGCGCGCGCATCCGGACCGGCTCGAGCTCGCGCGCACCGCCGACGACGTCGAGCGGATCGCTGCGGTGGGGAAGGTGGCCTCGATGATCGGCATCGAGGGCGGCCACTCGATCGGAGGCTCGCTCGGCACGTTGCGGATCCTCGCGGCGCTCGGGGCCCGCTACCTGACGCTCACGCACAACGACGACACCAGCTGGGCAGACTCCGGGACGGGCCTCGGCTCCAACGGGGGGCTGACAACGTTCGGCGAAGAGGTGGTCCGCGAGCTGAACCGGCTCGGCGTGCTGGTGGACCTCTCGCACGTGTCCGCCGACACGATGCGGCAGGCGATCGCGGTCTCGAGCGCGCCGGTGATCTTCTCGCACTCGAACGCGCGCGCCCTCTGCGACGTCCCGCGCAACGTGCCCGACGATGTCATCGAACTGCTCGGGCGGACCGGCGGCGTGATGATGGCGACGTTCGTGCCGTGGTTCCTCAACGCCGAAGGTGCGAAGGCCAACGACGCCGAGTGGAAGGAGATCCGGCGCCTGAAGGAGCTGCACGCCGACGACCCCGACGCTGTGCGTGCGGCGGTGGAGGAGATGGAGAAGACCCAGCCGACGCCGCCGAGCTCCATGACCGACGTCGCCGACCACATCGATCACATCCGCGACGTCGCCGGCATCGACCACATCGGCGTCGGGAGTGATTTCGACGGGCTGCCCGCGATGCCCGACGGCCTCGAGGACGTGTCGAGGTATCCAGCCCTGTTCGCCGAGCTCGCCGACCGTGGCTACGCGGACGCGGACCTCACCAAGATCGCCGGACAGAACGTCCTCCGCGTGATGCGCGAAGCGGAGCGGATCTGCGCGGAACTGGCGAAGGGATAGGTATCGCCGACCCGGAGGCTCGTGCTCACTGTCTCCAAATACCGCTGTAGGGCAAATGGGGGCCTCTAGACCCCAGAGTCCATGCGACGTACGGTTATCGACTCGGATGAGCGCAGTGGCCTGGTTCCTCGCCGGTATCTTCGTGGTGAATCTCTTCATCGCGGGTTGGCTTCTCACGCTGGGCCTTGTCGATCGATACCGGCGTTACAGAGCGAGCCGGGAAGTGGATGCGCTCGAGCGCTCGTTGGCGATGCCTTCGGCTGGAACAGGTGTGCTCATCGCCCGTCGGATGGGGGGAACGCACCGCGGAGTCGTCGTCCGTGAGCGGCAACGGGTGGCGGGCGTGCACCGTGCGGTGGCCGTTCGGAGGCTCCCCGGCATGCCTCGGTTGGTCGGAAGGGCCTCGATCAGCCTCGCACTCGCCGGGATGGCGCTCTGGGCCTCCGTCGCGATCCCCGACCTCGCGGATCGACCGGCGATCCGCTCCTCGCTCGACGGAGAGGGGCTCCGGTTCCCCGTCATCGGGGGATGGCGACCGGACGGTGGATCGCCCGGGCAGGTGGACGGCTTCGGTGCCCGGGAAGTTGGACGCGCGGAGGCGCGTGGTTCGCTCGATCCACAGACCGGCACACCCCCACCCCCCACGAACACGAGCGCGAGCACGACCTTCGATGCTGAGACCGTGATCGACCGCGTCGCCGCCCAGGTGCGCTCCTCCACACAGATCCAACTCGCATGGGAAGCGGTCCCCAAAGCGACCGGCTACTCGATCGAGCGGTGGGGAGACAGGGCCGACGCTTCGGGATGGCACGTGATCGCGAAGGTCCAGGCTGTGACGACGTTCACAGACGGAGGTCTCGAAGCCGGCACGACCTACTACTACCGGGTCGCCGCGGTGACCGAGGAAGGTGCTGCACCTCCTTCCGACGTGGTTTCGGCGACGACGTCCATCGCCCCGCCGACCGAAACCACCCTGACGGCGCTCGCGACGGCGGCCACGATCGAGCTCGCGTGGGTCGACGTCGCCGATGAGACGGCGTACCGGATCGAGCGCTCGCCACACGGTGCCACCGATTGGACCGCGATCGGGACGACCGGACAGGACGTGACGACCTACACGGATGCGGCGCTCGTGGTGGACGTGACGTACCGCTACCGGGTCGTGGCGACGAACGCCGGCGGCGACTCGAGCCCGTCGAACGTGGTCTCGGCGAAGGTCACCGTGACTGTCACGGATCCTCCCGACGACCCACCTCCGCCCGAGCCCGACGACGGGAAGCCGCCGAAGAAGGAGCCGCCTCCGCTCTCTGAGGGGGACCCCGTTGCTCCGGAGAGTCCCGTGACGGAAGATGCGCCGGTCATCGGGGAGAGCCCGGTCATCGAGAGCCCGTAGAGGACCACGCAGGCGCAGATGGTCGGGCCGCTCCGTGTGACGCGCTCGGTGGAGATCCCCGAGAAGGACCTGCGATGGCGATTCAGCCGCTCCTCGGGCCCCGGCGGGCAGTCGGTGAACACCGCGGATTCGCGGGTGCAGCTCAGCCTCGATCTCACGACGACGACGGCTCTGGGCCCGACCCAGCGAACGAGGGCGCTCCAACGGCTCTCCGATCGCCTCGTCGACGGAGTGCTCACCGTCGCGGTGCAGGAGGAACGCTCGCAGCTCCGCAACCGGGAGATCGCGCGCGAGCGGCTCCAAGAGCTCCTCGCGAAGGCGATCGCCCCGCCTCCCAGGAAACGCCGGCCCACGAAGCCGAGCAAGCGAGCCGTGGACAGGAGGATCGCCGCGAAGAAGCGTCGCGGCCGCACGAAGGAGCTCCGCCGGGTCGACGAGGAGTAGCCTGCGCACACAGAGAGAAGGAGCACCGTGGCCGATCAACAGCGAGATGACATCTCCGTCGTAGGGCAGGGCGCACGCATCGAGGGGACGCTTCATTCGACCGGATCGCTCCGCATCCACGGTCATCTCACCGGTGAGATCGCCGTGGACGGTGATGTCTCGGTCGCCTCCGGCAGCGACGTGCGAGCCGACATCAGCGCGCGCAGCATCAGCCTTGCGGGACGGATCAAGGGGAACCTCACCGCGCCGGGTGAGGTGGTGCTCCCTTCCCAGAGCCGGGTGGAGGGAGACGTGCGGGCGCAGAGCGTCACCGTGCACGGCAGGGTCGACGGCGACGTCGTCGCCGAGCAAGGCGTCAAGCTCGGGAAGGAAGCGCGCGTGCAAGGAGACCTGACCTGCCGGACGCTCGCGATCGAGGAAGGCGCCTTCTTCGCCGGCCGCTCGAACATGTCCGGCCAGCCGAGCGGCCAGTCGTAGACCTCAGCGGTCGACGGCGATCCGCACGGTCGTCCCGTTGCCCTCCGCGCCGATCGCGAACGAGTCCGAGAGCTGTCGCGCGATCCACAAACCCATGCCCGCGGACGCGGAAGGCTTGGGTGGCACGAGCCCCGCGAGCGGATCCTTCAGGCCACCCCCTTGGTCCGTGACCTCGCAGACGACACCCTGCGGGGTGAGCCAGAGGGCCAGCTTCCCGCCCCCGCCGGCGTGGCGGACCGTGTTCCCGGCGAGCTCACTCACCGCCAGGACGAGCTCCTCCACCCTGGCACGAGGGAGCGCGGCCTCTACGCCGAGCGCACGCACGGACTCGCGGATCCCGCCCAGCCTTCCGTCGATCTCCAACTCGAGAGAGGGAGGCCCCGTCACCTCGCGGCCCGGCTCCACGATCTCGCGAAGGAGCCGAGCGGGGATCTCGTAGCGATCGCTCGCGCGACGCGTCGAGTCCCACACGGTGGGGTGCGTGCGCCACGCCTGGTCGATCACGGCGGGAGGGAGCTCGCGCACGTCGTAGGGGCACACGATCCATGCTGGGGAACGTTCGAAGACGGCGTTGAGGGCGGACTCGTAGCGCGTCCACGAGGTCTGCAGATCCTGCGTCGCGCCGAAGCGCACCTCGCCGATGATCCGGGTGTAGGTGACGCCCGTGTCGGCGGCGTCGGCGAGCAAGCGTCGCCACGCCGCGATCGTCTGCACCGGGCGGACGTACCAGTCGTCGGAGGACAAAAAGGAGATGGAGGCCTCATCGGTCCCGAGGGCATCCCGGAACTGATCGATGTGCGGCGACGTCGTCACCACGATCGCGCCGTTCTGGTTTTCGAGCCCTTCTCGCAACCACGGCACGAGCGTGGTCATCAGCACTTCGTCCGAACCGTAGATCAGCGCGTCGTGTTCGAGGTTCATGCGACCGATCCCGTTCCGCATCCACGAGCATGCGTGAAGACGATCGCGTACAGCACGCTCCCGGCATGGGCCATCTCTCTGTTCACGTGGTTCCTTCGAGTCTAGGTTCGGCCTCTCGAAGACAGCAACCACGCCGTTCGAGGACCCCTAAGCCGGTCGAACGAGCTCGCTCGGCAGCCGGCCGCGCTCATCCGCGAGCGCCCTCCATCGTTTCGGCCCCGCCCGAGTGAGGAGTTGCGGCACGGTCCGGACCGTGAACCCTCCCGGTGAGACCGACGTGAGCTCCTCCGGCGTGACCGGGAACGACACGGTGGCCTCGGGACGGGCTCGGGGTGAGTACGGCGCCACGATCGTCGCGCCCGTCCCGTTGCGGGAAGGGTCGAGCATCACCCGACCCTCGCGACGCACCTTGCGGAACGCGTCGGTGACCAGGTCGGGTCGGCGTTCGACCACGATCGCCGTGAGCCGCGCGACGGCGGCACGGAGCGACGACTGATCCACCCGCCGCTCGATGGGCACGACGATGTGCAAGCCCTTCCCGCCCGTCGTCTTGATGCCGCTCGGCAGTCCGTGTTCGTCGAGTACGTCGAGGACCAGGAGCGCGACCTCGACGGCCATCTCGAACTCGTCCTCGGGCGGGTCGATGTCCATCACCAGCAGGTCTGGCCGCTCGAGTCGATCCCGTCGCACCGGCGCCGTGTGGAATTCCAGCACCGCCTGGTTCCCGAGCCACGTGAGCGTCGGGAGGTCCTGGCACACGACGTAGTCGACGTCGCGCTTGGCGCTCGGCGCCGGGATGCGGACGGTCTTGACCCAGGCGGGGGCGTACGTGGGGGCAGCCTTCTGGAAGTAGCGTTCGCCGCCGACGCCGTCGGGAGCGCGAACCATCGTGAGTGGCCGTTCGTGGAGCCAGGGGAGCATGTCGTCGCCGACGGCGTGCAGGTAATCCGCATAGTCCTGCTTGGTGAAGGCCGGCCACAACTCCTTGTCGGGCTTGGAGATCGTGACGGCTCGGCTCCGGCTCATCGCGACCATGGTAGGCGGCCCGCGCCGGCCCGCTTGCCCGCGCGTGTGGTCGCGATCGGCGGCATCCTCGATCCGTGCGACAGGAGGGTCGGTCGGGCAAGATCCGTT
>CAVXMB010000006.1:0-167719 GCA_963762745.1 uncultured Actinomycetota bacterium
CACGCCTGCATGAACGCGTAGCACACGGTCGGGCCCACGAACTTGAAGCCCCGTCGCTTCAGATCCTTCGCCATCGCCTTCGACTCCGCCGTCTCGGCGGGGATCTCACCGAGGGTGCGGAACCGGTTCACCTTCGGCGTTCCTCCCACGAACGACCAAAGGAAGGAGTCCAGGGAGCCGTCGGTCTCCTGCACGTGAAGGACCGCCCTCGCGTTCGCGATCGTCGACTCGATCTTCAGGCGGTTCCGAACGATCGACGGATCCGACAACAGCCGATCGACCCTCCTGGCGCTGAACCGCGCCACCTTCCCCGGGTCGAAGCCGGAGAACGCCCGCCGGTAGCCCTCGCGCTTGTTGAGGATCGTGGACCAAGAGAGTCCCGCCTGCGCGCCCTCGAGGGTCAACATCTCGAAGAGGTGCCCGTCGTCGTGCACCGGCACGCCCCACTCCTCGTCGTGGTAGGCGAGGTAGATGGCGCTCTCGGCCGGCGCCCACTCGCAGCGGTTCACCGGCCCGAGAGGCGCCGGACCGCTTCCTCGTGCACGACGGGGCTGCTCGTGAGGATGCTCGAGCCGTCGGAGGGCTCGTCGCCCTCGAACGTCGTGACCCGGCCGCCCGCCTCCTCGACGATCACGGTGATCGATGCCCAGTCCCAGATCCGCAACGCGGGCTCCATCATCAGGTCGGCTGCTCCTCGCGCGACGAGCATGTGTCCCCAGAAGTCCCCGAACCCCCGACTCCGGCGCGTGTCCCGCAGGAGATCCAGGAACACCTCTTCCCTCGGGCCGCCCAGCCAGTCGTCGACGCTCGAGAAGACGACGAGCGCGTCCTCGAACGTCCGCCCGCTCGCGTGGAGCCGGCGGCCGTTCCAGTGCGCGCCGCCTCCCCGGACGGCTTCGTACCGCTCGCCCATCGCCGGTGCGCTCACCATCCCCAGCACCGACCGGCCGTCCACCTGGAGCGCGAGCAGCGTCGCCCAGATCGGCACGCCGTCGGCGAAGTTCTTCGTGCCGTCGATCGGATCCACGATCCAGATGCGATCGCCTGCACCCTCGCCCTGCTCCTCACCCGTCACGGCGTCGGCCGGGAAACGGTCGGCGATCATCTCGCGGACCGCGATCTCGACCTCGAGATCGGCCTGGGTCACCGGAGACAGGTCCGGCTTCTGCCTGACCTCGAACTCGCCGAGGAAGTACGACATCGAGATCTCGGCGGCGCGATCCGCGACCTCGTGGGCGAACGACAACTCCTTCTCGAACACGGCCCGAACGTATCAGCCGGGAGCACGCCGCCCGGAGGGCGTTCCCGCAGGTGTCGGCCGCTCACGATCTCCCGTCGAGTAGCCTGGGTTCATCCATGCAGACGACCGTCGAGACGACCGACCCGCACACCGTGAAGCTCACGATCGAGGTGCCCGAAGAGGAGTTCGACAAGGACCTCGACCGCACCTACCGAGCGATCGCGAACCAGATCAAGATCCCCGGATTCCGCAAGGGGAAGGTGCCGAAGCAGATCATCGACACCCAGATCGGGAGAGACGCGATCCTCGAGGAGTTCGTGAACTCGTCGGTGCCGACCTATTTCCGGAAAGCCGTCGCCGACGAGGACCTGGCACCGATCACCGATCCCGACATCGACGTGCAGCAGCTCGAGCCGGGGAAGCCGTTCGTCTTCTCCGCCACCGTCGAGGTGCGTCCCCGGCTCTCCTTCGAGGAATCGGACTACACCGGCATCAACGTGACCAAGCCGTCGGTCGAGGTGTCGGATCAGGAGATCGACGAGTGGTTGGAGCGGCTGCGGGAGCGCTTCGCGGAGCTCGAGCCCGTCGGACGGCCGGTGCAGCAAGGCGACTTCGTCACCGTGGACCTCACCGTGCGCAAGGGTGGAGACAAGGTCGAGCAGGCGTCCAGAGAGGACTACCTGTACTTCGTCGGGTCGGGCGAGGTGGGGGAGAAGCTCGACGTCGAGCTCGTGGGCGCCAAGCCGGGCGCGATCCTGAAGGTCTCCGACGCCCTGCCCGAACGGTTCGGTGAGGAGCTCGGGGGTGCGGCGGTGGACATCACCGTCCTGGTGAAAGACGTGAAGGCCCGCAAGCTGCCCGCCGTCGACGACGAGTTCGCCAAGACGGCGTCGGAGTTCGACACCATCCAGCAGCTGCGCGACGACCTCCGCGAGCGCCTCACGCAGGTCAAGGAACGGGAGGCCGACGCCGCCCTGCGCGATCTCGTGCTGCAAGCGATGATCGACAAGGTCGACGTGGATCTCCCCGAGAGTCTCGTGAACGAGGAGACGGACCACCGGGTCCGTCACGCTCGCGAGCAGGCCGAGCGGATGGGTGTGGGTCTCGAGAAGATGTTGGAGCTCCAGGGCTGGGACGAGGCCCGTCTGCGTGAGGATTCGCGCGAGCACGCGATCCGTGCGATCAAGAGCGACCTGGTCCTCGAAGGCATCGCCCGCAACGCTTCCCTGGAGGTCACGGCGGAGGAGATCGGCGCCGAGATCGCCGTCTTGGCCCAGGCGTACGACCGGGAGCCGAAGGCGGTCGCGAAGGATCTCGAGCGCAGTGGTCAGGTCGTAACCCTGGCCGGGGATATCATCAGGACCAAGGCCCTCGACCTCTTGGTCGAACGTGCCGATATCGATACGGAGCAGCCAGAGGAAGCGCTAGAGGAGGCGAACCCATGATAGACGATCCCCAGAGCTACCTCGTCCCGGTCGTGGTCGAACAGACCAGCCGCGGCGAGCGTTCCTTCGACATCTACTCGCGCCTGCTGAAGGAACGGATCATCTTCCTCGGCACGCCGATCGACGATGCGGTCGCGAACCTCGTGATGGCGCAGCTGCTCCACCTCGAGTCCGAGGATCCCGACAAGGACATCAACCTCTATATCAACTCGCCGGGCGGTGACGTCGCGTCCGGCTTCGCGGTCTACGACACGATGCAGTACATCAAGCCCGACGTGACGACGATCTGCATGGGACAAGCCGCGTCCTTCGCGGCGTTCCTGTTGCTGGCGGGCGCGAAGGGGAAGCGCTTCATGCTCCCGCACGCGAGGGTTCTCCTGCACCAGCCACACGGCGGGACGCAGGGCCAGGCGGTCGACATCGAGATCCAGGCGCGCGAGATCCTGCGGTACCGACAGCTGCTCGACGAGCTGATCGCGATGCACACCGGGCAGAGCGTCGAGAAGATCACGAAGGACACGGACCGTGACTTCATCCTCACGCCGGACCAGGCGAAGGATTACGGGATCATCGACGAGGTGCTCAGCAGCCGGCGTCAAATGCCCGCGGAGTTGACAGCGGCCGCCGCCGCGGGGGCGTAATATCTGAGCCACGACCGGGCGATGCCCGGTCGTGGTCATTTTCCGAGGAACCGCGAAGGCGCGGGACGCGAGACGAGAGAGGAAGGCTCGGGCGGATGGCGAAGTTCGGCGAGTCGGACCTGCTGAAGTGCTCGTTCTGCGGGAAGAGCCAGAAGCAGGTCAAGAAGCTGATCGCGGGTCCGGGCGTCTACATCTGTGACGAGTGCATCGACCTCTGCAACGAGATCATCGAGGAGGAGCTCTCCGACACCGCCGAGCTGAAGCTCGACGAGCTCCCGAAGCCGGCCGAGATCTACGCCTTCCTCGACGAGTACGTCGTCGGGCAGGACCAGGCGAAGAAGGTCATGTCCGTCGCCGTCTACAACCACTACAAGCGGATCCAGGTCGGGGCGAAGGATCAAGAGGTCGAGCTCCAGAAGTCGAACATCCTGATCCTCGGCCCGACGGGCTGTGGAAAGACCTACCTCGCCCAGACGCTGGCGCGGATGCTGAACGTTCCGTTCGCGATCGCCGATGCCACCGCCCTCACCGAGGCCGGGTACGTGGGTGAGGACGTGGAGAACATCCTGCTGAAGCTCATCCAGGCGGCCGACTACGACGTGAAGAAGGCCGAGACCGGGATCATCTACATCGACGAGATCGACAAGATCGCGCGCAAGTCGGAGAACCCCTCGATCACCCGGGACGTCTCCGGTGAGGGCGTCCAGCAGGCGCTGCTGAAGATCCTCGAGGGGACGACCGCATCCGTGCCGCCGCAGGGTGGCCGCAAGCACCCGCATCAGGAGTTCATCCAGATCGACACGACCAACGTGCTCTTCATCTGCGGTGGGGCGTTCGCGGGCCTCGACACGATCATCGAGAGCCGCATCGGCCGCAAGGGCGTGGGATTCGGCGCCGAGGTCATGAGCCATCAGGACAAGGACCTCGGCGCGATCTTCGCGCAGGTGCTGCCGGAGGATCTGCTGAAGTACGGACTGATCCCGGAGTTCGTCGGCCGGCTGCCCGTGCTGACGAGCGTCAACAGCCTCGATGAATCCGCCCTCGTCGACATCCTCACCCAGCCGAAGAATGCCCTCGTGAAGCAGTACATGAAGTTCTTCGAGTTCGACGGGGTGGAGCTCGAGTTCACCGACGACGCGATGAAGGCGATCTCCGAGCAGGCGATCAAGCGGGGGACCGGTGCCAGAGGCCTGCGGGCGATCATGGAGGAGGTCCTCCTCAACGTGATGTACGAGCTGCCTTCTCGGCAGGACGTCACGAAGTGCCTGGTCGATCGCGACGTGGTCCTCACCGGGGTGAACCCCACGCTCGTGCCGCGCGCGAAGCAGGCGTCGAAGAAGCGCAGCGGCGGCGAGCGCCAGGAGAAGACGGCCTAGCCGGTTCCCTCCAGAGCGCGCGCGGCGGCCAGGCCCTGCGCGTCACCGATCGTGTCGAAGGTGGCCGCCGCGCGCGCCGCCCAGATCCCCGCCTGTTCATCCTTCTCGGTCGATGCGGCACGTGCGATGTCGAGCTGCGTCAGCGCTCGCTCCCAGGGCGCCTCGATCGCATCGAACCCCTCGGCGGCGCGTTCGAGACCGTGCCGGGCGCCGGCGAGATCGCCGCTCGCGAGCGCGGCCCGACCTTCGAGCCGGTCGGCGAACGCCGCGACGGACGGCGCGTCCGCCGCGTCCGCGTGTCCGCGCATCTGGGCGACGAGCTCGGCCGCTCCCTCCCAGTCCTCCGTCGCCGCGAGCCGTTCCGCCTCCGCCTCCAACGCATCGCCCGCGTGGACCGCCCAGTTGTGCGGGCGGCGGATCCCCTTCGCTCGGGGGAGATCGCCCCTGACGACCAGGAACCGGAGGATGCTCGGGTAGAGGCGACCGGAGCTCTCGGTGACCATCCGGAGGATCGCCCCGGCGAGGGCGTCGCTCCGGACGCGCTCCTCCCGCCGCTCGTAGATCACTCCGGCCACCGCGAACGCGTGCGTCGCGAAGTACGGTGGGTCGTCCTCGCGGCTCTCGAGCATCCGACGGATCGAGGCGAACCCTTCGAGTGCCTCGTCCCACCGGCCGAGCCGATACAGCGCGGCGATGCGCCAGGCAGTGATGTGGAGATCGGAGCTCGGGTCTCGCCCGGTGAGAGCCTCGAGGCCCGCGTCCGCGATCTCGAGGGCCCGCGCGTAGCGCCCGATCTCGTAATGGGTCCACGCACCCATCGCGTAGAAGTCGCCCAGCTCGAGGGGATCCGTCACCTCGTGGGTGATCGTGGCTCGTTGCTCCCAGATCGGTAGGGCCCGGCCGTACCAGCCCCGCGCGATCCACGGCCCGATCGCTTGGTCGTAGGCGGCAGAGGCACGATTCGGCAGATGCATCCGGAGCGCGATCTCCGCTCCCTCGAGGCCCGAGGCCGAGAGCTCCTCGAGCTCCGCCTCGGAATAGCGGTCGGGAGAGAACGCGAACGGCCACCCGGCTCGGATCCCGAGGAGCCGGATCCGCTCCTCCGAGTCGCCGGGCGGCAGATGCGCGATCCCGAGATCCCACAGCTCGCGAACGGTCTCTTCGGGCGGCAGCTCGCCTCGCAGGGAGCCCGGCCAGCGCACCGCCACGTCGCAGCCGAGCGCGGCCAGACGCGCCACCCGTTTCCCGTCGGGAGGGTCCACGCGCGCCCGGGTGATCGCCGCCTCCCGGAAGTACCGCCACGCGAGGTCCCCCGAGTAGTCGGCGAAGAACGCCATCGCCAGCATCTCGAGCGCGTCCGTGCGCTCGAGATCGCCGGACGCCAGGTCGAGCGCCTCCTCGGCCGAACGCCGCGCCTTGCGGACCACCAGGCGCCGCCGAGCTTCATCCGAGGCACGGAGCAACCATCGGAAGGCACCGACCCGGAGATCCTCCGATGGCCCACCGGGCGTGTCTGCGGCGAGGGTGACCGCGGTCGACAGATGATAGGCGAGCAACTCCGCCATCTCGCCCGCGCGGTCGCCGGCTGTCTCTTCGATCCAGCCGGCGACCGCCGCGTGCGCGTCCGTACGGTCACGCCGGGGGAGGGATGCATAGGCGACGTCGCGGATCAACACGTGCTTGAAGATCAGCTCCGGCTGTCCCGCCAGGGACGAGGTCAGGCGCGAGAGGACCAGCTCGCGGTCCTCCAGGGTCCGAAGGGACGTGTCGACGGTACCGTCGGGCAGGTGCGCGAGCAGCGCGACCGGACCCGGCCAGAAGACGCGGCCGACCACCGCGGCCGCTTGGAGCACGCGCTTGTCTTGGCCGTCCAGGAGATCGAAGCGGGCAGCCAGCACCGCCTGCACGGTGTCGGGGATCACGACCTGTTCGATCGCGTCGAGGGCGCGCCACCGATCGCCCTCGCGGACGAGGTGTCCCTCGTCGATCAGCTGGCGGACGATCTCCTCGAGGAAGAACGGGTTGCCTTCGGCTCGCTCGAGGATCCGGGCATGTACCGACGGCGGGAGATCCTCGATCGTGAGCAGCTCGTGGACGAGCCTGTCGGCCTCCGCTGCGGTCAGCGGGTCGAGGGCGATGGAGGAGTGGTTGCGTCGTCCGCCCCCCCAGCCCGGGCGGGTGGCGGTCAGGTCCGGCCTCGACGGGCAGAGGAACAGGACCGGTCCCACCACACGCTCCGACGACTCGTCGAGCAGGTCCAGGAGCGCGGGGTCTGCCCAGTGGATGTCTTCGATGATCACGACGAGCGGCGTCTCGGCCGCGAGCGCGGAGAAGAACGACCGCCAGCCGGCATGGACCTCCTGTCGCACCTCGCGAGGCTCCATCGACCCGAAGTCGAACTCGGGATCGGCCACGTTCACGGTGAACGCGAGGGCCGCGGTCGCGCGACCGGGATCGGAGGTCACGTCCTCGGTCAGCAGCTCCCGTCCCGCCTTGCGGATCTTCTCGAGCGCGAGCTCCGGCGCGTCCGAGTCCAGGACCCCCGCGTAGCCCTTGAGGATCTCGGCGAGCGGCCAATAGGTGATCCCCTCGCCGTACGGGAGGCAGCGGCCTCGGACGACGGTCGCACCGTCTCGCTCGGCCCGCAGGAGGAACTCCGAGGTCAGCCGGCTCTTCCCCACGCCGGCGTCGCCGTAGATCGTGACGAGGTTGGGCCGGCCCTCGGTGGCCGATCGGCGGAACATCGACAGGAGCAGCGAGAGCTCCTCGTCGCGGCCGACCATCGGGGCGTGGAGACCCGGCACGCCGCGATCCTGGATCGTGACGTCGCCACCCAGGAGCTCCACCGCAGGCACCGGTTGCCCCTTGCCTTTGAGGTCGAGCCGCATCGCATCGCCGAATCGGAAGCCCCTCGCGCCGCGCGCGGTCCGCTCAGATGCGAGGATGGCCCCCGGCTCCGCGGCGCTCTGGAGGCGTGCCGCCACGTTGACCGCGTCCCCCGTGACCATCGGCTCGCCCGGTTGCGGCTCGACGGACGCGAGGACCTCGCCCGTGTTGACCCCGATCCGGATCTGCAGCGTGACGCCGCGAGCCGTCATGAGCCCGTCGTTCACGTCGTGCAATCGCTCCCGCATCCGGAGTGCCGCACGGAGGGCGCGGATGGGATCGTCCTCGTGCGCGGCCGGGACTCCGAACACGGCCATCACTGCGTCGCCGATGAACTTCTCGACCGTGCCGCCCTCTGATTCGATCTCCTCGCGCATCGCCGCGAAGTAGCTCGCCATCACCTCTCGGAGATGTTCGGGATCGAGCCGCTCGCCGAGCTCCGTCGACCCGGTGACGTCGGCGAACAGCACCGTGACGACCCTGCGTTCCTCCGCCGCGTCGTGCGAGCCGAGCGTCAGCCCGCAGGCGGGACAGAACCGTGCATCGGGCGGGAGCTCAGAGCCGCAGCGGGGACAGGCACTGGCCGCCACGGCCGGCTCGTCAGCTGACGGGATCTTGCTCGACCCGGCGGAGGCGCGCGCACAGCTCCACCAAGAGCGCCCGGCTGATCGATGGATACTCGGCCAGGAGCGGGAGGAACTGCCAGGACGTGAGGGCGAACGTCGTCGTTGGCTCCTGCGCCTTCACGGTCGCGGACCGGGGCTTGCCGTCCAGCAGCGACATCTCGCCGAAGTAGTTGCCTGATCCGAGGCGAGCTCGCTCGTGACCGTCGACGTCGACCGTCACCTCGCCCTCCATGATCAGGTGGAAACCGGCCGCGGCGTCGTCCTGCTGGGCGACCACCTTGCCGGCATCGAAATGCACCTGTTTGCCGACCTCGGCGATCCGGTGGAGCTCCTTGTCGTCGAGCCCTCCGAAGATGGCCACCGTGCGCAGCTTGTCGACCAACCCTTCGTCAGCCACGTGATCCCCTTCTCGGTTGCCGCTCGCCGGAGTATAGACGTGCACCTTCCCGCGAGGTCCCGCGGGCCTCGGATCCGCTTCGCGTCCTCTCCGCGAGCACCAGAAGTGGGGTCGATACACTCGAACACATGACCGGTTCCGGTGGGGAGATGCCCTCTCGCTACGACGCTGCCGCGGTCGAACCGCGATGGGCTGAGGCGTGGATCGAGCGCGGGTACTTCCACGCGCAGGTTCCGGAGGACCCCTCCCGCGCGTATTGCATCGTGATCCCCCCGCCGAACGTCACCGGCCGCCTTCACGTCGGACACGCCCTGGGGCGCACGCTCGAGGACATCTTGATCCGGCGCGCTCGGATGCGAGGGCTGGAGGCGCTCTGGGTCCCGGGCATGGATCACGCCGGCATCGCCACGCAGGTCGTGGTGGAGCGCGAGCTCCGCAAGGAGGGCATCGAGCGGCGCGACCTCGGCCGTGAGGCCTTCGTCGAGCGTGTCTGGGAGTGGAAGGAGCGGTACGGCGGAGAGATCATCGGCCAGCTCAAGCGCCTGGGAGCGTCGCTCGACTGGGACCGGGAGCGCTTCACGATGGACGAGGGTCTCGTGCGGGCCGTCCGGGTCGCGTTCGTCCGTTGGTACGAGCAGGGGTTGATCTACCGCGGCGAACGACTCGTCAACTGGTGTCCGACGGATCAGACGGGTCTGTCGGACTCCGAGATCGAGCACGAGGAGGTCGACGGGGAGCTCCTCACGTTCCGCTACCCGCTCTCCGACGGCACCGGTCACGTCGAGGTCGCGACGACGCGGGTCGAGACGATGCTCGGCGACACGGGGATCGCGGTGCATCCGGAGGACGCTCGGTATCGAGACCTCGTGGGGAGAACGGTGACGCATCCGTTCGATGCGCGCGAGCTCCCGATCGTCGCCGACGAGGCCGTGGATCCGGCCTTCGGCACCGGCGCCGTGAAGGTGACCCCCGCGCACGACCCCACCGACTTCGAGATCGCCCAGCGCGCCGGGCTCCCTCTGCTGAACATCCTCGATGCCGAGGCCAGGATCAACGAGCACGCGGCCGAGGAGTTCTACGGGCTGGGTCGCTACGACGCGCGGCAGGCGGTGCGGGAGGAGCTCGAGAAGCTGGACCTGTTCGTGTCGGTGGAGCGCCCCTACCGGCACTCGGTCGGCCATTGCTACCGCTGCCACAGCGAGATCGAGCCGTGGATGTCCGGGCTCCAGTGGTTCGTCGCCGTGGAGGAGCTGAAAGGTCCGGCGATCGAGGCGGCCGCGGACGGCCGGATCACGTTCTGGCCGGAGCGGTGGAAGAAGGCGTACGTGAGCTGGTTGGACGGCCTCCGGGACTGGAACATCTCGCGGCAGCTCTGGTGGGGGCATCGGATCCCGGCGTGGTACTGCCCGGACGGCCACGTCACCGTCTCGCTCGAGGATCCGGACTCATGTGCCACGTGCGGCGCCACGGAGATCGAGCAGGACCCCGACGTCCTCGACACGTGGTTCTCGTCGCAGCTCTGGCCGTTCTCGACGCTCGGCTGGCCGGACGAGACGCCGGAGCTCCAGGCCTTCTCTCCGAACGCGGTCCTCGTGACGGGGTACGAGATCCTCTACCTCTGGGTCGCGCGGATGATCATGTCGGGGATGTCGCTCGCCGGCGACATCCCCTTCCGCGACGTGGTGATCCACGGCCTCGTTCGCGATGCGCACGGCCGCAAGATGTCGAAGTCGCTCGGCAACGTCATCGACCCCGTGGAGATCTTCGATCTCTACGGGGCCGATGCGCTGCGATTCTCCCTCGCGCGGCTCGCGACGGGAGGACAGCAGGACATCCCGCTGTCGGTGGACTCGATCCAAGGGGGTCGCAACTTCGCGAACAAGATCTGGAACGCGGCGCGGCTGGTCCTGGAGACGTTCCCGGGCGGCGAGCCGCAGCTGCCTCCGACCCAGCGGCTGACGGCGCCGCAACGCTGGCTGCTCGCGCGGCACCAGCGCTGCGTCGCCGAGGTGAACACGTCGCTGGATCGCTACGACTTCGCGGCGGCCGCGCAAGCCACGTATCGGTTCTTCTGGTCCGAGTACTGCGACTGGGGTCTCGAGATGGAGAAGGAGCGGCTCCGGTCGACGGACGCCGCCGTCGCCGAGGATGCCGCCAACGTCCTCGCCTGGATCCTGGAGCGGACGCTCCGCCTCCTCCATCCGGTGATGCCGTTCGTCACCGAGGAGATCTGGCAGCGATTCGGGGTCGGCGAGACGATCGTGAAAGCGGCATGGCCGGACGCGGAGGCGTTCGCCGACCATGCCACCCTCGGGGCCGATGCCGAGGCGGCGTGGCCGTTCGTCGAGGAGCTCGTGACGACGGTCCGGCGCTTCCGGAGCGAGCACGGGATCCCGTCCAAGACCCGCATCGAGCTCCGCCTCGTAGCACGCGAAGCCGGAGCCGTTCGGTTCGCAGGCTTCGAGAACGAGGTCCTGCGTCTCGCGGGCGCATCCGACATCTCCCTCGTTCCCACGGGAGACGCCACCGGCTCGGCTCGCCTGTTGGTGCAGGGCGAGACGGTGCTCGTGCCCGTCGGCGACCTGATCGATCTGGACGCGGAACGCGAACGGCTCAAGAAGCGCCTGGCCGACGCGGACGAGGAACGTGCTCGATCGGAGAAGAAGCTCGCCAACCCGGGCTTCCGCGACAAGGCGCCGGAAGATGTCGTGCTCGGCGAGAAGCTGAAGGTCGAGCGCTTCGAGCGTGAGGCGGAGTCGCTCCGCGAACAGCTGGCCGAGCTCGGCTGATGCGGTTCGAAGAAGCCGTCACGAAGCTGGATCTTCGCCAGCCGGAGCACATGCCCGAACCGAGCCTCGACAGGATCCGCGCGGTCTCTGGGTTGCTCGACGATCCACAGCTCACGTATCCGACGATCCACGTCACCGGGACGAACGGGAAGACCACGATCGCCCGGGCGGCGGCCGACATCGCCTGCGCGCTCGGCGTGACGACCGGACTCTTCACATCCCCGCACCTGCGGACGGTGCGGGAGCGCCTCTCGGTGTGCGGCGTCGAGATCTCGGAACAGGACTTCGCAGAGGAGTGGGCACACCTCGAGCCGTTCCTCGACGTCGTCGACCGCCAGGAGCACGGTGCCTCGACGTACTTCGAGGCGGTTACCGCCCTCGCTTTCCTGTGGTTCGCGGACAAGCCGGTCGGCCTCGCGGTCGTCGAGGTGGGCATGGGTGGGTCGTGGGATGCGACGAACGTCGTGGCCGGCGACGTCGCCGTGATCGGCGAGATCGGCCTCGACCATCCGGAGCTGGGTTCGACGGTGCACGAGGTGGCGACCGAGAAGGCCGGCATCATCAAGACCGGCAAGACGGTGGTCGTCCGGGAGCAGCCCGACGATGCCCTGAAGGTGATCGAGGCAAGGGCGAGCGAGGTGGACGCCACGGTGCTGTTGGAGGAGCGCGACTGGGAGGTGGAGGTCCGCCTGCCCGCGGTGGGCGGACAGCAGTTCCGCGTCCGCGGGGTCTCCGAGACCTACGACGACCTCTTCCTCCCGATGTTCGGTGCGCATGCCGTCCGGAACGTGGCCGCCGCGATCGTCGCGGTCGAGGTCGCCCTGGGACACGCGCTGGACCCGGACGCCACCCGTTCCGCGATCGATGCGCTTCGGATCCCCGGACGTCTCGAGGTAGTCACGCGATCGCCGCTGCTCGTGCTGGACGGTGCCCACAACCCGGCCGGCGCGGAGGCGCTCGTCCGGACGCTCGCCGAGGCGTTCACGTGGTCCCGCATGCACGTCGTCCTCGCCGTGTCGTCCAACAAGGACCTCGACGGCGTGATCGCCGCCCTCGCGCCGTTCGCCGACCTCTGGTACCCCGCGCGGAACGAGAGCGTCCGGAGCTTCCCGGCGGAGCACGTCGCGGAGCGGATCGCCGCCGCCGGCGGCCGCGTCGGGGACCTGGGAACGGTGGAGGAATCGCTCGCGGCGGCCCGCGACGCGGCCGCCACGGACGACCTCATCCTGGTGACGGGCTCTCTATACACTGTCGCCGACGCCCGACGGGCGCTGGGAGGATCCTGAGTTCGTGGCGACGGAATCGACGCTGCTCATCGTCAAACCGGACGGCGTTCGCCGTCACCTGATCGGTGAGGTGCTCCGCCGCGTCGAGGAAGCCGGTCTCACGATCGAAGACCTCCGGATGGAGACCATCGGCCGGGAAACGGCCGAGGAGCACTACGGCGAGCATCGCGACAAGCCGTTCTTCGGCGAGCTCGTCGAGTTCATCACCGGTGGACCCGTCGTGGTCGCCAAGGTCACCGGCGACGACGCCATCGCGCTCTGGCGGGACCTGATGGGCCCGACGGACCCGGCGGACGCGCCTCAAGGCACGATCCGAGGAGACCTCGCGGAGATCATCAGCGAGAACATCGTGCACGGCAGCGACTCTTCGGAGTCGGCCGCCCGCGAGTTGAAGCTGTTCTTCGGCGAGTAGCGCGAAGCGATGGCGGGGCTCCAGGAAGCCTTCGAGCACGCCGGCGCGAGCCTCGAGCACCATCTGATGGCGTCGCACGCCGCCGGGGCCGCACTGGCGGTCACCGACGGTGAAGAGATCCTGGGCGTCGTCGTGCGCGGGATGGCCGACGTCGCATCGGCAGCTCCCGTCCGGCCGGAGACGCGCTTCCAGATCGGCTCGATCTCGAAATCGTTCGCCGCGATCGTGGCGATGCAAGAGGTCGACGCGGGACGGCTCGATCTCCACGTCTCCGTGAACGAGCTCCTGCCGTGGCTGGACCTTCCCGAGCCGCTCGGCCCGATCACGATGCACCACCTCCTCACGCACACCGCGGGTCTGCACACCGGAACGGAGGACGCGCCGGGGCTCGCGGGCGCGTTGCACATCCTCCGCTCCTTCCCCGCGACGTCGGCGCCCGGTGGGACGTACCGCTATTCCAACGACGGCTACAAGATCGTCGGCGCCGTGCTGGAAGCCGTGACCGGCATGCCGATCCACGAGCTACTCCGGGACCGGCTCCTCGGGCCCCTCGGCATGACGGCGTCGGTCGCGGCGATCACCGACGAGATCTGGACCGATCACGCGACCGGCTACGAGCCGATGTTCACCGACCGGCCGGCACAGCTCCGGCATCCGCTCGTCCCCGCCCCCCGGATCGTGTCCAACACCGCGGACGGCTCGATCGTCTCGAACGTGGTGGACATGTCCGCATACGCCCGGCTGCTGCTCGCGCGCGGTGATCGGCCGGACGGGCGCGGAGGCCGCATCCTCTCGGAGGAGGGCTTCGCGCGTCTGATGGCGGGGGCGGTGGAGGACGACGAGCACGGTCTGTACGGGTACGGGCTCTGGAGCGAGGAGGTCGACGGGCGCACCTGGCTCGGTCACTCCGGTGGCATGGTCGGCTACACGGCCCTGCTGATCACGGTGCCGGAGGAGGGACTCGCCTGCGTGATGCTCCAGAACGGAGGTGGGGACAAGCGCCCGGTCGTGGCCGCCGCACTGGCCGCGGTCCGGGCCGGCCTCGTCGGCGATCGGCTCCCAGAGGCGTGGGCTCCACCCGCGCCCACCGCGATCCCGGGTGCGGGTCGATTCGCCGGCACGTACGTCGGCAACGACGGCCGCAGGCTGGTCGTGGCGGAGAAGGAAGACGGGCTCTCGATGTCGGTCGGTCCGGTGTCCGCGCGTCTCGAACGCGACCCGCTCCTCGCCGAACCGGGCGAGACGTTCCTGGTCGCTCACCCGGCGTTCGAGCGGTTCCCGATCGAGTTCCGGAGCGACGACGCCGGTCGCATCGTAGAGGCGTTCCACGGGGACACCTGGTTCCGAGGGGAGCACTACGGGGGGCCGGCTCCGGGGGAGCCACCCGAGGCCTGGCGCCGGTATCCGGGTCTGTATCGCAACGACGACCCCTGGGGGCCGGTGCTCCGGATCGTCCTTCGGAAGGGCGGACTGGCGATCACGTGGCCCTCGGATGCCGACAACGAGGAGGGCGGCGAGCTCGTGCCCCTCGACGACGACTGGTTCGCGGTCGACGATCCCGCGACCCCGCGACGGGTTCGTTTCGAGGGAGACGTGAACGGGCTGGCGGCCGTGACGGTCTTCAACGGCGGCCGGTGGTACCGCTCCTTCGAGTCGTGAGGCGTGCGACCTAGGCGACCCGGCGGAAAGCCACGCAGGCGTTCTGCCCGCCGAACCCGAAGGAGTTCGACAGCGCCAGCGTGACGTCGAGCTCTCGCGCCTCGTTCGGGACGTAGTCGAGGTCGCAGTCGGGGTCCGGCGTCTCGTAATGGATCGTCGGCGGCACGACACCGCGGTCGATCGCGAGCGCACACACCGCCCCCTCCACGGCGCCCGCCGCGCCGAGCATGTGACCGGTCATCGATTTCGTCGAGGAGATCGCGACGCGGTGCGAGATCTCCTCGCCGAGCACGGTCTTGATCGCGATGGTCTCGCTCGCGTCGTTCAACGGTGTGGAGGTGCCGTGCGCGTTCACGTACTGGACGGCGTCCGGCTCTTCTGCGGCGTCTTCCAGCGCCCATCTCATCGCGAGCGCGGCGCCCGAGCCCTTCGGGTCCGGCGCGGTGATGTGATGGGCGTCGTCGGACATGCCGTAGCCGGCCACCTCACAGTAGATCCGCGCGCCCCGGGCCTTCGCATGCTCCTCCGACTCGAGGATCAGTGCGGCCGCGCCTTCCGACAGCACGAACCCGTTGCGCTTCGCGTCGAACGGCCGTGATGCGGTCTCGGGGTCGGGGTTCTTCGTGAGCGCGGTCATCTGCGCGAACGCGGCCACCGTGAGCGGGAGCGTGGCCGACTCCGACCCGCCCGAGACGCACACGTCCAGGTAGCCGTCCCGGATCAAGCGCATCCCTTCGCCGATCGCGTGGTTCGAGGAGGCGCAGGCCGACACCGTGCAGTAGTTCGGGCCCGTGAACCCGAACTTCATGGCGAGGTGCCCGGCGGCCGCGTTCGCCATCAGCGCCGGCACCATGAACGGCGAGACGCGACCGGGACCCTTCTCGAGCAGGACGCTGTGCTGGATGAGCAACGTCTCGATCCCGCCGATGCCGGTCCCGAAGACGATGCCGCCTCGCTCCGACGGCACCTCCGGCGCACCGGCGTCCTCCCAGGCGAGCTTCCCTGCCGCGATCGCGTAGTGCGAGAAGCGATCGGTGCGGCGGATCTCCTTGGGGTCGAGCCACTTCGCGGGCTCGAAGTCGTGGACGTCTCCCGCGACCTTCACCGGGAGGTCGTCGGTGGAGAACCGGGCGATCTCGCGGACCCCGTTCCGGCCGTCGATCAAGCCCTTCCAGAACTCCTCCACGCCGGTTCCGACCGGGGTGACCGGCCCGATACCGGTGATGACGACCTTCCGCCGTTCGGGGTCGCGCTCCCGTCGCCCCGCCTTCTGACCCGAGGCCATGACGGGCTACGACACGCCGAGCTTCGTCGCGACGAGATCCACAGCCTGACCGACCGTCTTCACGGACTCCATCTCGTCCTCGGGGATCTCGATGCTCCATTCCTCCTCGAGGGCAAGGACTGCCTCGACGAGGTCGAGCGAGTCGGCGTTCAGATCCTCGGCGAAACGAGCGTCCGGGACGACCTGCTGCTCGTCCACGGCGAGCTGTTCTGCGAGCACCTTCTTCACCCTCGCCTCGATCTCGGGTCGATCCATACCGTTCTCCTTCTCTCGTCCGCCGAGCCTATCGGCGGATGCCTGTTGCGACTAGGCGGTCAGTCCGCCGTCCACCGGTATCACCGCGCCGTTCATGTACGACGCTTCTTCCGACATCAGGAACCGGACGACGGCGGCGACCTCCTGCAGGGAGGCGGGGCGTCGCATCGGCGTCTGATCGATGTAGAACGCGCGCGCCTCGTCGGTGAGGTGCGCGGTCATCTCGGTCTCGAGCAGGCCTGGGCAGAGGGCGTTCACCGTGATGCCCTTCGCGGCGACCTCGCGCGCGAGCGACTTCGTGAGACCGAGCAGGCCCGCCTTCGTCGCCGCGTATACCGTCTGGCCGGCGTTGCCGTGGATCGCGACCGCACTCGACATGTTCACGATCCGTCCCCACTTCTCGCGCAGCATGCCGCGGAGCGCAGCCCGTGAGCAGAGGAACGAACCGCGGAGGTTCGTGGTCATCGTGCGTTCGTACTCCTCCATGGAGTACTTGATGAGGAGTCCGTCCCGCGAGTAGCCCGCGTTGTTCAGGAGCCCCGTGACGGGACCGACCTCGTCCGAGACGCGACGGAACGCCTCTTGCACGCTCGACTCGTCCGTGACGTCCAGGTAGACGGCCAGGCCGGGTGTCCCCGCCGATGCCAGCGACTCGACCGTCTCCTTCGCGTCGGCCTCCCGGGTGCGATAGCCGACCGCCACCGTCCAACCGACGGCGGCCAGGGCCTCTGCGCACGCGCGGCCGATGCCACGCGATCCGCCCGAGACGACGACGACCTTCGACGTCACGGGGGCCCCTGCATCGTCCAGCGGACCAGGGTGGCGCCCCAGGTGAGGCCGGCGCCGAACGACGTGAACAGCACGAGGTCTCCCTCCTGGATCCGTCCCGCGTTCCACGCGCGCGACAGCGCGATCGGGATGGACGCGGCGCTGGTGTTGCCCACCTCGGCCACGTCGAGCACGGAGCGCTCGGCCGGCACCCCCAGGCGCTCGGCCACGGCGACCATGATCCGGGCGTTCGCCTGGTGGGGGATCAAGAGGTCGACATCGGCGGGGGAGTGTCCTGATTTCTCCAGCAGGTCGCGGCAGGCGCCCGCCATCTCGGTCACGGCGCGCTTGAAGACCTCGCGGCCCTTCGGCATCCGGATGTTGTGGTCGCGCGCCTCGACGGTCTCATGGGATGCCGGCGTGCGGGTCCCGCCGGCGGGCATCATCAAGATGCCGGCCGCCGATCCGTCGGCACCCAGGATGGTGCCCTCGATCCCCGGCCGGTCGGATGCCTGCACGATCACGGCGCCGGCCCCGTCGCCGAACAGGATCGAGGTCGTCCGGTCGGTGAAGTCGAGGATCCTGCTGAAGATCTCGGCGCCGACGAGCAGGACCGTGTCCGCCATCCCCGCCTGAACGAACGCCGTGGCGCTCGCCAGGCCGTAGCTGAAGCCGGCGCAGGCGGCGTTCACGTCGAACGCGGGGCAGTGCACCCCGAGCTTCTCCTGCGCCCACACCGCGGTCGCCGGGAACGGTGTGTCGCCGGTGACGCTCGCGACGACGATCATGTCGAGCTGCTCGGGGGTGATCGCGGCGGTCCCCAGTGCTCCGCGGGCGGCGTCGACCACGAGGTCGGAGGTGTCCACACCGTCGTCGACGAAGTGGCGTGCCTCGATCCCCGTGCGGTCCCGGATCCACTCGTCGCTCGTCTCGACCTTGTCCTCGAACCACGTGTTCGGGACCAGCCGAGGGGGGAGGGTGGACCCGACGCCGGTGATGGTGGCGCTCCTGGTCACGGGCGCGAGTGTAGTCGGTCGAAGGACGGCAGTCGGTCGCCTCAGGACGTGCCCGACGCGGCGGCGCGAGCGTCCTCCGGGGAGCCGATCGCGCGCGCCGCCGCGTCGGGCACGATCCGTCTCATCAGCTTGGTCAGGACGTCGCCGGGACCGGCCTCGAGGAAGGACGTGACGCCGGCGTCCGCGAGCGCGCGCACCGATGACGCCCACTTGACCGGGGAGATCACGTGTCGCTTCAACAGCGACCGCAGCTCCTCGGGGTCGGAGACGAGCGCGCCGGCGACGTTCTCGGCGATCGGGAACCGAGGAGCCGAGAACGCGATCGCATCGATCCGCTCGTCGATCAGGGCGCGCGCCGGCTCCATCAGCGGCGAGTGGAACGCGCCGGCAACGGGCAACCGGACGGCGCGGACCTTCCGTTCCTTCGCGAGCCCCTCGGCTCGTTCGATCGCGGGGATCGATCCCGAGATCACCGATTGCGCCGGCGAGTTCTCGTTCGCGACGACGAGCTCGTCGTCGCCGCGAGCGTCGTCGCACAACGTCGCCGCGTCCTCCGGCCCCACGCCGAGGAGAGCCGTCATCGTTCCCGGCCGCTCCTCGCCGGCCCGTTGCATCGCGGCGCCTCGCACGACCACCAGGTCGAGCGCGGCCTCGAGCGGCACGACGCCGGCCGCGACCAGCGCAGCGAACTCCCCGAGCGAATGTCCGGCGACGCCGACGAACGACACCCCTTCGGCCTCCAGGACCCGGAACGCCGCGACGTCGCACGCGAGGAGCGCGGGTTGGACGAACTCCGTGGTCTCGAGGGCCGACGGCTCGTGAGCCCCGGCGACCACGTCTCGGCCCAGCGCCGCCGACGCTTCTTGCAGGATGGCCGTGGCGGCCGGATGCGCCGTCCAGGGGTCCGCCATGCCCTCGAACTGCGACCCCTGCCCCGGGAACAGGGCCGAATGTCGCGTTCCTGTCGCTCCGATCGTCGTTTCTTCCCCCTCTGACATCCCCCCAGGTTGCCACGAGAGAGCGAACGCTGTTCAATCAGGGCGAACCGCATGGCCGAGAGGGTTCAAAGATCTTCTTCCCCCACGCCCCGACCACAGGGGACGGAGGGGGTATTGGGGTTCCTTGGTCGCGACATGGCTGTCGACCTCGGGACGGCGAACACGCTGGTCTACGTGCGTGGACGCGGAGTCGTCCTGAACGAGCCGTCCGTCGTTGCGATCAACACCCTTACCGGAGCCATCCTTGCCGTGGGAGCCGAGGCGAAGCGGATGATCGGCCGCACCCCCTCGCACATCCAAGCCGTTCGGCCCCTGAAGGACGGCGTCATCGCCGATTTCGACGTGACGGAGAAGATGCTCCGCTACTTCATCCAGCGGGTCCACAAGCGCCGGCTCCTCGCGAAGCCACGCGTGGTGGTCTGCGTTCCTTCCGGCATCACCGGCGTCGAACAGCGTGCGGTCGAGGAGGCGACGATCGCCGCCGGCGCGCGTCGCGCCTACATCATCGAGGAGCCGATGGCGGCGGCGATCGGCGCGGGACTTCCGATCCACGAGCCGACCGGGAACATGGTCGTCGACATCGGAGGCGGCACGACCGAGGTCGCCGTCATCTCGCTCGGCGGCATCGTGACGTCCACGTCGATCCGCATCGGCGGCGATGAGCTGGACGAGGCGATCATCCAACACGTCAAGAAGGAGTACTCGCTCCTGCTCGGCGAACGGACGTCGGAGGCGATCAAGCTCGCGATCGCGTCGGTGTATCCGATGCCGGAGGAGCTCGTCGCCGAGATCAAGGGTCGGGACCTGGTGTCCGGCCTGCCGAAGACGATCACGATCGCCGCGGAGGAGATCCGCCGGGCGATCGAGGAGCCGGTGAACGCGATCATCGACGCCATCAAGACCACGCTGGATCGGACCCCGCCCGAGCTCGCGGCCGACATCATGGATCGTGGGATGGTGCTGACGGGGGGTGGAGCCTTGCTGCGCGGCCTGGACAAGCGCCTCCGCCACGAGACGGGGATGCCCGTGCACATCGCCGACAGGCCGCTCCAGGCGGTCGTGCTCGGGTCGGGCAAGTGCCTCGAGGAGTTCGAGGTTCTGCAGCGGGTGCTGGTGACGTCGACCAACCGGCGGTAACTCGCCGTCGTGGCTATCCGGCAACGCACACGCTCCGCCCGTCTCCTCGTGGTCACCCTCGTTGCGATCTCGCTCGCGATCATCACCGTCGACTACCGAGCCGGCGAGGAGGGCCCGCTCGCCGCGGCCGGACGATTCGCGAGCAGCGCCATCGCCCCCCTGCAACGGGCTGTCTCCAACGTCGTGCAACCGGTGAGCAACTTCTTCAGCAGCCTCGCGGAGCTTCCGTCGCTCTCCCGAAAGAACGGTGAGCTCCAGGCGCAGGTGGACGACCTCCGGACCGTGCAGCAGCTCAACCAGGAGCTGACGCGCCGCATCGAGACCCTCGAACGGCTCCTGGGGTTACAGACGATCTCGTCCCACACGATCGCCGCGCGGGTGATCGGCAGCGGCGTCTCGAACTTCGAATGGGACGTCACGATCGATCGTGGCTCGGACGACGGGATCGAGGTGGACATGCCGGTGGTCACGGGAGCGTCGGACGGGCCGCGCCTCGTGGGCCGGGTCATCCGCGTCACGCCCATCTCCTCGGTCGTCCAGCTCATGATCGACCCGGACTTCGCCGTCGCGGGGCGGCTGTCGACGTCGCAGGAAGCCGGGCTCGTGACCGGTCGCGGAGAAGACGACCTCCGCATGGGACACCTGCGACCGGGGATCGAGGTCAGCGAGAGCGAGCCCGAGTCCGTCTTCACGGTGGGCTACGAGGTGAACGGACAGCCCGGCCTGTATCCGGCGGGCATCCTCATCGGGACGGTCTCCCGCGCGTTCAGCGAGCCCGACGCCGTCGAGTCGTCCGTGACGATCCGCCCGGCCGTGGACTTCTCGACGCTCGAGTATGTGCTGGTGATCGCGCGTGACCGCGACAGGGGGCAGGCTCCATGAGGAGAGCCGTCGTCCTCGTCGCGGTCGTCGTCACCGCGCTGCTGCTGCAGACGACCGTGTTCCCGGAGCTCACCTTGCTGGACGTGAAGCCGGAGCTGCTGTACCTCGTCACGGTGATCTTCGCGGTGCTCCGGGGGCCGGCGGAGGGTGCGGTCGTCGGGTTCGTCGGCGGCCTCGCGCAGGATTTCATGCTCAACATGCCGAAAGGGATCACGGCGCTCACGCTCACGATCCTCGGCTACACCGTCGGACTGGCTCGGCAGTACATCGTCTCCCCGTCGCCGCTCTTGCCCGCGGTCCTGGTCGCCCTCGGGACGGCGGGTGGCGTCGCCTTCCATCAGGCGGTGACGTTCCTCCTCGGGGAAGAGGAAGGTCCATTCAGCTACGTGGCGAAGGTCGTCCTCGTCACGGCGGTCTACGGTGCGGTGCTCACACCGATCTTCTTCCCGGTCCTCCGTCGCGCCGCTGCCGCGACCCATGCCGGGAGGGTGGTGCGCTTCTAGATGGAGCGTTCGGGTTCGAGGCTCAAGATCCTCGCCTTCGTCGTCGCGTTCATGTTCGTGGCGCTCTCGACGCGTCTGTGGTTCCTCCAGGTCCTCGCCGGGCCGCAACACGATCGTGACGCACGCGACAACTCCCTGCGAACGGTCGCGACCGACGCGCTCCGCGGCGACATCGTGGACCGGCGAGGAAGGCGACTCGTCCACAACCGGATCAGCCTCGAGGTGCGGATCAAGCGCGACGAGCTCGGGGACGAGGCCGAGGCGACGCTCGCGCACCTTTCCGAGATCCTGGGCGTTCCCGCCCAGGAGCTCGGCGAGGAGCTCGACACGAAGCTCTACTACAGCTATCAGCCCGTCCCGGTCGCCGAGTTCGTCCCGGAACAGGTGTTCTTCAAGGTCCGGGAGGAGCCCGAGAAATTCCAAGGGGTCGAGGTCGTCGAACAGAGCGTCCGCAGCTATCCCCAGGACTCCTTGGCCGCCCACCTCGTCGGATGGGTCGGACAGATCAATGCCGAGGAGATCGACGACCCCCGGTTCGACGGGTATGGCCCCTCGGAGCTCGTGGGCAAGGCGGGGATCGAGGCCACCTACGAGCGGTGGCTGCGAGGCACGCCGGGGGAGGAGCGATTCCTCGTGAACTCGGACGGAGAGGTCCTCCGCGAGTTCGACCCGAAGCCGGCGGAGCCCGGACACGACCTGCGGCTGTCGCTCGACCTCGATGTCCAACGGATCGTCGAGGACGAGCTCGCCGCCGGGATCGAGCGGGCGCGGACCGTCTTCGATCAGAGCAACGGACAGAACCTGGCGGCGAACGCGGGCGCCGTCGTCGTGCTCGACCCGGATACGGGGGGCATCGTGGGCATGGCGTCGTGGCCCACCTTCCAGCCATCCTGGTTCGTGAAGGGGCTCACGGAGGCCCAGCGTTTCCAGCTCTTCGAGAGCCGGCTCGCTCCGATGCTCAACCGCGCGACGCAGATCACGTACGGCCCCGGATCGACGTTCAAGCCCTTCGTCGCGCTGGCGGCCCTGAAGGAGGGGCTCGCCGAGATGGGTGGGTACTACGACTGTCCCGCCGAGTACGTCCATCCGGGAGACGAGTCCGGCACCGTGTTCCACAACTGGGACGGGCAGGCCGGCGGTTCCCTGTCGATCGCCCAGGGGCTCAAGGTGTCGTGCGACACCCAGTACTACCAGTGGGGGAGCAACTTCTATTTCCGGGACGCGCAGACGAACAAGCAGGAGCTCCAACGGCGCATGAAGCAGTGGGGCTTCGGGCGGACGACCGACGTCGATCTGCCGGCGGAGGCCGCGGGGACCGTGCCGGATCGGAAATACGTCACCGAGCATCGCGCTCGGTACCCGGACGGCTGGATCCCGGGCATCGACATCTTGCTCGCGATCGGCGCGGGGGAGATGAAGGCGACGCCGCTGCAGGTGGCGCAGGCCTACGCGGCGATCGCGAGCGGCAAGCTGTGCCAGCCGCATCTGGTCTCGAGGATCGAGGACGGCGACGGAGGAGTGGCGAAGAAGATCGGAGGCCACTGCCGGCGCATCCCCTACACGGAGGCGGAGCTCAACTACATCCGCGAGGCGCTCCGGACGGTCACCACGGGCGGGACGGCGTCAGCGGTCTTCGCGTCGTGTTCGCTCGACGTCGCCGGGAAGACCGGGACCGCGGAGCGACCGCCGTTCCAGGACACCTCGTGGTTCGCGGGCATCGTGCCTTCGCAGTCACCGGAGTACGTCGTGGTCGCGACCGTGGAACAGGGAGGCTTCGGGGCCGAAACGGCGGCACCCATCGTCCGCAACATCATGAGCAGGATCTATCGAACACCTTGCGAGGGGCCGGCGCTCGGGGAAGCGGAGGACTGATGGACCTCGTCGCAGGGCGGGTGTACGCGGACGAGCGGCGGCCGATCCGCCATATCGACGGCTTCCTCCTCCTGGTGACGGTGATCCTGCTGTTCCTCGGCTTCGTCCTCCTGTACTCCGCGACCAACCAGACGCTCCGTCAGGATCGGTTGGATCCGTTCCTCCGGGTCAACAAACAGATGGTGACGGCCGCGATCGGGGTCGTGTTCATCCTCGTGATGGCGACCTTCGACTACCGGTTCTTGAAGGTCTACGCCGGTTTCCTCTACGCCGGGATCGTGGTCGCGCTGCTGCTGGTTCGCATCCCGTTCCTGGGCTCGTCGCAGGCCGGCGCTCAGCGCTGGTTCGAGGTGTCGGGTTTCCAGATCACGCCGTCGGAGTTCGCCAAGATCGGGTTGATCGTGATGCTCGCGGCCAGTCTCGCGGAGATGCGGCACGGCCTCCCCACGATCCAGGACGTGATCCGGCTCTGTGGCCTCGTGCTCGTCCCGCTCCTGCTCGTGTTCACGCAGCCCGACATCGGCACGTCGATCGTCATGGTCGCGATCGCCGCCGGGATGTTCCTGGTCGCGGGCGTGAGCGGCAAGCATCTCGCGGCGCTGGTCGTCATCTGCCTGGTGCTGATCGCGGCCGCGTTCCAGCTGGGTGTGATCAAGGCGTACCAGCTGGACCGTCTGAGGGCCTTCCTGGATCGGGAGAACACGCCCGCCGACGTTCGATACAACCTCGATCAGGCCGAGATCGCCGTCGGCAGCGGGGGTCTGTTCGGCCAGGGGTACCTTCACGGGCGCCAGACGACGCTGGACTACGTGCCCGAGCAGCACACGGACTTCATCTTCACGGTCGCGGGGGAGGAGTTCGGGTTCGTCGGTGCCGTGTTCGTGCTCACGCTGTACGCCCTGCTGCTGTGGAGGTCCATCCGGATCGCGTTCCTGTCGAAGGATCCGTTCGGGACGTATCTGGCGACGGGCATCGCGATCATGTTCGCGGTGCAGATGTTCGTGAACATCGGCATGGTGATCGGCATCATGCCGATCACGGGGATCCCTCTCCCGTTCCTCTCCTACGGAGGGAGCTCGATGCTGGCGAGCTGTCTCGGGGTGGGGATCCTGCTCAACGTCCACATGCGGCGCTTCAAATAGGCCGTCGCCCCGAAGATCGGCCGACGCCCCGAAGATCGGCCGACGCCTCCCGCCGGGTTCACGGAAGAGCGGCGGCGAACGGGCTCATCGAGACGCGCCAGAGGAAGACCGAGCCGTGCGGGCCGGTGTGTTCGAGCGTGACCTCTCCATCCATCGCCCGCGCGGACATCCGGGCCACCGTCAGCCCCAGACCGACACCCGGGTGCGTGCGGGTGTGGAGCTCTTCGGCCTGCTCCAGCGGCTCGAAGATCCGCTCAAGCGCGTCGTCCGCGACCCCGGGTCCCTGGTCGATGACGCGTACCTCGATCCCGGTCTGCCCTTCGACGATCCGAACGATGACCTCGGCGAGCTCATCGGAGAACTCCAGGCCGTTCTCGACGAGCTCCTCGAGGATGCGCAGAGCCGCCACCCGGTTGAGGGTCGCGAGCATCGGCCGGCCGGGCGTTTCGATCCGCACACGGGGTGAGAGCCTCGCGATCTCCTCCGCGATGTCGATCACGTCCGTGTACTCCGTGAGCCCCGCCTCCACGACCCCTTCGAGCCGGGAGACCAGACGGGCGAGCCCCTGCGCGCGCATCACGAGGGCGCTCAGCATCTCTTCACGTTGGTCGGGTGTTCCCGTCCCCTTCGACAAGGTCTGGGCCATGCCGAGGATCACGGTCACGGGTGTCCGGAGCTCGTGGCCCAGCCGGCTCACGAGCTCGTGACGCCGAGCGGCACGTTCCAGGAGCGCTTCCTGCGCGAGCTCGAGCTGTCGGGCGCGGCGACGCTCGCGCTCGAGGGCCTCCGTGAGCTCTCCGATCACGCGTGGTGTGACCTCGGGCGAGATCACGCCGCCGCCGGCCGCCGCCTGCCTGATCGCATGGAAGATCTCGTCGCTGTCGGAGTCCTTCAGCACGTAGCACGAGGCGCCGGCGACCAACATCTCTCGGACGGCGTCCTGATCGTCGACGCCGGTCAGCGCCACGATGCCCACTTCGGGGAAGGCGGATTTCAGCTGGCGGGTGGCCTCGATCCCGTTCATCTCCGGCATCCGGACATCCATCAAGACCACATCGGGGTCCGTGGACCGGACGAGGTTCACGGCTTCGGCACCGCTCGCTGCGGTCCCCACCACCAGAAGCTCCTCTGTTCCCAGGAGCGAGGTCAGCGTTTCCCTGAACCCGGGATTGTCATCGACGACGGCAACTCGGATCTGGGGACGGGCGGACGGAGCAACGGGGAGAGTCTCGATCGCCATCAGTAGAAGTGTCGGCACGAGGACCTACCCCTCGGTATCCCACGCCTGCCGGGTTCCCTCGGGGGGACGGAGGACCCTTCTTCCTAGCTAAGAAGGACTAGCTCACAACGAGCATGCCTCACGGAAGGGGGGACGCCGATAGGCACCTCGCAAGCATGTTGCGGTGGTTCGGACCCTGGTTGGCCCTTGAGACGCCGGGGACTGTTATCCTTGTCATACAGACGTGCCCCACCCGGGCCGGCAGCCGACCCGCGCCGCCCGAGATGGGGGAAGAAGCGAGTTGAGGTGGCGCGCGACGCCGCCGGCGGCCCCAGAAGGTTCGCCAGGCAGGCGGCGCGGCCCCGGACGGGAACGAACGGTTGTACGAGCAGGTCTTCAGCCCGGCAGGCGGCGGATGCCGCTGCACGGGTGACGGAACGTTCATCGCGCAAGACCGCGCACCCGCAGCCGACCGTGCTGGATCCGGATCGCCCCCTCGCTCCGAGCGAAGGGAGTAACGATGGATCGAGAGACCGAGGCCGCGGCGCCGCAGGCGCCGGCGGGAAACGGGCTTCCCCCGATCTTCCAACGACCGACCTACCCCTCGGGTGAGCCGGCGACCCGCGCCCCGGAGCGCGCGCCGGAAGACCGGAGTGCGGAGCCGAGAGAGCGGATCCCGGAAGAGCAGGCGCCCAAGAGCAGGGACGGCGTCCGGGAGCGCACGCCACAAAGGGAGCGCGGGCCGCAAAGGGATCGCGCCCCACAAAGGGAGAGGGACGGGGCGCCGAGGCGCAGGCCCACCGGGCCGGATCGACCGAGCGACGACAGAGCCGACGACACCGACGACAAGGCGCAGGCCGACGACGGCGAGTCCACCGGTTCGTCGTCGGCCCGCAGGCGCAGCCGCGGCGGTCGCGGCCGAGGAGGCCGCGGCCGAGGAGGCGGCTCCGGATCGGGTTCGTCGGGATCCTCCGATGAGGCCGCGGTGGACGCCCCCGAGCGCACCGGCCGCGCGCGTGCATCCGAACCGGACACGGAGGATGGGCTCGACGCAGAGCAGCGGCGCCGACAGGGCGGACGTGGCCGAGGCAGCCGGAGCGGCGCCGCTGGCCAAGAGCCCGCGCAGACCGCCGCCGGTCAGCGCGACGACGCCCAGCCGGAGGAGGAAGGGGCGTCCGACGAGGCCGGGAACGGCACCGGGACGTCGAAGAGGCGAGGTCGTCGAGGAGGTCGCGGCCGCAAGAAGTCCGGCGGATCCGCCGGTACGGAGACGCCCGCGCAGCCGAAGCCCTCGCGTGGCCCCAGGACCCTGGAGGAGCAGGTGGCGTCGGGCGGACCGACGCGTGGCCTCCGCTCCCGCACGCTCCGCGGACGCGGACGGCGACAGCGGGAACCACAGATCACGCCGCCGCGGATCACCGACAAGCTCATGGTCATCACGGAGCACGGCGATCGGGACCAGATCGCGGTGCTCGAAGAGAACATGCTCGTGCAGCACTACGTCACACGTCGCGGGGCCCACTCGATGGTGGGGAACGTCTACCTCGGCCGGATCCAGAACGTGCTGCCGGGGATGGAAGCTGCGTTCGTCGACATCGGCCGAGGCCGTAACGGCGTGCTCTACGCCGGCGAGGTGAACTACTCGCCCGAGGACCTGGACGGCGGCCGGCCACCGCGGATCGAGCAGGTGCTCAAGTCGGGCCAAGCGGTGATGGTGCAGGTCACGAAGGACCCGATGGGGGGCAAGGGC
Organism: uncultured Actinomycetota bacterium; assembly: GCA_963762745.1. Classification (GTDB taxonomy): domain Bacteria; phylum Actinomycetota; class UBA4738; order UBA4738; family HRBIN12; genus JAJNBA01. Next base: position 27,585 of record CAVXMB010000006.1, read on the forward strand.
GCCAGGCTCACGGCGCAGATCTCGCTGCCCGGTCGCTTCCTGGTCCTCGCGCCCGATCAGGACGTCTCCGGGATCTCCCGGCGGCTGTCCGATGACGCCCGGAAGCGGCTGAAGGCGATCCTCAACAAGGTGAAGCCCAAGGCGCACGGGGTGATCGTCCGGACGGCGGCCGAAGGGGCCTCCGAGGAAGAGATCACCCAGGACCTCGAGCGGCTCATCGCCCTCTGGGACCAGATCCAGAAGTCGGCGAAGCGGGCCAAGGCGCCCGCGGAGCTCTACGAGGAACCGGAGCTCACGGTGCGCGTGGTTCGCGACCTGTTCACCGACGAGGAGTTCCGCGGTCTGGTGACCGACTCCGACCGCGTCTACGACAAGGTGATGGAGTACGTGCGCGACGTCGCGCCCGACCTGGGATCGAAAGTGACGCTCCATCGTGGCCCGCTCTCCGCCTTCGAGGAGCACCGGATCGTCGAGCAGATCCACAAGGCGCTCGACCGGAAGGTCTGGCTCCCCTCCGGTGGCTACCTGATCATCGAACAGACAGAGGCGATGACGATCGTCGACGTGAACACGGGGAAGGCCGTCGGGAAGACGAACCTCGAGGAGACCGTGCTCACGACGAACCTGGAGGCCGCCCGAGAGGTCGCCCGCCAGCTCCGCCTGCGAGACATCGGCGGCATCATCGTGATCGACTTCATCGACCTGCTGCTCGAGCAGAACAAGCGGAAGGTCGAGGACACGATGCGCGAGGCGCTCGCGATCGACAAGACGAGGTCCCAGGTCTTCGAGATCGGTCCATTGGGGATCATGCAGATCACCCGGAAGCGCGTCTCCGGCGGTCTGGTCGACTCGTTCTCGGAGACCTGCCCCCAGTGCGAAGGGCGGGGCATCATCGTGAACTACGACGCGAGCTAACCGACATCCCGAGTGACGAGAGAGGGCCAACCATGTACGCGGTGATCAAGACGGGCGGCAAGCAGCACAAGGTGCAGGCCGGCGACGTGATCGAAGTGGAGAAGCTGGTCGCCGACGGCGAGACGGTGGAGTTCCACCCACTGCTCGTCGTCGACGACGACGGCAAGACGCATGTCGGAGCCGAGGCCGCCAAAGCGGTCGTGGTCGCGAAACCCTTGGGAGAGAAGAAGGGCGAGAAGGTCAAGGTCTTCAAGTACCGACCCAAGTCGGGATACGCGAGGAAGGCGGGACACCGTCAGCTCGTGACGATGCTCGAGATCACCGAGGTGAAGCTGCCGGCAAAACGCGCCAGCGCCCAGAAGAAGGCCGGAACGAAGGACGACGCCGATGCCGCATCGTCGTCCGACTAGCTGGTAGCCTCGACCGACCATGGCACACAAGAAGGGTGGCGGCTCGTCCCGGAACGGTCGGGACTCGACCTCGAAGCGACTCGGGGTCAAGGCGTTCGGTGGGGAGTCCGTCTCCGCCGGCTCGGTCATCGTGCGCCAGCGCGGGACCAGGATCCACCCCGGCGAGGGCGTCGGCAAGGGTGGGGACGACACCCTGTTCGCCCTTCGCGACGGAACCATCGAGTTCCACGAATCGCGGGGCCGGAAGTACGCGTCCGTCCTCGCGGACGCCTAGCTCCGTCCCGCTCGCTCCGTCACCGCCTCCTCCCACGCGCGAACGACGTGCTTCGTCGTGGAGCTCGAAGACCGCAGGTAGCCGAGGTTCATGCGCGCCACCTGTCGTTTCGACGGCGTGGCGCGGGTGAATGGCCCGAGCGGTCCCGGGGGATCGATCGACGGTGACCGGGGCACCGGTTCCAGCGGCGGGGGCTGAGAGAAGTAGAAGGCGGTCTTCCGATCCTCGCCGTCCTTGCGCCAGTCGACCAACAACACGGGTGACCCCTTGATCCTTTTGGCGCGCCGGATCGAGCCGTAGTCGAACCGGACGTCCACCCCGGTCTTGCGTTCGACGAACTCCAGGCCGCTTCCTCCGAGGGTCAGGGTCCCTTTCACCTCGCGCGGCTTCCCTCCGGCACCGAGGTGCACCATCCAGACATCGACCGGCTCGACCACGCGCCAATCTTCGCCCCTCGCACCGCTTGCGACCACCTAGGCTGTCCGGGATGACGTTCGTGGACGAGGTCGATGTCGAGGTGCGCGCCGGTCGCGGCGGCGACGGCTCCGCCGCGATGGGCAGCGAGCCCTTCAAGCCGAAGGGGGGCCCGGACGGCGGGGACGGTGGCCGGGGTGGCGACGTCGTGTTCCGGGCGTCCCGCAACGTCCACGACCTCGCGTGGTTCGCGGACCATCCGCATCTCCGAGCGGAACCGGGCACCCAGGGGGGCCGCGCCCGCCGCGACGGGGCGAAGGGGAAAGACCTGGTGATCACGGTCCCGGACGGCACGGTGGTGTTCGACGAGCAAGGGCTCCTGGCCGACCTCGTCGGGGAGGGGTCGGAGGCGATCGTGGCACGAGGAGGCCGCGGCGGGCGCGGCAACGTACGGTTCGCGGGTCCGAGGAATCGCATGCCGAAGACCGCCGAGGCGGGCGAGGAGGGCGAGGATCGCCGGCTGCAGCTGGAGCTCCGCACGGTCGCCGACGTCGGCCTCGTGGGCTTGCCGAACGCGGGGAAATCCACGCTCCTGTCCCGGTTGACGGCGGCGACGCCGAAGATCGCCGACTACCCATTCACGACGCTCACGCCCAACCTGGGTGTCGCGGAGGCGGGCGGGGAGCGATTCGTGGTCGCCGACATCCCCGGGCTCGTCGAGGGCGCGCACCGAGGCAAGGGGCTCGGCCACCGGTTCCTGCGTCATGTCACGAGGTGCCGAGCGCTCGTCTTGGTCGTCGACCTCGCATCACCGGATCCGTTCCACGACCTCGCGACACTCCGACAGGAGCTCGGCGCCTACGATCCGGACCTCGCCGAGCGGCGCTCGTTGGTCGTCGGGACCAAGGCGGACCTGGTGGACGATCCGCAGGCGGCGGCGGATGCGATCCGCTCGCTCCCCGTGTCGGCCGTGACGGGGGAGGGGCTCGATCTCCTGACCGCGCAGCTCGACACGATGTCTCGCCAGGTGGCCGCCGAGCAGCCACCCCGCACCCCCTACGTCGTGCTCCGTCCCGGAAGGCCGCGGTTCACCGTGGCGCGAGAGAACGGCGGCTGGCGGGTCACGGGACGCAACGTCGAGCGGTGGGTGCGGGAGACGGACCTCGATGACGAACGGCAGCTCACCCGTCTCCAGCGACGATTGATCAAGGAAGGGGTCGAGCGCCAGCTGGGCAAGGCCGGTGCGCGCCGCGGGGACGAGATCCGGATCTCCGACCGCGCCTTCGAGTTCCTCCCGGGAGACGACTTCCCCGCGGAGCACGGGGACGCCTGATCGTGGACGTCGACGGCCTGCTCGCCGACGAGGAGCGAGGGTGGCTCGAACTCACAGAGGTCTTCGGCGACGTGCCGCCCGACCGATTCGACGAACCGACCGTCACGAGCGAGGGATGGTCGCCGAAGGACGTCATGTATCACGTGGCCGCCTGGGCCGAGGAGGCCGCCAAGGTCCTCGGACGGATCGCCGCCGGCACGCACCGAGGGAGCGATCCCGACATCCAAGCCCTCAACGACGAATGGTTCGAGGCGGGACGGGGGCTCGAGGACGACATCGTGCGTATCCGCTTCGCGAAAGGACGTGTGGCGATGCGCCAGGCGTTCTCCAGACTCTCCGAAGTCGACGCGAACGCCTGGGAGTGGTTCGAGGAATCGGGTCCCCGGCACTACGAGGAGCATCTGGCTGATCTGCGCGCCTTCCTGGAGCGGAGCACCCACCGGCCGTAGGATTCGTATGTGGGACGACGCCTAGGGGTGATGGGCGGGACGTTCGATCCGATCCACTACGGTCACCTCGTGACCGCGGAGGAAGCCCTCGAGCAGTTCGAGCTCGAGGGTGTGGTCTTCGTCCCGACCGGCCGGCCGTGGATGAAGGAGCACGAGGTCGTGTCGCCGGCCGAAGATCGCTACCTGATGACCGTGATCGCGACCGCGAGCAACCCCTTGTTCTCGGTCTCGCGGATCGAGGTCGACCGAGAGGGCCCCACGTACACCGTCGAGACCCTCCGGACGTTGAAGGCCGAACACGACGCCGACCTGTACTTCATCACGGGCGCCGACGCGATCTTGGAGATCGTCCAGTGGAAGCATCGCCAGGAACTGTTCGACCTGGCGCGGTTCATCGCCGCGACCCGACCCGGCTACGACATGGCCGGCTTCGAGGTTCCCGGTGAGGCCCGCGACGCCGTCACCATGATGAACATCCCCGCGCTCGCGATCTCGTCGACGGACATCCGGTCGCGCGTGCAACAGGGCGGACCGATCCGCTACCTCGTCCCCGAGGGCGTGAAGAGCTACATCGAGAAGGCCGGGCTGTACCGATGACGGCCGCGACCCGGGTCTCTCGGGGCGCGACGGTGCGGCGTCGCCGAGCCGCCGCGATGGTCGCGGGTATCGTCCTCGTGGCCGCCGGCGTGTACGGCGTCTCGCGGCTCGGCGACACCGCGGGGGGTGGCCCCACCGATCCGAACCGCGGCGTGCGCGAGGCAGGCCCTTCGGAGCTGCTCGTCCTCCAGGTGACCGGGACCGACGACCCGCTGCTCGCCGTGATCGGCACCGCGCAGGACGGGAGGCGGCCCGCGTTCTTCAGCGTGCCGTTCGATCTCACGCTCACCGTGCCGGGGCAGGGTGAGGCGATGGCCGCGGAGGTGGCCGGCATGGACGCCGAGACGGTTCGCATCGCGGTGTCCAACACGTTCGGGGCATGGGCTCGGCACATCGCGGTCATGGACCTTGATGGTCTCGCCGCCGTGGTCGACCGGGGAGAGGGCCTGCGGGTGCAGGTGCCGGGTTTCTACGTCACCGACGCCGGGAACCTCGGTCCGGGCCCCGACCGATTGAGCGGCGAGCAGGTCACGGCGCTGCTGCGCCTGGAGGAGGAGGGCGGCGAGGCACGCTGGGCATCTGTGGTGCAGGCCCTCCTCGGTGGGCGGATGCGTCTCGGCGTGGAGGACCTCGCCGAGACGGACGGGATCGCCGGCGTTCGCCGCGTGCTGAAGGGCGCACGTGGCGCCGCCATCGCCGCGTTCCCCACCCTTTCGGTCGCCGGGAGCGTGACCGTCCCGATGCAGCCCGATCTGGATCGTCAGGTATCCCGGCTCTTCGGCGTTCGGAGTCCCATCCCGGTGATCGTGGAGAACGGCGTCGGCGCGCCCGGGCTCGGTCAGGACGTCGCGGCGGTGCTCTTGCCGCTCGGGTTCCGCGTGGTCCTTTCACAGAACGCCGACCTGTTCGGGTACGAACGCACGCGCGTGGTCGCGAACAGCGACCAGGCGATCGCCGATGCCCGCCGGGTCAAGAACGCGCTCGGGGTCGGGCGTGTCCGCGTCTCGCAGGTACCATCGGGTATCGGAGACATCACGATCATCGTGGGGGAGGACTTCGCCGGGTGACAGGCACGGACCAGCAGCGGGGAGGCGGGCGGATCCCGCCGAGCCGCGACACGGCCGCCGCCGCCGCCCGAGCCGCCTCGTCGAAGCAGGCCCAGGACATCGTCATCCTCGACGTGAGCACGCTCATCGTGATCACCGACCACTTCGTGATCTGCACGGCGACGTCCACCCGTCAGATCAGGTCGGTCGTGGACGAGATCGAACGTGCCCTGCGGGAGCAGCTCGACGTTCGCCCGGCACGGCGGGAGGGCGAGGGCGATGCCGGTTGGTGGCTGCTCGACTACATCGATGTGGTGGTCCACGTCTTCGGGCCCGAAGAGCGCGCCTTCTACGACCTCGAGCGCCTCTGGCGTGACGCTCCCCGCCTCGACTGGGAGGAGCCGGACGCGGTTTCCTCCGCTCGCTGAGCGGGCCTCAGAACGGCTTCAGCACCATCAAGGCGACGACGATCGCGATCACCACAGCCTCGTACGTTCGTGCGAACGCCACCCACGGGTCCTGGAACGCGGCCGTCAGTTCCGGTGTGACGGTCCCTCGTGCCCTCGCGTCGGCGAGCGCGGCCTCGAACACACGACCGCGAGGCAGGAAGATCAGCGGCACGAGCGGCAAGACCGAGAGGTAGAGCACGAGCGAGGCGGGCAACCAGTAGGCGCCGTCATCGAACAGTGGCCGGTCTTGCGCCCACATCGCAAGGAGACCCAGTACGAGGATCGCCGCGGATGCCGGGATCACGATCTTCTCGAATCGATCCGCCACCGGGAGGAGGACGTCGATCTCGCCGATGTCGGCGCTCCCCCTCGCGCGACCGAGGACGATCCATCGGCCGATCAATCCGCCCACGAACACGAAGGCCGTGGCCACGTGGAGGAAAACGACGAATGTGGCGAGGGAGACGTCCATCCGGGTCCCGTAGACTAGTGCTCTCCGGGCCCATAGCTCAGCTGGTAGAGCGCTTGGCTGGCAGCCAAGAGGTCAGGGGTTCGAATCCCCTTGGGTCCACATCCGCAGGTACGCGCCTCGTGAACGGCCGTCTTCGGGACCGCGGCGTCCGGGTCGCAGCTGAGGATCACGGTGCCGTCGCTCGATCGTCGCCACCGAGAAGCACCCGACCACGACGCCTCACCCAATGGCGGCGTGCCCTCGACGACGTAGGCGCCGCCGTCGAGCTCGCACCGGTATCGATCGTCAGGGTCGACCTCGTCGGCAGAGAGCGTCGCCGTATCGCCGGACTGGATCGTCCATGTCCGCCGACCGTTGACCTCGCTCGACTCCACGCCGGTCAGGTTCGAGTTGAACCAGTAGAGCGCCGCGAGGCCGAGCACGAGCACCAGGGCGACACCGAGGACGATCCACCGGGCGCGAGTGCTCATCTGCTTGACCATACGCCGGTCCATCCGCGGGCACCACGCTCGGGAGCGGCGCATCCCTCGTTCCTCATCCGCGGGCGGCGTGCTCGGCGGCGACCCGCTTCGGGACCACCATCCGCCACGCGTCGAGGACGAGCTCTCGCATCTCGTCCTCGTCGATCGCGTCGAGCCGGACTTGGACCCACTGGTACCGAAGGTCCGCGCGGTCCGGCATCAGGAACTTGTGCGGCTCCGAACGCACCAGCGCCTCGCGCTCGTCCCTGGGGAACGCGAATCCCATGATCGTCTCGTCGTGAGAGAACGCCAGATAGACGATGCGACCGATGCGGAACTTCACGCGATCGCGGACGAGCGCCTCGGTCGTCCGCGGGAGTGTGAGTGCGAACGCTCGGACATCGTCGACGTCGATCACGGTTCCGAACCTACCCGCAGGCGAACGGTCGAAAAGTCACCGGTTCCCACAGCGTGCCGATCTCGTCGACCCGATCGGCTTCGGCACCTTCCCCTCCTGTCGACGAGGAGGAGTCATCTCACTTCCGCTCTTCCATACGCATCTCGCGCTAGGGCGCCGACTCCTCCTCTCCGATCGGCTCGCTCGCAGTCCCGAGGAAGCCTCGGCCCGCGGCGAAGTACACATGGATGGGCTCTTCGTTCCGGAGAACGTCCAGCACGCTCAGGAACATCGAAGACGGAAGATGCATCCTGATGATGCCGGCGTCCTGGTAGTCGCCTTCGTAGAACATCCCTGGATCATTGAAACGGATCCAGGCGAGCGACTCGCCGGCGGCATCGCTGAGTTGGACCTGAGCGCGATTGGTCTGATAACCGTTCGGCCCTCCATAGAACAACAGGCTGTAAGACGCGACCTGCGCCATCGACCACCCCTTCCTCTCGTCCGGGGTCTTCGGTACGCGGTCCCGCCCGTGGACGGTAGTCAGTCCTTGAGCTGAGGGCAGATGCACCAGACTCCCCGGCCAGGTGCCGCGACAGGCCGGACGAGATGTGTGCTAGCGAGCTCCCGCTCCCAACCGAGGGGTGGACCGTTTCCGGTCCTGATACCCGATCCAGACCAAGAAGGGCAGAACGGAGATCAGCAGGACCACCAGGAGGCCGATGAACCCGCCTGGCTCGGGGGGCGGGTGGTATCGAAGGGGCCCTCTCATCACCGCGGTCGGGGCGGGGGTGACCGAGGACGTCACCGGATCGGAGAACTCAAGAGACGCTGCTGGCTGACCGGGAGGCTCTGCCGATGGTTGATGGCCCTTCGTAGATGCTCCCGCCTCGCCGTCCTCGATCGGCGAGAGCCGGCTCTGCACGGTCGCCCGATCCGACGTCCGCGGGTCGGGCGCGGTTGACTCCGACCCGGACCCCGGGACAGCCGTCGCCGTTGATGAGGGAAGCGGCGTCACCGTTCGCGTTGGGGACGGCGACGGCGTCCTCGAAGGGGAGGGCTGCGGCGTCTCCGACGGACTGGGTGAAGGATCCGGACTCGGCGACGGCGTGTCCGATGGCGATGGGGAGGGCTTGGCGACCTCGCTCCCGTCAGTGGCGAAAGTCGGAGTCGCTACTCCGAGCGCGAGCAGCGAACATGCCACCGCCGTGATGAGGTGCTTCTTCACCGAACCTCCAGACCGGCCACCTTACGACAGGACGACCCCTTCCTACTCCTTTCCTGGTAGCTCCCAGCCGAAACGCGGTTCGCCACGAAAACTCAGGAACATGACCTGTTTGCACGCTCAGGGCGGAGGGAATCCATCCGATCGAAGCCGGCGGCAGGTAACGGGAGACCTCCTACGTGAGGACCGATGGAGCTTGCCGCCGGCTTCGCAAACGGAGGCCGGAGTTGACCTCCTTCAGATCACGAGCTGGAGAGGGGCTCAGGCTTTCCCGAAGCTTGAGCCCCTTTCCTTTGCCAGTTCTTGGTTCACCGGCTGATCGCGAGTTGCTAGTTCTCTGTGCTCGAGCTCGACCGCAACTAGCGGGAGTGGTCGTCGGGCGGGCCACGGGCGGCTGAGTGTGAGGGTCTAGGGTTTGACACTGTGAGCACGCGCGGAGCCACCGTATTGGAGACCGAACGGCTCATCCTGCGGCATCTCACGCTCGGCGATCTCGACGAGCTGGCGGCCTTGTACCGGGATCCGGAGGTGAGGCGCTACTTCCCGGAGGGCACCCTCACGTACGAGGAGACCCGGGAGGAGCTGGAGTGGTGCATCGACGTCTACGACGGCCGGTACGGGTACGGGCTGTGGGCGACGGTCCGCAAGGACCGGGATGAGCTGATCGGCCGCTGCGGGCTCCTGCCGTGGCGAGCGACGGAGACCGCGGAGGGCGAGCTGATCCTGGAGGGTGCGGACGAGTATCCGGTGGACGGGGTCACCTATGAGATCGAGCTGGCGTACCTCCTGGGGAGGGAGCATTGGGGCCAGGGCCTGGCCACCGAGGCGGCTCGCGCGATCGTGGAGCACGCCATGCGGACCCTCCGGCCCCCGCGGCTGATCTGTCTGTTCGATCCGCTGAACGTTGCGTCGCGGCGGGTTGCCGAGCGAGTGGGGTTCACCTTCGATCGCGAGGTCATCCTGGACGGCGAGCGGCTTCCCATGCACTCGTTGCGTGCCGGGAGCACTCCCGCCCGATAGGCAGCTCCCTCCCCGGCGGGTGGTCGAAGCCCGGTCGAAAGCCAGCCGATGTATTCCTTGCAAGGCAACCGGAGTGCCGCTTATCATTTCGTCGTCGAACTACTCCGTTTACGCCAGCCAAGATGCACCGGTTTCGGACACGTCACGGGCCACAGAGGGGGCGACCAGCGGTTTTGTCGATTTGTTGCCCGACAGGCACGGATGATAGCGTCCCGGTAGTTCGCAGACGCGATCGCCGGCGTTTCGGAGGGACGAACGTCGGCAGTTTCGTGGGAGCGAAAGGAGGGCGGTGCCGTCCTGGGGTCCTGGGGTTACGTCGGAGACCGGTTTGGCGGTCACCAGGGCAACGGCCAGGCGGGGTGGGAACGCGAAGCTTTTGACTTCCGTATCGGCTTGAACGTTCCGGCGCGATAGACGCGCCGACTCGAAAGGAGCACGTGTATGAGTGCGATCCACTCGACCGTACCGATGGGAAATGTTCGACGCAGGATCGCCTTGCTGGGCGTATTCGCGTTGATCGCGTTTTACGCACAGCTCTCGTTGGCGACCTCGGCACAGGCGGCGCCGTTCAGCGGTGGCCTGTCCCCGACCGTCATCAACGGGTTGCTCGACCTCAACGGCGACAACGAGGTCACCGGTGCCGATGACTCGAACGCCTTCTACGGCGACACGGCGATCATCAACGGCGGTCTCGACTGTGACGCCTGGTCGGGTGTGAACGGTGGCGAAGACGGTGACGGCGTGATCGACACCAACGACGACTGCACGATGCTTGCCTACGACGGCACGGTGGACGGCGTCACGATCACCGTCACCGACGGTGCTGTCGATTGGCCCGATGGACCGTTCCCGACCGTCTTCCCGGATCCGAGCGACCCGGACAACCCGGGCGTGCTCGAATCCAACTTCGCCTGGTCGACGATCAACGGCCTCGTCGACTCGAGCGGCGACGAAACGATCGACGCCAACGACTGCTCCTTCGACGTCGTGGGCACCGCCGACATCCTCGGCAACACCGTCGGCAACACGAACCCCTGTGGGTTCGCGAACGCGCCGGATGCTGTGGACAACGGCAAGGTGGACCTGAACAGCGACGGCGAGATCACCGTCCTGGACACGTGCGCCGACGGCTGCTTCCTCGGCCACAACGTCACCCTCGGGGTCGTGCAGGTCGAGGGCGCGACGGTGACCACTCCTACGAACGCGTTCAGCGGCACGTTCGGACCGACCATCATCGGCGGGCGAGCGGACCTGAACGGGGACGGCGTGGTCAACGGCCGCGACGACTCGAACGCGTTCTTCGGTGGCACGGCGATCATCGACGGTCAGCTGGACTGCGATAACTGGACGTCGGACAACGACGGCACGGCCGGCGACCTGGCTATCACCAGCGCCGACGACTGCACGCTGATCGGCTACGACGGCACCGCGAACGGGGTCACGATCAACGTGATCGACGGAGAGTTCGGCTGGACCGGACCGCTCCCGACAGTGTTCAACGCCGCGGACCCGGACAACAACGACGTCGGTGACTCCGACTTCGCGTGGTCCGCGATCGGTGGCCGGGTGGACTCGAGCGGCAACGAGATCGTCAACTCCGAGGACTGCACCTTCGGGCTGATCGGCGAGACGGTCGACGCGGGCCTTGGGGACGGCACCGACGGAGCGGACGTCCTGGCCAACGACCTGGCGATGACGAACCCCTGCGGGTTCGGAGTCCTGGGTGGGCCGGATCCGGACTTCAACGGTCTCGTGGACCTCAACAGCGACATCACCATCACGGCAGCCGACTCGTGCGACGACTGCTTCTTCGGCCTCGATCTCGACAACGGGTTCGTGGTGGGGGATGTCGGGGGCGTCGGGACAGCGGAGACGCTGGACCTCGCACCGGCGGCGGACTCCAACCCGGAGGACACGCCTCACACCGTGACCGCCACGGTCGAGGACTCGAACGGAGATCCGGTCGCGGGCGTCACGGTGGAGTTCACGGTCACCGGGGTGAACCCGACGACGGGTGATGCCGTCACGAACGCCAGCGGCGTCGCATCGTTCACCTACACCGGAGCGACCGTCGGCGCGGACACCATCACGGCGTTCGCTGACAGCGACGGCGACGGGATCAACGACGTCGCCGAGCCGGAGGACACGGCCACGAAGACGTGGACGGTCGTGGTGCCGGTGGTTGAGTGCCCGGGTCACGCTGGCGACCCGCGGAACGATGTCGTGGGCACCTCCGGTCCCGACGTCCTCGTCGGAACCGCCGGAGCCGACATCATCTGCGGCCTCGGTGGGAACGACAGCCTCGACGGTCTGGGCGGCAACGACCTCCTCCTCGGAGGTGGCGGCGATGACCTGCTGCTCGGCAGGGCGGGTGCCGACAACCTCCGTGGCGGCGGTGGTGTCGACGTCCTCCGCGCGGGTGGAGGCCCGGATGTGCTCGCTGGGGGCCTCGGCAACGACCAGCTGTTCGGCGGTTCGGGCGCCGACCGGCTCTACGGCGGACCCGGGAACGACCGGCTGGTCGGCGGAGGCGGGGGAGACTTGCTCGTCGGCCAGGACGGGAGAGACCGGCTCGTCGGCGGAGCCGGCAACGATCGACTGCGCGGCGGAGCCGGCAGGGATCGGCTCTTCGGCGGACTCGGGAGAGACCGTCTGTACGGCGGAGCCGGCAACGATCACCTGGACGGCGGTCCCGGCTTCGATCTCGGAGTCGGTGGCCCCGGAGCCGATACGTTCGTCAGGATCGAGCGCCGGCGGGCGTAGCGGTCCGGCGATCGAGTATCACTGGAACCGGCCCCTTCGGGGGCCGGTTCCTTCTTTCCCCGTCGGCGAAGAGGAGTTGCCGAGAGCTCCATGCGGGAGAGTAAGAGGATGCGCATCGGGGTGAAGCCCGGCCAGTGGGGATGGACCTTCGACGAGCTCCGAGCGGCATGGCGTATCGCAGAGCAGTCAGGGCTTCGACATCGTTTCGTGCTTCGACCATGTCAGCGCTGCTCCGGCGGGACTCGCGGCATGGGACGCCCCGACGCTGCTGACCTCGATGGCTGGCGTCACCGAGCGGATCCGGCTCGCCGTTCACGTCCTGAACGTCTCGATCCGCACGCCCCTACTGGTCGCCGGGCAGCTGGCGGTCGCCCAGGCGGCGAGCGGCGGCCGGCTCGAGGTCGGTCTCGGAGTCGGCTCCTGGCACCTGGCTCGCCACGACCATCGGGCGGCCGGCGTGCCGTTCCCTCCGTTCGAGGAGCGTGCGGCGCGACTCGAGTCCTGCTGCCGGGTGTTCCCCGCCCTCTGGCGAGGGGAGACCGTCTCCGATACGGTCCTCGGCCTCGACGACGCCTCCCTGGGGCCTGTCGGCATCGAGATGCCGGCCATCGTCGTCGGCGGCACGGGCGACCGGGTGCTGGCGATCGCGGCGGCGCACGCGGACGCGTGGAACGCATCGTCCATCGAGCCGGACCTCTACGAGGAGCGCGTGGCACGGCTGGAACAGCTCGCGGACGGGCGCCCGATCGCCAAGCAGATACAGCTCTGGCTCAGGGAGGTGGGCCTCGAGGGAGCCCGCGCCGCGACCCTGCGCTACGAGGACGCGGGCGCGGACACGATCGTGTTCGTGCTGGATGAGGAACGGGACCCTGACGCGATCGTCCGCCTCGCCGACGCCATCATCTGAGCCCTGCTGAACGACCGTTCAAGTCGTCGGTACACTCGCCGACGATGAGGATCTTGGTCGTCGGATCGGGTGGGGTGGGATCGGCGCTCGCGCCGATCGCCGCCCGACGGGAGTTCTACGAGCACATCGTCTTCGCCGACCACGACGAAGGCCGTGCTCGCCGCGTCGTCGACCGCTACGGCGACGGCCGCTTCTCGGCCGCGCGCGTGGACGCGAGCGACGCCGCGGCCGTCGCCGAGCTGGCTCGGTCCACCCGCTCCGACGCGATCGTGAACGCGGTCGACCCACGCTTCGTGATGCCGATCTTCGAAGGGGCGTTCGACGCCGGAGCCACCTACCTCGACATGGCGATGTCCCTCTCGAAGCCCCATCCGGACACGCCGGAGAAGCTGCCCGGCGTGAAGCTGGGTGACGAGCAGTTCGCCGCGGCAGAGCGATGGCAGGACCGCGGTCTCCTCGCCCTGGTGGGCGTCGGTGTCGAGCCCGGTCTGTCGGACGTGTTCGCCCGGTATGCCGCCGACGAGCTGTTCGACACGATCGACGAGGTCGGCGTCCGGGACGGCGCCGACCTCGAGGTGGAGGGATACGAGTTCGCCCCGAGCTTCTCGATCTGGACGACGATCGAGGAATGCTTGAACCCCCCGGTGATCTGGGAGAAGGACCGGGGGTGGTTCACGACAGCGCCGTTCAGCGAGCCCGAGGTCTTCACGTTCCCGGAGGGGATCGGGCCGATCGAATGCGTGAACGTCGAACACGAGGAGGTGCTGCTCGTCCCTCGGTGGATCGACTGTCGTCGCGTGACCTTCAAGTACGGGCTGGGCGACGAGTTCATCGACGTGCTGAAAACGCTCCGCAAGCTCGGGCTGGACCGGACGGAGAAGCTCCGGGTGGACGGCGTGGAGGTCTCCCCCCGGGACGTCGTGGCGGCCGCCCTGCCCGATCCGATGACACTCGGAGACAAGATGACCGGCAAGACCTGCGCGGGCACGTGGGTGACCGGGACGGATGCGGACGGCCGCCCGCGGGAGGTCTACCTGTACCACGTGGTCGACAACGAAGAGACGTGGTCGCGTGACGGCGCACAGGCGGTGGTGTGGCAGACGGCCCTCAATCCGCTGATCGCCTTGGAGCTGCTCGCGACCGGCGTCTGGTCGGGCACCGGCGTGCTCGGCCCTGAGGCTTTCGAGGCCCGTCCCTTCTTGGACCTGCTCGGAGACTACGGATCGCCCTGGGGCATCGAGGAGCGTTCGCCGAGCCCCTGAAAGGTGTCGCCGGAGCTCCTCTCATGTCGGTCTTCACTCCGACCGATGACTAGAGGATGACCTCGGTTCCGGTCGCGACCCTCTTCGAAGCCGCCCTCGGCCGGCTCTCAGACGTGCTCACGCCCGGCTCGTTCCTGGAGGCGACCCCCGAGTCGCTCGTGGTCGCGGAGACGAACGGAGAGATCATCTACGCGAACGCGGCGTGTGAGCGCCTGACCGGCTTCGACCGTGGCGAGCTCCTCGGACGGCAGGTGGAGGCGCTGCTCGCGACCGATCTGTCCACCCACCCAGCTGGCTCCTCATTCGAGTCCACCTGTACCCGCCGAGACGGCGCCGAGCTCCCCGTGGAGGTCCACGTGGGCAGGATCGAGGCCGCCACGCCGCTCCTGGTGGTCACCCTCCGCGACCGCACGGAGCTCGAGGCCGGCCGGACGGCGCGCTTCGAAGCCGAGGCCAAGTACCGGGCGCTCGTCGAGCACATCCCGGCGGTCGTCTACCTCGACCCGGTCGATGAGGACTCCGAGTCGATCTATGTGAGTCCTCAGGTCGTGGAGCTCCTCGGGATCAGCCAGGAGGAATGGCTGACCAACCCCTACGCCTGGCGGCATCACGTGCATCCCGAGGACATCGACCGCGCCTGGGACCAGTACCAGCACGCGTACAACGCACACGAGCCTCTCAATCACGAGTACCGGATGGTCCACGAGGACGGCACGGTCCGATGGGTGCTCGAGCAGGCCTATCCGATCGACGACGAGGGAGGCGAGCCCTGGTTGATCCAGGGCGTGATCTTCGACATCACGGAACGCAAGCGTGCGGAAGAGCAGGTGGCGTTCCTCGCGTACCACGACAAGCTCACGGGCCTGCCGAACCGAGCCCTCTTCGAGGAGATGCTCGACACCGCGATCGCCCGCGCGCGACGGCACAACCTCGGCGTCGGCGTGCTCTATCTCGACCTCGACAACTTCAAGCTCGTGAACGACTCGCTCGGCCACCACGCGGGTGATGAGCTTCTCCAGCAGCTCGCGGAGCGACTCGCCGGGTGCACTCGTGAGACGGACCTGGTCGCTCGTCAGGGCGGCGACGAGTTCCTCTTGCTCCTCGCAGACCTCGAGCGGGGGATTGGGCCCGTCGAGGGCACCGAAGCCGGGATGATCGTGGCCGAGTCCGTCGCGACCCGGGTCCACGAGGCCCTGCAGGAACCGTTCGATCTGAGCGGCGTGGAGTTCTACGCGTCGGCCTCGATCGGCGTGAGCTTGTTCCCCCAGGACGCCAACGACGCCATGACGCTGTTGAAGAACGCCGACACTGCGATGTACCAATCGAAGAAGGCCGATCCCGGCGGCTACGTCATCTACGCCAGCGGCACCGACGACGCCATCGAGCGCCTTTCGCTCACGACGCGCCTCCGCCGAGCGGTGGAACAGAAGGATTGGGTCCTCCACTGGCAGCCGGTGGTCGAGCTCCAAGGGGGAAGGGTCTCCGGGCTCGAAGCGCTGATCCGATGGCGCAAGCCCAACGGCGGGATCATCCCGCCCGGCGAGTTCATCCCCGTGGCGGAAGAGCTCGGGCTCATCGAGGCGATCGGGGACTGGGTGATGGACGAGGTCGCCCGCCAACGCAAGGCCTGGGAGTCGATGGGGATCGACGTCCGCGTCGGCTTCAACCTGTCGCCGCGTCAGCTCTGGTCGGGACGTCTGGCGGAGAAGATGATGGACAAACTCACCGCGGCGGGCGTCAGCCCGCACGACGTGATCGTCGAGATCACGGAGTCGGCTGCGATGGCCGACCCCGACCGGACCCAGCGGGTGCTCACGGAGCTCCACGCGTGGGGCCTCACGTTGGCGATCGACGACTTCGGGACCGGCTACTCCTCGCTCGCGCGCCTGAAGCACTTGCCCGTCGACATCTTGAAGATCGATCGGTCCTTCATCCACGACGTCGATCGCGACGAGGACTCCGGCCGGATGGTCGAAGCGATGATCCAGCTCGCGCACGGGCTGGGCATGACCCCACTCGCCGAGGGGATCGAGACCGCCGAGGAGCTGGCGTTCCTCCGCGAGGCAGGATGCACGCTCGGGCAGGGCTTCCATTTCGCTCGGCCTGTGGCCGCCGAAGAGATCCCCCGTCTCCTCGCGGCGGGCACGCTTCCCGCGTGATCCAGGACTCCTCGCTGAACCGAACGCCGGCCGTGCTCGGCTACGATGCCGTGCGATGGCGATCCGCTACGAACCCGCTGAGATCGAGCCGAAATGGCAGCGTGTCTGGGACGACGAGCACCTCTCACGAGCCTCCGAGGACCCCGATGACAGCCGACCCCGGTTCTACGCGCTCGACATGTTCCCGTACCCGTCGGGCGACCTGCACATGGGGCATGCCGAGGCGTTCAGCGGCGGGGATGCCGTGGCCCGGTACCAGTGGATGCGAGGCAAGAACGTCCTGCACCCCATCGGTTGGGATTCGTTCGGACTCCCGGCGGAGAACGCGGCGATCAAGCGAGGCATCCACCCCAAGCAGTGGACCTACGAGAACATCGAGCAGCAGGCGGCCTCCTTCAAACGCCTGGGGATGTCCTTCGATTGGACGCGACGGCTCCACACGTCCGATCCCGAGTACTACCGCTGGACGCAGTGGCTGTTCCTGAAGCTCTTCGAGATGGGACTGGCGTACCGGAAGAACGCCCCCGCCAACTGGTGTCCGAACGATCAAACCGTCCTCGCCAACGAGCAGGTGATCAACGGCGCCTGCGAACGATGCGGGGCCGCGGTCGTGCGGAAGGACCTCACCCAGTGGTTCTTCAAGATCACCGATTACGCGCAGCGTCTGCTCGACGACGTCGAGACGCTCGAGGCATGGCCGGAGCGCGTGATCACGCTGCAGCGGAACTGGATCGGGCGCTCCGAGGGAGCATCGGTCCGGTTCACGGTCGACGAGACCGGCGACGAGGTGGAGGTGTTCACGACGCGGCCCGACACGCTCTGGGGCGTCACGTTCTTCGTGTTCGCGCCCGAGCACCCGCTGGTACCGACGCTGGCGGCGCTCGGGGGGACGTCGGATGACGCCCGCGCGATGATCGAACGCCTGCAGGCCACGCCGCTCACGAACCGGGAGCAGGCCGAGAGCCGCGAGGGCGTTCGTCTCGGTGTCCATGTCGTGAACCCGGTGAACGGCGAGCGGGTGCCGGTGTTCGTCGCGCCGTACGTGCTGATGGAGTACGGCACCGGCGCCGTGATGGGCGTGCCGGCCCACGACCAGCGCGACTTCGAGTTCGCCCGAGAACACAGACTCGAGGTCCGCGTCGTGATCCAGCCTCCGGGGGAGACGCGTGATCCGGCCTCGATGACGGAGGCGTACGACCACGAGGGCGTGATGGTGAACTCGGGTCCCTTCGACGGAGCGCGTTCACCGGACTCGATCGCGAAGGTCGCGGGATGGCTGGAGGAACAGGAGCTCGGTCGTCCCGCCGTCACGTTCCGCCTGCGCGACTGGCTGATCTCCCGCCAACGGTACTGGGGTGCACCGATCCCGATCGTCCATTGCGACGAGCACGGCGAGGTCCCCGTGCCCGAGGCCGAACTGCCGGTGGTGCTCCCCGACGACGTCGACTTCCAGCCGGGCGGCATGTCACCGCTCGCGCGTCACGACCGGTTCGTGAAGACCACCTGTCCGACGTGCGGTCGTGACGCGCGACGCGACACCGACACGATGGATACGTTCGTCGACTCCAGCTGGTACTTCATGCGGTACGCCTCGCCCGGATACGAAGGCGGTCCGTTCCGACGCGAGGACCTGGAGCGATGGCCCGTGAGCCAGTACACGGGGGGCATCGAGCACGCGATCCTCCATCTGCTCTACGCCCGGTTCTTCACCAAGGCGCTCCACGATGCCGGCTTGGTTCCCTACCTGGAGCCGTTCCCGCGACTGATGAATCAGGGCCAGGTGATCTTCGACGGGGCTTCGATGTCGAAGTCGAAGGGCAACATCGTCGAGCCGATGCCGCTCGTCGAGCGGTGGGGGGCCGACTCCATGCGGCTCACGATGCTGTTCGCGAGCCCGTTCGAGGACGACATCGACTGGAAGCTGATCGCGGGCGATCCGAACCGGCGCCCCGGTGTCCACCAGTGGTTGGGGCGGGTGTTCGCCGCCGTGGGGGAGGCGGCCGAGGGTGGCGGGGAGGAGTCAGCCGAGCTCGTTCGCCTGACCCATCGGACGATCAAGGGCGTGACCGAGGACATGGAGCGGTTCCGGTTCAACGTCGCGATCTCGAAGCTGATGGTCCTGACCAATGAGATGCGATCGGCGTTGGATGCGGGAGGAGCAGCGCGAGGCGCCGCGGAGGCGCTCGTCCAGATGCTCGCACCGTTCGCCCCGTTCGGTGCCGAGGAGCTTTGGCGCGAGGTCCTGGGTCACGCCGGATCGGTCCACGTCTCGACATGGCCCGGCTACGACATGGCGCTCGCCGCGCAGGACACCGTGACGCTGATCGTGCAGGTGGACGGGAAGGTCCGCGACAAGATCGAGGTGTCGGCCGACGCGGATGAGGCCCGTGTGCTCGAGCTCGCCCGATCGTCGGAGAAGGCGCAGCGCGCGACGGCCGATCGCGAGGTCGTGAAGGAGATCGTCCGCGCGCCGAAGCTCGTCAACTTCGTGACCCGGTAGGTCGGCCCGCGGATGCGAGCTCGAAGAGCTCCGACAGGCGTGTGACGCGTCTCACTGCCGAGACAGCAAGCCGCGCCTAGCGTCCCCGTCATGCCGTTCCGGGAACGCCTCGACATGCTCTCGCGCGGGGAGATCGCGGGGCTGATCGTCGTGCTGGTGACGGTGCTGGGCGGTGCCGGGCTCTGGTACGCGCGCTCGCTGCCCAAGCCCGTGACGATCGCCGAGTCGGGGCCCGGCGCCGCCCAGCAGGTCTCGTCGTCGCCGAGCCCCTCCGTGACCCTCATCGTGGATGTCGCGGGCGCGGTCCGCGAGCCCGGCGTGTACGAGTTCGTCGAGGGGGATCGCGTGATCGACGCGATCGAGCGGGCGGGCGGATCCGTGCCGAAGGCCGACCTGAGCCTTCTGAATCTCGCGGCGCCGCTCACCGACGGAACCCAGATCCTCGTCCCGAAATCCGGACCACCGTCCGCCGGCGTCCCTGGGGGAGCGGCGCCGGGCTCGTCGACCGGCTTGCTCAACATCAACTCGGCGTCGGCCACCGATCTGGAGACGCTGTCGGGCATCGGCGAGGTGCTCGCCGCCACCATCGTCGAGTACCGGGACCAGAACGGACCCTTCGCCTCGGTCGACGACCTGATGGATGTGAGCGGGATCGGCCCGGCAACCCTCGACGAGATCCGCGATCAGGTCACGGTCTGAGGGGCGCCGGTGGGCGCCTGGATGCTGCCGTCCGCGGCGGCGGCGTTCGCCGTGGGTCTCGTCGGTTGGACCGCGCTCCCGGTGTGGGCCGAACCGTGGATGGCGTTCGCTGCCGGCCTCGTTGCGCTCGGAGCCGGATGGATCGCTGCCGGGCGCGAGCGTCGAGGGGCCGGCCCCTTGGCGCGCGCCACCCTCCTTCCCCCCGAGCATGCGACCGTCCAGGCGGTCGCGGGCGGCGGCGTTTCGGCCGGCGCTCCCGTGGTCGCGGCCGTGCTCGCCGTACTCGGGGTGCTCGCTCTCGGCATCGGATGGAGCGGCTTCCACCATCGCGGTCTGGACCGAGCGCTCCTCGCGACGCTCGCCCCCGAACGAGTGGTCATCGAGGGGATCCTGAAGATCGACCCTCGGAAGAGCACGCTCGGCTGGTCCGCGACCGCGCAGGTGAGCCGGGTGGAGTGGCCGGAGGGTGCCGCGACCCTTCGCTCCGCGGTGTGGGTGAGTGGGAGCGACGAGCTCCCGCGCGCGCGCCGCGGCGATCTGGTTCGGCTCGAGGGCGTGCTCCGTGTGCCCGACGACGAGGGGTTCGCCGAGGCGCTCCGCCACAAGGGGATCCCGGCACAGCTCCAGCTGCAGACGTTCACACGAGTCGGCGACTCGCCCAGCGCCTTCGTTCGGGCGACGCAGGGGGCTCGCGACGTCGTCGGTCGCTCGATCGAGCGGGTCTTCCCCTCGAGGGAGTCGGGGCTCCTCCTCGGTCTCCTGCTCGGGGACGACTCCCAGCTCGATCCCGGACTCGAACGCGACTTCCGCGCCGCGGGTCTCAGCCACCTCCTCGTCGTCTCCGGCGGGAACGTGGCGATGGTGCTCGCGCCGGTGCTCGCCGCGGCAGCGCTCCTCCGACTCTCCCGGTGGCCGAAGTTCGTGGTCGGCTTCGGCGCGGTCGCGTTCTTCACCATCCTCACGGGCGCCGAGCCATCGGTGCTCCGCGCCGGGGTGATGGCGTGCATCGCGCTCGTGGGAGTCCTCGCCGGCAGGCCTCGCACGACGGCGTCGATCCTTTCCGCCGCCGTGCTCGGCCTGCTCGTCCTCGACCCATGGCTCGTCTGGTCGGTCGGGTTCCAGCTCTCGGTCACCGCCACCGCCGGGATGGTCGCGCTCGCCTCGCCGCTCGCGGAGCGGTTCGGGCGCTTCCTGCCGGGTCCGGTCGCGGCCGCCGCCGGCGCGACGATCTCCGCCCAACTCGGCGTGACGCCGATCCTGCTGTACCACTTCCACGAGGTGCCGTTGGTGACGCTGCCCGCGAACCTCGCCGCCTTCCCGCTCGTGGCTCCCTCCCTCCTCCTCGGCGCCGTGGCGGCCGCGACCGGCTTGGCCTGGTTCCCGCTCGGGAAGGTCGTGGGAGCCGTCGCGGTCCTGCCGATGCGCTGGCTGGAGCTGGTCGCGGATCATCTGGGCAAGGCGCCGGTCGGTTATCTGACCTCGGAGGGCGGGCCCCTCGTCCTCGTCGGCGGGACGGTGCTCGTCGCGGCCATGGTGGTGTGGATCCGCACCGGTTGGAAACCACCCCGGTCGGCGACCGCGGTCGCGGTCGCCGTCCTCCCCGTCGTCGTGTGGGCATCGGCGCTCGGGAGCGGCCCGCCCGACGGATTCATCGTTCGGTTCTTCGACGTCGGGCAGGGCGACGCCGCTCTGCTCACCACGCCGGAGGGCGCGACGGTGCTCGTCGACGGAGGACCGGAGCGCGATCAGGTTGCCACCGAGATCTCGGCCCTCGGGATCAAGCGACTCGACATCGTCGTGGCGAGCCACCCGCACGCCGACCACATCGTCGGGCTGCCGTCGGTGCTCGCTCGACTGCCGGTGGGACTGCTCCTTCAGCCGGGCTGCGAGGCGGACAGCCCCTCACCACTGCAAGCCGACCTGGACCGGGCGATCGCCGACGAACATGTCGAGGTTCGGAACCCGCGGGCCGGGGACACCTTCTGGCTCGGGCTGCTCCGCCTCGACGTCCTTTCGCCGGACCGGTGCTGGACGGGCACCGAGTCCGACGCCAACAACGACGCGATCGTGATCCGGGCCACCTACGAACGGCACGTCGTCCTCATCGCCAGCGAGCCGGAAGAACCGGCACAGGGATGGCTCTTGGAGTCGGGGGTCGACCTGCGTGCGGACGTGCTCAAGGTCCCGCACCACGGAGCGGCGACCTCCGTGCCGGCGTTCTTCGACGCCGTCGAGGCCGAGGTCGCCGTCGTATCGGTGGGTGACAACGACTACGGACATCCAACCGCGTTCACCCTCGACGCACTGGTGGCATCCGGAGCGCAGGTCTGGCGAACGGACCGGCACGGGACGATCACGATCCTCCTCGCGGGTCCCACCCTGTCGATAGAGTCCGAGCGATGGCTGTGAAGGTGAGTCCCGTGACGCTCCTCTGGGGCGAGGACGCGTACATGGTCCGCGAGGCGGCCCTCACGCTCCTCGGCGAGACCAAGGCCACCGAGGTCGACGCTGCCGAGTGGCAGGGCGGCGAGCTCCAGGGGCTTGCGACGCCCTCCCTGTTCGGCGAGCCTCGCGCGCTCCTGATCAACGACGCCCGGTCGCTCCGGAAGGACACAGTCGAGGAGATCGCGCGATACCTCGAGAACCCGGACCCCGACGCCACCCTCGTCATCGCCTGCGTGGTCGCCGAGCGCGGCAAGGTGCCCGTGGGACTCCAGAAGCTCGTGGAGCCGGTGGGAGAGGTCCGGAAGGTCGACATCGCCCGCAAAGAGCTCGAGCCGTGGCTGGTGGCTCGGGCCAAGGAGAACGGGCTCGATCTCGCGATCCCAGGAGCGCGCGCGCTCGTCGAGACGCTCGGTCCCGAACCCGGTCAGCTCGTCGCGGCGCTCGAGCAGCTCCAGGATGTGTTCGCCGGACAGCGGATCGGCCCTCGTGAGATCGCGCAGCAGTTCCGCGGGCTCGGCGAGCAGAAGACGTGGGACCTCTGCGATCGGGCATTCGGCAAG
Source organism: uncultured Actinomycetota bacterium (assembly GCA_963762745.1). Classification (GTDB taxonomy): domain Bacteria; phylum Actinomycetota; class UBA4738; order UBA4738; family HRBIN12; genus JAJNBA01. The sequence goes on from CAVXMB010000006.1 coordinate 50,342, forward strand.
GACCTGCCCGGCGCGATCCGCTCGCTCCGGGCGATCGAGGAGGGGGGTGACGATCCGTTGATGGTCCTCGGGGGGATCGCCGCTCGCCTTCGGGATCTCCTGAAGGTGCGGTCGCTCCCGGACCGGATGCCTCCAGCCCAGGTGGCCAAGGAGGCCGGCCTCCGGTTCGATTGGCAGGCGCGCCGATACCAGCAACAGGCGAGGAACTTCTCGATGGCACAGCTCGTGACGCTGCACGACGAGATCACGGAAGCCGATCGCGCGTTGAAGTCGGGCGCGACCGGCGACGTGGTGATGCCGACCCTGGTGACCGCGATCGCAGGCTAGCGTCGGGACCCGACGACCACGAACCAACGACCCTCGAACAGCACGTGACCGCCGCCGAGCTCGCTCGACAGCTGCGACCCGGTGAAGAACCGCTTGAAGATTCGATGCGCCGACCCGTCATTCAACACGCGCTCCTCGATCTGCTCCGGCTCGACTCCGTCGCGAAGCGCCGCGTCGACGACGACGAGGCCCGACGCGATCCTCCGGCTCTCCATCAGGAACCGAGCTCGCTGCTCGGGATCCAGATGGCCGTAGAAGTGGCCGGTGAAGACCCGGTCGAAGCTGTCGTCACGGAACGGGAGCGCGAACGCGTCGGCGCGCACCAACGGGTGATCGTGCCGGGCTCGTGACTCGGTCAGCATCCCGAGACTTGCATCGCTCGCGACGACCCTGCCCCGGAGATGTCTCGTGAGGAAGCCGGTCCCGCACGCGACATCCAGCGTGCGTGACGGTGGGAGCGAGGAGACGACGTGCTCGAGGGCCGCGAGCTCGTCCGTCCACCCGGGGCGTTCGCGGTCGGCGAAGAGTCCGGCGCCCAGATACCAGTCGTCGTACTCGGCCGAGCGGCGTTCGTAGTACGGCTCCATCGATCGGTCGGAGGGCTGCGCGGGCATGCGGAACGAGTCTAGGGACGTGCGGAGGAGAGACCGACGCTACTCGGACGAGGCGACCGAGCTAGCCGCCTTGGCCAGCCGGCTCTTGCGGCGGGCGGCGGTTCGCCTGTGCAGGATGCCCTTCGCGACCGCCTTGTCCAGCGCCCGGGAGGCTTCGCGCTGCTGGGCCGTCGCCGCCTCAGCGTCACCGGCCGTGACCGCCACTCGCACCTTCTTCGTGGAGGTCTTGAGAGCCGTTCGGACGGTCTTGTTGCGCTCCCCGCGCTTCTCGTTCTGCTTGTTCCGCTTGATCTGAGACTTGATGTTCGCCATGGAGCGGGCAGTCTACCAGCGGGTTCTCAGTGGCCCGGCCGGTCGCTGTTCCGGGCGGCGCGGGCCGTACGATGACCACCGTGGACGTCTCTCACATCCGGAACTTCTGCATCGTGGCGCACATCGACCACGGCAAGTCGACCCTGGCCGACCGCCTGCTGGAGCTGACCCACGCCGTCGCGGACCGCGACATGCGGGCGCAGTACCTGGACCGGATGGATCTGGAGCGTGAGCGAGGGATCACGATCAAGGCCCAGGCGGTCCGGCTCACCCACGAGGGGTACGAGCTGAACCTGATCGACACGCCGGGTCACGTCGACTTCACCTACGAGGTCTCGCGTTCCCTCGAAGCGTGCGAGGGTGCCGTGCTCCTCGTGGACGCGGCCCAGGGCCTCGAGGCGCAGACCCTCGCGAACTTCCACCTGGCGCGGGACGCGGGCCTCACGATCGTCCCCGCCCTGAACAAGATCGACCTCCCCGCAGCGGAGCCGGAGCTGCGTGCGAAGGAGCTCGCGGATCTCCTCGACGTCCATCCCGAAGACATCCTTCGGATCTCCGCCAAGACCGGGGAGGGCGTCGAGGAGCTCCTGAAGGCGGTGATCGAGCACGTACCCCCACCGGCCGGCGATCAGGCGGCACCGCTTCGAGCGCTCGTCTTCGACTCCATGTTCGACCCCTACCGCGGCGTCATCACCTACGTCCGCGTGAAGGACGGCGAGCTGCCGAGCGGCTCGAAGATCCGACTGATGGCGACCGGCGCGGAGTCGGAGGCCGAGGAGGCCGGGGTGATGGCTCCCGAGCCCCTCCCGGTCGACGCGCTCGGCCCGGGCGAGGTCGGCTACCTCGTCACCGGGCTGAAGGACGTCCATCTGGCCAAGGTCGGCGACACGATCACGATGGCGGGCAAGGATGCTGCGACCGAGGCGTTGCCCGGCTATCGGGAGCCGAAACCGATGGTGTGGTCCGGCCTGTTCCCGAACGAGGGAGGGGACTACTCCGAGCTCCGCGAGGCGCTCGATCGCCTGAAGCTCTCCGACTCGGCGCTCAGCTACGAGCCCGAGGTCTCGCAGGCGCTCGGCTTCGGCTTCCGCGCGGGGTTCCTCGGTCTCTTGCACATGGACATCGTGAAGGAGCGCCTCGAGCGAGAGTTCGACCTGGAGCTCATCGCCACCCAGCCCAACGTCGAGTTCCATGTGATCAAGGGCGAGGACGCGATCGTCGTGCACAACCCGGCGGAGATGCCGCTTCCCGGGACGTACGACCGCGTCGAGGAGCCGATCGTGTTCGCCACGGTCATCACCCCGAAGGAGTACCTCGGGGCGGTGCTCGACCTCTGCCAGTCTCGCAGGGGCGAATTGGTGAACACGAGCTTCCTCACTCCCGAACGAGCCGAGGTGCATTACATGCTCCCGCTCGCCGAGATCGTGTTCGACTTCTTCGATCAGCTCAAGTCGAGCACCCGCGGCTACGCCTCCCTCGACTACGAGCCCTGGGGCTATCAGGAGTCCGACGTCGTCCGAGTCGACGTGCTCTTGCACGGTGAGCCCGTCGACGCCTTCAGCACGATCGTGCACAGGTCGAAGGCATACGCGTATGGGAAGAAGATGACCGAGCGACTCCGGGAGCTGATCCCGAGGCAGCTGTTCGACGTCGCGATCCAGGCCGCGATCGGCTCGAAGATCATCGCGCGCGAGACCGTGAAGGCGAAGCGCAAGGACGTCCTGGCGAAGTGCTACGGCGGCGACATCACGCGCAAGCGGAAGCTGCTGGAAGAGCAGAAGAAGGGGAAAGCGCGGTTGCGGAAGGTCGGTCGTGTCGACGTGCCGCAGGAGGCCTTCATCGCGGCGTTGCGCGCGGACGAGGGGGCGAAGAAGAAGTGACCGGGCTCGTTGAGCCGCCGCCGGGATCTACGTCCACGTGCCGTTCTGTCTGACCCGCTGCGGCTACTGCGACTTCAACGCCTACGCCGGGCTCGATCATCTGGCGTCGAGGTACGTGGCGGCATTGCTGCGGGAGACCGAGCTCGCGGCGCCTTCGTGGGAGGACGTCGAGGTCGTGAGCGTCTTCCTGGGAGGCGGTACGCCGACCACCCTCGAGGTCGCGGACCTGAAGGCACTGCTGGCGCGCATGCGCTCGATGTTCTCCGTCGCAGCGGACGCGGAGGTCACGATCGAGGCGAACCCCGACACGGTGGACGAGCAGAAGCTCGCCGGACTCCGGGAGGCGGGCTACTCACGACTGTCGATGGGCGCGCAGTCCTTCGACCGATCGGTGCTGGCGGCACTCGAGCGGGTCCACCAACCCGAGTCGGTGATGGCTGCGTTCCGAGCGGCCCGCGTCGCCGGGTACGACAACGTGAACCTGGACCTCATCTACGGCGCGGCGGGGGAGAGCCCGGAGTCGTGGGAGCGAACGCTCCACGAGGCGATCGCGCTGTCGCCGGAGCACGTGAGCGCGTACGCGCTCACGATCGAGCCGGCGACGGCGCTCGGCCGCCAGGTGGCGCGAGGCGACACACCGGCGCCCGACCCCGACCTCCAGGCCGAGATGTTCGAGCTGGCGTGTGGGTTGCTCGGCGACGCGGGCTACGGGCATTACGAGGTCTCGAATTGGGCGAAGCCCGGGTACGAGTGCCGGCACAACCTCGGCTACTGGGAGCGCCGGCCCTACGTCGGGCTCGGCGCCGGGGCCCACGGCTACCGGGACGGCCGGCGGTGGTGGAACGTGCGGCCTCCCGAGGAGTACCTGTCGACGGTCGAACGCGACGAGCTGCCCGTCGGCGGATCCGAGGAGCTCGAACCGGCAGACGCCTATCTCGAGGAGGTGTTCCTGCGGCTGCGGATCCTGCAGGGCATCCCCGCCAGCTGGGTCGAGGACGGCCGTGCGGACCCGTATCTGCAGAGCGGTCTCCTCCTGGATGACGACGGCAACCTGATCCCGACCGAACGGGGCATGCTGCTCCTGAACGAGCTCGTCCTCGGCCTGACCGGTTGATCAAACCTGGGGGATCGGCGTCCCGCACAGATCTTCGGGCTGGGGGCCGAGCGGGTCGTCGCTCGTCGACAGCTCCGGTTCCTGGGCATCGACGACGTTCAGGCGGAGGTCCACGTAGGAGAAGGTCGTTTCATCGACGGTCCACGGCCCGGACTCATCGATCGCGTGGTACGCCCGGGATACATGAAGGAGTCGGTCCGCTCCACGATCCTCGCAGCGCACGCGGTAGGACCACCCCTCGTCTCCGCCGATGAAGAGCCGCGCCGGCTCACCCGTGACGAATCCCATCTCCCGGTCGTCCGGCTCGCCGATCTCGATGCGGACGATCGCGGTCGTGGCGCTCGTCGGCGATCCGATCGACTCGAACGCGTAGACGCCGAGGCCCACGATGCTTCCCCCGCTTTCCACGACCAGCAACTCGTGCCTATCGCCGTCACCGTCGAGGTCGGGAGCGGCGAACACGCGACAGTAGTAGGCCTCGCAGGAGATCGGCCCGTACGCCGTATCGACGCGTCCGTCGTCGTTCAGGTCCACGCCGACGTACGCCTGCGCCTCGTCGATGACGGAAGGGCAGCGCCCGCCCACGCCGAGCCGCGTGGCGACGACCGCTGTGTCGGCGGCTCCTTCGCCGTCGAGCTGCGCTTCGATCTCGCTCACCTGGCAGACGAGGAACCCCATGCCGACGTCGCGGACGGCGGATTCGGCGCGAGGAGACTCTGTCGGTTCGGAGGTGGGCGACGGCTGAGGTTCGGATCCGGCCGGTAGCGGCTGCCAGCTGATCCCGGATGCTCCTTCGGTGGTCAGGTTCGCCAGCTCTAGCTGAGAGCCACCCACACTCACGGTCAACACGTCGAGATCTCGGTTGGTATCGGTATCCGTGAGCGCCAGCGATGACGTGAATGCGATCTTGCGGCCATCGGGGGACCAGTCGACTTCACCGATCTCGCCGTTCTCACCGTCGTAGCAGGTGCCCGCCGGTCGACCCGAGGTGTCGATCAGCTGGATGCTGTCGCTGATGCGCCCCTCGTTCCGGCGATACGCGATCAGGTCGTCTACGGGTGACCAGGAAGGGCTCCATTCGCCGACCGCCGGCGTCTCTGTCAAAGCGGTCAGTCCCGACCCGTCGACCTCGACCGTGTAGAGGTCCGGGTTCACCTGCTCAGCCTCGCTGGTGGCCACTGGCAGCCCGACGAAGACGAGCTTTTGACCGTCGGGCGACCAGTCCGGCGCCGAGAGCGTGAACCCTTCGAGTTCCACGACGAGTCGCATGTCCGACCCGTCCGCGTTGATCACGTAGATCCCGGGAAGTCGCCCGTTCGAGATGGAGGCAGCGAAGGCGATCCGATCTCCCTCGGGAGACCATGAGGGATCCGCGACCCGAGGAAGGGGATCGGTGATCCAAAGCGGCTCTCCACCGTCCATCGTGAACGTCGCGATGACACCCTCCGCATCCAAGTCGGCGAAGCGTGGGAGCGAGTGCACGACCGCGATCGCCCGACCGTCGGGGGCGACGGATGGATCCGCATAGATGCCGCTCCCTGACGTGATCAGCCGCTCGCCGAAGACTCCCGGTTGGACGGCGAAGAGATGCTCCGACCCATCCGGGAGCCCGCGAGAGAACACGATCTCGCCGTTGGCAACCGACCGTGTCTGTTCATCACCGACGTTGCGCTTGTCACTGTCGAAAGCGTCGCGAAGGAAGAGGAAGCCGACGGCGGTGGCGGCGAGCACCACGACCGCGAGGAGCCCAGCCTGCACCTTCCGCAACGACGCCCGTCGTGAACGCCTCTGGCTCACGCGCTCGAGGACACCTGTGGGGTCCGCGGGGCGGGCGACTTGCTCCAGTTCCGCCGTCAACCGATCATCGAAGCTCGGCAGGGTCGTCCACCTCCTTATGCTCGCCATCGCCCAACAGCTCAGCCAGCGCTCGACGCGCTCGAGAGAGCTGGGTCTTGACCGTTCCCTCGGTGATGCCGAGGACCCCGGCGATCTCCTGGAGATCCATCTCGAGGTAGTAGCGGAGCACAGTCACCTCGCGTTGTCGCCGGGAAAGTTGGCCGAGCGCCCGCTCCACGTCGGGGCGCGTTTCCGCTGGGGGAGATGTCGACGTCGCCTTCACGCGATCGATGGCGCGCGTCTCCGCGCGAAGCCGTCGCCAACGACTCTTCGACAGGTTCAAGGAGACGCGGGTCACCCACGCCGGGAGCGAACGGATCTGCTCGGTTCCGGCTCGTTCCCAGGCTCGTGCGAGCGCTTCCTGCACGGCATCCTCGGCGGCCTCCCGGCTCCCTGCGACGAGGGCCACCGCTGCCACCAAGCGCGGATAACTCGTCTCGAGGAACTCCCGGAGCGTCTCGTCGTCCAGGGCCACCGTCCTCCTCGAGGGGTTGACGCACGAAGCGTCCCATCGGTTGACAGAACATGCGAACTCGTCGATGCCGACACCGTGTGACTCGGCAAGGGGTACTCAACGGCTCGTCCTCGGCCTGACCGGCTAGGCCAACGGGTTGAAGTCGATCCCGCAGGCCTTCCCGGCTGGATCGATCGGCAAGGGGTCACCGGCGTCCTGCGAGAAGTGCTCGCTGTCGATCACATGGAACGCCCCGTCCTGACCCAGACGCAACCGAGTCAGGTACACGTCCTCCGTGTCGTCGACCTCGACCACGTAGTTGCTCCACGCCACCACGAGGACCGGCGCCTCCGGGTAGCCCTCGCAATCGATCGCCGCGGAGAAGCCCTCGTCTCCGCCCGCCAAGAACCGGATGGGCTCGTTCCCCGGGAAACCCCCAGCCGGATACCCGGGTGCCGCGACGAACAGCGCGTAGATCCCGGGTGAGCGTTCCGACGTCGGGAGCGAAACCTCGTAGATCGAGAAGGCAGGGGTGCTCGACGCTTCCTCGAGGACGACGACCTCGAGCACGCCATCCGCGTTCAGGTCCATCGTCCCGAACGGACGACACAGCAGGCAATGGTCCAGGAATCCCATGCCCCCCGGCTCGGCTTCGCCGTCACCGTCGAGATCGGCGGCCACCACGTACTCGCCGGTGCTCTCCTCCGGGCATCGGCCGTCCTGCGTCGCGCGAGCACCTGTCCACGCCGTTCCGGACGTGCCGTCGCCGTACCAATCGATGCTGCCGAGCGCCTCCACGTCGCACAAGGGGAACGCGAGGCCGACGTCCAGCCCCGATGCGGGCGATGGCGAGAGACTCGGCTCGGACGACGGCGATGGACTCGGCTCGGGCGATGGCTGGACGGCGCCTGGGGGGATCGGCTGCGACGAGGGGGAGATGCCTCGAACGACCTGAAGGAAGTTGACGGTGGGGTCGCCGTCGGGAGATGCATCTACGTGATTGATCCATTCACCGTCCGAAACCAGGACGGCGGTCCCGTCGGGGGTCCACGCCAGGTCCTGTTGAAGTGAAGTCGCGATGGCCGTCGCGATCAGGGTCTTTTCCGTTCCGTCCGGTGCCATCGTCCAGATCTCGCTGCCGCGATCTCCTTGTCGTAGGTAGGCGATCCGCGACCCGTCGGGAGACCAGGCTGGAGCTGTTTGATCCCCCGCCTCGCGGAGTAGCCAGCGGAATCCACCGCCGTCCGATGAGACGGTCGCTAGATCCCAGCCAGTCTCCCCGTTGTCCTCCGACCCGAGGAGGGCGAAGACGATGCGCGAGTCGGGCGACCAGGATGGATGGGCGAGATCCGCGCCGGGACCGGCGAGGTGCGCGACGTGGCTGTCGCCATCGAACGGCACGATCAAGAGTGCCGTGCCAGAGGGCTCCTGGGAGTTCCCTTCCCTGACCGCGATCATGCTCCCATCTGCCGACCAGGCAGGCTGCGGCGACATCGAGGAGAACTGAGGCTCCCGCGCTGGCCCATCGGGCCGATCGAACGAGACGGTTTCCACCTGCTCGGCGCCATCGCTCCCGATCCGGACGACCGTGATCCAACGCCCGTCGGGCGAGAACGCGGGATCGGTGTCGTCCGTCGCTCCATGGGTGAGTTGTTCAACATCGGTCCCGTCCGGTCGCGCGACGAACAGGTGATAGTGACCGTCGCCGCCCACGCGGGAGAAGACGATTCGGCCGTTGGGGGAGACGTTCGAATCGATGGCGGGGCCTAGGGGAGCCCGCGTGAAGGCCGCTCGAAGCCCGAGGAATCCGGCGGCCGTGGCGGCGAGCACCGCGAACGCTAGCACCCCCCCTTGCACACGACGAACGCGTTCGCGGTGCGAGCGGCGGCGCGCCAACCCTTCGAACACGGCGTCGCCGTCCACCGGGCGTTCGGCCTGGCGCAACCGGCGGGCCAGCTCGTCATCGACCTTCGACATCGTTCGTCACCTCGGTGTCATGCACGGCGAGCGCCTCCACGAGATGCGTCCTCGCCCGTGCCAGCGAACTCTTGACGGTTCCTTCGGTGATCCCGAGCGCCGCAGCGACCTCGGCAGTGCTCATCTCGAGCAGGTACCGGAGGACGGCCACTTCCCGCTGCCGCCGGGGGAGCGCTTCGAGCGCCCTCGCCACGTCCACCTGCTCTGCGCTCGGCTCGACCGCCGACCCCGCTTCCGCCCAGAACCGGCCTCGAGCCCTCCGCTCGGCCATCGCCCGGCGCCACCCGCTCCGCGTCAGGTTCAGCGCGGCCGCCGCCACCCATGCGGGCAGCGATGCCACGTGCTCTCCGCGCTCCGATCGCATCCATGCTCGAACCAGCGCCTCCTGCACGGCATCCTCCGCTGCGGGGTAGCTTCCGGACGCAAGTGCCACGGCGTTCACCAGGCGCGGGTAGTCGCGCGAGAGGAACCCGCGGATCTCTGCTTCGTCCAGTCGCGCTTCCCTTCTCGCGATCTCCGAACGTCACCGATCGTAGGACGCGCGGGAGCCCCGAACGGTTGTCACGGGATATCCGTTTCCTCTCCGCGAACCGCCCAGGGGTTACGCTCGCGCGCGATGCCGAGCCACAGCATTCCTCCGGTTCACCTCGGGAGCAAGGTCGCTCGCGTGGGCTCGGCCTGGCTGATCTCCATCACGCTGTGCCTGTTCTCGACTCCACCAGCTACGGCCCAGGACGACGCCGCGGATCCGCCCTCGATCCTGTTGATCGTCACGGACGATCAGCGATGGGACACCTTGTGGGCGATGCCCGAAGTGCAGCGTTCGCTGGTGCAGCGCGGGATCCAGTTCACGGAGTCGTTCACCACGAGCTCGCTCTGTTGTCCGAGCCGAGCCTCGATCCTGACCGGCGCATACCCGCACACGACGGGGGTGTACCGCCAGGGAGGTCCCTACGGTGGTTTCCGGGCGTTCGACGACTCGACGACGATCGCGACCGAGCTTCACGACGCGGGGTATCGGACGGGTCTCTTCGGGAAGTATCTCGACTCGTATCAGCATGACGCGCTCACGGGGTACGTGCCACCCGGTTGGGATCGATGGGTCGCGTTCGTGCATTCCCAGTTCTACGACTACGGCCTCACGGTCGACGGCCTCGTGCATCGACGTGAGCACGAGCCCGACGACTACTCGACCGACGTCTTGGCGGCACACACCGAGGGTTTCATCCGCGACGCGGAGGGTCCCGTGTTCGCCGTGTTCGCTCCGGCAGCGCCTCACGCCCCGGCCGTCCCGGCGCCCGGCGACGAGACGGGGTTCGACGACCTGCCCGCATGGAGGCCACCCTCCTTCGACGAGCCGGACCGTTCCGACAAGCCAGCGTACGTGCAGGCCCTCCACCCGCTCGGGGACGAAAGGATCGCGGGTGTGGACGTCTTGCGGCGCGATCAATACCGGTCGCTGCAGGCGGTCGATCGGGCGGTCGGCCGCCTGCTGGACGCGCTCGAGGACACCGGCCGGTTGGACGACGCGCTCGTGATCTTCACGTCTGACAACGGGCTCTTGTGGGGCGAGCATCGATGGCTCAAGAAGGAGGTGCCATACGAAGAGGCGATCCGGGTGCCGCTGATCGTGCGCGCCGACGCGCTCGTCGGCGAGGCGCGCACCGATGGCCACCTCGTCGCCAACATCGATCTCGCGCCGACGATCGCGTGGGCGGCCGGCGTGGAGCTCCCGAACACCGACGGGCGGAGCCTGCTCCCGCTGCTCGAGGGGCGACCGGAGACCTGGCGCCGCGCGCTCTTGATCGAGCACATGCGCGGAACCAATCCGATCCCGACCTATTGCGCGCTGCGGACGCCTCGGCACCTCTTCGTGTCCTACGAGACGGGAGAGCGCGAGCTATACGACCTCCGGGACGATCCGTTCCAGATGCGGAACCTCACCGGCACCGAGGCGGGGCTCGAGGCCCAGATGGACACCACGCTGCGCAGTCTCTGCGACCCGCCGCCGCCGGGGTACCGGACCCAGATGACCGTGGCCGCAACGCTCCTCGGGGTCGCAGCCGTGGTGGCATCCGCGGTGGTGGCCCGTCTGCTCCTGTCTCGGTCGCGTTCGCGTCGACGGGTAGCATGAGCGACCGATGGCCGAGGTCACCTGCCCCCAGTGCCAGACGCGCCAGGAGATCGATGCGGAGGCGGACGGCTACCGGTGCATCGTCTGCGCAGGCACGTGGAGCTTCGTTCGGTGCACCGCCTGCGGCGAACGATTCCATACGCGGCCGCTCACACGGGCCTGGACCTGCCCCAACTGCGGGACTCCGCACGGGAGGAACCGCCGCGGGACCTCTCGCGTGGGACTCCCCCTGCCGCTGCTGATCGTCGGGGCGATCGTCGGGGTCGGCACGGTCGTCTTCCTCGCCCAGGCGCTGGGGGCCGACGACGCCGCCCCGATCCGCACCCCCACCCCGTCGTCGCCGTCACCGATCGCCGATCCCGCCAACAAGGTCTGCCGGGATCTCGTCGACGTCCAGCTCCTGCGCGTGGACGCCTTGGGCCGAGCCGTCGACGCCCTGACCGAGGACGTGGTCGCCCTCGAACGGCTGGGCGAGAACGAACGCGCGGCCGTGGTCGACAACGCGATCGCGGCGATCGAGTCCTACGAGCAGGTGGCCGAGGGCGGTGGGGACACGCAGGTGGCCACGACGCAGCTCCTGGACGCCCTCGACGCCGTGGATTGGTGCTGAGCACGCACCCGTGAGCTAGCACTCGACGCGCAAGAGTGCCAGTAGCATTGGGGCATGGTGGAGCAGCGCCACGAGCTCGGTGCCCGCAAGGGCGCGGTCCTGAACGCGGTCGTCGAGGAATACGTTCGTTCGGGGGAGCCGGTCGGCTCCGAGACGATCGCCGAGAGCTCGGGCCTCGGCGTCTCGAGCGCCACGATCCGGAACGAGATGGCAGCGCTCGAGGAGCTGGGGTACCTGACCCACCCCCACACGAGCGCCGGGCGCATCCCCACCGACACGGCCTATCGCCACTACGTGGACACGCTGCCCCACGGCGTCCGTCTCCGGGAGACGCATCGCCGGGCGATCGCCGGCTACTTCGCCGAGGCCATCGTGGATCTGGAGGAAGTGTTGAAGGGCTCGGTGCAGCTCCTCAGCCGGCTCACGCAGTACGCGGGTCTCGCGGTTCCGCCCGGCGCGGCCGAGGAGCCGATCGTCCGTCTCGAGCTGATCGACATGGGGCCCACGGTGATGATCCTCGCCGTCGGTCAGCACGGGCGCGTGGACAAGCGAGTGATCGATCGACCCGAGGCGGCCGACGTCGAGGTGCTCCGAACGGTGGAGGAGCGGCTCCAGTCGCTCCGGGGACTGACCTACCTCGAGGCGCAGGCGCGTCTCTTGAAGCTCGCGGCGGAGGCCCCCACGTCTCAACACGATCTGCTCCTGCACGTCGCCGAGATGCTTCGCACCGCGACCCAGGGGGAGGGCGCCGCCCACGTGGTCGTCGGCGGCGTCTCCAACCTGACGGACGAGGCCCAGACCTGGCGGCGGCAGACGCTCCGGCGTCTCTTCGAGACCCTTGAGCGCGAGCAGGAGATGCTCCAGGTGCTCCAGGACGTGACCGCCGACCGGGAGGACGTGTGGGTCACGATCGGCGCCGAGCACCCGACGACCGGCGAGTGGGATGCCTCGATCGTCACCGCCCCGTTCAAGGCCGGCGACGCCACGGTGGGGACGATCGGCGTGGTGGGACCGACCCGGATGGACTACCTGTCGGCGATGGCGTCGGTCCGCGCTGTGGCCAAGCGGTTGAGCGAGATCGCCACGGAGCACGAGGCATAGCCGTGGCGGCCGTCCGAGACCTGTACGAGATCCTCGGGATCGCGCGCGACGCGTCTCCGCTCGAGATCAAGGCGGCCTACCGAAAGCTCGCGCGGACGTTGCATCCGGACGTGAACGGCGACCCGGGCGACCACGAGCGCTTCAAGGAGATCACGGGCGCCTACGAGATCCTCTCCGATCCCGCGAAGCGGCGGCGCTACGACGAGTTCGGCTCCGCCGGCCCGCAGGGAGGAGCGCCGTTCAACGACATCCAGGACCTGTTCGACGTGTTCTTCGGCGGCGGATTCGGCGGGCGGACTCGCGGCCCCCGGTCCAGGGCTCGTCGGGGCGAGGATCTCCGCACCCACGTGCCTCTTTCCTTCGAGGGATCCGTCTTCGGCGTCCAGCAAGAGATCCAGGTCGATCGGCTCGCGACCTGTGCCCGCTGCGCCGGCATCGGCGCCGAGCCGGGAACGACACCCGTCGCCTGTCGGGAGTGCGGTGGCACCGGTGAGGTGCAGAGCGTGCGTCGGAGCATCTTCGGGACCGTGATGACTGCGTCCGCCTGCCCGACGTGCGGCGGGTCCGGCGAGGAGATCCCCGATCGATGCGAGGACTGCGCCGGAGACGGCCGGGTGCGCCAGCCGGGCACCGTCACGTTCGACGTGCCTGCGGGCGTCCTCGAGGGGATGGACCTTCGCGTGGCGGGGCAGGGCAACGCGGGTGTCGCCGGTGGCCCGCCCGGCGACCTGATCGTGGGGGTGGACGTCGAGCCTTCGGCCGCGTTCGAGCGGCAAGGACAGGACCTGTACGGCGTCTTGGACGTCACGATCACGCAGGCCTCGCTGGGCGGAGAGATCGAGATCCAGACCCTCGACGGACCGGAGCGCATCCGGATCGATCCCGGGACCGAGTCGGGGTCCGTGCACCGGCTGAAGGGGCGGGGTGTGCCGCATCTGCAGCGGCGAGGACGCGGTGACCTCTTCGTGACGCTCCACGTCGTCACGCCGCGCGACATCTCGAAGGAAGAACGCGGGTTGCTCGAGCGGCTCGCCGAGCTCCGGGGTGAGGCCGGCAGCGGGAACGGCACTGCTCCGCGCGAGCTGCGACGGCCACAGTTCCGTTCCTGAATCGGGGGCGGTAGGCTCGGGGACGTGACGGACACCTCGTGTCTCTTCTGCAAGATCGCGGCGCGTGAGATCCCCTCCGACATCGTGCGGGAATCGGATCGGCTCGTCGCGTTCCGGGACACCAACCCCCAGGCGCCCACGCACATCCTGATCATCCCGAAGGAGCACGTGCGCTCGATCGCGGAGATCGAAGAGGGTCACGGCGACCTGCTGGCGGACGTGGCGCAGGCAGCCACACAACTCGCCCACGCCGAGGGCATCGCCGAGTCCGGATGGCGTCTGGTCACGAACGTCGGCCCGGATGCCGGGCAGAGCGTGTTCCACCTGCACTTCCACCTGCTCGGGGGCCGGCCCATGGCGTGGCCGCCGGGGTAACGCGGCCAAGGAAAGCGATAGGATTGCCGTCACGGGACCCGAGGGGTCCCGTTCTCGACTAGAGGAGGAACGGGGTCACCCCCCGAGAGCGCGACACGTGGCAGCCGCCACCACGCAAGTGAAGATCCTCGTCCCCGGCCACCAGTCGATGGTGGCTCTCCTGGGTCAGCAGGACGCGTTCCTGAAGCTGATCGAAGCCGCGTTCTCGTCCGACATCCTGGTTCGAGGCAACGAGATCACCATCACGGGCCCCGATCACGAGGCCGAGCAGGTCGCGCGACTGTTCGAGGAGCTGCTGGCGCTCCTGGAGAAGGGACTCCAGCTCTCCGATTCCTCGGTGGGACAGACGATCGAGCTGATCAAGGGTGTCGGCGACGAGGCGGGAGGCGGCGATGCGACCGCCACGATGAGGCCGAGCGAGGTCCTCGGGGACACGCTCCTCACGGCCCGCGGCACGTCGGTGGCGCCCAAGACGGTCGGCCAGAAGCGGTTCGTCGATGCCATGCGGGGCTCCACCGTGACGTTCGCGATCGGTCCGGCGGGCACCGGCAAGACCTATCTCGCCGTCGCCACCGCGGTCCGAGCCCTTCACGACCGTCAGGTGTCGAGGCTGATCCTCACGCGGCCCGCCGTCGAGGCGGGGGAGCGGCTCGGGTTCCTGCCGGGGACGCTCTACGAGAAGATCGATCCGTACATGCGCCCGCTCTACGACGCGCTGTTCGAGATGACGGGCGGCGAGAGCCTCTCACGGCTGATGGAGCGAGGCACCGTGGAGGTCGCGCCGCTCGCGTTCATGCGTGGGCGAACGCTGAACGACGCGTTCATCATCCTGGACGAGGCCCAGAACACGACCCCCGAGCAGATGAAGATGTTCCTCACGAGGATCGGGTTCGGATCGAAGGCCGTCGTGAACGGGGACGACACGCAGGTCGACCTCGCCAACGGCCAGCGATCCGGGCTCCTCGTGATCGAGGAGATCCTGTCGGGGATCTCGGGCATCACGTTCTGCCGGCTGGGCGGACGCGACGTCGTCCGGCACAAGATCGTCCAGCAGATCGTCGAGGCGTACGACAGGTACGGCCAGCAGCGCCTCGGGATGGCCGACGATGGATGACGGCGAGCAACCCAGGGTCCTGATCTCCAACAGACAGGACGAGGCGGTCGACGAGGACGGGCTCCGCGCGCTCGCTCGCGACACGCTGCGCGGCGAGGGGATCGAGCGCGCGGAGCTCTCCGTGTCCTTCGTGGATCAGGACGAGATCGCCGGCCTCCACGAGCGGTTCATGGACGAGCCCGGCCCCACCGACGTCCTGTCCTTCCCGCTCGACGACGTCGACGAGGCCGAGGACGAAGAAGGCGTCCGTCTCCTCGGCGACGTCGTCGTGGCGCCCGCCGAGGCGGCGCGGAACAACCCGAGCGATCCGAGCTCGGAGCTTCGGCTGCTGCTCGTCCACGGGATCTTGCATCTGCTCGGCTACGACCACGAGGACGACGGCGCGCGCACCCGCATGTGGGAGCGCCAGGAGCGGTACAGCGGGGTGCGCGCGCCGTGATGTGGTGGTGGGCGCTCGCCGCCGCGCTCGTGCTCTTCGGCTCCGTGCTCGCCGCGGCGGAGGCGTCGCTCACCCGGACGTCTCGGGTCCGCGCGCTCGCCCTCCAGGAAGAGGGCAGGCGGAACGCGGAGACGCTCGTCAAGATCGAGTCGGATCCGCCTCGCTACCTCAACGCCGTGTACCTCACGGTGATGTTCGTGCAGAACGGCTCGGCGATCCTCGTCGCGTTCCTCGCGGAGCGTCAGTTCGGCGACACGTGGGTCACCCTCGGGTCGTTCCTGTTCACGATCCTGTACTTCGTCTTCGTCGAGGCGATGGCGAAGACGTTCGCGGTCCTGCACGCGGACCGCGTCGCGCTCGCGCTCTCGCCGATCGTCTGGTTCCTGGGCCGGGTCCTCGCCGCACCGACGCGGGTCCTGATCGGCCTCGCGAACATCCTCCTGCCGGGCAAGGGGCTGAAGCAGGGCCCGTTCGTCTCCGAGGAGGAGATCCGGTCGATGGCCGAGGTCGGCTCCGAGGAAGGCTCGATCGACGAGGGCGAGAAGGAGCTCATCCATTCCATCTTCGAGTTCGGCGACACGATCGTGCGCGAGGTCATGGCGCCGCGCCCCGACATCGTTGCCATCGAGGACGACAAGACGCTCCGTGACGTCCAGCAGTTGGTGCTCTCGCACGGCTACTCGCGGATCCCCGTCTTCCACGAGTCGCCCGACGACGTCAAGGGTGTCGTGTTCGCGAAGGACGTCCTGAAGGCGCTGCATCAGGGCAGGCAGGACATGCCGCTCTCGGAGATCATGCGGCCCGCGCACTTCGTCCCGGAGACCAAGCGCGTCGCCGAGCTCCTGAAGGAGATGCAGCGCGAGAAGTTCCACCAGGCCCTCGTCTACGACGAGCACGGTTCGGTCACCGGCATCGTGTCCCTCGAGGACCTGCTCGAGGAGCTGGTCGGAGAGATCGCCGACGAGTACGACCTCGAAGAGCCGGAGGTGCTCGAGCTCGGCGACGGCATCTACCGGGTCTCCGGGAAAGCGTCGATCGACGACGTGAACGAGCTGCTCCGCACCGAGTTGCCCGACGAGGAGTGGGACACGGTGGCCGGCCTGATGCTCGACCTGCTCGGACGGATGCCCGAGAAGGGCGAGGAGGTCTCGTTCCGCGGGCTGAGCCTGAAGGCCGACAAGGTGCAGGGACGGAGGATCGCGTCCGTGCTGATCACGCGGGCCAACGAGAACGGCGAAGGGCCGGCGGCCGCCGATGCCTGAGGAAAAGGGCTCCACGAAGGAAGTGGGCTCGATGGATCTCGAGGATCCCACGATCGACGAGATGCTGAAGGCCGCGCGGGCGATCATGCCGCGTGCCTACGTCCCCTACAGCGGGTTCCACGTCGGCGCGGCGCTGCTGAACGAGGACGGCACGATCCGAACGGCGGTGAACGTCGAGAACGCGAGCTACCCGCTCTCGGTCTGCGCGGAGCGGAACGCGGTCGCGTCGATGATCGCGTCCGGCCACCACAAGGTCCTCGCGGTCGCCGTGGCGACCGACGCCGACACGCCGACCCCGCCGTGCGGCGGCTGTCGCCAGGTCCTGTGGGAGTTCGGCGACGCGGACACGCCCGTGGTGGCGGAGGGAGCGAAGGGGGTTCGCGCCCGTTGGCGTCTCGGGGAGCTGCTGCCCCACGCCTTCGGGCCGGACGACCTACGGTGATCACCCGCTCCGGCATCGTCGCCGTGGTGGGTCGTCCCAACGTCGGGAAGTCCACCCTCGTGAACGCGCTCGTCGGGCAGAAGGTGTCGATCGTCTCGGACAAGCCGCAGACGACCCGCCGGGGGTTGCACGCCGTGCTCACGACGGAAGACGCGCAGGCCGTCTTCACCGACACCCCCGGCTTCCACAAGCCGAGGACGGAGCTCGGCGTCCGGTTGAACGACGTGGTCGGTGACGCCGTCGAGGGCGTCGACGTGATCCTGCACGTGCTCGACGCGGCGTCCGGCATCGGCCGCGGCGATGCCTTCGTCTACGAACGCCGCGTGCGGCCCCACCGATCCCCGAAGTTCGCCGTGGTGAACAAGATCGACGTCACCGGCCAGCGCGACCTCGTGCCCCAGCTCGTCGCGGCCGCGGAGATCGGGGACTACGACGAGATCGTGCCGGTGTCGGCGAAGGCCGGGAAGGGTGTCGGGATGCTCAGGGACATGGTCCTCGCCCTGCTCCCCGAGGGACCGGCGCTCTATCCCGAGGAGACGGTCTCCGACCAGCCGTTCGAGATCAGGCTCGCCGAGATGATCCGGGAGAAGGCGCTCCACGTCACCCGCCAGGAGCTGCCGCACTCGATCACCGTGACGCTCGACGAGATCGAGGAGGGTGACGGCCTCACCAAGATCTTCGCCTCCTTGATCGTCGAGCGCGACTCGCAGAAGGGGATCGTGATCGGCAAGGGAGGACAGACCCTCCGCACGATCGGCTCACGCGCTCGGGAGGAGATGGAGCTGGTGCTCGGCACCAAGGTCTTCCTCGATCTCCGGGTGAAGGTCGTGAAGGAGTGGCAGAAGGATCCGAAGGCGCTGGAGCGGCTCGGGTTCTGATCCTCACGCGACGGTGAGCGTGGCCTCCATCTGCGGGTGGAACGTGCACGTCACGGCGTAGGTCCCGGGCTCCAGTCCCGACAGGCTCGCGTCGACCGAGGTCCCGGCGTCCACGTCGAAGTCCACATCGGTCTCCTCGACGGTGAAGGTGTGTGGCGCGTCACCCGTGTTGTCGAGCGTGATCGTCGCGCCGGCCTCTGCGGACAGACAGTCGGGGCGGAACGCGAAGTCCGCGAGCTCGACCGTCGTGGCAGCGACCGGATCGGTACAGCTTTCGGGTGGGGTCTCGTCCCCACCGCACGCGGGGAGGAGCAGGAGGGCGGTCAGCGCGATCGCACGGCTGAGCTTCATCGGAGCGGTGAGCCTATCGGCCGGGCGCCCTCACGACCGGGTGGGCTACCATCGACGCATGGCCCAAGTAGCGCAGATCGAGCCGAGCCGGCCCCTGCCGGTGGCCGTCGGCGAGGCCGTGCGCATGGCGGTGCGAACCACCGCGGTCGACGCCGTCGGCCTCGAAGAGCGCGCCGCCTCCCTGGCGAAACGCTCGATCAAGAAGGACGCGAAGCTCTGGGCCCTCGATCTCGCGATCCGGTCGATGGACCTCACCACCCTGGAGGGAAGCGACACGGTGGGAAAGATCGTCGCGATCTGCGCGAAGGCGGTCCGTCCGGATCCGCTCGACACGTCGATCCCGCCCGTCGCGGCCGTCTGCCTGTACCCGCAGCTCGTGCCGGTCGCCCTGGAGCAGCTCGAGGGCACGGGCGTGAAGGTGGCAAGCGTCGCCGGAGGATTCCCGAGCGGGCTCGGGCCCCTCGACGCTCGCCTGCAGGAGATCCGCGACGTGTCCGAGGCCGGCGCCGACGAGATCGACATGGTGCTGAACCGTTCGCTCTTCCTCGGCGGTCGGTACGCCCAGGCGTTCGAGGAGATCGTGGCGGCTCGCGAGGCGGCCGGCACCGCGCACCTCAAGGTGATCCTCGAGACAGGGGAGCTCGGTTCCTACGACCGCGTTCGCCAGGCGAGCATGCTCGCCATGGCGGCGGGCGCGGACTTCATCAAGACCTCCACCGGGAAGATCGCCGTGAGCGCCACGCTGCCGGTCGCACTCTGCATGATGGAGGCGGCGAGGGACTTCCACCGGGAGACCGGCCGCATGGTGGGCATCAAGGTCGCCGGCGGGGTCCGCACCGCGAAGCAGGCGATCCAGAACCTCGTCCTGGTGCACGAGACGCTCGGATCGGGATGGATGACGCCCGACCTGTTCCGGATCGGGGCGTCGTCGTTGCTCAACGACGTGCTGATGCAGATCGAGAAGGAGCGGACCGGCCGCTACGCGGGTCCGGACTATTTCACGATCGACTGACGTTGTTCGTTGTTCGAGACGATGGGGACCCGGGCGCTGTCGACCAACCTCGGCACACACCGCGGCGCGTTCGCGGGCGTGGACTGGGTGCTGTTCCTGGTCGTCGGCACGATCTGGGGCTCGTCGTTCCTGTTCATGGCGATCGGCCTCGAGTCGTTCCGCCCGGGTCTCGTCACCTGGCTCAGGGTCCTGTTCGGAGCGTCGGCGCTCTGGCTCGTGCCCGGTGCGCGCGCTCACGTCGATCGGGCGGACCTCGGTCGCCTGTTGCTCCTGTCGATCACCTGGGTGGTGATCCCGTTCACCCTCTTCCCGCTGGCCCAGGGTTCGGTGAACTCGGCGATCGCGGGGATGCTCAACGGCGCCGCGCCGATCTTCACCGCCGTCGTCGCGACGATCCTGCTCCGCCGACCGCCCGGCTCGCGCCAGCTCGTGGGGATCCCGCTCGGCTTCCTCGGGGTCGCGGCGATCGCCATCGCCGCCGCGGGGGAGGGTTCCAGCCAGGTCGTCGGCGTGGTGCTCATCATCGTGGCGACGATCTGCTACGGGATCGCGTTCAACGTGGCGACGCCGCTCCAGCAGCGGTACGGGTCGCTGCCGGTGATGGCCCGCATCCTGACCATCGGCGCGGTCTTCACGGCCCCGCTCGGGATCGCCTCGGTCCCGGGATCGAGCTTCACCTGGCCGGCGTTGCTCGCGATCGCTGCGGTGGGCGTGCTCGGCACGGGCGTGGCCTTCGTGCTGATGGGAAGGCTGGTCGGCCGGGTGGGAGCGACCCGGGCCTCGATCGTGGGCTACCTGATCCCGGTCGTGGCGCTGCTGCTGGGGGTGCTCCTCCGGGACGACGAGGTCGGTCCGACCGCGATCGCGGGCGTGGCGCTGGTCATCGTCGGCGCCTACCTGACGTCCCGGCGGGAGACGGCCCCGGCCTAGATGCGCAACGGGCGCGGGGATCGCTCCCCGCGCCCGTTGGACTCGCGTGGGCTCAGCCCTCGCGGATCTCCGTGAGGGCGTCATCCGCGTAGCTCGTCGAGCCGAGCGACACCCTCGGCCCGATCCGGACCGGCTCGTATCCCGAACCCTCCCGGTTCCCGGTGAGAGCACCCTGCGCGTAGGCACCCGGGTTCGCCATGCTCGTATACGCGCCTGCGCCCGGGTTCTCGAGGCCGTGTGGGTAGGTGATCGACACCGGTCCGGCCACGGGCGCGTAGCCGGAGCCTTCCCGGACGTCGGTCATCATGCCCTCCACGTTGGTCGACCACTCGTCCGGTCTGACGACGGGCTGCGAACCTCCCTGAGTGAACACGAGCACCGCGACGGCGGCGAGCACCACCAGGACGATCCCGGCCGCGACGACCGGCCAGCGCGATCCTGGCTCGAGGCGCTCGGGACGGACGGTCTTCGTCCGGCTGGTGGTTCCCTGCTGCTTCCTGAGATCGGTAGCCATCGATCTCTCCTTCCTGTCTCCGCCCTCCCGATGAGGGCTCTCGGGACGAGCCTGGGGGAGCGCTCCCGTAGACCGTCGGTGACCTGCGTGGATCCGGCTGGACCCCGGTTTCCAGCGTTTCTCCAGCGGCCGGGTGGAAGCTCGTCGGGACGGAGGCAGTGCCTCGGTGGCGCCTTCGAATCACAAGCTCGATACTCGGCTCGGGGGGTGAGGTGGACAGCTCGCACGCACGAGGTGATCGATCGGACGATGGGATCGGCGACCCTTCCGTGGCCGAGCGATCCGGGTCCGAGATCCGCACCTTCCTGATCGCCGACGTCCGCGGCTACACCGTGTTCACCCAGGAGCGGGGAGACGAGGCAGCCGCGATGCTCGCCGCCCGGTTCGCCGCCATCGTCCGCGAGCACGTCGAGGCCCGGGACGGGTCGGTGATCGAGCTCCGAGGCGACGAAGCCCTGGCGGTCTTCGGTTCCCCTCGGCAGGCGATCCGGGCGGCCGTCGACCTTCAGGATCGGTTCCTCCAGGAAACCACGAAGACGCCGGCGTTGCCGCTCCCGGTGGGGATCGGGCTGGACGCGGGGGAGGCGGTGCCGGTCGGAGACGGCTTCCGGGGCGGGGCGCTGAACACCGCTGCCCGTCTCTGTGCGATCGCCGCCCCCGGAGAGATCCTCGGCAGCCAGAGCCTCGTGCACCTCGCCCGGACGGTCGACGGGGTCGGGTACGACGACCGGGGTGACGTCCGCCTGAAGGGACTCGCGGATCCCGTGCACGTTTCCGCCATCGCCTCCGCACACGTCGATGTCCCGGGGCAGATGAGATCCCTGGGGGTCGTGCGGCCGGCGAGGCGTACGCATCGGGGTTTGATGCAGTTCCGCGTCTTGGGTCCGCTGGAGGTGGACGCGGGATCGGGGCCGATCCCGCTCGGTGGGCCGAAGCAGCGCGCCGTCCTCGCTCACCTTCTCCTCCACCCGAACCAGTTGGTGCCCTCGGGGGCCCTCATCGACGAGCTCTGGGGGGACGAGCCGCCCGAGACGGCCCGGAACACGCTCCAGACGTACATGTCCCACCTGCGCAAGGCGCTCGGCGAGGGCCGGCTCGTCTGGCGGTCGCCCGGGTACGTCCTGTCGATCGACCCCTCGGAGCTGGATTCGTCCCGGTTCGACGATCTCGTGCGAGAGGCGAAGAAGGCCCTCGCCGTCGATCCCTCGGTCGGGGTGTCGCTCCTCGACGACGCGCTGGCGCTCTGGCGAGGGCCGGCGTTCGCGGACGTGGCGGAGGAGGCGTCGCTGCTCGCCGAGGCGTCGAAGCTCGACGACCTGCGACTCGCCGCACAGGAAGAGCGGCTCGAAGGTCTGCTCGGGAGCGGCCAGACCGGGCGAGCGGTAGGAGAGGCGGAGGCGCTCCTCGCGCGTCATCCACTCCGAGAACGACCCTGGGGACAGCTGATGCTGGCGCTGTACCGCGAGGGGCGGCAGGCCGACGCGCTGGCCGCGTTCCAGCGGGCGCGGGCGATCCTCGCCGACGAGCTCGGCATCGATCCGTCACCGGAGCTCGTCCGGCTGCACGAACGGATCCTTGGTCAGGATCCCGCGCTCGACCTCCGAGGCGAACCGCTCCGCGGCTACCGGCTGATGGAGAGGATCGGAGAAGGGCCGATGGGCGTGGTCTTCCGAGGGCTCCAACCCCGGGTGGAACGGGATGTGGCCGTGAAGGTCCTGCATCAGCGCCTCGTGGGCGACGGTGCCTTCATCCGTCGATTCGAGCCGGAGGCCCAGGCTGTGGCGGCCCTCGAGCACCCGCACATCGTCCCGCTCTTCGACTACTGGCGTGAGCCGGAGGGAGCCTACGTCGTCACCCGATACATGCGAGGCGGCAGCCTCCGCGCGCTCGAGGAGCGGGGCGAACCGCTCGCTCCGGAGCGACGGGCGACCATCGTCCGGCAAGTCGCCTCGGCGCTCGCGTTCGCACACCGGCAGGGGGTCGCCCACGGGAACGTCCGGACGTCGAACGTCCTGTTCGATGCCGAGGCGAACGCCTATCTCGGTGACTTCCGGATCGGCGTCGCGGCGCCCGCCACGATCGAGGACGACCTGGAGCAGCTGGATGCGATCGCCCGACGGCTCGTGGGGGATGCTCCGGGCATCCTGGGGTGGCTCGAGGCCGCTGACGGCGCGTCGGGGGCGGGCGCGCTCGTCGAGGCGCTGCAGCCGGGGCCGCCGTCGCCCGGTGAGGGCCTCGCCAGTGGAACGGATGCGCGGAACCCCTATAAGGGACTGCGGCCCTTCGGGGAAGCCGATGCCGGCGACTTCTTCGGTCGAACGGAGCTCGTCGCCCGACTGACCGCCCGGTTGAACGAACCAGGCCCGGAATCCCGTTTCCTTTCCGTCGTCGGTCCGAGCGGGAGCGGGAAATCGTCCGTGGTCCGGGCGGGACTCGTCCCGGCGATCCGCGCCGGCGCGCTCGCCGAAGACGGCTCCGTGTTGGTGGCCGAGCTCTTCCCCGGAGCGCACCCCTTCGACGAGTTGGAGGCGGCACTCCTGCGTCTCTCGGCTCGTCCGATCCCGCGGCTCCGCGACCGCTTGGAGGGGGGTTCCCGGGGACTACTCGAGGTGGTCGGGGACGCGTTCCCCGAGGAGAGCGAGATCGTCGTCGTCGTCGATCAGTTCGAGGAGGTGTTCACGCTCACGCGCGACATCCCCGAGCGAGAGGCCTTCCTCGAGGCCCTGCGGGTGGCAAGCGTCGACCCAGCCAGCCGGGTCCGCGTGATCGTGACGCTCCGGGCGGACTTCTTCGACCGGCCGCTCGCGACCCCGCGCTTCGGTGAGCTGCTCGGTCGTCGCACCGAGACGGTGACGCCGCTCACGCCGGACGAGCTCGAGCAAGCGATCCGCGGTCCGGCCGAGCGGGTCGGCGTCCCGCCCGAGCCCGGGCTCGTCGCGGAGATCGTCGCCGACGTCGTCCACCAGCCGGGGGCACTCCCGCTGTTGCAGTACGCGCTCACGGAGCTGTTCGAGCGCCGCGAGGACGAACGACTGCGCGTGGAGCCCTACCTGGCGATGGGCGGGGTCGCCGGGGCCGTGTCCGCGCGCGCCGACCGGCTCTACGAGGCGAGCGGCCCGGAGGGACGGCGGGCGATCCGGCAAGTGCTCCTGCGCCTCGTGACCCTCGGGGAGGGACGGCAGGACACCCGGCGCCGGGTCGCCCGGTCGGAGCTCGACGTGCTCGACGTCGACCCCGAGGCCGTGGACGGCGTGCTCGAGGCGTACGGGCGCCACCGCCTCCTGACCTTTGATCGCGAGCCCACGACGCGAGAGCCGACGGTCGAGATCGCTCACGAGGCGTTGTTAACGTCGTGGAACCGGCTTCGGACCTGGATCGACGAGGCGCGTGAGGGCTTGCGTTTGGAGCGACAGGTGGCGCAGGCCGGCGCGGAATGGCGTGGGGCCGAGCGCGACCGGAGCTTCCTGCTCCGCGGGGCTCGGCTGGACCAGGCGTCGACCTGGGCCGAGACCACCGACCTCGCGGTCGGCTCGCACGAGCGGGAGTTCCTGAAGGCGAGCGTGGAGCATCGCGACGAGGAACGTGCCGAGGAGGAGGAGCGCCGAGCCCGCGAGGATCAGGTCGAGCGGCGATCGCGCTCGAGGCTCCGTGCGCTCGTGGGAGTGCTGACGGCGGCCGCATTGGTCGCGAGTGGACTCACCGTGATCGCGGTGGACCAATCACGCCATGCACAACGGACCGCACGGACCGCCACGGCGCGGCAGTTCGCGTCGGCCGCGGACGCCGGCATCGCCGACGACCCCGAGGGCAGCATCTTGCTGGCGCTCAAGGCCGTACGGGCGACCCGCGAGGACGGTCTGGTCCTCCGCGAGGCGGAGGAAGCCCTGCACCGAGCGATCCAAGCGGACCGGCTGTTGCTCACGATCCGCGACCGGGCGACCGCGAACGTCGCGTGGAGTCCCGATGGGCGGCTGCTCGCGACCGGGGGCACCGCCGGAGGGCTCGATTCGAACGACGCCGTGCTCTGGGACGCTCGCACCGGCCAGCGCGTCTTCACGTTGTCCGGGCACGAGGAAGACATCTACAGCGTGGGCTTCAGTATGGATGGAACCCGCGTCGTCACCACCTCCGACGACGACCGAGCGATGGTCTGGGACGTCGCGAACGGCGAACCGCTGCTGACGATCGATATCGGGGAGGGCACAGGTGGCGCATCGTTCAGCCCCGACGGGCGGCTCCTGGCCGTCCCCGGACTGACCGGAGCCGTACACGTGGTCGATGTTGTGACAGGCGCCCGGACCGCGACGCTCCGGGCTCCGGACGGTCCCTTCTGCAGCCCCGCGTTCAGCCCGGATGGAGGGCGGATCGCGGCATCCGGATGCCCGTACCTGAACTCGTGGACCACCGTGGTCTGGGAGGTGGCCTCGGGGAAGCGGCTCGTCAAGATCCAGCCCGAGGGAGGCAGCAGCGGCGTGATGTTCAGCCCGGATGGCGAGCGTCTCGCCGGCAGAACATTCGGTACCGCCGCCATATGGGATGCCCGGACCGGGGACGAACTTCTTAAGGTCTCCGGACACTCGGGGGACGTGTTCGGTGTCGCGTTCAGTCGCGATGGGACGCGACTGGCGACCGGCTCCGTCGACGGCACGGCGCGGATCTGGGACGCGGAGACCGGCGAAGAGCTCGTGCGCCTCGCCGGTCATGACGGGCTCGTCGCGCTCGTGGACTTCGACCCCAGCGGGACCCGGCTCCTCACGGGCGGCGGAGACGGCACGGCGCGCGTCT
The DNA here is from genome assembly GCA_963762745.1 of uncultured Actinomycetota bacterium. Classification (GTDB taxonomy): domain Bacteria; phylum Actinomycetota; class UBA4738; order UBA4738; family HRBIN12; genus JAJNBA01. Next base: position 75,972 of record CAVXMB010000006.1, read on the forward strand.
GGGACGTGTCCGACACGGCGGGGACCGAGGTGTGGTCACAGGACATCGCCTTGGGGTGGGGGGTACGGAATCTGGACTTCGACGAGGACGGCGGGCATCTCGTCACGGGCGGTGGGGGCGGAAGCTGGGTGCTCGATGCGTCGACGGGAGAAAGACTGACCCCGATCGGATTTGGGTGGATAGACGCGTCGTTCAGCCCGGACGGCGATCGCGTCGCAGCGTCCGGTGATGGAGCCATCGTGTACGACATCGCCTCTAGCGACGTGGTGCAGGTCGTCGACGTCGCCAGATGGGTGTCGAGCGTCGAGTTCAGCCCGGACGGCGCGGCGATCGCAGCTGGCCTCGGTGACACGGGCCGCGTGGAGCTTTTGAACGCGGTTTCCGGCGGGCGCATCCGCACGTTCGGTGCGTCGCACCCCGACGAGGACGTTCAGGGTATCGCGTTCAGCCCCGACGGGGACATGCTCGCCGCCCTCACTGACAAGGCGAGGCTCGATGTGTGGCGGGTCGACACCGGGAAAACGCTGATGGCAGTCCAGGCGAACACCAGCAATGGGTCCGACCTCGCGTTCGCGCCCGACGGCAAGACGCTCGTCACCGTCGGGGGCGACGGGGCGGCCGTGTGGAACCTCCGATCGCATAAGAGGATCCTCTCGCTCTCGAGGGGCGGCAAGCTCGCCGGCGTGGCGTTCAACTCGGACGGGAGCCGTATCGCGACCGCGGGGGAGGATCGAACGGCGAGGATCTGGGACGCCGCGACCGGCCGCGAGCTCCTCACCCTCGAGTTTCCACACGCCGTCACGAGCGTGGCGTTCAGCCCCGACGGCACGGAGCTGACGACGGGGGACGCGAACGGGATCGTGCGGGTCCACGCGCTTCGCGTGGAGGACCTCGTCCGCCTGGCTCGTCAACATCTGAGCGATGCGCCGACCACGGTCGTTTCCCCGCCCCCCGCCGCCGCTGCCTTTGAGCCCCAGGGGGCATTCCGGGTATCGATCGGCGCTGCGGATCTCCTGCGACAAGGGGTTCCGCGCACGAGAGTCGGGGACTGGGTCGGCGACTACACGCTTTCACTCACGGCCGGGACGTTCCGGCTCCATCAACGGTACCCGGACGGCACCACCTGGGAGACATCGGGGGCCTACGTGGTCTCCGGCGGCCAGATCAGCTTCACGGAACTCGGAGAGGAGGCGTCGTGCGGGGGGAACCGAGTCTCCGCGCGGTGGACGTCGCAGGGCGCGGTGGTGCGGTTCTCGGGCGTGCGGACCGAGATCGTGCCGACCTGCTATCCAGAGGTCATCGGCACACCGCTCCGAGTCGTCTTCGCGTCGCATCGGTGGACGATCGTCGGGGGCGCGATGGGCGGTTGACGGCGGAACCGGGCTTCCGTTCGGTTCCCCCGAAGTCGGCTACCGTTCCGGGGTGAGGACCGGCAGATGACCGAGCTCGACACCACCCAGGAGCGCACGCCCGCCGCTCCGGCCTGGGAGTACGCGGAGGCGCCGGAGTCCAGGGACGTCGTCCGGCTCCAGGACCGGTACGGGCTGTTCATCGGCGGCGAGTTCGTCGAGCCGAAGAGCGGGAAGTACATGGCGACGATCGACCCGTCGACCGAGGAGGTCCTCGCCGAGGTGCCCGAGGCCGGGCCCGAGGACGTCGACCTCGCGGTCGCTGCGGCGCGCGATGCGTTCGACTCCCGCTGGGGCGGCCTGTCGGGTCGCGAGCGGGCGAAGTACCTGTACCGGATCGCGCGTGCGCTCCAGGAGCGCGCGCGCGAGTTCGCCGTCCTCGAGTCGATGAACGGCGGCAAGCCGATCAAGGAGTCGCGCGACATCGACCTGCCCCTCGCGGCCGCGCACTTCTTCTACTACGCCGGGTGGGCCGACAAGCTCGACTACGCCTTCCCCGGTCGCGACGCGACGCCCGTCGGCGTGGCGGGACAGGTCATCCCCTGGAACTTCCCGATGCTGATGGCGGCGTGGAAGCTGGCGCCGGCGCTCGCGACCGGGAACACGTCGGTGCTGAAGCCCGCCGAGACGACGCCGCTCACGGCGCTCCTGCTTTCCGAGGTGATCCAGCAGGCCGAGCTCCCGCCTGGCACGGTCAACGTGATCACGGGGGCCGGAGAGACCGGCGCCGCCCTCGTCGCCGCGGACGTGGACAAGGTTGCCTTCACGGGTTCCACCGAGGTCGGCAAGCAGATCCGCCGCACGATCGCCGGCTCCGGGAAGCGGCTCACCCTCGAGCTCGGGGGGAAGGCGGCCAACATCGTGTTCGAGGACGCGCCGCTCGATCAAGCCGTCGAGGGCGTCGTGAACGGCATCTTCTTCAATCAGGGTCACGTCTGCTGCGCGGGCTCGCGACTCCTCGTGCAGGAGCCGATCTTCGAGCCGCTCCTCGAGAAGCTGAAGGCCCGGCTGCAGACGCTCCGGGTCGGCGACCCACTGGACAAGAACACCGACATCGGTGCGATCAACTCGCGGGCGCAGCTCTCGAAGATCGAGGAGCTGGTCGCCGCGGGTGTCGAGGAGGGCGCGGAGATCTACCAGCCGGCGTGCGACCTGCCCGAGCGCGGCTTCTGGTTCCGGCCGACGCTGTTCACCGGCGTCAGCCAGTCGCACCGGATCGCGCGCGAGGAGATCTTCGGTCCGGTCCTGTCGATCCTCACGTTCCGCACGCCGGAGGAGGCCGTCGAGAAGGCGAACAACACCCCCTTCGGTCTCTCCGCCGGCGTGTGGACCGAGAAGGGGTCGCGGATCCTCTGGATGGCCCAGCGTCTGGAAGCAGGGGTCGTCTGGGCGAACACGTTCAACCGCTTCGATCCGTCCTCACCGTTCGGCGGCTACAAGGAGTCGGGCTTCGGGCGCGAGGGCGGCGTGCACGGGTTGGAGCCCTACGTGGAGCTGACCGCACGGAACGGCGCGCGATGAGCGAGAAGCGCCTCCCGGTCAAGCGCACCGCGAAGCTCTCCATCGGGGGAGAGTTCCCACGGAGCGAGTCCGGTCGGTCCTACGAGGTCCTCGACACGGACGGCGAGCTGCTGGCGTGGGCGGCGCGCGCGTCGCGCAAGGATGTCCGGGACGCCGTGCGGGCAGCGCGCGCCGCCCAGGCGGGGTGGGCGGCGAAGACGGCCTCCAACCGGGGGCAGATCCTCTATCGCGTGGCCGAGCTCATGGAGGGACGACGCTCGCAGTTCGAAGGCGAGCTGAAGTACGCGGGCGCCCAGGATCCCGCCAGGGGCGTGAGCGCCGCGATCGACCGTTGGGTCTGGTACGCGGGGTGGGCGGACAAGATCCATCAGATCCAAGGCGCGGCCAATCCCGTGGCCGGGCCGTACTTCAACTTCACGGTCCCCGAGCCGACCGGGGTCGTGGGCATCGTCGCACCGCAGGACCAGTCGCTGCTCGGCCTCGTCTCCCGCCTGGCGCCGGCGATCGTGAGCGGCAACACTGCCGTCGTGCTCGCCAGCGAGCAGGCGCCGCTCCCGGCGGTCTCGCTGGGAGAGGTCCTCGCGACCTCCGACGTGCCGGGAGGCGTCGTCAACATCCTCACGGGCTTCACGGCGGAGCTCGTGCCGTGGCTCGCCGGGCACATGGACGTGAACGCGATCGACGCCACTGGGGTGCCGGACGAGCTCCGCACCCAGGTCGAGGAGCTCTCCGCGGAGAACGTCAAGCGGGTCCACTACGCACCTGCAGCCGACCCCTTCGAAGACGAGGCGCAGAGTCCCTACGAGATCACGGCGCTGGTCGAATTCAAGACCGTCTGGCACCCCATGGGCGCCTGAGTCATCATCCCCACGTGGGGGCGGATCCAGCGATCGACCTTGTTTCGACGGGCGAGACAGCATTGCGCGCCGGAGACTGGGACGGCGCCCGCGAGGCGTTCGCCGCCGCGGTCGACGCGGACCCCACCTCCGAGGCGCTCGACGGCCTCGGGCGAACGCTCTGGTGGCTCGGCGACGTGGACGGCGCGATCGAACACCGAGAGCGTGCCTACACCTTTCTCCGGAAGGCAGGCGAGTCTGCGGCCGCGGCTCGGATCGCTCTGTGGCTCGCACGTGAATACCTCGAAGCGGTCGGCAATCAACCGGCGAGCAACGGATGGATCGCGAGAGCCGAGGGTCTGCTGCGTGAGACCGGATCGGGGCCCGTGCAAGGCTGGCTCTCCCTCACGCGCGGCGGACTGTCCATGGACCCTGTCGCGATGCGGGCGCACGCGGAAGGGGCGCTCGGGATCGGCCGGGCGACCGACGACGCGGACCTCGAGGCCTCCGCGCTGGCGCTCCTGGGTCGAGCGATGCTCCTTTCGGGGGAGTTCGATGCAGGCGTTGCCGCGCTCGACGAGGCGATGGTCGCCGTCACCGGCGGCGAGGTCGCCGATCCCGTCGTCTTCGGCGACGTCTGCTGCGTCGTGACCCTCGCCTGCGAGGAGTCGGGCGAGCTGGAGCGGCTCTTCAAGTGGAACGAGGTGATCGAGTCCTTCATGGCCCGCCATCTCCACGGACCGCTCATCTCCTTCTGTGGGAGCTGCGGGGCGGAGTTCTTCCAGGCGAAGGGCGACTTCGCGATGGCGGAGCGGTGCGCGGCCGGGGCACTCGAGGCCCTGGAGGGAACCGGGCACCGATCCCGCTGCATCCATCCGGCCGCGAAGCTCGCGGAGTTACGGATCCTGCAGGGACGCACCGAGGAGGCCGAGCGCCTCCTCACCGGCTACGAGGATCTCCCCGAGGCGCTGGGGGCGAACGTGGCGATCCATCGCCTGAAGGGCGAGCACGCGGTCGCGGCTTCGCTCCTGCTGCGAAGGCTCAACGACGTCGGCGACACCGTTGTTGCGGTGCCGCTGCTCTCGACCCTCGTCGAGGTGCAACTCGCGCAGGGGAACGTGGACGAGGCGCGGTCCACCGCGGCGCGGATCGGGGCGCTCGCCGAGAGCTCGGGGCATCCCCGACTCGCGGCGGTCACCGCGCTCGCCGAAGGACGTATCGCTGTCTCCGCAGGCGAAGCCGAGGCACGCGGACACCTCGAACGGGCGCTCGAGGGGTTCGGGCGGCTGCAGATGCCGCTCGAAGCTGCGCGCACGCGGGTGGCGCTGGCCGGCGCGCTGCGCGACGAGGATCCCGAGGTCGCCGGCCGTGAGGCGGAGATCGCCCTCGGATCGTTCGAGCGTCTCGGGGCACTGCGCGAAGGTGACGAGGCGGCGGCGCTCGTCCGCCAGCTCGGCGGGCCGAAGCGAACCGGACCCAAGGACATCGGGCTCCTCACCGCTCGTGAGGTGGAGGTTCTGCACCTGCTCGGCGAGGGATTGAGCAACGCCGAGATCGCGGCTCGCCTGTTCATCAGCACGAAGACCGCCGGGAACCACGTCAGCAACCTGCTCGCCAAGTTGCATCTCCGGAGCCGGCAGGAGGCCGCCGTCTATGCGGTCCGAACGGCGACGACCCGATAACCGGCGCCAGAGATGGGGAACGTTCCCCATCCTTCACACCTCGCCGAGGAGCAATCTGCGGGTCGGAGGTGATGGAGATGCAGAAGACGGGGAATCGGGGTGCCAACGCCCTCAAGCAGGACCTGGTCGTCCGGGTCGAGGCGACGTCGCGCGCGACGACGGATGCAGTGTATGAGGTGCTCGCCGACCTCTCCAGCCACGCGGTGTGGGCGGGGGAGCGGCAGGGGAAGCGCACCAGGCTGCTGACCATCGACGCGCCCGCCGGGCAGGCCGCCGTCGGCACCGAGTTCCGTTCCACGGGGGCTGACCCGATGGGCACGTTCTCGGACCGCTCGGTCGTCACGGAGGCCACACGGGGGAGCGCGTTCGAGTTCGTCACGGAAGCTCGGCTCACGACGAAGAAGGGCATCGCGACCGACTGGACGAACGTCGAGCGGTACGAGCTCGAACCCACCGCGAACGGATCCAGGATCGTCTGCACCTCCCGCGTGACGCGGATCAGCGAGCTGCCCGGGACGCTCCGGGTCTTCAACGTCTCGGGGCTCCGGGCTCTAGGGTTAGCGATATCGGCGCGGGTCAGCCGGCGATCGGTCCGGAATCTCGCCCGAGTGGCGGAGGAGCGCTCGCAGGAGTCGTGAACCGATCGAGTCATTCACGACGACCGGAGCGAAGAGAAGGGAGACCGTGATGGGCAAGGTGTCGAAGGACTCGACGGCGGAGCCGATCGAGGGACCGGGGTTCGAGGGTCGGTACGGAGAGACCGAGGGCTACACGATCGGCTTCGAGAAGTACTCGGAGCACTCGGACATGACCCCGCTGTTCGTAGGGCTGCCGAACGATCGGTGCCAGTCCCCCCACTGGGGCTACGTGTTCAAGGGGAAACTCGTGTATCACACGGCCGAGGGTGACATCGAGATCACCGACGGCGAGGCCTACTACGTGGGCCCTGGCCACACGCCCGAGATCTTCCCCGACACCGAGATCGTCGAGTTCAGCCCGACGGCGGAGCTGAACGAGACGATGGAGGTCGTTACCAGGAACATGGAGGGCTGAGACGTGGCGCCGGCCCCTTCGTGGGCCGGCGCTCCCTCGGCTGCAACGGAAACGTCACACGGCTTCTCGGGTGGGGCGAGGGGTCTCGGGGCTACGATTCGGAGATGCCCCCCTACAAGGAACAGGGCGTCGTCCTTCGTTCGATGAAGCTCGGCGAGGCCGACAAGATCGTCACCATCATGACCCAGGGCTCGGGCAAGGTCCGAGGCGTCGCCAAGGGCATCCGGAAGACCACGAGCCGCTTCGGGGCCAGGCTGGAGCCGTTCACCCACGTGAACCTGATGCTCTACCGGGGCCGCGGTTCGCTCGACACGATCACCCAGGCGGAGATCATCGCCCCGCACCGCGCGATCCGCGACGACCTCGCGCTGTTCGCCTCGGGCGAGACGATGCTCGAGGCAGTCGACCGAGTCGCCGAGGAGCACGAGCGGAACGTCCGGCTCGTCCTCCTCCTGCTCTCCGGCCTCCGGGCGCTGGAGACGAAGCCGGCCGACCCTGCCGCCGTCGCCGAGTCCTTCCTGCTGAAGCTCCTGTCGGTCTCCGGCTTCCACCCGAGCCTCACGGCCTGTGCCGTCTGCGGCAGCACCGACGTCCAGCTGTTCTCGGCAGGCCTCGGCGGCGCCGTCTGCGCCGCAGACGCCGAGCCCGGCGCCGGTCACGTTTCGGCCGCGGCGCTCGCGTACATGGCGACGCTCGCCCTCGCGGACCTCGCCGATGCCGGCGCGACGCTCGCGCCCGAGGCGCGGACGCGGAAGGAGGCCCGCGGGCTCCTGTTCGGGTTCGCCGAGTACCACCTGGAGCGCCGGATGAAGTCGGTCCCCATGCTCGTGCGGACGGCGACGTGAGCAGCTACCTCCACGATCTCGACCTCGAGCGGATCCCCGCGCACGTCGGGATCGTGATGGACGGCAACGGACGCTGGGCGCAGCAACGTGGCCTGGCTCGGACCGAGGGCCACGCGGCGGGGGAGGAGGCGCTCTGGGACACGGTCAAGGGCGCCGTGCAGGTCGGTCTCCCGTGGCTGACGGTCTTCGCGTTCTCGACCGAGAACTGGCGTCGGCCGCCCGGTGAGGTCCGGTACCTGATGAACTTCAATCGCAGCCTGCTCCGGCGCCGCCGCGACGAGCTGCACCGGATGAACGTCCGGATCCGGTTCATCGGCCGGCGGAACTGGCGCATCCCTCGGTCCGTGCTGAAGGAGATCCGGGTGGCCGAGGAGCTCACGGCCGCCAACACCGGGACCACCCTGTCGATCGCTTTCAATTACGGGGGCCGCGCGGAGATCGTGGACGCCGTGAAGGACCTGGCCCGCGAGGTCCGCGACGGCACGCTCCGGCCCGAGAGCATCGACGAGAAGAAGATCGCGGAGCGCTTGTACACCCCGGATATGCCGCCGCCGGACCTGATGATCCGGACGAGCGGCGAGCAACGGATCTCGAACTTCCTCCTGTGGGAGGTTGCCTACTCGGAGCTCTGGTTCACGCCGGTCTTCTGGCCGGACTTCGACCGCGAGCATCTCTTCGAGGCGATCCGCGACTTCCAGAAGCGCTCCCGGCGCTACGGGGGCCTCGGCGACGAGCCCTGAGCGTGCGTCGCTGCGTTCCGACTAAGCCGTCCGGCCCCGGTATCCGTCGGAGGGCCTAGCCCAGGCCCGTCGTTCGGCCGTTTCACCCGGACGGTCAGCCGGGTATCGTGCCTCACAGTGCGGGCGTGTAGCACGCTGGACGTTGCGCTCGCGCGGGCAAGGAGACCGAACGCGTGATCGAACGGTTCACGAGAGACAAAGCGAGCAAGTTCGTCTGGGCCGCAACGGCTCTCGCCGCTGCGCTCGGGCTCGCGTACGCCATCGTTGGTGGGGGCCGCGCCGTGGAGGCCGAACGCGCCAACTCTCACGCCCGCGCGGTCCGATATGTGCAGGGAGTGCTGGATCCTCAGCTGGACACCCGCGACCTTGCCTCTCCGTTGACCGGCACGTCGTCCGAGTTGCTGGGCGGTGTGGTGCGCCGTTCCATCCTGGCCGACGAGCGAGTATCGCGCGTGAGGATCTGGGCGACCGACGGCACGCTCCTGTTCTCGACCGATCCGTCGGACCACCGCGGATCCGACGAGGGACTGAACGACCCGGTGCTCCAAGACGCCTCCCGAGAAGGAGCCCTGACACGAACGGACTTCTCCGACGGGGGTGGTGCGGACGATCCCGAGCGCACCTTGTTGCGGACCTATGTACCGCTCGGGACCGCTTCCGTCGCTGAGATCGATCAGACGGATGCGGGGACCGTCGGTCCCCTCAGAACGGCATGGTTCTACTATCAGCTGCTCGCAGGTGGGGTGCTCCTTCTCTTGCTCGTCATGACCGCGATCTCTCTTCGAGATCCGATCGACCGGATCAACACGGGCGTTCCCTTCGCCGCTTCCTCCGTCCCCCGAGGGTTCTCGCTCATCGACGACGATCGATTGGCAGCGGTGCAGGAGGTCTATCGGCTCGCCTCGGAGCGGGTTGCACGGGTCGAGGAGAAGCTCGCCGAGTCGGAGGACGCACGGCGACGACTCGAGAGCTACATCCAGCAGAGGCTCTCGAAGATCGGACCCAGCGCACCCGGTCCCGCCGTCCCGGCGGCCGATGCCTCTCCTCCGCAGGCCCCTCCCGCCCCCGAGCCGACCGTCGTGCACGTCCCCGAGTCCGACGTGCTGCCGGCGAAGGCGTTCGATGACGCCCTGGCTTCAGCACCCGCCGGCCCGCTGGCCCGGGCCTCACGTGCACAGAAGCCTCCTCCCATGGCCTCGCTGCAGCAGAAGCCGGTGGCCGAGAAGCCGAAGCGAGTGCCGAAGCGATCGAAGGCGAAGCCCGAGCAGCAGACCTCGGCGCCGAGTGAGCTCTCGAAGACGCGACCGGAGCCGGAGCCAGAGGCGGAGGCGCTTCGAGCTGTCTCGGCATCCACTGCCGCGCCTACCGCACCGACCGCGCCGACCGCGCCCGCCGCGCCCGCCGCGTCTGCTGCGCCCGCCGCGGCTGCTGCGCCCGCCGCGGCTACTGCGCCCGCCGCGCCTGCGCCTACCGCGCCTACCGCGCCTACCGCGCCTACCGCGCCTACCGCGCCTACCGCGCCTACCGCGCCTACCGCGCCTACCGCGCCTACCGCGCCTACCGCGCCTACCGCGGCCGCCGCGGCTGCTGCGCCCGCCGCGCCTACCGCGCCGGCGCCCGCCGCCTCTACCGCCCCCGCCGCTTCTCCCGCGCCCGCGACCTCGCCCGCCGTCGACGACGTGTCCTGGAAACAGGGAGCGACGATGAAGAGCGGGCATGGTGGCACCCACAAGTGGCACCCACTCTGCGATGTGCTCGGTTGCGAGCATGCCGATGGACCCGAGGTGGGAGCGGAAGTCGCGAAGTCACGAGCAGGATCGAAGAAGCCGCGGCGCCAAGCGGCGACCGCCCCAGCGACCGCCGACACGCCCGCCGACGCGAAGGCTCCCGCGGCCACACGACCCGTTTCCCAGAAGGGCCGGTCGCGCTCGAAGGCTCCCAGGTCTGCACCCAAGGGCGAAGCGGCTCCCGCTCCCCAGTCCGCCGCAATATCTCGCTCGGAGATGGACGATGCGAAGGCGCACGCGGCGGCCCTCGAGACCTTCATCCGACTCACCGAGAGTGACCGGCGGCCTCACGAGACGGATCCGGCGGACCAGGGCGAGATGCGGGCCGCTCTGGCGCGGACCGCCGCTCGTAAGAAGCCCGGGGGCGTTCGTCTCCAGCCGCATGACGGGCCGCCGGAGGAGTCACTCGGCGGTCCGCCCAAGGACTAGCACCTATCCGAGGTCGTTCCACCTCGCCAGCGAGACCATCAGTCCGACGACGAGGATCGGTGCCGTGAAGAGATAGCGGTCCACGTCGTCTTTCGTGAGGAAGACCACCACCACGGCGATCGCCGCGAGCGCGAGGAGCGCCAGGCGGGCGGTCGGGCTCAGACGGATCTCGCGCCCGAGGGAGGGATGGCGTCCTCGGAAGCGTTCGATCAGTGTCGGCGGTGCGTCGTCGGCGACCCGCTCACGTCGCCAGATGCTCCTCATCGGCAAGACGAGCGCCCACCACGGGAAGAGCAGCAGGAGACCGAGGGTCCAGCCGATGCGTCCTAGCGGCCCCATCGTCGTCGGGCCGGAGCGCCATCGTGAGGTCCTGTGGTCCCGCATCGGCGTTCCGACGAAGGTTCCGGGCTCGTGGAGAGGGGGCCGGGCCGCGAACGGCGTCGCGGGGGCGAAGCACGTCGTGCACCAGCGGAGGTCGGGCGGGAGGGCGGCGCCGCAGGAGCGGCAGAGGTGGCCGATCGGCATGCCGTAGGTATCGGAACCGGCCGGCCCGCGGTTGACCGGTAGCATGAGGCTCACGCCGGCGGCCGCAGCCAGCGGCCGGGAAAGGAGTCCTCATGGCCGACCTGCCAAGGTCCGACCTGCCAAGGTCCGACCTGATGGAGGCCGTCACCGCCCTCGCCAAGCGGCGAGGCATCGCGTTCCAGTCCTCGGAGATCTACGGAGGTCTTCGCTCGTCCTGGGACTACGGTCCGCTCGGCACCGAGCTCAAGCGCAACGTCCGGGAGCAGTGGTGGCGCTCGACGGTGCAACTGCGGGACGACGTCGTGGGTCTCGAGGCCGCCGTGATCATGTCGCCGAAGGTCTGGGAGGCATCCGGCCACCTCGAGGTCTTCACCGACCCGCTGATCGAGTGCCTGAACTGTCACCAGCGGTTCCGCGCCGATCACCTGCCGGAGCCGCCGACATGCCCGAACTGCGGGCAGACCTCGTTCACCCAGCCCCGCAACTTCCACCTCATGTTCAAGACGAACATGGGTCCGATCGACGACGCCGAGAACACCGTGTACCTGCGCCCGGAAACGGCGCAGGCGATGTTCGTGGACTTCGCCACGATCCAGCAGGTGAGCCGCAAGAAGATCCCCTTCGGGATCGCCCAGATCGGTCGCGCGTTCCGAAACGAGATCACGCCCGGGAACTTCATCTATCGCCTCCGGGAGTTCGAGCAGATGGAGATGGAGTTCTTCGTCGAACCGGGCACCGATGAGGAGTGGCACGAGTTCTGGATCGCGGAGCGGATGCGCTGGTGGGTCGATCTCGGGTTGCGCGAGGAGAACCTCCGCGTCCGCGAGCACGACGCCGACGAGCTGTCCCACTACTCGAAGCGCACCGTGGACGTCGAGTACCGATTCCCGTTCACGGACTGGGGGGAGCTCGAGGGGATCGCGAACCGAACCGACTTCGACCTCAAGGCGCACCAGGAGGCGTCCGGGGAGGACCTGACGTATTTCGACCAGGAGAACGACCGCCACTACCACCCGTACGTGATCGAGCCCGCCGCCGGCGTGGACCGGGCGGTCCTCGCGTTCCTGCTGGATGCGTATCGAGAGGAGGAAGCGCCGACGGCGAAGGGCGGCACGGAGAAGCGCACCTACCTGGCGCTCGACCGCAGGCTCGCGCCGACGAAGGTCGCGGTCCTCCCGCTGTCGCGCAACGAGAAGCTGACGCCCGAGGCGCGGCGCGTGTTCGACCTGGTGAAGGGCGAGTGGATGTGCGACTACGACGACGCGGGCTCGATCGGCCGGCGCTACCGCCGTCAGGACGAGATCGGGACGCCGTTCTGCGTGACCGTCGACTTCGATTCGCTCGACGACGCGCAGGTGACCGTCCGTGAGCGGGACTCGATGACGCAGGACCGCCTGCCGATCGACGGGCTCGTCACCTATCTGTCGGAACGTCTGTGATCGCATATGCGGTGGCGTTCGCGCTGTGGATCGGGGCGATCGTGACCCTCGCGGTCTCCGCGGTGGGGTTCCTCGAGTCGACGGGTCTCCTGGTCGTCTCAGCGGCGCTTTCCGCGCTCGCGATCCTGTCGGCCGCGGGCGCGGTGGTACTGACGAGGCGCCGATGAGGAAGCGCCCATGAAAGGTCTCGCCGTGATACTCGTGGCGTGGACGGCCGTGGCGTGCACGCAGGCGACGCCGGAGCCGAGGCCGCCGTCGCCATCCGGCTCCGAGGATCCCCCCGTCGAGGTGAAGACGGGGCCGACCACGGCGCTCCAGGCGATGCGCCGGCTCTGCATCCCGGCGGATATCGTCGCGGACCCCGTGACCGAGGTGCCCGTCCCTCCCGCGATCGTGGAGGTGGAGAACCAGGTCGAGTCCGTTCGGGGGCTCGACTTCGAACGACCCGTGAACGTCGAGCCGATCACGCCGAAAGAGATGGACCGGCGGCTCCGCAGGTACTTCGACGCGTACTACCCCGAACGGTTCTACGCCCGGCGGAGCGAGGCATGGCAAACGATCGGCGCGCTTCCGATGGACGTCGGGTACCTGGAGGCCCTCGACGCGTACCAGCAGGGGCAGGTCCTCGGCTTCTATAACTCGCAGAACGAGGAGCTCGTCTACACGGGGGATGCCGAGCTGGACCGGATCGAGCACTTCGTGCTGGCGCACGAGCTCACGCACGCGATCGACGACCAGCATTTCGACCTCGACCGACTCGACGACTTGGTCGTGCGCTGCGACGACGAGCCGTTCCAGGCAGCGCTCGGTGTGGTCGAGGGGAGCGCGAACCACTTCGCGACGCAGGTGCTGTTCCGGTTCCCCGTCTCGGACAGCGGCTCGGTGCCGGGTGGAGCCGAGGGTCCGGTCCCGCCGATGATCGTCGAGCTCCAGGCATTCCCGTACACGGCCGGACAGCGATTCGTCGACGCAGTGGCGGACGAGGGGGGCCCGCAGGCCGTCGACCGAGCCCTGCGCCGGTTCCCGACGACGACCGAGCAGATCCTGCACCCGGAGAAGTTCCCGGATGAGGTGGGGGAACCCGTGGATGTGCCGGATCTCGCGCCGACCTTCGGACCCGACTGGCGTGATCACGACGTGATGGTGGTGGGCGAGGTCTGGCTGAAGGCCTTGCTCAACCTCCGGCTGGACGACGGTGCCTCGGGGTCGGGCGCCGCGGGGTGGGGTGGCGGGATCTATCGCGCCTGGAGCGACGGCGACGACGTCGCGGTGATCCTCAGCACGGTCTGGGACACGCCCGAAGAGGCGCGGGAGTTCGGCGAGGCGCTCTCGCAGTGGGTGTCACGGGGCGCGCTGCCGGGGCTCGTGCTCGAAGCCGAGGGGACTCGTGTGCACGCTGGTTTCGCGTCCTCAGAAGCGGTGATGGGCGCGCTCTCGCCTGCGCTGCGGTCGCTGTAGATGCGCCGGGTCGTCCCGCTCGCGCTGGTGGCCATCTTCGGCCTCGCGGCGTGCAACAGCAGCCACGTGCCGGCGCCGAGCCCGTCACCGATCCCCGCGGCCGGCCGGGCCGACGTAGGTGGCTATGAGCTCGCCTACGAGTGCCGAGGTGAGGGCGAGCCCACCGTGATCCTCGAGGCCGGGCTCGGTGCCGCCGGCACCGAGGAGTTCTTCGGTTTCCTCGATCAGATGTCCGGGACGAGCCGGGTGTGCACCTACGACCGTGCGGGCACCGGCGTGAGCGACGAGCGACCGGCCGGGGAGCACGTGACCGCCGCGCTGATGGCGGAGGAGCTCCATCGGTTGCTCGACGCCATCGAGGTGCCGGTCCCTTTCGTGCTCGTGGGTCACTCGTACGGCGGCATGCCCGTCCGGGCATTCGAGGGGACCTATCCGAGCGACGTGGCCGGCATGGTGCTGATCGACGTGTCGAGCGAGCCGGAGGTCCCCGTCTACGAGCGCCTCGATGCCGGGCCGTGGATCGACGGCACCGACCGGATCGACATCCATGCGACGGTGCGCGAGCTGCGCGCCGCGGGCGACCTCGCGGACATGCCTCTGATCGTGGTGACCGCCGGCATCATCGAGGACGAGTGGCTCTCGACGGTCCCGAGGCTGGCCGCTCGCGCCCAGGCTCGCTTGGCGGGGCTGTCGTCGAACGCGATCCAGGTCGTGGCGCGCGACTCGGGGCACTTCGTGCACCGAGAGGCCCCGGACGTGGTGCTCGCGGCGATCGAGACGGTGGTATCGGCAGCCCGGTCCGGCTCGGAGTTGGCTCCCTGTGCGGAGGCGTTCGCATCGGCCGGGGCGATCTGCGTGCCTCCCGGCGACGTGCCTGAACTGGCGTCCCCTTAGCGTCTCGCGGACCGATGGAGCTCGCCGGGCCGATGTTCGCGAGGTTCGCTGGTCTGGTCGTCCTGCAGACCGCGCGCTTCGGTTCTCACCTCGTTGGCGGAGGAGGAACCTAGTTCCGTTCGCCGATGGTCTCGACGGCGCCCGTCTGGCGGCGGCCGTCGTGCTTCAGCTTCTTCTCGGCCCGCTTCTCCTTGATCCCCTTCGCGGCCTTCTTCTTGACGTTCTTGGCGCCCTTGTCCTTCGCGTGCGGCATCAGGTCCTCCGTGAGTGAGCGGTGAGGAGGCGAGCGTACACCGCCCGGCGCCCGTTCCGTAGAGGCCATTCCGTAGACTTGGGCCATGACCAAGTACGTCTACGACTTCGCCGAAGGCAACAAGGACATGAAGGACCTGCTCGGCGGGAAGGGGGCCAACCTCGCCGAGATGACCACGATGGGGCTGCCGGTCCCGCCGGGGTTCACCATCACGACCGAAGCGTGTCTCGTGTTCCTCGCGGAGGGCGGGGCTCCCTCGGAGATGCTCCAAGAGGCCGGAGAGCACCTCGGCACGCTCCAGGAGGCGATGGGCCGGCAGCTGGGCGACCCGGACGATCCGCTGCTCGTGAGCGTCCGATCGGGCGCCAGGTTCTCGATGCCCGGGATGATGGACACGGTTCTGAACCTCGGACTGAACGACCGGTCCGTGGACGGGCTCGCGAAGCAGTCCGGTGGCGACGTGCGGTTCGCTCGCGACGCCTACCGCCGGTTCATCCAGATGTTCGGCAAGATCGTGATGGACGTGCCCGGCGAGCTGTTCGAGGAAGCCCTCGAACGCGCCAAGGAGCGCAAGGGGCCGGGGACCACGGACACCGACCTCGACGCCGACGACCTCACGGCGCTGATCGAGGAGTTCCGTGGCATCTACCGGACGCACACCGGCGAGGAGTTCCCGCAGGATCCGAAGGAGCAGCTCCGGCTCGCGATCGCGGCGGTGTTCCAGTCGTGGAACGGCAAGCGCGCCCGCGACTACCGACGGCAGAACAAGATCTCCGACGACCTCGGCACCGCGGTGAACGTCCAGGCGATGGTGTTCGGCAACCGTGGCGACGACTCCGGCACCGGCGTCGCTTTCACCCGGGATCCCTCGACGGGGGAGAAGCTGCCGTACGGCGACTACCTGCCGAACGCCCAGGGCGAGGACGTGGTAGCCGGGATCCGCAACACCTTGCCTCTGGTCGAGCTCGAGAAGTTGGACGCCGATGCGTACGGGGAGCTGCGTCGGCATATGGACACGCTCGAGCGGCACTACCGCGACATGTGCGACATCGAGTTCACGATCGAGAAGCGGAAGCTCTGGATCCTGCAGGTGCGGGTCGGCAAGCGGACCGCGTTCGCCGAGTGGGTGATGGCCGACGACATGCTGGCCGAGGACCTGATCGACGCCGATACCGCGCTGCTGCGGGTGGACGCGAACCGGCTCGAGGAGCTGTTCAAGCGGCGCGTCGAACTCGAGGGCGCCACGGCGATCGCGAAGGGGCTGAACGCGTCACCCGGCGCCGCGATCGGCAAGGTGGTCTTCACGGCCGACGAGGCCGAGCGCCTCGGGAAGCAGGGCGAGCGTGTGATCCTCGTCCGTCGCGAGACGACGCCGGACGACTACCACGGCATGATCGCGGCGCAGGGGATCCTCACGAGCGCCGGCGGGACCAACTCGCATGCAGCGGTCGTCGCCCGCGGCGAGGGCATCCCGGCGGTGTGCGGTGCCGACGCGATCAAGCTCTCGCCCGCCGACCGCACGTTCTCGGCCAACGGCACGACCGTGAAGGAGGGCGACGTCATCACGATCGACGGCTTCACCGGCAACGTGTACGTCGGTGAGCTGCCGCTCGAGGAGTCGGTGCTGGAGAAGGCCCGGGCCGGCGACGCCGAGGCACGTGAGCAGAAGATCTGGAAGGCGTTCGAGTCGTTGATGGCACACGCCGATCGCGTGCGGCGGCTGCGGGTGCGCGCGAACGCCGACACCCCCGATCAGGCGCGCAACGCACGCGAGCGCGGCGCCGAGGGGATCGGTCTCTGCCGCACGGAGCACATGTTCCTGGGCGAGGAGCGTGTCGACGCCGTGCGGACGATGATCTTCGCGGACACCGAGGAGGAGGAGACGAAGGCGTACGACGCGCTGGCGCCGCTGCAGCGCGAGGACTTCGTGGGCATCTTCCAGGCGATGGACGGGCTGCCGGTGACCGTTCGGCTGCTCGACCCGCCGCTGCACGAGTTCCTGCCCAACCAGGTCGACCTCGCGGTGGAGGTGGCGCTCGGAGAGTCGCGCGGCGAGGACGTCGAGGAACAGAAGCGTGTGCTGCAGAAGGTGAACGAGCTGCACGAGACCAACCCGATGCTCGGGCTGCGTGGGGTGCGCCTGGGCATCGTGAAACCGGGTCTGTACGCGATGCAGGTGCGGGCGATCTTCGAGGCGGCGGGGCAGGTCCGCCGTGACGGGGGCGACCCGAAGGTGGAGGTCATGATCCCGCTCGTCGCGACCGCGCCCGAGCTGCGCCAGATGCGCGAGGAGCTCGAGCCGGTGGCGGAGGAGTCACTCGGCGACACCGAGCTCTCGCACCTCGAGTGGGGGACGATGGTCGAGCTCCCGCGCGCGGCGGTGACCGCCGCCGAGATCGCGGACGCGGCCGAGTTCTTCTCGTTCGGGACCAACGACCTCACCCAGACGGCGTTCGGCTTCTCGCGTGACGACATCGGCAAGTTCGTGGGGATGTACGAGGAGCGCAAGCTCGTGCCCGCCAACCCGTTCGTGACGATCGACGTCGACGGCGTCGGCCGGCTGATGCGGATCGCGAGCGAGGAGGGCCGCGCGGCCAATTCGTCGCTGCACCTGGGGATCTGCGGGGAGCACGGCGGCGACCCCGCGAGCGTCGTGTTCTGCCACGAGATCGGGCTCGACTACGTGAGCTGCTCGCCCTATCGGGTGGAGACGGCTCGGCTGGCCGCCGGTCAGGCAGCGGTGGGCGCGGCAGAGTCCGCCTCGAAGTAGCGCCATGCCTCTCTTCGATTGGGGGAGGAGCGACCTCGATCGATTGCTCCTTGGGTCCAGGCTGGTTCACAGCGCGGGCGACGTGGCCACAGCCGAGATCGCCCGCGACATGTTCCTCCGGGGCATCGAGCCCGACGGCGAGGACGTAGGCCGGCTGGCCCGAAGCCGTTGGCTCGAGGAGAACCGAGCCGAGTACTCCTTCCCGTGCGGCGTCGTCCCCTCGCCCGAGCCGGAACCCAAGGAGCCGCAGCTCAATGTGCTCCCGACGATGCGGCGCAAGGTCACCCCAGTAGTCGCGGCGGTGCTGCCCACCGAGCTCGTCTTCGTCATCGAGGAGGAGGACGATGACGTCGAGGAGGTCGGGCGATTGCCGCGGACCGCGATCCAGGATGTCGACGTCGTCGACGAACGCGGCGACCACGTGCCCGAGCCGATCCACGAGACGTTCGAGCCCTCGCAGCTCGTGTTCATGGTGCTTCGATGGTCGAACGAGGGCACGCCGGACGAGGACCGGTTCGCGTTCCGGTCACCGTGGCTGGCATGGACCGCCGGCAGACGGCTGATGGAGGCCCGGCGAGGCTAGGAGCAACTACGGCGGTGCCCGATCCTCTAGCCGGCTCCCGTCGGGCCGCGAGAACGCCGGCCGCCCCTCGATCATCTCCACCCGGAAGTCCTCGTGCACCGCTCGGTGATGTCGACGACACAGCAGCACGAGGTTCTCGAGCGCGGTCTCGCCGCCATCGGCCCAGTGCTCGACGTGGTGAGCGTCGCACCACGCCTGAGGCCTGCCGCAGGCCGGAAATCGACAGCCGCCGTCGCGGATCACGAGGGCACGCCGGATCCCTGTTGGAACGACCGGCGTCCTGCGACCCACATCGAGCGGCTCGGAGCCGCCCCTCACCACGACTCGAGACACACCCGCGTCGCACGCGAGGCGCCGTGCCATTCGGGAGGTGATCGGGCCTGCGTCCTCGAGCTGGGATCGCTTGCCGAGCTTCCCCTCGAGGGTCTCCAGGTCCACCGTCACCACCACGTGGGGACGCTCGCCTGCCACCTGCGGCCGGTCGATGCGATCGAGCCAGGCTCGTGCAGAGCTCCGTGAGGGCGTCAGCCCGCCGCTGGGGGGCGGTCCTGCGGTCTTCGTCCCCGTCCCTCGCCCATGCATCCTGCATCGCGCGGAGGGCCACCAGCACGGTCTGGCCTGATTCTGGATCC
This sequence comes from uncultured Actinomycetota bacterium, assembly GCA_963762745.1. Taxonomy (GTDB): domain Bacteria; phylum Actinomycetota; class UBA4738; order UBA4738; family HRBIN12; genus JAJNBA01. The sequence goes on from CAVXMB010000006.1 coordinate 94,828, forward strand.
AGGTCGCCATCGATCCGAACGGTGCCCTGGATGGTGGGGGAGACGTGCAGGTGGCGTCCCTCGTAGACGCGCCTGGCTCGCGTTTCCTCTGCAGAAGCATCCGCCGCCTGACGCCAGTAGGCGATGGCGGCCCGGAACTCCCTGACCGGAAGGAGACCGGCGGCGTCCACGAGCATCGCCTCGGCCTCCGAGAAGGCCTCAGGGGCCGCCTCTCGGGCGGAGACGAGCGATCGGGCTGCCTCGGAGGAGAGCTCGCCCGAGCCCAGCGCATCCGAGGTCACGGGCATCGCACGGAGCGCCCTGGACATCTTCACCTGTTGGGAAGCTCGACCGAACCCGACCCGCACACGCGCGGCCAGCCACGACACCACGGACAGATGCCCGTCGACCGCCCAGGTGCCGCGGCGCTCGATCTCGACCAATCGCCTGGCTCGCTCGGCATCCAGCACCCGCGAGGCGCGTTCGAGCTCCACGAGATCCTCGCCCAGCTCCCCGTCGGACGAGACCTGAAGATCCTCCGACCGAGGCTCATCGAGAGCGGAACGCAACGTGCTCACGCGAACGACGCTAGCGACCTCGAGTTCGCCGCACAGTGAAACGCATCACACTCGGGCAGAAATTCCGAAGGATTCAGGCCTGCAGCTCCCGCACGAGGCCCTCGGGATCCTCGAGGCCCAGACCGAGTCGCTCGATCGCGATCGGGAACGGGCCGGCGTGACCCTTCGCGGGCGGCAGGAGATCGAGGAAGACGATGCCCTTCGACGAGCCGTTCACCAGCCAGCTCTTGAATCGGAGGTCCGAGTGGACGCCGATCGCCCACCACACGTCGCGATGGAGGGCGGCTCTTCGGATCGAGCGGCGAGGGATGGTGGCTCGGAACGCCCATCCCATGCGAACGCGAAGGGCGTCGTCCGTGAGCTCGACCTTCGCGTGCCGAGCTCCCAGGCGTAGCGGCGCGAAGAACCAGCGCGAGACCTTCGAGTAACGGATCGGGAAGGAACGTGGCGGGGTCATCTCCGGCCGACCGTATCAAGGCCGGAGAAAGGGAAAGGGGCGGGCGCCCTCCGCGCCCGCCCCTTTCCGGGGTCGCTGTGCTCTGTTCCCTGGGTTACGGGAAGCAGTTCGCGGCTGCGGTGTCGATCGCGTCCTTGGTGAACACGTCGCCACCGGCTCCGCAGTTGAGGGAGTCCTTCGCTCCGTCTCCGTTCGAGCGGAGGTCGTCGCTCCCGTCGTTACCCGAGAGGACGTCGCTGCCGCTTCCACCGACGAGGAGGTCATCCCCGTTCGAGCCGGTGAGGGTGTCGGCCCCTCCGAAGCCACGGACGGTGTCGTCTCCACCGCGGCCATTAAGGACGTCCTTGCCGGCGTCGCCCTCGAGGAGGTCGTTGAAGTTCGTCCCGAGCACGCGCTCGACACTGCCGTGGACGTTGTCGGCCTCGGCGATGTTGACCTGGCCGTCGTTGGCAGCCCCGTCCTGGGTGACGTCCACCCGGGAGGGCCGACTCGCGTAGGTCACGAGGTCGGAGCCGGCGCCGCCGATCATGGAGTCGTTGTCGTTCCCTCCATTGAGCGTGTCGCTGCCGTCTTCGCCGTCCAGGGCGTCGTTGCCGTCCCCGCCGTTCAGGATGTCGTTACCTGCTCTACCGAGGATGGTGTCGACGCCGCCGATCCCGTTCAGCGTGTTGTTACTTGAGGAACCGGTGATCGAGTCGCTTTGGTTGCTCCCCGTCACCCGCTCGACGCTGCCCAGGACCTCGTCGCCCTCGCCGCCTTCGCCATCGTCGGCACCTGCACCGATCGTCACGGTCACGCCGGTTGCAGCGGCCGAGTAGAGCACGTGGTCGCCGGCTCCGGCTCCACCGTTGAACGTGTCGCCGCCGGCACCACCGACGAAGGTGTCGTTGTTGTCACCGCCGTTCAGCGTGTCGGCACCTCCGGCGCCTTCCAACCTGTTGGGCAGGCCGTTGCCGGTGATCGTGTCGCCGCCGCCGCCGCCTGTGACGTTCTCGATCGTGTTGCCGGTACCACCGACGTTGTCGCCGTCCGTGTCGTCCGCCAAGCCGTTCAGCGTCACGGTCACGGCGGTCCCACGGTTGAACCAGGCGGTGTCGGTGCCGGTCGAGCCGATCAGCACGTCCGCACCGAGTCCGCCGTCGAGGGTGTCCCCTCCGCCGGCCCCGTTGAGGGTCTCGGCCGCCGCGCTCCCGATCAGCGTGTCGTCACCGATACCACCGGTGACGTTCTCGATGCCGGCCCCGACGTTGTCGCCTTCGCCGGCCGGACCGTCGTTGGCGTTGCCGTCGTTGACGGTCACGGTGACGTCGAGCGACGTCTCCCGGTTGTAGTTGACGGTGTCGATCCCGGCGCCGCCCGTGAGCGTGTCGCCTTCATCGTCGCCCTGCAGCGTGGAGCCGCCGGGCCCACCCGTCAGCGTGTCTGCGCCGCCGCCACCCTGGAGTGTCACGGGGTTCGCGCCACCGACGAGGACGTCGACGCCGCCACCGGTCCGGATGACTTCCATGTCGGCACCGACGTTGTCGCTCTCGGACACGACTGCGAGAGAGGGGTCGACGTCGTTGTCGCCGTCGTCCGCCCCGACTCCCACGGTCACGGTGTGGTCGTCGTTGTCCGCGTAGTCGGCGCCGTTCGTGTCGCCGCCCTCATCTTCGGCACCGGTACCACCGTTGATGGCGTCGGCACCCGCGCGACCCTGGAGCACGTCGTCGCCGGCATCGCCGTTGAGGATGTCGTTGCCGCCGCCGGAGGAGACGATGTCGTCGCCGTCGCCGCCGTTGACGGTGAAGCTGAGGTTCGAGCTGAAGACGCTCAGCTGGTCGTCGCCGGCACCGAGGTTCACGATCACCGTGGTGATGTTGTCGATCGGACAGTGGATCTCGCCGCCGACGAGGGAGCATCCCGCGCCGGCCACTTCTGTCTGGCGCGTGTCGGAGATCTCCACGACCTCGGATGTGTCGCTGATGTTGATCCGGTTCGGCGAATCCGCACCTGCGGCAGTGGTCACCGTGATGGTGTCCACCGCCGTGATCGCGGCCGTTGTCGGGCCGGGCGCCGCGAATGCGGCGGTAGGCAGTCCGAACATGGCTACGAGCGCCAGGACCACCCCTCCACTAGAGATGCGCTTCAGCGCAGGGCGCGAAACGCGAGATACCTTCCTCATCTACCCATCCCCCTTCCAGGGTCCTCGGCGATCCATTCCCTCCGTCGCCGATAGATCCAACAGTTCTCGGATGTGCCTTCGTATCACCAACATCCCTCTCGGGGGAAGCGTCTTGCGGCCTAAGGCCGCTGCCGCACCACATCGAGGGACTTAGATGCACCGAGGCGCATCGGTCGAAGCAGGGTACACCAGCCCGCGGCCGGGATGGAACCCCCCTTTCGCCCAAACTTTCGCTCTAGAGGCAACTCCCCCGAGCGTGAGATCCGTCACGGAATCGCCCGGCATACACCGATACGGTTGCCGCCCTTACCTCCCCCCTGAGCACGGAGGAGGTGGCTCATGGGCGCAGGGAACAACCGACGGCGCCTCGTGGTAGCCGGGCTGTTGGCGGGCGTCGCGATCGGCGCGGCGGTGGGAGCGACGTCCCTCACGGGTGCATCGTCGGAGAGCCCCGGCGGTGTTCGTCCGGTGGTGCTTCACGTGGCCCGGGTGCTCGCGGACCCCGGTGTGGATCTGGAGCTCTCGGCGGGGCTCTTCTGCCCGGATACCGAGACATGCGAGGTCGCGTCCGCCGTCGCACACGTTCTCTCTGGGGACGGGTGGACCGACGTCACGGGCCGGGCCGAGGGCAACGGCTACCGCTTCGCGGTGCCGGGCGGCCTGGTCACCGATGACGGGCTCTCCTACTGGTTCGAGTTCGGGATCGAGGGCGACCCCGAGGTTCGGTTCCCGGAAGGCGCCGCCGCCACCCCGTTCCGCGTCGTGACAACGGCGGGACTGCGAGAGGTGGTCTGGCCGGGTCCATTCGACTGGACGTCCCTCACAACGAGTGACGGTGTCGTCACTCGACTGAGCTACGGCGACGGACCGAGCCAGGTCGGGCGCATCGGCGGCGTCGGCGACGAGCAACCGCTCGGGCCGTCGAGCTTCGACGTCGCGGCGGACGGCTCCATCCACGTCGCCGACTGGGTGCACGAGCGGGTGCTGGTCCTCTCCCCGCGCGGCGAGCACCGGCGAGCGCTGCCGCTCCCGATGCGCAGGCCTGTCGACATCGCGGTCGGTGCCGGCGGTGAGGTCGCGGTGACCACGCTCGGGCTCGGGGCGACGGCGTTCGAGCTCGGCTCGGACGGTCGCGTGATCGGGCGGTATCGGGTGGAGGCCGGCGTCGCGGAGCGGATCGCGCTCACGCCCGGTGGCCCGCTCGTGTGGGTCGGACCGGCGCAGTGGGCGCCCGTGCGATCGCGACCCGGCGTGGCGCTTCCCGCCGAGGCGCAGGCGCGCGCGCTGGCGTCCGCGGTCCCCGGGCGCGACGGTGCGGTCGCGCTCTCGCAGGATCTGCCCGGTGGGCGAGTCGCGTTCGTGTGGGCGAGGCCGGACGGATCTCGTGCCGGCGCCGTGCTTCGGCTCCCGGCCGGTGCGCAGCCCGGCATCGACTACTTCGTGCGGGGGCTGCCCGACGGCGGCGCGATCGCGGCTCGTGGACTGTGGTCCGAGGCAGGGGAGGCGGTGGCGCTCATCCGGTTCGCGGCAGACGGCTCGCTCGTCCGGGCGGAGCTGATCGCGCCGCCGTCCCGCGAGATGGACGCGACGGCATCCACGGTTCGGTTCCGGGCGCCCGACGAGGTGCTCGCCGTGTACGCGGAGATCAACGGCATCCGGATCGAGCGATTCGAGGTGAAGGGCAGATGAACAAGACCCTGAAGGGGATCAAGGCGCTGGCGTGCGTCGGGCTGCTCCTGACCGCGCTGGTGCCGGCGCAGCGAGCGCTCGCGTCGTGGGCGTCGGAGCACTGCAACGGGAGCGGCTGGGTGCGCGACACGTGGAAGCGCTCGCAGGCCGACACCTACGCGATGCGGGCCGTGGGCGAGGGCTACGAGTGGGGAGGCGGCTGCTACAAGCTGAACGGGTACGACGACACGCCGAACACCGCAACCGACGGCGGGGGAGAGGGTGCCGATTGCTCCGGGTTCACGTTCAAGACATGGGCGCTGAACAGCGAGCTCGGGAGCGGCACGGGATACCACTTCTGGGCTCACGAGAAGAACATCCACGGTCCCTACAGCACGTGGGCGTACTTCGACCCGGCGCCGTCGTATCCGTTCCGGGTCATCTCGAAGACCTACGCGGCGACCGCGTTCATGGACGCACTCGTCGAGCGGCACTCCACGTGGGGTCACATCGCCCTGATCCACCAGGAGGGATCCAGCGGCAGCGACTACATCGTGCACGCGCGGAACAACACGATGGGCACGGAGTTGCGATACCTCCCGTACCGCTCGGACGGCGACTTCCGCGCGGTGGCGAGGAAGGACTGGACGGCCGAGTGCTACCCGTCCCGCTGCGGGTAGGGGTTCACCAGCAACGCAGGCCATATCGGAGGGCGGCGTTAGGCTGGCCGGGTGCGGTGGATCCGTCGGCACCCCCTCCTGGCCAGCCTGGGCTTCCTCATCCTTCTGTCGCTGGGCTTCATCGCGGGGTGCGCGATCGTCGTCTGGACGGCGGCGCATCACGACGACGCTTCCGAGATCGACCGAGCCGACGCGATCGTGGTCCTGGGCGCCGCCCAGTACGACGGGGAGCCCTCCCCGGTGTTCGCCGGGCGACTGGACCATGCGGCGCTCCTCTTCGAACAGGGACGGGCCGACACGGTCCTGGTCCTCGGCGCCGGGCAGCCGGGGGACCGCTTCACCGAGGCCGAGGCCGGTCGCAGATACCTCTTGGAGAAGGGGGTGCCGGAGGAGGCGATCGTCCCGGTGCCGGAAGGGCACACGACGTTCGAGTCCCTGCGGGCGGCCGCGCCCGTGATGCGGGACGCCGGCATGGGGTCGGCGTTCCTCGTCTCGGATCCGTGGCACAACGCGCGGGTCGAGCGGATGGCGGGAGACCTGGGGATCGACGGGCACGCGTCGGCGACGTGGCAGTCGGCGGCGACGTCCCAGGAGACCAGGGGGGAGGGGTACATCCGTGAGACCTTCGCGTACCTCTATTACCGCCTGGTGGGCCGCTGACGGGCGTGTGGGTGGGCGGCGCTACCATGAGGTGGTGCCGACCCCCCGAGAGCGAACCGAAGAGATCGAGCGTCAGGTCCTTTCTCCGAGGGCTTCGCTCGCGTCGGAGACCAAGGGCCGTGACCGCGAGGAGCCGCACGACGACCTCCGGACCGTCTACCAGCGGGACCGGGATCGGATCGTCCACGCCAAGGCCTTCCGGCGGCTGAAGCACAAGACGCAGGTGTTCCTGTCGCCCGAGGGCGATCACTACCGCGTGCGGCTCACGCACACCCTCGATGTGTCGCAGATCGCACGGACGGCGGCCCGGGCCCTCCGGCTCAACGAGGATCTCGCGGAGGCCATCGCCCTGGGGCACGACCTCGGCCACACGCCGTTCGGACACCTCGGGGAGCAAGCGCTCACGCCGTTCCTCGGTCGCCCGTTCCGCCACTCCGAGCAGTCGCTCCGGGTGGTCGAGCACCTCGAGAACGACGGTGAGGGCCTGAACCTCACGTGGGAGGTGCGCGACGGGATCGTGAACCACCCCTGGTCGATGCCGCCGCCCTCCACCCTGGAGGCGCAGATCGTCCGGTTCGCCGACCGGATCGCCTATCTGAACCACGACGTGGACGACGCGCTCCGGGCGGGCGTGCTGACCGACGCCGAGCTTCCGGCCGGCCCGATGAAGCTGCTCGGCGCCACCCATTCGGAGCGGATCAACACGCTCGTCACAGATCTGGTCGCCGCCAGCGAGGACCAGCCCGAGGTGCAGCTCACGAAGCCCGTGTTCGCTGCCCTGGACGGCCTCCGCGATTTCATGTTCGAGCAGGTCTACCTCCGCGAGGACACCGAGGGGGAGCACGCGCGGGCGACCCGGCTCATCCGGGAGCTCTTCCAGCACTTCCTCGACCATCCGACCGACATGCCCGAGGAGTACCATCGGGCGCCGGGCGACCTGCCGATCCGTGTGGCCGACTACATCTCGGGCATGACGGACCGGTACGCCCTCCGGACGTACGAGCGACTGTTCCTTCCCCGCGGGTGGCTGCACGACCAGGGGTAGGCATGGCGCGAGGACGATGAGCCGGATCAAGCAAGAGGACATCGAAGCGGTCAAAGAGCGGACCGACATCGTCACGCTCGTGTCGCAGTACCTCGCCCTGAAGAAGACCGGACACGACTCGATGTCGGGACTGTGCCCGTTCCATCAGGAGAAGACGGCGTCGTTCAGCGTGTCGCCGTCGAAGGGTGTCTTCTATTGCTTCGGGTGTGGCAAGGGCGGCGACGCGATCACGTTCCTCCGGGAGCTCGAGAGTCTGTCGTACATCGAGGCGGTGGAGCGGCTGGCGCAGCTCGCCGGCGTCACGCTCCGGTTCGAGGGCGACTCGGCGGCCGAACGCCGCGCGGCGCAGCGCCGCAACTCGCTGTTCAAGGCCAACGAGGAGGCGGCGAAGCTCTACTCGCGGATGCTGCTCGAGGGACGCGAGGCGGAGGACGCGCGGGCCTACGTCGAGGAGCGCGGTCTCTCGGCGGAGTCGCTCGAGGCGTTCGGGATCGGCTACGCGCCGGGCTATCCGGACTTCCTGTTGCGGCGCCTGGCGAAGGATCTCGGACCCGAGGTGCTCATCGAGGCGGGTCTCGCGACCAAGGGCGAGGACGGCGTGGTTCGCGACCGCTTCCGCGGCCGGCTCACGTTCCCGGTCCAGGACCTGCAGGGTCGATATCTGGGCTTCGGTGCGCGGATCCTGCCGAGTGACGCCCGCGCGGGGGAGCAGGCGAAGTACCTGAACACCGCCGAGACGCCGATCTACAAGAAGGGCGAGATCCTCTACAACCTCCACCGCGCGCGACAGGCGGTCGCGCGGTCCGGCCAGGTGTTCGTCGTGGAGGGATACACGGACGTGATCGGACTGGCGCAAGCCGGGATCGACAGCGCGGTGGCGACGTGTGGCACCGCGCTCGGCGAGGGTCACTTCAAGCTCATGTCGCGGTTCGCGACGCGCGCGGTGCTCGCGTTCGATTCCGACGAGGCGGGTGCGCGCGCGGCCGAGCGGGCGTTCGCGTTCCAGGAGCAGTACCCGGTCCAGGCCGTCGTGATGATCATGCCCGACGGACTGGACCCCGCGGAGTTCGTCGCGAAGCACGGGGCGGATGAGGTGCGTGAGGCGGCCAAGACCGCCCGCCCGATGGTCGAGTACATGGTCCGGCGGACCGTCGAGCGTCACGACCTGTCCAACGTCGAGGGGCAGTCTGCCGCGGTTGCGGACGCCCTCCCGATGCTGCAGAAGCTGCAGGACCCGGTCAGGCGGAGCGAGTACGGGCATCTCCTCGCCGACCTGACCGGGGTCTCCGAGGACTCGGTGCGCACGGCGCTCCAGCGCCGGCTCGGCGGTCATCCCGAGCAGGTCGCGAAGACGATGAAGCGCCTGTCGGCCCGGGACCGGGTGGAGCGGGAGATGCTCCGGCTGCTGACGCAGAACCGAGCGGTCTTCGAGGAGTACGCACCGAAGCTCACCGACGATCACGTCCGCACACCGGCGGGGCGGCTGGCGTTGTCGGCGTTGCGCGAGGTCTCCGGGGATCTCGGGGCGCTGGCCGGCGCCGACGACCCGAAGGTCGCGGCGGCGGCCAGCGCCCTCGCGGTCGAGCCGATCGAGGGTGAGCCGACGCCGGAGTACGCGGCGCACGTCTTCGCGCGATTGCACGAGTTCGTGTTGAAACAGCAGAGCGACGAGATCCGCATCAGGTTGCAGAAGATGAACCCACAGATCGACCCCGACTACGACGGGCTGTTCCAACAGTTGGTGGAGATCGATGGCGAGCTGCGAAGGATCCGCCAGGGACTCCTGGACGCGGACTAGGACTTTCCATGCCAGGGTCGGCGCCGGTCCCGGTTCCGTACACTCTCTCCGTGCTCCCAACGAAGCTGGACGATCCCCGTTGAGCGCGGCGCGCGAACCAGTGACTGAGACGACAAGCCTCGATGAGGTCAAGGAACAACTCGTCGTGCTCGGCCGCGAACGCGGCTTCGTCACGTCAGGCGATGTCTTCGAGGCACTGCCGGAGATCACGCCCGATCAGGTGGAGGAAGTCCTCGCGCAGCTCACGGATCATCTGAACACCGAGGGCATCGAGATCATCGAGCTTCCCGGTGACGACACGGATGCGGTGACCCAGATCCGCATCGAGGTCGACGCCCTGAAGGCGCCGACCAACGACCCGGTCCGGATGTACCTCAAGGAGATCGGCAAGGTCCCGCTGCTGAACGCGCCGCAGGAGGTGGACCTCGCCCGCCGGATCGAGGCCGGCGAGCTCTGCACGGAGCTCCAGGAGCAGATCGTCACCGAGGGCAAGCCGGACCCGAAGCGATTCCGGCTGGCCACGACCCGCGTCTGGGAGATCTGGGACCACCAGACGAGGGCCTTCGGCAAGGTCGAAGGGATCGGCCGAGACCCACTCGCGCAGAAGAAGGCCTATCGGCCGAAGACCGACGAGGAGGTCGTCAGCTACCTCCATCGGGTCGAGCGGGACGGCCAGCTCGCGAAGCGCAAGCTGATCGAGGCGAACCTCCGGCTCGTGGTCTCGATCGCGAAGCGCTACGTGGGCCGCGGGATGCTCTTCCTCGACCTGATCCAGGAGGGGAACCTCGGCCTGATCCGCGCCGTGGAGAAGTTCGATCACTCGAAGGGCTTCAAGTTCTCCACGTACGCGACGTGGTGGATCCGTCAGGCGATCACCCGGGCGATCGCCGACCAGGCGCGGACGATCCGGATCCCCGTGCACATGGTCGAGACGATCAACAAGCTCGTGCGGGTGCAGCGGCAGCTGCTGCAGGACCTCGGCCGCGAGCCGACGCCGGAGGAGATCGGCAAGGTCATGGGGATCAGTGCCGAGAAGGTCCGCGAGATCCAGAAGGTCTCGCAGGAGCCGGTGTCCCTGGAGACGCCGATCGGCGAGGAGGAGGACTCCCATCTCGGCGACTTCATCGAGGACTCCGACGCCGTCGTCCCCGTGGACGCGGCGTCGTTCATCCTCCTGCAGGAGCAGCTCGGCTCGGTGCTGCACACACTCTCGGAGCGGGAGAAGAAGGTGATCGAGCTCCGGTTCGGCCTCGCAGACGGTCACCCACGGACCCTCGAAGAGGTGGGCCGGGAATTCGGTGTTACGCGGGAGCGGATCCGCCAGATCGAGTCCAAGACCCTCTCCAAGCTGCGGCACCCGTCCCGGTCGCAGCGGTTGCGCGACTACCTGGAGTAGGGGCTTTCGGGCAGTTTCAAGGCCGTCCATCTCGAGGCCGATGGGTCATGGGAGGAGGAGCGCACCTACCGGCGCTTCCGGGCATGCCATCACTGGTCGCGAAGGTCGCAGAGGTCGTTCCCCGCGAGTCGGGCGAGCGTCTCCTCTGCGCCGCGTACGTCTCGGGATCACACTCGTCCGTCGGGTCTGCCGTCATCGCCGTGTCGGATCGCCACCTCTACGTCGCGCCGCGGGCCGCGTTCCTGTCACGCGGCGCGTGGCGAGCCCGGCGCCTCAACGAGGTCCGCATCGAGTCGGTCTCACGCGGCTTGCTGGGGCTCGGTTCGGCACGACGATTCGAGGTCTTCGAGCAGGACGCGTCCCAGCTCGTGTTCGAGCTCGAGACGAGCAAGGAAGCGAAGGAGTTCCGGAAAGCGTTCGGTCAGCGCTTGGTCGGCGGTCGTTGACTCAGGAGGTCGATACGGCGGTCCCAACGTCCTGATACATCTGGCTCGTCGTCAGCCCGAGGAACGTGACGGCCACGATGATCACCATCGCGATCAGGGCCACCATCAACGCGTATTCGATCGCGGTTGCGCCGTCCTCGGAGCTCAGGCGAGAAAGCGCTCGTTCGATGAGCCCCATCCACCTCACGCACCTTCCCGTACTCAGGACCCGCGAACGGGGTCCCGAGCGCCGCCAGCCATCCTCTGTGGAGGATCCTCGTCGCTCGCTCAAGGCATCGGCTGGGAGGACGTCGCCGCTGGAGTCAGCCCACTGGGGGGTTGTTGCGTCCTACAGGATGCGGCCGGATCAGTTCCAGGCGGCGGCGTCGTTCTCGCCGAGACGCTCGCGGATCTCGCTGCGTACCCGCCTGATCGCGTCGAGGCTCTTGCCCGTCGCCGCGTCGGTAAGCCGCTGCATCTGGCCGGAGACGAGCCGCAGCGCCGGCCGCTGATCGCTCCGGGCGCGTTGCGGTCCGTGGAGGACGTTGGGGTCGTCTTCACGGAGCTTCGCGGCGAGCTTCATGCCGAGGGCGACGCCGGTGACGAGGAGGACCAGGGATCGAAGCTTCATGGGCAGAGCCTACCCGGCGGAGCGAGGGTCGCGGGTGGCACGGAGGGCGGCGCCGGCGGCCTCGCGGAGGAGGTCGGCGTCCACAGCGCAGGAGATGAACCGGAAGCCGCGCGCCGCCATCGCGGCGGCCCTCGGCGGGGAGGGCGCGTGGATGCCCGAGGTGATGCCCCGGCGGCTCGCCGTCTCCACGATCGTGTCCAACGTCTCCAGCAGGCTGGGATCCGTCAGGTCGGCGAAGGTGTCCAGACCCATCGCGAGACTGAGGTCGGCAGGCCCGACGAACACGCCGTCGAGTCCCGGTGTCGCGGCGATGTCATCGACGTTCGCGAGACCGTCCGCCGTCTCGATCATCGCGAAGAGGAGGATCGAGGCGTCGGCAGCGCTCGTCTGCTCCCGGCCTTGGCCGAAGGCGGCGCGGATGGGGCCGTAGCTCCTGGTGCCGGCCGGCGGATAGCGGCACGCGCCGACGAATGCCTCGGCTTCGGCGCGGGACCCGACCATCGGGCAGATCACGCCACGGACGCCGAGGTCGAGCGTGCGCATCAGCTCGCCGGGATCGTTCCAGGATGCCCGGATGAACGGGAGGGCGGGCGTGCGCTCGATCGCGCTGATCATCGTGGGAAGGTCGTCGAGCGTGGCGTGGCCGTGCTGGAGATCCACGACGACCGCGTCGAAGCCCGCGGTGGCGGCGATCTCGGCGGCCGCCGGGCTCTCGAGCGTGAGCCATGCGGCGTATGCAGCTTCGCCGGCAGCCCAGCGCGCGCGAACGGGATCGGTGGTCACGGGGCCGCATCGTAGACGCGAACGCGCGTGCCGGTCCGGTAGCATCGGTGGCCGACCCTTCCGGGGTAGCTCAATTGGCAGAGCGGCGGACTGTTAATCCGTAGGTTGCGAGTTCGAGTCTCGCCCCCGGAGCCACGACGCATCTTGCGCGGGCGCTGATTGTCTGCTCCTCTGTCCCCGCGACCTCCGTTCGCCGAGCCGACGCCCCAGACCAACGCCGTCCCGACGCAGATCGTTCTCGTCGTTGCCGACCCGATCGGGCGTCCGCTGCTGCGGCTATCCGAGAACCTGGCGGATCCGTCGGTCTTCGAAATGCTGGGTGGACGGCAGTGCCAGGCACACCAACCCGAGCGCGAGGAGGAGCACACCGCCGATCGTCTGTGCGCGGGGATCGATGATCGCTGTCGCAAGCACGAGCCCTGAGGGCAGCACCGAGAGGAACAAGGTAAGGCCCCAAAGGCTGCGGACGCCGAGAAGGGTGCCGACGACCAAAGCCACCCCGAAGAGGAACGACGCCACGCTGTCCGGGAACTCCACCGTGAGCGTCGGCGCTATCGGCGGCGTGAGTGTCCGCATCCACACGACGGCGGCAACAAGGCTGGTGACACCAACGACGAGCGAGGCTGGTGGCGTTGCGCGCCTGAGCCTCGCTGGTAGCAGCCTCTCGTCCGGTTGATCAGGTCGCTCCTCGGCGATACCCATACCAGCATCCTACGGCCGACCATTTCCGGCGCGAGGGCCGGTCTTGGTCGCGCACACCGATCGTGACTCCCCAAGGGAGGGAGCACGCAACACTTCTACTGATCGACCCGTTCGATCCGTTCGACGTCGTCGCCACGGATCCGGAGCGCTTGCAGCCTTGCGGCTCCGAGACTCTTGGCCGCTTGCGTGAAGGTGATCCAGTCACCCTCGTCCTGGAACCGATCGGCCTCGACCGTTTCGTCTTCCTTCGAACCCTTCCACACGATCTTGAACTGTCCCATGCGGTCTCCCGTCATCGTTCGTACGTGGCACGTGCTTGGCGCGAACTCCTTGTCCGCCGTTCTACGACATGCTGAACGCGGCGGCGATCACGTGCGTGAATAGCCCGGGGTCGCTCGGCTCGACATGCACCGTCGAGATCCGCTCTTCCCTGTCGAACGTCAGCGCGAGGTGCAACGTCATCTCCACGAGGTGGTTGGGACCTGCGACTTCTATCTCGTGGCTGACCCTCATCGAGTTCGCCTCGTGGACGAAGACGAAGCGTGGTTCCCTCGACGAGAGCACGAACTGTCGGATCCCTACGAGGAACTTGCCCACCGACTCATGGCCGTGATGTTCGCCGGCGAACGGAGAAGTTCCGGGGAGGTCCAGTACGACGTCCTCGCGCATCTCGCGCTCCATGGTCATGAAATCCCGGTCGGCGAAGGCCGTCGCGAGGCGGGACACGAGCGTCTCTCTCCGGACCTGGGTGAGGGTGCGCAGGGTGTCCATTGCCCTTGTCTCGACGGGCAGGGGGCCGACCTTGAACGAACCGCGTCCGAGGTCGAGCAGCGATAGAGCATCTCTCAGCACGAGCGGTTCATGCCGTTCGTAGGCCCGTTGGCGAGCCGGGTGCTCCTAGTCCACGTACGGGCCGTTGAACACGGGGACCTCCCCGTACGGCTTTCCGGTCATGAGCAGGAGCCGTGTGCCTGGCACCGCGTCCGTCACCGTGAACCGTGCTCCCGCACCCAGCAGGACGAGCTGTGGGGGCTTGGCAGGGCGCCTGTTAGCGCCGAACGTCCCCTCGCCCTCGAGCAGATAGGCGAACCCTTGGAACTCCGGCGGCACCGCGGTCGTGACCTGCCCACCCTCGGGCAGCTCGACGTCGAGGATCAACGCCGGCGTTCCCAGTTGCACGGGCGAGCCCTCGCCGACCAGCGTGCGGACGATCGCGTCGCCCTCGTGCCGGGTCGGGATCTGATCCGGCTGCAAGATCAGCGCGGTCGGCTCGGCCTGCTTGTCCTTGCGAGCGAGATTCACCCAGAACAAGACGCCGCGGAACTCGGTGTCGCCGAGGCCCTCGCCGATCTCTTCCTCGCCGATGCCCTCGGCATGCCAGGCTCCTCTGCCCGTCCTGAGCGCGAGGAGCCCTCCCTCGGACAGGCGCGCCCGCTCGATCGCTCCGTCGGGACCGGTGCTGTGGCCGGTGCTCGCCGAACCCTCGATCACGTACCAGAGGTTGTCGAAGCCTCGGTGGGGATGCTTCGTGTCGACCTTCCCGACCTCCGACAGACGCATCCGTGCCTCGTGCACGAGGATGAACGGGTCGACCTGGTCGTACGGCACGGTCCGTGAGGGCAACGCCTCCAATACCGGGAAACCCATCATCCGGATCAGCGCTGCATCCTCCACGAGGATCGCATCGCGTTCGGTGTGCTCGATCTGCTGTCTCATGTCCCTCATCTCCTTGCTTTCCCTGCCCAACGGTTCTCGGCCGCTCGTATTCCGAGCTTCGGGCGATCGGAGGAGGGGAGACGTCTCTCTCGGAGGGTCTACCCGCGGGAGCGTGAGGGTCGAGGATCACCGATGGCGGTCTGGCACCGAGGACAGGCGTACACGACCCTCCCAGCTCCTTCACCTTGCATGAACGACGCGATCGGTGTGCCGCAGCGGCGACACGGTCTCCCGCGACGCCCGTAGACCCAGAGCTCGCGTCCCCTGCGAGGGTCGTCGGTCGTCACCCGCGGACCACCCCCGCGGTTCCTTTCCATCAGCGACTTCATCAGGTCGACGACCCCCGCGGGCTCCGGGATGGTGCCAACCGCGTTCCTCGGGTCGATGCCCGCGAGGAAGCACACCTCCGATCGATAGACGTTCCCGGGCCCGGCCATCACGGACTGGTCGATCAACGCCTCGCCCACCTCGCGGTCCGGCGCGGCCGTGAGTCTCCTGATCGCCTCGGTCGCGTCCCAGTCGGGACCGAGCACGTCCGGGCCGAGGGCGCGCAGCAGCTCCGGCTCGGCTGCGGTTCGGACGACCTCGAGACGCCGCAGCCGGTGGCCGACGGCCACGTGACGGTCCGTCTCGAGCACGCCTCGCACCTCGAACGCACGACCTCGCCACCGCTCGCCCGGGTCGTAGAGGTGCCACGCACCGTCCATCCCGAGATGTGAATGGACCGAGACCTCGCCGTCGGTGCGCACGAAGAGGTGCTTCCCTCGTGGCACGACCTCGCGCACGACCTGCCCGCGCAGGTCGGCGGTCGCGAACCGAGGCACGCGGAAGTCCGACCGAGTCAGTCGCGCTCCTGCGAGCGCCTCGTGCAGGCGGGCGGCGGTCGCGAACACGGTGTCGCCTTCGGCCATCAGCGCGTCATCCTGGAAAGGGGGGTGAGCAGGGCATGTGTGGAGCCCGGGGCCGGCGGGTACACGGTCGGATAGGACAATCGGAACAGGAGGAGGTGACCAAAGATGATCTGGACCATCCTGGCTGTGATCGGATTGATCGCCGTCCTCATGTGGCTGTTCTAGCAAAGCCCGCGACGAGCGATCGTGACACGCGATCCCGCTCCGGTACGCGCCGAACCCCTTCCGCGTACTCGGGCGGGATCGCTCGCGTTCTGGGCCGGTGCTACCTGGTGAGGCGCTGATCCGGCTGGTGCACGAGAGGATCGACGGTCCGGCTGAATCGGTTCGCGTTCCGCTCGAAGTCATTGCGCCGGCGGTAGTCCGTCGGGCTCATCCCCATGTGACGACGGAACGTCGTCGTGAAGTGGCTCGGGCTGTGGAAGCCGACCCGGTGCAGGATCTGCGTGACGGTGAGATCCGATTCGCGGAGGAGCTGCGCCGCCCGCTGGATCCGGAGTGAGATCAGATACCGGTACGGGGGCATGCCCACCATCGCCGTGAACTGCCTCGTGAAGTAATACGGGCTGAGGGCGGCGTGCGCCGCGATCGCGTTCAGGTCGACGTCGTACGCGAGGTTCTGGGCAAGGAACACCTGAACCTCGTGGATCTTCCGTTGGAGGTGCGGGCTCGGGAGCCCGTCGGCGATCACCGTCATATGGCCCTCATGGCCGTCATGGTCTTCCCCACAAGGGTACGTCCGGGATCGACCGCGTGGCTTTCGGAATCCTGCCTGTCGTTGCCCCTGAGCACGCGGCTACACCATGTTCTCGGGCACGACGATCTCGTCGTACTCCTCTTCGGTGAGGTAGCCGAGTGCGAGCGCCGCGTCCTTGAGCGTGGTCCCTTCACGGTGGGCCTTCTTCGCGATCTCCGCCGCCTTGTCGTAGCCGATCTTCGGAGTGAGCGCGGTCACGAGCATCAGCGAGCGATGCATGAGCTCTGTGATGCGCTCGCGGTTCGGTTCGAGGCCCTCGACGCAGAACTCGCGGAACGTGTCGCACACATCGGCGAGCAGCCGGGTCGAGTGCAAGAGGTTCCGGATCATCACGGGCTTGAACACGTTGAGCTCGAAGTGGCCTTGCGAGCCGGCCACCTTGATCGCGGTGTCGTTGCCGAACACCTGCGTCACCACCATCGTCATGGCTTCGCTCTGGGTCGGGTTCACCTTGCCCGGCATGATCGAAGAGCCCGGCTCGTTCTCGGGCAGCAGCAGCTCGCCGATCCCGGCGCGCGGTCCGGAGCCGAGCCAGCGGATGTCGTTCGCCACCTTCGTCAACGATGCGCCGAGGGTCGCGAGGGCCCCGCTCGTGTGGACGATCGCGTCGTTGGCCGCGAGCGCCGCGAACAGGTTCGACGCCTGCACGAACGGCAGCCCGGTGAGCTCGGCGATCTTCGCCGCGCACGCCTGCCCGAAGCCCTCGGGCGCATTCAGCCCGGTGCCCACCGCGGTCCCGCCGATCGCGAGCTCGTACAGGTGGGGGAGCGTCTGCTCGATCCGCTCGATGTCGTCGTCGAGCTGTGCGACGTAGCCGGAGAACTCCTGCCCGAGCGTGAGCGGGACGGCGTCCTGCAGGTGCGTCCTGCCGATCTTCACGATGTCCGCCCAGGCCGTGGCCTTCGCGTCGAGGGCGTCGCGCAGCGCGCCCACCGAGGGAAGGACCCGCTCGACGAGCTGTTGCGCGGCCGCGACGTGCATCGCGGTCGGGAACGTGTCGTTCGAGGACTGCGACATGTTCACGTGGTCGTTCGGATGGATCGGCATCTTGGAGCCGAGCTCGCCCCCGGCAAGCTCGATCGCACGGTTGGAGATGACCTCGTTGACGTTCATGTTGGTCTGCGTGCCGGAGCCCGTCTGCCAGACGAACAGGGGGAAGTGGTCGTCAAGGGCGCCGTCGAGGATCTCGTCGGCGGCGGCGACGATCAGGTCGGCAAGGTTCCTGTCGAGGAGGCCGAGGTCGGCGTTCACCATCGCGGCCGCCTTCTTCAGGAGGGCCAGCGCGCGGACGACCTCCATCGGCATCCGATCCGCGGACGGATCGCCGATCGAGAAATGGTGGAGCGACCGCTGTGTCTGGGCGCCCCAGTAGCGGTCGGCCGGGACCTCGATGGGCCCGATCGAGTCGGTCTCGGTGCGGGACTCGGTCATCGCCTGCGGAACCTCCGAACACATCCTCCCACGTGGGAGGGCAGGAAAACGCGAGGGAGCGGCCCGACCGGGCCGCTCCCTCGTGAGCGCGACGAGGAGGGTGAACCTACCCTCCCGGCTGCGTGACGCCGTTCACGTCGAGCGTGTACGGCGCGTACTGCGTGACCAGCTGCGTGCCGTCGTGGTAGGTGACGATCGCCGCCACCACGTCGGCATCGGTCCCGATCGCCTCGGCCACCGCGGCGCCGCTCAGCTCGCCGTGGAACGTCTCGTCCATGGGGATGCTGAACAGGTGTGCCGTGCCACCGCCGGCCGAGTCGTAGGCCACGAGCTGCACCGTGTAGCCCTCGACCTCGACCGGGTTGAACTCGGTGGCGGACTGCCAGGCGTCGAGGCTGGCGCCGTCGCCACCGGGGACCTCGGTCCCGTCGATCGCGATGTTGTCCACCCAGAACCCGTCGAAGTGCACGCCCCCGTCGTTGAAGACGCGGAACGCGAGCCCCACGGTCTGCCCGGCGTAGGCCGACAGGTCGCAGGTCTGCGGCGCGAACACAGGAGGGTCGTTCTCGCCGTTGAAGCCCTGACCGAAGCCCGGGCCGACGTTGCCGAGCTCCTCGTCCGTGTCGTCCACCGTGTCGGTGCACTCGAGGCTCGTGTAGGTCTCGCCTCCGTCCGTCGTCACCTGGGCGTACCCGAAGTCGAACGTCGCCTCCAGGTCCCACGCGGCATCGAACGTCAGCTCGGGGGTGTCGGCCGGCACGCTGATCCCTCCTTGGACGATGACCTCGTTGAGGTTGTCGCCCACGGGTGAATGCAGCGCTGGGCCGTCGGCACCGCTCGGCGGTGTCGCGTCGACCTCCCACGTGACCGGCTGTGTCTCCAGCTCGCCGACCCCTTGGAAGTCGATGTCGGTGATGTCGGCGGCCGAAAGGAAGGCGCCTTCGCCATCCATCAGACGAACGAAGTCGCCACCGTTCGGCGGGGCACCGGGTGTGTCGTAGGCGTCGTTGTCCGGCGCCCCCGTCTCCCAGTTGATCGCCGCATGGAGACGCTCCACCTGATAGGTCTCGGCGTCGCCACCGCTCAGCGTGGCATCGTCCAGCACCGCATCCAGCGCCATCGTGGCCTGCCAGATGTCGATCGCCTGCGACACGGTGAGCCCCGGGTCCACATCGTCCAGGACGGCCTGGATCGCGTCGAAGCCCTGGTGCTCGCTGTCTTGGTGAAGCGTGCTCAGGACCCCGTCACCGTAGGTGTCCGCCAGCCACAACAGGAAGCTGTAGGCGGCCCCGTAGTCGCACAGGATCTCTTGTTCGTGATCGAAGTCCTGGTCACCCCAGACGTTCAGCGAGTTCTCAGGACCACCCGGCCTTGGATTCGGGTTGGCGTCGGTCTGTACCGCGTTGTTCCCGAGGAAGCACTGGATGTGGGAGTCGAACCCGAGATCGGTGATCGGCGCGGCGGGGTCGCCGTAGCCGGTCAGCGCGATCGCCGTGTCCGAGAGTCCCTCGTTGATCCAGGTCGCCTCGGGCGGGTCCACGTACGAGAGGAGGAGGTGCTGGTACTCGTGCGCGAAAACCCCTTCGTACAGGAACGGGCGCGCCGGCGCACTCGCGCAGTTGTCGCCGGGCACCGGCTCGTTCGGCGGGGTCTCACCGGTGCGGTGCAACCAGTCGAACCCGTCGATCGTCATCACGTTGCGGTCGAAGAACCCGTTCAACCCGGAGGAGAAGAACCCGGCGATGTACGAGAACCCCTGTGTGTTGTTGAGGTCGTAGAAGTTGTCGTCGCGGACGTTGTCCACGAGCACGACGATGTTGTCGCCTTCACCCGCGTAGTAGTCCGGGTCGAGGCCGAGCGCCGCCGCTCCGATCGAGTCCACGCCGTCCCGATCGGGCGGCACGCTGAAGAGCTCCGACTCGGTCGGATAGATGTTGTTGTCGAACTGGTCGATGAAGTAGTCGACCTGCGCGTCCGTGACGGTCGTGCGGACGCCGTTGCGGCAGTCCCCGCCCTGGAAGTTGAGGTTCGACGCTTGGACACCGTTGATCCTCTTGCTCCCGGTCGCCGTCCACACCTCGATGTGCTCTCCCACACCGCGGAGCTTGAACCCCTTCGTGTAGAAGCCGCCGGCGACGTCGTCGAGGCCCAGCCAGGTACGGACCTGTCCGACCTTGGCTCCCTCCGTGGCGGTCTTGTTCGCGATGGCGCCGCCCGTGTGGATCTTGCCGTGGACGTCCGAACCGGGCTCGAACGTGTCGGAGCCGTGGCCACGACCGGGGTTGTCACCGCCAGGTGACGCGAGACCGGCGCCGGTGGCCGGGGCCGCGAGTGCGGCCAGTGTGACGACGAGCGATGCGATGAGGGTTCGCCTCATGCAACCTCCTCTCATCTGGTCCCCGGGTAGGGGACGGGGGGCATGACCACGGAGCCAGGAGATCGTCCTGCTTCCGTGGGATGTCCACGAACCTAGCCGCGGGTTTCGAATGACGTCAACCGCAGGGGCGCGCGTCACCTCGTCTCGTGGTTCAAGGCCGCGTCCTGCGGGTACGGACCTGAAGGACGTTCGAAACGTCCGTCGAAACGGTGAAGGAGGTACGCATGGACACGTTCGGATGGGTTGCGATCATCGTCGGGCTGCTCGCGGCCGCGGTGCTGGTCTGGTACCTGGTGAAGCAGGCGAGGTCCCGGGAGCTACAGCGAGACTTCGGGCCGGAGTACGACCGAACGATGGCGAGAGCCGGAGACCGCGGGCTCGCGGAGTCCGACCTGCGGGAGCGCCGCGACCGCGTGAGCGCCCTCGACGTACGACCGTTGTCGAGGTCCGACCACGACCGGTTCGCGTCGGAGTGGACGAAGGTCCAGGCGGAGTTCGTGGACACGCCCTCGGACGCGGTCACGGACGCCGACGAGCTGATCCAGCAGGTGATGGCGACGCGCGGGTACCCGATGGAGGACTTCGATCGCCGGGCGGCCGACGTCTCCGTGGAGCACCCGGATGTCGTGGAGAACTACCGGTCGGCGCACTCGATCGCCGTGAAGGAGGCGCGCGAGGACGGCGGCGCCGACACGGAGGCGCTCCGGAAGGCGATGGTCTACTACCGGTCGTTGTTCGACGAGCTCCTCGTCGTCGACGACGGCGCGGATCGGCGCAACTAGCGGTTCGGCGGGGCGGTGGAGCGCGCTTCGCGCGCCTCCGCCGCCCCGCCGTCACTCCTCTTCGGCCACCTCCGCGGCGTCGTCGGCCGACGCAGCGGCGATGGCGTCGGATCTGGCCTTGCGGCGATGGCGCCAGATCCAGATCCCCAGGATCAAGACCCCCAGGCCGACTCCGGCGAGCCCGACGCGCGAGAGGACCTTGTCGATCGTCTCGACGTTGTTCCCCACGATGAAGCCCAGCAGCGTCAGCGCCGAGCACCAGAGGAACATCGTCGGGATCGCGTAGAGGAAGAACGTTCGCGGGCGGACGCCGGCGGCTCCTGCCACGAACGGGACGAACACGGCCGCGCCGGTGACGAAACGACCCAGCACGATCGTCTTCCCGGCGTTGGCGGCGATCGAGGCTTGCGCCTGCTCGATGCGCTCCTCGAACCGTCCGAGGATCGGCACTCGCCGCAGGATCGAGTTCCCGTAGCGGCGACCGAGGAGGTACCCGGCCGTCGCGCCGAGCACCCCGAACGTGCCGCCACAGGCGATCACACCTGCGAGCGAGAGCTCTCCGCTGCCGGCGTACACGCCTCCGATCGCGAGGATCACGTCACCCGGAACCAGGATCCCGGTGAACGCCGCCGATTCGAAGAACATCGCCACCGACACGATCACGTAGCCGTAGGACTCGAAGAACGGCCGGAGCCAGTCGATGAGCTGGGTAACGAGGGCGGCGAGCTTCACGCCGACAGCATGCCGCACGATCTCGGCAGGCGGCGACGCCGGTTGGGGAGGCGGTTCTCGGGGAAAGGGACGGGCATGTCGAAGCGAGATCGATGAGCACCGCGACCACGGTTCCCGAGACCCACCGTCAAGACGCCGGGGATGCCCGCGACCAATTGCGGAGAACCGGGACGAGACACCTCCTGTGGGATGCGGCGATCCGCTTCCGTGCCGCCGACGGGACCTCGTACGCGAGAGCGCTCGGCCACTCGTCCGTGCTCACCCTGATCCCCGCGGTGATCGCGGTGATCGGGCTGGTGACGACGTTCGACATGCCCGGCTTCAAGGGCGTGCTCGAGGACGCCGCCCAGTCCTTCGCCCCGGGACCGGCGGGCAGCATCCTGACCGAAGCGCTCGCGAAGGCGAAGCCGTCCGCCGGGATGACAGCCCTGATCACGGGGCTCCTGGGCATGCTGTTCTCGGGGACCGTCGGGATGACCCACCTCGAGCGGGCGGCGAACCGGATCTACGGTGTCGAGGAGCATCGGAGCGGTCGTGAGCGGTACACCCTCGCGTTCGTGTTGGCCGGCACGGTCGGCCTCATGCTGATAGCCGGGCTCGCCGTGATCGTGGCCGGTGGGTCGATCGGTGAGGGATCGAACGGCTCCGCATCGCAGGGCTCCGGGATCTGGTCCGTGATCCGGTGGCCGGTCGGGGTGGCGCTCGTCGCCATCGCGATGACGGTGATCTTCAAGGTGGTACCCAACCGGCGTCAGCCGCGCTTCTCGTGGCTGCTCTGGGGGACGGCCGTGTCGGTGGTCGTCTGGGTGCTCTCGACCATCCTGCTGGGCTTCTTCTACGAGCATGCCACCCTGCTCGGCGGTTCGTACGGACCTCTCCTGGGGATCATCGCGCTCCTCGTCTGGGGCTACGCGACCGGGATCGCCGTTCTCTTCGGACTGGCATGCGCGGCCCAGCTCGAGGCGGAGCGAGCGGGGAAACGGAAGCCGGTGCGGCGGGCGTAGCCGGAATCGAACCTCAGTCGGCGATCGCCGGCAAGATGATGAGAAGGGCGACGATCACGGCGACGAGGGCGAGAGCGCCGATCGCGACGCGCTTCCAGGACGTGTGCATCGGATACGGCTTGGGAAAATTGTTCGGGTCGAAGAGCCCCATCGCGTGTCCAAGCATATGCCGGCGAGATCAGGGCGTACACTCGCGCTACCTGCAGCGATGCAGGACCGGGGCGGTAGCTCAGTCGGTCAGAGCAGCGGACTCATAATCCGTCGGTCGCAGGTTCGAGCCCTGCCCGCCCCACCGAAAGAGACCTGGAGCGCCAGCCCGGATCAGGTTGACCATAGTTCGTTCTCCGTACTACGTTCGCCCGACACATCGGCCGCCCGGGCCGGGCAGGGAGGGAGCGAGATGCGGAAGCTTCGGATCATGGCGGTGGCGGTTGCTACGACGGCGGTCATGTCGCTGGCGGCTGGTCCAGCGTCCGCGGGAGAGATCACCGGGAAGGGTGACCCCACGGCTGGGCCAGCCAATGCCGCTTCTGAGTGCGTCTTTTCCGGGTTCAATGACGACGATCTCCCGACCGATGCGGTGGCGCAGTCGTTCGGGCAGATCGTCAAGGTCGCGGGCCCTCAGGGCGGCGTCCCGGGCTTCGCCTGCAACCCAACGCGTTCCCCGCGTGGATGAGGTCAGATGTGTGATCGAGCGCAAGACTCGGAACTCGAAGTGATGCGGTGACGGCTGGGGCGGATCCCGGGCGGATCGTTCCCGCAGGTCAGGGATCCGGGGTCTGAGCACCGCGTGACCGGCTAGCCCTTGTAGGCGACCTCGATCTCGTCGGGGCGACCTGCCAGCGATACGAGCACCCACCCGTAGACGAGGGCGAGGAACGCCATGACGAGCACGCGAAGGCTCTCGGGTGTGCCACCGGCCTGCAGGAGGAGCCACGCGAGCGTGGAGGCGAGCAGGCCGTTGCCCATCTTCGCACCGAGCCCGATCGCGATCTGCTCACGTCGCGGATCCGACGTTCGCCCCAAGCTCCAGAGCATCCAGAGGATCGACCCGGCGAAGAGCGAGACGATCGCGAGGACGCCCGGGTGGCCGCCCAGCGCGACGACGAGCGTCGCGCATCCCGCGACCAGCGCGCTACCGGTGACGATGCAGGTGACCGTCTTTCCGTGCGCGAGCAGCAGGGTGGGCTTCCCGTACGCGGCGTCGCCCGCTCGGTCCCGGAAGTCCTTGAGGTTGATCCTCGCGAGGAACAGCGCGTACATCGCGCCGCAGAGGAGGACGTCGAGGCGGTCGACGCTGCCGCCCGCGGCGAGCATCCCGAGTGCGTAGGGGACGAGCGCGTACGCGATCGCGAGGATCGCCGGCGCGAGCCACGTCCGGTACGAGATCCGGATCGGCCGAAGCGAGTACGCATACCCGATCGCGAGCGACGCGACCGAGACGCCGAGGATCGGACCGCCGGCGACGGCCGCGGTCGCCAGGGCGATCGGGGCCGCGATCGCGTTCGTCCGCCAGAGATCTCGCTCCGACGCCGTGCCGGTCACGAGCGGCCGTCCGGGGTCGTGCGGGTGGTTCACACGATCCACGTCTCGATCCGCGATGTCGTTGACGGTGGTCGCGACGACGTAGCTGGCCGAGAGCGACGCCGCCGCGAGCAGGAGCGCGATGCTCGGACGCAACGGGCCCTGCGCGGCGGCGCCGATCAACAGGAAGGACCACAGCGTCACCGCGACGCGCCACCGCACCATGAGGATGAAGAGCCTGGCGCTCGTCATTTGGGCACCACCGTCTTCAGCGGCCAGATCGAGCCGAGCACGAGCACGTACACGATCCACAGCACGTGGAACAGTGCGAGGAATCCGAGACCGAGCCAGAACAACGTGACGATCGTGCCGACGTCGGTGACGTCGGATCGGTCGACGGCACGGAACGCGGAACCGACGAGCGTCGCGGCGATCGTCAGGGCCACGGCGATGACCACCCCGGCGCCGGCGAACACGAACTCCAGGTACTGACGGGGAGCGGCAAGGACGATGATCACGAGGATCGCCAGGCTGGGGATGGCGATCACCGCGAACGCGATCCCGACGGCGACCTTTCCTGCTCGGCTCCATCGACGCGCGCGTCCGTCCCGCCGTTTCCGGATCGAAGCGCGGTCGCCGAACCCGATCCAATAAAGGAGCCGGTACCCCACCGCGTAGAGCGCGAACACGATGGCCGCCGTGATCGCGGCGCCGCCCGGATCGGCCACCGTCCCGAAGAAGTCTTCGAACGCCCGTACCGCGTTCACCTGGTAGAGCCCCCACGGGGCGAGCACGAACTTCACGATCGCGATCAGTGCGAAGGCCAACCCGAACGAGGTCGCCACGCGTGCGGGAAGTCGGAGATCCCGACGCACGATCACCCAGAGGGCCGCCGTCGTGGCGCCCGCGATGACCGCTCCGATGAGGGCGAGGGATGCGAGCGGTG
The DNA here is from genome assembly GCA_963762745.1 of uncultured Actinomycetota bacterium. Taxonomy (GTDB): domain Bacteria; phylum Actinomycetota; class UBA4738; order UBA4738; family HRBIN12; genus JAJNBA01. Next base: position 119,974 of record CAVXMB010000006.1, read on the forward strand.
GCGAGTCGCCGCCGGACCTGGGGAAGAGCGCGATCGCCACGAGCGCCAGACCGACCGCGACGACCAGTGTGATCCACGACGAACGTGGAAGCCGGAGGGGTCGTTGGTCGGGCCGCGGCGGGGCGGGGCGATCGGCTCCCACCGCGCAACCGTACCCCCCTGGGGGGACGTCGGAGGGCGGTACGCTTCGCGGATGGAGATCTCGAAGACCTCGGACGGCACGTTCGAACGAGGCCCGGACACCCGGTTCACGGGCGAGGTCTGGCTCCGATCGACCCTGACCGCGGAGGACGGAACGAACGTCGGCGTGGTGCACTTCGTGCCGAACGCCCGGACCCACTGGCATCAACATCCCGGGGGGCAATTCCTCTTCGGGGTGAGCGGTCGGGGTCGCGTCCGTTCGAAGGGAGACACGGGCCACGTGTTGGAGCCGGGTGACGTGATCCACGTCGGGCCAGGCGAGTGGCACTTCCACGGTGGCACGCCGGACACGCCGCTGGTGCACGTCGCGGTGAACGGCGGCGGCGCGCCCGAATGGGGCGAGGCCGTCACCGACGACGAATACGGAGAGGGGTTCTGAGCACGCGCGGGTTCACGGACGCATCACGAGATCTCTTCGCGCTGCCGCCCGGGGAGTTCATCGCCGCGCGCGATCGACTGGCGGCCGAGTTGAAGGACGCCGGGAAGACGGACGAGGCGACAACGGTGAAGAAGCTCCGCCGACCGAGCATCGTCGCGTGGGCGGTGAACACCGCGTCCCGGGCTCGACCCGAGGACGTCGCCGCGCTTCGCGAAGCCGGCCAGGCGCTTCGGCGAGCCCAGCGGAAGGCGCTCTCCGGCGGAGGAGGCGAGGATCTCCGGCGCGCGACCGACGATCGCCGAGCCCTGGTCCAGTCGCTCGCGGACATGGGCGTGGCGGCGATCGGGGCGCGCGGCGGAGCGCACCGCGACGCGATCGCCGAGACGTTCGACGCGGCATCGGTGGACGACGAGCTGGGGGAGCGGCTCCAGGAGGGAACGCTCGAGCGCGAAGCTCGTCCGACGGCCGGCTTCGGGGCGATCGAAGGCTTCGAGGTGCTCCAGGGCGGGGGCTCGGATGAGGGCGACGGCGCGGACGAGGAGGACCCTGCCGAGGCTCGGAAGGAGCGGGCACGAGAGGCGCGCGCGGCCGCGCAGCGGGCAGCCGCCGCCGAACGCGCCGCGGACAAGGCCCGGGGTCGTGCCGAGGATCTGAAGGTGAAGGCGGCCGCTGCGGTGACCGCGGCTCGCGAAGCCGACTCCGACGCGAAGCGGCTCGCCGACGAGGCCAGGACGGAGCGGAAGCGCGCCGACCGGTCGGCGAAGGCAGCCGAGAGCGACGCCTGAGCTCCTAGGCCGGCTCGCGACGAGTGAGCGCAACCGCCCGTTCCACCACGCGCGCCAGCGGCTCGGGAACGGCATCGGCGCCGAGCTGAGCGAACCAGCGCCACGCGCGAGCGGGCTTGCGTCGATCGCCGTGGATGCCCGCGACCCCTTCGAAGTCGGGGGCGAGCTCCACGCGTTCGTCACCGGCGACCTCCGCGATCAGGGCGTTGAGCTGCCGTTCGGCGTCGCTCGGCTCCGCTCCCGCCGGTGCGTCGCGGTCGTGCACAGCGACGAACGGCAAGCCGACCGCTTTGCAGATCCGACCGAAGAGCGGGATGTTCCCCTTCCCGCCGCATTCGACGATCGAGATGCGTTCCTTGTCGGGATCGTGACCCAGTGCTTCGAAGACGAACGGGAGCGCGAGCTTCTCGGTGAGGCCTTCCACGAGGACGGCCGCCCGGGCGAGGAAGAGCTCGCTCCGAGACGAATCGAACTCCGAGTACGCGCGGAACTCCTCGTCGGCCGGCAGGGGCTCGGGTTGCAACAGGAGGGTGCCGACCTTCGGCCGGCGTTCCGTGAAGACGAGCTCGTCGAGCCGGACGACGTTCAGGAACGCCGACGAGTGGGTGGTGTAGAGGACCTGGTTCCCGTCGGCCGCGACGAGCCTGAGGAGCCGGTACAGATAGCGCTGGGCCTGCGGGGGCAGGAAGAGCTCGGGCTCCTCCATCAGCACGACGACGCCGGTGATGCCCGGCCTCCCGCCACGACTCGAGCCCGGCCACCAACCCGTGCGCCGCCGCCGCGCCGCCGGCCGAGTCGGCATCCCGCTCGATCCGAGCGACCGCGTCACGCATGATCTCGACGACCTGCTGCGGTTGCGCCTGTGGTCCCGGCGGGGAGACGAGGTCCCCGTCCCGGAGACCGGCGGGGAAGAACACCGCGGGAGGTCGGTGCGCACCCTCCGCCGGCGCCCCGTCGAGCTCACCGCCCACCGAGATCGAGGAGCCGTCGGCGAGCTCTCCGACGATCCGGATCGGCCCTGCGTCGTCATGCGCGACGTCGGAGGCGGACAGCGGCGCGGCTTCCGGATCCAGGAGCGCCCAGATCGCGGTGAGCAGGTTGGACTTGCCGGTGCTCGGCTCCCCGACGATCGCCGAGATGGCGCCCGGGCGGAAGCTCGTGTCCTTCAGTGACCGGAAACGGCGGACGTGGACGCCTCTCAGTCCGAAGTCAGCCACCGGGCGATGCTAGCTCGACGCGAGCCGGGTTCCCCGGCCGCGAGGTTTCCTCGAGAGGCCCGCGGGAATGATGCTCGTACATCGAGCTGGCACCCACGGAAGGGGACGAGGGATGAACGCGATCTCACTGCTGGAGGAAGACCACCGGAAGATGAAGAAGCTCTTGTCGGAGCTGGAGTCGACGACCGAGCGCGGCGTGAAGACCCGGGAGGAGCTCTTCGCGACCGTCAAGGACGAGCTCACGGTCCACGAGACGATCGAGGAGGAGATCTTCTACCCGGCGCTGAAGGAGCACCCGAAGACGAAGGAGATCGCCCTCGAGGGCTACGAGGAGCACCACGTGGTCGACATGGTCATGGCCGAGATCGAGGGGCTGCCGTATGACGACGAGAAGTGGGGCGCCAAGTTCAAGGTCATGAAGGAGAACATCGAGCACCACATCGAGGAAGAGGAAGATCAGATGTTCAAGCAGGCGCGCCAGGTCTTCGACGAGGGCGAGCTCGACGCCTTGGGGGAGCGGATGAAGACTCGGAAGGACGAGCTCACGGCCGTCTGAGGTTCGCTCGGGGTCAGCCGGCGGGCGCGGTTCTCCGGAACCCGCACGACGGGCAGCGCTCCTCGGAGGGGTCCAGGTCCGCGCCGCAGTACTCGCACAGGTGCTCGGGTGCCGCCGTGGGTCGTCTGCTGGCCTTCCCCCGGCGGTACCTGGAGATCGCGAGCATCCCGAGCACGAGTCCGGCGGTGAGCAGCATCTCGTCCCACCCTCCCTGGTGAGCGAGCAGTGGCGAGAACATCACCCGGAGAGGATCAGGAGACCGGTCGCCGTGAACAACACCATCACGGCGAGAAGCGCGTACTGCGTCCGCACGGCGAGCTCGCGGTCGAACGTCGCGATCGCGCGGTCGTGCGCCAGCACCACTCCTCCCACGTGACCGATCACGATCGCGGCGACCTGCACGTACCAGATGGTCGTCGGCGACAGCAGCGCGAGGTTCACGAACCAGTCGGCGGTGCCGAACAGGTCCCATCCCACGCCGAACGGATCCGACAGGCGGACGAGTCCCAGTTGCCCCTCGAGCACCAGGAACGAGAAGTAGTGGGCGACGGCGTACGCGAGCACGATCGGGACGAGCGAGGGCGCGAAACGGACCGCGAGCGGATGCCAGTGGCCCCCGACGACACGGGCGGCGACGCGCATCGCCACCAGGTACGCGAGCGTCACCAGCAGGATCACCGCGAGGAGCCCCGCCGTGAACACCGTCGTCCTCGCGAGCCCTCCGACGGCAGCCGTCCACGCGATCCAGGCGCCGTTCCGGGAGAAGCCGTCGAACGTGGTCGAGCCGAGGGCCACCAAGATCACGGCGAGCAGGCCCGGCTGGGAAGGGACCCTCGCGAGGCCGGCGAGGAAGGGCCGCATCACCACACGTCCGTTCTCGTCGCGCGTGAACGGCGCGATCCCCGAGATGAGCCCGAAGTAGACGCCGAACGCCTCCCCGTTCTCGAGCCAGGTCTGGCGGCCGAAGGAGTGCATCCCGGCGATCTGGATCAGCGTGTAGACGACGATCAGGATCCCGAGGTGACCCGGGATCGATCCGAACGGCTGGACCAGCTCCACCCAGACGAACCCGAACAGCAGGATCGCCGCGGGCCATTTCCCCCACGACGGCGGGTACGCCCGAGGAGCGGCGGTCTCCTGCTCCTGATCGAAGCCGACCAGGCGGCCGATCGTGTCGAACGGCGAGATGGTGGCCCACAGGTTCCCGAACAACGCATGAGCGATCGCGAGGCCTACCCAGAACCACGCGTACACGACGATCGGTCCGATCGTCTCGGTGTCGCTCACGCGGCGGGCCGACGCCATCGCCACGACGACGAAGAGCAGGAGCATCACGATCCGGATCGTCCACTCGAGGCCGCGGTTGGTCAGGATCGACTGGATCCACGAGGGGCGCGCGGTCGGGACCGGCCGCCCTTCGAACCGAGGCTCCGTCCACAGCGCGGTGAGGGCGACGAAGGAGAGGAGCAATGCGGTCGCCGCGCCGAAGATGAAGAGCCAGAGAGGCACCGGCAGATCCCTGCGACCGCCGATCGGACTGTGGGCGAGCGCGGGTCCGGCGGTGACGAGGAGCCACGTCGCCAGTACGCCGGCGAGGATCGGCCCCCGGCGGGTCAGGGGACGATCTCCAGCTGGAACAACAGCGTGCTGACGCTTTCGAGCTCGCACTCGAACACGCCGGCGACGTTCGCGACGAACTCGATCCTCGCCGGCTTCCCGGGTGCGACGTCGTCGTGGAGGTCGTAGCTGTGGAGGTGGACCTCGTCCCAGACGTCCGCGTGGACGACGATCTGGACCCGGTCGCCCTGCGACACCGTGAACTCCGTCGGGCCTCGCACCTTGCCGTCGCGGAACGTGACGTCGATCACCGGTTGGGGCTCGGGTTCCGGGGTGGGGGTCGGGGTCGCTGAGTCGGACGAGGAGGGGCCCACGGTCGGGGTGGGCGTCGACGGGGTGGGAGAGGGGCCGTCCTCCGACGGCTCCGGGCGAAGGAGCACGAAGAGGACGATGACGACGATCACCGAGCCGACGATCACCAACCAGCGGACGGACGACTTCATGCGCTCGTTTCCCTTCCCATCCGCTCGGAGGCTACCGCAGCCCTGCGACGAGCCGGCTCCGGCCTCGTGTACGCTCTCCCGGACTTCGAGCGCAGGAAGGTTCCGGTTTGGAGATCATCATCGATTTCCTGAAGTTCGGGCTCATCTTCGGCATCCTCGCGACCGCGCCGATCGTCACCTGGCTGGCGGTCGCGTGGCTCGTCACGGACCGGCGACGGACGACGTCTCGGCCGGACGAGGGCTGAGCGGCTGCACCGGGTCGCCGATCCGCACCCGCCCCGCCTCCACGACCTCCGCATACATCCCGAACGGAAGCCCGCCGCGACCGCCGATCCGAGGCCGGTGCCGCGCGATCATGTTCAGGGTCTTGAAGTCCTTCTCGCCCGTCTCCGGGGCGAGCGTGGTTACGATGCATCGTGGGATCTGGCCCCGCACACGGATCGTCGCATCACCGACACGGACGAGCCCGCCGTCCCACGTGTCTTCCTCATAGGGTTCACCGCCCTCGATCTCGAGATTGATCCGGAAGCGTCGCGCGTCGAGGTCCGACCGATCTCCACGGGCCCCGATGTCCCGGACGCTCTCCGCCGACACGAGGGTGAGCGGATAGACGTCCTGGCCGTCGCCGTCTCGGGTCACCCGTGCGAGCCGGACGGGCCGAGCGGCGAACGTCGAGAGCGCCTCTCCGAGGCTCCCTTCGACGAGATGCCCGGCAACCATCCGCCCGAAGAAGTCGGTCGAGATCGCTCCACCCAGCCTGTCGACGCCATCCTCCACCGTGGAGCCGTCGGGGAAGGAGAGTCGGAGTCGCTCCATTCCGGGGTCATAGGCCGGGACGATCTGCATGAGGGAGCCGAGGTCGCTGGCGTCGAAGAGCCCGCCGTGCTCGTCGATCAGATAGAAGCGGCGGTCGGCCGGGATCCCGCCCGCGGTGAGCTCGGCCTCCGTGGGGTGCGAAAGACGTAGGGCTTTCACAGGAGTCACCGAGAGGCGGGTGAGGGTTCGCATCGCCAGAAAACCGTAGCCGAAAGTCGGGTTGAGCAGCGGCCGTAGGGTGGAATACCATTGGCCGCTCGAGGACGGGGGACATCCATGGGGGAGACCGAAAGGCGGAGCGGATGAGCGAGTACCAAGAGGAAGTCCTCACGAACCTCCTCGATCTGCAAGCGGAGCTCCGTGGCGACGAGCCGGAGCCCCATCAGGACCAATCGGCTGAGGCCTCCCTCGACGCAGCCGCGTTGACAGGATCGGACGCCGCCCCAGAGTCCGTCGCCGTGACGGAGTCCGTCGCCGTGACGGAGTCCGTCGCCGTCACCCAAGGCGGCGTGACCGTCTCGATGCCTTCTCATCCCTCCACCAAAGGCATGGGCGTGAACGAGCGCCTCGCCGCGTTGAACGACCGCCTGTCCCAGCTCGAGTACGACCTGGCAGGGGTCACCAAGCGCATCGAGCGCGTCGAACCGAACGCCGAGGTGGAGACGCCGGGCGACGTCGACCCCGACGTCGACGCGCGCTGGCGCTCGTTCCTCGACCTCCAGAAGATCGTCGCGAACCGGCTCGACCAGCACTGAGCTCCTCGCCGTCGAGCGGGACCCCTGGTAGCGTCCGCGCGTGTCGCCCGACCTGTCTCCGTCCCTCGAACCGATCGCATTCCTGATCGGGAGCTGGCGTGGAGAAGGGGAGGGTGAGTATCCGGGCGTGGCGCCCTTCCGGTACACGGAGGAGCTCTCCTTCGAGCACGTCGGCGACCCATTCCTCTTGGTGACCGAGTCGAGCTGGACGCCGGACGGAGCGCCGCTGCATTTCGAGCGAGGGACGCTCCGGCCTCTGGGAGATGGACGGGTCGACCTCGCGCTCGCCCACCCGATCGGCGTCGCCGAGGTCGCGGAGGGAACGGTCGAGGGGACGACGGTGACGCTCCGCTCGACCGCGGTCGTGCGCACGGCCACCGGCTCGCCCGTGACGGAGATCGAGCGGCGCTATCGGATGGCCGGGGACGATCTGTCCTACGAGCTGGACATGGCGATGGAGGGCGTGACCAGGACGTTCCACGTCCGGGCCACGCTCTCGAGGGCGTGACGGTGGCCGACACCCCTCGGGATCTGTCCCGCGTGTGGCTCGCGACCTCGATCGTCGGGATCCTCACGGGTGGCGTCCTGTGGTTGCTCGATCTGCAGGACGCCGCGAACGTCGCCTGGGCCGCGACGACGGTCGTCGCCCTCGTGTCGCTGCTCCGCGACGTGATCGAGGGCATCATGCGGCGCCAAGCCGGCGTCGACGTGATCGCCCTGCTCGCGATGGGAGGATCGCTCGCCCTCGAGGAATACCTCGCCGGCGCCGTCATCGCGCTGATGCTCGCCACGGGGGAGGCGCTCGAGTCCTATGCGGATCGGCGCGCGCACCGAGAGCTCTCGGCCCTGCTCGACCGTGCGCCGCGAACGGTCAACCGCTACGAGGACGGCGTGCTGGTCGAGCGTCCGGTCGAGGAAGTGCGCCGGGGCGACCGCCTGCTCGTGAAGCAGGGCGCGGTGATCCCGGTGGACGGTGTGGCGTCGACGCACGCGGTCCTGGACGAGTCGGCGCTCACGGGGGAGTCCCGGCCGGTCGAACGCGCCGCCGGGGACCCGATCCGGTCCGGCGCGGTGAACGCGAGCGGCGCGTTCGAGCTGATCGCGACGGCCACGGCCGAGGACAGCACGTACGCGGGGATCGTCCGCCTGGTGGAGGAGGCGGAGCGGCAGAAGGCGCCCTTCGTCCGACTCGCCGACCGGTACGCGGCGATCTTCGTGCCGGTCACCCTCGTCATCGCCGGTGGTGCCTGGGCGATCACGCAGGACCCAGTGCGAGCGCTCTCCGTGCTCGTGGTGGCCACACCCTGTCCGCTGCTGCTCGCGGTCCCGATCGCGATCGTGTCGGGGATCTCTCGCGCCGCGCATCGCGGGATCATCGTGAAAGGGGGCGGCGCCTTGGAGACGCTCGCTCGCGCGAAGGTCCTCGTGCTGGACAAGACGGGCACCCTCACGTCGGGTGTGCCGGTCGTGAGCGACATCGAGACGTTCGGCGTGGATGGCGACGACGTCGGACCGGACGAGCTCCTCAGGCTCGCTGCTTCGCTCGACCAGGTCTCCCCGCACGTCCTCGCGGCGGCGCTCGTGCGGGCGAGCCGGGAGCGAGGGATCGACCTGGTGTTCCCGGCCGAGGTCGGCGAACGACACGGCGCCGGGATCGAGGGGGTCGTGGAGGGGCACCGGGTGGCGCTCGGGAAGGCGAGCTACGTGTCCGAGGGCGCGCCGATGCCTCCGCGCGCCCGCGAGGTGCGCAGGCGCTCGATGCTCGACGGCTCCTCGTGCATCTTCGTCGCGATCGATGGCCGGGTGGCCGGCGCGTTGATCGTCGACGACCCGATCCGCCCCGACGCGCCGCGCGTGATCCGGGCGCTCCGCAGAGCCGGGATCGAGCGCGTGATCATGGTGACCGGCGACCACCCGGACGTGGCTGAGTCGGTCGGTGCCGCGCTCGGGGTCGACCGGATCCTGTCCGAGCGCGATCCGATGGAGAAGGTCGAGGCGCTGGAGGCGGAACGTGAGGCCGGGATCGTGGTGATGGTGGGGGACGGGCTGAACGATGCCCCGGCGCTCGCCGCGGCCGACGTCGGCGTGGCGATGGGCGCGCGCGGCGCCACGGCGTCGTCGGAGGCGGCCGACCTCGTCCTGGTCGCCGACCGGTTGGACGGTCTGGTGGAGGCGATCGCGATCGCCCGGCGTTCGCGCGCGATCGCGCTCCAGTCCGTGCTGCTCGGCATGGGTCTCGCGCTCGCGTTCATGTTCGGAGGCGCGTTCGGTCTGTTCACCCCGGTGGCCGGGGCGCTGATCCAGGAGCTGATCGACGTGGCGTCGATCATCAACGCTCTGCGGGCGCTCGGCGGAGGCGCCCGGACTTCGGGGAGCCGGGAGCCGACCGACGTCGCCGAACGCTTCCGAGCCGAGCACCGTGAGTTCGCGCCCGAGCTCATCCGGGTGCGGTCGGTGGCGGACCGCCTCGGCCAGCTCCCGCCGGACGAGGTCCGGCGCGAGCTCGAGGCGATCCGCCGGTTCGTGGTCGAACGGCTGCCGCAGCACGAGGAAGAGGAAGAGGCCGCGGTCTACCCGGTGGTCGCTCGCTTGCTGGGAGGCGAGGACCCGATGAGCTCGATGGCACGCGCCCACATCGAGATCTCCCACCTCGCGCGGGTGTTCCGGCAGCTGCTCGACGATCTTCCGGAAGACGGCCCGACGCCGGACGACCTGGTGGATCTGCGCCGCGTCCTCTACGGACTGCATGCGATCCTCCGCCTGCACTTCGCGCAGGAGGAAGAGGCCTACGCCTGGTTGTCCTCGGGGGAGGAGTCGGTCTCGGTGTCCTGAGGCTCCTCGGGTTCCGGAGGAAGGACGAGCACGCTGTCCTCGGGCTCGAACGCCAACAAGACGCGGAACGACGAGCCCCCGCCGGCGCGCTCCTGGACCCAGGCCCGGCCGTCGTGGAGCTCCGCGAACTTCGCGACCAGCGCGAGGCCGACGCCGGCACCACCGGGTCCGGCGCCCGAGCCCTGCACGAACGGCTCGAAGATCCGCTCGCGGTCTTCCGACCGGATCCCGGGGCCGTCGTCCTCGACGGCGATCAGCGCGCCGTCATCGGTGCGCTCGACGCGCACCCAGATCCGAGAGTCTCCGGGCGTGTGCTTCACCGCGTTCGCGAGGAGGTTCTCGACGATCCGTTCGACCATCGTCGGATCCGCTTGCACGTGCACGGGCCCCGTGTCCAGCTGCAAGCGGCGCTCGGTGACGACGTCGGTCCGGGTGACGAGCTGACGGACGAGCGTGCCGAGGTCGACGGGTCGCAGGCGCGCCGCGAACCCCCTCCGCTGGAGCCGGTCGAGGTCCAGCAGGTCCGTCACGATCCGGTCGAGCCGCCGGGAGTTCTGCACGATCCTCGAGGACAGATCTCGCACGTCGTCCGGTGACATGTCCTCGGCGTGGTGCTCGAGTGTGGCCGCGAGTCCCAAGATCGCGGCCAGCGGCGTCCGGATGTCGTGCGAGACGGCCTGGATCGCGATCGTCTTGGCTTCGTCGGTGGCGGAGAGCCTGAGGTTCTGCGCTCGCTCGCTGGCGAGCTCGTGACGGAGCTCGTGCACGCGGCGGCGATCGGTGACGTCCACCAGCACCCCGAGCCAGTACCGCGGGACACCCTCTCCGTCGGTGATGAGTCTGGAGCGGTCGTGGAGCCAGACCGTGCGTCCGTCCTTCGTGACCGCGCGGTACTCGATCCCACCGGCCAGGCCGCCCGATCGCTCGGCGGCATCCAGCCGGCTCTTGTCGTCGGGATGGACGATCTTGTCCCAGAGGTCGGGGTCGGCGTACCAATCGTCGGGCGCGTAGCCGAGGATCGTCGTGGTCTGTTCGCTGATCGCGAGCGTCTTCTGCGGACCGTCGATCGCGTCGAGGTAGGTGATCGCCGGCACCTGTTCCTCGAGCGCGCGGAACCGCTCCTCCGCCTCGACCCACCGCGACGCGGCTTCGCGCGTCCGTCCCTCACTCGTCTCGCGCAAGGCGTCGACCCGCTCGATCTCGATCCGGCGCCGTTCCGTGACGTCGACGATCAGGCCGCGCAGCTTGGTCTTCGGCCGGACGGTCGCGGGCACGAGCTGGCCGACGTGCCAGAGCCTCAACTCCCGGCCGTCCTTCGCCTCGAAGCGGTACTCGACGTCGAGGCGGCCGCCCTCGACCGCCTCCTTCCAGGCATCGACGACCCGGTCCCGGTCTTCGGGATGCACGCGCGCGAGCCAGGACGCCGGATCCTCGACCCAGTCGCGAGGTGCGTATCCGAGGAGCTCCTCGACCGCGCTCGAGACCGAGGTGAAATGGCCGGGTTCGGTCCCCGCTTCCCACACGACGGCATGGCCCTCGCCCAGGACATCGAGGACACGGCGGAGCCCACCGGCGGGGAGCAATCGCGGCGCCATCGGAGTCAGTGTGCGAGATGCCCCGCCGGATGCCAATCGGGCCGATGGCCGAGATCCGATGCCGGGTCGCCCCTACGATGCCACGGCTCCGCCGTCGGACCGAGGATCGGTGCCCGCGGCAAGCACGCCGGGGCCGATGCGCAGCAGCTGGGCATGTCCGACCGCCCGGTCCACCCGGTCCAGCACCTCGACGCGGAAGCCCTCACGCGCGAGGGACGCGCGGACCTCCTCGGGCACCGAGCGCTCAGCCTCGATCCACGGATCCCCGACGAGGGGCGACATCCCACCGACGAGCCACCGGGGGCCGGCGACGGACTCGAACGGGTCGAGGCCGAGGTCGAACGCCCGGACCAGGGTCATCAGATCGATCTGCGGCTGGCCGTGGCCGCCGCGGGTTCCGGTGAGCGCCACGAGTTCGCCGTCGCGATGGACGGCGACCGGCATGAGCGTGTGCGCCGGCCGCTTGCCCGGCGCGAGCTGATTGGGATGACCGGGCTCGAGCGTGAAGCACGCGCCTCGGTCGTGCGGGACGATCCCGGTGACCGGCTCGAGGATGCCGGCGCCGAAGCCGCTGAAGAGGCTCTGGATCAGCGACACGCCCCAGCCGTCGGCATCGGCGGTGACGAGCGCGATCGTGTCGCCGGGGAGGTGTGGCCGAACGGGCCCGGGAGCGGGATGACCTTCGAGGTCGCCCCGCACGATGTCGCAGAGGGCCGCGACGTGCCCATCGTCCAGGAGTCCCGAGACGTGGATGGCCATCGCCTCGGGATCCGCGAGGTGGCGATCGCGATCGGAGGAGGCGGCGATCAGGATCCTCGCGATCGTCGCCGCGTCCGCGCCGGTCGGATCGGGGTCGATCTCGAGGCGCTCGACCGCGGCGAGCGCCTCGAGGAGGACGAACCCCTGGGAGGCGGGCGGTGTCACGGAGATGTCGAGATCGCGATATCGCCCACGGAGCGGCGGGAGCAGATCCGCGGTGTGCGCGGCCAGGTCCTCGGTGGAGATCGGGGCGCCGAGCGCGCGGAGCCCGGCGATGAACCGCTGGCCGATGGCGCCCACGTACAGGGAGTCGGCGCCGTCCTCAGCCAGGGTCTGGAGTGTGCGGGCCAGCGCCGGTTGCACGAGGAGATCGCCCTCCGACGGGATCCCGTTCGCGTAGACGACCTCCGCGAACCCGGGATCCGAGCGGAGCTCGTCGGCGCGTCGCGCGATGCTCCATGCCAGGTCGCGGGAGACGGGGAACCCCCCGGCGGCCGCGATCGCGGCTCCGAACGCGTCGGCCCACGGTCGGACCGCTCCCTGCCGGTGCACCGCCTCCCATCCGCGGACGGCGCCCGGCACCGTGATCGTGTCCGGGCCCGCGTCGGGCATCGTCGTGCCGTTGGCGCCGCCGAGCCGTTCGGGATCCACGCCGCGCGGTGCCCGGCCGGACGAGTCGATCGCCACGAGCTTCCCGTCCGGGTTCTGCACGAGGGCGAAGAGGTCCCCGCCGACCCCACACATGTGCGGGTAGACCACCGCGAGCGTGACCGCGGCGTGCAGCGCGGCATCGACGGCGTTCCCACCGTTCGCGAAGGCGGCCGCCGCAGCCTCCGAGGCCGCCGGATGAGGAGTGGCGACTGCCCACCGCTCTCCGCGAGCCGAGTAGCCGCCGCCGTCGTCGGGCGGTGTCATCCGCGAAGCGTGAGCCCGCGATAGCCGTCGGCGAACCCGGCCGCGCGCAGGTCGGAGGCCGCGGGATGGGCCGATGCTTCCTGCCCGTCGATCCGGCCGAGCTGGATCCGTTTCAAGCGGCCGTCCTTCACGAGCGAGGCGAGCGCATCGACCCACGCGGCGGGATCGGCGCCGAACGTGAGGAGGGTGCGCGCGCCGCGCTCCAGGTATGCGGCCGGCGCGCCGTCGGCGAGCACGACGTAGGCGCCCGCCTGGCGCGCCGGCCGCCCCTCGCTCGTCGGCCACGGGAGCGCGGCGCCGTACGGTTGCGCGGGGTCGGCGGCCGCGAGGACCAGCGGGCCGCTGCCTTCAGCGCCGTTCTCGTCGGCGGGGTCGGCGCCGTGGCGCAGCGTTCGCAGACGCTCCACCGCGCCGGGGTGCGCGAACTGCGCACCACCGAGGCCGGCGACGAAGTACCCGCGCCTGACGTGCCCCGCCTCCTCCATCGCCCTGAACACGGGGTAGATGCCGGCGAAGCCTCCGGGGACGCCTTCGGCGAGAACCGCCTCTCTCGTCACCACGCCGTGTCGATCGAGGAGCTGCCGTGCGAGGGCGTGCGCGCGCTCCGTGGCGGCCGGCGCCGGCTGCCGGAGTCCCGCGACGAGGGACCACCGGCCGGCGCCGGCCGGTGGTCCCGTCCGGCGGAGTGCGCCCGGCCTCGGCCGGTGCCCGGGCCGAGTGGTCCGGATCTTCGCGGAGGCACCCCTGACGAACGCTCGGAGCGGCGCGAGGGTGTCGTTGGTGACCTCGCCGGCCCAGACGAGATCCCAGAGCGCCGCCAGGAGCAGGCGCTCGTCGGCCGTCCCGGCGGCAGTGACGAGGTCCTGCCAGAACGACGCGCCCCGCTCGGCGAGGTGGCGACGGATCGCGTCGTGCACCTCGCCCGCCGGAGGATCGGGCGGCGGCTCGGGGAGCAACGTGGCCGCGTCCGACCGATACACGAGGGAAACGCGGCCGTCATCGGTCCCGAGCGGTCCGGTCCCGACCCAGGCCACGTCGCCACCGGCGACGAGCGCATCGAGGTCGGCCGGCCGGTACGCGCGGATCCGCGCGGGGAGCACGTCAGTCTCGAGGATGGAGGCCGGGATCGCCGTGCCCTGGAGCCGTGCGACGGCGTCGGTGAGCGCGTCGACATCGCCGCGCGGCCGGTCCGCGGTTTGCCAGAGAGGGAGGAACCGGGCGAGGGCCGTTGCGTCGACCGGCTCCACCTCCCGACGGAGCAGCGCCAGCGACCGCCGCCGGAGCCGACGGAGCACGTCGGGCTCGCACCATTCCCGACCCAAGCCGCCGGGGCGGAACTCGCCGCGGATGACGTCTTCGGAAGCCTCGAGAGCGACCAGCGCGTCCTGGACGCGCTCGACCGAAGCGCCGAGCCGAGCGGCCACCTCGGAGGCGAGGAACGGTCCGTGCGTCCGCGCGTACCGGCGGACCAGGCCCTCCAGCGGCCGATCGCTTTCTCCGGTGAACGCCGCCGGGAGCCCGATCGGGAGAGAGACACCGAGGGCGTCGCGCAGCCGAGCTGCGTCTTCGATCGCCGCGACCCGTTCTTCACCGGCGACCCGGATGCGGATCGCGCGGCCGTCGGCGAGCAGCTGCCGGACGAAGGGGCGGGCATCGGCGTCGTCGACCCGCGCGGCGATCTCGAGGTCCGTCAGCTCGCCCAGCGTGCGAAGGAGATCGTGGAGGTGATCCGCGGACCTCGCCCCCCGAGCGACGCCGAGCCGCTGCAACTCGAGCTCGACCTCGTCAAGCGCCCGGGGGTCGAGCAGCTCCCGCAGCTCCTCGGACCCGAGCAGCTCCCGCAACAGGTCGCGATCGAGGGTCAGAGCGGCGGCGCGTCGCTCGGCGAGCGGCGCGTCGCCTTCGTACATGTAGACGCCGACCCACCGGAACAACAGCGACTGTGCGAACGGAGAGGCGTGCTCGGTGTCGACGGCGACGAGACGGGTGCGCCGCGACCGGAGGTCGGCCATGACCTCGCGGAGCGCGGGGACGTCGAACACGTCGCGCAGGCACTCGCGTGTGGCTTCCAGCAGGATCGGGAAGTCCGGGAACTTCGATGCCTCCGCGAGCAGGTCGGCCGAGCGCTGTCGCTGCTGCCACAGCGGCGTCCGCTGGCCGGGGCGGCGGCGCGGGAGCAACAGCGCTCGCGCCGCCGCCTCACGGAACACGCTCGCGAACATCGCCGTCTGCGGCACGGCGGCGATGATCGCTTGTTCGATCCCGTCGGGATCGAACAAGAGGTCCTCGGCGGGGATGCGGTCGACGGCCTCAGGGAGTCGAACCACGATGCCGTCGTCGCTCCACAGCACTTGCGCGCCCGGGCCGAACCGCTCGAGCATCCGGGCCTCGATCGCCATCGCCCACGGAGCATGCACGCGCGAGCCGAACGGGGAGAGCACGCACATCCGCCAGTCGCCGATCTCGTCGCGGAACCGCTCGACGACCACGGTTCGATCGTCGGGGACCGCCCCGGTGGCTTCCATCTGCTCCTCGAGGTAGGAGATGAGGTTCCGCGCCGCCCACTCGTCCAGACCCACGTCGCGACGCAGCCGTTCGAGTGCCGCGTCGCGCCGTGTCCCTCGGAGCGTCCGCGTGAACGCCCCGACCGCGCGCCCGAGCTCGATGGGGCGGCCGGGCTTGTCGCCGTGCCAGAAGGGCATCCGCCCCTGCTCGCCAGGAGCCGGCGTGACGATCACCCGGTCGCGCGTGATGTCCTCGATGCGCCAGGACGACGCACCCAGGACGATCACGTCGCCCCGGCGGCTCTCGTAGACCATCTCTTCGTCGAGCTCACCGACGCGAACGCCGTCGGGGAGGAAGACGGCGTACAGGCCGCGGTCGGGGATGGTCCCGCCCGACGTGATCGCGATCCTGCCCGCGCCGTCTCGCGCCCTGATCGTGCCTGCCCCCCGGTCCCAGACGAGACGGGGGCGCAGCTCCGCGAACCCGTCGCTCGGGTAGCGGCCGGCCAGCATGTCGAGGACCGCCACGAACACGTGCTTGGAGAGCTCGGCGAACGAGGCCGCGCGCCGCACCGCGTCGTAGAGCTCGTCGACGCCGCGCTCCTCGACCGCACACATGGCCACGAGCTGCTGGGCGAGCACGTCGAGCGGATCGCGCGGATACCTGGTGTGCTCGATCTCGCCGGCGAGCATCCGCTCAGCCACCACCGCCGTCTCGAGCAGGTCGCCGCGGAACTTGGGGAAGATGCGGCCCCTCGATGGCTCGCCGACCTTGTGACCGGCTCGCCCGATGCGCTGCAGGCCGCTCGCCACCGAGCCCGGGGACTCGACCTGGATCACGAGGTCGACGGCGCCCATGTCGATACCCAGCTCGAGCGAGGACGTGGCGACGATCGCCTTGAGGCGTCCTTCCTTCAGGGCGTCCTCGACCTCCAACCGCTGTTCGCGGGCGAGTGACCCATGGTGCGCGCGCACGAGATCCTCTTCCGCGAGCTCGTTCAGGCTCGCCGCGAGGCGTTCCGCGAGCCGGCGGGCGTTGGTGAACACGATCGTCGACCGGTGCGCGCGGATCAGCTCGAGCAACCGGGGATGGATCGACGGCCAGATCGAGTGCGCCGGCTCCCTCCCGGGGGGCACCTCGTCGGCGTCGCCCCGCGGTGCACGGGCGTCGAGCGCGATGCCCCCGCCCATGTCCTCCACCGGCACCACCACCTGCAGCTCCATCGGCTTGCGATGGCCCGCGTCGACGATCGTGACCGGCCGCTCGACGCCTTCGACAGAGCCGCCGAGGAACCGAGCGATCTCTTCGAGCGGCCGCTGGGTGGCGGACAGCCCGATCCGCTGCGGGGGGTCGTCGCACAGCTCCTCCAGGCGCTCGAGCGAGAGCGCCAGGTGGGCGCCGCGCTTCGAGGCCGCTATCGCGTGGATCTCGTCGACGATCACCGTTCGCACGCTCCCGAGCGTCTCTCGGGCGGAAGAGGTGAGCATCAGGTAGAGCGACTCCGGCGTGGTGATGAGGATGTCCGGCGGGCGCCTGATCATCCGCTGCCGGTCACGCGAGGGGGTGTCGCCGGTCCGGATGGCGACCGTCGGGGCGTGCGCGAGGGGCGTGCCGAGCCGGTCCGCCGCGTGCTGGATCCCGGCCAGGGGCGCGCGGAGGTTCTTCTCGATGTCCACGGCGAGCGCCCGGAGGGGCGACACGTAGAGGACCCGTGTCCGGTCCTTGGGGTCGGCGGGCGGCGGCTCCGCGGAGAGCCGGTCGATCGCCCAGAGGAATGCCGCCAGGGTCTTGCCCGATCCCGTGGGCGCCAAGATCAACGCGTGGTTGCCGCCGCCGATCGCCTTCCAGCCGTCCCGCTGGGCGCGGGTGGGCGCGTCGAACGAGGTGCCGAACCAGTCGCGGACAGCGGGGGAGAAGACCTCGGGGGCCACGCACACACGCTACCCGGTGTCACCGACACGTGGGAGGGCGCCGGTAGGATGCCCCCTCATGCGTCTGGCCCGCGTCTTCCTCACCTCGGCGTTCGCCGTCATCATCGCTCCCGGAGTCGCCTCGGCACAGGACGCGCCCTCGATCGAAGCAGAGGACCAGATCGTCTTCGCCGGGTCGGTCACGGTCCCGCGGGGCCAGCGGGTCGACGAGGTCGTCGTCTTCTCCGGCCGCGCGACCGTGAACGGTGTCGCGACCGGCGACGTCGTGGTGCTGGAGGGGCCGATCACCGTCACGGGTCAGGTGAACGGGTCGGTGATCGCCGCCGACGGCGTCGTCCGGCTCGCCGAGAGCGCTCGGGTCGGCGGCGACGTCTTCTCGAGCGAGTCGGTCCTCGCCAGGCCCGGCGCGAAGGTCGGGGGAGACACGCGAGGCGGGATCCGGTTCTCGTTCGAAGGCCCGCTGGTCGCGCTGGGGAAGCTCCTGGGACCGATCGCGGTCTCGGTGTCGGTGCTGCTCATGGGCCTCGCCCTGTTGTTCCTCGCGCCGCGCGGCGCGGACGCGGTGGCGGAGGCGCTGACGGATGCGCCCCTCGCGTCCCTGGGCTGGGGGGTACTCGTCGCGGTCTCCGTGCCGATCGCCGCGGTCGCGCTCGTGATCTCGGTGCTCGGGCTGCCGCTGGGACTCGCGGTGCTGCTTTCCTTCGGACTCTGGTGGCTGGTCGGGCTCACGTGGGCGACATGGTGCGCCGGCCGCGGGCTGGTGCGAGCGCCCCGCGGCCGCACGACGGCGTTCCTCGCGGGCTGGGCGATCCTTGCGGCAGTGGGGCTGGTGCCGATCCTCAACGTAGCGGTGTGGACGCTGGCGCCGGCGGTGGGGTTGGGCGCGATGTTGGTGGCGGTCTGGCGGTCACGCCAAGGACGCCGGAGTGGCCGCCATCGATCGAGGACAGGGGCTCCGCCCGACGACGCCGTGACGGCCGGGTTCGCGTAGACCGGCTACGGCTGCGCGCCCGGGGCCACCTCGGCGCCGGCGATCATCGCCAGGGATTCCTCGCTCGACGCGCCACCCCTCCGCAGCACGATCGCGACGAGGGCCAGCGCGAACAAGGTCAGCAGGAGCACGAGGGTGGACATCGCCGCGATCTCCGGCCGCATGACGGCGCGGATCGAGCTGAGCACGTACACCGGCCACGGCGAGGCGTTCGCCGTAGAGACGAAGGAGGAGATGATCGTGTTGTCCAGGCTCAGGCTGAACGCGAGGAGCGCGCCCGCCAGGACCGCCGGCATCATCAGCGGCAACGTGATCTTTCGGAACGTCTGCGCCGGAGGCGCGTAGAGATCTGCCGACGCCTCCTCGAGGGACTCGTCCAATCCAGCCAGCCGGGCACGGACGATGAGTGTGACCACCGCCGTCGAGAAGATGGAGTGCGCGACCCAGAGGCGGAACAGGCCGTAGTTCAGGATGTCGTTGTCGGGGCCGAACGGCCCGCCGATCCGCACGTACCAGATCAACAGTGAGATCGCGTCGACGATCTCCGGCGTGACCAGGACCAGGAACAGTAACCCCAGGAAGCCGATCGTCCACTTCCCGGACCGCCTCGCGAGCGCGATGCCGGCGAGCGAGCCGCAGACCGTGGAGATCAGGGCCGCCCCCAGCGCCGCGCGGATCGACGTGAAGATGGCGTTGCGGATCGTCGGATTGTCGAGCGCGTCGACGTACGGGCGGAGTCCGAACTCCTTCCAGACGACGAGCGCTCGACCGTCGTTGAACGAGTAGATCACGATCATCAGGATCGGCAGGAACAGGAAGACGAAGACCGCGACGCCCCAGACGCCGAGCAGGGCGTTCACCGGATCACGTCGCACGGGCCCCCGCTGGGTCACGTCGCTCATGCGGCCACGGGTTCGATCTCGACACGTCGGCGTCGGCGGACGATCGCGCGCACGATCAGCCCGAGCACCGCGAAGACCGCGACCGAGCCGAGGATCATCAGGATCAGGATGACCGCCATCGCGGAGCCGAGCGCCCAGTTCTGCGCGGTGTTGAACTGGCTCGCGACGAGCGCGCCCACCATGTTCCCCTTCGCGCCGCCCAGCACAGCCGCCGTGATGTAGTCCCCCGTGAGCGGGATGAAGACGAGCAGCAGCCCGGCCGCCACACCGGGGAACGCGAGTGGGAGGGTCACCTGCCGGAACGTGTCCCACCGGTTGGCCCCGAGATCCTTCGACGCCTCCCGGAGCGCGGGGTCGAGCCGATCGAGCGCGACGAACAGCGGGAAGATCATCAGGGGCAGGTAGTTGTAGACCACGCCCAGCTGCACGGCCTCTCTCGTGTCGAGGACGTCGAGCGGAGAGCCGATCAGATGGAGGTCTTGGAGGATCCCCGACAGGGCTCCGTTCGGCTGCAGGAGGATCAACCACCCGAGGGTCCGTACGAGGAAGTTGGTCCAGAAGGGGATGATCGTCAGGCCGAGCAGGAGCCCTCTCCACCGCGGCGGCACCTTGACGGCCAGCCAGTACGCGAACGGGAACGCGATCAAGAGGCAAAGGATGGTGCCGACGACGGAGATCTGGAGCGTCCCGCTGAAGACGGTCCGGAACGTGTCGGAGAACGACTCCACGTACCGATCGAACGACAGCTGGTCGGTCGCGATGGTGCGGTAGATGTCCGGCTTGTAGCCGAACGAGTACCAGAAGATGAAGAGGACGGGGACCGCGAAGAAGAAGATGAAGAGCAGCCACGCCGGGGTCGCCAGGATGAACCGGGGCGCGCGTCGGCGCGGGCGCTCTGCGCCCGCGCCGACGCCACCCTCGGCGATCGCGGTCACTCGGCGATCAGGCTCCCGAGGCGGCCTTCGCCTTGTTCCAGATCTCGACGAGCTTGCCCTGGGCCTCGTTCACGGCACCCGGGTCCATCGTCGCGACTTCCTCGTCTGAGAAGAACACGAGGTCGAGGAACTCGAGGCCGGCGGCCTCCGCTTCCTCCTGGACGCCCACGATGCCGGTGTTGTAGCCGTGGTAGGCGAGGTCCTTCAACGAGACCTCCGGGTCGCAGATGTAGTTGATCCACGCGTGGGCGGCGTTCGGGTGCTCGGCACCCTTCACGATGCACCAGTTGTCCATCCACAGCTCGGTGATCGGCGCTCCCAAGCCCCAGACGTACCGATCGGGGTCCTCGGCCGAGAGGAGCCCCTGGCGCGCGTCGCCGTTCCACGCGTGCGAGAGCGCGTACTTGCCCTCGGTGAGCGCGATCCCCGGGTACGAGTCATAGGCCTTCACATGCGGAGCGAGCTCGTTGACGATGAAGTCCTCGCACGCCTGCAGTTCGCCTTCGTCCGTCGTCGTCCACGGGATGTCGTTCGCCCAGAAGTAGATGCCGGTCAAGTTGCCCGGCGTGTCCAGCACCGACGTGTTGCCGCTCGCCTCGCCCTGCGCGACCGCGATGAAGTCGTTCCAGTCGTTGATCTCGCTCGACACCTTCGTCTTGTCGTAGATCCAGCCGGTCGAGCCCCAGTCCTTGCAGACCGAGTGCTTGTTCCCCGGGTCCCACTCCTGGTCCCGATAGATCTCGTCCACGTTCTTGAAGTTCGGGATCAGGTCCAGGTTGAGCGGCTCCAGGAGGTCGAGCTCGACCATCTGTGGGATGAAGACCCCGGTCGGGATCACCATGTCGTACCCGCTCGTGCCGGCTGAGGCCTCGAGCTTCGCGATGGCTTCCTCGTTGGAGGCGTAGATGTCGATCTTCGTCGCGGGTCCGAACTCGTCCGTGAAGTCCCTGAACACCGCGGGGTCGTCGTACTCGGCCCAGTGGTAGAAGTTGAGCTGGTCCTCGATCTCGCCCCCGGCGGCGGGAGAGCCGTCCCCGCTGGGTGTCGGCTCATCCTCCCCGCACGCAGCGAGCAGGACGCTGCTCGAGAACATCGCTACCGCCGAGCCCGCCATGAAGTGACGTCTCGTGATGCGCTGCGCGGTCGCGCGAGGCGCGAGGATCTTCAGATCGCGGAAATCTTCACCCACCGTGTACCCCTTTCGTCATCCTTCTCTTCCGGTCCTATCCCTCTGTGCCGGTCGCGGCCGGGTCCGCCAGGACCACCGCCGCCTGCCCCGCATCGAACACGTGGACGAGCTCCTCGTCCCATCTGCACCAGACCTCTCCGCCGACCTCGAGCTTGGGCGCCCGCGGTCTGGGCAGCCGGCAGAGGATCTCCTTCTGACTCGCCGTGACCACCACGAACTGGATCACGTCCCCCAGATGTGAGATGCCGGCCAGCGTCCCGCGGACCGAGTTCACCGGGTCCTGCGGCTGCTCCTCGAAGAGCTGCACCGCCTCCGGCCGGATCGCGGCCAGGGCGGGCCGGCCGTCGACCGCATCCGGGGAAGCGTTCGACGAGCGGATCGTCCATCCATCTCCTTCTACGACGGTCCCGTTCTCTTTGGCCGTGCCGTCGAAGAAGTTCTGCTGCCCGATGAAGCCCGCCACGAAGGCGGACGCCGGGAAATCGTAGATCGTGTCGGGGTCCGCGAGCTGCTCCACATGGCCGTCCAGCATCACCGCGATCCGGTCCGACATCGAGAGCGCTTCGCCCTGGTCGTGGGTGACGAAGATGAACGTGATGCCGACCTGGGACTGCAGGAGCTTGAGCTCGATCTGCATCTCCTCGCGGAGCTTGCGGTCGAGCGCGCCAAGGGGCTCGTCGAGCAGGAGCAGGCTCGGCCGATTGACCAGCGCCCGGGCCACCGCGACCCGCTGCTGCTGCCCGCCCGAGAGCTGCTTGGGCTTGCGATTGGCCAGCGGCGACATCTTGACCATCTCGAGCGCCTCTCCCACCTGCCGGCCGATGTCGGACCGCTCCACCTTCTTCTGACGCAAGCCATAGGCGACGTTCTCCGCCACGCTCATGTGCGGGAACAGTGCGAAGTGCTGGAACACCGTGTTCACGTCACGCTTGTGCGGCGGTGTGCCCCGCACGTCGCGACCCGAGATGAGGATCTCGCCGGCCGTGGGTTCCTCGAAGCCGGCCAGCATCCGCAGCGTGGTGGTCTTGCCGCAGCCCGACGGGCCGAGCAGCGACAGGAACTCCGCCGGATTCACCGTGAGGGAGATGTCGTCGACGGCCACGACGTCGGCGAAGCGCTTCGTGACATCGATCAGCTCAACGGAGCCCTCTTGGCTGTCCTTCGGGCCGTCGTTCGCCAGCGTTGCACCCCCCTCGCCCCTTCGACTTCCGGGGAGTTTGACGAACTGCTGAGGTTCTCGCAACCGACTGGGGCCCGCGGCGGCTATTTCGCGGAGTAGGACGACCCTGCCCGCCGCGATCGTGTGCTCGACCCGTGCGTCCGCGACGGTGGCGTCCGACGGGTCGAAGAGGTTGCGGTCGAGGACAACGAGGTCCGCCCGCTTGCCCTCCTCGAGGGAGCCGGCGTCGTCGTCGTGGTTGACGTGAGCCGAACCGTTCGTGAAGGCGGCGAGCGCGATCGGGAGGGGAAGTCGCTGGTCCGGGAGGAACGGCGCGGCGTCACGGGTCGTGGGGTCGGCACGGCGGACCGCGACCTCCATCTCCTCCAGCGGGTTCGCGGTGGAGACCGACCAGTCGGAGCCGAACGCGAGGGTGGCGCCGGCGGCGTGGAGCGAGGCGAAGGGGTACTGCAACGAGGCTCGCTCGGGTCCGAGGAACGGCACCGTCAGCTCGTCCATCTGCGGATCGTGCTGGGCCCAGTAGGGCTGGCAGTTCGCGATCACGCCGAGAGCGCGGAATCGGGGGACGTCGTCGGGGTGGATGACCTGGAGGTGGGCGATGTGGTGCCGGGCGTCCCGTGCGCCGTTCGCCACCCGGGCGGCCTCGCAGGCGTCGAGCCCGTTCCGCACGGCCCGATCACCGATCGCGTGCATGTGGACCTGGAAGCCCGCTCGGTCGAGGGAGGTGACCGCTTCGGCGAGCTGATCGTGATCCACGTACGTGATGCCGGTCTCGTCCGTCTCATGGCCGGCGGCGTCGCAATAGGGCCGGAGCATCGCGCCGGTGTGGTTCTCGAGCACGCCGTCGCACATGATCTTCACGGTCGTGGGGTGAAACGTGCCGACCGCACCTCGATCCCGGCGCGCCACGAGCTCATCGACCTGGTCGGGACCGCGGTGCCGATCCCACCACAGTGCACCGACGACCCTGGCGGTGAGGTCTCCTCGCTCGGCAAGGGCGCGATACGCCTGCTCGGTGGACGGAGTCACCCAGGCGTCCTGCCACCCGGTGATCCCGAGGGAGTGGAGATGCTCCTGCGCGAGCAGGATCGCGCGCTCCCATTCGTCCTGAGACGGCGGGGGAAGGTGCTCATCGGCGAGCGAGTAGGCCGCTCCCTCATGGAGGGTCCCGGTCGGCTCGCCCGTCGAGGGATCACGCTCGATCCGCCCGTCCCAGGGATCGGGCGTCTCGCGCGTGATGTGCGCGACCTCGAGCGCCTTCGAGTTCACCCACGCGCCGTGGACGTCGCGGTTCAGGAGGAACACGGGCCGGTCGGCCACGATGTCGTCGAGGAGCTCCTTGGTCGGCGTCCCGCCGGGGAAGTGGGCCATGAGCCAGCCGCCGCCGAAGATCCACGGCCGGTCGGGATTGGCGCGGGCGTACGCCGCGACCGCGTCGCGGTATGCGTCGACGCCCGGCAGGTCGTGGAGCGAAACGTGCAGCCGGTACCGGCCCGCGAACGGCGCGTGCACGTGGGCGTCCTGGAAGCCGGGGAGCACCATCCGCCCGGGAAGATGCAGGACCTCCCTGGCGTCCGGGAAGCGGTCCCTCACCTGCGGCTCCGGGCCGACGGCGGCGATCCGGTCTCCGACGATCGCCACGGCGCCGGCCCACCGGCGCGCCGCATCCATCGTGTAGACGTCGGCGCCGGTGATCACGAGGTCGGCTGTCCCGGAAGCCTCCTGCATCCGGCGGAGGATAGCCGGAGGCGCCGGGTGCCGCTCCACGAGCGTGGGAGACCCGCCCGTGTAAATGTCTCGGCAGGTAGCCGTCCCTGAAGGGGCATGACGGACGTCATGGTGAGCGCAGGGCAGGACCTGGAGGGGCTCTACCGGAAGCACGGCAAGCGTCTGTGGTGGGCGCTCGTCGCGTTCAGCGGCGATCGGGACATCGCGAGCGACGCGGAATCCGAGGCGTTCGCGCAGGCGCTGAGGAGAGGCGAGGCGATCAAGGACCCCCTCGCCTGGATCTGGAAAGCGGCCTTCCGCATCGCAGCGGGGGAGCTCAAGGAGCGAGGGAGACAGACCCCTCGCCTCTCCGAACCGATGTACGAGCTGCCGGAGCCGGCCGCCGAGGTGACTGCCGCGCTGCGACAGCTCCCTCCGCAACAGCGGGCGGCGGTCGTCCTCCACTACTACGCGGATCGACCGATCCGGGAGATCGCGGAGCTCATGGGGACGTCCGCATCGACCGTCGCGGTGCACCTGTATCGCGGCCGCAACCGACTTCGAAGCTTGCTGGGAGACGACGATGGCTGAACTGCGGGAGCAACTCAGACGGATCGAAGCGGCCGAGCCGCCCGACCTGTGGGCGGGGATCGAGTCGCGCGCGAGAGAGGAGAGACCAGAGATGGACACGAACATCGGATCTGTCGTGGCATTCCGGAAGCCGGGCTCGGAGCAGCGCCGTCGGGTCGCGGCGGGACTCCTCGCTGCGGCGGTCGTCGCGTTGACGATCGTGGTTGCGTGGCGGGCGTTCCGAGACGCACCTCCCGAACCGCTGCCGACCGGCTCGGACATCACCATGCCGGACGGCTGGGTTCGGTGCACCAACACCACGGTCGGCTACTCGATCGGCTACCCGGGCGGATGGCACACGACGGATGTCTTCATGGGGGAGCAGGACGCCTCGAACGCCTGCCAGTGGTTCTCGCCGACGGCATTCGGCCCCGATGGCAGCGTCGTGAGCGAGGGCTGGGGGTACCCGCTCGAGGTCGCGGTCCGCGGGCCATTCGCTCAGCAGCTCGATCAGGTGCGCGATCCCGAGGTCGCCCGGACCGTGACGCAGGAGGAGCTCGTCGTGGACGGCCACCGGGCCGTTCGGATCGAGTACGAGACGTTGATCGATCTGATCGGTGAGCCCGGCCTGCACTACGAGTACCTGATCGAGCTCGATCCCGAGACGACGCTGATCGTCCACACGACGGCGACGCGAGGCGTCGAGGGTGTGTACGAGGAGAACCGCACCGTCGTGGATCTCGCGGTGGGCACGCTGCGCTTCGATCCCGAAGCGCCCGCCTGACGGACGCTCGCCCGGGACGCACGCCCGCCTGACGCGATGCGTCAGGCGGGCGTGCGTCCCCACAGGGGGATATCCTTGCGACTCGTGAGGCCGCCGGAGCAGCCGGGCTGCTTCCTCTGCCACCGTCCTACCTTCGATCCCGACAAGCGCGAGGTGCCGTGGGCGCGGGCGGTGGCGGGCGGGGTGCAGGTGTTGATCTGCCCGGACTGCCAACACGATCGCCCCGACTGGGCCGAGAGCCTGGATCGGTGCGAGGCTTGCGGCTCGACGCGCCTATCCCTCACCCTGGGGCAGGTCGTGTGCCGGGCGTGCGGTCACACCGCGAGAGCGGGCGCTTAGCTCAGCTGGAAGAGCGTCGCCCTTACAAGGCGAAGGTCGGGGGTTCGAGTCCCTCAGCGCCCACTGGGTAGACATCGGAAGGGATCGGAGGGTCGGTCACAGCTGCTTGGAAGGTTGAGCAGCGAGCCGATCTCGGTTCGCGTCGTCTTTCGAGCAGTTCGTTGAGGTCGAAGGTGCGGGTCTGCACGGGGCTCTACGGCTCCTCACGCATGATCGCGCTGAGGCCGAGGACCTGATGCAGGAAGCCCTCCTGAAGGTCTGGGAGCGATGGAACCACGTCCGAGCCCTCGACGATCCCACCGGGTACCTCTACAAGACCGCATTGAACCTGTACCGGAAGCGTCTCCGCCGCGCCGCCGTCGCGATCAAGCACGCGGTCGGGCTGCGGCCGAGGCGGGACGAGCTCGACGAGGTCGAGTCGCGCGACACGGTGCTCCGGGCGCTCGACGGCCATCACCCCGCGACAACGCATGAGTCTTGTGCTGACCGATCTGCTCGACTACTCCTCGGATGATGCGGGTCGCCTGATGGGCGTCAAGCCGGCGACGGTGCGGGTCCTCGCCTCGCAAGGGCGATCGGCGCTCCGGGAACAGCATGGATGGTGACGACGATGGATGACACCAGGCAGCTCCTGCGCGAAACGCGCGACCGCGTCGTTCCTCCGACGCGACGTGCTGGGCTCACTCGAACGTCGGCGTCGGCACCGACACGCAGGTCCGGCGAGCAACCGCGGCGGTGCTCGGGATCATCGTGGCGGTCGCGGGGCTCGGCGGGTGGTTCGCAGTCCGTGGCGACGATGCAGATCGGACCGCCGGCCACGAACGAGGAGCTCGGCATCTTCGCCCCGGTCGCCGGCTGGATCTTCTACGCGAACGATCCCGGTGCCTACGGACACGCGAGGATCCGGGCCGTCGATCCCGCGTCATCCGGGGGGATCGCCACCACGATGCAGGTGACTTCCGCAGATCGGCATGCCCGTTGGGATGGTCCCGCGACGGCACGGAACTGCTCATCAGGCGATCCCTTGAGCGCGGGACCACGCGGGAGCTCTCCATCCTGGTCCTGCATGCCGACGGCACCGAGACGGAGGTCGTGCGGCGGATCGGGGACCTCGGAGACGCCTCGATCTCTCCCGACGGCTCACGAGTGGCATACGTGCGCTGGCAATGAATTCGAGGGAGAGCGCCCCGGGCTGTACCTGGTTGACGCCGATGGCGGTCCCAGCGTGCTCCTCGCTGAGCCGGGTCGAGCGGGCTCGATGAGCCGATCTTCTCGTTGCTCGATGAGCCGATGTTCTCGCCGGACGGGACGCAGATCGCCTACGTGGAGAGCGATGGGCGAGTGGCCGGAGTTGGAGAACAGGGTGTGGATCGTGAACGCTGACGGCAGCGGCGCCCACGTGATCGTGGAGAACGAGGTGACCTTGGAGCCTGGAGTTCATCGTGGGGCTCGAGTGGTCTCCGACGGGCGATCGGATCGCGATGGGATTGGCACGCCTGTTCGGATTCCGGCAGGTACACGTTCGCCGGCATCTACACCTTCTCGCCCGACGGTTCCCGGTTCAGTCTCGTGATCGAGGGTGGGGTGAGCCCGACGTGGTCACCCGACGGTTCGCGTATCGCGTTCGAGGGAGCATTGTCCGCAACCGCGATGGCATCAGCACTGAGTCGCATCATGATCGCGGACGCCGACGGTTCGGAGAGACGGGACCTCAACTTGCCTGGAGTGGGGCCAGGTCTCTGGCACCCGGGGCACGCGTTGAACGTGCGGATCGAGGGGGGTGTGCGCAGGCCAAGGGTTGGTTCGGACCGGCCTGATGTCGTTCAGGCCGTTCTCGTTCTCGTGTAGATAGGAGTAGGGAGATGAAGACCCGATCAAGGCTTCTCGTCGTGTGTGCATCGATGATCGGCCTGCTGGCGCTCGCTCGCGTCGGCCTCGCCGATCCGCCCAGCATGCTCACAAGCCCGCCGAACCATCGGCATTTCCTCGTGACGGCGAATGGTTTGGTCCCGGTCGGCCCGCAGGTTTGCCAGGACGCGAGCTTGCAGCAAGCGTTCGACGAGTTCCACTACAACGTGCACCACTCGGAAGTGCCCGGCATCGGCGACATCCCGACGCTCGGCCCTCAAGACGGTGCACCCGGGTTGCATAACGGACGGGGTGCTGAGGTGATCGCCGAGCGAGGAGGAACGATGCAGAAGCGCAGACTCGGAACCCACGGCCCGGAGGTCTCCGTGATCGGGCTCGGCTGCATGGGGATGAGCTCGTCCCTCGGTCCGCCTCCGGACCGGCGAGAGATGATCGAGCTCCTCCAGGGAGCGGTCGAGCTCGGCGTGACGCTCTTCGACACGGCGGAGGTCTACGGACCGTTCGTGAACGAAGAGCTCGTCGGCGAAGCGCTCGCTCCGCTCCGTGACGATGTCCTGATCGCCACGAAGTTCGGGTTCGCTCTCGACCCGACGGCGGAGGGGGCCTGGGTCGGGGTCGACAGCCGGCCCGAACACATCAAGGAGGTCGCGGAGGGCTCGCTGAAACGTCTCCACATCGACGCGATCGATCTCTTCTATCAACACCGTGTCGACCCCGACGTGCCCATCGAGGACGTGGCGGGCGCGGTACGTGACCTGATCGAGGAGGGGAAGGTCAAGCACTTCGGTCTGTCGGAAGCGGCGGCGGGGACGATCCGTCGCGCGCACGCCATCCTGCCCGTCGCCGCCGTGCAGAGCGAGTACTCGTTGTGGACGAGAGGCCCCGAAACGGAGGTCTTGCCCACGCTCGAGGAGCTCGGCATCGGCTTCGTCCCTTTCAGTCCGCTGGGGAGGGGATTCCTCACGGGGACGATCGACGTGGGCAGAACATTCGAGGGCGACGACATCCGATCCTCGCTCCCGCGGTTCACGCCGGAGGCGCGCAAGGCGAATCAGGCTCTCGTCGACCTGCTCCGCACGATCGGCGAACGGAAGGGCGCGACACCGGCACAGATCGCGCTCGCGTGGCTGCTCGCACAGAAGCCGTGGATCGTCCCGATCCCGGGGACGACGAAGCGGCATCGTCTGCAGGAGAACATCGGAGCGGGCGAGGTCGAGCTCACACCCGCCGATCTCGCGGAGATCGACCGCGCCGCCTATGAGATCCAGGTGGAGGGGGCTCGATACCCCGACCACCTCGAGCGGTTGACGGGTCGCTGAGGGCGCCGGCATCGACACCTGGTTCGCGGGTGCCGCGATCGAACGCTTCGAAGAAGTTTCCCCAGATGTGAGGTCCGTCACTGCACACCGATGGATCCGCTCCTATCCTCGAACGTATGTACGGATCCTTCGCGCGTGCCGATCTCGACGACGACGGGTTGATCCGTGTCGCGGATGCGCTGAACCGCCACATCTCCTCGGCCCAGGTGGCGTTGCTCCGCGTCATCGCCGAAGTCGATCGGCGGAGGGCATGGAAGGACTCTGGCGCTCGAGACCTCGCGCATTGGCTCTCCATCCGATACGGGATGTCGTGGTGGAAGGCGGATCGCTGGATCAAGGCATCGGCCGCGCTGGAGCACTTACCGGCCATCACGGAGGCGCTCGAGAGCGGGGTCCTGGGCATCGACAAGGTGGTCGAGCTCTGCCGGTTCGCAACGGACGAGACCGAGGATGAGCTCATCGGATGGGCGAGCGACGCAACGTGCGCGACGATCCGGCGTCGTGCGGACCTCGAGGTGAGAGCGGCTCTGGACGAGACCACCGAGTTCGAGCGAGACCGGTCCCTGCGGTACTGGTACGAAGACGGCGGACGACGCTTCGGTCTCGAGGCTCGCATGCCATCGGCCCAGGGAGCGATCGTCGCCAAGGCCCTCGAGCGGGTCGTCGATCAGATCCCCGTCATGCCGGCCCAGACCGATGGGGTCGTCATCGAGGCCCGCCGTGCCGACGCCTTGTTGGCGTTGTGCTCGCAGCACATCGCCGCCGATGCCGACGTCGACCGTGCGACCGTGGTGGTCCATGCGTCCCTCGAGGCGTTGTCCGGACGACGGAACGCGGAGACCGAGCACGGTGCGATCGTGCCGCCCGAGGCTCTCCAGCGTCTCGCGTGTGACGCTCGGATCCAGTTGGTCGCCGAGAGCGATGCGGGCGACGCGGTCGCCCTGGGGCGCACGAGGCGAGAGCCCTCCGCCTCGATGATGCGGCAGCTCCGCCATCGTGACCGAGGATGCCGGTTCCCGGGGTGCGGGTCGTCGGCGTTCGCCAACGCGCACCACATCGTGTGGTGGTCGCGAGGAGGCGCCACCGACCTCGACAACCTGTTGCTCATCTGTGGGTTCCACCACCGGCTCGTCCACGAGCACGGATGGACGATCAGGCGTGCGGACGACGGCCGGCTTCGCTGGTTCAGGCCCGACGGCTCTCGCTATCGAGGCGGACCCGAACGCACGCCGGTGCGCGCGGATCGCGAAGCGTTCCTCGATACCGGTTGAGGAAGTCGGAGCGGGCTGGAGCTCCCCTCAGGGCTCCCTGCTGGCTAGCGTCGGGGGAGCGGCGGCGTGCGGAGCTTCCAGAGCTTCCAGTTGTCCCGATCGGAATCGTCGCGAGCCAGACGCACGCTCTGCGGGTCGGATCTACTCCTTCGCGTAACCAGCTTCTTCCGCAGCCACCGGATCATGTGCTGATCATCGGTCAGGCGAGATCGCGAGGGAGCGAGTGCTCCCAACGGCGTTGCGCGATCGTCTTGCCGTCTGCTTGCACTTCGAGTTCCAGCTCGAGGTACCAGGTCGTCGCATCACTGCGCAGGGTGCCGCGTGACTCGGTCCGGGCGGTGACTTCGGGCCAGCTCAGCTCGTACACCGTGCCGCCGGTCGCTCGCGCCAGACCCGGTTCTTCGAAGGCGACCACGATCTCACCGCCGTAGCGATCGACGTAGTCGAGGCCGTGGGCGCCGGCACCGCGGACACCACCGTGGTCGATCCGGACGCGGCGTTCGCGCACAAGCACGTCTTCGCTCGTTTCCCACACCACGTGTTCGGGCCGGTGTGCTTCGGGGGCGCCGGGCGAGAACGCCGGCGGCTCGGCGACCGGTGACGGCCCTTCCAGCAGAGGGAGCACGAGCGCCGACGCCGCTCGGTCGACGGTGAGCGTGCCGGCCTCGGGCGGTGGCCAGCTCGACGGGAAGTCGCTTCCGGCGAGGTCGAGGCGCAATGCATGGCCGGGTTCCCAGATCCATGACGTCGCGTCGAGCTCGATCGTGACCTTCACGGCTTCGCCCGGAACGAGCGGCTCGGGTGACTCGTGCGACTCCCGGTGCGTGAGGTTCAAGATCCCTCGCGTCACGAGCGCCGAGGACCCGTCCGGGAATACGTCGCACAGCTTCGCCGACACGAAGGCGACGGGGGTACTCGAGGTGACGGTGAGCTCGACTCGCGGATGCCCCATGATCTCGAGCGGCTCGCCGCGCGGTGGCCAGTCGTAGACGAGCGAGAAGGCTTCGTCGGGGCGCTGGTCCCACGGCTCCCCGAAGGGCAAGTCGGCCGCGCACCAGATCGAGCCGGTGACGCCCACGTCGCCGCGCACCTGCAGCGTGTCGTCGGCGTCGGTCGCGCCGGCCCCCCGGACCGCGGCATCGGCGAGCCCTCGGGTCTCTTCGCGCAGACGCGCCGGTGGCCAGGTCGGCTCGAACCGCCAGTCGCCTTCGTAGGCGTCGAGATCCGCGCGCGGTGCGGTCGATCGGCGGACGAAGATGGCGATCGGTGGCTCGCGATCCACACCGTTGTCGTCATCACGCAACCAGCGATGCCACCACCGGATCATCTCGGGGACGTGGTCGATCCGGGGACCCGGCATCGAGAACCTGGGACTCATGTGACTCCAGGGACCGAAGAGCAGCCGCTTCGGACCGGGAAGACGCTCGAAGCCCCGGAAGGCCATGTTGTGATAGCCGTCGGCGTGACCGGCGATGATCATCGTCGACGCTCGGATGGCCTCGTAGCCGTCGAACCAGACCGATCCGTGGCGCCAGTACCCGTCCTCCCGCTGGTGCTCGAGCCACGGGAGGAACCACGGCTCGGTCGCCTCTATGCGTCGCGACCACTCCTCGCGCCAGCCGTCGCCGAAGACGCTCGGCACCGGCGGTAGTGCATTCATCGCAACCATCAACATCGGGTAGTCGAGGAAGTCGATCCCGCGCATCACCCCGCCCCCGTAGTGGACGTCGTCCGTGTACCGACGGTCGGTCGCGTAGATCGGGATGATCGCCTTCAGAGCCGGCGGCTGCAGCGCGGCGACCTGGAGCGAGTTGAAGCCCGAGTACGAGGTGCCGAACATGCCCACGCTGCCGTTGGACCATTCCCGTTCGGCCAGCCAGGCGATCGTGGCCAGATGATCCTCGAGCTCGCGCGGCGTGTACTCGTCTTCGGCGACTCCCTCGCTCGAGCCGGTCCCGCGCACGTCGGCCCGGCACACCGCCAGCGCGCCCTCGTCGCACAGGCGCCGATACAGCGCGGTCGCATCCGAGACGTCGTCCTTGCGGTAGGGCCGAGCCTCGAACACGACAGGCCACGGGGGAGGGGCGTCGTCGGGCAGATGCAGGCTCAATGCGATCCGGACTCCGTCGTCCATCGTCAGGAACGTTCGTTCGTCGGAGATCGCGATCCTCCCTGCTGGTGGGCCCGGTCGCGGGATCCTCCGCCCGCGGTCGTGCATATCGTGCCATCGACCACAGCCTCGAGGCGACCGGCCGATGACCGACGTTCATCCGTGCAAGCGAGGGAGGGCCACTATCCTCGGACGGGGTGGATGTGCAACCGGACGACGATCGAGCCGATCACGCCTCGGCGACGGAAGAGGCGCTCTCCCCACGGGCTCGTGGATGGATCCACAGGGTCTCGTTCCTGATCGCCGGACCTGCGGGCATCCTCCTCTTGGTGGTCGCGCCGTCCTTGGGGGCTCGTCTCGCGGTAGCGGTCTACGGGCTCACGTTGGTCACGGTGTTCTGGGTGAGCTCGACATACCATCGGGGTTCGTGGTCCCCGGAGGAGTTCGCCCGCTGGCAGCGGAGGGATCACGCGGCGATCTTCCTGTTGATCGCGGGGACCTACACCCCCTACTGCGTGCTCGCACTCGACGGCGCCTGGCGAGTGTCCATGCTCTCCGCGATCTGGGTCGGCGCCGCGATCGGCATCCTCGTGAAGCTCTATCGCGTGGATCTGCACGTGCTCTCCGGCGTGATGTACCTCGGGCTCGGGTGGGCGGCGATCATCCCGTTCCCGCAGTTCGTCCGGGAGTTGAGTCCTGCGGCGTTGATCCTGACGATGGCCGGGGGGCTCCTGTATTCGTTCGGCGCTCTCGTCTTGGTGCTCCACCGACCGAAGCTCTTCCCGCGGACGTTCGGTTACCACGAGGTGTGGCACGCTGCGACCGCTGCGGCCGCCGCCTGTCACTACATCGCCGTGCTGCTGATCCTTCTCGACGCCTGAGAGTCGATGTCTCAGCCGATCGGCTGTGCGAGGTTCTCTGCGCTCTCCTTGGAGATGCCGAGGCGCTCCGCGAGATCGGGCGTCTTCTGGTCGAGCAGCCTCTGGATGGATTCCTTCGAGAGACCGAGCTTCTCTCGGATCGTCTCTGCCGACAGCCCAGCCTTTGTCGCTGCGTCGAGCTGCTTCTCGATCATCTGTTGGCGCCGCTCCGCGACCTCCTCGAGCAGGACCAGCTTCTCGATCTCCTCGCGCAGCAGGTCGATGTCCATCGCGGATCCTTCCATCGATCAGGCCTCGTACTTGAACGAGATGTTCACTCGCGCACGGTAGTTGGTCACCTTGCCGTCCTCGATCGTGACGTCGAACTTCACGACCTCACCGACGCGGAGGTCCCGGAGGGTCTTCGCCGCGGTCTCGACGGCGTTCTTGGCAGCTTCCTCCCATGAGGTGGCGCTGGTGCCGATCACCTCGGTCACTCGATAGACGCTGTCGCTCATGAACTCTTCCTCCCCCTGTCTTTTTCAGTCCTGGGGCCCACCCTGGGCATGGCCCGCACAGGCTATCGTGCCTTCGAGATCCGCGTGATGGTGCCCCCCGAGCCGGACATCCGCAACTCCGACCAGGCCTCGTGGCGATGCCCCCCGCGGACGGGTGCGCTCGGGATACGGAAGACCGGGCCTCGCACGGCCCCCGTTCCTCCCTGCGGGCGTACGCTTCGAGGATGAGGGCGCGTCGCCTCGCTCCGTTGCTCGCGATGGCCTCCCTCGTCGTCGCGTGCACGAGCAGTGCTCCGGAGGGGCCGTCCGCGGCGCTGCCGTCTCTCGGCGCCTTCCCCGACCCGATCACCGGGGATCGTCTCCTCGTGCTGATGGACGACGGAAGCATCGTCACGGTGGGCCGCGACGGCGGTGCTGGGATCTCGCTCCGCGGAGAAGAGGACCTGGACCTCGAGACACGCCAGCCGGTGTGGTCGCCCGACGGCAACCTCGTGGCCTGGGTGGAGATCGGCACGGCCGCGCCGCCGGCATCCTCGACCCTGGTGATGAGCCGTCCCGACGGGTCGAGCCGCCGAGAGGTCGTCGTGGACGCGGGCACCTTCTTCCTGCAGTGGGACCCCACGTCCTCGAAGCTCGCCTACCTGGGGAGCTTCCAAGGCATTGTCGGGATGGGCGTCGCGGATCCGGGCGCGGAGGGAGGACCGGTCGCGGAGACGATCGGCGCGGGGCAACCGTTCTACCTCTCGTGGGGACCCGAGGGAGATCGGCTCCTGATCCACGTCGGCGCGGACACGCTCGGAACGCTCGATGTCGCGGGAGGCGACGTCGAGCCGATCGCGAACCGTCCCGGTGTGTTCCACGCGCCCGTGTGGCTGGAGGACGGACGATTCGTATACGCGGTGCACGACGGCGATCGACAGCGACTGGTCGTGCAAGAGGACGGTCGCTCGACGGAGCTCGTCCGCTTCCGAGGTGCGATCGAATTCGTGGTGAGTCCGGATGGCCGCCGTATCGCCTATCGGGTCGACGCGGGCGGGGGGTTCGGAACGGTTTCGGTCGTGGACGCGGAGTCCGCACGGTCGCGGAGGGTTTCCGACCTTCCGGCGTCCGCCTTCCATTGGAGTCCCGACGGCCGACGTTTGCTGTTGATGACTCCCGCCGACGGAGACGACCCCACCACGCACCGCTGGCACGTCTGGGACGGCAAGGAGGCGAACCCCGTCGGCCCCACCTTCCTGCCGAGCCCGACCTATCTGCGTGAGTACATGCCCTTCTTCGGACAGTACGCGCAGACGATGACGCTCTGGTCTCCCGATGGTCGGTCCTTCGCCTACCCCGGCCTGATCGGGGACCGAGCGGGGATCTGGGTGCAGGACCTGAGCGCCGACGAGCCCGCTCTCGTGGTGGAGGGCGGCTCGGTGGTGGCCTGGTCTCCCGTGGTGTCGTGATGTGTCGCGGGTGTTGGTGTCCTCCGGGTCATCCGACCCACCGCCCGTAGACTGCGGCCCCGTGCAGAAAGAAGTCACGCTCTACGACGCGGTCGGCGGCATGTCGTTCTTCGAGCGGCTGGTCGGGCTCTTCTATGAAGGTGTGGCGAACGACCCGTTGCTGCGGCCCTTGTACCCGCCGGATCTCGAACCCTCCACGCGCCATCTGACCCTCTTCCTCGCGCAGTACTGGGGTGGCCCCACCACGTACGACGCCGAGCGAGGGCACCCTCGCCTCCGGATGCGGCACGCGCCGTTCGCCGTCGGCCCCGCGGAGCGGGATCGCTGGCTCTTCCACATGCGGGCCGCGGTCGATGCGACGGAGCCGCCAGAGGAGGCGCGTCGAGCGTTGCTCGAGTACTTCGAGATGGCTGCGGAGGCGATGCGCAACCGCGACGAGGGCTACGCCAGGAGATAACGCCGGGAGAGCGGCACCTGGGTGACCGGGTCGCTCCGGAGCACCTTCCCGTCCATGGTCACGGTGCCGTCCTCGGGCGAGACCTCGATCGCGGGAACCGTTCGGTTCCTGGCGAGGTCGTCGCGGCTGATCGACCGCGTCCCTCGGATCGAGACGAGCCGCCGCCGGGTGCCGAGCTTGCTACCTATCCCCGCTTCCATCGCGGCAGCCGAGACGAAGGTGACAGATGAAGAGGCGGCGGCCATGCCCATCGCCCCCCAGTCCGCACCGTAGCGGGTGGGCTGCGCGCCGTGGACACTGGCGTTGCCTTCGCCGATGGCGCTCCACGCCACGACTCCACCCTTGAAGACCATCACCGGCTTCACCCCGAACGAGGACGCTTCCCACAGGACGAGGTCGGCGAGCCGCCCCGGGGCGAGCGAGCCGACCTCCTCCGAGATGCCGTGGACACGGGCCGGCTCCTCGGTCACCTTCGCCAGGTAGCGAAGGACCCGCTCGTTGTCATCGTCGGTCTCCGTACCCTGCGCCGCCTTCATCGCGTGCGCCAGTTGGAAGGTCCGTCGCACCGTCTCGCCGATCCGGCCCATGCCCTGCGAGTCGGAGTTCACGATCGAGATCGCCCCGAGGTCGTGCAGCGGTCCCTCGGCCTCCATGGTGGCCGGGTGGATCAGCTCGCGGGCGGCGACCACGTCGTCGGGGAGGGCCGGGTTCCCTTCGTGAACGATCAGCTTCATGTCGGGCTGCTCCGCGGCGGTCGAGGGTCCGTAGGGGATCGTCGGCGTGGTGGAGGAACAGAACACGTTCGGCTCCCGCACGATCCCGATCAGGTCGGGGATGTGGCCGCCACCGGAGCCCTCCACGTGATAGGCGTGGATCGCGCGACCCGCGATCGCCTCGACGGTATCCCGGAGCTCGCACGACTCGTTCAGGCCATCGGTGTGCAGACAGACCTGGATGTCGTGCGCGTCTGCGACGCGGAGCACCTCGTCGATCACCTCGGGATAGGCGCCCCAGTCCTCGTGGATCTTGAGGCCGACGGCGCCGGCCTCGATCGTGGCCTCGAGCTGTCCGGGCACGCCGGTCCGCGCGGACGGCTGGAGCCCGATGTTCACGGGCAGCTGCTCGAATGCCTCGAAGGTGCGAAGCATCCGCCACGGCGGCTCCTCGAAGCCCGCGGTGATCAGCGTGGTGACGCCTGCCGACAACGCGACCGGAACGAGTCGTGGAGAGAGCAGGTGCACGTGGGAGTCGACGGCGCCGGGTGTGGCGATCAGTCCGTGACACGGGATCGGCCACGTGTTGGGGCCGATCGTGAGGTCGACGCCGTCGGTGATATCCGGGTTGCCCGCCCTCCCGATCCCGGCGATACGACCGTCCTTGATCCCGATGTCCGCCTTCACGACGCCGAGGAGCGGGTCGAGCACGACCGCGCTCGCGATGATCGTGTCGAGCTCGCTCTCGGTGCTCGCGCGGTCGTGCTGGGTCATCCCGGAGCGCCAGTTCTTCGCGTAGCCCCAGAGCGCCTGGTCCGCCGGATCCGTCAAGTCGCGCTCGATCCGGATCCAGAGGTCGGTGTCTCCCAGCCGGATGCGGTCACCGGCCGTCGGGCCGTGGCGCGTCGCGTGCTCGGCGCGCGAGTACCGCTCAGGCACTCGGCGAGCCCGTCCCTCCGTACCGGACGAGGTCCACCTCGTGCGACTCGCCCGGTGCCCATCGCAAGGAGTCGCCCGCCGGCAGGTCGAGCCGGAAGCCGTCGGCCGCTTCGCGATCGAACTCGAGGTGCTCGTTCGAACGCCAGAACGGATAGTGCGACGACACGCGGATCGGATGCGCGCCTCGGTTGGTGACGCGAAGGTGGATCCGGTCGCGTCCCGGGGCGAGCTCGACATCGCCGTCTCCGAACCGGATCGCGCCCGGGCCGTCGCCCCCCGGGCCGAACGGTTCCCGAAGGACCATGAGCCGCGTCCCCTCTTCCAAGAGGACCTCGACGCGGATCTCGGGGACGATCCCGGCGACGCCGTCCATGACCTGGTCCAGCCGCACGGCGTCGCGGCCGGCCGCGGCGACCTCGTCGAACGTGGCGCCGCCGCGGCCGGCCGCGTGCATCTCGTCGCACACGAGTGCGATCGCCTCGGGTGCGTTCAGCGCCAGTCCTTTCGCGAGCGCCGTCCGCGCGAGCTGAGCGGCGGTGAACACCCTGAGGCGGTCTTCCTCGGTGGGGGTCAGCTGCATCGGGCGAGCGTACCCTCGGTCGCGATGACGCGCTCCTCGGATCAGGGACCGGAGGAACCACCGCAGGCCGAGGCGCCGAAGGCACCGTCCTTCTCCGAGGCCAGCCGCTTCTGGATCTGGCTCGGTTTCGTGAACTTCGGAGGGCCCGCGGGTCAGATCTCGCTGATGCACCAAGAGCTGGTCGAACGTCGCCGTTGGATCGACGAGGGGCGGTTCCTCCACGCGCTCAGCTACTGCATGCTGCTACCGGGACCTGAGGCGACGCAGCTGGCCGTCTACGTCGGCTGGCTCCTCCATCGGATCCGAGGAGGGCTCGTCGCAGGCATCGCGTTCATCCTGCCGAGCTTCTTCCTCCTCATGGGGCTCTCCTGGGTCTTCGTCACGCACGGCGATCTCCGGTGGGTGGCGGGGGCTTTCGCGGGACTGGCGGCGGCCGTCGTCGCGATCGTCGCGCAGGCGACCGTCCGGCTCGCCCGCACGGCGCTCGCGAACGGCCTGATGGTGGGCGTCGCGATCGCGTCGTTCGTGGCGATCTTCTTGCTCGGCGTGCCGTTCCCGATCGTGATGGCCGGCGCCGTCGTTCTGGGGCTCATCGGCGGGAGCATCCGACCGTCCCACTTCCACGTCGGCGTCGGGCGCGAACTGGAGGAGCGAGCGTCGGCGTCGGTGGTGGGGAACCTCGAGACGCCCTCGCCGTCGTGGCGCCGGAGCCTCGTGGTGCTGCTCGTGGGCCTCGCCGCCTGGCTCGTGCCGATCGCCGCGATCGCGCTGTGGCGGCAGGATGCGGGCACGCTCACCGACATGGGGTGGTTCTTCTCGAAGGCCGCGCTCGTCACGTTCGGCGGCGCCTACGCCGTGCTGGCCTACGTCGACCAGGCGGCCGTCGGTGTGTTCGGCTGGCTCCGCCCCGGCCAGATGGCGGTCGGCCTCGGGCTGGCGGAGTCCACACCCGGCCCGTTGATCATGGTCCTCGAGTTCGTCGGCTTCGTGGGCGCGTACCAGCACCCCGGTGGTCTTCCGCCGCTCGTCGCGGGGATCCTCGGCGCGACCGTCGCCGTGTGGGCGACGTTCGCGCCGTGCTTCCTGTGGATCTTCCTCGGCGCGCCGTACATCGAGCGGATCCGCGGCAACGAGCGGCTCGCCTCCGCCTTGCAGACCGTCACGGCCGCGGTGGTCGGCGTCATCGCGAACCTCGCGGTCACGTTCGGAGTCGTCACGTTGTTCCGGGAGGTGCGCACGGTCGCGTTCCTCGGCGGGGGGTTCCCGGCCCCGGTCTGGAGCGAGATCGATCCGTTCGCCACCGTCGTCGCCGCGGTGTCGTTCGTCGGCCTGTGGCGCTTCCGGTGGCACGTCGTGCCGGTGATCGTGGGGAGCGCCGCGGCCGGCGTGGTGGTCAAGGGCCTCCTGTAGCGGTGCGCCGATCGCGCCTGAGGAGGATGACCCCGCCGACGACGGCGACGGCGGCGAAGCAGAACCACTGGATCGCGTACGACAGGTGCGGACCCTCGGAGAGCTCGGGCATCGGGACCGGCGTGGGTAGGGGTCCGGACTGCGCCGGCGTCTGTCGTGCGAGCTGGAGTGGAAGCGGGAACACGTCGTCGGTGATCGTCGAGGCGATCCCTCCGACGTCCAACGACCCGATGACTCCTTCGTCCGGGGCGCTCGTGCCGTCGCCTTCATCGGGCGCGAGGGAGCCGCTCACCTCGACCTCCCCGGTCGGGGGTAGGGCTGCACGGACCGGCGCCGTCTGCATCGCGAACGGGACCCAGCCTCGGATCACGAGGATCGCGCCGCCGTCGTCGAGGACGAGCGGTGTCACCACGAGGTGTCCTGCCTCGCCGTCGAGACTCCGGCCGTACACGAGCACCTCGCGCTCCACGTCGTACGTGCCGCGGGCGACGGCGGGCCGGTACGGATCGGCGCCCGCTCCCGAGGAGACGTCCCCGATCGTGAGGGGTGTCGCGGACCGTTGTTCGAGGATCTCCGCGTTCAGCCTCCGGCGTTCCTCGAGCCGGCGGAGCTGCCAGAGGCCGAGAGCGACGCAGGTCGCCGCCACGACCACGGCCACGACGACCACGACCACGCGCCGGGAGCTCGAACCGGTCATGGTCGGGCGTGCGTCGGCCGACGCTAGGGGCCCTTCGCCTCCTGGATCACGTTGCCCCCGTCGATGACGAGCGCTTGGCCCGTGATGTAGCTCGCGCGATCGGATGCGAGGAAAGCGATCAACTCGCCGACCTCGTCGGGCGTTCCCGAGCGGCCCACCGGCGTGTGTATCCCGGCCACATGCTCCGGCTCGGTCTGCGAGCCCGTCGCGATCCATCCGGGGAGGACGCTGTTCACGGTGACGCCGCTCCGAGCCACCTCGATCGCCAGCCCTCGCATCAGGCCGTCCATCCCGGCCTTGGCAGCCGTGTACCCGGTCGATCCGATCGTGGTCGCGACCGCCCCGGTCACGGAGGAGACCATCACGACGCGCCCCCAGCCTCGTTCGACCATCCCCGGCAGGACCGCCTTCGTCACGTTGTACGCCGTCCCGAGGTTCAACGCGAGATCGCGATCCCAGAACGAATCGTCCATGTCGAGGAACTCGCGATCCTCCCATCCCTCCATGTCGACGGTCACCATGCCGGCGTTGTTCACCAAGATGTCGATCCTTCCGAACAGCTCGAGGATCCCGTCCACCGTTCGTCGCACCTGTTCGCGGTCGGTGAGATCCGCGACGAACCCCCCGGCCTCGAACCCCGCGGCGTTCAGCTCCGCCGACCGCTCGTGGATCCGGTCGGTCGTCGAGGCGATCGCGAGTGCCGCTCCCTCCCGACCGAGGATCTTCGCGGTGGCGAATCCGATCCCCGTGGGACTCCCCGCACCGGTCACGAGCGCCACGCGTCCGTCCGCTTCTGCCAGCATGGTCCGAGCGTAGCCGCTGCTCGTGTCCTCGGAGCGGGGTGCATCGGCTAGGCTTCCGCGCCCATGGATCCCGCCCGCCCGTTACTCGACATCCAGGAGATCGACACCGCGACCGATCGGTTGCTGGCGCGGATGCGAGCGCTCGAAGCGGGCGAGGACGCGGCCGCCGCCCTCGCAGAAGCGAACGAGGCGGAGCGCCTGATGGGGGAGCTCCGACTGCGGTTGGATGAGCTCTCCCGGGACCAGATGCGCTTCGAGCACGAGATCGATTCGATGTCGCAGAAGGCCGCGGCTGAGGAGCGCCGGATGTACGACGGATCGGTCGCGAACGCCCGGGAGCTCGACTCGATCCGGCACGAGGTCGACAACCTCAAGAAGCGTCGCAGCGACCGGGAGGACGAGCTCCTCGCGCTGATGGAGGTTCGAGAAGAGCTCGAGAGCCAGGAGCGCGCCGCCGCCGAGCGCTCCGACTCGCTCCGTGCCCGCGTGGAGGAGGTCGGAACCGTCGCCGCGGACGAGCTGGAACGACTCAGGAACGAGCTGATGGAACGTTCCGAGGCGAGGGCCGCTCTGGCGGAGACCGTGGATCCCGTCTATCTGGAGCTCTACGAGGAACTGCGTCCTCAGAAGAAGGGCATCGCAGCGGTCGCACTGATCGACGGTGTGTGCCAGGGATGCCACGAGCAGCTCTCGTCCGTCTATGTCGATCGACTGAAGCGGAGCGAGGGCCCGAAGAGGTGTGAGCACTGCCGGCGGATCCTGGTCACCTGATCGTCGCCTGCGACGGGGCGTCTCGGGGGAACCCGGGCCCCGCCGGCATCGGCGTCGAGATCACGACCGGGGACGGCACCGTCGTGGGCGAGATCGCCCGGGGCATCGGCGAGACCACCAACAACGTGGCGGAGTACACGGCGGTGATCGAGGGTCTCGAGCTGGCCGCCGAGCTCGGCGCCCGCACCGTGGAACTGAGATCGGACAGTCTCCTGTTGATCAACCAGCTCACCGGTCGATATCGCGTGAAGGCGCCGCACCTGCAGCCGCTCCATCGCCGTGCCCGGAGCGTCGCAGCCGGGTTCGAACGCATCTCGTTCGAACACGTCCCGCGGGAGGAGAACGTCGAGGCGGATCGTCTCGCCAACGAGGGCGTCGACCGCTGGCTCGCGGGGGAGCGCTAGGCCGAAGGGCTGGCCGAGGGCGACGCCGTCCCTGCGAGCTGGGGCACACCGAACACGAACCCCGTCGCCTCGCCGTCCGGGCCCGCGACGGCGACCTGCAGGTCCAGCTCCCCGGTCGTCGCAGGAGCCACGAAGCTCACGATGCCCTCGGCAGACCCGCCGGGCGGGATCGGTCCCGGAAACGTGATCAGGGGCTGTTCCGAGCTCGCCACCTCGGCTTCGGGCGTGAGCAACGCGGTGAGATCCGGCAGGACCCGCAATGGACGGTCGGTGTCGTTGGTGATCTCGATCCCGAACTGCCACCGTTCCAGCTGGATGAGGCTCCGCACCTCCACGGTCACGCCTTTCCGCCGCTCGGTGGCCCCGTCGAACACCTGGAAGAACTCGTCCAGCCGGCGCCCGTCACGCACGAAGTTGATGACGCGGAACGCTCCCTCGGGTCCCTGGACCATCACGACCAGCCCGTCCATGGAGCGCACGAGCGGTGGGACGGCCTCGCCGGCCTCATCCGTGGGCTCGAAGGTGACCGAGGCGCGTACGACGACGCCGTACGCGACGAGGTCGTCGAGCGAACCGTCTTCGGCCCGGACCGGGAATGCGGCGCCGAGGTGCCCGAGCTGCAAGCTGCCCTCGATCGTGCCGGGGAACGCGTCGTTCTGCACCCCGACCCAATGTGCCCACTCTCGTGCGAGTGATCCCTCGACGAGCGGCATGAGCGACCGCCCGCCGTCGTCGGCCGACCTCGCGTACGCGCGCAGGAACGCATGAGCGACCGAGCGGGCCTGTCCCGAGATCCGCAGATCGTCGAGCCCCATGATCTGGAGGCTCACCGGCGCGTCGGGGCCCTGCGGCTCCGGTGTCCGTGAGCACGCAGCCGCGGCCGCGAGGGCGATCATGAACCACGCTCCGCTCCTGCGCATCGGGTTCCTCATCCTGCAGTCATCGTACGCAGTACCCTGGAAGTGGAGGAGCCGGCCGGGCGGCCGCGGCTGCGCTTCGCGCGCGGTCGAGGAAAGTCCGGACTCCACAGGGCAGGGTGCTGGGGCGACTCAGGCGGGGGTGACCTCGCGAAGGCGCAACAGAGAGAAGACCGCCCCTCTCCTCGTTTCTTGGGGAGGGGTAAGGGTGAAACGGTGCGGTAAGAGCGCACCAGCGGCGCGGGCGACCGCGCCGGCTCGGCAAGCCCCACCCGGAGCAAGGCCAAGCAGGCAGCGTTCGAGGGTGGCCCGCCCGAGCTGCCGGGTAGGCCGCACGGCGCGGGAGAACCGCGACGCGGCGGCGCGGCGGGGAGACCCGCCTGCGCGCCGAGAGAGATGGCCGCCGCCGGGACTTCGGTCCCGGTACAGGATCCGGCTTACAGGCCGGCTCCTCCCTTTCTTCTTCTTCTTCTTCTTCTTCTTCTTCTCTCTTCTCTCTTCTTCTTCCTCCTCTTCTTCTTCTTCTCGGGGCTGCGTTCGCGTCCTCGCTCACTCCGTGAGCGCCAGAC
The DNA here is from genome assembly GCA_963762745.1 of uncultured Actinomycetota bacterium. Lineage (GTDB taxonomy): Bacteria > Actinomycetota > UBA4738 > UBA4738 > HRBIN12 > JAJNBA01. The sequence continues at coordinate 163,532 of CAVXMB010000006.1, forward strand.
CACATGACCTTGGGTCGTGTAGCGTCCCGGCTCAGCATGGACATCGAGAAGTTGCGATCGATCCCGCTCTTCGCGGACCTCCACGATCACACCCTGCAGCGGATCGCCGAGCTGTCGACCGAGTTCGAAGAGCCGGCCGGATGGGTGCTCGTGGAGGTGGGTCAGCCGGGATCGGGGATGTTCGTGCTCGAGGAGGGGACGGTCGAGGTGCAGACGCCGGATGGCCGCGTCTGGGAGCTCGGACCGGGGGAGTTCTTCGGCGAGCTCGCGCTCCTCACGGATCATCCCCGGAACGCGCGGATCCAGGCCAAGACGCCGGTGCGCTGTCTCGCGATCTCACGGATGGACTTCCAGAAGCTCCTCAAGGAGGAGCCGGACATCGCGGTGGCCATGCTGCCCAGGCTCGCCCAGCGGGTCGACGCGCCTCACTGACCACTCGCCAGAATCGAACATACGTGGGAACTATAAAACACACGCCGGTACGTGTGATAGCGTCCCACAGCATGAGCCGCATGCTTCTACCCAGGATCAGGTCTCGGATTCAGGGACCGATGAGCCCCAAGGGGAGATGGAGCTCCGTTAGACCGGGTCGAGTATGTCGGCCCATTCGAGAGTCACGTCGTGGTCGTGGACGGTTGGTCCGTCCCGCTGATCGAAGCGCAACCGCTCCATGGCGGTCGAGTGCTTCTTTCACTCGATCACTCGTTCGGACTTGAGCTGTCTCTTGCTGAGGCCGAGCGAGTCGTCCCCTTCCTAGCCGATTGCATCTCTCGCGCCCTCGGCTTCGCGTTCCACCCAGGGAAAACAACTGAAACCGATGAAGCGATTTCCCTTGCCTTGATCCAACGCGCCGCATGCGGGGGGTGACCCTGCGTTGAAGGGCACTCAACTAGGTCTTGCAGCGAGGGAGTTCGTCCAGGTTGTTGTCGGTGACCACGTCTCCGACCGTTCGCAGGATCTGCCGACCACAGCTTGGGCAATTCACCACGACCACATCGGCACGCTTCCCGGTACTCGGAGACAGCGTGTAGAAGCGGTCACCCGCGGCCTTCGCCTGGATCACTTGTGCGACGGTCCACATCTGGTTCCAGCCAGCATCCGAACCGGTGCCTACCTGGACGATGTGCGCGTATTCGTGAGGCTCGCCCAGCGGCTCTTGAATTGTGCAAATAACCCTGTATTCGGTCACACGAACCACCTCCCTTTGACCCCTATTGCCTCGCGAGCATTGTTCGGTTCTCGGGGGGTGGGCTAGGTGTCGCTACGACTCACTCTCAGATGGTGGTTCAGCAATCTCGTCGGACGCCAGCTCCCCCTCATCGAAGGTGTATACGTGGTGCGCGGGCGCAGATGGAAGCGGCTGGCCCGCCGTGATGCCAAACCGGAGCCTCTCGGCGAAGGCGCTGACCTCATTGGTTGTCGCAGATTTCTCGAGAGGCCAAGCGAGCTGTGCATCTTGTATCGGCCAGATGGGTCGGAAGGCGTCGCGGAGAGACTCCGCGATCAAGAGCGTCATCCCGTTGCCAGGGTTGCCGAAGACGATGAAGCCGACGTTTCCCAAAGTGAGGCGGGCGATGAACCCCTGTCCTCGGAGGGATGGATCACGCTTGTCTTTGGAGAGGAGAACCCCCGTGCCTAGACGTACATCATCGGGCTCGACGTGTGACAGCCAGACGCCTGAGGTTGGTGGAGGTTGCCCTTGCTCGTAGAGGAACTTGCGAAGCCTGAGCGTGGGCAGCTTGGAATACTTGACCGTGAACATGATGGCGGTCTTGTAGGCCCATGCCGCCAGGATCGTCTGGAGCTCGCTAGTGAGCTCCAGCGGCTCGTTCTTCATCATCGGCTGGAGGATCGGCTTGGTGTGATCCTCCAGCCGCTTCATCCAGCCGTTGTTGCAAATGTCCCTGCAAACCGCCTTGACCTTCCCAACACCGATACCGGCTACGGCCTGGGCTGTCTCGCTTCCCAGGTCGGTGCGGTCGGAGAATGTCCGGCCCATGCGTCGCGTGGCGGGGGGAATCGGTCGGAGGAACTTCACCAACCACCTAGGGATGATGTCCTCGTTATTCGTCGGGCTCGCCCCGCAGAACACGCAGGACCTAAAGGTGAGTGTCATAGACTGGAGGTCTCATGCCGAAGGACAACGGAAAGCGAGACACACAGCGCACCGAGACCGGGTACGAGATCCCGGTCCCGAAGCGCAGCGAGGTCATGGACGTTTTCTCGAAGGCCACTAGGAAACTGGCGAAGCCTTCGCGATCCTCGAAAGGAAAGCGTCGAACATCCCGCGACGACCAGTGACTCCCGCGGTTGTTGTAGCGGAAGACGTACTCGTCCAAGTAGGTCTGCAAGTGCTCGGACGAGACACCGTGGTAGACGCCGCTGATACCCCGCTTCACCAACGACCAGAACCCCTCAATGGTCTTGCGTGTGAACGTCTCCGCTCACGTAGACCTTCTTGGAGTGATCCACGCGCACCGTGTGTGTACCGAGGTCGTTCGAGTTGGTCGATAGGCCCGCCACTCGTCGGTGAAGACGCTCGGAACCGGGCATCGACCTTACCGTACACGTTCGCCCGAAGCGTTCTTCCCGGGCGACGGCTCGATCTTCGCGGAGACTCGACCGTGCTGGTCGTCGCGGGCACGCTGCACCATCCCGAATACGTGCGTCTTGTGGGGGTCGTCCCAGCGCAGGCGCACGCCTTGCGCTGCTTCCCGTGCCTCCACTGGCCACGTCCACCGATGTAGGCCTCGTCCATCTCGACGAACGCCGTTGAACGGCTCGTCGTCTTGTTCCAGCATCGAACGGATCTGCTTGAACATGCGCCAGCGCAGTCGGGTAGGACACGCCGAGCTCGCGCTCCAACTGCTTCGCGGAGATACCGCATCGTGTGCTGGCCATGAGGTACATCGCGTAGAACCACAGACGGAGCGACGTGGACGACCCCTCGAAGATCGTCCCGACCATCGGGTACACGTGGTGCCCGCAGAACTGGCACGAGTACGCAGGACGCGACTTCACCCGATGGTGCTTCGTCACCCGCTCGCAGGTGGGGCAGAAGATGCCCTCGGGGTAGCAGGTGATCCGACCAGCCAATCGAGACAAGTGGCGTCGTCCGGGAACTCCCGCTCGAACTCCATGAACGAGTAGCGCGACTCCGAAGATCGGGCTGTGACCGGCGCGTTCCTGTTCGTTTTCCCATGCAGGGATGGTAACACGACGCGGTAGGGTAATAAACATACGTTCTATCCTGGTCGTCCATGGACCAGCTCTTCGAGATCGGCCGGAAAACCTTCGACACGCCTGAGTTCCGAGGCATCACGTTCATCGAGTCGGAGGCGAAGTCGGTCATCAACCGCGTCCCGGGCGGTGCGCTGCCGTTCGACTGGACGATCAACCCGTATCGGGGATGCAGCCACGCCTGCGTGTATTGCTTCGCTCGACCGACCCACACCTATCTGGATATGAACGCGGGACGAGACTTCGAGACGAAGATCGTCGTCAAGGTGAACGCGCCCGACGTCCTCAGGCGCGAGCTCGCGGCGAAGCGATGGAAGGGCGAGCACATCGCGATGGGAACCGGCACCGATCCGTATCAGCGAGCGGAGGGCCGATACAAGCTGATGCGCGGCATCATGCAAGCGCTGATCGATCATCGGAACCCGTTCTCGATCCTCACGAAGGGCACGCTGATCCTCAGGGATCTGGATCTCCTGGCGCGAGCGGCCGAGGTTGCGCCGGTGTCGGCGGCGTTCTCGATCGGGACGCTCGACGAGAAGGTGTGGCGGGAGACCGAGCCCGGAACCCCTCATCCGCGCGCGAGGATCGAGGCGATCCGCACGCTCACCGAGGCGGGCATCCCCACCGGCGTGTTGATGGCACCGATCCTCCCGGGGATCTCCGACCGAACCGATCAGCTTCACGAGGTGGTGGGTGCCGCGATCGACGCGGGGGCGACCCACGTCTCGCCGATCCTGCTCCACCTCCGGCCCGGCGTCCGGGAGGAGTTCTTGCCGTGGCTCGAGGCGGAGCATCCCGACCTCGTCGGGCGGTATCTGCAGATGTACCGGCAGCCGTACGGACCGAAGGCGATGCGAGAGTCGCTCGGCGGGCAGGTGTCCGCGATGATCGCCGACGCCGGCGGGATCCGCCGCGGCGTCGAACCGGCGCGCCGGTTCTTCCGCCGTG
>CAVXMB010000007.1:0-363785 GCA_963762745.1 uncultured Actinomycetota bacterium
GCAGGCGCATCTGTTCCAGAAGTTTGGGCCGGCCGGTCTGGATACCGATATCTCCCGGGATGACGATCGCTATCTCGCCACAAGCTGAAGGAGATCAATTTTCCCGACCTGGAGCGACACCACGACAGCCCCCTGCCCACGCCGATGCCGGCAGACGAACAAGCTGGTGATCCAGTATCCGCCAGGGACAGGCTTTGTGTTGGCGCTGTTCCCGGAGGTTTCAGGTGATCCCGCTGTATGTCCTGGCCTCGCTCGTCGTCGTGCGGCTTCGCCTTCCTCGCCATTACTTACGCCTCCACCGTATTTTCGCTTGATGCTGGTCGCGGCCTTCGGGGACACCGCGATCTACCTGATGATCAACCCGACCAAGGCGAGCTACTCGATGGCGCCGACCATGATGGTCTGCGCGCTGGCGGGGTTTCTGACCGCGAAGCTCTTCGCGGAGGCGCGGCGAAAGCTTGTTCTGATCGCCCTGATCGGCCTGCTGATCGGGCTGGCGGTCAATTTCCGGCTGGCGAACCTGTTTCTTGCCTCGGGGTATTGGTTGTTCTTCTGGCTCGTTCCTGCTTTCGCGAAACCGGGAGACGTTTCTGCGGGCGCTTGCATTCGCGATGGCTTTCTGGTCGGGGTCGCGCCGACGCTGCTCGCAAATGCGATCAATGCGGGAAGCCCGTTCTCGACAACCTATGGCGACGTCGATGTCACTCCGCCGGAGCTCAACCCGGCGTGCTATGGTCCTATTTCGGGGATGTGCAGTTCGTCTTGCTCGTCATTGCTGTGGCTGGACAGCCTTGATATGGCGCTGGCGCCAGCGCAGCGGCATGATCCAGGTCGCCATCGTGCTGGCGCCAAATCTGCGTGGTGAACCTGATTTTCTTCATGACCCATCCGATCTTCACGCCCTATTATACCATTCCGGTCGCCATGCTTTCGCTCTGGACCCTGCTGTTCGCAACCTTGATGCCGCGGCGAGAAGCCATCGGAGAAGCCTTGCTTTCCAGCAACCGGTAAAAGCCTGAAGCGGCGATAGGCGATCCATGATCCGGCTTGATTCGACAGTTCCTCGATGACGATACCGGTCGATACGGATTGCTGTTCTGGTGCCGTGCTTCAACGAGGAAGCCGCGGTCGCGACCGTGATCGCCGATTTTCGCAAAGCGCTGCCCTCGGCCGAGATCTTCGTCTACGACAACAATTCGACGGATCGCACCGTCGCGGTGGCGCGCGAGGCGGGCGCCGAGGTGCGCAGCGAACGCCGCCAGGGCAAGGGCCACGTGGTGCGGCGGATGTTCGCCGATATCGATGCCGACATCTATGTGCTGGTCGACGGCGATGCGACCTACGATGCCGCCAGCGCGCCGCGCATGATCGAGATGCTGCTGTCGCGATCATCTCGACATGGTGGTGGGCTTTCGCGTCGACCAGCGGCGCCGCCTACCGGCCCGGCCATCGCACCGGCAACTGGATGCTGACCAGCTTCCTCTCCCGGTGTTCGGCCAGGCCTTCAAGGATATTCTGTCCGGCTATCGCGTGTTCTCGCGGCGCTTCGTCAAATCCTTTCCGGTGCTGTCGGACGGCTTTGAGATCGAGACCGAGCTCAGCGTGCATGCGCTCGAGCTGGCGCTGCCGGTCGCCGAGATCGAGACGCCTTATTATCGCCCGGCCGGAAGGATCGTTCAGCAAGCTCAACACCTGGCGCGACGGATTTCGGATTCTCGGCACCATCCTGAAACTCTACCGGTCGGAAAAGCCGCTGCGCTTTTTCACCGCGATCGGAATCTTCCTGATGCTGGTTTCGATCGGCCTCGCGATCCCCGTCATCGTCACCTATCTCGAGGAAGGCATCGTTCCGCGGCTGCCGACCGCGGTCTTGTCGATGGGCCTGATGATCCTGGCGATGCTGTCGGTATCGTCGGGGCTGGTGCTCGATACGGTGACGCGCGGCCGGCGCGAGATGAAGCTTCTGGCCTATTTGTCCCAACCCCGTCAACAAGAACTGATACGGCCGGGAATTTAGCGCTGGTGGGCGATGGACCGCGCGTCCGCCAGATGCTATCCCGCGCCTTCCGCATGAACGACCTCTCACTGACGATATTGGCCGAGACCGCCAGCGACGCGCTGCCGATCGAACGCCTGCATCCAGCGCACCTTCGGGCCCGGCCGTTTCGCGCTGAGCGCCTACCGGCTGCGCGAGCATGTCGATCATCTGCTCGACCTGTCGTTCACCGCCCGGATCGGCACGCTGCTGGTCGGCTCGGTCCGGCAATTGCCGATTTGCGTCGGCGACACCCCGGCATTGCTGCTGGGGCCGCTGACGGTCGAGCCGCCGTTTCGCAGCCGCGGCGTCGGCCGCGCAGTTGCTGGATCGCGCGCTGAAGGACGCCAGGGCCAAGGGGCATCGCCTGGTGCTGCTGGTCGGCGATGAAGCCTATTACAGCCGCGTCGGCTTCAAGCCGGTTCCGAAGGGACGGGCGACCATGCCGGGACCGGTCGATTACAGCCGCCTGCTGGTGGCCGAACTCGTCGAAGGCGCATTCGCCGATGTCTCCGGCGCGATCCGGCCGGACTGGAGCTGGCGAAGTGCATGCGCTGCGAGTACGCGCGGCCCGTTTCACCGTCCTCCCCGCCTCAAGCGGGGAGAGGTAGTTGCCCGCTTTAGAACTTCAAATTCGCGAAAGCTCGCACGCCGATGCCCGGCAGCAGGACCTCGTCCTTGTTGTAGGACACCGAATTGCGGATGTTCTCGTTCAGCAGATTGTTGCCGACCAGGCCGACCATCATTTCGCGGGCGCCGAACCAGCTGCGCATCGAGCTTGGTCTTGTAGCTGATCTCCGCCTTCAGCAGATTGTAGCCCGCGGTCGGCGTTTCGCCGATCACGGCGATGTCGTTCTGCGCGAAGGCGTGCAGCTGGTTGATGCGCGCGAGCCAGTTGGCGTCGCGCTAGAACACGCCGCCGCCGAGCCGCAGCGGCGGAATCCGGGGAACGTTGGTGCCGTCGTCGAAGGTGGCGCGGACGACATCGAACTGGCTTTCGATGCCCGAACATGCCGTCCAGAATGGCAGACGTCGACTGGCTCTGGAATTCGCCGCCGCGGAAGGTGGCGTCGCGCTGCGAATAGATCGCCTGGTTCAGCTCGCAGGCCGGGTCGCCGGCCTGGCACACGACGTCCTCGCAGGTGTTGCCGGTCAGACGCCGGAAGATGAAGCCGTTGAACTTGCGTGTAGTAGGCGGTCGACCTCGAACCGCAACGGTCCGGTTGCCCGCCGCAATCCGACCTCGACGGATTTGGCGGTTTCGATGCCGAGATTGGGATTGCCGATGTCGAACGTAGCGGTCGCATCGTGCGGCGCCGCGCGAAAACAGCTCGGCCGGCTTCGGCGCGCGCTCGACATATTGGCCGGTGATGCTGCGCGACGAGATCCCATGGCAGATTCTGGATCAGGCCGATGCTGGCGCTTTTCGGCGTGAAGTGCAGGTTGCGCGCCGTGGCGGGGCCGATGGCAGCCGGATCGACGTCGAGGTCGAACACTTCGGGAATGAACGCCGGCGTCGTTCCGGTGAGATTGACGTGCTCGATGCGGCCCGGCGATCTGCGCCTTGGTGGTGTCGCTGAACTTGAATTCGTTGAACATGTAGCCGGCGACCTTGGTGTTCTTGTTGGGATCGAACAGGCCGTTGAGCGGGCTGCCGGGATCGTCCGGGCTCGGCGCGGTCAGTTGCTGGTGCGCCGCCTGCACGCCGAGCGCGGTGGTCAGCGCCGCAAAGCGCACGTTGAACGGCATCAACTGCACCTCGACGCGGCCTTCCTGCTCCTTGTTGGTGAAGGTCTGGCGCACGCCGTAGCGTCGTCAGGTCGGCAGGATCGGCGAGCCCGATCTCGTTGTGCTTGTAGTCGGTGGCGCCCGCCCAGAAGCGGATCGCGTCGATCGCCGCGGCGTCCGGCCGGTATTCGCCCTTGGCGTGAATTTGGTCTGGTGCGCGTCGATCCGGGTCTGGTGATCGGCGCCGTCGATGCCGGGGATGTGATAGAGCGAGTCGTTCTGCGTGACCGCGGCGCCGATGAATCCGCCGTCGAAGATGTACGAGCCGCCGATCGACCCGCCGGCGGCCTGCGCCGCGGAATTGGGCTGGCGTCCGTTGAACGGCCGGGTCGGGTCGAACAGATACGGATAGCTCGGAATATTGTAGTCGCCGGCCTTGCGGCCAAAGGCGTCGGCATGGACCGCGAAATTGCCGCCGCCGGCGTCGAGCAGGATGCCGCCTTCGACGCCGCGATCGACCGAGCTGACCGCCGTGCGCGTTTCGACGGTCACGCAGCCCGGCGATGCGGCATTGGCGAGCGGCGCCTTGACCGGGAGCCCATAGGTCTGAAACGGCGCGGCCGCGCAGGAGGGCAAGGCGTCGGGAATGCGGTTGTTGGTGGCGCTGACAACGCCGCCGATCGCGGTGCGATCCATAGCGCAGGGTCGCCGGTCCGCGGATCACCTCGATCTGGTTGGTCGACGAGCGGATCGATCGGGACGAAATGATCCTCGCCGAGATCCGACGCGCCGTTGCTGCCGATGCCGTTCTCGACGATGCCGACGCGATTGACGTCGAGACCCCGGATGATCGGCCGGCTGGACGCGCCGGGCGCAAAGCTCGAGCCGGTGATGCCGGGCTTGGAGAACAGCAGATCGCCGAGCGTGGCGCCGCCGTGCGCGGCGGATTTCCTCGTTCGGCACCACCGTGACGGTCGCGAACTGGTCGGTCACGATCGGCAGCACGCCCTGTTGTGGCGCGGCGGCGACGGGGACCGGTTGCGGTTGGCGGCGCCGGCTCGCGATTGCGGCCGGGAACGGCGCGCGCGACGCGCGCCGGCGTTCGCGCCGGGGCACGTTCCGCCGCACGATCGGGCTCGGTGCGGTCACCGTGATTTCCGGCAGCTGCGTGGGTGGTGGCGCGGCTGCGTCCTGGGCCATGGCGCCGTTGCCCATCGCGCACAGCAGCAGCCAGCTCGCTCCGCTGAGGTGGAATGTTCGTCTTTTCTGATTGTCATTTGTCCCAGATCCTGATTGCCGTCGATAGCGACGGACCGAATTCGATTTATCCCTTGGAGGATCGGCCGCGAATGACGCGGCGATCCCCTCCGGGAGCATCAAGCAATCGATGTCAGGAGGCGGGGGGAGCGCGAGGCTGGAAAGCGACGCCGACCGGGCTCAGATGGGCGAACTCGGCGTCGGTCGACGAGATACGGAAGTTCGTGGCTTGCGGCAGCAGCACCAGCGGCGGTGTTGCGAACAACACCGTGCTCGCCAGCGCGATGACGGCGCAGATGGCGCAGGCCTCGGCCGGATGATCGGTGTCGTGTCTGGACGCTGGCTGCGGCGAGCGGACTGATCGCCGCATCCGGTGCGGCGAGGGATCTGCGAATGTTCGAGATCAACTGCGCCAGGCTGGTCGCGACGCAGGCCGGCTGCGCCGGGTGGAAATGCCCGAACGACAGCCCAAACTGCAGCGCCAGCGCCAGCAGCGCCAGCCGCGAGCCATGTTTGATGTTAGACCGGAACCACTTCATGCCGACGGACGCCGCCCCGGAGCGGCCAGGGCATCCCGGCCGTCTCGATGTTATAATATAACATCAGGCGTCGTCCGATGGGTCAACCGTGCTCGGTCCGGGTGCCGGCACAATTCAAAGGGGTGTGTGATTTCCGCAACGCTATGCAAATCAGAGCGAACATCGTCGATCGAGCGCAATTGGCGTCCCTCAGTTTTCTGGTTGACAGGCGAGCCGCATTCGATTGTTATGTTATAACATTACATATTTGCGGATCCTCCATGCCCCGCCTTCCCCGTTTGGGATTCCGTGCACTCAACAGGCTCTTTGATCTCGATGCGCAAACTCCCCGTCACCGTCTTGTCCGGCTTCCTCGGGGCTGGAAAGACAACTTTGCTGAACCACATGCTGAACAACCGTCGCGGCCTGAAAGTGGCGGTGATTGTGAACGACATGAGCGAGGTCAACATCGACGCCGACCTCGTCCGCGATGGCGGTGCGAACCTGTCGCGGACTGACGAAAAGCTGGTCGAAATGACCAACGGCTGCATTTGCTGCACGCTGCGCGACGATCTGCTGAAGGAAATTCGCGCGCTCGCCGAGAGCGACCGGTTCGACTATCTCCTGATCGAATCGACCGGCATTTCGGAGCCGCTTCCGGTTGCGGCGACGTTCGATTTCCGGACCGAGGAGGGCGACAGTCTTTCCGACGTGGCGGTGCTCGACACCATGGTGACGGTGGTCGATGCCGTAAACCTGCTGCGGGACTATTCCTCGACCGACTTCGTCGGGATCGCGGCGAATCACTCGGTGCCGATGACAAGCGCACGATGGTGGATCTGCTGGTCGAGCAGATCGAATTCGCCGACGTGATCGTGCTCAACAAGATCGACGATGCTTCCCAGGACCAACTGGAAGCCGCCCGCAAAATCATCCGCGCGCTGAACCCCGACGCCGACATCGTGGAGACCAGTTTCTCCAACGCGCCTTTCGAGCGCATCCTCAACACCGGCCGTTTCGATTTTGAGAAAGGCGCAGCAACATCCGCTGTGGTTCAAGGAACTATACGGCTTCGCCAACCATACGCCGGAGACCGAACAGTACGGCGTCGGCAATTTCGTCTATCGCTGCGCGTCAACCTTCGAACCCGCGAAGTTTCATCAATTCCTGAGGGAAAGCTCGGCCGGAGTCATCCGGGCGAAAGGACATTTCTGGATCGCGACGCGTCCACAATGGCTCGGTGAATTAAGTCAGGCAGGCGCGATCGTCCGAACCGAAGGTCTGGGATTTTGGTGGGCCAATGTGCCTGCCGACCGCTGGCCGGACGATCCGTTCTGGCGGCAATCGCTCAAGAAGAACTGGAACGAATTTATGGCGATCGCCGGCAGGAGATCGTCTTCATCGGCACCGACATGGACCAGGACGCGATCAAGGCGCGCCTTGACGCATGTCTTGTTTCGGGAAAGTCGGGAATGCACATCAAGGAATGGGCGGGGCTGGCCGATCCGTTCCCCAGATGGCCGCGCGCCGACGAGGCCGCATAGCGATTCGGCACGTTCGCTTCTAGCGCCCTTCGCGGATCCAGGTCGCTGCAAACGCACCGAGCAGCAGCAACAGGCCGATCAGGCCGGCGAACATCGGCAGCACGCCGACGCCCTTGACGACGCTGGCGTCGCGCATCTTGACGCCCATCCAGCCGTCGCCGTGGAAGATGCCGGAGGCGCGCACCGGCACCACGCGGGGCATATCGAGGCTGCCGCCGTCGGCGACGCGGCGCGCGTCACCGCCGGTCGCCTGCGCCAGCGGCTTGAGCATCTCGGTCGTCGAGGTGACTTCGGAAAATTCCTTCGGATTGGTCGGTCCGACATTGATCAGCGCTTTCAGCGTGCCGTCGGTCGCCTGCCAGAGGCCGAGCTCGCTGGCGGGAAGGGTCGAGCGCCAGGTGCCGGGGTCGCTTGCAGTCAACGTGAGTTCCCGGGTGGCGCCGCTCGGCGAGGTCACGGTCACCGGCGGGACGGTGTCGGCCATGGTCTGGCGCAGCACGACGAGATCCTTGCCCTGGATCTGCAGGCGCAGCGCCTCTTCGTCGAGGTCCGGCTGCTTCATCAGCCAGTGCGAGATTCGCCGCAGCAGATCCAGATGAGGTCCGCCGCCTTCATAGCCGCGCGCCCACAGCCAGATATGGTCCGATAACAACAGCGCGACGCGGCCCTCGCCGAAGCGCGACAGCAGCAGCAGCGGCTTGCCGTCGGCGCCGGTCATGACCGGCGGGCGTGATGGCGTTGCGCGTATCGACGGTGCGGAAGAAGCGGCTCCAGCGCGGCGGCTCGTTGGCGGAGCCTTCGAGGCCGCGCGTCACCGGATGGCGTTTACCGGTATCGCTCAGATGCGCATGGAACGGCTTCTCGGTGACGCCGACAGGTTCGGCCGGCAGAACCGTATCCAGCGGCGTGCGCCAGATGCTGGTGGTCGAGGCGTAGTCGGGCCCGGCCGAGACCAGCACCGCGCCGCCGCCGCGGACATAGCGCGCGATATTGTCGAAATAGGCGATCGGCAGCACGCCCTGGCGGGCGTAACGGTCGAAGATGATCAGCTGAAATTCGTTGATCTTCTGCTGGAACAGTTCGCGCGTCGGAAACGCGATCAGCGACAATTCGTTGATCGGCGTGCCGTCCTGCTTCTCCGGCGGGCGCAGAATCGTGAAATGCACGAGGTCGACGCTGGCGTCGGACTTCAACAGGTTGCGCCAGGTGCGCTCGCCGGAATGCGGCTCGCCGGAGACCAGCAGCACGCGCAGCTTGTCGCGCACGCCGTCGATCGCGACCACGGCGCGGTTGTTGACCAGCGTCAGTTCGTTCTCCAGCGGCGAGGCCTCGATCTCGACGATGTTCTGGCCGGCATGCTTGATGTCGATATCGACATTGGCGGTCTGGCCGCTCTGCAACGTGCGCTCGTTGACGACCTCGCCGTCGCGGCGCACGACGATCCTGGCGCGCTGCGCCGGTGACGCCCTGGTCGTCCAGCCGGTAGGTGATGGTCTGGGGCTGTCCGACGATGCCGAAGCGTGGCGCGGCGGAGATCGCGATGCGGCGGTCGCGTTCGTCCTTGCGCCCGGTGACCAGCGCATGCACCGGCGCCTGGAAGCCAAGCGCCGCGGCATTGGCGGGAATGTCGTGAACGCGGCCGTCGGTGATCAGGAACGCGCCGGCGACGCGATCGACCGGAACGTCCGACAGCGCCGACGACAGCGCGCCGAACAGCTTGGTGCCGTCGGTTTCGCCGTCGGCCTGTCCGGCCTCGACGACGCGCACTTCCAGCCCCTTGATCTTCTTCAGGCGTGTCGACGAGCGCTTCCTGCGCCTTCGCCGTCTCCTGGTTGCGCGTGCCGAAATTCTGGCTCGGGCTCTTGTCGATCACGACGGCGGCGACCGAGGACAACGGCTCGCGTTCTTCGCGCGTGAAGGAAGGGTTGGCGAGCGCCAGCAGGATCAGCGCCAGCGCGGCGACGCGCACCGCGGCGCCTCGCGCGCGGGCGAGCAGCAGCAGCACCGATGATCGCAACGATCGCGGCGAGCGCGATCCACAGCACGAGCGTCGGAACAAGGGGCGTAAACGCGATGCCGTAGTTCATGCGTTACTGCCCCAGCCGTTCGATCAGGGCCGGCGCGTGCACCTGGTCGGCCTTGTAGTTGCCGGTCAGCGTGTACATCACGATGTTGACGCCGGCGCGGAAGGCGAATTCGCGCTGCCGCGGTTCGCCCGGCGTCAGCGGCAGCATCGGCTGGCCGTCGGGGCGCGATCGCCCAGGCGCCGGCAAGATCGTTCGAGGTGATGATGATCGGCGAGACGCCGTCGCCGCCGCGCGCCGGCCGTGAGGCGGCCTCGTCGTCCTCTTCGCGCGGCAGCGTCTCGACCCAGGTCTGGCCCGAGATGAAGCGGCCGGGGAAATCGCGCAGCAGATAAAACGTCTTGGTCAGCACGTGCTCGCGCGGCACCGGCTCGAGTTCGGGCACGTCGAGCGAGGAGAGAATTTCGCGCAGCGTTCGCATCCCCGGCGTCTGCGATGCGCCGTTCTCGCCCGGCGGCGCCTCGACGGCGTCGCGGGTGTCGAACAGCACCGTGCCGCCCTGCTTCATGTAGGCGTCGATGCGGTTGATGGCGTCCTGCGGCGGCTTCGGCGCACCCGGCACCACCGGCCAGTAGATCAGCGGGAAGAACGCCAGTTCGTCGCGCGCGGGATCGATGCCGACGGGATCGCCGGCTTCCAGCGCGGTGCGCTGCGCCAGAAACAGCGTCAGTCCGGACATGCCGGCCTTGACGATGAAATCGACGTCGGCATTGCCGGTGACGACATAGGCGAGCCGGGTCTGCGAGACCGCCTTGATCGCGGACTCGTCGTTGTTGTCGGCGCGCGGCGGCGAGGGCGCGATCGACGTCGCGGACAGGACCAGCGCCAACGACGACTGCCGCGGTCGCCGTGCGCCGCCGCCACAGCGCGGCAAGGCCGGCGCCGAGCATCGCGACCACGATCGCATCGATCAGGAACAGCGCCAGCGACGACGACAGCAGGATGCCCCTGAGATCGCGCGGTTCGGCATTGGTGTAGCTGGCGCGCTGCGCGCGCAGCGGCGAGGTGTCGAGCGGCGCGATGCGGTCGGCTGCAGCCAGCGTATTGACCGCGAGCGGGCCGTCGGCCGGGCCATAGAAGCCCGGCGGATGATCCGCGGTGGCGCGGTCGCGGTAGTCGGCGGGCATCGGCTTCGCGGTCGAGGGCGGCGGGCCGAACGCGCCAAAGCCATCGAGCGTGCGCAGCGGCGCCACGGTCTCGACTTGGTCGCTTCGCTGGCGACGCCCGGCCCGGGTTTGGAGGTGTAGCCGGACGTATCGACCATCCGCCGCAGCATCTCGACGAAGCTGCCGGACATCGGCAGATCCGACCAGCGCATATCGGCGCTGACATGGAACAGGCTGACCACGCCCTTGCCGCGACGTTCGCCGGTGACCAGCGGCGTGCCGTCTTCCAGCGAGGCCCAGCTCTTGGTCGCGAGCACGGCGTCGGGTTCGGCCAGCACCTGCCGGTTGACGGTGATGTCCTTCGGACCGGGCAGGCCCGCGAACGGGCCGTCGGCGGCGAACGAGGCCAGATGCTGCGGCTTTTCCCAGGTCAGGCTGCCGCCGAGGCTGCGGCCGCCGCGGCGCAGTTTCACCGGCACCAGATCGTCATCGGCCTGCGCCAGACGGGGGCCGGCGAAACGCACCAGCACGCCGCCCTGCTCGATCCAGGCACTGAGGCGCTCGCGGATTTCCGGCGACAGCGTGCCGACATCGGCCAGCACGATCATCGGCAGCCTCTGATCGAGGAACTGCGCGATCACCTGCTGCGGCGCGCCGCGGTCGCCGAGCCGAACATCGGCGAACGGCGACAGCGCGCGGGTGAGATAGAAGGTCGAGGCCAGCAGCGGCTGCGCGGTGTCGTTGGTCGCGCCCGAGACGATGCCGATGGCGCGCCGCCGCCAGCGCTTGTCGAGCAATTGCACGGCGCCGGCGGATCGTTCGCCGGCAATTTCCAGCCGCGCGATATCGTTGCGCAGTTCGACCGGCAGATCGAACGCCGCTTCGGTTTCGCGATCCTGCGGCCCGAAGGCGTAGCGGGCCTCGCCGATCGGCGAACCCTTGGCGTCGATCGCGCGCACCACGCCGGCGGCGATGCCGCCGGTGGTGCGCAGCACTTTCACCGTCATCTTCGCCGCGGCATTTTCGGCGGCGACCAGCGCCTGCGTCGGGGCCGCGCCGCCTTCGAAGACCGTCAGCTTGCGGTCGCCGATGGTCTTGCCGAGGCCTTCGACGAATTCGGCGCCGCGCCCGGTATCGACGCCATCGGACAGCCAGGCGATTTCGGCGTCGCCGGTGGCTTTCAGGAAGCGGTCGAGCGCGGGCAGCGTTTCGACGCGCTCGATCGAATAGGGTTTTGGCGCGAGCTGGCGCAGCGCGACGCGCGCGGTGCCGCGCCGGCATCAGCGTGATGTCGCGCGCCGGCTCGGACAGCGGCACCAGCGCCACGCCGCGGCGGTCGTTGTCGGCATTGGCGATCAGTTCGTCGGCGGCCTTGATCCGCGTATCCCAGCTCGCGGCCGCGCTCCAGCCGTCGTCGAGCAGGATCACCAGCGGCGCGTTGGTGCCGCCGACGCCGGTCTGCGGATTCCAGATCGGACCGGCGGCGGCGAGGATCACCAGCGCCGCGGCGGCAAGCCGCAACAGCGTCAGCCACCACGGCGTCCGCGACGGGGTTTCTTCCTTCGGCGCGATGTCGAACAACAGCCGCGTCGGCGGAAACTCGATCCGCCGCGGCCGCGGCGGCATCACGCGCAGCAGCCACCACAGCACCGGCAGGCTCAGCAGGCCCAGCAGCAGCAGCGGTTGGGCGAAGGCGAGGGGAAGGCCCGCGATCATGCGCTGCGCCCCGCTTTGACGGTTGCGCCGCGCGCGCTGCCCTTGCTCACCATCATGCCCGAATGCAGGAACAGCAGCAGTTCGGCGGCGGAGCGGCTGGTGGTGTGGGTCGAGAACAGCCAGTCGAGCTTGTTGGTCTCGGCGCGGATTTCATCGCGATGCAGCGCGACGCGCGCGACATAGTCGCTGGCCCAGCTTTCGGCGCGGCCGGCGGTGATGACGCCGCCGCCTTCCGGCTCGACGAATTCGATCCGGCCGGAATAGGGAAAGGTCTCTTCGGCGGGATCGACGATCTGGATCAGCGTGCCGTGCGCGCCGGAGGCCGACAGGCCCGCCAGCATGGTCCGGATTTCCGGCATCGGCGACCAGAAGTCCGACAGCACCACGATCTCGGCGAGCGCCGACGGCACGAACGAGGGCGGCAGGCTGGCGCGCGCGGCATTGTCATGCAGCATCGCCTGCGCCATCTTGTCGATCACGCTGCGGCTGGCGGTCGGGTTCATCAGGCCGGGAATGCCGACGCGTTCGCCGCCCGCGACCAGAAGTTCGGCCAGCGCAAAGGTCACGATCAGCCCGCGCTCCAGCTTGCTGTCGCGCGCCTGCTTCGAGGCAAACGCCATCGACGGCGAGCGGTCCGGCCACAGCCATACGGTATGCGCGGCCTCCCATTCCTGCTCGCGGACATAGAGATGATCGTCGCGCGCCGAGCGCCGCCAGTCGACATTCTGCGACGGCTCGCCCGACACGAAGCGGCGGTACTGCCAGAAACTTTCGCCGGCGCCGGCGCGACGCCTGCCGTGCAGGCCGTGGATCACGTTGGCGGCGATGCGGCGGGCTTCAAGCACGAGACGGGGCAGCGATGCGGCGAGCGTTCGGCTTTCGCCATCGGCACGTCGGATTGCTGTGATCTCCCTGTTGCGCGTGCTTGCGTCTCTGCGGCCATCAACCAATCCGCGTCTTCAATTGCTTGATCACGTCGGGAATGGTGCGGCCTTCCGCGCGCGCCGAGAAGGTCAGCGCCATGCGGTGCTTGAGAATCGGTTCCGCCAGATCGAGCACGTCGTCGATCGAGGGCGCGAGGCGGCCGTCGAGCAGCGCGCGGGCGCGGACCGCCAGCATCAGCGACTGGCTGGCGCGGGGACCCGGGCCCCAGGCGATCAGCTTGTCGCTTCGCGCCTCCGGTCGGGACGCGCGGCGCGCACCAGCGACAGGATCGCCTCGACGACGCTGTCGCCGACCGGCAGGCGGCGCACCAGCCGCTGCGCCGCGATCAGGATCTCCGCGTTCATCGACCGCCTTGGCGAGCGTCTCGTCCGCGCCGGTGGTCTCGAACAGGATGCGGCGCTCGGCGTCGCGGTCGGGATAGTCGACGTCGATCTCCATCAGGAAGCGGTCGAGCTGCGCTTCCGGCAGCGGATAGGTGCCTTCCTGTTCCAGCGGGTTCTGCGTCGCCAGCACATGGAACGGCTTGGGCAGATCGTGCCGCGCGCCTGCAACCGTGATGTGCTGTTCCTGCATGGCTTGCAGCAGCGCCGACTGGGTGCGCGGGCTGGCGCGGTTGATTTCGTCGGCCATCAGCAGCTGCGCGAATACCGGGCCCGGAGATGAAGCGGAACGAGCGCTTGCCGGAGTTGCTCTCGTCCAGCACTTCGGCGCCGAGAATATCCGACGGCATCAGGTCGGGCGTGAACTGGATGCGCTTGGCGTCCAGCCCGAGCGTGATGCCGAGCGTTTCGACCAGCTTGGTCTTGGCGAGGCCGGGAACGCCGATCAGCAGCGCGTGGCCGCCGGACAGGATCGTCACCAGGGTGTTTTCGATCACCCGTTCCTGGCCGAAGATGACGGTGGAGATCGCATCTTTCGCGGCGCGGATCTGTCCGGCGACCTGTTCGGCCGAGCGGACGATCGCGTCCTCGAGTTTTTCGACACCGTCTGCGCCAGCCATGTCCTTCTCCTTGATCGCTTCATGACCGCCGCCGATTGCGTCGTCATGCCACGAACCTCATGCTAAACCTATGCAAAGGCCATGTATTCGTTGAATTAAACTATCCCCACATTATCGGTATTTCGGGGTATGAACGGCATCACGATATAGCGACTGAGCGATATCTACGTTCCCGCTCACGATCTACTCGGACGTGCACCAATCGTGCCAGATTGAGGCGCAGAAGCTCAGGGCAAACAATGGCGAAGCAAGGGCAGACCAGCAACCAGGCATAAAACACGGCCTCGAAGGACTGACCGCCGCAGCGACCGACGCTGCGAAGGCCAGCCCCGCCGGAAGGGCCTGCCGCCGGTGCATCTGTGGAATCCGCCGTTTTGCGGCGATCTCGACATGCGAATCGCCGGCGATGGCACGTGGTTCTACATGGGCACGCCAATCGGGCGGCCGGCGCTGGTCCGGCTGTTTTCGACCATCCTCAAGCGCGAGGACGGCAAGCACTTTCTCGTGACCCCGGTGGAGAAGGTCGGCATCCGCGTCGACGATGCGCCGTTCCTGGCGGTCGAGATGCAGAACGAGCAGACCGAGGGCGGCGGCCGGCTGCTGCGCTTCCGCACCAATGTCGACGATTGGGTGCCTTGCGATGCCGGGCACCGGTTGCGGTTCGAGATGGCCGCCGACGGCGGGCTCGACGCCCTATCTCCACGTCCGCAGCCGATCTGTGGGCCAAGGTGACCCGCGCGCTCTATTACGATCTGGTTGACATGGGCGAAGAGCGGGTGGTCGATGGACAGCCGATGTTCGGAATCGAATCCGGCGGCGAATTCTTTGCGATGGCGGATGCGAAGCAGGTGAGGGACGCGCTTTGAACGAGCCGATGCTGAAGAAGATGGAACCGGCTGCGGTCAGCTCGGCGGAATTCTTCGCGCGGAGCCAGGCGCGGCTG
Organism: uncultured Actinomycetota bacterium; assembly: GCA_963762745.1. Classification (GTDB taxonomy): domain Bacteria; phylum Actinomycetota; class UBA4738; order UBA4738; family HRBIN12; genus JAJNBA01. Next base: position 14,877 of record CAVXMB010000007.1, read on the forward strand.
AACTTCGACGTGCCGCCCGGCCTGATCGATCCCAACATCATTCCGAAGAACCGGCGACAGGGCAATGATCGCATGCTCGAGATCATCGCCCAGGAGCAGCCGGTGCGGCCGGCGGCGGTGCTGATCCCGGTGGTCGATCATCCGCGAGCCGACGGTGCTGCTGACGCAGCGCTCGGAGCATCTGAGCAGCCATGCCGGCCAGATTTCGTTTCCCGGCGGCAAGATCGATGCGACCGATGCTTCGCCGCTGGATGCCGCCTTGCGCGAGGCCGACGAGGAAGTCGGGCTGAAGCGCGACTTCATCGAGCCGATCGGCTATCTCGATCTCTACGGCACCGCGTTCGGCTTTCGCATCCTGCCGACGGTGGCGCGGGTGAAGCCCGGGCTTCACGCTTGACATCAACGAGGGCGAAGTCGTCGACGCCTTCGAGGTGCCGCTGGCGTTCCTGATGAACCCGGAGAACCACCAGATCCACTCCAAGGAATTCCGCGGCATGGAGCGTTCCTATTACGCGATGCCGTTCGCCGAGCGTTACATCTGGGGCGCGACCGCCGGCATCCTGCGGGTGTTGTACGAGCGGATTTATCTCGCATGATCCGTCCGGTACTGACCGAACTTGCAATTTTCCTGATCCCGTTCGCGGCCTATGCGCTGTTCCTGATTGCAACCCGTTCCGGCGTGCTGGCGAAATCGTCCTGGCCGGCGCATCTCGTCGCCAAGCTCGTGCTGGGGTCGCTGCTGCTCGTGATCGTCAGTTTCGTCCTGCTCGCGCATTTCAGAGGCGCGCCGCCGGATTCGACCTACGTTCCCGCCCATATCGAGAACGGCAAGTTCGTTCCGGGACCGATAGACCCGGAGCCGGAAATGAGCGAGGTGCGCGTGCTCGCCGATACGCCCTGGCTCAAATCAGGTCCGGCTGCCCGCGTGCTCGCTCTGCTCAATGGCGATGGCGAGGAGGCCCGCGTGGTCGGCGGCGCCGTCCGCAATGCGCTGCTGAACATCCCGCCCGGCGATATCGACATCGCCACCACGGCGCTGCCCGATGAAGTGGTGCGTCGCGCCAAGGCGGCGGGCATCAAATGCGTGCCGACCGGCATCGAGCACGGCACCGTGACGCTGGTGGTCGACGGCCAGCCGTTCGAGGTCACGACCTTGCGCGAGGATACCGAGACCTTCGGCCGCAAGGCCAAGGTCGCGTTCGGCCGCGACTGGGTTCGCGATGCGGAGCGGCGCGACTTCACCATCAACGGCCTGTCCGTCGATGCCGACGGCGTCGTGCACGATCATGTCGGCGGGCTCGCCGATATCGCAGCCCGTCGCGTGCGCTTCATCGGCGATGCCGGCCAGCGCATCGCCGAGGATTATCTGCGCATCCTGCGGTTCTTCCGCATGAACGCCGTCTATGGCGCGGGCGCGCCCGACCGCGCCGGCTATCTCGCCTGCATCGGCGGGCGTGCGGGACTGGCCAGTCTCTCCGCCGAACGCGTGCGGATGGAAATGTTGAAGATCATGGTCGCGGAGGGCGCGCTGGTTGCCGTCACCGCGATGGCGGATGCCGGTCTTCTGCAAGCGATCTTCGGCGGCGTCACCTACACGGGACCGATGGCTGCGATGATATCGGCGGAACACATGCTGGGACTGACGCCGAGCCCGGTTCGCAGGCTCGGCGCGCTCTCGGTGGCGGTAACCGAGGACGCCAAGCGCGTCGCGGCGCGGCTGCGTCTGACCAACGCGGAAGCCAAGGCGCTCGATTCCATGGGTCATCGCTGGTGGCGGCTCGCCGACATGGACGAGGCGAGGGCGCGGCGGCGGCTCTACCGGCTCGGCGAGGAACAATATCGCGACCGGCTGCTGCTGGCATGGGCGCGCTCAGGGGGGAGCCAAGACGTCGCTGACAATCGCGCCGCCTATTGGCGTGAATTTGCCACCCTGCCGCAGCGCTGGAGCGCGCCGAAATTTCCGCTGAAGGCGGCCGATTTCATCGCGCGCGGCATTGCCGAGGGCCCGGCGCTCGGCCACGTGCTGACACTGGCGGAGGACGCCTGGCTGGCGGCGGATTTTCCGCTCGATCAACCCGCGCTGTCGGCCATTGCCGACCAGACCGTCGCCCGCTTCACCCGCGACCACCGGCTGTGAACGGCAACCGTGAATATTCTCGCAGGCTTTGCCGACATCTCGATCGTCCAGCTGTTGCTGGTGGCCGGCGTGGCGCTGTTTGCTTCCGTGGTCGGCGGCCTTGCCGGCTACGGCACCGGCGCGCTGATGCCGCTGGTGCTGGTGCCGTTGATCGGCGCCGAGCCTGTGGTGCCGATCATCGCGATCTCCTCGATCTTCACCAATATCAGCCGCTTCGTCGCCTATGTCCGCTATGCCGACCGCCGCCGCGCGCTGATCGTGATATCGGCCGCGGCGTTGACCACCGCGCTCGGGGCCTATGGCTATACGCGGCTGTCCGGTGCCGGCGCGGCGCTGGTGATCGGCAGCATGCTGATCCTGAGCGTGCCGCTGCGCCGTTTTGCCAAACGCCGCGATATCAGGATCAGCGACGCCGGACTTGGCGCCGGCGCGGTCGGCTATGGCGTGGTGGTCGGTGGCACCTCGGGCTCCGGCGTGATCCTGCTGTCGCTGTTGATGGCGGTCGGCCTCGAAGGCGCAGCCGTGATCGCCACCGACGCCGTGATCTCGGTTGCGACCTCAATCATCAAGATTTCGGTGTTTGGCCTGGCCGGCGCCGTCACCGCGCAGGTGCTCGCCTTTGCAGTCCTGATCGGGGCTATCTCGATCCCCGGCGCGTTCCTCGCCAAGGCCTTTGTCGAGCGCATGCCGGTGCATATCCACACCGCGATCCTCGATGCCGCCGTCATCACCGGCGGCGTGGTGATGATCTCAACCGCCGCGCGATCGCTCTTCGGTTAGCTCTCTTCGGTTCGACCGTCGGTTGGAATGCCCAGGGAAAAGGATACCGCCGGGTATCCGACCCGGCGGCATCGCAGGGAGTTATCACGCTACCTTCTTGCTCTTTTTCTTCTTGTGGTCGTCGTCTTCATCTTCGTCGTCTTCGCTCTCGTCTTCATCCTGATCGTCTTCGTCTTGATCGTCGTCTTCCGTATCATCGATTTCGACAGGCTCGAGCACCGCCTTGGGAAGCGTTTCGCGAAACAGATCGCCCTCGCCGCCCATCCACAGGCACTCGACCGTGTCGTCGTTGACCTCGGCCACCGTCAGCGGGTGACCGCCGGATTTCAGAATAACAACATCGCCTGGCTTCAATTCCATGATCTTCCCTCCGCGCTGATTGACGCGATTGGCAAGCTAGCGATCGGTCATGACAGGCCGATCACGGCCGGCCGTTTTCGCGGTGGAGATTTGAGCGGTGGAACCGAAGCTTCTAGGGCAGCAGTTCGGTCAGCGAGCGGATGATGCGGTCGGGCTTGACCGTCGAATCCGCGGGCAGGCCGTCGCCGTGCACGTCGATCCAGATCGCGTAGATGCCGAGGCGCTGCGGCGCCACGACTTCCCATTCCAGATTGTCGCCGATCATCCAGGTCTCGGGCGCGGTGACGCCGAGGGCCTCCATCGCGTGCAGATAGGCGCGCTCCTCCGGCTTGCCGAAGCCGTGCTCGCCCTCGATCTGGATGTGATCGAACCGGTGCGACAGCGCGAAACGTTCGACCTTGGCGCGCTGCGGACCGGCGGCGCCGTTGGTCACCAGCGCCAGCTTCACCCCGTGCGCCTTCAGCGCGTCGATCGCGTCATGCGCGCCGGGGAAGACGAACATCTCCTCCTCGCGGTAGGCATGGAACCGGATGGCGAGCCGTGCGGCGAGATCCGGCGACAGCGGCGCGTGGCCGGCGGCGGCAAGCGCTGCAAATCCGTTGCCGACCACGACGTGCCGGGCCTCCTCGAGCTTCAGCCGCCATTCGGCTGCGGCCGCGGCCCAGAATTTCCGGCCGGACTCCACGATCGCCGCGGCGACCTGTTGCGATGAGATGGCGCCCAGCTCATCGGCAAATTCCGCCGCGACATTGTTCCAGGCGATCTCGGGGCGGCCATAGGCCGACAGGATGGTGTCGTCCATGTCGATCAGCATCGCGCGAGGCAGTTGTGTCATCTTGTTCAGGGCCATCTTGTTCAGGGCCATTTCACTTCGGGCGGCATCGACGACAGGATTGAATCGACATTGCCGCCGGTCTTCAGGCCAAAGGTGGTGCCGCGGTCGTAGAGCAGGTTGAATTCGACGTAGCGTCCGCGGCGCACAAGTTGCTCCTCGCGATCGGCCGGCGTCCACGGTGTTTCGAAATTCTTCCGTACCAGCTCGGGATAGATTTTCAGAAAGGCGCGGCCGACGTCCTGGGTGAAGGCGAGGTCGGCATCCCAGTCGCCGGAATCGTGATGAGTCATAGAAAATGCCGCCGATGCCGCGCGGCTTCCTTGCGATGCGGCAGGTAGAAATATTCGTCGCACCATTTCTTGTATCGGTCGTAATCGGCAACGCCGTTCGGCCCGGTGCAGGCCGCTTCATCGCCGCGTGAAAGGCGATCGTGTCGGCGTCTTCCTGGCTGCGGCGCCGGTCGAGCACCGGCGTCAGGTCGGCGCCGCCGCCGAACCACGCCTTCGTCGTCACCACGAAGCGGGTGTTCATATGCACGGCGGGAACGTGCGGGTTGCGCATATGCGCGATGACAGAGATGCCGGATGCCCAGAACTGGGGTCATCGGTGGCGCCCGGAATCTGCGAGCGGAATTCGGGCGCGAATTCGCCATGAACCGTCGAGCAATGCACGCCGACCTTCTCGAACAGCCGTCCGTACATCATCGACATCACGCCGCCGCCGCCGGGCTTGCCGGTGTGGTCGGCGCGGTCCCACGGCGTGCGCACGAAGCGTCCCGCGCTGCCGGGATAGAGCGAGGCGGGTGCATCGTCTTCCAGCCGCTCGAAGGCCGCGCAGATGTCGTTGCGCAGCGCCTCGAACCAGCCCCGCGCCCGCTGTTTTTGAACGTCGATCATTGACATCGCAAGCGATATCCTCCGGCTGCAACCATCGTGGGCCTTGCATAGCACTGCGGCAAGGCGCGCGCGGCTTTGGTATCCCACAATTGGCGGGATGTCTCTTGCGAGATCACGCAGCCGCGTTATGCAGCCGCGCGCGACTTGGCAAGCGCGGTGGTTCGGATGATGGCCTCGGACGCGAGGACGTGGAACTCAGAACGCAATGTCCTCCGGCCCGCGGATCGGACGAGCCGAGGCTGCGGTAGTTGTCTCGACGCTACCCATACGGTCCATCCTGCGAAGCTTGCCGAAGTCGAGACCCGTCAGTTCCTCGATCAACGCAATCGGGCGCTGGAATACGCGCGCCTCATCGACGCTGTACGGATTGTAGCGCGTCGCTTCGAAGATCGGCTTGATCGTGGAGGTCTGTTCCACGATGAACCCCGTAACCGACGCCGAGCCATCGGCGCGCTTGAACACGGCTATTTTCCAGAACGACCAGGGAATTTGCCAGGGGCCTCCCTTAAGACCTTCACCGTAGAAGCTGTCATCTGGTCTCAGGATGGGCCCGGTCATGATCGACACTTTGTGGTCGCGCTGATCGGCTCGCGCCAGAACGAAATCCTCAAGATTGCCCCATGTTTCGCTGTTGTAAACGTGCTCCTGAGGCGCTGCGTTGGTGTAGTGATAGGTATCCGCCGCTGCGCGATCGGCCACCTCTTGCGTTCCCCAAACCGGGTCAAGGCGGCGTACCAAATGGCCGCGGTCAATCTGAACGGTCTTGCCCGGCACCTTGCCGTAGACCTCCGCCAGGGTTTGTTCGCTGTCTGGCAAGCGTTTGTCACGCCTCCAGCCGGGACTGGCGTTCGACGATTTCAGCGTCTTCCCCTCAATATTCACGGCGGTCCAGGCCGCCAGACGCCGTTCGGCATGCATGGCCAGGCTGAAATGGGTGTAATCGAACACCGTCTTGTTGTTGGTGTTGTTGGTCGCCAGCGTTCCCTTGAAAGTGCTTCCCGTTTTCGGCAGCGGCACGGGCAGATCCGCACCCAGAAATTTCGGATCGTAGCCGAGCGAAGCGACAAAAGCGCGATCCGTAAAGCGCGTGGATTTGAAGGCCGGTGCGTCGGGGATATTCGGAATTGCTTCCCACTTTTGCGGAGCCCGCTCGTCGCGGGAGCGGCGTGGCCGCTGTCCGACGTGCGGATCGTACGCGAGCATGGCCATAATCTTCGCCGCATCGGCGTTGAACGGGGCAGCAGTCTTGATGCTATCCCACAAGGCGCTGATCCGAATGCCTTCGTTGGCAATCCAGACCCTCGCGTCTTCACCCTGGTCCTCGGTCCAGACTTCGCCGCGTTTGTTGATCGGCCGGTTTTGCGCATCGCGGTCGCCGATGGCCTGGTGGTGGATCGCGACCACATCCCATTGGTCGTTGAAAATCGGCGAGCCGGACGATCCGGGTTCGGTATCGGCCGTATAGTGCATGAAGGCCGGATTGAGGTTGGGAAACTTCGCCTTGTCGAGTTCGATGATGCGCATTTTCTCGCACGACTACCTGCTTGGTGCCACCCTGGGGGATGCTGGATAATCGAGACATGCTCATTGATGAGGCCCTTGCCGCTGACGGGCATGAGCGGCAGCACGCCGAAATCGGTGATTGGTGTGCCGTCGTGGCCCATTGGCGAGATGCCGACGATTGTGAAGTCAAGATCGACGCTGGTGTAAAAGGCTTCGCCCGGTATGAACGGAAAAATGCGCCCCCGGGTTTCGACAAAGTTGGAATTGAGCTGATAGTCGAATTCAGCGAGACTGCGGCTGGCGGTTTCCGGATCGGGCAGGACGTGATTATTGGTTATCAGCAGGTTCGGCGTGATTAGAAATCCGGTCGCGTAATCCGGTGGGCCCGCTACCTGGCCGAGCGTTTTGATACGGCAGACCGCCTTGGCGGTCTGAAGCCCGCGCGCAAAGAAATTCACGCTCACGATATTGCGCTTGCCGATCAGTCGCTCGAGTGCTTTCGGATCGTTGCGGCTGATCAGGTCGAGCCTGAAGGCGATGCGAGCCGCAGTATCGATCTCGGCCAATTTGGATTCGATGGACGGGTCAGACTTCGGCGCTTTCCGATCCTCAGCCTTCTGCTTGTCGACAGCTTCCTTTGCTGCCAGCGTCAAACCGGCTTGGTCGTTCGCTTGCTGTGTCTGCGGATCAACACGGGCCATCTCAATCACCAAGCCGGGCGCGCGGAGCGGGATGCCCGCGAGGCGTTGGTGTAAGTTGCCAGAAGTTTAGATTACACGCTAGGGTCGTTTTGACGCAATCGACGGCGTACGGTCACGCCTGCGGGCCGTAATAAGTGCAGCTCTCGTTGCAGCTGTCGCGGTGGACGCTGACGCGGGTGATCTTTCCGGCGTGCTGGACCCGCTCCCAGATGAAGCGGGACAGGTTTTCCAGCGTCGGCGGGCCGAGCGCCTCGACCTTGTTGAGGAGCTTGTGGTCGAGCGTCTTCTGGACCTCCGCCATGCTGCGTTCGAGCAGGCCGAGATCGAGCACCATCCCCGTGGCGGGATCGGGCGTGCCGCGCATGCTCACTTCGGCGCGAAACGAGTGGCCGTGGATTTCCTCACTGTCCTCGCCAAACGTCGTTCCCGGCAGCGAATGCGCGGCCTCGAAGCGAAACGATTTCGTCAGTTCCCACATTGTGAAAGCTCAAATCCTGTCTGATGCCAGTACTACCTGATACCGAGTGTCTTGTGTGTCTGCAGGCTGAGTCGCCATTGCGGGTGCTGCAGGCAATAGTCGATCGCGCGCGCGGTGTTTGCGGTCACGTCGGGTCCATCCATCGGCTGCAGCGAGAAGCGCTCGAAGGCGAGACCTTCGAATTGCTCGGGCGCTGCACCCGCTTGCGGATAGACCAGCTTCAATTCATGGCCCCGGCGCACCACGAGATCGGCGCCGGCTTTCGGGCTGACGCAGACCCAGTCCATGCCCTCGGGCGGCTCGATGGTGCCGTTGGTTTCGATGCCGATCTCGAAGCCGCGCGCATGCAGCGCGTCGATGAACGGCGTGTCGACCTGCAGCAGCGGCTCGCCGCCGGTCAGCACGACGTAGCGGTTGGCGTTGGCGCCGGTCCATTGCGCGGCGATGGTATCGGCGAGCTCATCGGCCGAGGCATAGCGGCCGCCCAGCGTGCCGTCGGTGCCGACGAAATCGGTGTCGCAGAATTTGCAGGTGGCGGTGGTGCGGTCCTGTTCGCGGCCGGTCCAGAGGTTGCAGCCGGAAAAACGGCAAAACACGGCCGCACGGCCGGCATGCGCGCCTTCGCCCTGCAGGGTCAGAAAAATCTCTTTGACCGCGTAACTCACCATCTCTCCATCAGGTCTCGATCATCGTTCGCAATCGGTTGGAACCGGTTTGCCGCAGCGCCTCGCCCAATGCCATGGCGGCCGCCATCGCGACGTTGAGCGAACGCAGGCCCGGCTTGATCGGGATCACCAGCCGCGCATCGGCGACGCCGGCGACCTCGTCGGGGACCCCTGCGGATTCCCGCCCGAACAGCAGGACGTCGTCCCGCTGGTAGCGGTAATCCAGATAGGAACCGGCCCCCTTGGTCGTAAACAGGACCAGCCGGAAACCCCCGTCGTTACGCCATTGCTCGAATTTTGACCATGAGTCGTGGCGTGTAATAGCGACATGGTCGAGATAGTCCATGCCGGAGCGGCGGAAATGCCGGTCGGAGACCGGAAAGCCCGCGGGCTCGATAATATGGGCCGCGACATCCAGGCACGCGCACAGGCGCAGAATCGTTCCGGTGTTCTGGGGGATATCGGGCTGGAAAAGCGCAATCTGCATGATGTTGGCGGCTTCGGAAGCCCTGATGAAATGACTGAAAAATCACAGCTCGGCGCGGATTTAGTGCATTGCACGCTTGCGAGCCGATAGCGGGCTTGCGCTCTTACGGCAAGGGTGCCAATAGAACGATTCTGGACTGCTTGTTCCGCCGGATTGGCGGGGAAAAGTGGTCTTTCTGCCGCCGCGGGGGCCGCGGGCGCCGGCAGCCTCTTCCGGGTCGCGTTTTCAGCGTCTCCGGGGCGGTTCCGCTGGCTGCAGATGAGAAAGGGCTTGGAATCGTGACGACAGCGTCTTCGGCGGACCATCCGACACGCCGTGATTTTCTTTTTGTTGCAACGGGAGCCGTCGCCGCCGTAGGCGCCGCTGCCACAGTGTGGCCGCTCGTTGCCCAGATGAACCCGGACGCCTCGACGATCGCGGCCGGTGCGCCGATCGAGGTCGATCTGACGCCGATCGCCGAAGGGCAGGACATCAAGGTGTTCTGGCGCGGCAAGCCGATCTACATCAGCCATCGCACCAAGAAGCAGATCGAAGAGGCGCAAAAGGTGTCGCTGTCGAGCCTGCCCGATCCGCAGCCCAACTCGGCACGCGTCAAGGCGGGCCACGACCAGTGGCTGGTCGTGATCGGCATCTGCACCCATCTCGGCTGCATCCCGATCGCCCATGAGGGCAGTTACGACGGCTTCTTCTGCCCCTGCCACGGTTCGGTGTACGACACCTCGGGCCGCATCCGCTCGGGACCCGCGCCGAGCAACCTGCCGGTGCCGCCCTACACGTTCGTTTCCGACACCAAAATCCAGATCGGCTAAGGCCCGGACGCCCGTCCGGGACCTTAATCCGTCGCGTCGTTTTACTTCCTCAGGATCGCATCAATGAGCGGACCATCCGATTTCCAGCCGACCAATCCCGCCTTGAAGTGGATCGAACGGCGTCTCCCGATCATGGGCCTCGTCCATTCCTCGTTCGTGGCCTATCCGACGCCGCGTAACCTGAACTACTGGTGGACCTTCGGCGCCATCCTCTCGATGATGCTGGGCCTGCAGATCCTGACCGGCGTGATCCTGGCGATGCACTACACGCCGCATGCCGACATGGCCTTCAAGTCGATCGAACTGATCGTCCGCGACGTCAATTACGGCTGGCTGCTGCGCAACATGCACGCCTGCGGCGCCTCGATGTTCTTCTTCGCCGTCTACATCCACATGTTCCGCGGCCTGTATTACGGGTCGTACAAGGAGCCGCGCGAAATCCTCTGGATCCTCGGCGTCATCATCTACCTCCTGATGATGGCGACCGGCTTCATGGGCTACGTGCTGCCGTGGGGCCAGATGAGCTTCTGGGGCGCCACCGTCATCACCAATCTGTTCTCGGCCGTGCCGTATTTCGGCGAGAGCATCGTGACGCTGCTGTGGGGCGGCTATTCCGTCGGCAATCCGACGCTGAACCGCTTCTTCTCGCTGCACTATCTGCTGCCGTTCGTGATCGCCGGCGTGGTCGTGCTGCACGTCTGGGCGCTGCACGTTGCGGGCCAGAACAATCCGGCCGGCGTCGAGGCGAAGACCGAAAAGGACACCGTGCCTTTCACGCCCTACGCGACCATCAAGGATGCGTTCGGCGTCTCCTGCTTCATGCTGTTCTTCGCCTGGTTCATCTTCTACATGCCGAACTATCTCGGCGATGCCGACAACTACATCCCCGCCAATCCCGGCGTGACGCCCGCGCACATCGTGCCGGAATGGTACTATCTGCCGTTCTACGCGATCCTGCGCTCGATCCCGAACAAGCTCGCCGGCGTGGTGGCGATGTTCGGCGCGATCGTCATCCTGGCGTTCCTGCCCTGGCTCGACAACGCCCGGACCCGTTCCTCGAAGTATCGTCCGCTGGCGAAGCAGTTCTTCTGGATCTTCGTCGTGGTCTGCCTCGGGCTCGGCTATCTCGGCTCGCAGCCGCCGGAAGGCATCTACGTGATCGCCGGCCGTATCCTGACCTTCCTGTACTTCGCCTATTTCCTGATCCTGCTGCCGCTGCTTGAGCCGGATCGAGAAGCCGCGTCCGGTGCCGAACTCGATCGCCGACGACGTGCTGGCCAAGCACGGCGGCAAGGCTGGCCGATGGTTCGAGCGTGGTCGCGCTCGTCGTCGCCGGCGGTCTGCTGGTCGGCGGCGCCGACAGACGCACGCGCCGCCGAAGATGGCGTCGCGCCGCCCGGAAACAAGTGGTCGTTCTCCGGCCCGATCGGCAAGTTCGATCGTGGCGCGCTGCAGCGCGGCCTGAAGGTCTACAAGGAAGTCTGTGCGTCCTGTCACGGCCTGTCCTACGTCGCCTTCCGCAATCTCGCCGAAGCCGGCGGTCCCGGTTATTCGGTGGCGCAGGCCGCGGCGTTCGCGTCCGATTACAAGGTCAAGGACGGTCCGGACGACAAGGGTGAGATGTTCGAGCGGCCGGGCCGGCCGGCCGACTATTTCCCGTCGCCGTTCCCGAACGAGAATGCGGCGCGGGCCGCCAATGGCGGCGCGTTTCCGCCGGACCTGTCGCTGATCACCAAGGCGCGCTCCTACAAGCGCGGCTTCCCGATGTTCCTGGTCGACTTCTTCACCCAGTACCAGGAGCAGGGCCCGGATTACGTTACGGCCGTGCTGCAGGGCTATGAAGACAAGCCGCCGGCCGGCTTCTCGCTGCCGGAAGGTTCCTACTACAACAAGTATTTCCCCGGCCACGCCATCAAGATGCCGAAGCCGCTCAGTGACGGCCAGGTGACGTATGACGACGGCGCGCCGGCCACCGTCGCGCAGTACTCCAAGGACGTCACCACGTTCCTGATGTGGACCGCGGAGCCGCACATGGAGGCGCGCAAGCGGCTCGGCCTGCAGGTGTTCGTGTTCCTGATCCTGCTCACGGGCCTGCTGTACTTCACCAAGAAGAAGGTCTGGGCCAACGCGCACTAAGCGCTGGCTTCATCGCAATTCGGAAAAGCCCCTGCGGGGGCTTTTTTGTTGGGTCGTCATTCCGAAGGCAGCGTTAGCATCCAGACCCCGCAATTGGAGATTCCGGATCTGCGTGCTGCGCATCGCCCGGAATGACGGTGATCGCCGATTGCTTCCGGGCCCACAGCGGACAAAATAGCCGCCAATCGCTCCCCAAAAAAAATACGGAGGACCCCATGGGAACCAGCATCACTTTCAAGCGTCCCGACGGCAAGGACGCCGCCGGCTATCTCGCCAATGCCGCGCGCGGCAATGCGCCGGGCGTGGTCGTGATCCAGGAATGGTGGGGGCTGCAGGACCAGATCAAGGGCATGTGCGACCGCTTCGCGGCGGCCGGCTTCGACGCGCTGGCGCCGGATCTCTACAAGGGCACGGTGGTGCCGTATCACGACACCGATGCCGCCGGCAAAGAGATGAACTCGCTGGATTTCATGGATGCGACGACGCAGACGGTGCGCGGCGCCGCGCAATATCTCGCAAGGAACGGCGCCAAGGTCGGCCTGACCGGCTTTTGTCTCGGCGGCGCCGTCACCATCATCGGCGCCACCAAGATTCCGGAGCTCACGGCCGGCGTGGTGTTCTACGGCATCCCGCCGGAGCAGGCGGCGAAACCGGCGGACGTCAAAATTCCGCTGCAGGGGCATTTCGCCAACAAGGACGACTGGTGCACGCCGGCGCTGGTCGACGGTTTCGAAAAGGCGATGAAGGAAGCCGGCAAGTCGCTGGAGCTGTTCCGCTATGACGCCGAGCACGGCTTCGGCAACGAACAGCGCCTGTCGGTGCACGACCGGCAGTGCGCGGAACTGGCCTGGGGCCGCGCGACGGAGTTTTTCAGGAAGCATCTGGGGTGAGACGCTCCTCGTCATTGCGAGCGACTTGTCCGTCATTGCGAGCGAAGGCGAAGCAATCCATCTTGGCGTTCCGACAGATGGATTGCTTCGTCGCTTCGCTCCCTTGCACAAACGCTTCGCGTTTGTCGCAGGCAATGACGGCGGATGAGGTGAATGAAAATCTTCTGCACAGGCGCGTCCGGTTATATCGGCGGATCGGTGGCGGCTCATCTCGTGGCCGCCGGACATCAGGTCACCGGCCTGGTTCGTTCGCCGGAAAAGGCCGATGCGGTTCGCGCCCGCGGCATCGAGCCGTTATCGGGAACGCTGGATGACGCGGAAATCCTCGCGCAGGCGGCGCGCGCCGCCGACGTCGTCATCAATGCGGCGAGCGCCGATCACAAGGGCGCGGTGGACGCCCTGCTTGGCGCGCTGGCCGGCAGCGGCAAGCCGTTCATCCACACCTCGGGTTCGAGCATCGTCGGCACGCAATCCAAGGGCCAGCGCTCCGATGCGGTGTTCGATGAAGACACGCCGTTCACGCCATCGCCCGCGCGTGCGGCGCGGGTCGCGCTGAACGAATTGATCCTCTCCTATCGCGACAAGGGCTGCCGTCCCGTCATCATTTGCCCGAGCCTGATCTACGGCATCGGCCATGGGGCGGGGCGCGACAGCGTGCAGGTACCTTTCCTGATCAAGCTCGCGAAAAAACGCGGCAACGCGGCCCATGCCGGTCCCGGCGAGAACATCTGGTCGAACGTTCATATCGACGATCTCGTGACGCTCTATGCGCTCGCGATCGAGAAGGCGCCGGCCGGCGCGTTCTACTTCGCCGAGAATGGCGAGAATTCGATGCGCGAGGTTTGCGAGGCCATCAACCGCATGCTGGGTTTTGCGGGACCGCCGTCGGCGATGTCGATGGAAGAGGCGGCCGCCGAATGGGGCGAGGGCACGGCTGAAAACACGATGGCTTCGAACAGCCGCGTGCGCGCGGTGCGCGCGCGGCAACTCGGCTGGAAGCCGCAGGCGCGCGGCCTGATCGAGGAGATCGAGCAGGGGTGTTATCGAGTAGGCATCGACTGCGTCGTCGTCCCGGCGAAGGCCGGGACCCATACGCCGCGGCGTTAATTGTTTTTGAAATCGCTGTTCGACAACTTCGTTCAACAACGGCTGGCTGTGGCTATGGGTCCCGGCCTGCGCCGGGACGACATGTCAGCTGCGCAGCTGCGCGTACTACTGCTTCACCCCGTCCCACCACGCGCACGTGCCCGACATCAGCTGGTAATTGCCCTCCATCACCTGCACCGGCGCGCGCAGGCCTTCGGTCGCGGCTTGCATCCGCATCTCGCGCGCGATCTCGCGGTCTTTCGGCGGCAGCCAGACGCGCTCGTGTCCCCACAGGCTCGGGCCGTGATGCATTTCGACCGGCTGCCAGGTCGCCGGATCGATCTCGCGGCCGCCCCAGCCGCACTCGATCATGAAGGATGACGGCGTCTTGGCGTAGAACGAGGTCATGAAATCGTTGGTGTGGCGGCCGAGCGTGACGCCGACGCGGTCCGGCTGCATCATCGCGATGTCGTAGGATTGCCCGACATCGTCGAGCGAGAACAACTCCACCATCAGATGATGCATGCCGTTCTTGCCGGTCTCGATCAGCGCCAGGCTGTGATGCCGCGCGTTGACGTGGAAGAAATAGGCGCGGAACGGCTTTTCGATGTAGTCGGAAAGCCCGAAGCCGAGCACGTCGACATAGAACGCCATCATCGGATCGATGTGCTCGACGGTCAGCACCGCATGTCCGAGGCCGAGCGGACCGGTGCGAAAACCCGAGATCGAGCGGCCCGGACTGAACGGCGTGTCGTCGATCTCGGCGCCGTAAAACGCCTCGAGCCGGTTGCCGCCGGGATCGCGAAACGAGATCAGGCCGCGCACGCGCCGGGCATCGGCCAGCGTCTTTGGCTCGGCCGTGACATTCGACGCCGGCTTGTTCGAGCCGGGCTGCAAGCTGGTCCAGCGCCGCGGCGTCGGCGACTTCCCAGCCGAAGAAGCGCGCGCCTTCGCCCATCGCGCGGTCGATGACGATGCGCTGCTTGCGGTCGTCCATCCGGAAGGCCAGCAGCGAATTGCCGCGCTCGACCGCCTGCAGGCCGACCAGGGAGGTCCCGAACTGCCGCCAGTCCTCCAGCGCATCCGATCCGAAGCCCGCGTATCCCAGACCCAGCAATGCCATCCCTTGCCTCCGCCTGCTTGTTGTTTTTGGGCGTTGATGCCGCCGCCGCTTGGGGCGGATGCTACGCGGATTTTGGCCGTTTCAAACCCCAAAAGATGGGCGGCGGGCCGGCTGGGCAGACCAGGCGCCGGCGCCTCCCTTGACATCGATCGCGGCGGATGGTGATTAAGCGCCATGAGCACCGCCGTCCGCCCATCCCGTCTTTGGTGGCGCACCTCTTAAAGAGGTGGCCGGTGCGATTTCATTTTAACAATCGTCGAAGGTCGCCATCGCAGTGCGACCGGCGGTTTGTTTATTTGCCCTTCGTTTGTCCTGTGTGGCGTTCCCTCACCAAGTTTCGTAAGAGGATCACATGAACAGGACCGTCTTCTCCCTGCCCGAGCACAGCGAATACCGGACCGCCAGCGGTCTTGCGATCTCGCGCACCGTCGAGCAATTTTCCGGCGACGCCAAGCGGCTCGATGACCTGATCGACCTGCTCGACCGCCGCCGCGGCGTGGTGCTGTCTTCGGGCACCACGGTGCCGGGCCGCTACGAGAGCTTTGACCTCGGTTTTTCCGATCCGCCGCTGGTGCTGGAAACCGAGGGTGCGAATTTGCGCTTAACGCGCTGAACGGGCGCGGCGAGGTGCTGATCGCCTTTCTCGGCGACGTCCTGCGCGAGCCCTGCGTCGTCATCACCGAGCAGAGCGCGTCGCGTCTCGCCGGCCATATCATCCGGGGCCCCGCGCCTGTCGATGAAGACCAGCGCACCCGACGCGCCAGCGTGATGTCGCTGGTGCGCGATCTCGTCGCAAGCTTCACCGCCAATGACGATCCGCTGCTCGGCCTGTTCGGCGCCTTCGCCTACGACCTCGTGTTCCAGATCGAGGACCTCGTGCAGAAGCGCGCCCGTGAGGCCGACCAGCGCGACATCGTGCTGTATGTGCCGGATCGCCTGCTCGCCTATGACCGCGCCACCGGCCGCGGCGTGGTGCTGAGCTACGATTTCGCCTGGAACGGCAAATCCACCGACGGCCTGCCGCGCGATACCGCCGAGAGCGTCTACGCCAAGACGCCGCGGCAGGGTTTTGCCGATCACGCGCCCGGCGAATATCAGGCGACGGTCGAGACCGCACGCGCCGCGTTCGCGCGCGGCGATCTGTTCGAGGCGGTGCCCGGGCAGTTATTCGCCGAGCCCTGCGAGCGTTCGCCGGCCGAAGTGTTCCAGCGGCTCTGCCGCATCAACCCGTCGCCCTATGGCGCGCTGATGAATCTCGGCGAGGGCGAGTTTCTGGTCGCGGCCTCGCCGGAAATGTTCGTGCGCTCCGACGGACGGCGGGTCGAGACCTGCCCGATCTCGGGCACCATCGCGCGCGGCGTCGACGCGATCGGCGATGCCGAGCAGATCCGGCAATTGCTGAATTCGGAAAAAGACGAATTCGAACTCAACATGTGCACCGACGTCGACCGCAACGACAAGGCGCGCGTCTGCGTGCCCGGCACCATCAAGGTGCTGGCGCGGCGCCAGATCGAGACCTACTCAAAGCTGTTCCACACCGTCGACCATGTCGAAGGCATTTTGCGGCCCGGCTTCGACTCGCTCGATGCGTTCCTGACCCATGCCTGGGCGGTGACGGTGACCGGTGCGCCGAAATTATGGGCGATGCAGTTCGTCGAGGACAATGAGCGCTCGTCGCGGCGCTGGTATGCCGGCGCGATCGGTGCTGTGAATTTCGACGGCAGCATCAATACCGGGCTCACCATCCGCACCATCCGGATGAAGGATGGGCTCGCCGAAGTGCGCGTCGGCGCGACCTGCCTGTTCGATTCAGATCCCGCCGCCGAGGACCGGGAATGCCAGGTCAAGGCGGCCGCCCTGTTCCAGGCGCTGCGCGGCGATCCGCCGAAGCCGCTGTCGGCGTTTGCGCCCGATGCGACCGGTTCGGGCAAGAAGGTGCTGCTGATCGATCACGACGACAGTTTTGTGCACATGCTGGCGGATTATTTCCGGCAGGTCGGCGCCTCCGTGACCGTGGTCCGGCACGTTCATGCGCAGCAGATGCTGAACCAGAAGAACTGGGATCTGCTGGTGCTGTCGCCGGGTCCGGGCCGGCCTGAGGATTTCGGGATCTCGAAAACCATTGGAACGGCGCTGGAGAAGAAGCTGCCGATCTTCGGCGTCTGCCTCGGCGTGCAGGCGATCGGCGAATATTTCGGCGGCCAGCTCGGGCAACTCGGCCAGCCCGCGCACGGCCGGCCGTCGCGGGTCCAGGTGCGGGGCGGGCGGCTGATGCAGAACCTGCCCAATGAAATCGTGATCGGCCGCTATCACTCGCTCTATGTCGAGCGCGACAGCGTTCCCGACGTGCTCGAGGTCACCGCGACCACCGAGGACGGCGTCGCGATGGCGATCGAACACAAGACCCTGCCGGTCGGCGGCGTGCAGTTTCACCCGGAATTGCTGATGTCGCTCGGCGGCGAGGTGGGTTTGCGTATCGTCGAGAACGCGTTCCGGCTGCATGTTTGAATTTCGTCATTCCGGGACGATGCGAAGCATCGAACCCGGATTTGAGATTCCGGGTTGCTGCTTCGATCGCCCGGAATGACATTGAAAAGAGACACCGATGACGTTTGACCATGACCTGAAGGCCACCGTCCGCACCATTCCGGATTACCCGAAGAAGGGCATCCTGTTCCGCGACATCACCACGCTGCTGGCGGATGCGCGCGCGTTCCGCCGCTCGGTCGATGAACTGGTGCAGCCCTGGGCCGGCAGCAAGGTCGACAAGGTCGCCGGCATCGAGGCGAGGGGCTTCATCCTCGGCGGCGCGGTGGCGCATCAGGTCTCCGCCGGCTTCGTGCCGATCCGCAAGAAAGGCAAGCTGCCGCACACCACCGTGCGGATCGCCTATTCGCTGGAATACGGCCTCGATGAAATGGAGATGCATGCCGACGCCGTGCAGCCCGGCGAGCGCGTCATCCTGGTCGACGATCTCATCGCCACCGGCGGCACCGCGGAAGGCGCGGTGAAACTGCTGCGCCAGATCGGCGCCAACGTGGTCGCGGCCTGCTTCATCATCGACCTGCCTGATCTGGGCGGCGCCGACAAGCTGCGGGCGATGGACGTGCCGGTGCGAACGCTGATGGCGTTCGAAGGGCATTGAGTTTTCTCTCGAAACTCTGCCGTCGTCCCGGCGAAGGCATGGGACCCATAGCCACCGTCGGCAATTGTTGAAGGCGTAGCCATCCGCTGATCGCGAGAGCAACGCGGTATGGGTCCGCTTCGCAGGGACGTCGTCAGACCGCCTCGGCGCCAGTTGCGTGCGCCAGTGCCGCACGCGCTCCTTCAACAGCGCATCCCTGATGTAGGCCGTTTCTTCCTCTTCCAGCCGTTCGCATTCCTCGAAGGTCAGATTTTCGGGCCCATGCGTGGTCCATGCCGCCTGCAGGCTGCGGCAGGTGTGGCTGCCCTGGCGCAGCGAAAACCAGATCCGGTTCTGGATCTTTTCCAGGTCGGGCGTCTGACCGACCCATGGCTCGGCCGAGGCCTTGCTGCGGATCACGAAAATCCCCGCGATGGTCTTCCGCTCCTTGTAGGCGGCGATGGCGGCTTTTCTGTCTGATGTCACCGGATGGCCTCGCCGGTTGCTGTCAGGCGGAGGCGATACCAGACAGGGCAGGTCGCGTCAATATTACCCGGGTAATATTATGGTGGCGCCGCTCAGGGCTTCACGACCGCTGCAGCATCAGGCTGAGTTCCAGCTCCCGAAAGCTGGTGTAGTTCCTGCGGATCCACTGGTGCAGTTCGGTCGAGGAGTCCTTCTCGTTGCGCAGATAGCCGGTGAACGAGAAGGTCAGCCGGTCGATATAGGTCTTCAGGAACACCGGCAGCGCCGATATCCGCAGCACCCGTCCCCGTCCATCGCCGCGGGCAATTCGCCGCGCACCACATGCTCGTTGTCGATCGTGATCAGCGCATTCGGCGGGATTTGCTCGCTGCAGCATCGGATAGGCGCGCGCGGAGACGCGGTCGGTATCGGCCACGAACAGGATCATCGGCGCGACGCCGCGGCGCGCGGCTTCCTTCATGAAGCCGATCTCGTCGGTCATCTTGAAGAACTCGTCGAAGGCGTGAAAGCCGAGGTCGATCACCTTGGCGACGCCGTCATTGACGATCAGGCGGTCCATCAGCTGCATCTTGCCGAAGGTGTCGATGACGTCGGCCGTCTCGGTGATGCGCGGCAGATATTCCAGCAGCGACGGCTCTTTCAGATTGATGTCGAAAGAGGACACCGTGCCGTTCTTCAGCAGCAGGAATTCGCTCAAGCAGCCGCGCGATCAGCGTCTTGCCGACCAGCGGGCGGGGCGAGCAGATGATGTAGACGGGCGTGGGGCTCATCACGCGCTATATCAGGCGAATTTTTCGCCTAATCCAGCCCCATCGCGGCGCGGGCGCGATTATTTTTCGCCGCCGCGCGACGCCGGGCTTGCCGCGCCGACCAGGTCGGTCAGCTTGATGCGGTCGAACTCGCTCCAGACATTGGCGAGCCAGTGCCGGACATAGCCGCGCAGCACGAACGAATAGTTCGCGGCCTCGTCATCCTTGCCCTTGTTGGCGACGAATTTGAGGAACGGCACCGAGGAGACCTCGACCTGCTCATAGGCCATTTCGTTGAGCTTGGGGATCGTGAGCTCGGTGGCGTCCTTGATGCGGTGGAAATAGGAATTGTAGGTCGCCTGGTCCCACTGGAAGAACTGGGTGTCGTTGATGAAGTTCTTCACCAGGAAATATTTGGCGCCCTGCATGAAATTGGCGGTCTCGGCGATTTCGTCCAGCGAGGCGATCGAGGGGCCCAGTATATGGAACACGGCAAAGGTGATCTGGCCGGCCTTGGCGGCATCGAGAAAGCCGATGTCGCGCAGCGAGGCCAGCGCCGGCGACAGCAGTCCGGCGCGGACGTCGATCACGGTCACCGAGGGGTCGCCGCATTGAGCGTGTCGAAGATCTTCATCTGGTCCGAGGTCGTCGTCATGTCGACGATCTGGGTGATGTCGGGGTGGAAGCGCTTCAGCGTGCCGCGCGGCGATTCGGTGTCGAACGCCCGGGTCGGGACGTTGTTGGCGCTGAAATAATCCAGGAGCGTTCGCGACACGGTCGTCTTGCCGACCCCGCCCTTGTCCGCGCCCACCACAATCACGACTGGCTTTGCCATGGAATTCCCTTGAACAGCGTCCCCGATCGCGGGAGCGATCGGCAGGTCCCCATATACCTGTTTGGGCGCGAACATGGCAGAAACAAGGGAGAATTCAATTCCTTGAGCGCGCGCCGGCGTTATTCGTAGGTAATTCGTTAATGGCGCCGTACCGAGGGCTCAGCTGTGCCGGCCCCAGGGTCCCCAGCGGGCCGCGTGCCGCGTGCCTGCGGCAGGCCCGCGGGCGCTGCGGCATCGCTCCACGGACCGTGGGGGACCGGGGGCGGCAGTTGATCCGCCGACTGCGGTTCCGCCTGATCTTCCGGCTCGTCGTCGGCATCCGTCAGGCAGGGCCAGCGGGCCGGGATCGCGGCCGCCGGCATATTGCACCAGCGCCTTGACCCGCGAATCCACCGACGGATGGGTCGCGAACAGGTCGGCAAATCCCTCGCGGGGATTGTCGAAGCACAGTTCCATCACCGCCGAGGTGGCGCCGGGAAGCTCGCCGCGGTTCTCGATCTTGCGCAGCGCCGTGATCATGGCGTCCGGGTTCTTGGTCAGTTCGACCGAGCCGGCATCGGCCAGCAATTCGCGCGACCGCGACAGCGCCAGCTTGACGACCTGCGACAGCAGCCAGGCCAGCAGGATCAGCGCGACCGCGATGATGACGACGATGATCGCGCCGCCGCCGGAGCCCTTGCTGTCGCTGTCCGACGAGGAGGACGACGAACGCGAGGACGAGGATGACCACGATCCGCCGGACGAATTCCACGACAAATTGGTGAACATCCGGAAGAACAATTCGCCGAAGAAGCCGACCACGCCGGCGATGATGACCGCGATCACCATCAGCTGCACGTCGCCGTTGCGGATATGGGTCAGCTCATGGCCCAGCACCGCCTCGATCTCCTGGTCGTTGAGCGTCCTCAGCAGCCCCGTGGTGACGGTGATGGCGTATTGCCGGCGGTTGAGGCCGCTCGCGAACGCGTTCAGCGCCGGGCTGTCCATCACCTTCAGCTTCGGCATCGGAATGCCGCGCGAGATGCAGAGGTTTTCCAGGAGATTATAGAGCCGCGGCTGCTGCTTCGCGTCACGTCCTCGCCGCCGGTGACGGCGTCGATCATGTTCTGGTGGAAGAAATAGGCGATCACGAGCGTGAACGGTCGACAGAACGGACGCCCGAGCAGCTGCAGTTGCTCTGATCCCTACGCGGGCGCCGCGACGCCGGCCTCGACCGCACGCTTCAGCTGCTTCCCGGCGTGATAGCTCGACCTGACGAGCGGTCCGGCCTCGACGTGGGCGATGCCGATCTCCTCGCCCAGGCGCTTGTGCTCGGCGAACTCATCGGGATCCACCCAGCGATCGACGGGCAGATGGTAGGTCGTCGGCTGCAGGTACTGGCCCATCGTCAGGATGTCGATGCCTGCGTCGCGGAGGTCGGCCATCGCGGCGGGCACCTCCTCGGGGCGCTCGCCCATCCCGAGGATCAGGTTCGATTTCGTGACCTGACCTGGGCGTCGTCCCTTCGCGAACCGCAAGACCTGGAGCGACCGGTCGTATCCGAACGCCGGCCGGATCCGGTCGTGCAATCGTCGGACGGTCTCGAGGTTGTGCGCGAAGACGTCGGGCTCCGCGTCGAGCACGGTCCCGATATCGCGCTCGCCCCCCTTGAAGTCCGACGGGAGGACCTCGACACCGATGCCGGCGACCGCTTCGCGCACGGCGCGGATCGCCGAGGCCCAGATACGCGCCCCGCCGTCCTCGAGGTCGTCACGAGCGACACCCGTGAGCACGACGTAGCGCAATCCCATCTCACGCACGGCCTCGGCGATCCGCGCCGGTTCGCCCTCGTCGACGGGATCAGGCTTGGCGGTCATCACGTCACAGAAGCCACAACGCCTGGTGCACTTCGTCCCGAGGATCAGGAAGGTCGCCTCCCGCTCTTCCCAACACTCGCGGATGTTCGGACACATCGCCTCTTCGCACACCGTGTGGAGCGATCGGCCGCGCATGATGCCCTTGAGGTCCTCGTAGTTGGGACCCGAGACCAGGCGCACCTTCAGCCAGGAAGGTTTCCGTCCGGCGGCCGCGTCGGGTGCGGGTCCGTTCGTGACGCCGACGATGGGAAGGTGGAGGCGGCGCTTCTGGGGATTGTGGTCGGTCGTGCCGTCGACTGGCGCCATCGCTTCGAGTCTAGCGAGCAACCCCGCTTTCGACGGATGCGAGCGCCGGCACGTCGCCGGGAGCCGTGCGGGGGAGGAACACCCTGAACGACGCGCCGCCGCCGGGCCGGTCTTCGACCCACGCGCGCCCGCCGTGGAGTTCTGCGAACCGAGCCACGAGCGAGAGTCCGATCCCCGTACCCGGCGAGTGCGACGGAGCCGCCGGACCCTGACGGAACGGCTCGAAGATCGTCGTGCGGAGCTCTTCCGGCACGCCGGGCCCGTCGTCCTCCACCACGATGAGCACGCCGTCCGTCGTCCCTTCGACGCGCAGCCAGATCGTGCCCTCGGTCGGGGTGTGGCGGATCGCGTTCGTGAGCAGGTTCTCGACGATCCGTTCGAGCTTCGCGGCGTCGACGGCGAGCTCGACGTCATCGGTCGCCACGACGACGTGCCGCTCAGACAGCGCCTCCAAGGAGGCGAGCGTCCCGCGGGCGAGCGACCCGATGTCGCACGTCCGGCGCTGCGGCTCGACGATCCCGCGGTTCAGGCGGTCCAGGTCGAGGAGATCCTTCAGCAGACGATCGAGCTTCTGGGCATTGGCGGACAGCCGGGCGACCAGGTCGTGGCGGTCCTCCTCGGCGAGGCCGGCCGTGCGTTCGAGCGTGAGCGAGAGCCCCAAGATCGAGGTGAGCGGCGACCGGAGTTCGTGGGAGACGGCCGCGAGGAACGTGTTCTTCATGTCATCCAGGGTCCGGAGACGCTCGGCAGCGGCGTGCTCACGTCGCTCGGACTCCCGGAGGGCCTCATCGGCTCGCTTCCGCTCCGTGATGTCGAAGAGGACGCCGAGAAGGAGCAGGGGCTGACCCTCCGCGTCGGTGATGAACGTCGTCTCGTCGTGGATCCAGGCGAGCTTCCCGTCCGGCTTGCGGATCCGGTACTCGTCCTCCCACGACCGGCTCGCCTCGATCGCCTCGAGGTAGTGCCGCTCGCAGCGACGGCGGTCCTCATCGTCCATCAGCTGCAGCCAGAGGTCCGGTTCCGCGAGGTAATGCTCGGCGGTCACACCCATGACGGTCTCGACCTGCGGGCTCACGTACACGGTCTCCATGCTGCCGTCGGGGAGATCCAGGTACACGGCGGCCGGGATGTGCTCGACGATCGCGCGGAACCGCTCCTCGGCGGCGCGCACCTGGTCCGACGCGTCCTTCTGCTCGGTGAGGTCGGTGCAGACGCCGACCCATTCGAGCGGCTGTCCTTCCTCGTCGCGGATCAGCACGGATTCGTTGTGCACCCACACCGTTCGGCCGTCCGGGCGGATCATCCGATAGTCGACGGTCCACGAGTCACCGGTCTCGGCTTCATTGGCGGCCAGGACCCGTTCGCGATCGTCGGGATGAAGCACCTTCGCCCAGAGGTCGGGGTCGTCCATCCATCGCTGTACTGGGTGTCCGGTGAGCGCTTCGATCTGGGGACTGAGGTACCGATACCCTCCGCCCCCCGCGTCTTCGACGTACGTCACCGCGGGGAGCCGCTCAACGAGGGCTTGGAAGCGGCGCTGCGTCTCGCGCTGATGCTCTTCGGCCTCCTTCGTCCTCGTGATGTCGACCATGACGCCCTGCACCAGGGTCGGGCGTCCGTCGGAGCCCCATCTCACGGGGTTGGCCTCGTCGTGGATCCACACGATGCGGCCGTCCCGGTGGTGGGCTCGATACTCCATGTGGAAGTCGCCGCCGGCTCGGCGTGCTGCATCAGCTCGAGCCACCACGGCGGCCCGGTCGTCGGGATGGATCCGATCGAGCCTGAGCCCGGGGTCGGCGGTCCACTCCGCGGCCGAGTACCCGAGGAGCATCTCGATCTGCGGGCTGACGAAGAGGGGAGCGGTCTCGCCGGTCGGTCGAGCGGGGTCCCAGGCGTAGATCACGACCGGCGCCTGCTCGACGAGCAAGCGATAGCTCCGTTCGGCATCGATCCTCCTACCCGTCTCGACAGCGCTCTGTCGCCATCGGAGCACGGAGAAGACGGCGGCTCCGATCGCCAGGAGCGACACGAGGGCGAAGGCGCCACCCATCTGCTCTCGGGTCAGGAGCCAGTCGCTCAGATGCTCGAACAATCCCGTCAGGGCGCCCAGGAGGAAGAGCACGACGAGCAGGCCTCCGATGATCAGGAGGTCACGGATGCTCCGGGGTGCCGGGTCGGGTTGCTGAGGCTTCTCGTTCACATCTCCGTTGGTATCGGCCGCCCGGGAGGCGTCCTGAACGGGCCCCTCAGGCTCGTGCGAGCTCGCGCATCCGAGCGTAGATCTGATCCGGCTCCGGCTCCATGAAGAAGTGCTCGAGCGGCGCGGCGAAGGGCATGGCGGGGATATCGGGGCCGCCGATGCGCACGATCGGTGCGTCCAGGTCGAACAGCGCCTGCTCGGCGATCGTCGACGCGATCTCCGCTCCGGCACCGTAGGTCCGGTTGTCTTCGTAGACGACCATCGCTTTCGAGGTCTTCCGAACGGAACCGACGATCGTCTCGACGTCGAGCGGTGCCAGCGTCCGCACGTCGACGACCTCGACCGAGACGTCCTCGTCCTCCTCGAGCCGCTGGGCTGCATCGAGGCAGAGATGGAGGGAGTAGCCGTAGCTGATGCACGTCAGGTCGTCGCCTTCGCGTTTCACGTCGGCCACGCCGATCGGGATCACGTACGCGTCCTCGGCCACCTCGCCCTTGATCGCGCGATAGGTCTTCTTGTGCTCCAGGAAGAGGACCGGGTCGGGATCCTTGATCGCACTTCGAAGCAGGCCGGCGGCATCTGCCGGCGTCGACGGCATCACGACTTTGATCCCGGGGATGTGCGCGTAGAAGGCTTCGATCGATTGCGAGTGATACAGGGCCCCGTGGATCCCACCGCCGCACGGGGTCCGGATCACCATCGGCACGCCGAAGTCACCGTTCGAGCGGTATCGGAGTCGGGCCGCCTCAGAAAGCACCTGGTCGAATGCGGGGTGGATGAAGTCCGCGAACTGGATCTCCGCGATGGGGAGCAGGCCGTGCAACGCCATCCCGATCGCGACGCCGATGATGCCGGACTCAGCGAGGGGCGTGTCGATCACTCGTTCCTCGCCGAATTCCTCCAGCCATCCCTCGGAGATCCGGAACACGCCGCCCCGGATCCCGACGTCCTCGCCCAGGAGGACGATCCGCTCGTCGTTCGCCATCTCGTCGTGGAGCGCGTCGCGGACGGCCGACACCACGTTCTTCTCGGTCACGGCTGCTCTTCCTGGAAGACGTGGCGGAGCGCCGAATCGGGATCCGGATCGGGAGCGTCCCAGGCGGCCTTGATCGCCTCTTCGATCTCCTCCTTCGTCTCCGCGCGGAGCGCCTCGTCCTTCTGGTCGTCGAGCAGATCGTGTTGACGCAGGTAGGCCCCGAACTGGACCAACGGATCCTTGGCGCGCGCCTCCTCGACCTCCTCGCGCGTGCGGTAGGACTTGTCGTCGTCGTCGGAGGTGTGGGGCATGAACCGGTACGTCTTGCACTCGATCAGCGTCGGGCCCTCGCCGGCACGCGCCCGCTCGTGCGCCGTCTTCATCGCCCCGTAGCAGGCGAGGACGTCGTTCCCGTCGACCACGACGCCCGGGAAGCCGTAGCCCTCCGCGCGCGAGGCCACGTCCTTGACGGCCATCTGCTTGGACTGCGGCACACTGATCGCGTACTGGTTGTTCTCGCAGACGAAGATGACGGGAAGCCGATGGATACCGCTGAAGTTGAGCCCCTCGTGCCAATCGCCTTCGCTCGTCGCCCCGTCCCCGAACCAGCAGCCGACGACGGTGTCCTCACCCCGGTACCTGGCTGCGAACGCGATGCCGGCCGCGTGCGGGACCTGGGTGGCGATCGGGGAGGACCCACTGATGATGCTCAATCGCCTCGAACCCCAGTGCGCGGGCATCTGGCGTCCACCCGAGGAGGGGTCGTCCGCCTTCGCGAAGACGCCCAGGAACACCTCGTAGGGCGTCATGCCGGCGGTGAGGACGACCCCGAGGTCCCGGTAATAGGGGAGCCAGACGTCGGTGCCCCGGCGCATCGCCCATGCCGTGCCGATCTGACAGCCTTCGTGTCCCGCCGCAGGAACGACGAACGGAGCGCGACCCATCCGGTTCTGCCGGAGGGCAGCCTCGTCGAGCAGGCGTGAGGTGAGGATCAGGCGGTACATCGCGGAGAGATCTTCGGCGGAAAGGCCGAGCGCGCTGTGTGGGGTCTCGGCTACCCGGGTGGACACGCCGTCTCTCCTCGCACCGTCGTCGCAGGATAACAGCGGCATTCCCGCGGGGTCCGCCACGCTGAGATACCCCCCCGGGGTACCATGATGCTCGAGTCGCCGGTCGCGGGTGCCCGGACGAGGGCCACAGACGAGGAGTCGGACGAGGAACGGGAGGCGGTGTGTACGGCTACGCGAGGAACAAGGACGATCTGCTGACCCGATTGCGGAGGATCGAGGGGCAGGTGCGCGGCCTGCAACGGATGGTGGATGAGGACGCCTACTGCATCGACATCCTGACGCAGGTCAACTCCGTGACGGCAGCCTTGAAAGCCGTCGGCATGGGGCTGCTGGATGCGCACGTACGCCATTGCGTGACGGAGAGCATCGAGCGTGGCGAGGGAGAGGAGAAGGTCAAGGAGCTGATGAGTGCGGTGGCCCGCTTCTCGGGGCGTTGAGCCAGCCTCGTCGGGGACCGAAGCGTCCGGAACAAGCCACACGGTGCCGGCGTTGTCAGGCAAGGAGTCGTGGTCGAGACTCAAGGAGTCGGGTGGAGACTCAAGGACTCGGAGTTGATCATCGAGAGACCGCGCGAGACACGCGAGGTATGAGGAGCGGGAAGGCACGCATGGCAACGTCAACCAACGTCGTGGAAGTCACCGATCAGACATTCGAGGAGATCGTGGTCCAGGGCTCGAAGGAGCGTCCGGTCGTGGTCGACATGTGGGCCGAGTGGTGCGGTCCCTGTCGCCAGCTGACGCCGACCCTCGAGAAGGTCGCGGACGAGCGTCAGGGAGCCTTCCTCCTCGCGAAGCTCGACACCGATGCGAACCAGATGACGGCGTCGGCGTTCGGGGTGCAGAGCATCCCGACCGTGATCGCGTTCAAGGACGGGGCCCCCGTGACCGGGTTCGTCGGCGCCTACCCGGAGCCCGAGGTGAACAAGTTCATCGACTCGATCCTGCCGACGGAGGCGGACAAGAAGGCCGAGGAGGCACGGTCGGTGGAGGAATCCGGCGATCTCGAGAACGCCGAGGAGCGATACCGGCAGGTGCTCGAGGAAGATCCCGACAACCGAGAGGCGGCGATCGGGCTCGCCCGGATCCTGGTGGAACGGGGTGAGCTGGACGAGGCGGAACGACTGGTCGGGAAGCATCGCCCGGATCCCGACGCGGAGAAGATCCTCGCGACGATCGTGGTCCGAAGATGGGCGAACGTCGATGGGGACGACACGCTGACGCAGGCGAAGCGCCTCGTCGCCTCCGGAGACGTGATCGGGGGTCTGGCCGGCATGCTGCAGGCGATCGCCGAGGACCGTGACGCAGCCAGGGACGCGATGATCACGGTCTTCGCCGCGGTCGGGGACGAAGATCCGCTCGTCCAGGAGTACCGGCGACTCCTGTCAGCGGCGTTGTTCTGACCCTTCCGACCCCTCGGCGTCGAGCCTGAAGAGGAGTTCCTCGACGCCGCCGGCGTCAGCCGGCGGCGTCGACGTTCGTTGGAAGCCGCACTTCTCGAGGACGCGGATCGATCCCAGGTTGTGGGCGGCGACATGCGCGTGCAGCGGCCGCGCGTCTATCTCAGTGAGGAACGCCGAGAGTGCAGCCGTGGCGATGCCCTTCCCCCAGTGGTCCCGGCCGATCCAGTAGCCGACGTCGCGCTCCCCGTCGTGCTGCCAGCTCACGATGTTGCCGGCGACGACACCGCCGGATTCGACGGTTCGGATGAGCCCGGTCTCCTCGCGCAGGATCTTCGCCCAGTGCGCCATGAACGCATCCCGATCCCTGGCGTCGAAGTTCGCCATCCGGTTCGCTTCCGGGTCGTCCTGATGCCGGAAGAAGATCTCGAGGTCGTCATCGCGCACCTTCCTGAGGCGAACCTGGGCCGTGCCCATGGGTTCAGACCGTGGCCGGTTGCGGAACGTCGATATCGGCCCATCGAGCGTCGCGGAACGCGAGCTCGAAGACATCCGCCAGATGGTGCGCCAACAGGGGAGCGACCTGCGGCACGGTGACGGATCTCTCGGCGAGCCGGCTGAGCGAGGTCACCCCGTGGCCTGGGAGCCCACAGGCCACGATGCCGTCCCACCACGAAAGGTCGGGATCGCAGTTGAGCGCGAACCCGTGCAGCGTGACCCTGGCGCGCATCAGGCGGACGCCGATCGCACAGACCTTGTCGTCGCCGTGCCACACGCCGGTCTGCACGTCCGCTCGTCGCTGCAAGGCCACGCCGAGGTCGGACGCGGTGCGGATCACGGCCTCCTCCATCCGCCGCAGGTGGGCTGCGGCGTCGGGCTTGGGACCGAGGTCGAGGATCGGATAGCCCACGATCTGGCCGGGCCCGTGGAACGTGAACGCCCCGCCTCGGTCGATCCGATGGACCTCGGCGCCGCGCGCGGCCACCTCACCGGGGGACCACAGGAGCTCGTCGGGCCGCGCGCGGCGCCCCGCCGTGAAGACCGGAGGGTGTTCGAGCAGGATCACCGAATCGGGGACCTCGCCGGCCAGCCGCCGTTCCGCGAGGCGATGCATCGCTTCGTTCGCGGGACCGTAGGGCACCGGCCCCTCGGGCCGGATCAGGAGAGCGTCTCGGCTCATCGCGTCGCCCTCAGACGGCGACGTCCTCGGCGAAGTCCCAGCTCTCGAGGTTCTGCTTCACCCGCGCGAGGAACCGAGTGGCGATCTCGCCGTCGATCGTCCGGTGATCCCAGGACATCGAGATGTTCACCATCGAGCGGATGGCGATCGTGTCGTCGATCACGACCGCCCGCTTCTGGATCGCGTCCAGGGACAGGATGCCGGTGTTCGGCTGGTTGATGATCGGGAGGCTCGCGATCGAACCGTACGGGCCCGGGTTCGTGATCGTGAACGTCGACCCCTGGATCTCGTCGGGCTTCAGCTGATGCGCCCTCGCACGCCCGGCGAGGTCGGCGATCGCCCGCGCGAGGCCGACGGTGTTCATCGCGTCGGCGCCCTTGATCACCGGGACGATGAGTCCGGCGTCGTACGAGACGGCGATGCCCATGTTCACGTAGCGGTGCCGCACGATCTCGTCCCCGCGGAGCTCCGCGTTGACTTCCGGGTGTGTGAGGAGCGCGTCGCACGTCGCCCGGATCACGAACGGCAGGTACGTGAGATTGACGCCGTGCTTCGCCTTGAACCCCTCTTTCACCTGCTCCCGCAGCTTCACCAGGTGGTCGATGTTGACCTCGACCATCGTCCACGCGCGCGCGGAGGTCTGGAGCGAGCCGACCATGTGCTGTCCGATGAGCTTGCGGATGTGGGAGATGGGCTCGACCTCGTCGCCCGGACCCGCGACAGCCGGCTGGACGGGAGCGACGGTCGGGGCCGGCTGGCTCGGAGCCGGCGCAGGGACCTCGGCGGGTGCGGGGGCCGCCGCCGCCGGCGCACCGGACGCTGCCGGCGCAGCCGCAGCGCCGCCCGAGTCGATGGCGGCGAGCACGTCGTTCTTGGTGATGCGTCCACCGGTCCCCGAGCCCTCGATGCGGGAGAGATCCAGGCCGTGTTCCTCCGCGAGCCGGCGGACGAGCGGGGAGAGGATCCGCGACCGGGGCCCTCGGTCGGGCATCTCAGGCGATCCGGTGTCCGAGGGAGCGGGCTCGGGCGAGGTCGCGCTCGCGGCGGTCGCCTCGGCGCCCTGCGGCGTCGCCGGCTCCACGGCCGGCATCTCGGCTGCCGAGCCCTCCGCGACGGCCGACGCGCTCTCGGCAGCCGCGGGCGCCGCCGGCGCTTCGGCCGTCGAAGGCGTTGCCGCTCCGGCGCCCCCACCGGCTTCGGCCCCCTCCTCCGTGATCTCGGCGAGGTCGGTGCCGACGGGCACGGTCTGCCCCTCCTCGACCAGGATCTTGGAGACGGTCCCGTTGACCGGGGAGGGGACCTCGGTATCGACCTTGTCGGTGGAGATCTCGAAGAGCGCCTCATCGCGCTCGATGCTCTCGCCCACTTCCTTCAGCCACTTCAGGATCGTTCCCTCGACGATCGTCTCGCCGAGCTGGGGCATCTTGATCGTGGTCATCGGGGTCTCCTCACCAGGCCGAGAGCTTCTTCACCTCAGCGACGATGTCGCCGACCCCCGGCAGGAACGCGTCCTCGAGGGTCGGTGAGAACGGCACCGGCACGTTCGGCGGCGACAGTCGGACGACGGGCGCATCGAGGTGCTCGAACGCTTTCTCCGCGATCGTCGAGGCGACCTCGGCCGCGATCCCGACGAAGCGGTAGGACTCGGAGAGCACGACGGCCCGAGAGGTTTTCTCGATCGAGCGCAGCACGGTCTCCTCGTCCATCGGATACACGGTGCGGAGATCCACGATCTCTGCCGAGATGCCCTCTGCCTCCAACTCCTGCGCGGCCTCGAGCGCTCGGTGGACCATCGCGCCGTAGGTGACGATCGAGACGTCGTCGCCTTCGCGCTTCACATCGGCGACGCTGATCGGGACCAGGAAGTCCGGATCCTCGGGCACCTGTTCGCGGATGCGTCGATAGATCCACTTGTGCTCGAGGAACATCACGGGGTTATCGTCGCGGATCGCGGACTTCATCAATCCCTTCGCGTCGGCGGGGAACGCCGGAGCGATCACCTTGATCCCGCCGGCGTGGGAGAACCACGGCTCCGGGTTGATCGAGTGGAACGAGGAGGCGCGGACCATGCCGCCGGAGGGTCCGCGGAGGACCACCGGGAGCGGCACGCCGCTCCGATAGTGCACCCGCGCGAGTGCGGTCGAGATCATGTCGAACCCGCTCGACATGAAGTCGGCGTACTGGAACTCGGCGATCGGGCGGAAGCCCTCCATCGCCGAGCCGATCGCCATCCCGACGATCGTCTCCTCGGCGATCGGTGTGTCCATCACGCGCTCCCCACCGAAGCGCTCGTAGAAGCCCTCGGTGACCTTGAACGCGCCGCCGTAGACACCGATGTCCTCGCCCATCATGTACACGCGCTCGTCGCGCTCCATCTCTTCCCAGAGCGCTTCGGCGATCGCGACAAGGTAGGTGGCCTGGCCGTCCTCGGTGCGCTTCCCGCGGGGTTCCGCGCCGTGACCGGCGGCACCCGCCTCGACCGTCGCAGCCTCTGCCATCAGGCGTACTCCGTCGGTCCGCCGCGGCCCGGCTCGCTCGTCCAGTAGCCGTCCTCGACCCACAGCCCCTTGGCGTGATCCTCGGGCTCGGGGAACGGGGAGGCTTGGGCGAACTCGTAGCCCTCCTCGAACTCCTTCTCGATCCTCGCCTGGATGTCCGCGACGTCCTGGTCGCTGGCGATGCCCTCCGTCACCAGGAAGCGCTCGAAGTTCTTCACCGGGTCCTTGTTCTTCATGTACTCCTCGAGCAGCTCCTTGGGCACGTACTTCGCGGGGTCGTGACCCGCGTGACCCTTCCATCGGAGCGACACCGACTCGATCAGCGAGGGCCCGCCGCCCGACCGCGCCCGTTCCACCGCCTCGCGCGCCGCCGCCTCCACCGCCAGCACATCGGCTCCGTCCACGCGCACGCCCGGCATCCCGTAGGCGTCGGCGCGCTCGGCGATCGTCGGCACCGGGAACTCGAGCTCGTTCGGCGTGGAGTACGCGTAGAGGTTGTTGTTGACCACCCAGACGACGGGGAGCTGGGCCACCGCCGACATGTTCAGCGCCTCGTGCCAGCGTCCGTTCGACGTGGACCCGTCACCGCAGATCGCCATCGCGACGTTCGGCTCCCCGCGCCGCTTGTATGCGAGCGCCGCACCGCACGCCACCGGGTATGCGATCGGGAGGTGGGACATCACGGTCCAGGTCTTGTTCCCATACCAGTCGCCGATATGACTGTTCCCGTCTCGTCCCCGCGTGTAGCCGTCGATGCGCCCCCAGAACTGCGCCATGATCCGCTTCAGGTCGAGGCCCTTCGCGATCTGCGCGGAGAGGTCGCGATGCGTCGGGAAGAGGGAGTCCTCGGGACGGAGCGGAAGCACGACCCCGATATGGGTTCCCTCCTGCCCGCGGCCCGAGTAGATCGCGCCCGGGAGGCGCCCCTGCCGATAGAGCGCCTCCATCCGCTCGTCGAAGTAGCGGCAGAGCTTCAGCAGGTAGAGGGCTCGCTTCAGCTCGTCATCGGGGAGTCGCCCACCGGTCTTCTGCTGTTCGTCCTGACGGGTTTGGGTCGTCGCCACTCGGCTCCTCAGGCTGTGTGCAGGGGCTTGCCGGCGAGGGCAAGGTGCGCCTCGCCGATCGCCTCGGATAGAGAAGGATGGGGGTGCATCAGCGCCGCGACTTCCGCGGGCACCGCTTCCCAGTTGGTGATGAGCATCGCCTCCGCGATCAGGTCGGTCACGTGGGGACCGATCATGTGGACGCCCAGGACGGCTCCTCCTCCTTGATCGCTCACCACCTTGACGAACCCCCCCTCGCCGAGGATGTTCGCCTTGCCGATCGCTCGGAAGTCGAGATGCTCGGTCGCCACCTTGTGGCCGCGGTCTTTCGCCTGGGCGGCGGTAAGACCGACGCTCGCGATCTCGGGACTGCAGTACGTCACGCGCGGGATGTTGACGTAGTCGATGTCCGGGACGGTCTCGCCGGCGATCCGTTCGGCGACGGCGTAGCCCTCGGTGAACGCGACATGGGCGAGCTGGAGGGGCGTGGCCGCCACGTCACCCACCGCCCAGACGTGCTCCACGTTCGTGCGGAGCTGACCGTCGACGTTCACGAATCCCTTCTCGTGAACCGACACGCCCGCTTCCTCGAGCCCGAGCCCCTCGGTCACCGGCCCGCGACCGATCGCGACGAGGCACACGTCCGCGGTCACCTTGTCCGCTCCGCCCTTCGCCTCGACGATGATGTCGACCGACTCGCCGGTGTCGGTGATGCTCTTCACCGATGCGCCCGCGGACGTCTTGATGCCTCGCCTGCGGAACGCCTTGGCGATCTCCGCCGAGACGTCCTCGTCCTCGAGGGGGGCCAGCGCAGGGAGCGCCTCCAGGAGCGTGACCTCAGCGCCGAGCGACCGATAGAGCGACGCGAACTCGAGGCCCACGGCGCCCGCCCCGATCACGACGGCGGAGCCGGGGATCCTGTCGTAGCGGAGCGCTTCGTCGCTGGTGATGACCCGTCCGGTCGGTTCGACTCCGGGGAGGAGTCTCGGACGCGATCCGCTCGCGATCACGACGTCCCCGGCATCGACCGTGGTGCCGTCCACCTCGACGGCGGGTCCCCGAAGGAGCTTGGCGGTGCCCTTCAAGACGGTGATCCCACGCGACTTGATCAGCCCGGTGACTCCTTTGACCAGCTTGTCGACGATCTTGTCCTCGAAGGCGCGCACCGCCGACCAGTCGGGGTCGCCGGAGGCCTTGATGCCCCACTCTTCCGCGCGGTTCACGGTGTCCATCACCGCGGCGGACTGCAGCAATGCCTTGGTGGGGATGCAACCGCGGAGGAGACAGGTGCCACCCAGTCGATCGTCGCGCTCGACGATGGCAACGCGCTTGCCCAGCTGTGCCGCCCTGAGGGCCGTGGAATAGCCGCCGGTGCCGGCGCCGACCACGACGATGTCGTACGCGTCCGCCATCGAGCTCGAGTCTACTCGGCATATCCCGTACGGCCCCACGCGTTCGCGGCGAGGCGGATAGCATCCCTCCGATGTCCCGACAGACCCGCGCCGACCAACCGGAAGACGCCTCTGACGAGGCGACGGGTGAGGGCGCGGATCCTTCCGAGGAGCTCAAGCGAACGCCTCTGGAGGCGGCGCATCTGCGTCTGGGAGCCAAGCTCGCCCCCTTCGCCGGCTGGCGGATGCCGATCGAGTACGAGGGTGCACTCGCGGAGCATCGGAGCGTTCGGGAACACGTGGGGCTGTTCGACCTCACGCATCTCGGGAAGGTCGAGGTGGTCGGTCCCGGGGCCCTCGGGATGCTGCAACGACTGGTCACGAACGACCTCGCTCGGGCGAACGTGGGTGACGCTCTCTACAACCTCGTGCTGAACGACGGTGGCGGTGTCATCGAGGACCTGATCGTCTACCGGCTCGGAGAGGAGCGCTTCTTCGTCGTCCCGAACGCATCCAACGCGCCCCGGGTGCTTCGGATGCTCGAGGAGGAGAAGGCCGACGGGCCGCTCCACCTGATGTACCACCAGGATTGGTGCTTCCTCGCGGTGCAAGGGCCCGCCTCGACGAAGGTGATGGCTGGGCTGTTCCCGGACGCCCCGGACCTCGGATTCATGCAGTGCGACGAAGCCGAGTACCACCGTCGGCCGGTCATCGTGACGCGGTCGGGCTACACGGGCGAGGTGGGGTTCGAGCTCTTCACCTACCAGGACATCGCGGAGGAGCTCTGGACGGAGCTCCTCGCGTCGGTTCGCGAGTCGGGGGGCGGGCCCTGCGGACTCGCCGCGAGGGACGTCCTTCGGCTCGAGATGGGATATCCGCTCTACGGACAAGATCTCTTCGAGGCCTCCACCGCGTTCGAGTCGGGCCTCTCGTGGGCGGTCGCCATGGACAAGGGAGAGTTCCGGGGACGCGCGGCCTTGCTTCGCCAGCAGGAGGAAGAGCTCCCGAGCCGACTTCGAGGGCTCCGGATGCACGAGCGCCGGCACATCCCTCGCGCCCACTACCCGGTGTTCGTCGGGGACCAACTGGTGGGCGAGGTCACCAGCGGCACCTTCTCGCCGGGCCTCGGGACGGGCATCGCGCTCGCGTACGTGTGGCCGGGCGACGTCGTCGAGCTGGGGCAGGAGGTCGAAGTCGACATCCGAGGTCGGCGAGGCGCCGCCACGGTCGTGAAGCCACCGTTCGTGGAGCGGAGCCCCCGCTAGGGGCTCGCGAGGGGCCGGCTCATGCCGCTTGGGCCGATCGCGCGACTTCGACGAAGTCACGGATCCGATCGTCACCGAAACGGGTGCGACCCATCAGCTGCTGCAGGAGGTGTCGGGCCCCGCGCTCTGCCGGGACGACGGCGACCACCACGTAGAGCCCGCTGCTCGGGATACCCACTTCGTGCACGGGGCCGAATCCGGGCGCAGCCACGAAGTACGCGTACCGGGTCGAACGAGAGCCTCGCCGGCACACCCCTGCTCCCTCCGCCATGAAATGTCCCGGCGAGTGCCGACGCACGTCGAACGTGGGCCGGCGATCGAGGTAGACCTCGTGCGTCTGCTCGCGGCAGTTCGCGGAGGTGGTGAGGCGCGACAGGAGAGGACCGTTCGCCGCCAGGTAATAGAAGTCGGAGGGCACGCCGACCCGTGTGGCGTCCACCCATGTCGCCGACATCCCGACCGCTGACCCGTCGACGTCGGGCCAGCCGCCGATCCGCGGCGACGCGACGAAGCCGCCTCGGATCCCGAGCTCGGGATCGGCCAAGGCCGCATGCCAGTCGTCCGGCACGGCACCCCTGACCTCACCCGCCGTCACCAACGTGAAGGGAGTCGGCGACGCGGAGAGCATGAGCTCGGTGGTGTGTGACGGTTCCGACGAGGCGGGGGTGCATGCGGACGCGCTGATGACGGCCACCATCCCGAGGAGGAGTCTTCGCACCCGCACCGGTCCTCGGGGGCAGGATACTTCCAGGACCTCCGTAGGTCCAACGGGGGAGTGCCTCCTGGGGGGACCTCAGGCGGCGCCTGCGGGCGGGCTCTCGATCCGTTCGCCGCGCCGGTGGGGGATGCAGAACGAGGCCCGCGTGCCGCCGCCGGGCAGTGGGTCGACCCACATGATGCCGCCGTGCTCGACCACCAGCTGCCGCGCGAGGTGCAGCCCCGTGCCGACGCCCGACTTCTCCTTGTGGAGCACGCCCTCCCCGGTGGAGAACGGCTGTTCGAACGCCCTGGTGGCGACCGCGCGGTCCAGACCTTCGCCTCGGTCCGTCACCATGACGGTCACGCCTTCGACGAGGTCCCGGGCGACCAGCTCAACGGCGCGACCGAACGGAGAGTAGCGGCAGGCATTGTCCAGCAGCTCGCGGACGACGGATCCGAGCCGCGGTCCGTCGGCCGTGCAGATCAGGCCGTCGGCGACCTCGGCGGCGATCGGGATCCCCGGGTAGCGGATCCGGACCTCGTCCAGCGCGTGACGGACGAGCGGCGCCAGATCCGTTTCCACCAGGCTCAGCTCGAACGTGCCGCGCTCGAGCTCGGAGAGCGTGATCAGCTCGTCCACGATCCCCATCAGCTTGTCCAGCGAACCGGTCAGCTGATCCAGGAACTCGGTCTTCTCTTCGTCGGGCACCGCCGGGTTCTTCAGGACGTAGGCGATCCCCTTCGCCACGGTCACCGGCGTCCGGAGCTCGTGGGAGATGTTGGCGAGGAAGTCGGCCTTGGCGCTCGAGCCCTTCGCGACGTCGTCGCGGACCGCCGCCACCTCGGCCTCGAGCTCGCGGGAGTGGTTGACGGCTCTCGCGAGCTCGCTCGACAACAGCCCCGCGACCTGCCCGGACAGCGTCACGGCGCCGCTGGACGCCGCGCGGATCGCCCGGATGATGTCTTCGATCGGGCCCTCCTTCAGCACGTAGCCGGAAGCGCCGGCGGCGAGCACCTCGGTGACCCGCACGGGGTCGCGAACGACCGTGTGCGCGACGAACCGGGAGCTCGGTGAGGAGGCGAGGAATCGCTTCACGAGCTCGGCGCCACCCAGACCTTCGAGGGTGAGCTCGGACACGATCACGTTCGGCCGTGACCGCACGGCGGCCTCGACGCCCCGGAAGGCATCAGTCGTGACCTCGACCTCGAGATCGTGCTCCCGAAGCAGGTGGTACTGGAAGCGGGCGACCTCATCGGGCGTGTCGCAGAGCAGCACCGTGGTAGGCATCTTCAGGGGGTATCGGCGCTTCGGAGGGGCGGTTGAGGCGGGGGGCCGCTAGTGGACGATGCCCATCCGGATGGCGATCGCCACGGCCTGCGCGCGATCCTTCGCCCCGAGCTTCTCGAAGATCCGTTCGAGATGGGTCTTGACCGTGTGAGGCGAGATCCCCAGGTCGCTCGCCACCAGCCGGGTGGTGGCGCCGTCCGCCACCTTCTGGAGGATCTCCCGCTCCCGCTTCGACAGCGGCGTGGACCTCGGACCGCCGCTCTCCGCCAGATGGACTTCCTCGATGAACGTCTTCGTGAGCTGCGGGTGGATCACGGCGTTGCCCTCGACGGCGTTGCGGGCCGCGTCGACGAGCGCGTCCGGCGAAGCGTCCTTCAGGAGGTACCCCGAGACACCCGCCTGGATCGCCTCCGAGATCGCGCCTCGCGACTCATCGATCGTGATCAGGATGACCCGCGTCTCGGGGGCGGCCTCCCGGATACGGCGCGTCGCCTCGATCCCGTCCATCCCGGGCATCCGGACGTCCATGAAGACCACGTCGGGGGAGAGCTCCTTGGCGGCCACCACGGCTTCCTCGCCGCTCGCCGCCTCGCCGACCACTTCCACCGCGTCGTCGGACATCGCGAGTGCCGTACGCAAACCTTCCCGGGTGACCGGGTGGTCGTCCACGATGAGTGCCCTGATCGGAGCCATCGCTCTGGAGCGCTCCTCCTCATGTGCCTTCGGGGTCGAGGGCGGTAGTCTGGGTGCTAAGGATAGTTCGGATCTGGATCGAGGTATGCATGCCTGAGAGCGAAACCGTGATACCGCAAACGCATGAGGCGCCCTCGGCTGCAGAGGCGTCAGGAACCGAGGCGCCGTCGGAGGACGAGGTCCTCGAGGCGTTGAAGAGCGTCATCGATCCGGAACTCGGCATCAACATCGTCGATCTGGGCCTCGTGTACGAGGTCGACGTCGCGGAGGGCGGCGACGTCGACATCCAGTACACGCTCACCACCATGGGCTGTCCGATCGGCCCGCTCATCGAAGATCAGATGCGCGCGTTCCTGGCCCCGCTCTCGGGCATCGGCGAGGTGAGACCGGAGATGGTGCTGCGCCCTGCATGGACGCCCGAGATGATGTCGGACGAGGCCAAGGCCGCGCTCGGGATGTTCTAGGTCGATCGTTCGGCTCCGCCCAAGGCGTCGAGGAGCCTGTCGATCGACGGCGAGTCCGCGAAGTTCCGATTCCGGTGAGCCATCCGGACGGTGCCGCCACGAGCTCGGACCAGGCCACTGGTGTCCACGACGAACGTGCCGGGCATCTGGAGGAAGTCGCCGCCCTTGAGACCCCGCTGACGCGTTTCCGAGGACAGTTCTGCCCTGATCCAGGGCAGAGCGACCCGTGGACTCAGAACCTGCATCGCCTTCCCCTGCACGAGCCCGTACGCGCGGTAGGTGCCGCGTTCCCGATCCAACAGGAGCGGGAACGGCAACCCCTTGGATGACGCGAACTCCATCGCCGCTTCCGGATCTCCGTGCCCGACGAGGCCGACGTCGGCTCCGGAGCGGCGGATCCGCTCGTGTTCGTTCCGGAGCGTGACGACCTGCGTCTGGCAGAAAGGGCATCCGAAGTAGCGGAGGAAGACCACCACGGCGGGCCGCTCCTCCCACAGCGAGGAGAGTCGAACCTCCCTGCGTTCGAGGTCGGTCAGGAGCGCGTCGGGGGCGGGATCGCCGACCTCAGGCCCGGCCATGGTGGGGAGCGTAGGCGCCCGCGCTCGTCGCGTCGTCGGTGCGCGATCCGGTCGCGTCGGTTGCCGGAGGAAGCGAGAACGAGAACTTGGCACCGCCGTCGGCCCCGTTCTCGACGACGAGCGTGCTCCCATGAAGATCGAGGATGCCCAGCGCGAGGGCGAGCCCGAGCCCGAGGCCCTTCGGCCTGGTGTTCACGTCCCCTGCCCGGAAGAACCGTTCACCCAAGAAGGGGAGATCGCGTTCCGCGATGCCCGGACCGTCGTCGACGATCTCGACCACGACCTCATCGTCCCGTCGGTAGCAGGACACGGTGATCGTGGTTCCCGCAGGAGTGTGTGCGGCCGCGTTCCCCAGCAGGTCAGAGACGATCCGGCGGATCAGCGCCGTGTCGCCACTGGCGAGCACGTCGTCCTCGATGTCTGTCCTGAGCTGACGGTCACCGATCATGCCCTCGCTCCGTTCGCACACCGCTCGCAGCATCTCCGAGATGTCGAAGGGCTCGAAGCTCACCCAGAGCTCGCCCGCCTCGAGCCGCGCGTAGTCGAGCAGGTTGGTGAGCATGCCGTCGAGGATGCGAACGTTGTTGTTCATCCCCGCGAGCAACTCGAGTCGGCTCTCCTCGTCTCGCTCGCGCCAGGATCGCTCGAGCATGAACCCGTTCCCCATCAAGACGGTGAGGGGGGTGCGCATCTCATGGGAGATCGTCGTGAGGAACTCGGTCTTGAGCCGGTCGCCCTGCTCGAGACGCCCGGCCGCCTCGCGCCCCTGCTCGATGCGCTGCGCATTGTCCAGGGTGAGCCCGGCCTGCGATGCGAGGAGCCCGAACGCCGCGACCGTGTCCGGCGTCAACCGATGATCGGCTCTCACCACCCCGACGAGCACGGCGGCGATCCACCCCTCGATCCAGATAGGGCTCGCGATCCCGGCGACGAAGTCGCCGCTCGGTGAGGGGAGAGGAACCTCATCGCCCTGCTGGAGCGACCGCGCGACGATGGTCTCGCCTCGTTGCAGAACGAGGTCGGCCATCGCGGCCGAGAGCGATGACGGATCTCCTGGATCCTCGGCGAGGCCGGCGGTCTCGAGAGTTCGATGGGTGGCCTGTCGATCGTCGAGGACGCGGAACGAGACACCTGCGCAGCCGAGCTCCATCGCGGCCCGCACCGCGATCGCGGGGACGCGATCCGGTTCGCGCGCCATCTCGGCTCCCGCCGCGGCGACGATGAAGAGCCGGTTGCATTCCTCCTCGTGTGGTCCGGACACGCAGCTCCTCCGGGGATGGTCTCTTCAGGGTCAATCGGCGACCCAGGCGGGACCCTTGAAGCGCACTTGACGCTCACTCGACGGTGGGATACTCGTTGCACCTGCATCTTCCGACGTACGGGGGTGGGATCCGAGGGATGGTACGAACGCGCGAGCTCGGGCTCGTGGCCGCCATGATCCCCGCGAGGCTCTGCTGTACGCGTACGGGATCCCTGCGCCGGCGGCCCGCGTAGGCTCCCTCCAGGTACACGAGCCGCCGCCGGACGGCCGCTCCAGGTGTGTTCCGGGTCTGAGCACTGAGAGACAGCGAGACCAGAGAGACCAAGAGAGAGAGGAAGGAGTGACCGATGGCTGAGTATGCGAAGCCCGACGTGCTCGTCAGCACCGATTGGCTGGAGGAGCACCTCGACGATCCCGCGGTGCGGGCGATCGAGGTGGACGAGGACACGGAGGCCTACGAGAAGGGCCATGTCAAGGGCGCCGTGGGATGGAACTGGACGACCGATCTACATTCAGAGGTCGGCCGGGACTACCGGGACCAGGCGGGCTTCTCCGAGTTGCTCTCGAGCGCCGGCGTCGGTCCGGACACGACGGTGGTGCTGTACGGCGGGAACAACAACTGGTTCGCCGCATACGCGTACTGGCTCTTGAAGCTGCGTGGTTTCGACAACGTCAAGCTGCTCGACGGCGGTCGCAAGAAGTGGGAGCTCGAGAGCCGAGAGCTCACGCAGGAGGCTCCGACGCACGAGGCGACGGGGTTCTCGATCTCCGGCGCGGAGCGGCCCGAGATCCGCGCGCTCAGGGACGAGGTGCTCTCGAAGGTGGGATCGGACACCGGTTTCGTCGACGTCCGCTCACCGGAGGAGTTCCGAGGCGAGAAGCTCGCGCCCGATCATCTGCCGCAGGAGCAGGCGCAGGTGCCCGGCCACATCAAGGGCGCGGCCAACATCCCCTGGGCGAAGGCCGCGAACGAGGATGGAACGTTCAAGTCCGCGGACGAGCTCCGGGAGCTGTATGCGGCCGAAGGGATCACCGGTGACGGTGAGGTGATCGCGTACTGCCGCATCGGCGAGCGCTCGTCCCACACGTGGTTCGCCCTCCAGGAGCTCCTCGGCTTCGAGCACGTCAAGAACTACGACGGTTCGTGGACCGAATACGGCTCGCTCGTGGGGGCGCCGGTGGAGAAGGGCTGAGCCGAGCGGCAGGGCTCGGAGCGCAGGGAAGACGAGCGGGGAAGGACCGAGGCGTGAGCGAAGTGCCCAAGCTCCTCGACGCCAACAGGGCGTTCGCGGAGTCCTTCGATGGGGCAGACCTGGCGATCCCGCCTTCCCGGGGCATCTTGGTGCTGACATGTATCGACGCTCGGCTCGACCCCGCCAAGATGCTCGGCCTCGAGCTCGGTGAGGCGAACGTCCTGCGGAACGCGGGCGGGCGCGCCACCGACGACGTGATCCGATCGGCCACGATCTCGAGCTGGCTCCTCGGCACTCGGGAGTACGTGGTGATCCATCACACCGACTGCGGGATGACCAAGTTCACCGACGATGTCCTCCACGAGAAGATCCGCGAGGCGACAGGTGCCGACGTGAGCGGTGACGAGTATCTCTCGTTCTCCGACATCGATCGGACCCTCAAGGAGGATGTCGTTCGGTTGCGCGATGTGAAGACCCTGCCCGAAGGGGTCACGGTGTCCGGCTACGTCTACGACGTGCGCACCGGGACGCTTCGAGAGGTGGAGCCGGCCTAGGCGAGGACTTCCCCGCGCCTTCCCGGAACCCCTAGTTGAACCCGCGCTTGTCCTGCTTGAGCGCGGTGTCGACGCAGAGTGCCGAGGCGACGACCAACGATCGCAACGGGTCCTCCAGCTGCTTGTGGATCTGCACGACGTAGTGATCCGCCGTGGTGAAGGCCGTCCTCGCCAACCCTTCCCACGTCTTGGTGATCCGGCCGATCTCCGCGCCCGAGCCGTCCGTGATCGCGAAGTTCCACGCCCGCCAGTTCTCGCCCTGGATGCCGCCCACGCGGTTGCCTCCCGTTTCGATGCCGAACCGGATCTTGCCGACCATGTTCTCCTGCACGATCCGGCCGACCTCTGTGCCGTCCGGTCGTGCCACGACGATCGTCGACTTGAACACCTTCCTCGGCCGCGTGAGCGTGAGCTGCGTCACGCCGGCGGCGTCGGTGACCTCGAGCGTGTGCGTCATGAACTGGTCGACGGACGACACCAGCCGGAGCGCCTTCTTGAGCGTGGTCTGGCCCGTCTGGCGAACGGCGCCGAGCTGCTTGCCGGCCGCGTCGAAGACGAAGTACTCGTTCGTCAGCTCGATGATCTTGGTCTTCTGGTTCACGACGAGGACCGGCTCCGTGAAGAGTGTGCCACCGCCCGCGAACGCACCCGTTGCTGCCGCTCGCTCGACCTGGCCCTGCACCCGCCGCTCGTCGTCCATCCCGACACCCCCCTCGCTCCGATCGCTGACGCTACCAGTGACGGGAGAGGCGCGGGAGAGACCGCCATCCCTAGACTTCCTCGATGGATATCACGACCCCGGGCCGCCGCCGGTGAGGCTCCTGGAGCTCGGCGCAGTGATCCTCGGCCTGGCGGTCCTCGCCCGGATCGCGGCGAGATTCGACCTGCCGACGGTTCCGCTCTATCTGATCGCGGGACTCGCGTTCGGCGAGGGAGGGATCCTGCCTCTGGTCACAACCCGGGGGTTCGTCGAGACGGGCGCCGAGATCGGCTTGATCCTCGTCCTGTTCGTGCTCGGTCTCGAGCACTCGTCCCGGGACCTCCTCGCGACGGCGAAGGCGTCCACGATGCCGGGCGTCGTCGATCTCGTGCTGAACGTCACTCCCGGCGTGCTGGTCGGTCTCGTCCTTGGGTGGGGCCCGCTGGCGGCCGCGTTCCTCGGAGGGATCACCTATGTCTCCTCGTCCGGTGTCGCGGCGAAGCTCCTCGAGCATGCGGGCCCGCATGCTCGGGGAGCGAGCAGGTTCGTGGTGACGATCGCCGTCATCGAGGATCTCGTGATG
Source organism: uncultured Actinomycetota bacterium (assembly GCA_963762745.1). Lineage (GTDB taxonomy): Bacteria > Actinomycetota > UBA4738 > UBA4738 > HRBIN12 > JAJNBA01. Next base: position 58,151 of record CAVXMB010000007.1, read on the forward strand.
GCGATCTACCTCCCGGTCCTCGCCGCCCTGTTGATCGGAGGCGGCGCCGACATCTCGCTCGTACCCGCCATCGTCGCGATCGTGGCGGTCGCCGTGCTGCTGGTGATCGCGCTGCGGGTCGAAGTGGGTCTCAGCCAGATGCTCTTCAGCCGCTCGGACGAGGCGCTCCTGCTGTCCATCCTCGGATTCGCCATCCTCATCGCGGGCGTGGCCGAGGTGGCGAGGTTCTCGGCGGCGGTGGGGGCGCTCCTTGCGGGCATCATGCTCTCCGGGCCCGCCGCCGAAGGAGCACAGACGCTGGTCCGTCCGCTCCGCGACCTGTTCGCGGCGATCTTCTTCGCCTTCATCGGCCTCTCGATCGATCCGGCCACGATCCCTCCGGTCCTGGGCATCGCTGTGCTCCTGGGGCTGGTGACCTCGGCGACGAAGTACGCGACGGGATGGTGGGCGGCGCGGCGCCTCGGCTCGGAGGTACAAGCACGCGGGGTCGTGGGCGCCGCGCTCATCCCCCGGGGAGAGTTCTCGATCGCGATCGCCGGGCTCGCGACGGCCGCCGCCATCGAGGACGACCTCGTCCCCGTAACGGTCGCGTACGTGATACTCACCGTCGTCGTGGGATCGGTCGTGACGAAGGTGCTGGCGAGGCGGGTCGACCGCTGGGATCCCTCGGACGCCGCCGCTCGCCACGGGTAGGGCCAGGCGTGCTGAATCCGACCTGCTGGATAGACTTAGCGGGTACCCTGTAGGGGACCGCAAGAAGCCGATGTGAGGGAGTGAGATGGCCGTCAGCCAGGAAGAGCATCTCGAGGAGCTCTCCAAGGGATACCGTTTCGACTGGAAGGACCCCTCCCATTCGGTGTTCGAGCCGAAGCGGGGCCTGTCGGCCCAGGTCGTCGAGGAGATCAGCGAGCTCAAGTCCGAGCCCGACTGGATGCGCAAGTACCGGCTGAAGGCCCTGAAGCACTTCGAGAGCCGCCCGATGCCCTGGTGGGGCGCCGACCTTTCGGACATCGACTTCAAGAACATCTACTACTTCATCCGCTCGACCGAGAAGCAGGCCCAGAACTGGGAGGACCTCCCCGAGGACATCCGGGGCACCTGGGACAAGCTGGGGATCCCGGAGGCGGAGAAGAAGTACCTGGGCGGCGTGTCGGCTCAGTACGAGTCCGAGGTCGTCTATCACAAGATCAAGAAGGAGCTCGACGAGATCGGTGTGATCTTCACCGACATGGACTCGGCACTCCGCGACTACCCGGATCTCGTGAAGGAGTACTTCGGGACGATCATCCCGCCCAACGACAACAAGTTCGCCGCGCTGAACACGGCGGTGTGGTCGGGCGGCTCGTTCATCTACGTGCCGCCGGGCGTGGCGGTGGACATCCCGCTGCAGGCCTACTTCCGGATCAACGCGGAGAACATGGGCCAGTTCGAGCGGACGCTGATCATCGCCGACGAGGGTTCCTACGTGCACTACGTGGAGGGCTGCTCGGCACCGATCTACACGAGCGATTCACTGCACTCCGCGGTCGTCGAGATCGTGGCCAAGAAGGGCGCCCGGGTCCGGTACACGACGATCCAGAACTGGTCGACCAACGTGTACAACCTCGTGACCAAGCGCGCGGCCGCCTACGAGGACGCCGTCATGGAGTGGATCGACGGCAACATCGGATCCAAGGTGACGATGAAGTACCCGTCGATCTACCTGCTCGGCAAGGGCGCGCGCGGCGAGGTGCTCTCCGTGGCGTTCGCCGGCAAGGGAATGCACACCGATGCCGGCGGCAAGGCGATCCACGCCGCGCCGTACACGACCAGCGTGATCAACTCCAAGTCCGTTTCGAAGGACGGGGGCCGCACCGGCTACCGGGGGCTCATCCGGGTGGAACCGGACGCCCATCACGCGAAGTCCACGGTGCGTTGCGACGCGCTCATCCTGGACGACGAGTCACGGTCCGACACCTACCCCTACATCGAGGTCGAGGACGAGACGGCCGCGCTGGGCCACGAGGCCACGGTCTCGAAGGTCGGCGACGACCAGCTCTTCTACCTGATGAGCCGAGGGCTCTCGGAGGCCGAGGCCACCGCGATGATCGTGAACGGCTTCATCGAGCCGATCACGCGCGAGCTCCCGATGGAGTACGCGGTCGAGCTGAACCGCCTGATCGAGCTGCAGATGGAGGGCTCGGTCGGCTAGCGCCGTCAGTGCTCGGCCACGAACACGAGGGCCGAGCCGGACACCAGGACCACACTGCCACCCATCACGAGCCACATCGGCAAGCGGAAGCCGCGCGCTTCGAGGTGTCTGAGCCATCGCCACATCGGGAAGGCGTAGAGGAAGAGCAACACCGAGCCGATCGCCCACCCGATCAGGAAGTCACCACCGGGGTCGCTGAACGTCATCGCGCTCAACAGCAGCATGAACACCCCCCCGAGCAGACCACCGGCGATCGAGAAGAGCGCGAGCCCCCACACGGAGGTCCGCAGGGCGACGAGGGCGGCGGTGAAGAGGGCGGCGAGGGCGTTCGTCAGGAGCGCCGACGGGGCGAACGTGTCGCCGGGACCCGCCACCGTGAGGCTCATCACGAGGACGATCACGAGGGCGAAGGGCAGTGCGATCAGGAAGTCACGCCTGAGGTTCGTGTCGAGCGGCGGTGGGGGCGGTTCGGGCGGAGCCGGGTCCCGGCGCCGCGACCATCCCCACGGCGAGCGACTGCCCCTGGCCTTCGCGAGCTGCTCGGCCATCTCACGCATGCCGGGCAGGAACGCGACCGAGAGCATGATGCCGCCGGCGATGCACACGAACAGGTACCGGGGCAGGGACGGCGTCCACCCGACCGACCAGATCACGAGCTCCTGCAGCCCGCCGAACACGGGGAGCACGGCGAGCCCGAACACGAGTCGCTTCTTCGAGAACGGTGGGAACGCCCGGTTCCACCACCGGTCGACCCGGTTCATCGACGGCCCTTCGGGAGATGCCGTCGTGGCCAGCGCGGCGGCGACGATCGCGTCCTCTTCCTCTTCCGTCATCGTGCGCTCCTCGGGTGGCCACGGGGGCGCCAACGGCCCCTCCCAGGCGTTCGACGACGGGCTCCAGCGGAACCACGCGCCGTCGCCGGTTCGTCCCCACCAGGTGCCGCCGTGCTCTCGACGCTCGAGGATGTCCATCGTCCCTCTCTATCGGAGCCGACCGGGCCGTCCATGAGCCTCCACCGCAGGCCCTCTGAGCACCGGGTTCGGGGCGCGCGCCGCGGAATCCGACCTATTCGATAGGATTCCTGCATGACCGCGATGAGCACCACGACGTTCGACGAGCGCGCCCTCGAAACCTTGCCCGAGGCGCCCGACTTCGTGTCCCGACTGCGGACCGATGCGCTCCGGTCGTTCGAGGCGATGCCGGTGCCTTCACAGGAGACCGAGGAGTGGCGATACACCGACCTGTCGGCCTTCGAGCTCGACTTCGAGCCCTTCGCGGAGGGCGGCGGGCCCGAGGACGTGAACCGGCACGGGATCCTCGGCTCCGCTGGCGACGTCGGCGAGCGGGCCGGGCTCCTGGTCCAGCGCAACGCCACCGTGATCTCAACCCAGCGGAGCGCCACGCTCACCGACCGCGGCGTCTGGTTCGGGAGCATCGACGAGGCCGCGCGGACCCGCCCCGAGCTGGTCGAGCCGTACCTCCACCGCCTGGTGCCCGCGGGCCGGACGAAGTTCACGGCCCTCCACGCCGCGTTCCGTGCCGGCGGCACCTTCCTGCACGTCCCGCGCGACACCGCGGTCGAGCTCCCGATCCAGACGCTGACCTATCTCGACGCCGAGGGCGCCGCCGTCTTCCCGCACACCCTCCTCGTGGTCGAGCCCGGGTCGGAGGTCACCTTCATCGACCGGTACGCAGGTCCCGACCTCTCGAGGGCCTTCAGCGACGCGATCACGGAGATCCACGTCGGCGATGGCGCCCACGTCCGCTACGTCTCGATCCAAGAGTGGGGAAGCGGCGTGACGCATCTCGGGATCCAACGGGCAACGGTCGGGCGCGACGCAACCCTGCGCACGTTGAACATCGGCTTCGGCGCGTCGCTCGCGAGGGCCGAGGCGGAGACGATCCTGGCAGAGCCGGGCGGCTTCTCCGAGATGCTCGGGATCTTCTTCGCCGACGAGGACCAGCATTTCGACCACCGCTCCATCCAGGACCACGTCGCGCCGAACTGCACGAGCGACCTCTTCTACAAGGGCGCCCTCCGGGATCGTTCGCGTGCGGTGTACAGCGGCTGGGTCCACGTGCGCCCGGATGCGCAGAAGACGAACGCGATGCAGACCTCGCGCAACATCGTCTTGTCGGAGCACGCGAAGGCCGATGCGATCCCGAACCTCGAGATCGAGGCGAACGACGTCCGCTGCGGCCACGCGGCGAGCGTCGGTCCCGTGGACGACGACGCGATCTTCTACCTCATGAGCCGCGGGATCCCTCGCGCCGAGGCCGAGCGCCTGATCGTCTCGGGCTTCTTCCAGGAGGTCCTCGACCGCGTGAAGATCGACGAGGTGCGCGAGGGCGCCGAGCGGGCGATCCAGGAGGAGCTCGACCGAGCGGCCCTCGGCCAAGGAGACGCCGCCTGATGGGCCGGGTGAAGGTCTGCGACGCCGCCGACGCGCCGGCGCCGGGCGAGGCGAAGCGCTTCCCCGTCGACGGCCGCCTCGTGGCGCTGGTGAACCTCGGCGACGAGGGCCTGCGGGCGATCGACGCGATCTGCAGCCACGCCCACTACTTCCTGGACGAGGGGGACGTCGACACCGACTTCGAGACGATCGAGTGCCCGAAGCACGGGTCCTCCTTCGATCTGAACAGCGGGAAGCCGAGGAGTCTCCCGGCCACGACGCCGGTAGACGTCTTCCCGATCACGACCGACGACGACGACATCTACATCGAGGTGTGACTGACATGAGCGAGGAGAACGGCCGCGCGACGCTCGAGATCCGAGACCTCCGGGCGGAGGTCGAGGGCAAGGAGATCTTGAAGGGGATCGACCTCACGGTGGCACAGGGGGAGACCCACGCCTTGATGGGCCCCAACGGCTCCGGCAAGTCGACCCTGTCCAACATCATCATGGGCCGGCCCGGCTACGTGGTCACCGGCGGCGACGTGATCTTCAAGGGCGAGAAGATCACGGGGCTCACCACGGACGAACGGGCCAAGCGCGGCCTGTTCCTGGCGCTCCAGTACCCGACCGAGGTCCCCGGTGTGAGCGTCGTGAACTTCCTGCGCACCGCGTATCAGGCGGTCAAGGCCGAGCAGATCAGCGCGCTCGCCTTCCGCAAGCACATGAAGGAGCAGATGGACCGGCTGGGCATCGAAGATGCGATGGTCCAGCGATACGTGAACCAGGGGTTCTCCGGAGGGGAGAAGAAGCGGAACGAGGTCCTGCAACTCGCGGTCCTGCAACCCGAGATCGCGATCCTGGACGAGACGGACTCGGGCCTCGACATCGACTCGTTGAAGCTGGTCGCCGGCGGGGTGGCGGAGCTGGTCGGTCCCGAGCTCGGGGTGCTGCTGATCACCCACTATCAGCGGATCCTCAACTACATCAAGGCGGACCGGGTCCACGTGATGATGCAGGGTCGTATCGTGAGGTCGGGCGGACCCGAGCTCGCGGGCGAGCTCGAGGAGAAGGGCTACGAGGGGATCGGCGACGAGCTCGGCGTCGACGGGGGGTCGGAGGAGCAGGGATGAACGGGGACGGGGTGGCACGAGACGATCTCGACGTCGATCGGATCCGCCGGGACTTCCCGATCCTGCAGCGTGTGATCAACGGACACCCGCTCGTCTACCTGGACTCGGCCGCCACGTCCCAGAAGCCCCGTCAGGTGATCGATGCCGTCTCCGACTTCTACGCCAACCACAACGCGAACGCCCATCGCGGGATCTACACGCTCGGCGAGGAATCGACCGAGGCGTTCGAGGGCGCCCGGGCGAAGCTGGCGGCCTTCTTCGGTTCCCCCGATCCCCGCACGATCGTGTTCACGCGCGGGACCACCGAATCGATGAACCTCGTCGCCCAGGGTTGGGGGCGCAAGTTCCTGAAGGAGGGGGACGAGATCCTCCTCACGGACATGGAGCACCACTCGAACATCGTGCCCTGGCAGCTGACGGCACAGGTGACCGGCGCGGTGCTGCGATACATCCCGCTCACCGACGACGGGCAGCTCGACCTCTCGGAGCTGGGTTCGCTGCTGAACGAGCGGACGAAGATCCTGTCGGTGACCGGCATGTCCAACGCCCTGGGGACGATCACGCCTCTCGGCCAGCTGATCGAGGCCGCCCATGCCGTGGGTGCGGTCGTCGCGGTGGACGCCGCGCAGCTCGTGCCGCACAACGGGGTCTCCGTCACCGAGTTGGACTGCGATTTCCTCGCGTTCAGCGGCCACAAGATGCTGGGCCCGACCGCGAGCGGCGGTCTGTACGCCAAGGCGGAGCTCCTCGAGGCGATGGATCCGATGTTCGGCGGCGGGGAGATGATCCACGAGGTCTTCCACGACCACTCCACCTGGAAGGACATCCCGTACAAGTTCGAGGCCGGGACGATGCAGATCGCCCAGCAGGTGGGCCTCGGCGCCGCGGTCGATTACCTCGAGGCGCTGGGGATGGACGCGATCCGTGCCCACGAGGAGGAGATCACCCGTTACGCGCTCGACCGGCTGCTGTCGGTCGACGCCACGGTCTACGGACCGAAGGACGCCGCGGCCCGAGGTGGTGCCGTGAGCTTCTGGTACCGCGACGTCCATCCGCACGACCTCGCCACGGTCCTGGACGCGGAGGGCGTGGCGATCCGTGCCGGCCATCACTGCGCGCAGCTGGTGATGCGCAGGTTCGGGACGCCGGCGACTGCACGGGCCTCGTTCTACGTGTACAACACACGGGACGAGGTGGACGTGCTGGTGGAGGCGCTCGCCAAGGCGGAAGAGTTCTTCGCTCACTAGCGTTCGGAGGAGACGTGGCGCTCGACGACATCTACAAGGAAACGATCCTCGACCACTACAAGAACCCGCGGAACAAGCGTGAGCTGCCGGGGGCCGTGGTGACGTGCACGAGGAACAACCCGCTGTGCGGCGACGAGATCACGGTCTCGGCCAACCTCGAAGACGGGAAGCTCCTGGAGGTCACGTTCCAGGGCGCCGGCTGCTCGATCAGCCAGTCGAGCGCGTCGATGATGACCGAATCGGTCGGCGGGAAGCCCGTGGAGGACGCCATGGCGCTCGCGGCCGACGTGCGAGGGATGCTCGCGGGCGAGGTGGATCCCGACGAGGACGCCTTCGGCGACCTCGTCGCGCTGAAGGGCGTCGTGAAGTACCCGATCCGCATCAAGTGCGCCGTCCTGGCGTGGGACGTGCTGCAGGAGGCGGTGTCGGGCGGACGGCGCCGCGAGCGGCGCCGCCGCCCACTAGCCGCTCGGCTGCCGCCGACCGTCTACCCTGGCGCCCGTGCCGACGACCCGCCGACGCGAACGCTCTCCCTGAAGCCGTCCCTCGACTGGCTCCTCGTCCTCGTCCCGATCGCGGTCGTCCTGGAGGTGGCGGGCGGGCCCGACCTCGCGATCTTCCTCACGTCCGCCGGGGCGATCCTGCCGCTCGCCGGACTGATCGGCCGGTCCACCGAGCAGCTCGCGCTGCACGTCGGACCGCGACTCGGCGGGCTGATCAACGCCACCTTCGGCAACGTGACCGAGCTGATCCTGGCGATCTTCCTGATCCTCGAGGGCCGGATCGCGATCGTGAAGGCGTCGCTGACCGGTTCGATCCTGGGGAACCTCCTCCTGGTCCTCGGCCTCTCGTTCTTCCTCGGAGGGCTCAAGCACGAGGAGCAGGAGTACAACGCCCGCTCCGCCTCGGTCCACGCAACCTCGCTGGTGCTGGCGGTCACCGGGCTCCTGATGCCCGCGCTCTTCGCTCTGGGCCAGCACCGGCCCCTGATCCAGCGGGAGGTGGTCTCGGGGACGGTGGCCGCCGTGCTGATCGCGCTCTACATCGCGGCGCTCGCCTTCACGCTGATCACCCACGAGCATCTGTTCCACACTCCCCAAGCGAACGAGGATGCCTCTTGGTCTCGCAGGAGAGCGATCGGAGCGCTGTTGGCCGCGACCGCCCTCGTAGCCCTGATGTCGGAGTTCCTCGTCGGCTCCCTCGACACCGCGATCGAGTCCCTCGGACTCTCCGAGGCTTTCGTCGGCTTGATCCTCATCCCGATCATCGGGAACGCCGCGGAGCACTCGTCGGCGGTGATGTTCGCGTTGCGGAACAAGGTCGACGTGACGCTCGAGATCGCGATCGGCTCCTCCACGCAGATCGCGCTGTTCGTCGCACCCGCCCTCGTGTTCATCTCCTTGCTCGTCGGCCACCCGATGGACTTCGTGTTCAGCACGTTCGAGGTCGCGGCCGTCGCCCTCTCCACGTTCCTGGTCTTCATGATCTCGATCGACGGACGTTCCAACTGGCTCGAAGGAGCGCAGCTCGTCGGGGCCTACGGGATCATGGCGATCTCCTTCTACTTCGTGACGTGATGATGAGACGCCTGCTGCGCTCGCTGTTCGCCGCCGCGGCGCTACTGTTGCTGCTGGCGGCGCCCGCTGCGGCCCAGTCCGCAGGCGAGGTGATCCACGACTATGCCGTCGAGATCCAGATCCTCCCCGACGGGGACCTCGGGGTCACGGAGACGATCGATTACGACTTCGGCAGCCAGCTCCGGCACGGGATCTTCCGGACGATCCCCAGCCGGTACTACTTCGACGAGGTCTCCGACCGGATCTATCGGATCGAGGACGTCTCGGTCACGGCGACCGGAGGCGCTCCTTCCGATGTCGAGACCTCGCAGGAAGGATCTTCGACGGTCATCCGGATCGGAGACCCCGACGTGGAGATCTCCGGCCGGCACACGTACACGATCGCCTATCGCGTCGAGGGGGCACTGAATACGTTCTCCGACCATGACGAGCTGTACTGGAACGCGATCGGGGACGAGTGGGCGGTCGCCATCGAACGCGCCGACGTCGGCGTGCGAGCGCCCGCCGACATCCAGCGGGTGACCTGCTTCCAGGGCTACGACGGCTCGACCGAGTCGTGTGCATCGGAGCGGGAAGGGTCGACGGCCACGTTCTCCCCGGGCCGAACGCTCCAGCCGTTCGAGGGTCTCTCGGTCGTGATCGCGATCCCGAAGGGCGCCGTACCGGAGCCTGCGCCCATCCTCGAGGAGCGCTGGGCGGCGGATCGCGCCTTCAGCGTGAACCCGGGCACGGTCACGGCATCCCTCGCCGTGCTGGCACTCCTCGGTGGCGGGCTCTTCCGCATGTGGTCTCGGGAGGGTCGCGATCGTCGCTTCCTCGGCTCCCAGATCGACCAGGTCATGGGGTCGCCGACCGGCGAAGATGAAGCGGTTCCCTTCGGAGAAGGCGATGCGGAGGCTCCTGTCGAGTTCGCTCCACCCGAGGACGTCCGACCGGGACAGATCGGCACCTTGATCGATGAACGCGCGAACGTGATCGACGTGACCGCGACGATCGTCGACCTCGCGGGGAGAGGCTTCCTGCTGATCCAAGAGATCCCGGACCGCGGGTTGTTCTCCAAGGCAGATTGGACCCTCATCCGGCTGGAGAAGAGCGAGACCGAGTTGCTCCCGTACGAGAAGCAGCTCCTGGACGGTCTCTTCCGGGATGGCGACGAGGTCAAGATCTCGGAGCTCAAGACGACGTTCGCCTCGCGCCTGCATGGCGTCGAAGAGTCCCTGTACAAGGATGCGATGCGGCAGAAGTGGTTCCGCGCACGACCCGACCAGGTCCGCACTCGGTGGGCCGGCCGAGGGGCGCTGCTCGCGGTCGCAGGTGGAGCCCTGACATTCGTCCTGGCGCGGTGGACACACTGGGGGCTCGTCGGGATCCCCGTGATCGTCGCGGGCGTTGCGCTCGCCCTGATGGCGAGGCGGATGCCGGCCCGGACGGCGAACGGGACGGCGATGCTCCGGCGGATCCGCGGTTTCCGTCGCGTGATCGCGACGGCCGAGACCCACATGTCCCGCTGGGCGGAAGAGGAGAACGTCTTCACCCGATACCTCCCGTACGCGATCGTCTTCGGGCTCACGAAGAAGTGGGCGAAAGCCTTCGAGGACCTGGGGCTCCAGCCCGACACCTCCGGTTGGTACGTCGGGCCGCACCCGTTCACCGCGGTCGCGTTCGCCGATTCGATCGACGGGTTCGCCGTGACGACCGGAGGAACCCTCGCGTCCACGCCTGCATCCTCGGGATCGAGCGGGTTCGGTGGAGGAGGGTTCTCGGGCGGCGGTGGGGGCGGTGGGGGCGGCGGCTCCTGGTGACGGGCATCGAGGTCGCCTTCTCCGAAGACCCGAGGGACTTCCAGCGCCGCGATTGGACTGATCTCGTGCGCGCCGACCCGGCGGGCACCATCTTCCACACGCCGGATTTCCTGAAGCTGTACTGGGAGGAGTTCGGCGAGGAGCCCGAGCACCTCCTCCTCGCGTTCGGCGAGAGCGCCGGCGAGCAGGTATCCGCGACCGCCTTCGAGTTGATGGGAGACACGCTCCGATTCCTCGGAGGGACGGAAGTCACCGACTACATGGGGCCTGTCGGCGTGCCCGAGGCGCGGGCGGGGTTCGCCGATGCGCTGTGGGCCGGACTCCTGGCGCGGAACGAGTGGCGCGAGGCGGATCTCCGCGGGCTGCCAGAGGATTCGCCGTGGCTCGAGGAGCTGCGGGAGGCAGCCGTGTCCCACGGGCTCAACGTGGAGGAGAGGGAGGATCAGAACGGCGTGGCTCCGATCCTGGATCTCCCGCCCACGTGGGACGAGTACCTGGCACAGATCCCGTCGAAGCTGCGGCACGAGATCCGGCGCAAGGCGAAGAAGCTCGAGGCGGAGACGGGGCCGTTCCGCATCGAGACCGCGACCGACGAGACCCTCTTGCCTCTGCTCGATCGGTTCGTGGAGCTCCATCGGATGAGCGAGGGGCCGAAGGGTGTGTTCATGGTCCCGGGGATGGAGATCTTCTTCCGGAGGCTCGGACAGGCGTTCTGCGAGCGAGGCGTCTTCCGCCTGACGTTCATCCGCGTTCGCGACGAGCTCGCCGCCGGCACGATCGGCTTCAGCTTCGAAGGGACCTACTCCCTGTACAACTCCGCGTTCGACCGGACGTGGCAGCAGCTCGCCCCGGGGATGGTGCTGGTGGCCGAGGACGTCGGGCAGGCGATCGAGGAGCGCTGCTCGGTGTTCGACTTCCTCAAGGGCGACTACGCCTACAAGTACCGGTTCGGTGCCCGGAAGCGGCTCGTCAAGCGGCTGGTTGTTTCGCGCGACTAGGCCGGACGGAGGCCGGCGGTCGCCAGCGTGGAGCCGTCGGGAGCGTTCACCGTGAGACCCGTCATCGAAGCGATGCTTCGATCGGTGACCCACCAGACCGCGGCGTCGCCGTCGCCGTCGAACTCGATGGGACCCGGGTCCCACGTGGTGCCGTCCGATCGGGACACGACGAGGGTGCCTTCCCCCTTGAGCTCAGGGGTTCGGACGAAGACGACGACGAACGACTGATCCTTGCTCGACTCGTAGGCGACGACGCTGCCTTCGACGGGGGCCGCGGTCGCGGCGTCGAGCGTCCCCACCTTGAACCCGGTGCCACCCAACGTTGCGAGGACCGTCCGGAAGCTCGTCGCGTCCTTCGTCGCGTCGCGAGCGCGGCCGAGCTGGATGAGTCCGAAGGTCGCTGCGACGAGCGCCAGTGCGAGTGCTGCCGCCACCCCGATCCGCCAGTTGCGGGGCGTTCCCCCGCGCGACGTCGAGGGCCCGTCCGCGTCACTCCATTCCTCGGCAAGGACGCTCGTCACACGGTCACGGAGCTCGCTCGGTGCGGTTCGCTCCAGCGACGAGGCGAAGACCCCCAATCCGTCTCGGAGCGCGTCGAGCTCGCGCCGGCATCCCCCGCATCCACGCAGATGTCGACGGACGTCCAGGTCGTCGGCGTCCTCGAGCGAGCCCAGCACGAAGTCGGGGAGCAGGGGGCGCACGTCGTCACAGGTCGTCACGGCCGGCCCCTCCCTGTTCCTCGGACCGATCCTCTTCGTCGCTCCTCGGCTCGCTCGCCGTGCCGTCCTCTTCCTCGTTCTCTCGCGCCATCGACTCCCGCAGCCGGAACAGGGCGGCCCGGATCCGTGTCTTCGCGGTGCCCACGGGGATCCCTTCGAGGTCGGAGATCTCGGTGCTGGTCTTCCCCCCGAGGTAGGCCAGCTCCAGGGCGGCGCGCTGCTCCGGAGGCAGCGACGACATCGCTCGCCGCGCCCGGTCCGTGAGATCGCGGATGACGACCTGGTCGTCCGGTCCGGGCGCCTGGTCGGCTTCGAGCGGCCGGTCGACGTGTTCCAAGGTGCGCGCTTCCAGCACCCGACGCCTGATCGCGTCGATCGCGAGCGATCGGGCGATCAGCAACACCCACGTCTCGAGCTTCCCTCGCGAGCGGTCGTAGCGCTCCGCGTTGCGCCAGAGCTTGACGAACGTGTCCTGCACGAGGTCCTGCGCCGCGGCGTCGCTCCCGAGCATCACCAGCCCGAGGCCGTAGATCCTCCCGGAGAAGCGCCGGTAGAGCGTGTCCGCAGCCGCTGGGTCGCGCGCGGCGAACGACCCCATCAGGCGTTGGTCGGCGTCGAGCTCTTTCGACATCTCCAGGCGAAGAACCTACACAGCTTCTGTCCACGCAAGGGGTACGAGCGACCGGGCCGCCCGGTTGCCTCAGACGAAGGCGCGGATGTGACGCAGCACGGCGACGCCGAGCTCCACATCGAGTCCCACGACGAGGTTCCCCGATGCGAGCACGTCGACCGCCGAGAGGCGGCGGGCCGCGACGAGGGCGAGTTGTGGGGCTCGCCCCACGATCGTGGCATCGGGTTCCTTGTCCGCCGGCGGCACCTCACCGGCGCCCAAGCCCCAGTGCCACGAGCCCTCGCCGGCGCCCTCGACGTCGATCCGGATGCTGTAGCCGGTCAGGTCGAGACCGGCCTGGCCGAGCGACCAGGGGAGCATCCGCACACCCATGTCGATCGTCATGTAGATCGGCCAGTGCTGGTACTCGGGACCGAGGCCGTTGGTGGCTCGCATGTCCTCGCCGTGGATCCACCACTCGACCATGCGCGACTGGACGAGGTACCGCGCCGCGATGTCGCCGGCCAGCCACGAGAAGCGCTTCTTCTCCCAGTCCTCGTCTGAAAGGAGACTGACGTACGCGAGGAACGCATCGGCCGCCTTTCCCCAGGTCACCAACACGTCGCGCGTGGGCAGCCCGGATCTGCGTTCCACCACCCACTCGTTGAACGCCTCGACCGAGAACGCGTTGCCGTTCAGCCGAGCTCGGTACTCGTCCAGCTCCTCGGCGGGATCGCCCCGGACGAGGTGCGCGGCGGCGGTGTCGTGCGACGCCAGGTGCGCCATCACGTCGCGATTCCACCAGCCCGGCAGCGCGCTCGGCTGCTCCCAGGTCTGGGGGTCGGAGAACTGGATGGTCCTGCCGAGCCGCTGTCGCTCCGCATGCGCGACGCCCAGCAGCGTGATGCGGTCGGGGCTCACGGCGCGGAATCGTACAGTACCGGTCATGCTCGCTGCGGCGCTGGAAACGACGGATGAAGGCCATCGGCCGCCCGGATGAGCGCGATCGAGCGATTCACCGAGTCCGCGCGCGGCCTCGGAGTGGACCCGAAGGTTCGCCGGTTCCCCGAAGGCACGAAGACCGCTGCCGATGCCGCGAAGGCGATCGGCTGCGACGTCGTGCAGATCGTCAAGTCCCTGGTCTTCATGGCTGACGGCAAGCCGGTGATCGCGTTCACGTCGGGAGCGAACCGGGTGGACCCCTCGAAGCTGGCCCGGGTGGCCGGGGCGTCCGAGGCGCGCCGGGCGACCCCGGAGGAGGCGCGTGCCGCCACCGGCTTCGCCGTGGGTGGCACGCCCCCGTTCGGCTACCCCTCCTCGGTGCCGACGTACCTCGATCCGGCTCTGCTTGCCTTCCAGGAGGTCTGGGCGGCAGCGGGAACACCGGATTCGGTGTTCCCCCTGAGGCCCCACGAGCTCCAGCGGGCGACCGGCGCCGAACCCGCGGACTTCATCGAGACTTGACGGAGACCGTAGGTACAATGTCGCCATGACATCAACGGGAGACACCATGGCCCAGACCGCCGAAGAGACCACCTCGCAGACGACGCAGAAGTCGATCCAGCTCACCGAGACCGCCGCCGGCGAGGTCCAGAAGCTCATCACGGAGGAGGGCCGTCCCGAGATCGCGCTCCGGATCGCCGTGCAGCCCGGTGGCTGCTCGGGGCTCCGTTACGCGATGTACCTCGACGATCAGGTCTCCGAGAAGGACCTGCTCGAGGAGCAGTTCGGCGTCAAGGTCGTCGTCGACAAGATGAGCGTCCCGTATCTCTCACAGGCCACGATCGACTGGGTCGATTCGCTGGAGGCCTCAGGGTTCACGATCGACAATCCGGCCGCGCAGAGCTCGTGCGCCTGCGGCCACTCGTTCCACTAGCCGCGCGTACCTGCCGCTACGCGACCGCGTCGAGACCGGCCCGAAGTCCGTCCGCGATCTCTTGGAGCTGTGGTTCCTCGATGGTGAGCGGGGGGCTCACCGCGAGCGCGCCGCCGACGAGCGGCCGGACCAACACCCCCGCTTGACGCGTCGCCGCGCCGACGCGCGCTCCCAACGCCGGGTCGTCCGCGACCAGGTCCTGCCGGAGCTGTACCGCTGCGAGCAGGCCGATGCCACCGCGCACGTCCTCCACGAGGCCGTGATCGGTCAGCTGCTTGAGCGCATCGACCAGCGAGCCCTCCATGGCCTTCGATCTCGCAGGGAGGCCCTCGTGCTCGAGGATGTCGATGTTCACCAACGCGGCAGCCGCGACCGCCGCGTGGCCGCTGTAGGTGTACCCGTGCCGCCACATCCCCGCGCCGTCCGCCCAGAAGGGGCCGGCGACGCGCGGTGACGAAAGGACCGCGCCGAGCGGGAGGTACCCACTGGTGATCCCCTTCGCGCACACGACGATGTCCGGTTCGAGGTCGAACCTCGTCGAGGCGAACCAGTCTCCGCAACGGCCGAACCCCGTGATCACCTCATCGGCGACGAACAACACATCCGTGTCGCGACAGACCTGCCTGACCGCCTCGAGGTAGCCGTCGGGAGGCGGGAACACGCCTCCCGCTCCGATCACCGGCTCGCAGAAGAACGCTGCAACGCGCTCCGAGCCGACGTCGTCGATCGCCGCCCGCAGGGAGTCTGCGTCGTCCCAGGGCACCTCGAGGACGTCCTCGATCAGTGAGCCGTGCCCGAGTGCGTTCGCCGGGATCCCGGCGAGTGAGGTCCCCGCGGTGTGCATCCCGTGGTAGGCCTTCTCCCTCCGGATCAGGATCGTCCGATCCGGCTCGCCGGCGAGCTGCCAGTAGTGGCGGGCCATCTTCGTCGCGGTGTCGATCGAGTCCGAACCTCCGCTCGTGAGGAAGACCTTGGAGCCGGGGACGGGAGCGAGACCCGCTACCCGATCCGCGAGCTCCAGGGTCACGGGCATCACGATGTCGCCGAAGGTGGAGTAGGTCGGCAGCTTCGCCATCTGTGCGGCCGCCGCCTCGCCGATCTCGCGGCGGCCCCATCCGACGTTGCAGTACCAGAGGGACGCGGTCGCATCGAGGTAGCGCGTACCCTCGACGTCCCAGACGTAGCAGCCGTCACCCCGTTCGAGGACGAGCTCCCCACCGGACACGACGGCCGCCATGTCCGCGAACGGATGCCAGTACGTCTGCGTCATGGCGGGGACGCTATCAGCAGCCCTCGGGACCGTGTGGACCCTCGGTCGCGCCTAGCCCGGCTCGTATGCGAGGTTCGGCGCCAGCCAGCGTTCGGCCTCCATGAGCGATTCGCCCTTGCGGCGCGCGTAGTCCTCGACCTGGTCCTTGCCGATCCGTCCCACGTGGAAGTACCGAGCGGCCGGATGCGCCAGGTAGAGGCCGCTGACGCTCGCGGCCGGCATCATGGCGCACGAGGTCGTGAGGTCGATGCCCGCCGCCTCGCCGACATTCAGCAGCTCGAACAACGTCCGTTTCTCGCTGTGGTCGGGGCAGGCCGGGTAGCCGAACGCCGGCCTCGTTCCCCGGTAGCGCTCCTTGATCAGCTCCTCGCTGGAGAGCTGCTCGTCTGGGGCGTACCACTCTCGCCGGACCTGCTCGTGGAGGTATTCGGCGAACGCCTCCGCGAGGCGGTCGGCGAGGGCCTTCGCCACGATGGCTCGATAGTCGTCGTGCTCGGCCTCGTAGGCCTTGGCCAGCTCGTCGGCTCCGAAGCCGGCCGAGACGGCGAACGCGCCCACGTGATCTTGGACATCGGATTCCAACGGTGCGACGAGGTCCGCGATCGACTTGTTCGGCTCTCCTTCGCCTCGATCGGCCTGCTGCCGGAGGCAGTGGAAGACCCAGCCTCCTTCCAGGACGAGATCGTCGCCGTCCGAATGGGCGGGGAAGTACCCGTAGACCCCGCGTGCCTCGAGCAAGCGCTCCGACACGATCCGGTCCAGCACCTCCTGCCCGACCTGGAACAGCTCCCGGGCGGTCTCGCCCATCTTGGGGTGATCCAGGATCTGCGGGTAGCTCCCCTTGAGCTCCCATGCGGTGAAGAAGAAGGTCCAGTCGATGTAGTCGCGGAGCACCGCGAGGTCGGGCTCGACCGTCCTGGTTCCGACGAACGGTGGTGCCGGCGCATCCTCCGGCCGCCAGTCCACCTGGAGGCGGTTCTCGAGCGCCTTGCGGTAGGGGAGGAGCGGCGTCTTCAGCTTCTCCTCGTGGAGTGTGCGGAGCCGGTCCTGGTCCTTCCGGTTGTCTGCGTCCAACTTGGCCTTGCGGGGCTCGTCGAGGAGAGCGCTCATGACCCCGACGACGCGCGATGCGTCCACGACGTGGACGACGGGCTCCGAGTAGGCCGGCGCGATCTTCACCGCCGTGTGCTGCTTCGAGGTCGTGGCGCCCCCGATCAGGAGGGGGTAGTGCAGCCCACGCCGCTGCATCTCCATCGCCACGTTGACCATCTCGGTCAACGAGGGCGTGATCAGCCCCGAGAGCCCGATCACGTCTGCGTGCTCTCGCTCGGCCGCGTCCAGGATCGTCTCCGCGGGCGCCATCACGCCGAGATCCACGACGCGGTAGTTGTTGCAGCCGAGCACCACGCCCACGATGTTCTTGCCGATGTCGTGCACGTCGCCCTTCACCGTCGCGGTCACGATCGTGCCCTGGGCCGAGCCGACCAGCCCGAGCCGTTCCTTCTCCTCCTGCATGAAAGGCTCGAGATAGGCGACCGCCTTCTTCATGGCACGCGCGGACTTCACCACCTGGGGAAGGAACATCTTCCCCGCGCCGAACAGGTCGCCGACGATCTGCATCCCGTCCATCAACGGCCCCTCGATCACCTCGAGCGGCCGGTCGAAATGCTGCCTCGCCTCCTCCGCGTCCTCCTCGATGAAGGCATCGATGCCGTGGACGAGCGCGTGCGAGAGCCGCTCCTCGACCGAGCCTTCCCGCCAGGAGAGGTCGTGCTCGGTCCGCATCGCTTCGCCGGTCACGGTCTGGGCGAACGTGAGCATCCGCTCGGTCGCGTCGGCGCGGCGGTTGAAGAGCAAGTCCTCGACGTGCTCCTTGAGGTCCTTCGGGATGTCGTCGTAGACGGGGAGCTGGCCCGCGTTCACGATCGCCATATCCAGCCCGGCCTGGCGCGCGTGGTAGAGGAACGCCGAGTGCATCGCTTCTCGGACCACGTCGTTCCCTCGGAACGCGAACGAGAGGTTGGACACGCCGCCGGACACCTTCACGCCGGGCAAGCGCCGCTTGATGATCCGCGTCGCGTCGATGAATGCCCGCGCGTAATCGGCGTGCTCCTCCATCCCGGTTGCGATCGCGAGGATGTTCGGGTCGAAGATGATGTCCGACGGGTCGTAGCCGCCCTGCTCGGTGAGCAGCCGGTAGGCGCGTTCGCAGATCTCGACCTTGCGCTTGACGGTGTCTGCCTGGCCCTGCTCGTCGAAGGCCATTACCACGACGGCCGCGCCGTAGCGCTTGACCCGCCTGGCCTTGTCGAGGAAGTCCTCTTCGCCCTCCTTCAAGGAGATGGAGTTCACGACGCCCTTGCCCTGCACGCACTTCAGGCCGGCTTCGATCACGTCCCAGCTCGAGGAGTCCACCATGATGGGGACGCGAGCAACCTCCGGCTCCGTCGCCAGCAGGTTCAGGTACGTGGTCATGGCTTGCGGCCCGTCGAGAAGGTCCGTGTCCATGTTCACGTCGAGCAGGTTCGCGCCGTTCTGGACCTGTTCCCGCGCGATGTCGACGGCGGCCTGGAAGTCGCCGCTCTCGATCAGGCGCCGGAACTTCTTCGAGCCGGTGATGTTCTGGCGCTCGCCCACCATCACGAAACCGGTGTCGGGCCGGACGACGAACGGCTCGAGTCCGCTGAACGAGGTGAAGGTCTCCGCCGGGGCGGGGACCTGGCGCGGTGGCGATCCGTCGACGGCCTCTGCGATCTGCCGGATGTGCTCCGGCGTGGTCCCGCAACAGCCCCCGAGGACGTTGGCGAGGCCGGCTCGTGCGAACTCACCGAGGAAGCCGCTGGTGATCTCCGGGTCCTCGTCGTGGAGTCCCATCGCATTGGGCAACCCGGCGTTCGGATAGCACGCCGTGAAGGTGGGGGCGATGCGGGAGAGCGCCTCGAGGTAGGGGCGCATCTGCGCGGCCCCGAGGGAGCAGTTCACGCCCACGATCATCGGTTTCGCGTGCTCGATGGAGAGCCAGAACGCCTCCGCGGTCTGTCCCGACAGGTTGCGTCCACTCTGGTCGACGGCAGTGAAGGAGAGCCACAGCGGCAGATCCGGGGCGACGTCCTCGGCCGCCGCGATGGCGGCCTTCGCGTTCAGCGTGTCGAAGATGGTCTCGATCTGCAGCACGTCGACGCCGCCGTCGGCCAGCCCGCGGATCTGCTCCGCGTAGGCGGCCGTGAGCTCGTCGAAGGTGATGGTGCGGAACGCCGGGTCCTCCACCTTGGGAGAGATGGAGAGCGTCCGGTTGGTGGGACCGAGCGAGCCGACGACGAAGCGGTCGTCGGCTCCGTCGAGCGCTCGCCTGGCGGTCTCGGCCGCCGCCTTGTTGATCTCGTAGACGAGGTGCTCCAAGCCGTAGTCGGACTGAGACACAGGGCTCGCGTTGAACGTGTTGGTGCTGACGATCCAGGCGCCGGCGGCCACATAGTCGCGGTGGATCGACTCGACGATGTCGGGCCTCGTCAGGCCAAGCAGGTCGTTGTCTCCCCGGACATCCTTGGGGTGGTCCTTCAACAGGTCGCCGCGGAAGTCCTCCTCGGAGAGCTCGAGCGACTGGATCGCCGTGCCTTTGGGTCCCTCGAGCACGAGGATCCGCTCGGCCATGAGGTTCTCCAGCCTGCTCCTCGCATCCATCGCTCAACATTACCGCCGCACAGGGATACCCCCAGCACGATGAGGGGTCCGGAGGAGTACGCTCGCCCGATGCGTGCGATCCCCACGCGAGACAGCGTCCTCCGCTCCCCTCGGCGTCGGTCGGCCGGGTCCGCCGGGGGCCGGTCACACGCCACGCTCCGGCGCTCGGTGGCCGCCCTCGCCTCGGTCCCCTTGTTCGACGGGTTCTCGAAACGGCATCTCCGGCGTCTGGCAGGAGAGGCCGACGTGGTCGAGTTCGGCCCGGGACGAGCGATCGTCGAGGAGGGGCAGGCGGGCGAGGCGATGTTCGTGGTCCTGACCGGCACGGCGCGCGTCGTCCGAGCGGGTCGGAAGGTCGGCGCGCTCATCCCCGGTGACTTCTTCGGCGAGCTCTCGGCGCTGGACGGCGGACCGCGGACCGCGTCCGTCGTTCCGGAGACATCCGTCGAGGTGCTCCGCGTCTTCCGGCACACGCTCCGGAAGATGGTCGAGGAGGAGCCCGCCCTCGCGATGGGTCTGCTCGAGGGGCTCGCGCGGCGGCTCCGGCAGGTGCAGCCCGGCACCCCCGTCGGCTGATCAGGCGAGCAGCGAGTCCAGCTCCGCGATCGTCGCATCGTCGAGTTCGATGTCGCCCGCGGCCGCGTTCGCGCGCACATGCTCGGGGTTCCTGCTCCCGGCGATCGCGGCGGTCACCCCGGGTTGGTGGACGTTCCAGGCGAGCGCGAGCTGGGACAGGGTGCATCCGAGCCGCTCCGCCACCGGACGGAGCCGATCGACCATCTCGAGGGAATGGGCGAGGTCCGCGAAGGGCCCGTCGTCCTGCTTCTCGCCTCGCCAGTCGCCGGCTGGGAACCGCGTCTCCGGCGTGATCGCCCCGCTGAGCAGTCCGAAAGCGAGTGGCCCGTAGGTGATCACGCCCACCCCCTGCTCCCCACACCATCGGATCAGGTCGGCGTGCTCGCGGACGAGCATCGAGAACTCCGGCTGGAGCGAGTCGACGTGGCGGATCGCGAGGCACGTCTCGATCTGCGCGCGGTCGAAGTTGGACACGCCCATGGCGCCGATCAACCCCTCGTCCTGGAGCTCGCACATCGCTCCCCACGTGTCCTCGAGGGGCGTCCCGTTCTCGTCCGGCCAGTGGAGCTGGTACAGGTCGATGCGCTCGATCCCCAGGCGGCCCAGGCTCTTCCGGCACGCGTCCCGGACCTGCGCCGGCGTGAAGCCGCTCCCTTCGGATCGAGGTGCAACCTTGCTCGCGACGACGAATTCGTCTCGCCGACCTGAGATCGCGCGGCCTACCAGCGTTTCGGAGACGCCGTCGCCGTACACCTCGGCGGTGTCGATCCAGTCGATGCCCGCGTCCAGCCCGGCCCGGATGGCGTCGATCACGACCTCTTCCGAGTCGTTCGGGCCCCAGGCGGTGCCACCGGCCTCCCACGCCCCGTAGCCGATGACCGAGATCTCCGGACCCTGCGCTCCGAGTTTCCGCTTCCGCATGCGGCAGAAACTACCAATCGAGGAGCCGTCATCGTTGAGGTCGCGCAGTAGTGTGTCTGGACATGAGCAAACCCGTCCAGGAACGCGAGCGGATCGTCGTGCGCTTCGCCGGCGACTCCGGTGACGGGATGCAGCTGACGGGGGACCGCTTCACAAGCGCGACAGCGGTCCTCGGCAACGACCTGGCGACCCTGCCCGATTTCCCGGCGGAGATCCGAGCGCCGGCCGGGACGGTCCACGGCGTCTCGGCCTTCCAGATCCAGTTCGCTTCGAGCGACATCACCACACCCGGCGACCACGCCGACGTGCTGGTGGCGATGAACCCGGCGGCCCTCAAGGCCGACCTGGAAACGGTCGCCAAGGGCGGCGTGCTGGTGCTGAACGAGGATTCGTTCACCCAGCGCAACATCGAGAAAGCCGGCTACACCGCCGACCCGACCCAGGACGGCACGCTCGACGGCTATCAGGTCTACAAGGTGCCGATGACCTCCATCACGGTCCGGGCGACGGAGGACATCGGGATCGGGAAGAAGGAGGCCGAGAGGGCCAAGAACATGTTCGCCCTCGGGCTGGTCTCGTGGATGTTCGGACGCCCCACGGAGACCACGCTCAACTGGCTGGAGAAGAAGTTCGGATCCCGCCAGGAGATCTTCGACGCGAACGTCGCCGCCTTCAAGGCGGGCTACCACTTCGGGGAGACGACGGAGCTCTTCGCCCAGTCGTACAAGGTGGAGGCCGCTCCGCAGGCGCCCGGGACCTACCGGAACATCGCCGGTGCGACGGCCCTCGCGTGGGGATTGATCGCCGCCTCCGAGCGGAGCGGGCTGCCGCTGTTCTACGCCAGCTATCCGATCACGCCGGCGTCTGAGTTGCTGCACGAGCTCTCGCGGCACAAGAACTTCGGCGTCATCACCATCCAGGCCGAGGACGAGATCGCCGCCGCGAACATCGCGCTGGGCGCCGCGTTCAGCGGTCAGCTCGCGGTCACGGGAACGAGCGGCCCCGGCGTGGACCTGAAGGCGGAGACGGTGGGGCTCGCGGTCATCATGGAGCTCCCGATGATCATCGTCGACGTGCAGCGCGCCGGTCCGTCGACCGGCATGCCCACGAAGACCGAGCAGGCCGACCTCCTGCTGGCGATGTACGGCCGCCACGGTGAGTCGCCGCTCCCGATCGTGTCGGCGTCCACGCCCGCCGAGTGCTTCACCGCGGCGATCGAGGCCGCGCGGATCGCGGTGCGCTACCGGACGCCGGTGATCCTGCTCTCCGACACGTTCCTCGCGAACTCGTCGGAGCCGTGGCCGATCCCCGACGTGGACACGCTGCCGGCGATCGACCCGGAGTTCGCGACATCCAACGGCGCGGACTTCCTCCCGTACTCCCGCGACGACAAGCTCGCGCGACCGTGGGCGATCCCCGGCACCCCCGGGCTCGTCCACCGGATCGGCGGGCTCGAGCGCCAGGACGGGACCGGGAACATCAGCTACGACGCCGCGAACCACGAGCTGATGACCCGGCTCCGGCAGGCCAAGATCGACGGGATCGCCGACGACATCCCACCGCTCGATGTCGAGGACCCGAGCGGCGAGGCGGAGCTGCTGGTGCTCGGCTGGGGCTCATCCCTCGGCACGATCACGGCATCGGTGGCTCGCGCTCGCGCGAACGGTCAGAAGGTCGCCACGGCACATCTCCGGCACCTGAGCCCGTTCCCTGCCAACACGGGGGAGGTCGTCCGGAAATATCCGAAGGTGCTGATCCCCGAGATGAACATGGGACAGCTCGCTGCGCTGATCCGGGCGAAGTTCCTCGTCGACGCGCAGTCCTACACGAAGGTCCAGGGACTTCCGATCTTCGCCGAGGAGCTCGAACGGGAGATCGCGAGGGTCCTCGATGAGTGACGTGATCCAGAACGGCGGTCAGGCGCCGGGTGAGGCGGTGCCGACGCTCACCAAGAAGGACTTCACGTCGGACCAGGAGCCGCGGTGGTGTCCTGGGTGCGGCGACTACGCGATCCTCTCGACGGTCCAGGCGTTCATGCCGGAGCTCGGTATCGAGCCGCACAAGACCGTGTTCGTGTCCGGGATCGGTTGCAGCGGCAGGTTCACGTACTACATGGACACCTACGGGATGCACGGGATCCACGGTCGCGCGCCCGCGCTCGCGACGGGCATCGCGGTCGCGAACCCTGAGCTCTCCGTGTGGGTGGTCACGGGGGATGGCGACGGCCTCTCGATCGGGGGCAACCATCTGATCCACGCGCTGCGACGCAACGTGGACATCAAGATCCTGCTGTTCAACAACCAGATCTACGGCCTGACGAAAGGTCAGTACTCGCCGACCTCGGAGGAAGGCAAGGTCACGAAGTCGACACCGTTCGGATCGGTCGATCACCCTTTCAACCCGATCGCGCTCGCTCTGGGCGTCGAAGCGACCTTCGTAGCGAGGACGCTCGACAACGACCGCCAGCACCTCACGGAGGTCCTCCGCCGCGCGGCGCAGCACAAGGGCACGGCCTTCGTCGAGATCTATCAGAACTGCAACGTCTTCAACGACGGCGCGTTCGATCTCCTCCGCGAGAAGTCGCAGGGCAAGCACAACCAGATCCGGCTGGAGGAGGGGCAGCCGATCGTCTTCGACGACGGGGACCGCTGCGTCCGGGTCGGTGACAACGGGCGGTACGAGATCGCGCCGACGGCGGAGACGGATCCGGCCAGCATCGTCGTCCACGACCCCCACGGGCGACCGTCCCTGGCGTTCGCCCTCGCCCACCTCGCGCACGGACCCGACGAGCCCTCGTGCATCGGTGTCTTCCACGAGATCGAGCGCCCGGTGTACGGGCAGGCGATCCAGCACCAGCTACAGGCGGCGACGGAGCGCCTGGGTGCAGGCGACCTCGGGAAGCTGCTCCGCTCCGGGGACACCTGGACGGTGGAGTAGCCTCCCGGCCACCGACGGCGGCCGGGACCGTGGATCTCAGGGGTCGGCTTCCGGGCTGAAGCGTGCGAGCGCCTCCGAAGAGGCGGCCTCCATCCGTCGGAGCTCACGAACCGTCTCCGAGAGCACCTCCAGCAGCGCGTCAAGCTGACCGTCCGACACGCCGTCTCCCAGACTCACTCGGAACCCGGTCGTCTGTGGGTAACCGATCCGCTCGAGGACGGGGGAGGGATCCTCGGGCCTGCCGCTGCAGAGTGAACCCGCGCCCACCCGGAACCCGCGGTCGTCCAGGGTCATCATCAGCGTCGCCGGATCCAGGCCGGCGACGCTGAAGCCAACGAGGTGCGGCGTCCTGTGCGTGGGATGGCCGTGCACCGTGGCGCCCGGCACCTCGTTCTCTATCCGATCTCTCAGATCGGCCGTCACCGACCAGTGCGCGGCCGCCCGGTCGGCCATCGTGGCGAGCGACGCGGTCAGCGCCGCCGCCATGCCCGCGATCCCGGGGGTGTTCTCCATCCCCGAGCGGCGCTTCCGCTCGCGGTCGTCGCCGCACGGGTAGGCGGTGATGCCGACGCCACGGCGCACGTAGAGGGCACCTGCACCCGGCGGGCCGCCGAACTTGTGCGCCGAGAGGGAGAGGAGGTCGACGCCCAGGGCTGGCGCATCGACCGGAAGCCGGCCCACCGTCTGGCAGGCGTCCGTGTGGAACCGGACGCCCGCCTCGCGAGCGAGGCGGGCGGCCTCGGCGACCTGCTGGATCGTTCCCAGCTCGTGGTTCGCATGCTGGACCGAGGCGAGGAGGGTACCGGGGGTCCGCACCTCGGTCGCGAAGCGATCGAGGTCGACCCGTCCGTAGGTGTCCACCGGGATCGTCACGACCTCGAAGCCGTCCGACTCGAGGGTATGAGCGACGCCGCCGACCGCCGGGTGCTCGACGGCGCTGAGGACGATCCGCGTGCCGAGCTCTCGGATCGCTCGGACGCCTCCCCAGATCGCGAGGGCGATCGACTCCGTGCCGCCCGACGTGAAGACGATCTCGTCGGACTGTGCGCCGATCGCCTCGGCGACCTGCTCGCGCGACCCGTCCAGGAGCGCGCGTGCCGCCCGTCCGGGCGTGTGGATGGAGAGCGGGTCGCCCGAGACGTCGAGCGCGGCGATCACGGCATCCCGCGCCTCCGGTAGCAGGGGGGTGGCCGAAGCCGAGTCGAGGTACAGGTCGGCGACCATCGCCGCCTCAGGGTACCCGGCCGCCGTTGTCCGGTCTGCGGTTTCCTCTGTGGTCTTCTCTGGTCTTCGAGCTACGGCGTGGCGGGCTCCTTGCCGCGGAGGAACACGGTCGTGTACAGGACACCGGCGATGATCCCGCCGGCGATCGGCCCGACGATCCAGACGAGCGCGTCGTCCCAGAGCCCACCCACCAACGCCGGGCCGAACCAGCGCGCGGGGTTCATCGCGGCGCCGGTGAACGGTCCGAACGCGAGGATGTCGAACGCGATCGTCAAACCGATCGTGAAGCCCGAGGTCGTGCTCCAGGGCCCTCGATCGTCGACCGCGGTCCCGAACACCACGAAGACGAGGAAGAAGGTGAGGATCGCCTCGAGGACGATGCCTTTGCCGACCGCGACGTCGGGGCCGAGCGCGGGCGCTCCGGCGCCGCCCGCGTCGAAGAGTTCACCCCCGACCACGAACCGGACGAGGAGCGCACCGACGACCGCGCCGAGCATCTGCGCGACGATCAGGACGGCGCCGCGCTGGGTGGAGATCTTCCCGGCCGTCCACAGAGCGATCGTGACGGCGGGGTTGATCAGGCCGCCGGAGATGTGGCCGGTCACGGAGACCATGACCGCCAAGACGAGGCCGTGCGCGAGCGCGACCCCGACGAGGTCGAGCTGCCCCGTGCCGACCGCGAGGATCACCGCCCCTGCACCCACGAAGATGAGCGCGAAGGTCGCGACGAACTCCGCGACCGCTGCCTTGCCGAGACTCTCCATTCCGTTCCCTCCCCGAGTTGCACTCCGAAGGCCGCGCGGATCCTGCGAGGGAAGCGGGCAGGCGGCAGGTCCGACGGGACCGAGCGTAGCGGGCCGACCGCGACGGTTCAAAGACCGGCGGGCGGCGCGGAAGCGAGTAGCATCGCGCGCGTGGACGTCCTGCTGGTCTCGCCGGACGAGCGCTCCCGCCAGGTGATGGCGCTGTCGGTGCGGAGCATCGAACGCCGGCTCGGGCAAGAACTTCGCTTCCGCGCCGCCCGCAACGGCGAGCTCGGCACCACGGCAGCCCTCCGGGATCGTCCGGACGTGATCGTGGCCGATGAGATCGCGTCACGAGCGGGAGCGTTCGGGCTCGCGAGGACGCTCCGGGACGACGCGGACCCGTACACGGGCGTGATCGTGATCCTCCTGGATCGCAAGCACGACGCCTGGCTCGCGAGATGGTCGGGGGCCGACGCGTGGTTCGTGAAGCCCGTGGATCCGTTCGAGCTCGCCGACCGGCTGCTCGACCTCGTCACCGAGGCAAAGACCGAGCCAAAGACCGAGCCAAAGACCGAGCCAAAGACCGAGCCAAAGACCGAGCCAAAGACCGAGAAGGAGAGCGCGTGAAGATCAAAGGGACCTGCAAACGGGACGGTCGGGAGTTCCTCGCGGAACAGGTCCTCGACCTGGGCGGGGAGTGCCCCTGGGACGGCGAGCCGTTCAACGCCGACTATGCGGCCGTGCTGGTGGAGTCCTTGCGCGAGGCGGAACGCCTCGGCACGGGCCTCGAGCGAGCGCTCGAGCGGGTCGCGTCGCTCCACCCCGCGTTCACCCTCGACGAAGAGAGCGTGTTGGGAGAACTCCAGACCCAGCTCGGTCGGCTCCACCGGAACCTCGTCCGCCAGGGCTGACGGAAGGTGATCGCGGTGTCGGTCGAAGGCGGCTTCGAGGTCGAGGTCCGGGGAGACGAGGGCACGTGGAGCGTCGCGATCCTCGGCCCGGACGGCGAGGTCGTCGCGGAGCGGGCGTGTCACGACGGGGCGGAGGCAAGGACCTACGCCTCGACGGTTCGCCAGCACATCTACTGGCTCTCCCCCGGGAAGTTCCGCGAGTACTACCGGATCGAGGGCGGGAGCGAGGGATAGGCCGATGGGCTTCAACGCGATGCAGCCGGGGAAGGTGAAGAAGGGAGACCTGCTCATCGCGGGCGTGGCGCTCCTCGTGATCGTGGGGCTCGTGCTCTGGGCGGTGCTGTGACCGATGAGCGGCCGCATGCCGACCTGGACTACTGCTACCTGACGACGGCGGGACGCCGCTCGGGGACGCCGCATCGGATCGAGATCTGGTTCGCGCTCGACGGCGGGACCGTCTACCTCCTCTCGGGCGGAGGCGAGCGATCGGACTGGGTCAGGAACCTGATGGCTTCCCCCGAGGTCGTCCTCGAGATCGGTGACGAGAAGCGGACGGCGAAGGCGAGGGTGGTGTCGGATCCCGCTGAGGACGCGACCGCGCGGCGGATCGTCGCAGAGAAATATCGACCGCGCTACCGAGGGGACCTCGGCAACTGGCGGCGAACCTCGCTTCCGATCGCGATCGACTGGGACTAGCGGTCTTCGAAGCCGATCGAGAACATCCTCTCCAGGTCGTGCTTCGAGTACACCTGGAACGCGATCAGGGTCTCCGTCCGCTCGACGCCTTCCACCTTCGAGATCCCGCCGGGGATGACCTCCGCGAGGTCGTCGTGGTTCGCGACGCGCACGATCGCGATGAGATCGAACTCGCCGGCGACCGAGTAGACCTCGGAGACGCCGGTGATCTCGGCGATCGCCTGGGCGGCCTCGCCGATCTCGTCGATCTGGCATTGGATCAAGACGACGGCGTGGACGGTCATCGTTGCTCGGCCCTTTCGAGGATGACGGCGAGCCCCTGCCCGCCGGAGATGCAGAGCGTCGCCAGTCCCCACGCGGCGTCGTGGTCCCGCATCTGATACGCGAGGGAGAGGAGGATCCTCGCGCCGCTCATGCCGATCGGATGGCCGAGCGAGATGCCGCCCCCGAGGAGGTTCAGCCGGTCTCGATCGAACTTCAGCTCGCGTTCGCACGCGATCACCTGCGCCGCGAACGCCTCGTTGATCTCGATCAGGTCGATGTCGGCGAGGGACAGACCGGTCTTCTCGAGAACCTTCTTCGTCGCGGGCACCGGGCCGATCCCCATGATCTCGGGCGGGACCCCGGCCCAGCTCATCCCCGCGATCCGCGCGAGGGGCTGCCGGCCCTCCGCGTGCGCTCGCGACTCGGCCATGAGGACCATCGCGGCAGCCCCGTCGGTGATGCCAGCCGAGTTCCCGGCCGTCACGGATCCCCCCTCGCGGAACACGGGGGAGAGTGTCGCGAGCCCTTCCGGCGTGGTGTCGGGGCGCGGGTGTTCGTCTTCGGTCACGGTGCGCGCGTCCTTTCCCGACACCTCCACCGGGACGATCTCCGCGGCGCGGGCGGTGGCGCCGGACGCCGCTTTCCGCTGGGACTCCAGCGCGAACTCGTCCTGCTCCTCGCGGGAGATGTCGTAGCGATCGACGAGGTTCTCCGCGGTCTCGCCCATGAGCAGACCGCAGAGCGGGTCCAGGAGGCCGTCGCGGTACATCGCGTCGTAAACCATCGCGTTGCCCATCCGATATCCGGTGCGCATGCGGTCGAGGAGGAACGGGACGCGGGTCATGTTCTCCATGCCGCCCGCCAAGACGACCTCGGCGTCACCGAGCGCGATCTGCTGGGCGCCGAGCTGGACGGCTTTCATGCCCGAGCCACACGCGATGTTGACGTTGTAGGCGGAGACCTCTTCGGGAACCCCCGCGTGGATGCTCACCTGCCGGCCGGTGTTCGGCCCGTTCCCGGCTTGGCGGGCGTGGCCCACGATCGTCTGGTCCACGTCGTCCGGTGCGACCCCGGCGCGCGCCAGCGCCTCCTTCGCGGCGACCGTCCCCAGCTCGACCGTCGTCGTCTCGGCGAAGGAGTCGAGGAACCTGCCGATCGGCGTTCGGGCGCCCTCCAGGATCACCGCGCGCTCCATGCGAGCCAGTCTATCCGTCGGTTCCTTCTCGCCCGACGTCCCGCGTCGTGCGATAGAGGTCGCGCAACGCCCCGATCTCGCCGCCGTGATGCGCGTCGTGGTGGATCATCGTCCAGAAGATCCGCCAGGCCGGCCACTCCTCGCCCCAGTTCGTGGGAACGGGTCGGTCGAGGTCCGCCGGGTCCATCTCGGCGAGATCATCCGTGAGCAGGGCATGACCCGCATCCAGCATCGCGAGGGCATCCCTTGGCGTACCGGGTGTCTCGATCGTGAGCCACGTCAGCTCACCGGCGCCGAAGGCGTGCTCGTGATACATGACCTTGCACATCGACAGGTGGGTGAGCCGCCACGCGATCGTCGTGAAGGGGGCGGGGTCGGGGTCTGGTTCCGCGTAGTGATGATCCCAACGGTCCCGTTCGTCCCGGAAGACGGTCCAGCTGCCGGGTACCGGCTCCCAGAAGAACTCGTCCTCGCTCAGGTCGTGCAGGCGGGAACGCATGTCGTGGAAGGTCTCCGACATCTCTCGGGCGAGGAGGTCGAGCGCGGAACGCACGGCTCGAGCCTAGCGCCGGCCAGGTGGGCGGGCGACCGGGGGACGCTCGGGGTCCTCCTCTCTCGATCTCGGCGTCCAGCGGAGGATCGCCGCGATCCGGGCTCCGCCGTCGACGGGTTCGGCGAGCGGGATGTCACAGGCCACGAGCCGAACCGGGTTCGTGGCCAGCCATGATCGCACCGCCGACAGCTCGTCGGCGCGTTCGCGCGGGCATGGGAAGGGGATCGGTTCCGTCTCGTCCGCGGCGCCGCCCGCCCGCGCGAGCGTGCCTCCGACGAAGGAGAGCCGCCGGTCACCGTCGACCGCCAGCTCCAGCCGGCGTGCCGCGAGCAGCCACGCGTCCCTCCGCGCCCGGTGGAGTGCGCCCGCGAGCGCCCGGAGCCGATCCCGAGCCGAGGCGGCTTCCTCGAAGCGCTCGGCGCTCGCGAGCCGCCACATCTTCGCCTCGAGCGCTTCGAGGAGCCCGTCCGGGGACTCGAGGGAGGAGAGGAGGTCCCGGACGAGCTCTCCGTAGCGCTCGGGGTCGATCCGGCCGTCGCATGGAGCCGGACAGCGTCCGATGTCGGCGAGGGCGCAGGAGCCGAAGCGGGTCCGCGCGCCCATCGCCCGGGTGCAGCGTCGGAGTGGGACGACGTCTTCGAGCGCCTCCTTGGCGAGACGAGCGGCTCCTCCGCCAGAGAACGGGCCGAGGTACGTGCAGCCGTCACGCTCCCCGGCACGATGCACCACCTTGAGTCGCGGGAAGGCCTCGGAGGGATCGAGCTTCAGGTACGCGAACCGTCGCCAGGTCTTGCCGCGACGGTTGTACTTCGGCTCATGCAGACGGATGAGTCGTGCTTCCAGGATCAGCGCCTCGAGCTCGCCGCCCGGCGTCTCCTCGCCCTCGACCCGGCGCACCTCGCTCAAGAGGCCCTCGATCTTCTTGCGCTCGTCGCCGTAGAAGTACGACTTCACACGCGCACGGATGTCCCGAGCCTTCCCGACGTACAGCACGCGGTCGTCCCGGCCCACGAATCGATACACGCCGGCGGCGTGGGGGAGGGCGTCGGCGAGTCGGATCTTGCCGTAATGGGGTCGCCCTCGTGCGCGAACGGCTTCGCGGAGGTCGCCGAGCGTCAGGATGCCGAGCCGTCCCCCGAGGTCGAGGAGCCCGTCCAGGACCTCCGCGCACGCCATCGCGTCGTCGAGCGCCCGGTGTGTCGGTTTCACCCGCGTCCGGAAGTACTTCGCCAGGGTCTGCAGGCGAACGTTGGGGACGTCGGGCCACACGACCCTGCGGGCCAGCTTGGCGGTGCACACCGGAGGCCCTTCCAGGATCGGATAGTCGAGCCGAACGAGGTTCTCGTTCAGGAACGAGAAGTCGAACCGAGCGTTGTGGGCGACGAACACCGCACCCCGAGCGAATTCCACGAATGCAGGCAGCACGGCCGCGATCGAAGGCTCCTCCCGCACCAGGCGATCGTCGATCCCCGTCAAGTGGGCGATGAACGAGGGGATCGGCTCCTCTGGGTTGACCAACGCGTGGAACGTGCCGATGCGCTCGCCCCCGATGATCTTGACCGCCCCGATCTCGGTGATCCTCGAGTCTCTGGGGGACCCGCCGGTGGTCTCGAGGTCGACGACCACGAAGGTGACCTCCCGCAGCGGCACGCCCTCGGCGAGGGTGGTCTGGACCGGGGCCGACAGCACGGGCGCCTCCGTTCGGTGGGGCCGACGGGGAGCGCCACCGTATCGAACAGATGTTCGATGGTCAAGGAAGGCGGCGTCCATCGCTGCATGGTGAGGAGCGGGACCGACAGGCGTTCGCTAGCTGGCGGGGAGCGTGAAGATCTTGGTCCGGCTGGACGGCTTGGCGGTCGCGATCCCCTTGAACCGGACGACGATCTTGTAGCTGCCCTGCGCCTTCGGGCGGACGAAGGTCGCGACGTAGGAACCGTCGGTCTTGCCGTCGCCGTCCCGATCCTTGAGGAAGCGAACCGACACCGTCTTCGCCGAGACCTTCACGAACCTCGTGCCCTTCTTGCGGTACAGGGTCGCGGTGACCCGTTCCCCGGCCTTCGCCGGCTCCAGCAGCCCCTTGGAGATCAGGGACGACGGCTTCCGAACGACCTTCAGGGTGAGCGTCGTCGTCGCCTTATCGTTGTTCACGATCGTGCCGAGAGCGATGGCGTCCCCCAGGGTGGCGTCGGTGGGAGTGGTGAGCGTCAAGGTGAGGGTCTCGTTGCTCTCGACGGCGACATCGCCGTTCACGGAGACGTCGATCGACCCGTTCGTCATGCCGGCGGGGACCGTGAGCGTTCCGGTCGTGGCCACGAAGTCCGAGCCGGCCGTCGCCGTGGTGCCGGCGACCGCGTAGTCGACGGAGGCGGCCACATCGGAGGAGCCGGTCAGCGACACGGTGAAGTGGAGGAGTGACGTGCCCGTGTTCCCTTCGACGATGGAGGCGTTCGCGACAGATGCGATCGGCGGACTGTCGTCGTTCGTGATCGTCCCGATCCCTCGCACATCTCCGATCGGGGCGCCCTGTCCGTTCGAGAGATCCAGCATCAGCGTTTCGTTCCGCTCGTACGTGGTGTCCCCGTACACCGTGATCCATACGGTTTCGGAGGTGTCCATCGGAGCGAACGTGACGGTGCCACTGTCACCGAGATAGTCGGTGCCGCCGGTAGCGGTGCCCGCCGTGGTGTTCCAGTCGACCGTCACCGGGAAGGTCGCCTGATGCGAGAGCGTCACCGAGAATCCGATGGTCGCCGTTCCGCTCTGTCCCTCCACGAGCGTCGGTTCGTCGATGTCGACCACGGCGAGGAGCTCGTCGTCGGTGATCGTGCCGAGGCCGGAGCCGTCGGCGATGGTCGCGTTCGATGGAGTGGCCAAGATGACGTCGAAGGTCTCGTCGAGCTCGGCCGTGACGTCTCCGAGCACGCTCACGGGGATGGACTCGCTCGTGCCCCCGGGTACGAACGTCAGCGTTCCGGACCCGGCTGTGTAGTCGCTGGGCTGCGTGGCGTCGCCGTCGGCGGTCGTCCAGCCGACGGTGACCGTCTTGCCGCTCGCGGCCGAGAGGGTCACGGTGAAGGTCGCGGTGGTCGTGCCCGCGTTCCCCTCGGTGACGGAGGCGTCGTTCACCGAGAGCGTCGGAGCCAGATCGTCGTCCGTGATCGTGCCGAGGCCGGAGCCGTCGGCGATCGTCGCGTTCGAAGGGTTGGACAGCGTGACGCCGAAGGTCTCGTCGAGCTCGTCCAAGAGATCGCCGTTGACCGTCACGACCATCTGCACGGCGGTGGACCCGGCCGTGATCGTGCCGTTGGTGCCGGCGGCCGCGTAGTCGACGCCTTGCGTCGCGGATCCGGCCGCCGTCGCCCAGTCGAACGTGATCGTCTTGGCGCTCATGGTCGAGAGGGTGGCCGTGAACGTCGCGGTGGTCGTCCCGGCGTTGCCCTCGACGACAGAGACGTCGTTGACCGAGAGCGTCGGGGGCAGGTCGTCGTCGGTGATCGTGGCCAACCCTGCGCCGTCCACGATCGTCGCGTTCGACGGGTTGGAGAGCGTGATGCCGAATGTCTCGTCGAGCTCGTCCAGGACATCGCCGTTCACGGTGATCGCCACCGTCGCGGTCGTGGACCCGGCGAGGATCGTGCGGCTCCCGGTCCCGGCGACGTAGTCGACCCCCGCCGTGGCGGAGCCGGCGGCAGTGGTCCAGTCGAGCGTCACGGTCTTGGCGCTCGCGGCCGAGAGGGTCACGGTGAACGTTGCGGTGGTCGTTCCCACGTTCCCCTCGTTGACGGAGACGTCGTTGACCGAAAGGAAGGGCACCGGATCGTCGTCGGAGATGGTGCCCAGTCCGGAGCCGTCCCCGATCACCGCGTTCGACGGGTTGGAGAGCGTGACGCCGAAGTTCTCGTCGACCTCATCCAGGACGTCTCCGTTCACGGTGATGCCGAACGTGGTGCTGGTGGCGGCGGCTGCGATCGAGCCGACACCGCTCGCGGCGACGTAGTCGACGCCGGCCGTGGCGGTACCCGCGGCGGTGGTCCAGTTGAAGATGACGGCGTTCGCCACGGCGGGAGAGAGGGCCACGGTGAACGTCGCGGTGATCGTGCCCGCGTTGCCCTCCGCGACCGAGACATCGTTGACCGAGATGGTGGGGAGCGGTTCGTCGTCGGTGATCGTGCCCAGCCCGGAGCCGTCTCCCATCGTCGCGTTGGTCGGGCCGGACAGGGTGATGCCGAAGGACTCGTTGCCCTCGGCCAGCAGGTCGCCGTTCACGGTGATGCCGATCGTGGCGGTCGTGGCACCGGCGGCGATCGTGCGACTCCCACTCGCGGCGACGTAGTCGACGCCGGCCGTGGCGGTACCCGCGGCGGTGGTCCAGTTGAAGGTGACTGCGTTCGCACTGGCGGCCGACAGGGAGGCGGTGAACGTGGCCGTGGTGGTGCCGGCGTTCCCTTCGGTGACCGAGGTGTCGTTCACCGAGAGCAGCGGAGGTGCATCGTCGTCGGTGATCGTCGCGACGCCCTGGGCATCGAGGATCGATCCCGGCGAGCCGGTGAGGTTGGAGAGGTTCACGACGAACGTCTCCGTGGGTTCGTCGCTCGCGTCGCCGGTCACGGGCACGGAGACGACCCGTGAGGGGTTCGCCTTCGTGAGGGGGACGGAGCCCGACGAGGCCGTGAAGTCGGCGGCGGAGGCCGAACCCGGTGCCGTCGCCCAACTGACTTGGAGCCCACAGCAGGTGGCGGGACGGGGAGCGACCTGGATGGTGAAGCTCGCGTTGACGGCCGCGCCTGTTCCCTCGGTGACCGCGACGTCGGTGATCGAGATCTTCGGGGTCGGGGCCGCGGCGGCCGGCGTGGGGACCGCGAGCAGGAGCAAGGCGGCCGCCGCGGTCCCGGCCACGGTGCGAACGGCAGCCCGGTGGAAAGCACGTAGGCGGAATAGGCGGGAGCACCGGTCCATGCCCTAGGTATCGGCTCGCGACGGCCCTACTGCGCATAGCCTGTTTCAGGGCTGTTCTCCTGCCCGGGAACAGGTAGAGACGATCTCTCTAGGTGATCAAGCGACCTGGCGGGACAGGCGGCGGCGCTCCTGCTCCGTGAGACCGCCCCAGACGCCGTACCGCTCCCCGTTCTTCAACGCCCAGGAAAGACACTCCTCGCGGATCGTGCAGGCGCTGCAGAAGGCGAGGGCGGGACCGGCCTCTTCTTCGGAGATCGGGAAGAACACGTCGGGATCGATCCCGTAGCACGCGGACCGCTCCTGCCAGACGTCGGGCGGGGAGGGATCCTCTGGCAACACGTCGATGTCGAAGCTCGGGAGACGATCGATTCGCACCGTTCCGTTCCTCCCCCCGGGATCCCCGTCATTTCCGGGAACGAAGGAATAGCACGGAGTGACCATGGCGGGGAAGGGGTCGTCGGGCGGGTGATGGCAAAGCCCCAGGTGGCGGATACGAAATGAGCCGAACTATCTACTGTCCACGCCGTAGGGAGAGCGGTCCTGCCTCCGTCGAGAGCGGTTCGGACGCCGCATCCCATCGGATCCGGACGATCGCGTCCATGGCTCCGTTGCCCTCCGCGACGCTCGTCACCGCCCCGACGGCCTCCCCGTCCGCGAGCACCGCCGTCCCCGGTCGGATGACTGCGTTCGAGACAACGTGGAGCAGGATCCGCGGCGGGTGTCCGAGGTTGCGCACCTTCGCCACGGATTCCTGGCCGAGGAAGCATCCCTTCGTGAAGTCGATCGTGCCTTCGAGGCCGGCCTCGGCAGGCAGGGCGTCCGGTCCGAAGTCGACCCCCATGCGCGCGACCCCTTGGCGTACCCGCCAGGTCTCGATGTCCGCTGCGCTCGCCTCGATCAGGCCTCGCGCCCCCAGGCGTTCACGGAGGCTCCGGAGGGGTCGTCCCGGAGACACGACGACGCCGGATCCGAGGCCGAGCACCGAGGGTGTGAGGACGAGGCCGTCGTCGCCGTCCTCGGCGGCTGCGCCGCCGAGGACGGCGACGACCACCGATCGCGCACTCCGGTCATCGATCTCGACTTCGGACGAGAGCACGTAGGGGGAGAGGATCGTGTCGACGGGTTCGGGCTGCTCGGTCGACTGGAGGAGAAGGAAGGAGTCCTCGGTGATCCCCGCCACGTGGAAGTCGGCGCGGATCCGCCCCGTGGGGGTCAGGAGCAACGAGCGCCGGCTCTGTCCGACACCGAGCCCTTCGACATCCGTGGTGACGAGGTCGTTGAGCCACGCCCGCGCGTCGGCGCCACGCACCGCGACCGTCCGCCATCCGGAGAGCTCCACGAAGGCGGTCCCCGTCTCGAGCGCATCCAGTTCCGTCGATCCCGTCTCGGTCCCTCCTCGCGGAGCGTGCTCGGCCTCGAGCGTGCCTGGTCCCCGGCACCCTCTGGGAGGATATCGGTCCGGTGGAGATCCCCAGGACGCTCGTCGTCACGAACGATTTCCCTCCCAGGGTCGGAGGCATCCAACGCACGCTCGAGTCGATCTGCCGTGCGCTCCCGGCGGCAAGCGTCTCGGTGATCGCCCCGTCATGCGAGGGATCCGAAGCGTTCGACGCCGCGGTGGGCTTCGACATCGTGAGAGAGCGACGCCGGTTCGTGTGGCCGACGTCTTCGGTCGCCGATCGGGTCGAGAAGGAGATCGCGCGCACAGGCGCGCGAGTGGTCCTGTTCGGCGACGCGTTCCCACTGGCGCTGCTGGGTCCCCGACTGGCGTCTCGTGGGACCCCTTCCGTCGTGCTCGCGCACGGGTTCGACTACTGGCTCTCCACCGTGCCCGTCGCACACGGCGTGATGAAGCGGATGACCTCGCATGCGTCGCGCGTGGCCGGCTGCAGCGAGTTCATCTCACGACGGGTCCGTACCGCCGTACCGCGTCACGTCCCGGTCTCGGTGTTGCACCCGGGCGCCGACGTAGAGCGGTTCCGTCCGGACCTCCCGACCGCGGACATCCGGGAACGACACGGGCTCGGCGACCGCCCCTTGATCGCCTGCGTGAGCCGTCTGGTGCCGCGCAAGGGTCAGGACGTGCTGATCCGATCGATGCGGGCGATCCAGCGTCGCGTCCCGGAGGCGGCGTTGCTGATCGTCGGGTCGGGTCCCTATGAGGCCAAGCTCCGGACGCTCGCCGAGCGTGCGCCGACCCGGTCGGTGACGTTCGTGGGGGAGGTGACGGAAGAGGAGCTTCCTCGCTACTACTCGGCGGGCGACGTCTTCGCGATGCCGTGCCGCACGAGGATGGCAGGGCTCGAGGTGGAGGGATGGGGCAACGTCTTCATCGAGGCGGCCGCCTGCGGGCGGCCGGTCGTGGTCGGTGACTCCGGCGGCTCCCGCGAGGCGCTCGTCCACGGGGAGACCGGCCTCCTCGTCGACGGATCGGACGTGGAAGGGGTCGCAGACGCCGTGGCAACCCTCCTCGAGGATCCGGCGTACGCGAGGCGCCTTGGGAAGACCGGCCGGGCGCGTGTCGAGCGGGAACACACGTGGCCTCGGGTCGCCGAGCGGCTCGCCGGCTGGCTCAGAGACGCCGCGCCCGGTTGACGCGCCTCCACGGTCCGGACGAGGGCCGACGGTACGCTGGCCTGCATGGATGAGCTGCGATGTCCCAACTGTGGGGCGCTCGTGATCGCCGAGGCGGAATGGTGCGGCCAATGCTTCACCTCCCTTCGGGCCGAGCCCGAGCCGGAACCGGCGGCGTCCCCCGTCCTCGAGCGGCCGGCCGGGGAGGGGGAGGGTGAGGACCGCACCAGGGCGGCGGCATGGCCGTGCCCGACCTGCGGCTCGCAGAATCCCATCGAGCTCGACGTCTGCGGTGTCTGCGGAACCTCCTTCGCGCAGCTCCTCCGGCAGGATGAGCCGGGGCCGACCGTCTCGCCGCGAGACGCGTTCCTGTGGTCGCTCACGTTCCCGGGAGTCGGGCACGCGAAGGCCGGACGCGCGGCCGACGGCGTCGCGCGGGGCACTCTGTTCGTCCTCACCTTCGGTCTCGCACTCGTGGTGGTGCTCTCCGGGGTGTCCAGCCCTCCCGTCTTCGCGGTGGTGGCCCTCCTCCTTGTCTCGGCGCTCACGATCTATCTGGGGTCGGCCGCCGAGGCGTATCGGATCGCGGAAGGAGGGGCGCCGTTCGTATCCGCGCGGGTCCTGCTCTGGGCCACGGTCGGGCTGATCATGATCTCGGTGTCCCTGCTCGCGCTGTCGGTGGTCACGGTGAACAGCCGTTGAGACCAGGTCACCGCTAGGATTCCTGAGCGGATGGAACACGCGGAAGGCTCGATCATCATCGATGCGCCGCTCGAGGACGTGATGGAGGTCCTCGAGGACTACGAGTCGTACCCGCAGTGGGCCGAGGTCCGCACCGCGCAGATCCAGCAGCGAGGCGAGGGAGGCCGTGCCACGGAGGTCGCCTTCGAGGTCGACGTCCCGGTGCTCGGGAAGGCGACCTACACCCTGACCTACCGATACGCGCCCGGCGATACCGGACTCTCGTGGGTCACGAAGGAGGCTCGCGGGGCGATCCGCGACATCCGCGGGGAGTACTTGTTGAACGAGGTATCCGACTCCGAAACGAAGGTGACGTACCGGCTGGCGGTGGAGATCGGCGTCCTCGTGCCCGGCTTCGTTCGCACCGAAGGTGCCAAGCGGGTCATCGAGAATGCGCTGGAGCGCCTGAAGCGTCGCGTCGAGATGGGCTAGGTTCGCGCATCGCCACTGAGCGGATACGCCAAGACTCCTCCGCCGGTCCGCCCGCGAGGCTCTCGTAAGCTGGCCGCATGCGGGTCCTCCTGTTCACCGGCAAGGGTGGCGTCGGCAAGACGACCGTGGCGGCCGCAACGGCGGTTCGGTCGGCCGCCGCCGGGCAGCGCACGCTGGTGATGTCCACCGACCCCGCCCACTCGCTGGGCGATTCCTTCGAGCTGGAGATCGGTTCCGACCCGACGCAGATCTCCGAGCTCCTGTGGGCGCAACAGATCGACGCGCAGGAGCGGCTCGAGGACAACTGGCGCGAGATCCAGGACTACATGATCCAGTTGATGAACTGGGCGGGGACGGAGACGATCCAGGCCGAGGAGCTGACGGTGCTTCCGGGGCTGGACGAGATCTTCGCCTTGATCGACGTCAAGACCCATGTCGAGGGCGGGAAGTACGACGTGTTGATCGTGGACTGCGCGCCCACGGCCGAGACGCTGCGATTGCTGTCGCTGCCCGACGTGATGCAGTGGTACATCGAGCGGATCTTCCCCGTGGAGCGACGGATCGTGAAGACCGTCCGTCCGATCGTGTCGCGGGTGACGACCCTTCCGATCGCGGGCGATCGCGTCTTCGACGCGATCGAGCGGCTCCATCGCAACCTCGACGCGGTGAAGAAGATCCTGACGGACGAGAAGATGTCGTCCGTCCGACTGGTGGTGAACCTGGAGAAGATGGTGATCGCGGAGGCGCGGCGCACGTACACCTACCTCGGACTGTTCGGATACCGCGTCGATGCCGTCATCGTGAACAGGGTGTTGCCGCCGGACGTGACCGATCCCTACTTCGGCAAGTGGAAGGACATCCAGGCCGAGCACCTCGTCACGGTGCACGAGTCGTTCGACCCGGTGCCGATCCTCTCCGCGCGGCTCTTCGATCGGGAGATGGTGGGGGTGTCACTGCTCGCGGAGATGGGAGACGAGGTCTACGGGGACCTCGACGCCGCGGACATCCTCTACCGCGACGAGCCGATCCGCGTGCGGAAGCGCGGGACGGGATACGTGATGACGATGCGCCTCCCGTTCGCCTCACGCGACGACATGGACATCCACCGGCGCGGCGATGAGCTCTTCGTCCGGGTGGGCGCCTACAAACGCAACCTGATCCTGCCGCAGTCGCTGAAGCGGATGACCGTTCGCGAGGCGAACTTCGCCGGCGATCATCTCGAGATCCTGTTCGGACGGGAGCCCCGTCCGGCGGAAAGGAGTTGACATGGCCGAGGCAGCGAAGCGCACACGCGCGCGGACCCGGGAAACGACGTCGGGTTCGGAGGCCCATCCGGAGGGCGGCCCCGTCTGCACGGTGGGCTTCTGCCCGATCTGTCTGGCCGTGACCGCCGTGCAGCCGTTGAAGCCGGAAGCGGTCGAGCATCTGCTGAACGCGGGGAGGGAGCTCCTCCTGGCGATGACGGCGGTGATGGGGGCGAGGGCCGACGAGACCGGCGGGAAGGAGACGTCGCCGACCCTCACGCGGATCGACATCGAGTGAGCGATCGGCTCGCGGTCGGCGTCGACATCGGCGGCACGAAGATCGCCGCCGTACGGATCTCCCCGGAAGGTGAGATCCTCCAGAGCACCGTCCGTCCGACGCCCTCGACCGATCAGACCGCGGCGATGCCTGCGATCGAGGCGGCGGCCGCCGATGTCATGGATGACGGAGTGGTGGCGGTCGGCGTGGGGATGGCCGGCCTCATCGACATCCGTTCCGGCACCCTCCTCACGACCCCGAACCTCGCCTGGCGCAACCTCCCGATCGCCGACGGGCTCACCCAGGAGTTCGGGCTGCCCGTGACGGTGAACAACGACGCGACCGTCGCCGCGTGGGCGGAGAGTCGCCTCGGCGCTTCCCGGGGGCGCGAGGATTCGCTGTTCGTCGGCGTCGGCACGGGGATCGGCGGTGGGATCGTCGCCGGCGGACGGCTCGTCCGGGGTGCGCATGGCCTCGCGGGGGAGATCGGGCACGTGATCGTGGAGCCCGACGGCCCTCTGTGCGGATGCGGCAACCGCGGATGTTGGGAGCAGGTGGCGAGCGGGCTGGCGATCGCGAGAGCCGGCCGGCGAGCCGTCACGGATGCGCCCGACTCCGAGATCGCCCGGCTCGCCGGCGGTGACCCCCGACGTGCGACGGGCGAGCTCGTCACGCAGGCGGCGCAGGGAGGCGACGAGGTGGCCGTCGCGATCCTCGCCACTGTGGGACGGCGCCTCGGTGAAGGGGTCGCCGGGCTCGTGAACGTGCTGGATCCAGAGGTCGTCGTGATCGGGGGAGGCGTCGGCGAGGCGGGTGACGTTCTGCTCGGTCCCCTCCGTGAGGCGTTCATGGCATCCGTCGAAGGTGCAGACGTCCGACCCGAGGTGCCGATCGTCGCGGCCCAGTTGGGGAACGACGCCGGCGCGATCGGCGCGGCCCTGCTGGCGCTCGATGCGGCACCGGGATGAAGCTCGGCCTCAGCCTCCCGATGTTCACTGCCGACGTGGCGCGCCCGCTCGTCGCCGCGGCGCGAGCGGTCGCCGCCGGCTACGACGGGGTGTTCGCTCCCGATCACCTGTTCCCACCGGGGGCGCCCGGCAAGCCCGCGCTCGAGCCGTTCGCCGTCCTCTCCGCGGTCGCGGCGCTCCATCAGGAGCTGATCGTCGGGACGTTGGTGACGCGGGCATCACTCCGGCCGGCGGGGCTCCTGGCGAAGCAGGGCGCTGCGCTCGATCAGATGAGCGGCCCGCGCGCGATCATCGGCCTCGGCGCCGGCGACTCGATCTCGAAACCGGAGCACGAGGCGTTCGGCATCCCGTTCGCGTCCACCGCCGAGCGGGTGACGATCCTCGAGGAGACCGTGGGGGCCCTCCGCGCCCTCTTCGGTGGGGAGCCCTGGTCCGGTGGAACCCAGGTCCCCGCGATCGCCGGACCCCTGCTCCCTCCTGGCGACCCCGAGCTCTGGGTAGGGGGTCGTTCCGCGGAGGTGCTCGCGGTGGCGGCGAGGTCCGCGGACGCCTGGAACGGGTGGGCGCTGGACGCGGAGGGCTTCGAGTCGGCCGCCGGCGACCTCCGGCGGTTCGCCGACGGCCGCTCGGTTTCCCCCACCTGGGGAGGGATCGCCCTCGTCGGGACGGACGAGCGCGACCTGGAACGGCTCCGCGACGAGCGCCGGGAGAAGGGCCTGTCGATGGACGTGTGGCAGGGAGATGCCGAGGATCTCCGCTCGTTCGTCGGTCGTCTGGGCGAGGCGGGCTGCTCCTGGGTCGTCGTCTTGCCGGTCGGCGGCGACGATCGCATCGAGGTCGTCGCGGATGCCCTGCGCCGATGAAGAGCAGCGAGCTGAAGCGAGCGAAGCGGGGGATCCGCCGAACGGTGATCGGCGATCGAGACGCCGTTCCCGTCAACGTTCGCGAGGAGCGAGGAGGTCGGGTGGTGGACCGCTTCCTCGAGCTGCCCGAGGTCCGACGCGCCCGGACGATCATGTTGTTCTCGACGTTCGGCTCGGAGGTGCCGACGGGCCCGCTGATCGAGCGGCTCCACGAGCGCGGCGTCGTGATCGCGTTGCCGAGGATCGAAGACGGCCAGCTCGTACCCATCGCCTACGCCCCCGGGGACCCGACGACCACCACCTCGTTCGGGGCGGAGGAACCGGTAGACGGGAAGCGGCTCGATCCGGCATCGATCGACGTCGTCGCGGTGCCCGGTGTGGCGTTCGACCGCCGCGGCGGGCGGATCGGCTACGGCGGGGGGTACTACGACCGGTTCCTTCGAGGCCTGCCCGCGTTCACGACGGCGCTCGTCTTCGCCATGCAGGTGATGGATGAGGTCCTGCCGGCCGGACGCTTCGATCTTCCGGTCGCCGCGATCGTGACCGAGGACGAGACGATCCGCGTCGCGACTTGAACAGCCGTTCAAACTCGTGATAAGAGGGGCCCATGAGCGAACAGAGCGGGAACGGGAACGGGAGCAGGCAGACGGCCTTCCACGCGATCATGGCGAAGACGGCCACCGGATTCATGGAAGAGGGCGGTTGGTGGTGGGTCACGGGCTTCGGAGACCCGGAGGTGGAGTACCGGGCGGTTCGTGAAGGCGTCGGTGTCTGGGACGTCTCACCGCTCAACAAGTGGGATTTCCGCGGGAAGGATGCGGCGGAGGCGGCGCAGCGGGTCCATTCGAACGACGTCCTCGGGATGCAGACGGGACAGGTCCGGTACGGAGCGTTCCTGGATGAAGACGGTCTCCTCGTCGACGACGGAACCGTGTTCAAGCACGCGGACGATCACCTCTGGGTCGCCACGAACGGACTCGACCACGAGGCCTACTTCGCGGACGCGTCGAAGGGACTCGACGTGACCGTCGAGTACATCGCGCCGGACCTGCCTCACCTGCAGGTGCAGGGGCCGAGATCCCGCGAAGTGCTCCAGCCGCTGACGGACGCGGATCTGGGCGCTCTGCGCTACTTCCACTTCATCCCCCAGGAGGTTCGGGTCGGCGGCGTTCCCGTGTGGCTCTCTCGGACCGGTTTCTCAGGGGAACTGGGCTACGAGCTGTTCACGCGACCCGAGCACGCGGAAGATCTCTGGGCCGTGATCGCGGGCACCGGGGCCGTGCCGTACGGGGTCGACGTCGTCGAGCCGCTGCGCATCGAGGCCGGGATGATCGTGACCGACTACGACTACGAGGCGCATCAGCGGACCCCGTACGACCTGGGTCTCGACCGTCTGGTGGCGCTCGACGCGGACGGCGCCTTCATGGGCAAGGAGTCGCTGCGGGCGGTCGCGGCGGCGCCGCCGAACCGGTTCAAGACGCTCCGCCTCGAGGGTGAGGAGCTCCCCGAGTACGGCGCCACGGTCACGAGAGAGGGCGAGGAGGTCGGTGTGTTGACCTCTCCCGCGACCAGTCCGACGCACGGGCCGATCGGCCTCGCGATCCTCCGCACCGACGTCGCAGCCGACGGAACCACGGTCGACGTCGCCCTCGGCGAGGGCACGATCGGCGCGACCATCGACGTTCTCGCGGTCCACGATCCCGAAAAGCGTCGTCCCCGAAGCTGAACCGAGCGTCGAAGCCGGGAGCCGAGCGGGACGTTCGCGTAGGCTCGCGGACATGACCGCGCTCGTCGGTGTCGTACCGAACTTCAGCGAGGGGCGACGACGCGACGTGATCGATGCGATCGTGGACGCGCTGGACGTGGAAGGCGCTCGGGTGGTCTACGCCGAGGCCGACCCGGACCACCATCGGCTCGACACCACCGTCCTCGGAGACGCCGATGCCGTGCGGCGCTCGGCCATCGGGGGGACCGCCGCGGCGGTGGAGCGGATCGACATGTTCGAGCATCGGGGAGGACATCCTCGGATGGGCGCGGCGGACGTGATCCCCTTCATGCCGGTCCGGGAGGTCGGCATGGAAGCGTGTGTGGCCCTGGCCCGCGAGGTCGGCAAGGAGCTCGCGGAGACGCTGGACCTGCCCGTCTACCTCTACGGCGAAGCCGCGATGGTGCCCGACCGACGTTCGTTGGCGGACGTCCGGAAGGGCGAGTTCGAGGGGCTGCGGGAGGCGGTCGCCGCCGGCGACCGCCTCCCCGACTTCGGCCCGCACGAGATCGGGCGGGCCGGCGCGACCGCTGTGGGCGCGCGGAAGCCGCTGGTCGCGTTCAACATGTATCTGTCCGGCAGCGACGAGGCCGCGGCGAAGGACATCGCTCGCGTCGTCCGGGAGTCCTCGGGCGGACTCCCGGCCGTGCGAGCGATCGGTTTCGCGGTCCCGGAGCGAGGCTCCGTGACCGTCTCGATGAACCTCGTGGACTTCGAGGTGACCGGCATCCGCGAGGCGTTCGACACCGTGGCGAAGGAGGCGACCGCCAGGGGCCTCGAGGTCGTGGACTCGGAGATCGTGGGGCTGGCGCCGGAGGCCGCGCTGCCGCCGGGAGACGAGGAGCACGTCAGGCTGCAGGGCTTCTCGCCCGAGGAGCAGATCCTGGAACGCCTGGTGGAGGCCGCCGGTTGAAGCCGGCCGGTGTCGGGAAAGGAGAACGTTCGTGAGCACCTCCGACCAACCGATCGCTTCATGGCTCGGCCAGCTCGGGTCGGCGTCGCCGACACCCGGCGGCGGGGCCGCCGCCGGCGTCGCCGCCGCCACCGGGGCCGCCCTCATCGCCATGGTGGGCCATCTCACGATCGGCAAGAAGGGGTTCGAGGACCTGGAAGCGCGCATGCGATCCCTCGTGGAGACGGCGGACGAGGAGCGCGAGGCCCTCTTGGCACTCGCCGACGAGGACGCGCGTGCGTTCGAGTCCGTGATGGCGTCTTTCAAGCTTCCGAAGGAGACGGACGAGGAGCAGAAGTCGCGGACCCTCGAGATCCAGCGGGCGTACGAAGCGGCCGCCGCGGTCCCGCTCGAGCTCGCGAAGCGGTCGGTGCACCTGATGGAGCTGGCGGAGGACGCCACCGCCATGGGCAATCCACACGCGGCGTCGGACGGCTACTCGGCCGGCAGCATGTTGTTCGCCGCCGCCCTGTCCGCGATGGCGAACGTTCGGATCAACGCCGCCGGCCTCAAGGACGAGGCCAAAGGACAGGGACTCGTCGACGAGTGCGATGCACTCCGA
Organism: uncultured Actinomycetota bacterium; assembly: GCA_963762745.1. GTDB lineage: Bacteria > Actinomycetota > UBA4738 > UBA4738 > HRBIN12 > JAJNBA01. Next base: position 103,004 of record CAVXMB010000007.1, read on the forward strand.
GAGCGAGCCGACGCGCTCCTGCATCAGATCGAGGAGGCGTTCCTCCTGCGTCTCGCGAACTGAGCGCCGTGGGCCGTCTTGGCCTACGCTTCGAAAGACGTGAGGATCGACTCGGTCGTCTTCGATTGCCAGGACGCCGCCCCGCTCGCACGGTTCTGGGCCGCGGCCCTCGGGTGGATCGTGGCCCCGTACGACGAGGAGGAGCTCGAGCGTCTCGCTTCGAAGGGGATCTACGACCCCGAGGAAGACCCGTCGGTGATGGTCGAGCCTCCCAACGGCACCGATCTGCCGGTCCTGTTCTTCACCGAAGTGCCCGAGGAGAAGGTCGCCAAGAACCGAGTCCACCTCGATCTGGCGGCCGACGGTACGCTCGAGGACGAGGTGCAGCGGCTGGAGGGTCTCGGCGCCACCGTCCGGAACTGGGCTGAGGACGGCGGCAGCATGTGGTGCGTGATGATGGATCCACAGGGCAACGAGTTCTGTGTCGTCTCCCCGTCGGGAGACGATGACGGCGACGAGGACTGACGCGAGCTAGAGGATCGTCGCGACGCCGCCGACGAAGTCGGCGGCGGCGAGCGTCACGACCGCCGAGAGCACAGCGGTCGCCGTTGCACGAACCAGTCGTGCCGCGCCGAGGCGTCCTCGCCGATCGAGCGAGCGGGAGCTCAGCATGGCCGCCCACGCACCCACGAGCAGGATCCCCAACCGCGGGGCGATCCCGAGAGCGATACCGATCATCCCCGGAACGATGGGGAGGGTGCAGAGGACGGTGAGGCCCCACATCCGAGGCGAGAGCGCGGGTGCGGGAGGTACCCGACCTTCGAGGAACGCCACCGCTCCGGATGCGACGAGGCCGAAGGTGATGAACAGCGCCGAGAACATCGCGACGTTCAGGACGCGGTCGCCGAGGATCACGAAGTCGGCATTGCCGGGATCGACCACGCTGCTCCCCATGAGGGCGAGCAGGACGCCGCCGAGTACCAGCCCTCGTGCGAGGGTCGAACGGGGGAGCCAGGGTCCGATCACGGTGTAGGCGCCCGCCCCGAAGATCGCGGATCCGACGCCGGCGACGAGCATCAGCCCCATCGTTCCTGCGATCGTGATATCGCCGACCACGTTGCCGTTCTCCGTCACCGCCCCTCGCACCTCGGGCGCGGCGAGCGCGGCGAGCCGCATCACGAGCCGGCTGCCGATCCCGCCGACCAGTGCTCCCGTGATCCCGCAGCCGACGACCACGATCGCGGCGTGCCGGAGCGTGGCGGCCGCGACGTCTCCCCAGAACCGTGGGGGAGCTGCGATGGTCGCGGTCGTGCTCATGTGCCGATGTTCCGCCGGTCGTCGGGCCCTGGGCAAGGGAGCGAGTACCCGAGCCCTCGTGGTGCAGGCACGCGGGACGGCGGGGGCGGCGTATCCTCGGGACCGTGCCCGGCGGTCAGGCGTCCGCGATCCTCAAGACGGGAGACGTTCCCGGCACGATCGAGTGGTACACGCGCATCGGTTTCGTTCTGCGTGGGGTCTTCCCCCAAGGCGGTGAGCCCACGTGGTGCGAGCTCTCGCGCGACGGGGTGGTTCTGCAGTTCCTCGGAGGGGACGAAACGCCGTGGCCCGATCCGCCCGCCTTCACCGGGACGCTCTACTTCTACCCCGAGAGCGTGCGAGGTCTGTACGAGGAGATCAAGGACCACACGCCGCCGGCATGGGGCCCGGAGGTCCGCGACTGGGGGGCTCGGGAGCTCGGGCTGCGAGATCCCAACGGCTACTTCCTCACGTTCACCGAGGACGCCGATCCCGGCGAGTCCTCGCCCTAGAAGAGACCCACCGTCCTGCCCTCCGGATCCAGGTCCACCTGCATGAACGCGGGGGTCTTCCCGAGGCCGGGCATCCGCTGCATGTCCCCGCACAGGACCACGACGAACCCGGCGCCCGCGCTCGGCACCACGCCGCGAACGGGAAGCCGGTACCCGGTCGGGCGGTTCAGCATCGACGGATCGTGGCTGAGCGAGAGGTGCGTCTTCGCCATGCAGACCGGCACCTCGCCGAATCCGAGCTGCTCCATCCGAGCGATGTCCTTCTCGGCCTGCGCCTGATAGTCGACCCCGTCCGCGCCGTAGATCTTCGTGGCGATCGCCTCGATCTGCTGTTTCAACGGAGTGCCGTCCGGCGTAAGGAAGTCGAACGAGCTCGGCCGTTCGCACGCGGCGACGACGGCTTCGGCGAGCTCCACGGCGCCGGCGCCTCCTTCGGCGAACGCTCGGTTCACCACGACCGTCTCGGCGCCGGCGCCGCCCGCGAGCTCTCTGATCGTCTCGATCTCCTTCTCCGTATCGGTGGGGAAGGCGTTGATCGAGACGACGCACGGCAGCCCGTAGGTCTTGACGATCCCGATGTGCGCGGCGAGGTTGTCGATGCCTCTCCGGAGGGCGTCCACGTCCTCGTTCGCGAGTTGATCGAACGGCATCCCGCCGTGCGACTTCGTGGCGCGCACGGTGGTCACAAGCACGCCCGCCGCGGGCGCGAACCCCCCCATGCGGCAGACGATGTCGCAGAACTTCTGGAAGCCGAGGTCCGACGCGAACCCGGCCTCGGTTACGACGTAGTCGGCGAGCTTCAGCGCGATCCGATCCTCGATGATCGAGTTGTTCGCGTGCGCGATGTTGCCGAAGGGCCCCGCGTGGATCAGCGTGGGCTGGCCTTCGAGCGTTTGGACCAGGTTCGGCTTGATGGCCTCCTTCATGATCACGGCCATCGCGCCCGCGACCTTCAGGTCTTCCGCAGTGACCGGTGTTCCGTCATGCGTGGATGCGACGACGACGCGCCCGAGCCTCGCCCGGAGATCGGGGAGGTCGTTCGCCAGCGCCAGCACCGCCATGATTTCGGATGCGGCGACGATCACGAACTGGTTCTCGCGCGGGAGGCCGTGTGCCTTCCCGCCGAGGCCGACCACCGAGTAGCGGAGCTCGCGGTCGTTCACGTCGAGCGTCCTCGGCCAGCTCACCGAGACCGGGTCGATCCCCAGCACGTTGCCGTGGTAGATCGACGCGTCCAGCGCCGCCGCGAGGAGGTTGTGGGCGGCCTGCACGGCATGGAAGTCCCCGTTGAAATGGAGGTTGATCTCCTCCATGGGAACGACCTGGGCGTAGCCGCCGCCGTTGCCGCCGCCCTTGATCCCGAAGACCGGGCCCATCGAGGGTTCACGGAGGCAGAGCATCACGTCCTTGCCGATCTGACCCATGCCCTGCGCGAGGGAGATGGAGGTGGTGGTCTTCCCCTCGCCGGCCTTGGTCGGGGTGATGGCCGTCGTGATGATCAGCTTGCCGTCGGGGCGGTCCGTCAGGCGATCGAGGATCGAGAGGGCGATCTTGCCCTTGAAGCGGCCGTACTGCTCGAGCTCCTCCTCGAGGATCCCGGCGTCGGTGGCGACATCCGTGATCGGGCGAAGGACGGCCTCCTGCGCGATCTCCAGCCCGCTCTTCACGGCGTCGCCTCCCGTCGGCCCCGTCCGCGCCTCTCGGCTGCCTGGGGTCGCGTGAGGATACCCGTTCCGATCTCGGCGCGCGTTCGTCCCTGGAGCCGCTGCGCCGACCCGCCATCCGGGAGCGATCCGAGCCGCGTAGCGCGGCTCGTGGTGGTCGGCGTAGGATGCGCCAAGCCGGTCCGCGGGAGGGCCGCTCGAAGGGAGGCGTCAGTTGGCCACCGACATCGAGGAGTTCGTGGAGCGCTCCGGTCGTGACGACGCGATCAAGGAGGTTCGCCGGCAGATCGACGCCGAAGGCGTGACCTACATGTACTACCAGTTCGTCTCCGTCACCGGACGCATCATGGGCAAGGGGATCCCCGCGAAGCACTGGGAGACGATCGCCCGGAAGGGGTTCCAGCTCGTCTACGGATCCACCGCCAACCTGTTCGTCGATCGTCTCGGCAACTACATCGGCTACGGTCCGGAGGCCCGGGAGCTGGTCGGTATCCCGGACGTCGACACGTTCTGCGTGCTCCCCTGGGACCGGAAGACCGCGAGGGTCTTCTGCACCTTGTTCCGCGGCCGCGAGGAGGAAGAGGACGGCGGCGCGTTCCTCACCTCGGACTGCCGCGGCAACCTCAGGCGGATCCACGACGAGTTCACCGAGGAGACCGGGTTGCACCTTCGGGCCGGGACGGAGCCCGAGATGATGTGGCTCAAGACCAATCCCGACGGGACGCCTTCCGTCGAAGGCAAGACGAAGCCGTACTGCTACCACATCGACCAGTTCTCGGAGCTCCAGCCGATCATCCACAAGGTGATGGAGTACGGCAACGCGATGGGTCTCGACATGATCCAGGGCGACCACGAGGACGCGCCGGGACAGCTCGAGCTGAACTTCATGTTCGACAAGGCGGAGGCGACCGCTGACCGGCTGACGACCTATCGACAGATCTGCCGGCAGGTCGGCCGGGAGATGGATGCGTTCGCGTGCTTCATGCCCAAGCCGTTCATGGGCGTCTCGGCGAACGGCTGTCACCACAACATCTCGCTGTGGCAGGGCGACGAGAACATGTTCATGCCCGACGGCGACGATCCCCGCGTGCCGGGAAAGATCGGCCTGCACGCGATCGGCGGGGTGCTCGAACACCTCAGGGCCCTGACATGCATCACGTCACCGACGGTGAACTCCTACCGGCGTTTCGCCGACGCGGGGTTCTGGGCTCCGATCTTCGCCGACTGGGGATTCCAGAACCGAACCACCGCGCTGCGGATCTCGGCGCCCGGCCGATACGAGTACCGGTCCGTGGACTCAGCCGTGAACCCCTACCTGTCATTCGCCGCCCTCCTCATGGCCATGAAGGACGGGCTGTCCCGGAACCTCGACCCCGGGCCTCCTGAGGAGCGCAACATCTACGAGGCGATCGCCGAGGGGAAGGACGTGCAGAGGATCCCCGAAACGCTGGGGGAGGCCCTCGAGGCCCTCGAGGCCGACGATGTGGTGAAGGCGGCCCTGCCCGGCGACATGTATCGGGTCTTCATGCACTACAAGACCGACGAGTGGAAGCGGTTCATCGGGACGGTCAGCGACTGGGACGTGAACGAGTATCTGGACATCCTTCCGTAGCACTTGGTCGTAGGATTTCGGTCGCAGAGTTCGGCTCGAGGAAAGGAGCGACGCGCTTCCCATGTGCGGCATCGCAGGCATCATCCATCGAGACGGGTCGGCCGATGTCGGGACCGAGATGACCCAGATGCTTCAGGCGATGAAGCACCGGGGCCCGGACTCGTCCGGCTACGCCCTGTTCGGGGAGCCCTCCGACCTGGTCGTCATCCGCTTCAAGCTGGCCGACGCGAACGACCCCCGAGACTTCGACTTCAAGGAGCGCCTCGACAGGAACCGCCAGGAGGTCGAATCTCGCCTGCACAAGATCGGCGCCTCCGTCGACCGGGTCGAGAGCGAGACGGAGTACGCCTACCGGGCAACGGTGCGCTACGACGGGGACATGAAGGCCTTGGCCGACTACCTCGAGGACGTTCCCGGCTGCGAGGTCCTGTCGCTCGGCCATTCCCTAGAGATCGTCAAGGACCTCGGGGACGCGCAGGAGGTGTCGGATCTCTACCGCCTCGGCGGGTTCACGGGGACTCATGCGATCGGCCACGTCCGGATGGCGACGGAGTCCGACGTGGACATCTCCGGGGCGCATCCGTACTGGGCGTATCCGTTCTCCGACGTCGCCGTGGTGCACAACGGGCAGCTGACGAACTACTTCCAGTGGAAGCGGCGCCTCGAGTCCAACGGCGAGCGGTTCCAGTCGGAGTGCGACTCGGAGATCATCGCGGTGTATCTGGCGGAGAAGATGTCCGAGGGCGATTCCCTGGAAGACGCGATGCACAAGAGCCTCGAGGACCTCGACGGCGTCTTCACGTACATGGCCGTCACGAAGGACGCGCTGGGTGTCGCGAAGGACGAGATGGCTGCGAAGCCGCTCGTCCTGTACGAGTCCGACGGGTTCGTCGCGATGGCGTCCGAGGAGATCGCGATCAGGGCGGTGCTCAACCGGGAGATCGAGACCACCGACCCGTACGAGGGGCAGGTGCTCGTGTGGACACGATGAGCGGCACCCGGCGCACGACCTACGATGCGCGTGGCCTCGCCGAGCCGCATGCCGAGATCCCCAAGGTTTCCGAGATCGACGGGACCACGGCCAGCTTCGGCGCGACCGACCTCACGACCCGCGAGATCAACCTCGAGCTGCGCTGGTTGATCTACGAGCAAGGGATCCGCGACGTCACGGTGCGTGACCCCGGTGCGAAGCACTCGATCGGTGTCGGGATCCTGCAACGCTGCCGTATCCGATTCGAGGGCTCGCTCGGCTATTTCGGGCTCGGGCTGAACGACGGCCCGGAGATCACCGTGACGGGCCGCGTCGGCTGGTCCTCGTGCGAGAACATGATGTCTGGCGTCGTGGTGATCGAGAAGAACGCCGGGTCCCTCACCGGCGCGGCCATGCGTGGAGGAGATCTCATCGTCAAGGGAAGCGTCGGCGCCCGAACCGGCATCGACCAGAAGGGCGGGACGATCATCGTCGGCGGCGACGCCGGAACGATGACGGCGTTCATGATGCAGCGCGGCCGGCAGATCATCCTCGGGGACGTGGGACCCGGGCTCGGTGACTCGATGTACGAGGGTTCCATCTACGTGGCCGGGAAGGTCAAGTCGCTGGGGATCGACTGCGTCGAGGGAGAGTGGACCGACGCCGACACCGAGTTGATCGATCGGAAGTTCCGGATCTACGGACTCGGGGAACCTCCGACGTTCCAGAAGTTCGTCTGCGGCAAGATGCTCTACAACTACGACAACCTCGAGCCGAGCGAGAAGAAGTACGTCATCTGAGCGGCCGGGTGTCACAGAAGGAGACGTGATGGCAGAGGTCTCGTCCCGCAAGGATGTGCTCGGACGGAGCCCGATCTTCACCGAGGAGGTCATCAACGACATCCACGTGAAATCGGAGCTCGGGCGATACCGGATGCGCGGCTTCTCGATGTTCAAGCCGATCCCGCACTGGGACCAGCTGATGTTCCTGCCGGGCACGCTGACTCGCTTCGTCATCGAGGGCTATCGCGAGAAGTGCGAGACGAAGACCGTGCTCGGCGCCCGCTTCGCGAAGGACCCCATCGAATTGGAGATCCCGATCTACATCACGGGGATGTCGTTCGGGGCGCTGTCGCTCGAGGCGAAGATGGCGCTCGCGAAGGGTGCGTCGATGGCCGGGACGGCGACCTGCTCGGGCGAGGGAGGCATGATCCCGCCGGAGAGAGACCTCTCGACGAAGTGGTACTACCAGAACATCCAATCGCGGTACGGGTTCAACCCCCACCACCTGATGCTCGCCGACGCGTGCGAGTTCTTCATCGGGCAAGGGTGCAAGGTCGGCCTCGGTGGCCACCTCATGGGACAGAAGGTCACCGAGCAGGTCGCCGAGATGCGTTCGCTGCCGGCCGGCATCGACCAGCGCTCCCCGGCGCGACACCCGGACTGGCTCGGGCCCGATGACCTCTCACTGAAGGTGCAGGAGGTTCGGGAGGCCACCGACTACCGGATCCCGATCCAGCTGAAGTTGGGCGCCGCACGCGTCTACGACGACATCCGGATGGCCGCGAAGTGCGGGCCGGACATCATCTACCTCGACGGCGCCGAGGGGTCGACGGGTGCCGGTCCGCACATCGCGACGGAGGAGACCGGGATCCCGCTGATGGCCGCGATCCCCGAGGCGCGTCGGGCGCTGGAAGACGTGGGGCTCGCCGACGACGTCGACCTGGTCGTGGCGGGGGGTATCCGCAACGGCGCCGACGTGGCGAAGTGCATCGCCCTCGGCGCCGATGCCGTTGCGATCGGCACGGCGGCGCTGATGGCCCTCAATTGCAATAAGGAGATCCCCGGTGTCACGGACTACGAGGGGACGGTCGGGGTGCCCGCCGGGCAGTGCTACCACTGCCACACGGGCCGTTGCCCGGTGGGGATCACCACGCAGGACCCCGAGCTCCGGAAGCGTCTCGAAGTGGATTCGGCCGCGACACGTGTCTACAACCTGCTCACGGCGATGACCATGGAGCTCCAGATGCTCGCGAGGGCATGCGGGAAGACGGACGTGCACTCCCTCGAGCCCGAGGATCTCTGCGCGCTCACGGTCGAGGCCGCCGCCATGGCCAAGGTACCGCTCGCCGGCACGAACTACGTCCCAGGCGTCACCGAGCAGGGGACGCTGGACGAGATCAAGACCCTGATGCAGAAGTACATGGCCGACACCGGGCAGTTCCCGACCTAGAGGCCAAAGAACGGAGAAGAGAACGGAGACGACGATGGAAGAGCCGCATCTGTCGACGAAGATCGGGATCGACGCCGAGGAGCTCGCCGGCCGACGGTTCCCGTACCAGGAGGACATGTCGCTCCTGGAGGACATCGACCTCGACGCGCTCACACCGGGTGAGGATCTCAACTGGCTCGAGGACGTCACGCTCCTGCAGGAGGACGGGGTCGCCGCGGTCTTCGATCGCTATTCGAACTCCTTCCTGAAGATCTACTTCGAGATCCCGGCAGGTCGAGAAGATGAGTTCGCCCGCAAGGTGCTCATGAAGCACCTGGTCGAGGGCAACTCCTACGGCATCCAGCTGAAGGCGAAGCACGCGAAGTTCCCACAGCCGATGCTCGGCCCGTGGGTGGAAGACTCGGAGATCGTCGGAGCCGACTGGAAGCCGGCGGTGATGGAGGGCTGGGAGCGGCCCGCCGGACACTGACGCGGGTCGAGCACGGACCCATGACGGACCGCCGTCCGCTGATCGCGATCTCAGAGGGTTTCGCCGACTACGGCGACTACTACGGATTCGGGTACGGGCGCCCGCTGCTCGCAGCGGGCGCCCTTCCCGCCCTCCTCCCGTACTACGAACGGGAGGAGGATCGAGTTGACCTGATCGAGCGGATCGACGGACTCGTCCTGGCCGGGGGGCGGGACATCGAGGCCTGGCGCTACGGCCGCGAGGAGCCGCATCCCAAGCACTTGCCCGGGCAGCCCTTCCTCGACGAGATCGACCTCTCCTACGCCTTGCTCGCCGTCGAGGAAGCGGTGCCCGTCCTCGGGGTGTGCAGGGGTTGTCAGATCCTCAACGTCGCCCTCGGGGGCACGCTCTACGGAGACCTCGACGAGTTCCCCGGGGGCGGCGCGGACCACCCGGGCGCGAAGTGGGACGAATGGCGAGCCTTGGTCGCCGCCACGCTCGAAGGATCCGAGCGTCCCTCTCACCCGACCCACCCGGTCGACGTGGAACCGGGATCGCTCCTCGCCGCGCACCTCGGTGAGCGCTACGAGGTGGATAGTTACCACCATCAGGCGGTGAAGGATCTCGGGACGGGTCTGGATGCGGTCGCTCGGGGTCCCCATGGGACGATCGAGGCCATCGAGATGCCGGGGTCGCCCGCGTTCGTCCTCGGTGTCCAATGGGAGCTCCACGAAGAGTGGCAGGACGACGATCGGATGCTCGGGATCTGGCGGACGTTCGTGGAAGATGCGCGGCGGCGGATGGAATCGCGCGAGGAGGTCGGGGTTCCCTGAGCACGTCCATCCAGATGACGATCCGTGCCGGGGGAGACCCTAGAATCGCTTCGCACCCGAGCTCGAAAGGTGATCCGCCTCGATGACGCTCCCGGAGTATTCGCGGTACGTCGTGATCGGCGCCGGCATCCACGGGTTATCCACGGCGTGGCACCTCGCGAAGGAGCTCGAGGCTCGGGGCGACGGGAACGGCACGGACATCGTGATCCTCGACAAGGAAGGCGTCGGTGCGGGGCCGTCCGGCATCGCGTGCGGCGTGATCCGCAACAACTACTTCCAGCCCGCGATGCGCGAGCTGATGGCGCACTCCGTCGAGATCTGGGACTCGGATCCGGAGGCGTTCCACTACCACCCGATCGGCTACCTCCAGATCGGACCCGAGGTGATGCGCGCCGACGTGGCCCAGATCCATGCCGAGCAGAAGGCGATCGGCTATCCCTCGGAGCTGATCGAAGGGGAAGACGCTTGCCGGACGTACATGGAGTCGATCTTCTCGGACTGGCAGGCGAAGAACATCTCGGTGGTGCTCCACGAGAAGAAGGGCGGGTACGCCGAGAACATGCCCTCGATGCGGGGCCTCCGCAACAAGAGCGAGGCGCTCGCCGTCCAGCTGCACGCGCCCGTTACGGTGACCGGTTTCACGGTCGACGGCGGGGCGGTCACGGCGGTCGAGACGGACCGCGGAACCATCGCGTGCGAGCAGGTCGTGGTGGCCGCAGGTCCTTGGGTACGGGACTTCTGGCACATGCTCGACCTGCCCGGTGTCGTGGACGTGAAGGGGCGGGACGGCAACCTGCACGAGCGTCCGATGTGGACGTACTGGTGTCTCCAGGAGGGGACGCTGGGGGTCGACCCCACCTACCTGCTGGACAACGCCGGGAACATGCCGCCTGTCATCCACCTGGACACCGACGCCTCGTTGGTCGACGACATGGACGGCACCGTCGTGAGCGAGGATCTGTGGGGGATCTACTACAAGCCGGACTTCAACTTCGGTGGCGTGCAGGGTGGAGCGATGCCGTGGGTGGTCGAGCAACCGGCCGACGACGTGGCGGTCGATCCCTACGGCGAGAAGAGCGCCGAATTCCTCGTGACGCCGGAGTTCGAACGGATGTGGACATCGGCGCTGGCGCACTGTCAGAAGCGCTTCGAAGGGAAACGGCCCCTCTACCGGAAGGCTCCCACCGGGGGGATCGGCGCATTCACGCCCGACAGCTTCCCGGTGTTCGACCGATTCGTGGACAACGCCTACGTGATCGCCGACTCGAACCACGGGTACAAGATGATCGGGGTGGGCGCCCTCGTCGCGAAAGAGGTCCTCGGAGAGAACCAGTCGTTGCTCGACCCGTTCCGATTCTCCCGGTTCGCGGAAGGCACGCTGCACCCCGTCAGTCATTCCCCGTACCCCTGGAGCTAGCGGATGGCCGAACGATCCGTCGCGCAAGCGCCGCCACTCGAGTTCGATCTCCCGGTGCACGGAGGGTTCGCGCCGGTGGGGTTCGGAGAGACGTTCCCCGAGGATGCTCCGGACGCCGACGAGCTGGAGATCGCGGGGGAGCCTGGGCAGGACCCCGCGGCGGCGTTCCGTCGCACCCTCGGCATGTTCGCGACGGGCGTGACCGTGATCACCACGCGATCGAGTGACCAGGTGCACGGCATGACCGCCAACGCCTTCATGTCCGTCTCCCTCCGACCTCCGCTCGTCGTGATCTCCGTGGATCGGCGGGCGAAGATGCACGCGCTCCTCCACGAGGGTCGCCGCTACGGCATCAGCGTGCTCGCCGACGAGCAACGGGCGCTCTCCGATCGGTTCGCGGGACGCACCAGTGAAGGGACGGAGGAGGTCGAGTTCGAGATGGTGCACGAGACGCCTCTCGTACGGGGAGCGCTCGCCCACCTGGTGGCGAAGGTGGTCCGTTCCTACTGGGGCGGTGACCACTCCCTGTTCCTGGGGCAGATCGAGTACGCGCGTTACGGGGAGGGGCAGCCACTCCTGTTCCAAGGGGGCCGGTACCAGCATCTCCTCGAGCGGGCCCCCGTGTTCTCCTCGCTCCCGTCGGAGATCCTCGAGGCGATCACCGCGAAGGGAGACGAGCGGACCTTCACGCCGGGAGAGTTCGTCGTCCGGGAAGGCGATGCCGGCGAGGAACTCTTCGTGATCCTCGACGGGGAGGCGCGGGTGGAGCGGAACGGCGCCGTGCTCGCGACGTTCGGCGCGGGGGACTTCTTCGGAGAGGTCGCGGTCTTCGACGGCCGGCCGCGCAGCGCCGATGTCCTGGCCGCCACGCAACTGCGGACGCTCGCGATCTCACGCGACATGATCCGTGAGGCGCTGACGCGGGAGCCTCTGGCCGCATGGGCGATGCTCGAGACGCTGGCCGCTCGTTTCCGGGACGACTAGGGAGGGTGTGGGTCAGGCGCCGACGTACGCTGCGAGGTGCTCGCCGGTGAGGGTGGAGCGGGCGGCGACGAGGTCGGCGGGCGTGCCCTCGAAGACGATCCGACCGCCGTCGTGGCCGGCGCCGGGGCCGAGGTCGATGATCCAGTCGGCACGTGCCATCACGGCCTGGTTGTGCTCGATCACGATGACCGACCTTCCGGCGTCGACGAGACGGTCGAGCAGGCCGAGCAGCTGCTCCACGTCGGCGAGGTGGAGACCCGTGGTCGGCTCGTCGAGGACGTAGACATCGCCCTTCTCGCCCATCTGGGCGGCCAGCTTGAGTCGCTGCCGCTCGCCGCCGGACAGCGTGGTCAGCGGCTGGCCCAGCGAGACGTAGCCGAGCCCCACGTCGGCGAGACGATCGAGGATCGTGTGGGCGGCCGGCGTCCGAGCCTCGCCGTCGCCGAAGAACCCCTCGGCCTCCGTCACCGACATCGCGAGCACCTCGGCGATGTTCCGACCGCCCAGCGTGTACTCCAACACCGAGGCCTGGAACCGCTTCCCCTCGCACTCCTCGCACGTGGATTCGACGGTGGCCATGACGCCCAGGTCCGTGAAGATCACCCCGGCGCCGTTGCAGGTGGGGCAGGCGCCTTCGGAGTTGGCGCTGAACAACGCTGGCTTCACGCCGTTGGTCTTCGCGAACGCCTTGCGGATCGGATCGAGCAGACCGGTGTAGGTGGCCGGATTGCTCCGTCTCGAGCCCCGGATCGCACCCTGGTCGATCACCACGACGGCGTCGCGGCCGGCGACCGAGCCCTGGATCAGGGAGCTCTTGCCGGAGCCGGCGACGCCCGTGACCACGCAGAGCATCCCGAGCGGGATGTCGACGTCCACGTCTCGGAGGTTGTGCGTCGAGGCGCCGCGGATCTCCAGCGCACCGGACGACGAGCGAACCGATGCCTTGAGGGTCGCCCGATCGTCGAGATGGCGGCCGGTGGTGGTGTCGCTTCCCCGCAATCCCTCCACGGTGCCCTCGAAGCACACGGTGCCACCGGCCGACCCGGCGCCCGGGCCCAGGTCGACGACGTGATCGGCGATCGCGATCGACTCCGGATCGTGCTCCACGACGAGCACTGTGTTGCCCTTGTCGCGGAGCTGCAGGAGCAGGTCGTTCATCCGCTGGACGTCGTGCGGGTGCAGGCCGATCGTGGGTTCGTCGAAGACGTACGTCACATCCGTGAGCGACGATCCGAGGTGGCGGATCATCTTGGTCCGCTGCGCCTCTCCTCCCGACAGGGTGCCCGACGGCCGCTCGAGGGAGAGGTAGCCGAGCCCGATCTCCGCGAACGAGTCGAGGAGGAGCTGGAGCCCGGTGAGCAGCGGGGCCACGGACGGCTCGTCGAGCGCCCTCATCCAGTCAGCCAGGTCGCTGATCTGCATCGCGCAGACGTCGGCGATGTTCTTCCCCTTGATCTTCGACGATCTCGCCTCCTTGCTGAGCCGGGTGCCGTCGCAGTCGGGACAGGTCGTGAAGGTGATCGCCCGCTCGACGAAGGCGCGGATGTGCGGCTGCATCGCCTCGACGTCCTTGGAGAGCATCGACTTCTGGATCCTCGGGATCACTCCCTCGTACGTGAGGTTGATGCCCTCGACCTTGATCTTGGTCGGCTCCCGGTAAAGGAGGTCGTTCAGCTCCCGCTTCGTGAACTTCCTGATCGGCTTGTCCATGTCGAAGTAGCCCGAACCGCTGAAGATGCGGCCGTACCAGCCGTCCATGCTGTAGCCGGGGATCGTCAGCGCGCCCTCGCTGAGCGACTTGTCGTCGTCGTACAGCGCCGAGAGGTCGAAGTCGGAGACGGAGCCCATGCCCTCGCAGCGCGGGCACATGCCGCCTTGGTAGACGATGTTGCGCACCACGTTCTTCTCGATCCGGCCGCCGGACTTCTCGGTGCTCATCACCCCGCTCGCCGTCCGTGTCGGGACGTTGAACGAGAAGGCGGTCGGGGGCCCGATGTGCGGCTTCCCGAGTCTGCTGAAGAGGATGCGCAGCATCGCGTGGGCGTCGGTGGCCGTGCCGACCGTGGAGCGGGGGTTGGCGCCCATCCGCTCCTGGTCCACGAGGATCGCCGTCGTCAGGCCATCGAGGAGGTCGACCTCGGGCCGTGAAAGCGACGGCATGAAGCCTTGCACGAAGGCGCTGTAGGTCTCGTTGATCATCCGCTGCGACTCCGCGGCGATCGTGTCGAACACCAGCGAGCTCTTGCCCGAGCCGGAGACGCCGGTGAACACCGTGAGCCGGCGCTTCGGGAGCTCGACGCTCACGTCCTTGAGGTTGTTCACGCGCGCGCCCTGCACGCGGATCAGATCGTGGCTGTCGGCAGCGTGCAGCGAAAGCGTCAGCGCACGGCCTTCTTCACGAGCGCGGAGATCTTCTTCTCGTCGGCCGCGGTCAGCTCCGTCAACGCGAAGGAGGTCGTCCACATGGTGCCTGCGTCGATGCTCGCCGCTTCCTCGAAGCCGAACGTCGCGTACCTCGACTTGAACTTGGCCGCGCTCTTGAAGAAGCAGACGACCTTGCCGTCCATGGCGTACGCGGGCATCCCGTACCAGGTCTTCGGCCAGAGGTCCGGCGCGGCCTCGGTGACGATCTCGTGGAGCCGCTTGGCCATGGCGCGGTCTTTCCCTTTCATCGCGGCGATCGCGTCCAGCAGGTCGCGTTCCCCGTCCGCCCTGTTCTTGTTGTCGCGCGCTTCCGCCTTCAGCTCCTGGGCCCGAGCCTTCATCGCAGCCCGTTCGTCGGCGGTGAACGTCTTCGACGTGCTCGCGGTGGCGCGCTTCGCGGACTTCGAAGTGGACTTCCTCGCGGGCTTCTTCTCAGGCATCTCGATGGACCTCCTTGAAGTCAGGACCGCTCCTGGATGCGGATCATGTTGCCCGCGGGATCACGGAGAGCGCAGTCGCGGACCCCGTACGGCTGGTCGGTCGGCTCCTGCACGATCTCCGCGTCCGTGGCCTGCACCTGCTCGAAGGTGGCGTCCAGATCGGGAGTGGCCAGCAGGAGAGTGGCGAACGTGCCCTTGGCCATCATCTCGGCGATGGTGCGGCTCTCCTCCTCGGTGATGCCGGGTGTGGCGGACGGTGGGTACAGGACGATGTTCGTGCCCGGCTGGTCGGGAGGGCCCACCGTGATCCAGCGCATCCCTTCGTATCCGACGTCCATCCGGACCTCGAAGCCGAGGACGTCGCGGAAGAAGGCCGTGGAGGCCTCCGGGTCGGTGTGCGGGAGGAAGCTGGAGTGGATCGTGATGTTGTCCATGCGGTCACACTAGTTGCGGTTCGGGAGCGTTCGCTTCTCGATTCCTGACGGGTCTGGTCACCTGTTTGGCCACGCACGACGGCATCCCCGTCGTCGCGCCGGCCGCCTCACGCCGGTAGACGCTGGGCGGGATGCCCACGAGCTCGGCGAAGCGGGTGCTGAAAGTGCCCAGCGACGAGCACCCGACCGCGAAGCAGATCTCGGTGACGCTGAGGTCACCACGACGCAGCAGCGCCATCGCACGCTCGATGCGCCGCGTCATCAGGTAGGAGTACGGCGACTCACCGTAGGCGAGTCGGAACTGGCGGCTGAGGTGTCCCGCCGACATATGCGCGCCGCGAGCGAGCGCCTCGACATCCAGCGGCTGCGCGTACTCCCGGTCGATCCGGTCGCGGACGCGTCGCAGGCGCGCGAGATCGTCCAGATGCTGTGCCTCGGCGGGTCTGCTGGTCACGTTCGAAATCGTAGCCGTGTCGCGCCGAGGCGTCTCGGCCCTCGTGGCTTCCGCTCTCGTGAGCAGTCGGCGAGGTCAGTCGATCTCCGGGAGCTCGTCGAGCCAGGCGGTACGGTGCCCGGTTTCGTCCCACATCACGGGGAAGAACGACTCATCCATCGAAAGGTCGCCCCGGCGTCGGTACCGCGAGTAGATGAGATCGACGTTGAGGTGATGGAAGCGCGCGTGGGAGGGGAGCATGTGGGACACGAGGGCCATGCGCGCCACGGTGCCGCTCGTGTTCGGCTCCGAGCCGTGCCACGTGAGGTTGTGGTGGAAGGCGCCGCCACCGGGCCTCACGACGACCGGCACCACTTCCATGTCCGCGTCGGCCGGTTTCGCGTCCTTGACCCCTTCCAGCCAGTCCTCAGGTGCATGGAACTGGGATCGCTCCGGCGGGGTCCACGGCCAGTGATTGGATCCCCGGACGTAGGCGATCGGGCCCGCGTCGGCCCGCGTCTCGTGCAGCGACATCCAGCACGTCACCATCTCCGGAGGGACCAGGTAATCGGCATACGAGCCGTCCTGGTGGAAGCCGATCGCCTTGGTGCCCGGAGGTTTCCACAGCACGTTGTCCTGGAGGATCCGCACCCCCGGATAGCTCATGAGCTGCGCCGCGAGTCGGCCGATCCTCGCCGACAGGACCTGCGCCGCGATCACGGTGTCGGCACGCCAGGCGTTGCAGAGTTGACGCGTGCGGTCCTCGGGATCCCGTCCCTTGACCCAGTTGACCTCGTCCGGCTTGATCCCGGTTTCGTACTCGCCGTCGAACAGGCGCAGGTAGCGTTCCTCGAGGAGCTCCCGCGCCTTGTCGGAGACCAGGCCCTCCTCCACGACGAGGAAGCCGTCCCGGTGGAAGGTCTCGACCTGCTCGGGAGTGAACGTTTCGACCAGCGCTGCCATGGTCAGGAACGGGGTCGTGTCTTGTCGGGGTCGTAGAACGGGATCGGGACGACTTCGGCGGTGATGCGCTTCTGGTGACCGTCGAGCTTGCCGACCTCGAGCGCGGTGCCCAGGTCATGGTGCTGCACCGCGACCCGGGCGAGCGCGAGGTTCTTCTTGAGGATGGGGGAGCGGGTCCCGCTCGTCACGACGCCCACCTGTTGGCGACCGGCGTACACGCCGTCGCCGTGGACGGCGACCTCGTTGCCCTCCAGGTCGAGCCCGACGAGGGCACGCTGCGGGTGCGCACGACGCTCGCGGAGTGCCTCGCGGCCGAGGTAGTCCTCGTCTTTGTCCTTGGTCACCGTGAAGCCGATCCCCGCTTCGAACGGGTCGATCTGGTCGTCGAACTCGGCGCCCGCGAAGATCAGACCGGCCTCGATGCGCAGGATGTCCAACGCCTCCAGACCGAGGGGCGCGAGGCCGTGTGCCTCGCCGGCTGCCCAGATCGCGTCCCACACCGTGGGCGCGTCTTTGGGATGGCAGAAGATCTCATAGCCGAGCTCGCCCGTGTAGCCGGTCCTCGAGATCACCGCTGGAGCTCCCTTGGGCCCGCCGATCCGTCCGACGGAGAATCGGAACCACTCGAGCGCCTCGAACGGTGTCTGGGCCGGGGGGATCCAGACGACCGGCTTCAGCAGGTCGCGGCTCGCCGGGCCCTGGACGGCCACGTTGTGGAGATGGTCGGTGGACTCCTTCACGAAGGCGTTCAGTCCGAGGCGCGATGCTTGCTCGCGGAGCCAGACGCCGTCGTACTCGCTGCCGCCGACGAAGCGGAAGTTGGTGTCCGCGATCCGGAAGATCGTGGCGTCGTCGATCATCCCGCCCGCCTCGTTGCACATCGCGGTGTAGACGACGTGGCCGTCGGCGAGCCGCCGGACGTCTCTGGTCACCGTCGCCTGCATCAGTGCCTCCGCGTCGGGCCCGAGCACCTCGAACTTCCGGAGCGGCGAGAGATCCATGATGGCCGCGCGCTCGCGGCATGCCCGGTACTCGTCGGTCGCGCCGTGGTTGTCGAAGCTCGTCGGCAGCCAGTAGCCGTTGTACTCGGTGGTCCGGCTCGTCAGTTCGGAGATCCGTGGGTGGAAGCCCGTCTCCGTCGTGAGCGTGGGTTCGGCATCTGGGGTCACGCGATGCGCGATCGCGGCCGAGAACGTGTGCTCCGGTGAGTACACCCGGACGTGCACCTCCGTCGGGTCCCACCCGTTCGCAGGGTCGACGTCGTCGGGACAGGCGCTCGACGCGCACACGAGGTCTGTCGCCGCACGGAGCAGCACGTAGTCGCCGGGACGGGACCACGGCTCGTCGAACACCAGCAGGTGATCGCTCGCGAACATCGTGTTGTAGAAGAAGTTCAGTGCCTGCCAGCCCTTCCTCGGCGCGATCGCGTAGGTCTCGAGCTGGCGATTGAAGTTGTCGGTGCAGTTCGTGTGCCCGAAGTACCCGAGGTTCTCGTAGTACCGGGACGTGCACGCGAGCAGGAACGAGTCGTGCTGCCCCACCGTGTCGCGGATCACCTGCACGAGGACGTCCATGTCGAGGTCGTAGAACTTCGAATACAACCCCGGTTGCGGGAAGGCGTTGCCCATCAGCGTGCGGGTGATCGTCGGATCGAAGCCGCGTTCGACGCCGTCCTCCAGCTTCCTCCGATGGAACGCGAGGAAGTCCGAGCATTGCTTGCCCTCGACGTCGATGATCTGGATGTACTCGCCGGCCTTCACCTCGTAGGACAGGGCCGTCGCGCGGTCGACGCGGAAGTCCAGGCGCGGCTCCGCGAGCGGGGGAGGGAGCTCGAGCTCATCGTGGGTCCGAGGGCGCGTCCTCCGGATCTCGACATCGAGGTCCGACGCAGGGATGCCCCCCTCCAGCACGGACGCGCCATCAGGCGCCGCGACCACCACCACGACCGGTCGCTCGGCCGTGAACGTCTGCGTGGAGCCGGCCGGGGACCACTCCCCGAACAGCTGGACGGCCATCGCCTCCGTGGGGTTCAGTCCGCGCCCCGCGAGCGTCCCGATCACGTCAGCGGCACCGTCGACCTCGGAACCGATCAACGAACGCAGGACCGATGCGGGGACGTCGGCACGGGCGCCGAGCGCCGCGGCGTCGTCGGAGCCGTCCGGCGCGAGCGCCGTGACCTCCGCGATCTGTCCGCCGTCCGGGTCGCGCACGGTGAGCCGGTCGTCTCCCTCGAGCACGAGAACGGTGGCTCCGCCCGGGCGGACCCAGTACCGCTCGAGGAACGGATCCGAGGGGAGCAGCCCCGGGATGGTGATGCCTCGGCGTCCGGTCGAGATCGCCATGGACGTCAGCTCTTGGCCGCTGGCTCCTTCGATGCCTGTTCGTCGGCCTCCTTGAACAGCTGCTCGGCCAGCTCGCGCTTGCCCGCCGCATCGAGCTTCTTGACCTCGTTCTCGACGGCCCGCCGGTTGTACGACTGGTTCCAGTAGTCGAGGGACTCGAACCCGAGCAACACGGCCTTCCCGACGAACTGTCGGAGCACCTCGTTGGTCGGTCCCATCACCCAGCCGGCTTTCGCGTCGCGGAGGTACCGCTCGAGCTCCATGTCTCGCTTGTAGCCGGAGCCACCGCACGCGTGAAGCATCTTGTCGACGACGTGGGCGGTGTTCTTGGCCGCCTCGAACTTGATCTGCCACGCCCAGTGGAGGAAGTTGCCGCGAGCGAGCTCGCCCGGTCCGGGGTTCACGGTGTTGTGCTCGGTCGCGGAATCCATCGCCTGCGCGACGGAGAGTGTGAACAACCGTGACGCGTTGGTGTCCATGACGGCCTCGCCGACGTAGTCCTGGATCGTGGGGTAGTCGGCGACCCGGAGCCCGACGTCCACGTGCTTCTTACGGGTCGTGTGGCGCTTGGCGATATCGATCGCGCCGAGGGCGAGGCCGTTCCACACCGACGAGGAGCCGACCAGGAACCAGGGATCGACGGATTCATCGTTGGAGTTGGCGCCGTCGCCCGTCGGGCCGACGAGCTGTTCGGCGGGGATCTCGATGTTGTCGATCTCGATCGGTCCCGACTGGTTGCCGCGCAGCCCGAGCGCGTCCCATAGCGACGGGTGCGCCTGGATGTGCTCACCGTCGACGACGAACACGGAGAGATCGTCGTAGCCGGTGAAATCGGGACTCGTCGTCTGCACGACGTAGAAGTCGGCGAACCCACCCGACGTCGTCCACGACGCCTTCTTCCTGACCTTGAATCCGCCGTTGGAGCGCTCCGCGCCCGAGGAGATCGGATACCAGAAGTGGGAGCCCGTCTCGGGGTCGGAATAGGAGAGGGTGCCGATCTTGCCGGAGTTCAGCGGTCGGATGTACTTGTCGACGAGCTCGGGGGTGGCGCGGAGCATGATCGCGTTCACGGCGCCGATGTGCATGACGTAGCACATCGCCGTGGACGCGCAGCCGTATCGAGCGATCGTCTCGCAGACCATCGAGTACGCGACGTGATCCTCGCCCAGACCGCCGTACTCCTCCGGCACCGTGAGCCCCAGGAACCCGTGCTCGCCGAGGAGCTCCAGGTTGCGGCGAGGGAACATGAGCTCGTCGTCGAAGCGCTTGGCGTTGGCCCGGAGCTCCTTCTCGCACAGCTCGATCAGGGTCGCGCGGAGCTCTTTCTGTCGGTCGGTGTAGACCCAATCCGGATCCCAGTCGTAGCCGAGCCCCCAGAAGGGCTCGCCACCCCACATCTTCTCCGTCATCAAGACCTCCTGGTGGGTTTCCGGCTCATGCTAGGCCCGCGCTCCGAGTGAGACAACGCGAGCGGCGGCGGACCGGGAGAACGGCAACGGGGCGGCGAGCCGCCCCGTTGCCTGCTGGTCCCGTGCTCTACGACGCTCGGTCGGGCATGACCTCCTCGCGGAGCAACCGCATCTGGTCCTCGCTCGGGACCGTGGGTACGTCGTGGTCCCGGAACGTGATGGGTTTGCGGTCCTGGACCGCCCGCCGGTAGAAGAACAACGCCACCGATGCGATGAGGACACCGGCGCCGAGGAAGAGCGGGAGCCCCTTGAACTCGTAGAAGCCGATGTACGACGCGACCTTCTGGTCGAGGACACCGGCGAGCACGAGGATCAGGTTGAACAGCGCAAGCGGCCAGGCGAGCGCCGCGAACACGGGTCCGGCCTTGATCGGCCGCGGCCAGTCCGGGCGGTCCCTCCGCAGGAGCAGGAACCCCGTGAGCGCGAGCACGTGACAGAAGACGTAGCCGATGTTCGAGATGTAGAGGATCACGAAGTTGTTCGCGCCCAGCAGCAGCAGCAGGCCGATGTTCACCACCATGTCGACCGTCATCCCACGGGCCGGGACGTGGAACTTGTTCAAGTGGTACAGCCACTTGATCGTCATATCGTCGCGGGCGATGCCGTAGAGCGCGCGGCCTCCGTCGGCCGTCGACGTGTTCATCGCGAGGATCAAGCTCGCGATCAGACAGATCACGGCGAAGCCGCCGAGCGCGGAACCGGCGATCTGTTCGAGCGCCGACACGTAGAAGCTGCCGTAGTCGCCGACCGATCCCACCACGCCGCCCAGGCCGAGGGGGAGGAAGAGGTAGACGAACAATGAGAACACCGCCACGCTCTTCAGTGCCTTGTCGGTGTCCCGCTTCGTGTCGTGGTACTCGGGCGCGAAGCTCGCACCAACCTCGATCCCGTACGCGGACCAGCACATGATGAAGAGCCACATCAGGGCGATCCGAAGGTCGCTGAAGCCGCCGGCGTTGTGGACGTACTCCAGGTTCGACGACTCCCAGTCTCCGGTGATGTAGGGGAAGACGATGAAGATCGCGAGCGGGATCATCAGGAGCGCGCCGGTCACGTATCCCACCGCCAGCGAGGGCTTGACCCCGAGGACATTGAACAACCAGACCCCGATGATCACGACGATCGCGATCGCCTGCGCCAGCCCGAAGTCCGCGAAGCCCAGGTTGAAATAAGCGTCGTCCACTCCGTCTCCGGACTTGGGGAACCATTCGGCGACGACGAGCGCACCCACGATGTTCCCGACGAACGAGAGCACGACGGACCAGCCGATCCAATAGCCGAACGCCGCGATCGGACCGAAGAGGTTGAATCGGGAACGCCAACCCTCGTGCGCGTACAGGGCGATCCCGCCCGGCTTGTCGGGGAACATCGCGGCGGTCTCCGCGTAGATGAAGTTCTGCAGCAGCCCGACGGTCGCGGAGATCCCCCACAGCAGGATCGATCCCCAGGCGCCGATCGTGGCGAGCGTGAATCCCAGCGACCCCAGCAAGAACGCCGGCTGGCACAAGCCGATGACGAATCCGTCGTACCAGTTCAGCGACTTGAGGAGATGGCGTTCCTCGATGGTCGCCTGCGCCGTGACTTCGTCAGCCACCTGATCCCTCCCCTCTCGGGTACGCGGCCCCTCGGCCGCTCGCCGCGGTATAGCACGGCGCCACGGGGTGGGCAATCCAGCCTGGTTGCCTCCGACGCATACGGCCTCACCTGTACCATCGCGCCGTGAAGGGCCCTCCGATCACCGTGCGCTGCGATTGCGGCGAGGTCGAGCCGGTGCCGTACGGGGAAGCGTGGACATGTCCGAACTGCGGGCGCCGCTGGGATACGGCACAGATCCCCCAGGAGGAGTACTGGGGCGTGATGCGAGAGATGCGTCGCTACCGCCTCGAGGTGGTCGCGGTCTCGGTGGCGCTCGGGATCGCGCTCGCGATCACGCTCGCGAACATCGGAAGCCGCCGATACTTCCCGATCGTCCTCGGGGTGATGGGTTTCTGGTTCCTGATCTACATGCCCCGCTGGAGGAGGAAGGTCCGGGCGAAGGCCCGACAGCTCCCGATCTGGAACCTCCGGTCGGGCTGAGGTCTCCTTCGATAGTCTCACGCGCGTTCCGGCCCCGCTCGGGTGGCGCCGGAGATCGGAGGAACGGGTGACTTTCCTGATCACGTGTCCGAACTGCGGACCGCGCGAGGCGCTCGAGTTCTCCTTCGGGGGCGAGACGACGAAGCGCGCCGGGCCCGGGTCCACCGACCGAGAGCTGGCGGCCTCCCTGTACTTCCGTCGCAACGTCGATGGCTGGCAGACCGAATGGTGGGTGCACCAGAGCGGATGTCGCGCCTGGTTCATCGCCGAACGTCACACCACGACGAACGAGATCCGACGTACCTACCGCCCCGAAGACCGGCCGGGGGAACGAGGGACGGAGCGAGAGGCCGCGCCCGCGTGAGCGAACGGCTCCCGGAGCGCCTGGGCGAAGCGATCCGGCGCGACCGGCCGATCCGATTCCGATTCGAACGCCGCATCCTCTCAGCGTTCGAGGGAGACACCGTGGGATCGGCGCTCGCCGCGGCCGGCGTGACGATCACGGGTCGCTCGTTCAAGTATCACCGGCCGCGCGGGCTGCAGTGCATGACCGGCGCGTGTCCCAACTGCTTGATGCAGATCGACGGGATCCCGAACGTCCGAGCGTGCACGGAACCCGTCAGGGAAGGGATGCGCGTCGAGCGCCAGAACGCCTGGCCTTCCGTCGACCGCGACATCCACGGGTGGCTGAACACGTTCTCGTTCATGATGCCGCCCGGCTTCTATTACAAGATCTTCCAGCGACCGCGCTGGGCATGGCCTGCCATCGAACCCTTCATCCGGTCGAAGGCCGGCCTCGGCACCGTCCCGCGGGAGCCCGATCACCGGAGACGGCGCACGATCAACCTCCACCCCGACATCCTCGTGATCGGGGCCGGGGTGGCCGGCCTCGCGGCCGCGGCCGAGGCGGCCGAAGCAGGAGCGAGCGTGGTCCTGCTCGAGCAGGGCCGCGAGGCCGGCGGCCACCTGCTCGGCGATCCCGACGTCGGTCTCCGATCCGGGCTCGTGCGACGGGTCCTCGACTCGGGTGTGCGCTTCCTCTCCAGGACCGCCGCCTTCGGGGTGTTCGGGGGCATGCTGGTGGCCGCCGCAGGCCCGGACGCCTTATACCGGATCCGAGCGACACGCCTCATCTTCGCGACAGGTGCGGTGGAGCAATCCGCGGTCTTCCCCGGCAACGACCTGCCCGGGATCATGCTGTCGTCCGCCGTTCACCTGCTGCTGCATCGATACGGCGTGCTGCCCGGCCGGCGTGCGATCGTTCTCGCGGCCGACAACACGGCCTATCGGACGGCCTGGGCGCTCCGGGACGCCGGTGCGGAGGTCACCGTCGTGGACCTCCGGTCCGAGGGAGGAGTGGCCGGAGGGGTTCCCCGTGATCGCGGGCTCGACGATCCTCGCCGCGCACGGCCGTCGGGGGGTCACCGGGGTCACGGTGGGACCGTCCGGTTCCACCTCCGGGCAGAAGGTCAGCTGCGACCTCGTGGTGATCGCTTCGTCGCAGATGCCCTCGACCAATCTGCTGGCGCAGTCGGGAGCGCGGCTGGCGTTCGACGGCCAGATGCAAGCCTTCCTCCCGGTCGAGATGCCCGAGCGCACGTACGCGGTCGGCGCGGTCGTCGGCGACCCGAACGCCCGCGGCCGCGGTCGCGCAGGGGAGGCTCGCCGGGCTCGAGGCCGCCGACGCGCTCGGATACGAGATCGACCCGTCCGAGGTGGACGCGACTGCGGCAGGAAGCGGTCGAGGCCGGAGACCCGGTCATCCTTCCGCCCGAGGTCTCGGGCGTCTCCGGGAAGCAGTTCGCGTGCCTGTGCATGGACGTGACGTCGAAGGAGCTGAAGACGGCCGCGGCCGAGGGGTTCGACTCGATGGAGCTCCTCAAGCGCTACACGACGATCACGATGGGTCCGTGCCAGGGGAAGGCGTGCATGCTGTCCTCGCAACGGCTGTGCGGCAGAGCCACCGGACGGCCGTTCTCGGAGACCGCTCCCACCACCGCCCGACCACCCTGGGTGCCCGTCGAGATGGGCACGCTCGCCGGCACCCGGCTGACGCCGCGGAAGCAGACGACGATGCACGACCGGCACGTGGCGGCGGGCGCCGAGTTCATGTGGGCGGGAGATTGGCGGCGACCGCACCACTACACGACCCCGGAGGACGAGGTGGATGCGGTCCGGAACCGTGTCGGGCTTGATCGACGTGAGCACGCTCGGCAAGTTCCGGATCAAGGGCCCGGGGGCGGTGGAACTCCTCGAGCGTCTGTATCCGAACCGGTTCTCCGATCTCGCGGTCGAGAGGGTTCGCTACGGCGCGATGCTGAACGACGAAGGGGTGATCCTCGACGATGGCGCGGTCGTTCGCCTCGACGAGGATGAGTTCTACGTGACCGTCACGACCGGGAACACGGCGGCGCTCGAGCGGTGGATCACATGGTGGAACGCCGATTGGCAGCTCGACGCCAGGGTGCTGAACGTCACCGGCGCATTCGGAGCGGTCAACCTGGCCGGGCCGCGGGCGAGGAGCGTCATGGCGGCGCTGACCGACGCGGACGTGTCCGGGGACGCGATGCCCTACCTTTCCGCGAAGCGGATCGACGTCGCCGGCGTGCCTTCGCTGGTGCTGCGCATCGGGTTCGTGGGCGAGATGGGCTACGAGGTCCACTTCCCGTCGGCGTACGGCGAACACATCTGGGATGCGATCATGGAGACGGGGCAGCCCGGCGGGATCGCGGCCTTCGGCCTGGAGGCCCAACGGATCCTCCGTCTCGAGAAGCAGCACATCCTCGTCGGCCAGGACACCGACGCCGAGTCCGATCCGTACGAGGTCGGGCTGGGATGGATGGTGAAGGACGACAAGGAGGACTTCCTCGGCCTTCGGGCTCTGGGGGACCTGAAGGACCGGGGCCCGCACGAGCGCCTGGTGGGCTTCACGGCTCCGGACGGATGGCTGCCGCCCGAGGGAGCCTCCGTGGTGCGCGGCGGTGTCTGGGTCGGCCGAGTGACCTCGGCGCGACGGAGCGCCGCGGTGGGGAGCGTGATCGGCCTCGCGTGGGTCCCGGCGGATCTGGCGTCCGACGGCAGCACGTTCGAGATCCAGTTCGGTGGGAGTCACGCCTCGGCCACCGTGCGGACGACCGCGTTCTACGACCCTGCCGGAGAGAGGCTGCGGTCGTGAGGGCGGCGATCAGACGGTCGCCCGCGGCGCGCCTGGCGTCGCGCCGCGGGGCGGCCTTCGTGGAGGAGGCCGGCTGGGAGATCCCGGCCTCCTACGGGGACGACGCGGCCGAGCGCGCTGCGGTCCGCGATCGCGTGGCGATCGCGGACGTCAGCGCGCGAGCCAAGGTGGATGTCCGCGGGCGCCTCCCGGAAGCGCTCCCGCTGCCGGCCGGACGGCGTCATCGCGCGGATCTCGCCGGAGTGGGCCATCGTGTTCGGAGAGCCGGACGCCGGAAGCCGCGATGCTCCGAGCGCTCGAACCCGTCGATCGGGCAGAGCGCCATGGTGACGGACGCGACCCATCTGTTCGCGGGGTTCGCGCTGGCGGGCCCCGAGCTACCCGCCGTGCTGGAGCGGGTCACGTCGTGGGATCCCGCCACCCTGGCTCCCGGGGAGGCGACGGGCGCGCCGATCGTGGAGGTCCGCGCGCTGATGATTCGGCGCGACCTCTCCGCTGCCCGTCCTGGAGGTCTACGTCGCGACGGAGTACGCCCGATACGTGTTCGAGTCGCTCTCGACGTGGTCGCCGGACTCGGCGGCGCGCCGGTGGGTTGGCAGGCGTTGCGAGCGGAGGGGTGGCGCTGATGCACCCGATCCGATACTTCCGTCCCTGGCGGATGTGGCGCCGTCACGAGATGAAGGACTCCTACGACATCGTGATCGTCGGTGGCGGCGCCCACGGGCTCGCGATCGCGTACGAGCTCGCGAAACGCGGCATCCGCGACGTCGCCGTCCTCGACAAGAGCTACATGGGCGCCGGTGGATCCGGCCGCAACACCACGATCGTCCGAGCCAACTACCGGACACCCGAGGGCGTGGCGTTCTACAAGGAGTCGCTCCGACTCTACGAGCAGCTCGCGCAGGAGCTCGACTACAACCTCCTGCTCTCGCAGCAGGGCCATCTCACGCTCGCGCACGCCGAGCGCGCCGTGATCGTCGCGCACGAGCGGGCGGAGGTGAACCGGCTCCTCGGTGTCGACTCGCGCGTGATCTTTCCGGATGAGATCGCGAAGCTCTGCCCGGAGCTCGACCTGTCGAACGATCCGGACTTCCCGATCATGGCCGCCCTCTACCACCCACCCGGCGGCGTGATCCGCCACGACGCCGTCGTGTGGGCGTACGCGCGGATGGCCGACCGCATGGGCGTGCACGTGCATCAAGGCACCGAGGTGACCGGCGTGAACGTGCAGGGCGGTCGGGTCACCGGCGTCCGGACGAACCGGGGCGACATCGCGACCGGCACCGTGATCTCCGCCGTGGCGGGGTGGACGAGCGAGGTCTGCCGGATGGCAGGGGTGGAGACGCCCATCGTGACCCATCCGCTGCAGGCGTTCGTGACGGAAGCGCTGAAGCCGTTCCTGGACGTGATCCTGGTCTCCGCCACCCTGCACGTCTACATCTCCCAGACCGACCGGGGCGAGGTGCTGATCGGGTCGGAGATCGAGCCGTACACGTCGTACTCGCAGGACTCGACCCTGGACTTCCTCGAGGTCACGGCGGGGCATTCGCTCGAGCTCCTCCCGATGCTCGGACGCGTGAAGCTGATGCGCGCATGGGGCGGCCTCTGCGACGTGACGCCCGACTACTCGCCGATCATGGGGCTCACGGACGTCGAGGGCTTCCTGATCGACGGCGGGTGGGGGACGTACGGGTTCAAGGCAACCCCGATCGTCGGGGTCACGATGGCCGACCTGGTCAACGACAACGTCGTGCCGGATCTGATCGCGCCGTTCGCGCTGGAGCGGTTCTGGAAGCGGGAGCTCGTCTCGGAGATCGCCGCCGCCGCCGTGTCCCACTGATCGCGGCTCGGCCTCCCGGGAAGGACGATAATCGTCATATGGCGACCGCCGCGCAGCCGCTCCGTCGGAACACCTCGAGCGTGCACGTCGTCGCGCTGAACGACGGTGTCCGATCCGAGCGGACGGACACCCTTGCCGCGGAGGAGCCCCTCGAGATCCGGGTCCAGGGTCCGGGGCAGGAGCTGGCGTCCGTGGCCGTGACGATGCGGACGCCCGGAGGTGACTTCGAGCTCGCCGTCGGATTCCTCTTCACCGAGGGCTTGATCGTCCCCGGCGACGTCAGCCGGGTCGCCTACTGCGACACCCTGCCGGGTGAGGACCAGCAGTACAACATCGTCTCGGTCACGCTCAGCCGTTCGTTCGACTTCGACCGGTTGAAGCGGAACTTCTACGCCACGTCGTCGTGCGGCGTGTGTGGGAAGGCCGCGCTGGACGACATCGAGGTGCGATGCGCTCCCGTCGCGACGGGTACCAGGGTGGCGGGGGACACCCTCCTCGCGCTTCCGGCAGCCCTCCGCAAGGCGCAGAAGGTCTTCGAGCGGACGGGTGGCCTGCACGCGGCGGGGCTCTTCTCCGCCGAGGGGGAACTCGTCTCCGTTCGCGAGGACGTCGGTCGTCACAACGCGGTCGACAAGGTCGTCGGGGAGCAGGTGCTCGCCGGGCACGTGCCGCTCGCCGACCACGTCCTCCAGGTGAGCGGGCGGCTGTCGTTCGAGATCGTGCAGAAGGCAGCCGTGGCAGGTATCCCGATCGTGAGCGCGGTGAGCGCCCCGTCGTCGCTCGCGGTCGAAGCCGGCGAGCGGTTCGGCATGACGCTGGTCGGCTTCGTCCGCGACGAGCGACTGAACGTCTACACGCACCCGGAACGGCTGGTCTCGTCGCTCAGCTGACGGCGTTGCCGACGAGACTGCCCACGCCGAAGGTGATGGCCGCGGCGACCGCGCCGATCCCGAGCATCCTCGCTCCCGAGAAGAGCACGCCTCGGCCCGTGAGGATCGTCATCGCCCCTCCGACCGCGAAGAGCGTCACGGCCGACAGGCAGGCCGACACGACGATCGCGGTCTCGCCCGAGGTGAACAGGAACGGGAGGAGGGGGACAGTGGCGCCGATCGAGAACATCGCGAAGGAGGACCCCGCGGCCGCCCAGGGTGAGCCGAGCCCTTCCCTCATGTCGAGCCCGAGCTCCTCCCGCGCGTGGGTCTCGAGGGCGACCTGCGGATCCTTCATCAGCGCTGTCGAGATCTGTTCCGCGATCTCCGGGTCGATGCCCTTCGCCTCGTACAGCCGCGCCAGCTCCCGCTGCTCCTCCTCCGGCTCCGTGGCGATCTCGTGCGCCTCCTTGTGGATGAGCTGCTCGTAGACCTCGCGCTGCACCTTCATCGAGACGTACTCGCCCGCTCCCATCGAGAACGCGCCTGCGAGGAGTCCCGCGAACCCGGCGATCACGACCACCTTGCCGGCGACCCCCGAGCCCGCCACGCCGAAGATCAAGGACAGGTTGGACACCAGGCCGTCGTTCATCCCGAAGATCGCGGCGCGGAGGGCGCCCGACTTGCTGCTCGACGCGTCCTGTTCGCCCCCGACGGGGCCGGCGTGCGGCACGATCCTCGAGGTCATCCCGCACACAGTAGACCGAGGCGCGCCACACCTATCCGGCTGTTCTCCGCGCCGCCTAGAATCGCTCCACGGTCGGATGGTCCGACCTGCCAAGGAACGGTAAAGGAGCGCTCGATGCCGAACGGGCTCACGCGACTCACCGAGCCGATGGTGCGCGAGGACGGCGAGCTACGCGTCGCGACCTGGGAGGAGGCCCTCGACCGGGCCGCCGAGGGGCTGCGCGCCGCTACCGATCGCCACGGCGGCAAGGGAGTCGGCCTGTTCAGCTGCTCGAAGGCCACGAACGAGATGAACTTCGCAGCACAGAAGTTCATCCGTCAGGCCCTGGGCAGCAACAACATCGACAGCTGCAACCGCACCTGACACGCACCGAGCGTGGTCGGTCTGGCCACGGTCTTCGGTGCCGGAGGCGGCACCAGCTCATACGAGGAGGCGGAGCACACCGACCTCATGCTGTTGTGGGGTTCGAACGCTCGCGCCGCCCACCCGATCTTCTTCCACCATGTCCTGAAGGGGATCCATGACGGGATGCGCTTGATCGTGGTCGATCCTCGCCGCACCGAATCGGCTGAGTGGGGCGATCTCTGGCTCGGACTGGACGTGGGCACCGACATCGCGCTCTCCAACACGATGGCGCGCGAGATCATCGTGAACGACCTGCACCACCGCGCGTTCATCGAGCTCGCGACGACCGGCTTCGAGGACTACGTGGCCTCGGTGATGGATTGGACGCTCGAGCGCGGCGCCGAGGTCACGGGCATCCCTGCCGAGGTGATCCGCGAGGTGGCGCACGCCTACGCGCGTGCCGATCGCGCGATGATCTGCTGGACCCTCGGGATCACGGAGCATCACAACGCCGCCGACAACGTCCTGGCGTTGATCAACCTGGGGCTGCTGACGGGCCACGTCGGGAAGTACGGGTCCGGGATGAACCCATTGCGCGGCCAGAACAACGTCCAGGGCGGCGGGGACATGG
This sequence comes from uncultured Actinomycetota bacterium, assembly GCA_963762745.1. GTDB lineage: Bacteria > Actinomycetota > UBA4738 > UBA4738 > HRBIN12 > JAJNBA01. The sequence goes on from CAVXMB010000007.1 coordinate 133,161, forward strand.
GCGCGATCCCCAACAAGCTGACCGGTTTCCAGGACATCGAGACCGACACCGACGCCCGGGAGCGGTTCGAGCGCGAGTGGGGTGTGTCGATCGAACCCAAGAGGGGCTGGCACCTCTCGCAGATGTTCGAGGCGATGGAGGAGGGTGAGCTCACCGCGCTGTACGTGATCGGTGAGAACCCCGCGGCGTCCGAGGCCGACAACCAGAAGACCCACAAGCTGCTGGCGAACCTCGATATCTTGATCGTGCAGGACATCTTCATGACGCAGACCGCGAAGATGGCAGACGTCGTGCTGCCCGCGGCCAACTCGGCGTTCGAGTCGGAAGGGACCGTCACGAACAGCGAACGCCGTGTGCAGCGGGTGCGGCCGGCGCTGGTGCCTCCCGGGAACGCGAAGGACGACATCTGGATCATCGCCGAGATCGCGAAGCGCCTGGGTCACGATTGGGGCCATCCCTCCGCGAACGACGTGTGGGAGGAGGTCCGCAGGCTCTCGCCGATGCACGCCGGGATGTCATGGGAGCGCCTGGAGGAGCTCGGCGGGATCCAATGGCCGTGTCCGGACGAGTCTCATCCGGGCACGAAGTTCCTTCACGGGCGCCTCTGGTCGGAGGATCCCGAGGAGCAGGGGATGAAAGCGCCGTTCTCCGTCGTGCTGTACGAGCCGCCGGTGGACGAGTTGGACGAGGACTATCCCTTCCGATTGACGACCGGCCGGCGACTCGACTCGTACAACACGGGTGTACAGACCGGCGGGTACACATCGCCGCTCCGCCGCGAGGAGACGCTGGACATCTCCCCGGAAGACGCCGAGCGTCTCGGGGTGCGTGAAGGGGAGCGGGTGCGTATCGCGTCTCGCCGGGGTGAGGTGGAAGCCCCGGTGCGTCTCGCCCTCGGTCTCCGGCCGGGTCTGCTGTTCATGACGCTGCACTTCCCGGACCAGGTCGACATCAACAACCTGACGATCGACGCGTGGGACCCGAAGTCCGGCACCGCGGAGTTCAAGGCCACGGCCGTGCAGGTGGAGAAGGTGGCGGCGCCGGCCGTCGTAGGGGATCGCGAGTGACGGCGGAGGTGGCGTGGATCTCCATCTGATGGACGCCTCCCCGACGGAGGCGGAGCGTTCCGCGGTCGACGGGTTCCTCGGACCGCCGGAGACCGGTTGGGAGGGAGGTCTCGAGCGCTCCGAACGCGACCTCCGTGTCGTGCGGAGCGGTCGAGAGGCTCGCGAACAACGTCATCTCCTGCTGCCGGCCTTGCATGCGCTTCAAGGGTCCGTCGGCTGGATCAGCCGGGGAGGACTCAACTACGTGTCCCAGCGGCTCTCGGTGCCGCCGGCCGACACCTACGGCGTGGCCACGTTCTACGCGATGTTCAGCGTCGAAGAGCGACCGGTGAACGTCGTCCATGTCTGTGACGATCTGGCGTGCCGCAGCGCGGGCGGGCTCGCCCTCTGCGAGGATTGGCGCGCGACGCGGCGCCCGAAGGAGCCGACGCCGGCGGCTGGACCTGGGTCCGATCGCCCTGTCTGGGGATGTGTGAACAGGCGCCGGCTGTCTTCGCGCAGCGCGCGGGACGGTCGGAGGTCGCTCTCGGCGAAGCCACCCGGGCGAGCATCGACGCGATGGTCGCGCCGGACTCCGCGGTCGTGTGCGCCGGCGGGATCGGGGCGCCGCAGACGCTCGCGACCGATGGACGCGAGACCCTGCGCCTTCTTCGGCGGGCAGGTGTCGTCGACCCCGCGTCGATCGACGACTACCGCGCCCACGGCGGCTACGAGGCGCTCCGCACCGCGACCGAGATGGGGCCCGAAGCCACGATCCGGGCAGTGACCGATGCCAAGCTCCTCGGACGCGGAGGCGCCGCGTTCCCGACGGGCGTGAAGTGGCAGGCGGTCGCCACCCAACCCGTCCGACCCCACTACGTGATCTGCAACGCCGATGAATCCGAGCCCGGCACGTTCAAGGACCGCGTGGTGATGGAGCAGGACCCGTTCGCCGTGATCGAGGCGCTGACGGTGGCTGGTTTCGCGTGCGGCGCGGAGACCGGCTTCATCTACATCCGGGGCGAGTATCCGCTGGCGACCGAGCGACTGGCGCATGCGATCTCCGAAGCGAGACACCATGGCTTCCTCGGCGACGACGTCATGGGCCACGGGTTCGCGTTCGACATCGAGCTCCGCCGCGGCGCCGGCGCCTACATCTGTGGCGAGGAGACCGCACTGTTCAATTCGATCGAAGGCAAGCGCGGGGAGCCGCGGAACAAGCCGCCGTTCCCGGTGACCCACGGCGTGTTCGGCAAGCCGACGGCGATCAACAACGTGGAGACGCTGATCAACGTGCTGGAGGTGCTTCGAGTCGGCGCGGAGGCCTACGCCGCGATCGGAACCGAGGGCTCCACCGGGCCGCGGCTCTTTTGCCTCTCCGGCCATGTGGAACGACCGGGGGTCTACGAGGTGGCACACGGCGCGACGTTGCGTGATCTCATCGAGCTGGCGGGCGGCGTCCGCGGGGGTGCCACTCTCAAGACGGTGCTGCTCGGCGGCGCGGCAGGTGGCTTCGTCGGGCCAGAGATGCTCGACGTCAGGCTCACGTTCGAGGACGCACGGGAGGGGGGGTACACGCTCGGCTCCGGGGTGATCATGGTCTTCGACGAGACGGCCGACCTCGTCGACCTGTGCCTCCGCATCGCCCGCTTCTTCCGCGACGAGAGCTGCGGGCAGTGCGTGCCATGCCGGGTCGGCACCGTGAGGCAGGAAGAGGCTCTGCACCGGCTCGTCTCGGGCACGACGATCGGCTCGGCTGCGGACGAGCTCGCCCTGATCGACGAGGTCGCTCAGGTGATGCGGGATGCCTCGATCTGCGGGCTCGGCCAAACCGCGGCGAGCGCCGTGCAGTCGGCGATCTCTCGGCTCGGCGTCTTCAACGGAGGTGCCCTATGAGCCAGGTCGTGCCGCTCGACGCTCCGAAGCGGTTGATCGACATCGAGATCGACGGTCGGAGCGTCCGCGTGCCGGAGGGCGCCACGATCCTCGACGCATGCCGGGCCGAGGGCGTCGATACACCCACGATGTGCTACGCGGGCAACCTCACGCCCATCAACGCCTGCCGGGTGTGCGTCGTGGAGGTCGAGGGTTCGCGGGTCCTCGTGCCGGCGTGCTCCCGTCGTGCCGAGCCGGAGATGAAGGTCAAGACCGATACCGAACGTGTCCGGCACTCGCGCAAGCTCGTGATGGAGTTCCTCGACTCGAGCGTCGACACGACACTCGCCTCGACGGATTGGCGACGTTGGGCTGGCGAGTACGGAGCGGATCCGTCCCGGTTCGGCGTCGCCATGGAGCCGATGGATGCGGAGGAGCGAGACGAGCGGTGGCCGGGTCATCACCACGATCCCGACCCGGCGGTCGCGGAGACGGTGGCGCAGCCGGTCAAGGTCGACAACGACCTGTACGTGCGTGATTACGAGCGGTGCGTCCTCTGCTACAAGTGCGTCGAAGCCTGCGGGGTGGATGCCCAGAACACGTTCGCGATCGCGGTCGCGGGGCGCGGGTTCGACGCGAGGATCTCCACCGAGTTCGCGGTGCCGCTGGACGAGTCGGCGTGCGTCTACTGCGGGAACTGCATCGGGGTCTGCCCGACGGGCGCCCTGATGTTCAAGTCGGAGCACGACATGCGCGCCGAGGGGACCTGGGACGAAGACGCGCAGACGGTCACCAACACGATCTGTCCGTATTGCGGCGTGGGCTGCGAGCTCGAGGTCCACGTCCAGGACAACGAGATCGTGAAGGTCTCGTCGCCGGAGGACCATTCGGTCACCAGTGGTCACCTCTGCATCAAGGGACGCTTCGGGTTCGCCTACGTGCAGAGCCGAGGGAAACGCGACGGCCGGGGACGGTAGCGACGTCGCCGGCGTCGTGCTCGCCGGAGGACGATCCGAGCGGTTCGGTCGCGACAAGCTCGCCGAGGAGTATCGAGGGCGTCCGCTCCTGCACCATCCGGTCTCGGCGCTGCTCGAGGTCTGCGATCGTGTGGTCGTCGTGCTCGCTCCCGATGCGGAGGACCCGCCGATGCCGGCCGGCGCGTCGGTGGCGTTCGCGCGGGACGCGGTCGAGGGTGAGGGACCGCTCCGGGGACTCTCGGCGGGGATTGAGGTCGCGGACGCGGGATGGATCGTCCTCGCAGGGGGCGACATGCCGGATCTGCAGCCCGCCGTGATCCTGGAGATGCTCCGGGCCGCCTTGGAGACGGGTGTGGTCGCCGTCTCGCTCGCGGATCAGGGCGAAGAGAGGCCGCTCCCGTGCGTGCTCCGAAGCGCTCCGGCGGCCGAGGCGGCGGGTGAGCTCCTGCGGGCCGGGCGCCGGAGCTTGCGGGATCTGCTCGCGGCCGTCCCGTCAGTCGTGATCGACGAACCGACCTGGACCGCGCTCGACCCAGAGCGACGGACGCTGATGGACGTGGACGAGCCCAAGGACATCGAGTCCTGAGTCGCTGGCGATAGGCTCGACCCGTGCCGCACGCGCCGTTCACGCTCGGCTCGTTCGAGATCGTCCCTCTCTGCGACGGGTGGGCGCCGTTGCCGCTCAACGACGAGATGCCGGGGCACGACATCGACTGGGACGAGGAGCGGCGCCGATTCCCGTGGGCATTCCCAGACGACGACTCCACGAGTTGGGCGTGGCATGTCCATGCCTTCCTGGTGCGCCATCCAGACGGTATCGCTCTGGTTGACACGGGCATCGGTCATTTCGGCCGCCCGCCATACGACGTGACCGGCCGGGTCGACGACGAGCTCCGTGCGATGGGTGTTGCTCCCGAGGACGTCAACAACGTCGTGTTGACGCATCTCCATGCGGACCACTCGGGCGCGGTCTGTGGACCTGATGGCGCGATGCGGTTCCCGAAGGCGCGACACCACGTTCATCCCGACGACTGGAGCTTCTTCGCGACGCAGCGCTCACCTGGCAACTTCACCGGACGGTTCGCGATGTCGATCGTGGAGGATGCTGGTCTCCTCGATCTCGAGGGGGCCGACCATGACGTCGGACAGGCCCTGTACCTGCTCCACGCACCTGGTCACACCCCAGGGCATCGCATCGTTCGGATCGACGATGGCAACGACACCCTGCTGCTCACCGGCGATCTCCTGCACACAACGCCACAGATCAGCCACCCGCAGACCCGCTCCAACCACGACGAGGACCCGGAGGTCGCGGCTCGGGAGCGAGCACGTATCCTCGAAACGGCGCTCATGAAGGGATGGGCCTTGGGCGTTTCGCACTTCGGCCGGCCGTTCGGCCGTGTCGAGGCCAACGGCTGGATGCCGATAGAGGGCAGTATCGGCTAGCCGTCCCTGCGGGCCTCGAGCTCGTCCAGCCGCTCCGTGGCCACGCCGTGGGCCGCGTCGGCTGCGGCTTCGTGGCCGGTGATCGCGCGGAGAAACTCGTCTCGGTCGAGCGCCAGGAGCTTGCTCTCCGTCGTGGCGACGACCGTCGCCGTCCTCGGGACGTCGCGGATCAGCGCGATCTCCCCGAACGATCCACCGGGGACGAGCGTCGTGACGCGGCGCCCACCCTCGAGGACCTCCACGGAACCCTCGACGATCGAATAGAAGCGATCGCCGGCCTCGCCCTGGGTGATCACGACGGATCCGTTCGGCACCGAGATCGGGATGAGGTTCCTCGCGAGACGCTCGAGCATCGGGGTGGGGAGCGGCGCGAACATCCGCATCGATCGCAGGAGCGCCATCTCCTCCGACGGGATCCGCACGCCGACGTCGAGCGCGATGAGGGCTCGGCGACCCAACAGAGCCACCGACGGCAGGAGCACGCCGGCGATCAAGAGCGTCCACTCAGGGCCGAGCGCCACGACGAGGAGTGAGGCGAGGAGCGACCCGATGCCCTCGCCGGCCATGTAGAGCGACTCCAGCACGCCGAACGCTCTCGAGAGCTGCTTGTCCGGTATCAGCCGCTGCAGCATCACGCGTCCGTTGACGTCGGCGAGCGCAGCTCCCGCTCCACTCATCGCCAGGAAGACCCCGGCCGCGGCGGGGTGGGCGGCGATCCCGGCGATCGAGAGCCCGCTCCACGAGACCCCCCACCGGAACGAGCGGGACGATCGCCACCGAGCCGCGACGCCGATCGCGAGCGCCGCCCCCACCACGGCGCCGATCCCGATCGAGGCGGTCAGGAAGCCGACACCGGCGTCGCCGGTGCCGACGACGTCGAAGGCAAGGATCACGATCAGCACGTCGACGAAGCCCAGTTGGACCATCGTCAGTCCCATCGTCGCGACCAGGAGCAGCGATCGGCGGTCGCGTGCGACGGCTCGGATCCCGCCCACCGCCTCGGATGCGACCACTCGGACGCCGGAGGTCCCCCCCTCGTGGGCGGGCTCGGTGCGGACCCGGATCGAGGCCACGCTCACGGTGCCGAGGATGAGCATCACGGCGAGTGCGGCATCCACCACGCCCGACCCCGAGAGGGAACGGGGAGCCAGACCCATCAGTCCCCCCGCGAGGAGCGGACCGAGGAGTGAGCTGAAGCTCTCGAGGACGCTGCTCGCGGCGTACGCGCTCGAGAGCTCCTCGGGCGTCCGAGCCAGGCGGGGGAGGAGAGACGCGTGTGTGGGACGGACGAGCGTGATCGCCCATCCGGCCGAGGTGGCAGATGCGTAGACCAACGGAGCCGGCGCGTCGATGAGCAGGGCCACGGCGGCCACGGCCGTCATCCCGGCAAGCGAGGCGTAGGCGAAGACGAGGACGCGCTCGCGGCGATGCCGGTCACCGAGCACGGATCCGATCGGCGCGAGGATCGCGGCGGGGATCAGCTGGAGGAGGCTCACCAAGCCGACCATGACGCTGCCGCCGTCCTCGTAGGCGTAGACGATCAGCGCGATGAACGCCGCCCATTCGGTGATGGTGAACGCGAGGTAGGCGGCGAGCGCCTTCGCGATGTCGGGCGATCGGAACGAGTTCCCGAGCGCCGTCAGCGACGTGCGGACGTCGGCGAGGACGCTCTTGACCGCCGATCCCTTCTCCGGTCGTTGCCCCGCCACGAGGGCAGGAGTCTAGGCGAGCGTGCTCCGGTGGGTCGTCCTCGCCCCCGTTGGGCTACAGTCGCTCCTGAAGAGCGGGCGCTCGGCTTCTGCCCGCGCATCACACCACCCTCTCCTGAAAGGACCTCGGCCATGCCGCGTCGTGTCCTGATCATGGGAGCCGCAGGCCGCGACTTCCACAACTTCAATGTCGTCTTCCGAGACGACCCCGAGACCGAGGTCGTTGCGTTCACCGCGACGCAGATCCCGTACATCGACGACCGGACGTATCCGGCCGCGCTTGCCGGAGATCGGTACCCCGACGGCATCCGGATCCACGAAGAGGACGAGCTCCCGCGACTGATCCGTCAGCTCGACGTGGACGACGTGGTGTTCGCCTATTCCGACGTCTCGCACGAGTACGTGATGCACAAGGCGAGCGAAGCACTCGCGGCCGGGGCGAACTTCCTGCTGCTGGGCCCGAACGCAACGATGCTGAAGCCGAACATCCCCACCGTGGCCGTCACGGCCGTGCGCACCGGCGTCGGGAAGTCCCAGACGACCCGCGCGGTCGCCGCGACGCTGAAAGAGGCGGGGAGGAAGGTGGTGGCCGTGCGTCACCCGATGCCGTACGGGGACCTCACCGCCCAGCGCGTCCAACGGTTCGCGGAACTCGAGGACCTCGACCGGCACCACTGCACGATCGAGGAGCGCGAGGAGTACGAGCCGCACATCACGACCGGGACCGTGATCTACGCGGGTGTGGACTATGCGGCGATCCTGGAGCAGGCCCAGGCCGAGGCCGACGTCCTCCTGTGGGACGGGGGCAACAACGACCTCCCGTTCTATCTCCCGGACGTCCACATCGCGCTCGTCGACCCTTTGCGGGTCGGCCACGAGACGAGGTACCACCCCGGCGAAGCGAACCTCCGACGCGCCGACGTCATCTTGATCAACAAGATGGACTCATCGACGCCGGAGCAGGTCGCCCAGCTCGAAGCGACGATCGCGGACACGAATCCGATGGCGACGGTGGTCAAGGCGAACTCCAAGGTGACGGTGGACGACCCCGATGCGATCGCCGGCAAGCGGGTCCTCGTGATCGAGGATGGCCCGACCCTCACGCATGGTGAGATGAAGATCGGCGCCGGAGTGGTCGCCGCGCAGCGGGCGGGTGCAGCCGAGATCGTGGATCCGCGGCCGTGGGCGGTAGGGACGATCGCCGAGACGTTCGAGAAGTACGACGTCGGGGCAGTCCTCCCCGCGATGGGCTACAGCCAGGGCCAGCTGGACGAGATGGCGAAGATCATCGACGCCGCCGAAGTCGACCTCGTCGTGATCGGGACGCCGATCGACCTCCGACACGTGATCGACATCAGCAAGCCCGCGGTCCGGGTGCGCTACGACCTCGAAGTGCTGCCGGATTCCCCGCAGCTGCTCGACGTGCTGAAGCCTGTGCTCTCCTAGCGCCTCAGCCCGAACGGACCGGTGAAGGGAGCCGCCGAACATGGAACGCGTCGTCGTCGCGCTCGGCGGCAACGCGCTGCTCCGCCGCGGCGCGGACGACACGTTCGAGGAGATGTACCGGGCCGCTCGCGCCGCGGCGGAGCGGATCGCCGACATCGCCTCGGAAGGCTGGGAGGTCGTGGTCACGCACGGCAACGGCCCGCAGGTGGGCCGGATCCTGATCCAGCAGGAGGCCGCGGCCGCGACCGTCTCGCCGATGCCGCTCGATGTCTGCGGGGCCGAGAGCCAGGGTCTGATCGGCTATCTGCTCCAGGTCACGATCGGAGACGTGTTCTTCGAGCGTGGGATGGAGCGGCCGGTGGCCACGGTGCTCACCCTGACCCGGGTTCGTCCGAACGACGCGGCCTTCCGCAAGCCCACGAAGTTCATCGGGCCCTTCTACACGGCCGCCCGGGCTCGCAAGCTCGAGGAGCAGCGAGGCTGGGTGCTGAAGGAGGATCCGCACGGCGGTTGGCGGCGGGTCGTGCCGTCGCCCCGGCCGTACTCGATCGTCGAGACACCGGTCCTCAAGAAGTTGGTCGCCGACGGCGTGATCGTGATCGCGGGAGGTGGCGGGGGCGTACCCGTGATCGAGAAGGGTCCACGGTTGATCGGCAAGGAAGGGGTCGTGGACAAGGACCTCGCTGCCGCGATCCTGGCAGCCGAGGTCGAGGCGAGCACGCTCCTGATCCTCACCGACGTGAAGAAGGTGCAACGAGGGTTCGGCACCCTCTACCCCGAGGAGATCGATCGGATGACCGTGGAGGATGCTGCGGCCCTGCTCAAGCGTGGGGAGTTCGGCGCCGGCTCGATGGGGCCGAAGATCCAGGCGGCGATCGACTTCCTCGGAGGCCGGGGGGCATCGGGTGATGATCGGTGAGCTGGAGGACGCCACGATGATCCTCCGAGGCGAGGCGGGCACCGCGATCGAGCCGTCGTGAGCCCCGAGATCCGGGTCGCCACGTGGAACGTCCATGGCCTCCGAGCCGGGATCCAGCGCGTGGGCAGCGCCGTTCGTGGCGAACGGGTGGACATCCTGTTCCTCCAGGAGGCGGGGCCGCGCCGGCGCCTGCGGGCCCTCGGCGCGGCCCTCGGGATGATCGTCTGCGGCGATCCTCCCGCGTTCCCGCGTCGCCGCATCCAGAACGCGGTGTTGGTTCGGCCACCGCGAGAGGTCCGGTCTCAGCGACTCGTCCGGTTCCGGGGGAGGTCTCTGTTCCACCCGAGAGGAGTGATGGTCGCCCGGCTCAACGACGTGACGGCGGTCTCGGTGCACCTCGGCCTGAACGCGGCGGAGAGAGGGGGCCAGGTCACGCAGCTCCTGGAGATCCTCGACGGCGTCGGCGAGCCGGTGGTGATCGGCGGGGACCTGAACGCTCATCCTGACGACGCCTCACCGGCGAGGATCGCGGCGAGCTACCCGGATGTCTGGACGAGCGTGGGCGAGCGGGAAGCAGGGACGTTCCCCGCCTCCGGGCCCACGGCTCGGATCGACTTCCTCCTCGTGGGCCCGGGGGTGGAGCCGCTGCGCGCATGGACCGCCGGCGGCGCGGTGTCCGATCACCTGATGGTGGTCGCCGATCTCCGGATCACCGAGGTCTAGTTGCGAGGACGGGGCGCTCGACCCGGGTTCCGGAAGAACTGGATCGCTGTGAAGAGGCCGAAGAGGGTGACCGCGACGACCAGCAGCGACAGCAGCCCGATGAAGAACCATTCGAGGAACCCGTTGATCGCGAGCATCACCGACATCCTATCGAGCGGGTGCGCAACGACCGTTCGGTAGTGTGACCGCATGCGTCTCGGCGTCCTGACCGGTGGCGGTGACTGTCCCGGACTGAACGCAGTGATCCGCGCGGTCGTCCGCCGCGGCGTCCGTGCCCACGGCATGGAGTTCGTCGGCATCCAGGACGGGTGGCGCGGACTCCTCGACGACGCGACCCAGCCGCTCGGCGTTGCCGAGACCACCGGCATCCTTCCCCGCGGCGGCACGATCCTCGGTTCCTCCGGTGCGAACCCGTACCGGTTCGAAGACGGACCACAGAAGGTCGCCGCGACGCTCGAGCGACACGACCTGGACGGCCTCGTCGCGATCGGCGGCGAGGGCACGCTCGGTGCGGCGGCACGCCTGGCGGAGGAAGGGCTGAAGGTGGTCGGTGTCCCCAAGACGATCGACAACGATCTCGGCGGCACCGACGTCACGGTGGGCTTCCACACCGCCGTGCAGGTGGCGACCGATGCGATCGACCGCCTGCATTCGACCGCGGAGAGCCACGACCGGGTGATGCTCGTCGAGGTGATGGGCCGGAACGCAGGCTGGATCGCCGTCTACGCCGGTATGGCGGGCGGGGCGGACGCGATCTTGATCCCGGAGCAGCCGTTCGATCTCGACGGCGGATGCGACCGTCTCCGTCACCGGCACGCGAGCCGAAGCTCGTTCTCCATCGTCGTCGTCGCGGAGGGGGCAGTCCCGAAGGAGGGGACCCTCGAGCTGCCCGAGCCCTCCCTCGACGAGAACGGGTTCCCCCGGTTGGGCGGCCTCGCCAACCATCTCGCGCCCGAGATCGAGAAGCGGACCGGTTTCCAGACGCGGGTCACGATCCTCGGGCACCTCCAGCGAGGGGGCTCGCCCGTCGCCTTCGACCGGGTGCTGGGGACCCGTTTCGGGATCGCCGCGGCGGATCTCGCAGCGGCCGGCGGCTGGGGCAGGATGGTCGCCAGGAAGGCGCAAGACATCGGGGACGTGACGCTCGCAGAGGCGGTCGCCCAGCGGAACCTGCTCCCACCGGAGCTCTACCGCGAAGCCGAGGTGTTCTTCGGGTAGAGAGCAGAGGACCGGTTGTAGGGTCGACCCATGCGCATCGGCATCCTCACCGGCGGGGGAGACGTTCCTGGGCTCAACGCCAGCATCAAGGCTGCGACCAACCGCGCGGTCGGAGACGGGCACGAGATGGTGGGCATCCGCCGCGGCTGGGCGGGACTCCTGGAGCTCGATCCCGCCGATCCCGATTCGGCCCGAACACATATCGTCCCGCTGGACCCCGACGTGGTTCGAACGATCGACCGAACGGGGGGCACGATCCTGCACACCTCGCGCACCAACCCCGCGAAGGTGCGCGCCTCCGACGAGCCCGATTTCCTCAAGGCCGGCCGCGTGGACGACGAGGCGCGCGATCACACCCCGCACGTGATGAAGGTCCTGGACCACCTCGGGATCGACGCGCTGATCCCCATCGGCGGTGACGACACGCTATCGTTCGCGCTCCGGCTCCACGACGAGGGCGTCCCGGTCGTGGCCGTTCCCAAGACGATGGACAACGACGTCCACGGGACGGACTACTGCATCGGGTTCTCGACCGCGGTCACCCGCACGGTGATCTTCATCCACCAGCTTCGGACGAGCGCCGGCTCGCACGAGCGTCTCGCGGTCGTCGAGGTCTTCGGCCGCTACAGCGGGGAGACCTCGCTCGTATCGGCGTACCTCTCGGGGATGGACCGCGCGATCATCAGCGAGGTCCCGTTCGACGTCGAGAAGCTCGCCACGTTCCTGATGGACGACAAACGGAAGAACCCCTCGCGCTACGCGATGACGACGATCTCCGAGGGAGCTCATTTCGTCGGCGGCGAGATGGTGATGGGGGGAAGCGCGGACGCCTACGGCCACCGGAAGCTCGGTGGGATCGGTGCGCAGACGGGGGAGGCGCTGAAGGAGATCACCGGCGAGGGGATCATCTATCAGCAGATCGGCTATCTCATGCGCTCGGGCCAGCCGGACTCGCTCGACCTGATGGTCGCGATCAACTACGCGGTCATGGCTGCGGACCTGCTGCTCGAAGGCACGAACGGGCGACTGGTCGCGCTCCGGAACGGGAGCTACGTGAACGTGCCGCTCGAGGTCGTCCGGCAGGGCGTGAAGCGAGCCGACGTCGACGCGCTCTACGACGTCGACGAGTACCGGCCCAAGATCCGCCACGTCGACGGCAAGCCGATGTTCTTGTACTGAGGCCGGATAGACTCGGCGGCCATGAGCTCGTTCCGGGTCGATCTCCGTTCCGACACCGTGACGAAGCCGTCCGAGGCGATGCGCCGGGCGATGGCCGAGGCCGAGGTCGGAGACGACTGGTACGACGACGACCCGACCGTGAACCTGCTGCAAGAGAAATGCGCGGAGGCGGTCGGCAAGGAGGCCGGGGCGTTCGTTGCCACCGGCACGATGGCGAACCAGATCGGGCTGCGCCTGAACTTCTCCGGGCCCGGCCACCTCGTGGCCGCCGCGGCCGGATTGCACGTGACCAGCGTCGAGGTGATGACGGCAGCCGCTCTAGCCGGGATCGCGTACCGTACCGTCGACGCCGGCTCTCGCGGGTGGATCGACGCCGAGCAGGCCGCGCAACTCTTGGAGCCGGACGAGTTCTACGACGTCGAGGTGATCGACCTCCTGAGCATCGAGAACACGGTCGGCGGCGTGGGCGGGCGCGTGATGCCGCTCGAGGAGCTCCGCGCCGTCCGGAAGGTGGCGAACGACGCCGGCGTCCCGATCCACCTCGACGGCGCCCGGATCTTCAACGCGGCTGCCGCTGCCGAGGTCGACGCTTCCGAGATCGCCGCGGAGGTCGATACGGTCATGTTCTGCCTCTCCAAGGGTCTCGGAGCCCCCATCGGGTCGGTCCTGTGCGGCCCGGCGGAGATGGCTCGCGAGGCCCGCCGCCTGAAGATCCTGTACGGCGGCGCCTGGCGCCAGGCGGGGATCGTCGCTGCTGCCGGCCTGATCGCGCTAGAGGATGGACCGCAGCGCCTCCACGAGGACCACGAGCGTGCCCGGCGCCTGGCCGAGGGCGTCGCGGAGTCCCTCCCCGGCTCCGTGGACCTCGAACAGGTCGAAACGAACATGGTCCTCGTCGACACCGAGGCTGTGGGGCTGCCGATGCTCGACACCCTCGATCGGCTGGCGACGCTGGGGGTCGGCGTCACGCACTCCGGCGGCAAGATCCGGATGGTCACGCACCTCGACGTGGACGATGCGGGCATCGGGATCGCTTTGGACGCCTGGCGCGGGCTGGCTGCAGAGATGGCCGCGGAGGAACGAGGAGACTGATGGCGCTGTTCTCGAAGAACTACCCGCCGGAGATCGCTGCGCGCATCCCGCCCGGCCAGCGGCTCGTGAAGACCTGGCCGGTTCTGCACTACGGGCCGATCCCGACGTTCGACGGGCAGAACTGGGACCTCGAGCTGAGCGGACTCGTCGAGAACCCGGTCACGCTGTCCTATCAGGAGCTCCGGGCGCTGCCGAACGTGGATGTCCCCGCGGACATGCACTGCGTGACCGGCTGGACGACGCTCGACAACAGCTGGCACGGCGTGTCGTTCCGGACCCTCAAGGAGCTCGTGAAGCCGACGCCCGACGCCAAGTGGGTGATCACCCATTGCGAGTACGGCTACACGTCGAACCTCTCGATCGAGGCGATGGACGACGACGACGTCCTCGTCGCATGGGCGAACGGGGGACAGGACCTCGAGCCCGAGCACGGGTGGCCATTGCGGCTCGTGGTGCCCAAGCGATACGCCTGGAAGAGCGCGAAGTGGCTGACCGGTCTCGAGTTCGTCGACAAGAACAAGCGGGGGTTCTGGGAGGTCCGCGGCTACCACACGCACGCGGAGCCGTTCGGGGAGGAGCGCTACTCCTACCAGGAGGGCCCCAGGGCGGAGCTCGAGCCTTAGCTGTTCTGCAGGCTGCGTAGGTGGGCGATGTCGGCCCGCTGGCGGTCGACATCGCCGGGCGTCTCGAGCATCCACGGGACCGAGCCGATCAGCGGATCGTTGACCAGCGCTCGCCACCCTGCCGGGCCCGATCAGGCCGTCGCCGATGTCGGTGTGGCGGTCCCGGTGGGCGCCGCGTTCGAAGACCGAGTCATTGGCGTGGACGAGGGCGAGCCTCGAGGCGAGTCCTCGTTCACGCAGCTCGTGGGAAAGGGCGGCGACGCCCTCCGGCTCGTCGATCGGCACGCCGGCGGCGAACACATGCGCGGTATCGAGCACGAGCCCCAGGCGGTCGTCGGCGACCTCCGTGAACAGCTCCTCGGCTTCGCGGGGGAGCGATGCCACGGCGCCTCTGGTCCCCGCCATCAGCTCTGCCAGCACGCGGACATGCTCGGCTTCTTCCACGGCCGACCGGAAGCTCCCCGCTGCGCTCTGCAGGGCAGTGGCGCGATCCTGCGGCCCGCCCGCGCCGGCGTGCACCACCAACAGGTCCACGCCGAGCGCGTCGCATGCCTGAACGGTCTCGAGCAGCAGCGCACGCGTCCTCGCGGAGGGTCATCGGATCCCACGAGGCGACGTTCCCCACGTAGGACAGGTGGGCCGCACACGGTCGGAGCCCGGAGCCGGCGAGCGCGCTGCGGAACCGATCGATCTCCGCTTCGTCGTAGCTGGGGCCGGCCCAGGACCGCGGGTTCGAGATGAAGATCTGGAGACAATCGGCGCCCCGCGCTCGGAGCTTCCTCGGTCGCACCCTCGATGCCAGTCTGCCGGCGCCGGACGTGGGCGCCGAGGATCACGCGTGATAGACGGTGACCGTGGAGCCGTACCGGATCCGGGTGCCGGCCGCCGGGATCCTGACTGACGACGTTGTTGCCGCCGCTTCCCGGTACGGGCAGAGCGGTGAGCTCGAGACCGTGCTGCTCCGCGACGGCCCTCGCCTCGTCCACGCTCATCCCGTAGAAGTTCGGGCAGTCGAAGTACTCCGGCCCGATGGAGACCGTGAGCACGATCGTTCCTCCGGGCTGGAGCTCCGTTCCCGGGGCGGGATCCGTGCCGACGACGTCGCCTCGAGCGACCCTGCTCGAGAAGTCCTCCTCGATGGCGACCTCGAAGCCCTTCGCGCCGAGCGCCTTCACCGCCTTGTCCTGCGCCATCCCTCGGACGTCCGGGATCGGGAGGGGCTTCGGTCCGTCGCTCACGACGAGCGAGATGACCGATCCCTTGGGGAGGCGACCGGAGCCGGGTTGCTGCGTGATCACGTGATCGAGCGGCACGCGCGGGTCGTACCGGCGCTTCACCTCGCCGACTCGCAGGCCCGCATCCCTGATGGCCTCCTTCGCCTTCTTCAGCGGCTTGCCCGTCATGGCCGGAACGGTGACCGGCGGTGGCCCCTTCGACGGGATGATCGTCACCTGCGTCCCCTGCTCGCGGGTGGCACCGGCCTCAGGCCGCACCGCCCAGACATGGCCTTCGGGGACCTGCATGTCGTACCTGCCGTTCGTGAGGACGACCTGGAAGCCCAGTGTCGTCAGTCGGTCGCGAGCGGCGTCGACCGTCGCGCCCTCGAGCTCGGGGATGACCGCGGTGTGCGGGATCGCGTAGGTCCACGTGCCCCAGGCGGCTCCCGCGAGCAGTCCGACGAGGAGGACCGCGCCGACGAAACGCTTGAGGATCCGGCGCCGTTTCCGATGGCGCTCCATCCGGGGGAGCGACCCGGTCTCCAGGCGCACCCCCACTTCGGTGGTCTCGCCTCCCTCGACGGTGACGGAGGGAAGTTCCTGGACGAGCGAGGAGAGCCTCCGCGCGGACGGCAGCTGGTGGGCGATGGCGTCGAGGTCCATCCGCATCACGTCGGCCGATTCGGGCCGGAGCTCGCGGTCTCGATCCGTCGCGGCCGCGACGAAGCCGTCGAGCTCGTGCGGAAGGTCGGGGAGGACCACGGAGGGAGCGGGCACGCGGTCCGAGAGGTGCTTGTACGCGACCGCCATCGCGGTCTCACCCGTGAACGGGAGCTTCCCCGTGAGCAGCTCGTACGCGACGATCCCCAGCGAATACAGGTCGCTCCGCGGATCGGCGGGCTCCCCGCGGATCTGTTCGGGGGCGAGGTATTGCACCGTGCCCGTGACGGCTCCCGCCTGCGTCACACGGCCGTCCGCGTAGGCCCGCGCCAACCCGAAGTCGGCGACCTTCACCACTCCGTCCTGCGTCACGAGGAGGTTCTCGGGCTTCATGTCTCGGTGCACGAAGCCCTCGTGATGGGCGTGGCCGAGCGCGAGCAACGACTGGCGCAGGATCTCCGCGGCCTGCGCCGGTTCCATGCGACCCTGCTCGTTCAGGAGGTGGCGGACGCTCGGGCCTCGAACGTACTCCATGACCATGTAGTACACGCCGTCCACCGCGCCCCAGTCGTAGACGGCGACGATGTTCGGGTGCGCGAGGCCGGCGGCGGCGCGCGCCTCGCGCCGGAAGCGGTCTACGAACGCGGGATCGCCTGCGAGAGAGCGGTGCAGCACCTTGACCGCCACCTCCCGCGCCAGGACGGCGTCATGGGCGCGGAAGACCTCGCCCATGCCGCCGGCGGCGACGCGTTCCACCATGTGGTAGCGGCCGTCGAGGGTGACGAAGGACTGCCCTCCGCCGTGCGAGGGCGCTGGTTGCGTGATACTCCTTGCGATGGTGCTCTCCTCCCTAGGGAAGCGCTCGAAGGGCAGGTCGGAGCGCGTTCGGCGCATCGTAACGCCGGAGGGGGATCCAACCGTGGAAGCTGGGGAAACTCCGTCCGGGGGGCTCGGAGCGGAGCTCGACCGGATCGAGGCCGCCGTCGACGGGGGAGAGACCGACCTGCGCCGGCTGGGGTTCTGGCGGGTGGTCGGGCTGATCAAGCGGGACGACGAGCTGATCGATCGGTACGCCGACCAGGTAGGCAGGATCGACGCGAGGGCGTTCCGCGCCGGGGTTCGGTTCCGCTTGCCGGTCTGGCTGGGCATCACGCTGATGCTGGTCGCGGTGGCCGTCGGGATCGTCGCCGTGATGCTCGCGGTGCGAGCGGGAGCGAGCTCGGAGCCCGACGACACGACGGCCGGCGTCGGGCTCGTGGTCGCCGCGGGAGCGTGGGCTGCCGGCCTGCATTCGCTGGCCCATTACGTCGTCGGTCGGGCAGTCGGGATCAGGTTCACCGACCTCTTCGTCGCGCTCCCGCCACCGCCGCTCCCCGGTCTCAAGACGGACTACGCGAGCTACCTGCGGGCGTCCCCGATCGCGAGGGCCTGGATGCACGCCTCCGGCGCCGTCGCGACGAAGCTTGCGCCGTTCATCGCCCTGGCCTTCGCGCCGGCTTCCCACGCGCCGGGCTGGGCGGTCGCGATCCTCATCGGCTTCGGCATCTTCCAGATCGCGACGGACGTCATCCTCAGCACGAAAGCGAGCGACTGGAAGAAGGTGAGGAGAGAGCTCGCCGTCGCGAAGGCGCGTCGGAGATCCGCTCTCGCGTGAGCTCGGCTCTCAGGGACGCTCGTCGGCGTTCCCGTCGGCGTCGAGGAACGGCGGCGAGTTCCCGTACGGGCAGTCCTGCCGGAGCGGGAGGATCAGGCGGCGCATGTCCGGAGGACTGGAGAAGTCGAACGCCCCCGTGAGCGGGTCGGCTTGCCCGTCGCGGTGGGTGAGCGAGCGAAGCCCGAAGATCTCTTCGATGAACTTCAGCACCGACGCGAACTCGTAGGTGTGGCTGTCGATCGCGCCGCCGAGTGGGTTGTCGCCCTTGCGGGTGTAGGGCGACAGGATCAGCGCGGGCGTCCGCGGGCCGAGGCCCATGATGTCGTACTGCGGCGGAACGACGTGGTCGTAGTAGCCGCCGAAGTCGTCCCACACGATCACGACCGCGGTGCTCTTCCAGAACGGACTGCGCTGCAGCTCGTTCATCACCGACACCGTCCAGTTCTCGCCCGCGCAGACGCTCGTCTCCTTGTCGGGGATGTTGGGGTGCTCGTTGTAGGGAGCGGGCGGCTTCAGCCACGTCACGCTGGCGAGCTCACCGTTCTCGACGTCCTGGAAGAACTCCTCGGCCGGGTGCACCTTCCGCCACATGGGTCCTTCCCTGATGTGCTTGATGGCCCGGAGCACCTCGTTGATCGGGAAGACGTCGGTCGAGTAGTAGCGCCAGCTGATCTCCGCCTCCTCCAGCAGGTCGAGGCAGCGTCTCGATGTCGAAGCAGCTCCGGATCACGGACAGGTATTCCGAGATCGCCCACAGGTTGTCCGGGCTGTCGTCGGCGATCTGGTTCTGCAGATCGACGATCCGCGCGACGCGAGGATGGTTGAGGTCGCCGCCGATCACGTCGGGCGGGAACGCCGGCGAGAACGACTTCTCGTCGTCGCAGTAGCCGCCGGGCCGCGGCACGCCCGGTGCCCTGTTGTCCATGATGCCGTTGGACTGCGCCGCGATCGTGTACAGGTGCTCGACGAAGGTGGGACCGTACTCCGAGGTGAAGAAGCGGTCCCCGAGGACGAATCGGTCCGCGTACTTCCAGTAGTTCGGGAGCCCGGCACGTCCGAACTGGGAGTACCCCCTGAGGTTGTCGCCTCCCGTGAGCAGGTCGAACCCGTCCATCCGTCCCCCGTCCACGGCATACAGTCCGGAGAAGAACCCGTGGGCGATGTGCTCGTTCATGACGTCCGGTGCGGTGGTCAGCGGGACGGTCCGACCGTCGAACGTGATCCCCGTCGTGGCGCCGTCGGCGCCCGGGTACCTCCCGAAGAAGTGGTCGAACGTCCGATTCTCCTTGATCACGAACACGACGTGCTCGATCGGGACGTCATCGGGCAGCTCGAGTGTGCCGGGCGGTGTGGTGGGTCGAGCCGTGGCGGGTGCTCTCGTTCCCGGATCGACCGGGCGGTTGCTGAAGCCCTCGCTGAAGTTCCGCCGTTCCTCCGCGTTCGGCAAGGGGAGGAGCGGCTGTCCATGGGTGGGGACGGGGATCGAGGAGGAGGGCTCCTCGGAGGGCCCCTCGCGACCGGGGGTCTCGGTGCAGGCGGCCGCGAGCGCCAGCAACCCGAGGCCCACAGCGATCATGCGGAGCGTCCGCGGGGCGGGCAGCCAGCCGGCCTGTGAGTCACGCATCGGCGGGCAAGTATGTCGGGTATCGTCCGAGATGTACCGGGGAGCTCGGGCGTGGCCGGGCTGAGAGGCGGGACCGTTCCCGCGACCCGCAGGACCTGAACCGGACAATGCCGGCGGAGGGAGCGATGGCCAGACTGGATCCGAGAGCGCTCCGCCTCTACGTGGTCACCTCCGGAACGTCCGTCAGCGGTCGCACCCACCGCGCGATCGCGTCCGCCGCGGTCCAGGGGGGTGCGACGGCCGTCCAGCTCCGTGGACCGGAGCTCGGCGACGACGAGCTCATGCCGCTCGCGTCGTCGTTGGTCGAGACGTGCGCCGAGGCGGGGATCCCGCTCCTCGTCAACGATCGGATCGAGGTCGCGATGGAGGCCGGTGCCACGGGCGCACACGTCGGCCAGGAAGACGACCCCGCCACCGCTCGGGGACGGCTCGGACCCGAGCGCGTCCTCGGCGTGAGCGTGCGGAACGCCGAGGACGTGTGGGTCGCGGAGATGGCGGGCGCCGACTATCTCGGTGTCACGGTCTGGGCGACCGACACCAAGCCGGAAGCGGTCCCCGTCGGGCTGGACGGGCTCAGAGACGTGGCCGCCGCGACGGCGCTCCCGGTGGTCGGGATCGGGGGGATCCACGCCGGAAACGCGCGAGAGGTCCTGGATGCCGGAGCGGTCGGCATCGCGGTGATCGGCGCCGTCGCGGATGCGGAGGATCCGGTCGCCGCGGTCCGCGAGCTGCGGGCGTTGGTGGACGCCATCTCGGAGGAGACCCGATGAGCGAGCAACGGACGGGGAAGGCGAGCGCCGAGCTCTTCGAGCAGGTCATCCTGCGGCGTTTGGGGGCGAAGGACGAGGACGTGCTGGTCGGTCCGCAGCACGGCGTCGACGTGGGTGTCGTCCGCGTCGCCGGAGGAGTTGCCATGGCGTTGACCGCCGACCCCGTGTTCATCGTGCCCGCCTACGGGTGGGAGCGGGCGGCGTGGTTCGCGGTGCACATCCTCGCGTCCGACGCTTCGACGAGCGGCCTGCCCCTCCGCTGGATGGCCGTCGATCTGAACCTACCGCCGAGCATCTCGGATGCCGATCTCATGGCCCTGTGGAACTCGTTCCACGCAACGTGCACGGATCTCGGTATCGCGATCGTGACCGGACACACGGGACGCTACGACGGATGCGAGTGGCCGATGGTGGGGGGAGCGACGTGCATGGCGCTCGGGGCGGCCGACGCCTATGTGACGCCCACGATGGCTCGTGCGGGTGACGCCGTCGTCGTCACCAAAGGGGCCGCGATCGAGACGACGGCGTTGTTCGCCGCGACCTTCCCCGATCGTCTCGCCGCCGCGGTGGGTGAGGAGACGGTGAAGGCGGCGGACGCACTGTTCGAGTCGATGACGGTGGTGCCCGAAGCGGTTCTCGCCCGCGAGTTCGGGCTCCGAGATGCAGGGGTCACCTCGATGCACGATGCGACCGAGGGCGGCGTGATCGGCGGGCTGCTCGAGGTCGCGGTCGCCTCGAACCTCGGCGTCCGGGTGGACCGTGCCGCGATCCCCGTCCGTCCCGAGGTCCGCGCGGTCTGCGACCACCTCGGGATCGACCCGTACACGGCGATCAGCGAGGGCACGCTCATCGCCACGCTCGTCCCCGAGCGCGCCGACGCCTTCGTCTCGCTCCTGGCCGGCGCGGGGATCGACGCGGCCGTCGTCGGGGAGATCCAGCCGCTCGAGGCGGGTCGGACGATGGTGATCGATGGACAGGAGGAACCGCTCACCCACCCGGGGCTCGATCCGTTCTGGGGAGCCTTCGGCGCGTGGGCCGCCGATTCGGTTGCCGGCACGCACGCGGGTGATCCTGGCGCGGGTCCCTGAGTCGCTCGATACGCTCTGGCCCCGATGGACCTGATCTGCGTGGGTGACGTGATGCTCGACGTTCGCGTGGACGCGGGTGAGCTCGCTCGGGGAGGCGACGTCCACGGGCGCGTGGGGCTCCAGCCCGGGGGGACGTCGGCCAACGCGGCGGTCTGGGCGGCCGCCTCGGGTGCGACGGCGCGTGTGCACGGACGTGTCGGCTCCGATGTCGTCGGCAGATTGCTCCGCACGGAGCTCGAGGTGCGGGGCGTCGAAGCCGCCCTCGTCGAGGATCCCGACGCACCGTCCGGCACGATGCTCGTCGTCTTCGAGGCCGGAGAGCGGTCGATGGTTGCGGACCGTGGGGCGAACGCGCGCCTGGAGCCCTCGGACCTGCCGGCCGACCTCGAGGCGGGCGCGGTGCTGGTCTCGGGCTACCTGCTCCTGCAGGAAGGTGCCCGTGAAGCGGGGCTCGAGGCGATCCGCCGGTCCCGAGCCGCGTGGGTCGGCGTCGAGGCGGCGTCGTGGCCGTTGGTGGGATCCGTGGGGCGAGAAGGGTTCGACGAGCTCGCCTCCGGGGCGACCGTCGTCCTCGCGAACGAGCACGAGGCGGAGGCGCTGACCTCGATGGAGCCGCTGCTCGCCGTCCGTGCCCTCGGCGAGCGTTACCGGACGGCATGTGTGAAACGAGGGGCAGCGGGAGCGGTGATGGTCCTCGACGGGCGGCTCTACGAAGCGGTTCCGGAGGCGGTCGAGGAGCGCGACCCCACGGGTGCGGGAGACGCGTTCGACGGGGTCTTGCTGGCTTCGCTCGCTCGGGGGGTCGAGCCGCAGGAAGCGCTCGACCACGCCTGCCGGGCCGGAGCGCGCGTGGCCGCCAGCGCATCCGTGTGGCCGGCGGTGACCCCGTGACGGACCGGCTCCACATCGGCGAGGAGGTGGCGTCCGCGCTCGCGGATCGACGCCCCGTGGTGGGTCTGGAGACGAGCGTGATCGGTCAGGGGCTGCCGCATCCACAGAACGTGGAGTGCATCGCCCGCATGTCGGATGCGATCCGCGGCGCGGGCGCCGTCCCGGCGTGGGTCGGGGTACGCACGGGCGAGGTCGTGGTGGGGCTCACCGACCGGGAGCTCGATCCGTTCACCGAGCCAGGCAGGGCGGACAAGGTCGCACGGCGCGACCTCCCCGCGGCGTGCGCGCGCGGCGGCCTCGGCGCGACCACCGTATCCGCAACGATCTGGGCCGCCGCGCGCGCCGGGATCACCGTGAGCGCGACCGGCGGCATCGGAGGCGTGCATCCGGGCGAACACCCCGATGTGAGCGCCGACCTGGTGGAGGTCTCGCGGACACCGGGGCTGCTCGTGTGCAGCGGACCCAAGTCCATCATCGACCCGGCAGCGACGGCGGAACGCCTCGAGGAGCTCGGCGTGACCCTCGTGGGCTATGGGGTGGACCGCCTGCCCTTCTTCCTCGCGCGGGAGGCGCCGGTCGAGCTGGCGCATCGCATCGACACGCCCGACGAGGCCGCGGCGGTGCTCATCGCCGCGATCGATCTGGACACGCGCTCGACGATCTTGCTCTGCAACCCGATCGCCCCCGACGCGGCGATGGATGTCGACGAGGTCGCCGCGGCGACTCGCCGGGCCGAGGAGCGGGCGGCGAGTGAGGGCGTTCGGGGGAGGGCGCTGACCCCCTACCTGCTCGCTGCGATCGCGGAGCTCACCGACGGGCGATCGCTGGAGGCGAACCTCGCGTTACTGGCTGCGAACGCTGGGCTCGCCGGCGACGTGGCGTCCGCCACGGTCGGTCTCGGTCGACTCGACCGGAGCCGGTGAGGGGCCGTCTCCTTCTTCGTCGTCAGCCGAAGCAACGAGACGAGCGCCCGCGAACGCGAGCCATCCGAGCAGCCCGATCGCGAGGGCCGCGATCACCCCACCGCCGCGGCCCAACGGGAAGCCGAGCCTGCCCGCGATGAGCCCGCCGATGGACAGCGCTGCGACCCCGATGGCCGGAGACAGGCAGACGGCCGCGAACGCGGGGAGCTCGACCATCAGCAAGGTCCAGCCGAGGCCCACGAAGAGGATCGTCGCCACCGAGATCGCCGTCAGGCGCGTCAGCTCGCCGGCGTTGGTCGGTTCGACCGGCGGGACGGACAGTCGCCGAGGAGGCTCCGGGCCCGAAAGCAGGATGACTCCGGGGCCGAGCGCGGTGCCCCGCAACGGCCCCTGGGCGCTGTAGCCGGCGAGGTACGCGGCGACGGTGCCCTCGGGGAACTTCTCGGCCAGCCGGCGCTTGAAGTCCTTCGTGTCCCCGAAGAAGTTCACACGCCAGATGTCGACGGTCTCGTATCTCTCGATCGGCAAGGTGACCTGGAGCGCTCTCAGCGGCCGCCAGACGCCCGAGCCGACCGGCACGACCACACGGGTCTGGGGCGGGATCGTCTCGAGGTAGGCAGCGAGCGTCACCGCCTGGTTCATCTGCGCCGCGGTGAATCCGGCCGGTTGCTCCGACCAGGTCTCGGTACCCAGTCGCGCGAGCCATGCGGCGGATGCCAGCACCACGACGGCGCTCACGACGGCGCCGGCGGTCACCCACCTCGCTCCGCCCGGACGTGACGCTCTGGCGTCGGTCCATGCGCGGATCGCTCCCGCACCGAGCACGATCAGGAACGGGACCCCCAGCGCGAACGGGACGATCCGGTGCGGGACCGTCATGTCCAACACCTTCCAGGCGAAGAGCCCGAGCGGAGCCGCCGATGCCCACATCGCCAGCGGCACCGCGCTCCTCCGGGACGCGGACCTCCCGGAGAGCAGCATGATCGCGGCCCCGGCTCCCGCGAGCGGGATGGTGATCGCCAGCTTCATGAAGGGGAGCCGCGTCGCGATCTTGGCCGCGGCGTCCTGCTTCGTCGAGGGAACCTTGTGGGGGAGCTCCGGCGCCGCGCGCAGCGCCAGCACGCCGAGCACCGCGCCCAGGGCCACGACGACCACCAGCCGGGCGGGGTGGGTGGATCGGGGCTCCGAGGATCGCCGTCGCCGCATCCACTCGAACACGAAGACGGCCACCGCGTACACGCCGAGCAGCAACACGAGCCCGATCGCGAAGAGCCAGTGGGCGATCGCCGCCGCGCCGATCAAGAGGATGATCGCCGCGGCGCCCTTCCGTCCGGTGCCCACCCGGATCGCGAGGGCGACGGCGGCGACGGCGAACACGTCGAGCAGCAGGTTCGAGGCGTACCCGATCGCCGTGAGCGCGACGAACGGCGATGCCGCCAGCCCCACCCCCACCGCGACCGCGACCCACCGACGTTCGCCGGCGCTCGCGACCCCGAGGGCAGCCCCCGCCGCCCCGATCGCGATGGCGAACACCGCCGGGTTCACGCGAGCGAAGTCCAGCGGGGTCGCGCCCGAGACGTCACGGAGGATGCTCGTGACGATGGGGTGACCGGGCCGTTCCCCGAACGACTCCAGCGCGTTCAAGCCGATGTCGTGCACCACCCGCGTGCGGAAGACGTAGCCGGGGGTGTCGATGCCGTGGGGGAAGCGCGCCGGATCGTCGAGGTAGGGCGCCAGGTAGATGCGTCCGATGACGGCGACGAGCGCGACGAGCAGGAGTCCCGCCAGGATCGGCCCGAGCCAGCGCCGGCCGCCGACCGGCCGGCGCGCGGCGTGTCGGCCCTCCGGCGCCGCGCTCATCGGAGCCAAGTCTGGATGATGACCTTGAGGAAGTTCCAGCCGTAGCGGAAGGACTTGGGCTTCTTGGACTCCCCGCCCGCCCGTGCGAGGAACGTGACGGGCACCTCGACGACCCGAGCGCGGTGGCGGAGCGCCTCGATCAAGATCTCGCTCGTCCAGAACTGATCCTGCTTCAAGACCACCTTCTCGAGGAGGTCGGCGCGGGCGGCCCGGTACCCCGACGAGGGGTCCGTGATCCGCTGTCCGGTGAGGACGGTGATGATGCGAGAGAACACGTGCACGCCGAGGTGACGGATCAGACTCTCGCGCTCGAACGAGCCGAGCAGCCGCGACCCGTTCACGTAGTCCGCATCGCCCGCGAGGATCGGCGCGATCACCACCGCGACCTCCTCGGGGAGGTGTTGGCCGTCCGCATCCAGCGTGACGACCACTTCTGCTCCGAGACGGAGCGCGATCTCGTACCCCACACGGAGCGCCAGCCCTCCGCCGCGCCGGATCGGAAGCTCCGCCACGAAGGCGCCGGCCTCGCGAGCGACGGCCGCGGTGCGATCGGTGGACCCGTCGCTCACGACCACCGGTACGACGTGATGACCTTCGATCATCCCGGGGATCTGCTTCACGACGGCGGCGACGTTCTCCGCCTCGTTGAACGCGGGGGAGACCGTGACCAGCCGGGGGCCATCAGGCAAGCCGGCGGCTCGATCCCAATCGAACCGTTCCTGGCCGAGCGCCTCCACGAGGAGGCGGATGCTCCGCTCGTTCGTGTCGGCGGAGGTCTGCGCGCGCAGGTACAGGAAGAAGAGCACCCCGACGGCGACCAGCAAGGCGAAGATCACCCCGTCGGTTCCGCGTTCGAAGTCGAACGTGCGCAGGAGCGGGTCGAACAGCGGCGGGTAGATCGCGAGCGCGAGCACGGACGCGCACAGGCCGAACAGGATGATCAGGTTCAACCGGCTGATCTGACGACGGTCGTAGCCACGGACGACCATCACGAACAGACCGATCGCCGCGAGACCGGCGAGGATCCTGATCGCCGGCATCCGCTAGCCCGAAGGAGCCTCGACCCCCGGCCGCCACCGGTCCCGCGGGAGGATGGCGTCGGTGAGCACGCGGTCCTTGTACCGTTCGATCACGCCGAACATCGAGCCGACGAGCGTCTCCGAGAGGAAGTGCGGCTCCAGGCCGAGATCCAAGAGCTTCGTGTGCTTCGCGTTGTAGTAGTGCTCTTCGAGCTCGATACGCGGGTTCTCGATCGACTCGATCGTCACGTTGAGTCCCTGCTCCTTGCCGGCACGTTGCACGATCTCCGCGAGCTCCAGCACCGAGAACTGCTCCGTGAACTGGTTGAAGACGCGGAACTCGCCGCGATCGGCCGGGTGCGACACCGCGAGCTCCACGCACTGCAGGGTGTCCACGATATTGAGGTAGCCACGTGTCTGGCCGCCCTTGCCGTAGACGGTGAGCGGATGGCCGATGATCGCCTGCACGCAGAAGCGGTTCAGCGCGGTGCCGAACACGTCGTCGTAGTCGAAGCGGGTCGCGAGGCGGTCGTCGAGCTTCGTCTGGTCCGTCTCGACCCCGTACACGACGCCTTGGTTCAGGTCCGTCGCGCGGATACCCCACATCCGACATGCGAAGTGGATGTTGTTGGAGTCGTGCACCTTCGAGAGGTGGTACAGGCTGCCCGGGAGCTTCGGATACAGGATCGTCTCCTTGCGCCCGTTGTGTTCGATGTCGAGGTAGCCCTCCTCGATGTCGATGTTCGGCGTTCCGTACTCGCCCATCGTGCCGAGCTTCACCAGGTGGGAGTCGGGAACGAACTCGCGCATCGCCCAGAGCACGTTCAGGGTGTTCACGACGTTGTTCTGTTGGGTGAAGACAGCGTGGTCGCGATCGCGCATGGAGTAGGGGGCGGACGGTTGCTCGCCGTAGTGGACGATCGCCTCGGGGCGGAAGTCCTTGAAGAGATCGGCGGTCAGATCCCACTCGACGAGGTCACCCTCGGTGACGGTGATGTCCTTGCCGGAGAGCTCTTTCCAGACGGCGGCCCGGTCCGGCAGCGAGGGGAGGATCGGCACGAGGGTGTCGGTGCCCACTTCCTCGTGCGCTCGCCGCCGCAGGTAGTTGTCGACGACGTGCACCTCGTGACCTTGATCGGAGAACCGCATCGCGGTCGGCCACCCGAGGTATCCGTCGCCGCCCAGGATGAGGATGCGCATGACGTGAGTTCCTTTCGAAGGGTTCGTTGGCAGGTCTGAGGTTCGAGCGATTCTACCCGGAGCGCTTGCGTGCGAAGCGCAACGCTCGGATCGTGAGACGGGTCGTTGTGCCCCCGACCAGGGCGAACGCTGTGGAGGTCCCGGCGCTCGCCTGAGCTATCGTCGCCGCATGAGGTGGTGGGGAACCCGCACAGAGGGTCACTCGCGTCCGCTGGATGTCCTCTCGGTGGTCGTGGCCGCGGCCGCTGTGATCGCTCTCTACGTGTCGGCGTTCCCACCTGAAGGTGTCCGCAACGTCGGCGCCGACGCGAACGGGTACGTCGTGCAGATCAGAGCTGCTCGCCTCGCGGTCCTCGATCTCCAGGGGACGCGTCCGGGAGTGGGAGTCACCGGCTCCGTCCTCGCGGGCGCGGGGATCACCCCGCCGGGTGTCGCTCCGATCCTGCTGTCTCTCGCGATCGCCGTGTGCCTTGGACTCGCCGCGGGCGTGGGCGTTCGGAACGCGTACGGACTGCCGGCGTGGAGCGTCGGTGTCGTCGCGGTGATCGTGGCGACGTGGGGCGGAACCTCTCGGCTCGCATCGGGATATCTGGCCAACCTGCTCAGCCTCGCGCTGTTCGTCCTGTTCCTCGCGATCGCGGTCATCCGTGGCAGGCGGCCGCCGTCGCCCGTGCTCGTCGCAGTCGCGATCTCGATGATGTTGGCCCATCCCGGACTCCTCCCTGCCTACGGCGCGATCGTCGCCGGGTGGGTCCTCCTCTCGGCGCTACGCGCCCCTCCGGGCGACCGGGCGCTGGACCGGCGGACGGAGGCGATGTCGGCGACCCTGGCGCTCGTCCTCGCCGCGGTGACGGTCGGGGTCGTGCTCGGGATCGGACTCGGACTTCGACCCGACGACATCGTGGACTTCACGGTGATCCGCGAACACTTCGGCGGCAGGGCGGCGCCGCTGATCGAGTGGCTGAACCCCACCGTCTCGCTGCTCGCGATCGGGGCGGGGTGCATCGTCGCGTTCCTCTTCCGGAGGGGCCGGAGCGCGGCGGTCGTGGCGCGATTGGGGATCGCCTGGCTCGCGTTCGCGGGCGCAGGCCTGCTCGCGCCACTCGTGTTTCCCGGTCTCCCGGGACACCGCACGCTGCTCCTCGGTGTGCCGGCTCCGATGCTCGGGGGGCTCGCGGTCGCGGGAGGCGCCCACCTGCTCTGTCGAGAAGTCGGGGTGCCGGGAGCCGGACCGTGCTCCGCGTGGCTGTGATCGCGATCACCGCGAGCGTCACGCTCGGTGTCGCGCTGCTCGGGCTCCGGCCGTTCGATCGGCACGTGAGCGCGCAGCGACCGACCGCGCGGAGCGCCGCATCGGCCGTCGCCGGCTATCTGCGTGCCGTCGATGCGCGCACGCCTGTCGTGATCGTGTCCGACCCGGCGGGCGATGGCGGGATCAGGTTCCTCAAGGCCCGACAGAACACCGTGCGAGCGCTCGCGCCGGACGCGGTCTTCCTCCGGATCGTCACGTACCTCGGTGATGAACGAACGCTGCTGGAGGGCATGCCGACCCGTCGGAGCCGGGTCCGACGCGGCGACGTTCAACGCCGCATCGGCCCGGACGTGGCCGGCCGTTCGGTCGGTGCTCGATGACGACCCGATCGTCCTCGCGGTCCGTCAGTGGGTGCGAGCACCGACCTGGAAGCGCGTCGGGGATCGGGTGGTCCCGGATGCGCCCGATCTCGCCGTGATCCGGGGGCCGCATGCCGCCGGGTGACGTGCCCTTGCCCCAGAAGCTCGCCGTGTCTCGATCGGAGGCCGCGATCCGCATCTCCGCGGCCCTGCTGCTCCTCGGCCTCCTCGGCGGCGGATGGAGCGCGGCGGCGTGGCCCGGCCGCGGTTCCGTCGTCGACGTGGCTGGTCTCGCGCCGGCGTTCGGCTTGTGTGTCGTCGTGCTCGTCGGGGTCGCGACCGCACTCCTCGGCGGCGATCCCGGAGGCCCGGCCGGGCTGGGGGGCGTCGCACTGGCAGGCGCGGCCGGGTGGATCATCCTCGCGTGGCGTCGGACGCGCGCGCCGCGTCCCGAGATGCTGCCCTACGAGAGCTCGGCGAGCGCTTCGAGCACGCGATCGACCTCGCCCGGCGTGTGATAGTGGCAGAAGCCGATCCGAACGGCGCCCCCCGACTCGAACAGCTCGAGCCTCGTCATGATCTCTCTCGCGTAGTAGTCGCCGTCCCACACGAAGATGCCGCGTTCGGCGAGACGCTTCGCCGTCTGTCCCGGATGCTCGTCCCCGACGCGGATCGCGAACGTGGGTGTTCGCTCCTCCCCACGAGCTCGATCGGCGATCCCCCAGAGCCGGACGTCGGGGAGCGAGGAGATCCCTTCGAGGAATCGATCCGCGAGCGCGTGCTCGTGGTCGGCGATCGCCTCGTAGGAGGCCGCCAGACGCGCCCGGCGAGCGGTGCCCGCGGCGCCGGCGACGCCCGCCAGGTACTCCACGGCGGCGACGAGCCCGGCCAGACCCTCGTGGTTCTGGGTGCCGGTCTCCCAACGCTCCGGCGCTTCGTCGGGAGCCGGGACGAGCTTGTACGGTGTCCACGTCTCGAGGAGGCGCCGGCGCGCGGCGAGGATGCCGAGGTGCGGGCCGAAGAACTTGTAGGGAGAACAGACGAGGAGGTCGGCGCCGAGCCCGTGCAGGTCGAGGAGGCGGTGCTGCGCCAGATGCACCCCGTCGACGGCGACGACGGCGCCGACCTCCTTGGCGCGCGCCACCAGGTCGGCGGCCGGCGGGATCGTGCCGACCGCATTGGACGCGAGCGTGAACGCGACGAGCTTGGTCCGAGCGGACAGCGCTTCTTGGAACGACCCGACGTCGATCGTGACGTCGTCGACGTGCACGTCCACCCATCGCACGATCGCGCCGGCGTCGGCGGCCGCCAGCACCCACGGGCGCACGTTCGCATCGTGATCCAGCCTCGTCACGACGACCTCGTCGCCGGGCGCCAACAGCTTCGAGAAGGACCTCGACACATGGAGGAGGAGGGTCGTCGCGTTCGGACCGAAGACGATCTCGCCCGGGTCGGCGCCCGTGAGGTCGGCGGCCGCGCGACGCGCCTCGGAAATGACGACATCGGTCTCCTGGCTCGTCGCGAACGACCCGTGCGTGTTGCTCATCCCGCGCCGGTAGTGGCCGGCCACGGCGTCGATCACCGCGTCGGGGACCTGGGAGCCGCCGGGGGCATCCGCGAGCACCGGGGGCCGGCCGTCTTCCCCGATGCGGGCGAGCGCGGGGAACCTGGCGCGGACGCTCCGGAGGTCGATCACGGGCACAGGCTCCCGCACGTGGTGTCCGGCGGCAACCGGCGCCCGGGGTCGCTCGATCATCCGGGGTCGGCGTCCCACCCGTCCCGCAGCGCGGGGATCGGCCAGGCGGGGTCGGGCCGCCATGCCGCCCACTCCCGGTCGAAGGGGGGCTCCCTCGAGATGATGCGATCGACCGCCCGCGCGCCCCAGGCGCGGAAATCGGCCGCTTCTTCCACGGAGAAGAGTCCGTCGCGGACCGCCTCCGTCAACTCCTCCTCGTCCTTCCACCGCCAGGACGAACCGTCGAGCTCGACGAGCACGTCCAGCACGTGGTCGACCGTGTCGAATCCGATCGGCGTGCGCTCGAGCGGGTCCTCCAGGTTCACGTACCAGACCCGTCGCCGGTCCTCCGCGGCCCACAGCAGGACGGAGTAGGGGGTGTCGGGCCAGGCGAACGACAGGATCGGCTGGTCCCCGCGCGGCCGGATCTCCAGATGCCAGAGCCCGTCGGGGAGTCTCCGCTCGCGCCCGTCGTCTCCGACCGGGATGCCACATCGGACACCGCCGGGGAGGAAGAACATGGCCTGGTCGTCATCGTCTTGGACGACGATCATCGGCCGTGCCTCGAACACGCGACCGCGCCAGAGCTCGCGAAGGGTGATCGCTTCGCCAGGCTGGAACCTCGGTTGCATGCCGACAAGCGTACGGTGCGGCCGCGCGCCGGGAGCGTGGAGCGCTCGATGACGACGACGGTCGATCGAGAGCCGGCGGAGCGTCAGGAAGAGGCCGGAGGACACTCGGATCGCGAGGTCGTCTGGGCACGGGGTCTCGTGATCGCGATCGGCCTCGTGTACCTCGCGATCCATCTCCTGTTCATGCCCCGCGACTGGCCGGTGGGCTGGGACGAGTCCGTGTACCTCTCGCAGGTCACGCCGGGCATGGAAGGGCTCTTCTTCAACCCGTGGCACGCGCGAGGCATCACGCTCATCGTGGCCCCGGTCACGTCGTTGGGGGGATCCGTCGCCGACATACGGCTGTACCTGATGGTGCTGGCGTCGTTCACGATCATGGCGACGTTCTCGCTCTGGGTCCGCCTGGTGGGCATGGCGGCACCGGTCGCGGCGTTCGTCTTCTCCTTCTCCTGGCAGGGGCAGGTGCTCGCGAGCGAGGTGAAGCCGAACTACTGGGGAGCGCTCCTCGGATTGGCCGCGACCGCACTGGTCGCGCGGAGGCTCGAAGGCGGCCGCCTCTTGCATCTGGTGCTCGCCTCCGTCCTCCTGGCGGCGACGGCACTGGTTCGACCGACCGAGGCGACCGTGCTGGCCGGCGCGATCGGCGTGTACATCGTGCTCTGGCGAAGGAAGTCGTGGCGCGATCTCATCCCGTTGGGTGTCGGCCTGGCCGCGGGCTGGCTGCCGTGGATCATCGAGATGTCGATACGGTTCGGCGGGCTCAGGGATGCGCTCCGAGAGGCCGGCAAGGGCCAGCACTTCGTGGTGGTGCCGATCGCCGAGAACGTGCTTCGACACCTGACCTACGCGGACGACAAGAGCGCCCCGTCCGCGATCCCCGGCGCGATCTGGTGGGGTGTGCTCGTCCTGATCGCCGGCGTGGCGATCGCGCGGGGCGTGACGAGGTCAGATCGAGGCGCCGCGTTGCTCTGCGCGCTCGCTGCGCTGGCGCTCGCCACCGAGTACCTGATCTTCGTGCCGGCCCTCGCGCCGAGGTTCCTGCTGCCCGCCTACGCGATGGCCTCCGTCCCGTTCGGGATCGGGCTGCTCTCGCTGCTGCGGGGGAACCGGGTCTCGAAGGCCATCGGCGCGGTCGTCCTCCTGCTCATGATCCCGTGGACGATCTGGCAAGGAACCGTCACCGCCCAGCGGGCGCCGACGGTGAACAGGGGTTCGGCCCTTCCTCTGCGTGTCGGGTCGAAGATCCGGCGGCTGGCCGACGGTCGGCCCTGCTTCGTGCTGGGTCAGCGCGCGTACCCGCAGATCTCGTATACGGCCAGGTGCGCGGGTGCGAAGGGGGACAACCGTCTTCCTTCCGACGAGCAGCTGCAGGCGTACGCCAGGAGCGAGCGGGTGGTCTTCATCGTGCGGATCGTGGAGGCGCCGAAGAAGTCGTTGCTCAGCTCGATCGAACCGGCACGCTTCCCCGCGGGCAAGAAGGACTGGCTCGCCTACGAGATCCCCTCCTCGCTCGGCTGAGGTCGGAGGGTCGCCCGATCACCTGTCTGCGAGCGCGAAGACCGCTCGCTGGATGAGCCCCACCCGCTGCCGGAGCCCGGCCGCCCATGGCGCCGAGTCGAGAGCTCGGAGCCCGGGAACCTCCTTCGGCATGACCAGCGAACGGTCGAACGAGCGCTCCCGCAGGCCCGCGCGGCGCGCCGCCGAGGTGAGATCTTCCCGGGAGCGCCACTCATGATCGCCCTCCGGCATCTTGAGGTTGAGGCGCTCGGCCACGTGCAGGATGGGGGACCAGAGCGGGTTCGCGGTCACCACGACCGCGACACCCCGCTCGGTGAGCATCCCCGCCAAGGAATCCATCATCTTGTCGAGGTCCGGCACATGCTCCGCCACGTCGGCGGCCACCGCGTAGTCGAACCGCTCGTCGAGCGGTCCCTCCATCAGGTCGTGGACCCGGAACCGGAGGTCCGGATGCTTCCGAGAGGCCAGCTCGACCATCGCCGGACTGATGTCGAGACCCAGACCCTCGCTCGGCGCGAGCGACGCCAGGATGTCACCCGTCGCGCATCCCACCTCGAGGACCCGGCTCCCCGTGGGAACGATCTCCTGCAGACTCGTCTTCAGCGCGGCGTAGTAGCGATGCGCCTTCGCCTTCCAGCGGTCGTAGTCGGGCGCGACCCGATCGAAATGGTCGCCGACCGGATCCGGTTTCATCGGAACCGCAGCTTCCGGGCCCCGATCAGTGCCATCCGCGCGAGCAGGAGCCCGTGCCGCCACCGATCGATGTTGGTCGTTCCGTACTTCCGCTCCCGGTATCGCACCGGCACCTCCCGGATCTTCAAGCCGAGGTTCGCCGCACCGAACAGCAGATCGAAGTCCCCGAACGGGTCGAAGTCTCCGAACGTCTTGCGGTTGGCGGCGATGCGGCGGTAGTCGCGTGCCCACAGGACCTTCGTCCCGCACAGCGTGTCCGTCACCCGTTCCCCGAGGATCCACGAGAAGATCAGGCTGAACACCTTGTTCCCCGCCGTATTCGCGAGGCGCATCGCGTTGTCCTCCATCGGGTAGACGAGTCTCGATCCGTTGATGAACTCGCCTCGTTCCTCGACGAGGGCAGACCAGAACTTCGTGAGGTCTTCGGGAGGGACGGTGAGGTCCGCGTCGAGGATCATCAGCACGTCGCCGGTCGCGAGCTCGAACCCCTTCCGGACGGCATCGCCCTTGCCGGTGCCGTCCTGGCGGGTCACCTTGATGTCGAGATCCGGGTGTTCGGCGATCACCGCTTCGATCTCCTCGTAGGTGCCGTCCGTGGAATGTCCCTCGACGAAGATCAGCTCCGTATGACTCCCGAGACGGGGGAGACGATCGACCGCATCCCGGACGTTCCCGCGCTCGTTCCGGGCCGGGATCACGACGGTGCACGTCGGCTCCGCGATCCTGGGCACCACCTCCGCCTTCCTGGGCCTCGCCGTGACGAAGGAGATCAACCCAAGTCGATTGATGAGCGGGATCGCGGACAGCACGTTGTTGATCGGATGCGTCAGCCACCCCGGCCCCACGGGCAGCGGCGTCCGATAGCCGGACTTCACGAGTTCGAGGTCGGCCATCTCGGCCAGGTTCACCAGCCCGTCGTTGGACAGCCAGCTCTGGAGTGGCTCACGGGTCTTCATGCCGAACCGCTCGGCGAGCCACAGCACCGGCTCCCAGGCGAAGTTGTAGTAGGCGATGATCACCCGCGACGAGGGGTGCGTGACACGCGCGAGCTCGCGGAAGAGATCCTGGACGTCGATCAGGTACCCGACCACGTTGCTCGCGATCACATAGTCGAACGTCCCCGTGATCGGCAGGCGCTCCACGTCCCCACACACCAAGTCGAGATCCGGATGGCGACGCCGCGCTTCGACGAGGGTCGGGTGCGAGAAGTCGACGCCGACCCCGCGGGAGGGCTGGAGGGATGCGAGGAGCGCTCCGTCGCCGCAGCCGAGGTCGAGGACCGTCGCTCCGGGCTCCACCTGGTCGCGGATCATGCGGTAGAGCTCGTCGTAGTAGTAGCGATGCCGGGTGCGTGCCACCCGGCGCTCCGGTGCGGCACGGTCGAAGTGACGGCGCACCCGGCGGCGCGCGCGGTCGTCGAGACCGCGCGCGCCGCCGGACGGCGTCTGCGACGGTGGCCGTTGGCTTTCCACGAGGGGTGGAATGATAGGCTCATCGCTCCGCGGGCATCGCGCGGACATCACATGGCCTCCAAGCGCGCACTCATCACGGGCATCACCGGTCAGGACGGTTCGTATCTGGCCGAACTGTTGCTTTCCAAGGACTACGAGGTGCACGGGATCATCCGGAGGTCCAGTTCGTTCAATACCGGACGGCTGGATCATCTGTACACGGATCCCCACGATCCCGCCGGGCGACTGTTCCTCCACTACGGGGACCTGGTGGATTCCACCGTCGTGTCCCGGATCGTCCGCGAGGTCGTTCCCGACGAGGTCTACCACCTGGGGGCGCAGTCCCACGTCCGCGTCTCCTACGACATCCCGGAGTACACCGGAGACGTCACGGCGCTGGGGACCACCCGCCTGTTGGAAGCGATCCGGCAGGAGGGGAGTCCGGCGCGGTTCTACCAAGCGTCCTCGTCGGAGATGTTCGGGACGAACCCGGACGTCCCCTCCAACGAGCAGAGCCGGTTCTACCCGGCGTCTCCGTACGCCGCGGCCAAGGTGTACGGCTACTGGATGGCCGTGAACTATCGCGAGGCCTACGACATGTTCTGCACGAACGGCATCCTGTTCAACCACGAGAGCGAGCGTCGCGGCGAGACCTTCGTCACCCGCAAGATCGCGAGGGGACTGGTCGACATCCTCGCCGGACGAGCCGAGTTCATCCATCTCGGCAAGCTCCAGAGCCAGCGCGACTGGGGCCACGCGGCCGACTACGTCGAGGCGATGTGGCTGATGATGCAGGCGGACGAGCCGGACGACTACGTGATCGCCACGGGAGAGTCACGCTCGGTCCAGGACTTCCTGGAGGAAGCGTTCAGCTACGTCGGTCTCGACTGGGAGCCGCACGTCCGCGAGGATCCACGCTATTTCCGTCCGGTCGATCCGCCGATCCTCGTCGGGGATGCCTCCAAGGCGCGGTCGAAGCTCGGATGGAAGCCGAAGGTGACCTTCCAGGAGCTGGTCCGCTCGATGGTCGATGCGGAGCTCGTCGCGGCGGGGCTCGAGCGTCCCCTTCCCGATCGGAGCGCGACCCAACGATGATCCGAGCGTGACGGTGGGCGACGCCTGGTCGGGGAAGACCGTGGCCGTCCCGGGCGGATCCGGGTTCTTGGGCTCCGAGGTCGTGAAGCGCCTCGAGGCGGCCGGGGCATCCGTCTTCGTCCCCCGCAGTCGTGAGTACGACCTGACGACGGAGGAACGGGTTCGAGCGATGTACGAGGACGCGCGTCCCGACGTCGTGGTCCATCTCGCCGCGCGCGTCGGGGGGATCGGCGCGAACCAGAAGTCGCCGGGAACGTTCTTCCACGACAACCTGATGATGGGCGCGCTGCTGATCGAACACGCACGCCGGCAGGGGCTCGAGAAGTTCGTGTGCGTCGGGACGGTGTGCTCCTACCCCAAGTTCGCGACGGTCCCGTTCCGAGAGGACGACCTGTGGTCCGGCTACCCGGAGGAGACGAACGCGCCGTACGGCATCGCGAAGAAGGCGCTGCTCGTCCAGCTCCAGGCATATCGCCAGGAGTTCGGGATGCGCGGCATCTATCTGATCCCGGTGAACCTGTACGGACCTCGGGACAACTTCGACCTGGAGAGCTCGCACGTGATCCCGGCGCTGATCCGCAAGTGCGTGGAAGCGGCGGAGCGGGGCGAGGACGTGATCGAGGTCTGGGGATCGGGTCGAGCCCACGCGCGAGTTCCTCTACGTGGAGGACGCGGCCGACGGGATCGTCGCCGCCGCGGATCGCTACGAGGACGCCGAGCCGGTGAACCTCGGAACGGGGAGAGAGATCTCGATCCGGGACCTCGCGACCCTCATCGCGGAGCGCACCGGCTTCCGAGGGTCGTTCGCGTGGAACGCGACGAAGCCCGACGGCCAGCCACGACGCGCCCTCGACGTGTCCCGTGCCCGCGACAGGTTCGGCTGGACGGCCCGCGTCCCGTTCGAAGAAGGGCTCGATGCCACGATCTCGTGGTACCGGGAGTCTCGGATGCCCTCACCGGCCGGGAGCTGACCCTCCCGAGTCTCCTCCCGATCGACGCCTTGACGGGTGTCGGCGGACGGGCGTATCGTCACCCTCCCCGCTCGAACAGGTGTTCGGATGAGAGGCAGCCCAGGGTGACGAAGCGGTTCGACGAGGAGGTCCGGGTCGAGCGCGACGGGGGGATGCCCTCGGGGTTCGAATGGCGGGGGCGCCGTTACCGGGTCGTAGACGTGATCGGACGGTGGCGGATCGAGGGTCGATGGTGGGAGGACGGCCGGGACCGCGAGTACTGGCGGGTCGAGGCGCGCGGTGGCGCCGTCTGGGACCTGTATCACGACCGACAGCGCGATCGCTGGCACGTGGAGCGGCTCTGGGACTAGTGGTGGTTCTTCAGGCGCGTTCGGCGAGCGCGCTCACGATCCGCTCGAGCGCCCACTCCAGGTCTCCACGGGACACCACCAGTGGCGGCGCCAGCCGAACGGTCGTCTCCTGGGTGTCCTTCGCGAGCACGCCGAGCTCCAGCAGGCGCTCACAGACCGCGCGCGCGGGCGCGGCCTCGGGCGTGAGTTCGATGCCGAACCACAGGCCGCGCCCGCGCACCTCGCTCACCGACGTGGGCGCCTCCTCGCGCAGCCGTTGGAGGAACCACGCTCCCAGGTCCTTCGAGCGCCGCTGGTACTCGCCGGTCCGTAGGAGCGCGAGCACCTCCAACCCGACCGCGCACGCGATGGGGTTCCCTCCGAACGTGCTCCCGTGCTCGCCCGGTCTGAAGACGCCCAAGCACGTCGGCACGCGAGACCACCGCCGAGACCGGGAGGATCCCGCCGCCGAGCGCCTTCCCCAGGATGTAGACGTCGGGCTTCACGCCTTCGTGATCGCAGGCGAACGTCGTCCCGGTCCGCCCCAGGCCCGCTTGGATCTCATCTGCCAGGAGGAGGACGTTGCGTTCGGTGCAGAGCCGCCGCGCTTCGCGGAGATATCCCTGGGGCGGGATCCGGACGCCGGCCTCGCCCTGGATCGGCTCGATGAGGAACGCGACGACGTCGGGGTCCTCGAGCGCGGTCGCCAGCGCGTCGGCATCACCGAACGGGACCGACACGAACCCCGGCGTGAACGGGCCGAAGCCCGTCGTGGCCGACGGATCGGAGGAGAACCCGACGATCGTGATCGTCCTGCCGTGGAAGTTCCCGTCGCACACGACGATCTTCGCGCGCCCCTCGGGCACGCCCTTGACGTCGTAGCCCCATCGCCGCGCGGTCTTCAGGGCGGTCTCGACCGCTTCGGCACCGGAGTTCATGGGGAGCACCATGTCCATGGCGCAGAGCTCGGCGAGCTCCTGACAGAACGGGCCGAGTCGATCGTGGTGGAACGCCCGGGAGGTGAGCGTGAGGAGGTCGAGCTGCGCCTTGGCCGCGCCGATCAAGGCCGGGTGTCGATGCCCGAAGTTCAGTGCGGAGTAGGCAGACAGCATGTCGAGGTATCGCTTGCCCTCGACGTCGGTCACCCACGCGCCCTCGGCCTCGGACACGACGACGGGGAGCGGGTGGTAGTTGTGCGCGGTGTGTTGCTCGGCGAGCGCGATCAGCTCGGCCGTCAGGAGTCCACTCTCGGTCTTCATGCGTCGCATCCTCTCACTCGCGGCGCATATGAGTTCTCCCACGACCGCCTCGATCGCCGACTCGCGTCAGGGCCGTTCGAGCATGTCCTCCATCTCGGTGATGAACGCCCGGGTCTCCGCGACGGTCGCGGATCCATCGGACGGATCGTCGTCCCATCGCCGGTCACGCCAGGCGAGCGCGCGATCGATCAGGTGCGACCATCGTGGGAACTCGCGTTGGATCCTGGCGCCGGCTCGGCGTTTCGACAGCCGTTCCCCGAACCGGAGAGCGGCGACCCCTCGGCACATCGTGAGGATCGCATACGACTGGGAACGGGCCGAGGCATCGTCGTCGAATCGGTCCCGGAACCCGGCCAGATACTTCCGCACCTCATCGAGGTACTCCGCCTCGGGGATCGGCGGCACGAGCGAGTCGAGGGGAGGCCCTTCGAGGGAGATCCCGTCCCGTCTCGCCGGGTACCAGTCGAGGAGGAAGTCGCGGCCGGCCTCGAGGACGTGCAGCGGCTCACCGGGGCTGATCCTGGCGATCATGGTGGTGTCCGTCCTGCAGTCGGCGAGCCCGCGTACCGAGACGTAGTCGACTTCGATCCGGTCGTTCCATTCCGGGTGCTCCTCGGCCAGTCGATCGTGCATCTCCCTGAGTTGGGATACGAGTTGCTCGTCCGGAACCTCGGTGAGCGCGGCGATCAAGTCGAGGTCGCTGACGTCTGGTTCGAAGTCACCCGTCGCGAGCGAGCCGTAGACGAACAGACCGACGAGAGAAGGCCCGATCGTGTCCTCGATCGCGTCCCGAACGACGCCAACGATCGGATACGCGCTCGGATCCACATCCAGCGGGTTACCCCGTGTAGCCCTCGACGGTCCGCGCATCGCGGACGCTCGTGTCGTCGGGGTCCTGGCCGGCAGCCCTCCTGGCCCGTC
The DNA here is from genome assembly GCA_963762745.1 of uncultured Actinomycetota bacterium. Classification (GTDB taxonomy): domain Bacteria; phylum Actinomycetota; class UBA4738; order UBA4738; family HRBIN12; genus JAJNBA01. Next base: position 172,535 of record CAVXMB010000007.1, read on the forward strand.
GCTGGTGCAGTAGGTCCCAACACTGGTCGAGGGTGACGGCGAGCTCCTTCAGCCGTTCCTGCTCGGCGTCCGTCGCCTCGCCCCGGCCTTCCTTCTCCCAGAGCGCGTGCTCCTCGTGTGCGATCTCGTTGATCCGTCCGATCACCTGCTGATCATCCACGTCGTTCCCTCCGCTGGCTCGAATAAGACTTCGATCTTGTACGTCACGGTAACGCCACCGCGACGCGAGTGCTTACCGTTCCCCGATCGCGTGCCAGAACCGCTCCAAGCGAGAGGTGATGTCCACATCGTCGGACAACGCTCCGATGTATGCATTTCGTCCCTGGGCCGCGCGCATCGGTTCCGTTCTGATCGTCCGGGACGAAGAGCTTGCCGTGGCAACATTCGACCGCCTGAGGAAATCGGCTCGCAGCTCGAGGACTTCGTCGGCTGTCATCGCATCTGCGGATATCCCCCGCGATCCCAACCAATCCAAAGCATCGCGGTGATACTGAAGGAGGGCCGCCGCCGTTCCTCCCGGAAACACTTGACGGAGTTCGGCATGCCATAGATTCAGGCCCAGCGCGAGGTTCGAAGTTGTCAAGAGCCCGCGATGACCGGCCATGGAGGAGGTGAGCTCGAGGGCGATCGGAACCGTTCGCCTCGAGCCCTTGAACAGCGCTACCTCCCCGAGCACCCGTCCCCCGTCGCCCAAAAGGAAGGCGTGGACCGATCCATCAGGATTCTGGATCGTGGTCGCCTCCTCGAAGCCGAGTTCGCGGAAGGCGTTGTAGCCCGCTGCGAGTTGCGGTGGCACAGTGACCCGCTCCGGGTGTTACGCCTGTGATGTCTGCTTGGCGAGGCGGTGACCGAGTCGCCACCGATCGAGCGGCATGGAGATGTAGTAGCTGATGAATACCAGTACGCCGAGGACGATCACGCCGAAGAGCATCAGGCCGGCTCGCGTATCGAACAGGAACTCGGTCACGGGGATGAAGGTACTCGGGGAGGTTCGGCCGCGGTGAGAACGCGGAAGAGGCAGTTCGACGGGTTGACCACCCAGGGATCCATCTAGACAGCGAGGATGACAGAGCCCTAGTATCGAACAGGTGTTCGATACCGGTGGTTTCGTCCATCTCGACGTCCGGTCCGCCTTCTCCCTGAAGGAGGGCGCGTTCGTGCCCGAGCATCTCGCCGCGCTCGCGGCGGAGAGGGGGATGCAGGCCGTGGCGCTCACCGACCGGAACGGCCTCTACGGCGCCGCCCGGTTCGTCGCCGCCTGTGAACACGAGGGGATCCGACCGATCCTCGGCGCTTCGCTCACGATCCGCGAGCGAGGCCGGGACGCGCCGCTCGTGCTGCTCGCGCAGGACGAGCGGGGGTACGCCAACCTCTGCCGCCTCATCACCGACGCGCACATGCTGGGGGAGCGCGGGGATCCCTCGATCACCGCGACCCAGGTCTGCGCCCACGCCGCCGGCCTCATCGCGCTCGCCGGCCCGCGTTCGCACGCGGGCCGGCTCGCCGTCCAGGGCTCGACGGACGCAGCCGCCGCCGCGCTCCACCCGTTCCGGGAAGCGTTCGGCCGCGAACGGGTCTACGTCGTCGCCGAACATCGGATGGAGCGCGACTCGAACGGGGAGATCCGTTCGATGCTCCGCCTCGCCGAGCGGGCGGGCGTCCGCGCCGTCGCCACCAACCCCGTCCGCTACCTCGTGCCCGAGGACGCGTTCCTCGCCGACGCGCTCGAGTGCATGCGCCGGATCGTTCCCATCGGAGCGAACCACGTCTCCCGCAGCAACGCCGAAGGATGGCTGAAGCCCGCCGAGGCGATGCGCCTGCTGTTCGCCGAACGGCCCGACCTGTGCGACGCGACCCTGGAGATCGCCGACTCGTGTCGCTTCGACCTGGGGCTGAAGCAGGTTCACTTCCCGGATTTCCCGACGCCGGCCGGGCGCAGCGCAGACGCGATGTTGGCCGAGCGCTGCTGGGCCGGCGTCTACGACCGCGGGATGACCGAGGACGAGCGGCTCCGCGAGCGGATCCACCTCGAGCTCTCGATGATCCGGCGGATGGGCTACGCGGCGTTCTTCCTCACGGTCGCCGACATCGTCGCGGACATCCGCGCGATGGGGATCCACGTGGCATGTCGCGGTTCGGCCGCCGGCTCGCTCGTGTGCTACCTCCTGCGGATCTCCGATGTGGACGCTCTCCGGCACGACCTCTCGTTCGAGCGCTTCCTGAACCCGATGCGCGATGAGCTCCCGGACATCGACGTCGACGTGGAATCCGCGCGGCGCGAGGACGTCTACGACATGGTGCTCTCGCGCCACGGCGACGAGCGCACCGGGTGCGTCGCGATGATCGACACCTACCGGGCGCGCGCCGCGGTCCGCGAGGTCGGCAAAGCGCTCGGCCTCCCGGAGGTCGAGGTCGGGATGGTCGCGAAGTCGTTCCCGCACATCTCGGCGCGGCACATCCGGGAGGCGCTCACGCACCTCCCGGAACTCGAAGGGATCAACCTCCCGATGGCCCAGCTGGAGCTGTTGTTCCGCGTCGCCGAGCGCCTGGACGGTTTCCCACGTCACATCGCGCTGCATCCCTGCGGGATCGTGCTGTCCTCCCACGACCTGGCCGACCGCGTGCCGCTGGAGCGCTCCGCGAACGGGCACCGGATGATCCAGGCCGACAAGGACGACGTGGAGCTCCTCGGGTACCTGAAGCTCGACGTGCTCGGCGTCCGGATGCTGTCGTCGATGCGGCACGCGATGGATGAGATCGCGCGGACGATGGGGGAGAAGCTCGACCTCGAGCGGATCCCGCTCGACGACGAGACCACGTTCGAGATGATCCGGGACTCCGACACCCTCGGGTGCTTCCAGATCGAGTCACCCGGCCAGCGCGAGCTGCTGCAGAAGCTCCAGCCGAGCCGATGGGAGGACCTGATCGTCGACATCTCCCTGTTCCGGCCCGGACCGGTGAAGTCCGACATGATCACGCCCTACCTCCGTCGCCGCGCCCAGCTGGAGCCGCCGGTGTACATCCATCCCGACGTGCGACCCGCGCTGCGCGAGACGTTCGGCGTCATCGTCTACCACGAGCAGGTGATGCGAACGCTCGCCGCGATCGCCGGTTGGGATCTCACGTACGCCGATCACGTGCGCCGTCATCTCGATCACGAGGAGCTCGTGCCCGGGTTCCGTGAGGAGTTCCTCCGGCGCGCGGCGGAACGGGATGTCGATGCCCGTGCTGCCGAGACGACGTGGGACGCCGTCGCGCAATTCGCCTCCTTCGGCTTCTGCAAGGCGCATGCGGCGGCGTTCGCCGTGCCGACGTATCGGAGCGCCTGGTTGAAGGCGCACTACCCGGCGCACTTCATGGCCGGGATCCTCACGCACGACCCCGGGATGTACCCACGGCGGGCGCTCTTGGACGACGCGCGCCGGCACGGCATCCCGATCCTGCCGCTGGACGTGAACGTGAGCGAGCCCGAGTACACGGCAGAAGAGGTGGGGGGGGAGGGATACGGCATCCGTTTGGGGCTCCAGGACGTCCATGGGATCTCCGACGCGGAGGTCCGCTCGATCCTGATGGCTCGCGCGGAGAAGCCGTTCGCGACCGTGGAGGACTTCCTCGCCAGGACCTCGGTGGCCAGGCCGGTGGTGGAGGCGCTCGCGCACGCCGGTGCCTTCGACGGTCTCCCGGGAACGCGCACCAACCGCCGCGGGCATCTCTTCGAGGCGATCACGACCGAAGTGGCACGCGAAGGTGATCAGCTCCGGCTGCCATCCGTACGCGAGCGTGACCGACCACCGCGCAGCTCGATTCGCCTTCCAGAACTACAGCGACGCCGAGGTCGTGCGGGCGGAGCTCGAAGTGCTCGGGCTGGATGCGACCCGGCACATCGCGACCTTCTACGAACCGCTGTTCCGCGACCTCGGTGTGACGTATTCGAAGGACGTCTGGCGATGCAGGGCCGACGAGTGGGTGATGGTGGCGGGGGTGAAGGTCGCCTCGCAGACGCCGGCGATCCGCAGCGGCCAGCGGATCATCTTCCTCACCCTCGACGACGGGACCGGTCCGCTCGAGGTCACGGTCTTCGAATCGGTGCAACCGAAGGTCGCCAAGACGGTCTTCCATGCCTTCGCGATGGTGGTGTGGGGTCAGGTCCGCAGGACCGGGCGGAAGGGGGTGAGCGTCGTCGCGGAGGACGTCTGGGATCTGACGGCGCTGCATCGGGCCCGCGCCGACGGCTCGCTCCGCGAGGCGATGGCCGGGCCCGTGCAGCCGCGGAGCCCGGACCGGCGGCTCTGGCACGCGAGTCCCGGCTCGGCAGGCTGATGGGCTCCGCGGGATGATGTGGTCGTGAGCCGCAGGCCACCCGAGCCGATCCTGCACGTCGATCTCGATGCGTTCTACGCATCGGTCGCGATCCTGAAGGACCCGTCCTTGAAGGGGAAACCGGTGATCGTGGGCGGGACCGGCGCGCGCGGGGTCGTCACGAGCGCCTCCTACGAGGCGAGGCGATACGGGGTCCACAGCGCGATGCCGTCGGTCCGCGCGCGCCGGTTGTGCCCGGACGGGATCTTCCTTCCCCCGGACTTCGACGCCTATCGCGTGCATTCGAACCGCTTCCGGGAGGTCCTGCTCGCCCACACCCCGCTCGTCGAGCCGATCTCCATGGACGAGGCGTTCCTGGACGTCGCCGGCGCCGTCGTCCTGTTCGGCTCGCCCGAGACGATCGCGAAGAGGATCCGTCGTGAGGTCGCCCGAGAGGTCGGGATCACCTGCTCGGTCGGGGTCGCGCCGACCAAGTTCGTGGCGAAGCTCGCCTCCGACGGATGCAAGCCCGACGGGCTGCTCCACGTGCCGCGAGAGGAGGTCGCGAGCTTCCTCGAACCGCTGGCCGTGGGACGGCTCTGGGGTGTGGGGGAGAAGACCGGGGAGCTGTTGGGGCGCTTGGCGATCCGGACCGTGGGAGATCTGGGCCGGACCCCGGCGACGATCCTCGAGCGGCTCCTCGGCGAGGCGGCGGCCAGACATCTCGCCGCCCTGGCGAACGGGGTCGACGACCGACCGGTCGTCCCGTACGAGCTACCGAAGTCCATCGGTCACGAGGAGACGTTCGATCGGGACCTCGACGACGAGGAAGAGATCCTGCGCGAGCTGCTGTCGCTCTCCGGCCGTGTTGCGGCTCGTCTCCGAGAAGACGGGTACCGATCGAGGACGGTCACGCTGAAGGTCCGGCTCGCGAATTTCACGACCCTGAGCCGTTCGCGGACACAGGCCGACCCCACCGATCTCGGCGCCGATCTCCATCGGATCGTCTCCGAGCTGTACCGGGCGTTGCCGGGAACGACGCGCCGGGTCCGGCTGCTGGGCGTCCAGGCAGGGGGCCTGGTCTCGGCCGGAGCGCATCAGCTGGCGCTCCTCCGCAGCGATCACTGGGACGACGTGGAGCGCACGGTCGACCGCATCGAGCGCCGTTTCGGTCCAGGCACGGCCGGACCCGCGAGCCTCCTCGGCCGGTCTCCTCGCCGGTAGGTTCCGTTCAGTCGGAACCCCTCTCTATAATCGTGGGGAGAAACGGGTCGTTCCCCCACGACCGGAGGTCGCGATGCCCCTCAACGAGAACGAGCAGAAGATCCTCGAGGAGATCGAGCGACGACTCTCGGAGGAAGATCCGAGGCTCGTCGAACACGTCAATCGCACGGACCTCCACACGCACGCCTGGCGCCGGATGAAGATGGCGATCGCAGGGTTCGTTCTCGGCCTGCTGCTGCTGCTGGCCGTCGCCGTCTCCGTCTGGATCGCGGCCGGAGGATTCGTCCTGATGACGTTGTCGGCGTTGCTCGCGTATCGCTACGCCGGCCGTCTGGGCGACGACAACGTCGCCCCGGGGTCGTTCGGCAGGATCGCCGCTCGCGTCGCCGGGCGTTTGCGTCCTCCGGCGCCGCGTCGTCCCACCGACGAGTGATCACGGATCCGCGCCGATGCGCGCGCGAACCGCTCGTCGATCACACCGTCTGACCACCGCGCTTGCCACGACTTCACCGATGGGTGTACAACGTGCACTCCTTCCCCTGGGTGCGAGTTGTCGCCGGAGGGCGGGTCTCCCAGGAGAACCCGTGACGGTCGCGCCGGATGGTTCGAGTCGTGAGGTGTGGATCGAAAGGGCGCGCGTCCGGATGGAGGGTTTCACCGCGCATCAAGCGTGCAAGTTCACGGGTTGTTCGGCACGTCAGCTCCGCTACTGGGATGAGATCGGGCTCGTCCAGCCGTCGGTCCAGGGCACGGGGGGCCGGCCGGGCGTGCCGCGTCTCTATTCGTTCCGAGATCTCGTCGCTCTTCGCGTCGTGAAGTCGCTGCTGGACGGCGGCATGTCGCTCCAGCGGGTCCGCCGATCTTGGGAGTTCCTGACGAAGAAGGCCGGGCTCACGAAGCATCTCTCCGAGGTGAAGCTCGTGACCGACGGACAGTCGATCTTCAAGATCTGTCGCCGCGACGGGGAAGTGATGGACGCCCTGCGGGACGGACAGATGGCCTTCTTCGTCGCGATCGACGACATCGCGACGGGTGTGGAGACGCGGGTTCGGCAGTTCGAGGAGGACCGGGAGAAGTTCGTCCGCGCCTTGCGGGCAGCTGCGGCGCAGACGGCGACGTCCCGCACCGCCGTCCGCTGAGGTTCGTCCGCTGAGGTTCAGGGGCGCCGGTACAGCCCCACCAGCCACCTCGCGGGCCCGACGGCTCGCCTGATCTCCCGGATCGCGGTCTCGGCGGCGTCGCCCGCATCCCTCGCCTGCTCGCCGTCGGGCTCATGTGCGGAGTAGGCGGCCGAGGTGGCGATCCTCGTCAAACGATCGAGGTCACCGTTCGAGAGGTAGCCGGTTCCCACGATCTTGCGCCGATACTCCTCCAACGTCTGTCCCGGACCGCGGCCGAGCCCCAGTCCGGCCGCACGCTCCGTGAACTGCTCATACGTCACCAGGATCAGTCTCCGGGGCTCGGCCGCGGCCCGGCGCAGTCGCATCCGTCGCCGCAGGGCACGAGTCGGCGGGACCACGAGGAGGACGATCGCCCCCACGATGGCCGCGATCAGCAGCGCCCTGCGCGCGCTGAGCGGGTCGTCCCGCAAGGGGGCGGGATCCGGGCCGATCGTCGGGCGCGGCGGGGTGCCTCCGAGCCTCGGATCCCGCTCGAGGCGATCGAGCTGGCTGCCGCCGGGTCCCCCCGTCTGGGCCCCCGTCTCTCCGCCGGTCTCCGTCCCCGTGTCGACGCAGTCCGGTCCGGGGCAGGCGTCGGCGGGGGGGTCGTAGCTGACGACCGTCGGGTTCACCCGCCGAGGGGTCGGTTCGAACGGCATCCAACCCCAACCGGGGAAATAGACCTCCACCCAGCTGTGGATCCGGTCGGACAGGACCGAGAACTGACCGGTGGTGCGCGTCGGGTTTCCGGTCGCGTAGCCCACCACGAGCCGAGACTGGATGCCGATCGACCGCAACATCACCCCCATCGACGCTGCGAACTGCTGACAGAAGCCGGCCTTCGATCTCGTCAGGAAGTCGAGGATCGAGAGCGTGCCCCCGCGGAGCTCCGTATAGGCGTCGTACGCGAACTCCGAAGGGTCCTGGAGACGTTCCTGGATCGCGAAGGCTTTGTCGAACGTGGTGGGAGCATCTGCGGTCCACTCCCGAGCGAGCGCCTCGATCTCCGCGATGTCCGGATCCTCGGGGAGCCGAAGGTACCGACCGTTCTCGAGCGGCGTGGAGATGGGCGCGTCACGGAGCTCCTCGCCGGTGGGCTGGACGAGCGAGGCCGTCACCGAGTAGCTGTCGCCTCGTTCGAGCGGAGGGTCCACGAACGTGGTCCCCGTCGCCGTGACGAACCGAACCGTCCGGCCGTCCGCCTCGATCGACGTCATCGGGTACGGCGTCGGCAGCCAGCGTTGCGCGAGGTCCGTAGAGATGTCGATGGTCATCGGGCTCGCCGGGGCCGAGGCACTGGCCCCGGGAACCCCGTCGCCCGGTTCGAGGACCGCCCCCTCCTCGAGGCCGGGCTTCCAGAGCACCCCGTCGAAGTCCGGGAGGGCCACGAGGCGGAGGTAGGTATTCCTCTCGGCCGTGACCCGAAGCACCTCGACCGGCGTCTGCTGGGTCAAGAGATGCTGCACGGAGACGAACGGATCGATGGCGATGCGGTCCTCCGCCGGCGTTCCGAGGTCGACCAGGGCCCGTGAGCCGAAACCGGGGATGAAGATCGGTGCCAGGAGGGCTGCGCCCAACGCGCCGAACCCGAGGCGCCGTGCACCGCGACCCGCGGAGTTCGCGACCCCCCGCCGCCCGGACGACCAGACAGGTCCCCATCCTTGGACCCGAGCGAGTCCGTCGGCGAACACCACCAGGAGCGCAGCCGCCAAGAACGCGACCCCGTAGAGGGGTTTCACGAACTCCTCGAGCACGGTGTCGGCGAAGGCCACGAGCGCGACGGGCGGGATGAGCCCGAGGAGCGGACTTCCTGCCCGGAACGCGAGGGCGTGGGCGGAGAACACCGCCGCCCAGAGCGAGACGACCGCGGCGAGGAGAAGAGGGGCGATCGGCTCCGCCGGTGCGGCCTGGATCCTCGCCTGTTCGCCGACGAGGGCGGCGGCGTCGAGCGCCGCACTGAGTGTGTCCGCGGTCGGCACGCCGTACCACGTCGTCTGCGGGAAGACGACGATGCCGACGGCGAGCGCGAGCCCCGCCCCGCTCGCCGCGGTCGAGAGCAACAGGCCGCGCCGTTCGAACGCTGCCGCGAGCCCTGCGGCGGCGACCGCGGCGGCGAGCAGTTGCAGACTGCTCGCGGCGCCGAGGAAGACGCGACCGAACGCGAGCGCGGTCACCGCCGCGAGGAGCAGGGCGGCGACGAGCCCGATCAGACGGTGTGTGCGAGCGGACGTGCCACCGGCGTATGCCATCGCTCCTGCAATCTCATGGAAGGGGGCAGGACGATCACGTCCCACCCCGCGCGGGCGAGGGACAGACGGGCCTGGCTGGCCCGCCCTTCGAGCTGGGCCTGTCGCTCCGGAGGGAGCCGGCCCGGGTCGGTCGGATAGATCAGGACCGCGAGCTTCTGTCCGAAGCCGGCGCCGGCCCGGATCAGCGGGCCGACCTCGGCGGGAACCGGCGGCGCCGACACGAACACGAGCGACGTGTCGGGCGAGGAGCCGGCGCGCAGGTGCGCGAGGGCCGGTCCCATCGATCGGACCTCTGCGTGGGACATCCCCGTGAGAGCGTCCATGAAGCGATCCTCGGACAGTGCGGCCGCCGGAAGCTCCGTGGTCCCGAGGCGGAGCACGAACCCGTGATGCGCCAGCAGGACACCGATCGAGGCGGCGACCGAGACTCCCCGCTCGAAGGCCGGTGTGTGGGAGCGGCCGAGGGCCGCCGACCGCGTGTCGAAGAAGACGAGGCCGCTCGCACGACGGGTCGATTCGTCCTGGCGGATCATCAGCTGGCCGGTGCGGGCGACGGACGGCCAATGGATCCGCCGGAGGTCGTCGCCCTCCTGGTACTGACGCATCGTGTAGTACTCCTGCCCCGTCCGGAACAGTTGCCGTGCCCTCGAGGCGCCGAAGGAGGGGCCGGAGGACGGATCCGGAGCCGCACCGAGATCTTCGATCTCGGGAGTCACGAGCAGCTCATCGCGTTCCGGGAACTCGAGCCGGAGCCGGGTCAAGGCGAACGGATCGGACACATCGACGACCAGAGGGCCGAGGACGTACCGGCCGCGCGACTGCGGAACCAACGTGTACGTGGCTTGCTCGTGGGCACCCGGTCGGATCCCTCCGATCACGAGCCTCGCCGCTCGTCCGAGCGGCGTGGGGAGACGATCCTCCAGCAGGAGGAACGACGTCGCGATCGGGGAGCGGTTCTCCAGGTCGAGCGACACCATCACCCGCGAACCGGGCTTGACACGGACCTCCGAGAGGCGCCGGCGCACGAGGATCTTGCGCGCGCCCCGTTTGGCCGCGAACGCGGCCAACAGGGGGAGCGCGGCGATACCGATCGCGATCACCTCGAGGCCGGGCGAGCCGAGGAGTCGAGAGGCGAGCCACATCGCGAGGCCCGTCACGAAGACGGTGACGCCCCGGCCGGCGAGCATCAGGGGTCCGCGAGCATCACGGCTTCTCCGCGACGGGAACGTCGACCTCGTCGACGATCTCCCTCACGAGGACGTCGGCCGAGCGCCCGCTCATGATCGCGTCCGCGGTGACGATGATGCGATGGGAAAGCGCCGAGGGAGCGAGGGTCTTCACGTCGTCGGGGATCACGTAGTCCCGTTCCTCAGCCGCTGCGAGTGCCCGAGCGGCCCGAAGGATCATGATCGAGGCTCGCGGGCTCGCGCCCAGATACACGTCCGAGTGCCGCCGCGTCGCCTCGACCAGCTCGACGATGTACTTCCGGATCGCCGGCGCCGCGTGGATCTGCCTGGCCTCCTCGATCATGTCGCGGACTCCCCGCGCGTCGCTCACCGGCCCGATGTCGTCGAGCGGTGCGCCCGAGGCGTGGCTCGCGAGGATCTCCGCCTCCACCTCCGAGGACGGGTAGCCGATCGCGAGACGCAGCATGAACCGATCCAGCTGTGCCTCCGGGAGCGGGTAGGTGCCCTCGTGCTCGATCGGGTTCTGCGTGGCGATCACGATGAACGGGGTCCCGAGCGTGTGGGTCTCCGTGTCCACCGTGACCTGTCGCTCCTCCATGCACTCGAGCAGTGCGGACTGTGTCTTCGGGGACGCTCGATTGATCTCGTCACCGAGCACGATGTTGGCGAAGATGGCGCCGGGCTTGAACTCGAAGTCTCCGGTCTCCTGACTGAAGACGTTGACTCCGGTGACATCAGTGGGCAGGAGATCGGGTGTGAACTGGATCCGTCGAAAGGAGCAATCGATCGAACGGGCGATGGACTTGGCCAGCATGGTCTTGCCGACGCCCGGCACGTCCTCGATCAGGAGGTGCCCCTCGGCGATCAGCGCGACGAGCGCCAGCCTGATCTCCCGGTGCTTGCCCCGGACCACGCGTTCGACGTTCTCCTCGATCTCGCGGAACCGAGCAGCGAACGCCTGTGGGTCCGGGAGCTTCTCTCGTACCTCCATCAGTTCGACCCCCGACCTCGGAACGATGAGCAGTATCCCCAGATGAGCAGTGTTCTCAATAGTACGTCTGTGGCGGAGGGCGGGTTGCCCCCGAGGGAGGAGACGGCGCTCGGCGACGGCAAGTTCCCGACAGATGGCTTTCGTCGAGGTGAGGTGGGCGGGCCGGCCAACGAACGGACGCCCCGAGCGGCCCCTATTCGCAAAGATCAGGCATCGCGCGTGGGCCGACCCGCCTCGACCGGGAAGATTACACCCTTGTGATTCACCTGTCTGCATCTTCCGTGGTCCCTCGCAGCTCGTGTGAGGTCGTTACACTGCGCGGATGGGACGCGCCCTCGTGCTGAACGCGTCGGAGTCGCCGCTCGCAGTGGTGGCAGCCAGGCGAGCGGTCGTCATGGTGCTCAAGGAGAAGGCCGACGTCGTGGTCAGCAACGGCCTGGTGTTCCATTCGGCCCACCTGACGATCGAGGCGCCCTCGGTGGTTCGGTTGCGCCGGTACGTGCACGTGCCGTATCGGCCGCACGCCCCGCTCACGCGCCGGGCGGTCTTCGCACGTGACCTCAGCACGTGCCAGTACTGCGGCGCCCCTGCAGAGAACCTCGACCACGTGATCCCGCGATCCCGGGGCGGGCTCCATTCGTGGGAGAACGTCGTCGCCTCCTGCCGCAAGTGCAACGCGCGGAAGGAAGACCGAACCCCGCACGAAGCCGGCTTCTCTCTGCTGCGTCAGCCGTACGCTCCCCGGGACGGGTTCCACCTCACACTGGGCCGGATCGAACCCGGCTGGGAGCTCTACCTCGCCTCGTAGCGTTCCTCGGTTCCCTTCCCCCGGTCCTCCGCTCCCACCCATCGGCTCACCGGATCACTTTCGGGCCCCGGACGCCCCATTTCCACCCCTCATCTATTGACGCGGTGGAGTGTTAGTGGCATAAACGTGGGGCTCAGTGGAGGAGAGGGGAGGAAGGCGTGGCCGAGCTTCTCGGCACGCACAGCTATTCACTCGACCCGAAAGGCAGGGTGTCGCTGCCCGCGAAGTTCCGCGAGGCATTCGACGAAGGCCTCTGGCTCACGCTGGGCCAGGACCGCTGTCTGTATTGCTTCCCCAGGGTCGAGTGGGAGCGGCGGAGCAGTGAGGTCGACGCCTTCGCCCTCTCCGACAAGGACGGCCGCGCCTTCTCTCGTCTGTTCTTCTCCTCGGCCGACGAGGTGAGGCTCGACGGACAGGGACGCGTGACGATCCCGCAACGGCTCCGGGAGGCGGTCGGGATCAAGAAGGCGGTCGTGGTCCTCGGTGTTCGCGAGCGGATGGAGATCTGGGACCGCGAGGAGTACGAGCGGTACCGGGACGCCCATGCGGCCGCGTACGAGAACGGGGACCTGGAGCCCCGGGGTCCCGCGACCTCGGGCCTGCAGGCCCTGAACGCGTAGGTAGCAAGGCCAAGGAGCGAAGCGGTAGCGCAAGAAGGATCGGCGCTCAAGTAGCGAAGCGGTAGCGCGATGACGCAAGAAAGGGAGGGTGGGATGCAGACGAAGCTTTCGACGGAGGTGCGACAGAGCCTCTCGCTCCTGGCGATGACGGCCCTGACGCTGCTCGCGTCGATCGGCCTGGGGATCTTGGCGGGACAGATCGGGTGACGTGGCGAACGACACCGCACGGCACGAGCCCGCGATGGTCGCCGAGGTCGTCGACATCCTGGTCACCGAGGGGTCGGCGGCCGGAGGAACGGTGGCCGATATGACGGTCGGAGCCGGCGGGCATGCCGAGGCGCTCCTCGAGGCCGGCGTCGGTCGCGTGATCGGGTTCGATCGCGACGAAGAGGCGTTGGCCATCGCGCGCGCTCGCCTCGCACGGTTCGGCAACCGGTTCACCGCTGTGTATCGACGCTTCTCCCAGGTCGGAGAGGCCGAAGCCACGGGGCCGCTGCACGGGGTCCTCTTCGACCTGGGAGTGTCGTCGATGCAGCTCGACAAGCCCGCTCGAGGGTTCGGGTATCGCGTGGACGGGCCGCTGGACATGCGGATGGGCGGGAGCGACGTCACCGCGGCGGACCTGGTGAACGATCTTCCGGAGCACGAGCTCGCCGACCTGCTCTTCGAGTTCGGGCAAGAGCACCGGTCGCGCCGGATCGCGCGGGCGATCGTCCGGAACCGGGAACGGGCTCGCATCGAGACCACCGACCAGCTGGCCGGTGTGGTCGTGGGCGCTGTGGGACGACGTCCGGGGGGCCCCCACCCCGCGCGTCGGGCGTTCCAGGCGCTCCGCATCGCGGTCAACCGGGAGCTCGAGGAGCTCTCCGCCTCCCTGCCTCGGGCGGCCGGACTCCTCGGCCCCGGTGGCCGCGTGGTCGTGCTCTCATACCACTCACTGGAGGACGGGATCGTGAAGCGAGCGTTCCGCGACGACGACCGCCTCCGCGTGCTCACCAAGAAGCCCATGACTCCCTCCGAGGAGGAAACGGCTCGGAACCCACGGGCTCGCAGCGCGAAGCTGCGCGCGGCCGAGCGCATGGAGGAGGCGGCATGAGTCTCCCCGCGCGCGAGGCGGAGCGCTGGGCGACGCCCACCCCCGAGCCCATTCGACGTCGTGCGGTCACCCCCGCACGCTCGCCCGCGGCACGCCCGCCGGTCCCCGAACCTCCCCATCCCCATCGGCGGGCGCGCCGCGGGCACCACTCCGCCTTCTGGGTTCTCACCGCGATGGTGGTGTCCGCCATGGTCGTGGGTCTCGTGTCCCTGAACGCGATGCGCGTGGATGCCGCCTATCGGACCCGTTCGGTGACCGAGCGGGTGCGCTTGCTGACGGATGAGCGCCGCATGTTGGTGAACGACGTCGCTCGGCTGTCTTCGCCCTCGCGGATCGGCACGTGGGCCCGCGCGGCCGGCCTCGTGCACCCGGAATCCGGCGACGTCGTGATCCTGCAGGTGCAGGGTTCGTCCCGCTCGTCTTCTTCTCTCGAGGACGAGGTCGGGGAGTGAAGCGTCCACCGGCGGGGCGCCTCGTGGCCCTGCTGGGAGCGATGCTGCTCGCCCTCGTCGGCGTCCTCGCGCGACTGGTCGTCTTGCAGGTGGGCGACCATCGAGCGTTGGCGGCGCAAGGACTGCAGCAGCGGGTCCATCCGACCGATCTCCCGGCCGAACGAGGAGCGATCGTGGATCGCACCGGCGTGCCGCTCGCGATCACCCTCGAGGCGCGGGACATCTACGTGGATCCGCGCTACGTGACCGACCCGATCGCGGAAGCGAGGAAGGTCGCCCGGGTCCTCGACATGCGGGTCCGAGACGTGGAGCGACGACTGCGGACGCGCGACGCGACGTTCGTCTACCTCGGCCGGCAGGTCGACGTGGAGGTCGCGGATCGTCTCGAAGCGCTCGGTCTGCCGGGGATCGGATTCCTGGACGTCCCGAAGCGGTACTACCCGGCGGGCTCGCTCGCACCGCAGGTGCTCGGGTTCGTCGGCGTCGACGCGACCGGGCTGGCGGGGCTCGAATTCGAGTACGAGGACATCCTGGCGGGCACACCGGGGACGCGCACGGTCGAACTGGACGGCGACGGCCTGCCGATCGCCAGCGGCATCGAGGTCCTGGAACCCGCGGTTCCCGGCAGGACGCTCGTCACCACGCTCGATCGAGAGATCCAGTACCTCGCGCAGGAAGCGCTCCGCAGGGCGGTGAAGGAGAACCACGCCAAGGGCGGCACGATCGTCGTGATGGACGCGCGCACCGGCGACATCTCCGCGATGGCCAGCTATCCCTGGTTCGATCCCAACGAATTCGCGCACGCCAACCGCGATGCGGTGCGGAACCGGGCGGTCACGGACATGTTCGAACCCGGATCGGTGAACAAGGTCGTGACCGCTGCTGCCGCGCTGGAGAGCGGATCGGTGGGCGTGCGGGAGATCTTCCAGGTGCCGTGGTGGATGCGGATCGGCGGGTACACGGTGAACGACGCGCACCCGCATGCCGTCCAGGCGATGACACTCGGTGACATCGTCGCCCATTCCAGCAACATCGGATCCGCGATGGTCGCCGAGCGGGTGGGGAGCGCGCAGCTCGCGTCGGTCCTCGCGCGGTTCGGCTACGGAAGCCCGACCGGTGTCGGGTTCCCCGGCGAGGCGGGTGGCGTCGTCCCCGACCTGATGGACTGGACCGACATCACTCGCGCCACGGTCGCCTACGGCCAGGGGATCTCGATGACTCCCCTGCAGATGGCCGCGGTCTACGCCACGGTGGCGAACGGAGGGGTGTCGGTGCAGCCTCGCCTCGTGCGTGGGACGTCCGAGCCGGACGGACGCCTGGTGGAAGCACCGCGCGAGGAGTCGCATCGCGTCCTGTCCGAGGACACGGCGTCGATGCTCACCCGGATGCTCGCGTCCGTCGTGGAGACGGGTACCGGCGGGGCCGCCCAGATCCCCGGGTATCAGGTGGCGGGGAAGACGGGCACCGCACGCAAGCTGGTCGACGGCCGGTACGTCCATCGGTACATGGCGTCGTTCGTGGGGTTCCTTCCCGCCTCGGATCCTCGGGTGGTCATCGTCGTCTCCATCGACGAGCCCCGAACCGTGTACGGCGGCGTGGCGGCGGCCCCTGTGTTCTCCGAGATCGCTCGTCACGTGATCCAGCGGCTGGCCATCCCGGCCGCGCCTCCCGTCCCGCTCCCGCCGTTCGCTTCCGATCCCTGAGCCTGCGAGGTCCAGCAGCAAGCCCCGGTACGCTGGGCGGCGGTGAGACGTCTTCCCCACGTGCCGCTGTCCGCGGTGGCGCTCGCCGTGCCCGCCGCGGAGATCCGCGGTGATGCAGCCATCCCGATCGGCGAGGTCGCGTTCGACTCGCGTCAGGTTGCCCGGGATGCCTTGTTCTTCTGCGTGGGGGGCGCCCGGGCGGACGGACACGACTTCGCCGCCGACGCGATCCGGTCGGGGGCCGCGGCCCTGGTGGTCGAACGGTGGCTCGACAGCGACCGACCGCAGATCCTCGTCCCCTCCGTCCGCCAGGCGATGGGGCCCATGTCGTCCGTCGTGTTCGGCGAACCGACGCGCTCGCTCACGATCGTGGGCGTCACGGGCACGAACGGCAAGACCACGGTCGTCCATCTGTTGGACGCGGTGTTCCGTGCCGCGGGGCGCGTCACGGGTTCGATCGGGACGGTCGGCGCGCACGTGGCCGGAGAGCCGGTTCCGCTCGCGAGGACCACCCCCGAGGCGCCCGACCTCCACCGGCTGCTCGCCCGGATGCGGGATGCCGGCGTCACGACGGTCGCCATGGAGGTCTCGTCGCATGCGCTGGATCAGGGCCGTGTGGGAGGTCTCACCTTCGACGCGGCCGTCTTCACGAATCTGTCGCAAGACCACTTGGACCATCACGGCTCGATGGAGTCGTATTTCGCCGCCAAGGCGTCGCTGTTCGCCGAGGGCAGAACCGAGCATGCACTCCTGAACCTCGACGACCCGTGGGGACGGCGTCTGCTCGACGTGTCGATGCCGATCACCACCTTCGGGCTCGACCCGGATGCGGACGTCCGCGCCGAGGACGTTCGGGCGACCGTGGACGGGCTCGCGTTCCGGGTCGACGGTAGGGAGGTGACGAGCCCGCTTCGAGGCGCGTTCAACGTGTCGAACTGCCTCGCGGCGATCGCGTCCTCCGGTGTGGTCGGCGTGGACGTGTCGGACGCGATCCGCGGCGTGGCGAGCGCCGGACAGGTCGCGGGTCGGATGGAGCCGGTGGACGGCGGCCAGAGATTCCTGGTGGTGGTGGATTACGCGCACACGCCGGATAGCATCCGAACAGTGCTTGCCGCGGCACGCCCGTTGGCGACGGGCCGGGTGATCGTCGTCTTCGGTTGCGGTGGTGACCGTGACCGCGCGAAGCGGTTCCCGATGGGAGCTGCGGCAACGGAGGGAGCTGATCTCACGGTCATCACCACCGACAATCCACGCTCCGAGGACCCGCTCGACATCATCGCGGATGTCGAGCGAGGCGCTGTCGAGGGCGGCGGGCGCTTCGTGGTCGAACCGGATCGCCGTGCGGCGATCCGGTACGCCCTGCGCGAGGCGCGTCCGGGTGACGTCGTCGTCGTCGCCGGCAAGGGTCACGAGACCGAGCAGGAGCGGGCCGAGGGGTCCGTGCCGTTGGATGACCGCGTCGTGGTCCGCGAAGAGCTCCAGGCATCCGGGGGAGCAGCGTGAGGCCACGACTGCTCTC
This sequence comes from uncultured Actinomycetota bacterium, assembly GCA_963762745.1. GTDB lineage: Bacteria > Actinomycetota > UBA4738 > UBA4738 > HRBIN12 > JAJNBA01. The sequence continues at coordinate 189,843 of CAVXMB010000007.1, forward strand.
GGAGGTCGCCCGCGCGGTAGAGGGGTCGCTCGAGGGCGACGACGTCGAAGTGGGTTCGGTGTCGACGGACTCGCGCGACGTGATCGCGGGTGGCTTGTTCGTTGCGCTCACCGGTGAGCGCACCGACGGACATCGCTTCGTCGACCAGGCGTTCGCGGCGGGTGCCGCGGGGGCGATGGTCGAGGAGGTTGCCGTCGCCGCGAACGACCCGCGACCGATGGTGCGGGTGGGTTCGACGTCGGACGCGTTGATGCGACTCGCCGCCGACGAGCGCACCTCGATGACGGCGACCGTCGTCGGCATCACGGGTGCGAACGGCAAGACGTCCACCAAGGATCTCGCCCAGGCGATCGCGCAGACCCGGTTCCGGGTGCACGCCAGCCCGGGCTCGTTCAACAACGAGATCGGTCTGCCGCTCACCCTGCTCGGCGCCCCCCCGGACACCGAGGTGCTCGTCGCGGAGATGGGCGCGCGGCGTCTCGGCGACGTGAAGCTCTTGTCGGGGATCGCCCGGCCCGACCTCGTCGTGGTCACGAACGTGGGGGTGGCCCACATGGAGGTGTTCGGGTCGTGGGCGTCGATCGTCGAGGCGTCCGCCGAGCCGATCGACGCCCTCGCACCCGACGGGATCGCGATCTTGAACGCCGACGACCCCGTCGTCATCGGGTACGGGGATCGCTGCCCCGGCAGGGTCGTCACCTTCGGCGTCGGGCCGGACGCCGACGTCCGAGCCGTCGACGTCTCCCTCGGTCCCGACGGACGTGCATCGTTCCGACTCGTCGCGGAGGAGGGGGAGGTCGCGGTGACGCTGGCCGTGCCCGGCGAGCACATGGTGTCGAACGCACTCGCCGCCGCCGCGGTGGGACGCGAGCTCGGCGTCCCGCTGGCGGAGACCGCCTCGGCCCTGGCAGGGGCGGGCGTGTCCCGCTGGCGCATGGAGACGTTCACGACGGCGTCCGGCGTCGTTGTTCTGAACGACGCGTACAACGCGAACCCCGAGTCCACCGCGGCGGCCCTCCGAACCGCTCGATGGATGGCCGGCGAGGAGCGCCTGATCGCGGTCCTCGGCGAGATGGCCGAGCTCGGCCCGATCTCCGAGGACGAGCACGACCGCGTGGGGGAGCTGGCGGCGCGGATCCGCGTGGACCGGCTGCTCACCGTGGGTGAGGCCGCGCGCGCCATCGCACGCGCCGCCATCCGGGAGGGCATGGAGCCCGGCGACGTCGCGAGCTACGACGATCCCGCTGAGGCGCTCGAGGACGTCCGGGCATGGGCACGCCCGGGCGATCTCGTCCTCTGCAAGGGGTCGCGGGTCGCCGGTCTCGAGACCTTGGCCGAGGCCTTGCGGTGATCCCGATCCTCGTCGCGGGCGCGGTGGGTCTCGCGGTCACGCTCCTGGGGACGCCCGTGGCGATCCGTCTCTTCCGCGTGTGGGGGTGGGGCCAGCGGATCCGCGAGGACGGCCCGCACACGCACTTCGAGAAGGTCGGTACGCCCACGATGGGCGGGATCGTGATGCTCGTGGCGCTGGTCGTCGCCTACCTCGCGACGCGTCCCACGATCGCAGCCGGGATCACGTTCAGCCCGGCGGGACTCGCCCTGATCCTGGCCGCGGTCGGGTTCGGGCTCGTGGGGTTCGTGGACGACTTCCTGAAGGTCCGCCGGAAGCGGTCGCTGGGCCTGTCGAAGACCCAGAAGTTCCTGGGGACGGCCATCGTGTCGGTGTTGTTCTCGCTCATCGTCGTCGCGTTCTCCGGCGACACCGGCACGTCGACGAGCCTCTCCTTCGTGCGGCCGACGGCCCTGGATCTCGGAGTCTTCTTCTACCTGTGGGTGTTCGTGGTGCTGACGTCTTCCTCGCACGCGGTGAACCTCACCGACGGGCTCGACGGGCTCGCAGCCGGGTCCTCGATCCTCGTCCTCGCGGGATACGTGTTCATCGCGTTCTGGCAGTTCCGGCACACCTGCGATCAGGCCCCCACCGCTGAAGCATTGAAGGCGTGCTATGAGGGCGTCGACCTCCTCGCGATGCAGGACACGGCGATCATCGCGGCGGCGATGATGGGCGCCGCGATGGGCTTCCTCTGGTGGAACGCCGCCCCCGCGCGCATCTTCATGGGCGACACCGGCGCGCTGGCGCTGGGCGGACTGTTCGGCGCGATGGCGATCACGACCAACACGCAGATGCTGTTGATCATCCTCGGCGGCCTGTACGTCATCGAGACGATGTCGGTGATCATCCAGGTGATCTCGTTCCGCGGGTTCGGGAAGCGGATCTTCCGCATGTCGCCGATCCACCATCACTTCGAGCTCTCCGGCTGGCCCGAGTTCACCGTGATCGTCCGCTTCTGGATCATCGCCGGGCTCTGCGTCGCCGTCGGACTGGGCGTGTTCTACGCGGACTTCATCGCTCGGGGTGGTCTCGATTGAGCGGTCGGTTCGCGGGGGAGCGGGCGGTCGTCGTGGGCGCGGGGGTCGCCGGCACCGGCTCCGCGCGCGCCCTGTCGGCCGAGGGTGCTCGTGTCCTCGTGACGGAAGCCCGTCCCGAGCACGACGTCCCGTCGGCCGTCGAGCTCAGAGCGCTGGGGGTCGATGTCCGGACCGGCGGGCACGACCCGAGCCATCTGGAGGGCGCCACCCTCGTCGTCGTCGGGCCGGGGATCTCCCCGGACGTCGACGTCGTGCGGTGGGCGCGCGATCGCGGTGTGCCCGTGTGGGGCGAGATGGAGCTCGGCGCCCGGCTCGCGCGTGCGCCGTACCTGGCCGTCACCGGCACGAACGGGAAGACGACCGTGACGGCGATGATCGAAGCCTGTCTGCGGGCCGGCGGCCACGACGCGCTCGCGTGCGGCAACATCGGCCTGTCCTTCCCCGAGGCGGCACGGGAACACCGCGACGTCTTGGTGGTCGAGGTCTCGAGCTTCCAGCTCGCCGTCCAGGAGTCGTTCCATCCCACGATCTCGGTCTTGTTGAACGTCGCGCCGGACCACCTGGACTGGCACGGCGACCTCAAGGCCTACATCGAGGCGAAAGCGCGGATCCATCGGCTGCAGGTCGGTTCCGACGTGCACATCGGCAACCGTGACGACCCGCTGGCGGCGGAGATCTCCTCGAGGGCCGCGTGTGCACTGCGTTGGTTCCGTGTTGGGCCGCCGGAGGAGGGCGAGGTCGGCTACGAAGGCGACGAGTTGTTCGCTCGTCTGGACGGCGCCCACGCGCTCGGTCCGATCGACGGCGAACGGGCGGGGTATCGAGAGGATGCGGCCGCCGCGGCGGCCGTCGCACTCTCCTACGGCGTGCACCCTGCCGCCGCGGCGGCGGCGATCGCGGGGTTCCACCCGGCGCCGCACCGCGGCGAAGTCGTCGCGACCGTCGACGGGGTGCGCTTCGTGGACAACTCCAAGGCCACGAACGTCCACGCGGCGGCGGCCGCGATCGACGGCGCCGGCGACGCCGTCCTGATCGCGGGCGGCCGCGCCAAAGGGGTGGACCTCTCTCCGTTGAAGGAGCATGCGGATCGCCTCCGGGCGGTGATCGCGATCGGCGAGTCCGCGCCCGCCATCGTCGACCTGTTCGAAGGCTCGGTGCCCGCGAGCCTCGCGGGATCCATCGAGGAGGCGGTGCGGCTCGCCTTCGAGGCGGCCGAGCCGGGGGACGCCGTCCTGCTGGCGCCGGCGTGCGCGAGCTGGGATCAGTTCACGGACTACGCCGAGCGCGGGGATCGGTTCGCGGCGGCAGCCAGGTCGCTGCGAGCGGAGGCGGGTGCGCGTGGCTGATCGAACCGTGGTTCGGCGCCGCACGAAAGCCCCCGCGAGCGCGTCGCACCTGCGCCTCGTCCGCGCCGAAGACCTGATGCGTCCGGCGCTCAGCGCCGCGGCCGTGGCGCGCCGGAACCTCTCCCTCCTGCTGGCGCCGACCGCCCTCCTCACCGTGATCGGTCTCGTCATGATCCTTTCAGCCGGCTCGATCTCGGCGGTCGAGGGCTACGACAGCGCCTTCTGGTACTTCAACCGGCAGACGCTGTACGCGCTCGCCGGCCTCGTCGGGCTCGTAGTGACCGCCCGCATCCCGTATGCGTTCTGGCGCCGGGCCGCGATCCCGATGCTGCTGGCGCTGCTCCCCGTGATGCTGCTGACGTTGCACCCGGCGCTCGGGTCCTCTCTCTACGGGGCCTCCCGTTGGATCGACCTGGGCCCCATCACCCTTCAACCCGCAGAGTTCGCGAAGCTCCTCACCGTGTGCGCCACCGCCGCGATCCTGTCCCGCCCGTGGAAGAACCTCACGCGCGCACGAGACGTGTTCCTCCCGCTGGGACCGCTCGTGTTAGTCGTCGCCGGCCTCGTCCTGCTCCAGCGGGACCTGGGAACGACGCTGATCATCTGCGGGAGCGTGTTCCTCATCCTGTTCGCGGCCGGGGTCCGACTCGGCTCGTTGGCGTGGACGGGCCTCGGTGCCGTGGCGGTGACCGCGTGGTTCATCTTCAAGACCGAATACCGGCGCACGAGGTTCCTGGAAGCGTGGCTCAACTGGGAGCTGGACCCCAGCGGCGCGGGATGGCAACTGCGGCAAGGACTGATCGCGCTCGGATCCGGGGGGTGGCTCGGGATCGGGCTCGGCAACAGCCGTCAGAAATGGGACTACCTCCCCAACGCGCACAGCGACTTCGTGTTCGCCGTCCTCGGAGAGGAGCTCGGGCTGATCGGCGCGCTGTCGGTCCTGTCGCTGTTCGGCATCCTGCTCTTCGCGGGCATCCGGATCGCGATGAACGCAACCGATACGTTCGGCAGGCTCCTGGCCGCGGGGATCACGGGTTGGATCGGGCTGCAGACGCTCGTGAACCTGGGAGCCGTCACCGGGCTCCTGCCGATCACCGGCGTGCCGCTGCCGTTCCTCTCTTTCGGGGGAACGGCCCTCGTGGTGACGCTCGCCGGCGTGGGTGTGCTCGCGAGCGTGGCGCTCGAGGGCGTGCGATCCGCGGAGAGGAGGCACGTCCGCGACCGGACTCGCCACGGCGGCGAGGGAGGACGACGGTGAGGATCCTGATCGCCGGCGGCGGCACGGCCGGCCACATCTCGCCGTCGATCGCAGTGGCCGATCGTCTCCGGGATGGTGGGGCGAGCGTCGAGTTCGTCGGTTCCTCTGCGGGACCGGAAGCCACGATGGTGCCGGCTGCCGGCTATCGCTTCCATGGCGTCGCCGCGGCCCCGTTCAGACGTGAGGTGTCGCTCCGGTCGGCGGCTGCCCCGATCGTCGCGCTCCGCTCGGTGGCCACCAGCCGGCCGATCGTGCGAGACGCCGCCGCGGTGTTGGGGATGGGCGGATACGCGAGCATCGCTCCCGTCGTCGCCGCGCGGTCCGTGCGCGTGCCCATCGTCCTGCACGAGCAGAACGCGATCCCGGGCCTCGCGAACCGACTCCTCGCGAGGCTCGCGACGGCGATGGCGCTTACCTTCGAGGACTCGCGGGACAGGCTCCCGGGGTCCCTCCGGACCGAGGTGACGGGGCTCCCGCTCCGGCGTGACATCCGGGCGGTGCCGGAGGGCCGGCCGGCGCTCGTGGAGGAGGCGCGACGGGTGTGGGACCTCGCGGCCGAGCGGACGACGGTGCTCGTGACCGGCGGAAGTCAGGGAGCGCTCCATGTGAACCGGACGATCGCGGATGCGATCCCGATCCTCGCCGGCCGATCCGATCTCCAGCTCGTCGTGCTCACGGGGGCGGCGCACGAAGCCGTTCTCACCACGGCGGCGAACCGCGAGATGGAGCTGATCGTGCGGACCGTGCCCTTCCTCGAACGGATGGGACTGGCGCTGGCAGTGGCAGACCTCGCGGTGGCACGCGCGGGAGCGAACACGATCCACGAGCTCGCGGCGTGCGCGATCCCCTCGATCCTGGTGCCGTATCCCCATGCGACGGACGACCATCAGGAGGCCAACGCCAGGGAGCTGGAGCGCGCCGGGGCCGCCGAGGTGTACTTGGATCGGGAGCTCACCCCGGAAGGGTTGGCGCGACGGATCCTCTCGCTCGTGGGGGACGGGGAACGTCGAGACGTGATGGCGAAGGCAGGAGCGGCGTGGGCCAAGCCCGACGCGGACGAACGCGTCGCCGGCCTGGTGCGGGCGGTGGCGCGTCCATGAGGAGCGCGCCGCTCTATCGCCCGCCGCCCGGGTCGATCCCGACGTTGGGTGTGCCGTCGCTGGCGGGCGTGCGGAGCGTCCACCTGATCGGTGTGGGCGGGGCCGGCATGCGGAACCTCGCCCGGTTGTTCCTCGCGCGAGGCGTGGAGGTCTCGGGCTCGGATCTCAAGGACTCGGATGGGCTCCGCGAGCTCGCGAGCGAGGGCGCCCGGGTGCGCGTGGGTCATGACGCCGAATCGTTGGGCGATCCCGACGCCGTCGTGATCTCGACCGCGATCGGCGAGGGCAACCCGGAGCTCGCGGCTGCCCGTGCCCGCGGGCTCGCCGTGTGGGCACGGCAGCAGGCGATCGCCGCCTTCGCCTCGGATCATCGCTCCATCGCCGTGGCCGGCACCACCGGGAAGACCACGACGACGTCGATGATCGCGACCGTCCTCGAACAAGCGGGCCTCGACCCCACCTACCTCATCGGCGGCGACTTGAACGAGAGCGGGAGCGGGGCGAAGGCCGGGGACGGCGACCTCTTCTTGTTCGAGGCCGACGAGAGCGATGGATCCTTCCTCCTCACCGACCCCGCGATCGGCGTCGTGACCAACGTCGAGGTCGACCACGTCGATTTCTATCCGGGAGGAGCAGACGAGCTGCGGATGGCGTTCGCGGAGTTCTGCGCGCGCTCCGGCCGGGTCGTCGCATGCGTCGACGACGAAGGGGTTCGCGGATCGTTGCGTCTCGCCGGGGTGGAGGCGATCGGGTACGGGATCGGCGCGGACGCCGAGGTTCGTTTGGTGGTCGATTCCCCCGGCCCGGGTGGCGCCAGGGGAACACTGCTCGTCGAAGGGGACCCGGTGCCGTTGGCGCTTCGCGTCGATGGCACCCACAACCTGTTGGACGCGGCCGCGGCGATCGCGGTGGGTACCGTCGTCGGCGTTCGCGCGGACGACGCGGCCCACGCACTCTCGACCTTCGGGGGGATCCGGCGTCGCTTCGAGCACCGGGGGAGCGTGCGCGGCGCGGAGTTCTTCGACGATTACGCGCACGTCCCCACGGAGCTCGCCGTGACGCTCGAGGTGGCGCGAGCGCGACAGCCCCGTCGCGTGGTCGCGGTGTTCCAGCCCCATCGGTACTCCAGGACCCAGGCGCTCTGGCGGGAGCTGGGGGCGAGCCTCACCGAGGCGGACCTCATCGTGGTGACCGATGTGTACGGCGCGGATCAGACGCCGATCCCCGGGGTCACGGGTGCGCTCGTCGTGGATGGCGTCCGTGGTGCGGCGCCCGAACGGGAGGTCGTGTACGCGCCCCACGGCGAGGACGCCATCGCCTTCCTCGCCAGGGAGGTGCACGAGGGTGACCTCGTGATCACCCTCGGGTGCGGCGATGTCTGGATGCTCGGAGACGCCGCGCTCGCGCGGATCGCGGAGGCGGACGGTGTTGCCTGAGCTCGCCGGAACAGAAGGTCTCCTCCGTGGGCAGCTCGGTCCTCGCCTCCGCGTGGGGTTCCCACTCGCGCCGATGACGAGCTTCCGGATCGGGGGTCCAGCTGCGCTCTTCGTCGAAGCGGAGGATGACGGGGACCTGGAAGCGATCGGGCGCGCGTCTCAAGAAACGGGAGTGCCGGTGGCGATCATCGGCAAGGGATCCAACGTGCTGGTGTCGGACGAAGGGTTCGCCGGGATCGTGCTGCGGCTCGGTCGCGGGTACCGCTGGGCGGGGCGCGACGGCGACTTGCTCACCGCCGGGGGAGCCATGCCGCTCCCCGCGCTCGCGGGGATCGCGATGCGACACCGCCTCACCGGACTCGAGTTCGGGGTCGCGATACCCGCGAGCCTGGGCGGGGCGGTGAAGATGAACGCGGGCGCGCACGGGCGCTCGATGTCCGAGGTGGTCGAGCGGATCGACATCTACTCGCTTCCGCGAGGTGCCCGGGATCCCCTGCCTGCCGGCGAGGCCGGGTTCGGATATCGGCGGTCGCAACTCCCTGCCGGCGGGGTCGTGGTCGCCGCCGCCGTCCGGCTCGAACCCGGCGACGAGGATCCGATCCGAGCCCAGATGGAGGAAGCGCGTGAATGGCGGCGGAAGACGCAACCGCTCGCCGAGGCGAACTGCGGATCGGTGTTCACGAACCCCGACGGCGACCATGCCGCGAGGCTGATCGAGGCTGCGGGTGCGAAAGGGCTTCGGCTCGGAGGCGCGCAGGTCTCGATGAAGCACGCGAACTTCATCGTCGCCGATCCGGGCGCGTCCTCCTCGGATGTCTGGAGACTGATCGAACGCGTGCGTTCGCTCGTGGAGTCCGAGTCGGGGATCCGGCTCGAGACCGAAGTTGAGTTGATGGGGGCGTTCGCCGATGCGGAGCGCTGAACGAGATCGACGGATCCTTCGGCGCTGGACGGTCGCCGCGATCGCGTTGATCCTGTTGGCGACGCTGGCGGTCGCGGCGACCTACACACCGCTGTTCGCCGCGGCACACATCCAGGTCCGCGGCGCGCATGGCATCCCGCGCGCCCAGGTCCTCGCGCTCGCCCGGGTGGACGAGCGATCCAACGTGTTCCATCTGGACCCGCGCGTCGTGGAACGACGCCTGGAGCGCGACCCGAGGATCCTCGCGGCGCGGGTCAGCACCTCGCTCCCGGACGCGCTCACGATCGAGATCGTCTCGCGTGTCCCGGTCGGGGTCCTCGGCGTGACCCGCGACCTCGTCGGCGCCGACGGCGTCGTGATGGGCCCGGCGGGGTACCCGGTCGATCTGCCGGCATTGGTCGCTCCCGACGGCGGCCCCGTCGGCGCCCGGCACCTCCAGACGGCGGCGGCGGCGGCCGGTGCCCTCGACCCGACCTTGCGTCGGGCCGTCGACGCCGTGGTCGTGGCGCCCGACGGGGGATTGGCGATCCGACTCGCGGCCGGGTTCACCGCGTCCTTCGGAGATGCGTCGGAGCTCGCCGCCAAGGCCGAGTCGCTGTCCGCGTTGCTGGCGTGGGTGCGGGAACGAGAGGTGCGCGTGGTGTCGGCGGACCTGAGCGTGCCGGGGAGCCCCACCGCGACACTGGAACAGGGCTCCGACGCGGTTCCGGTTCCCTGATCCTATTGTCACGAGAAAGCGCAGCCGAGGGGTCGATGCGCGTGTCTGCACTTCTTGACGGACCTGCGATTTGCAAGTAGGGTCGCTACCTCCACATGAGCTAGATATGGTAATAACGTTCAAGTGGAGCCTTAGAGTTTTCGCAGTTGTGAGCACGTGTTCCACAGGTGCCGCACTGAGATCGCAGAGATCGAGGCATTGGCGGGATCTCCAGTACGCGGGCCGGGGCCCGGGAGGGATGCGGATGATGGACGCTCCTCAGAACTACCTCGCCGTGATCAAGGTCGTCGGGATCGGCGGGGGTGGGGTGAACGCCGTGAACCGGATGATCGAGGCAGGCCTCCGGGGCGTGGAGTTCACCGCCGTCAACACGGACGCGCAGACACTCCTGATGTCCGACGCCGAAGTGAAGCTCGACATCGGACGCGAGACCACACGCGGACTCGGCGCCGGCTCAGACCCCGACGTCGGTCGGCGGGCAGCGGAGGAGCACGCTGACGAGATCGAGGAGATCCTGAAGGGCGCCGATATGGTGTTCATCACGGCCGGCGAAGGGGGCGGGACGGGGACCGGCGGCGCTCCCGTCGTCGCAGAGGTCGCGAGGAACCTCGGAGCCCTGACGATCGGTGTGGTCACACGCCCGTTCGGGTTCGAGGGTCGTAAGCGCGCCACCCAAGCGGACCTCGGGATCACGGAGCTCAAGAAGGCTGTCGACACACTGATCGTCGTGCCGAACGACCGACTCCTGCAGGTGGCCGACGTCAGCATGCCGATGCTCGATGCCTTCCGGATGGCGGACCAGGTGCTGTACCAAGGTGTCGACGGGATCACCTCGCTGATCACCACGCCGGGACTGATCAACCTCGATTTCGCCGACGTGAAGTCGATCATGGCCGGAGCAGGTTCCGCGCTGATGGGCATCGGGCTCGGTTCGGGGCCGGATCGCGCCACGGAGGCAGCCAAGGCAGCGATCAGCTCGCCCTTGCTGGAATCCTCGATCGACGGCGCGAAGGGTGTCTTGCTCTCGATCGCCGGGCCGACCGACCTGACCCTGCACGAGGTGAACGCGGCTGCCGACGCCATCACCCGCGTGGCACACCCGGACGCCAACATCATCTTCGGTGCGGTCGTGGACGACGCCTTGGGCGAGGAGGTGCGCGTCACGGTCGTGGCCGCGGGCTTCGACAAGGTGACGGCCGTCTCCGACAGCCGCTTCGAGAGCCGGCTCTCCCGGCTGCTCGAGGAACCCACAGAGGAAGGAACCACGAGCGAAGAGCCGCTCCCGTCGATCTTGGCCGAGGACGACGAGGACAGGGTCTTCACGAACGGTGAGGGATCCCCACCGCTGACGTTCGATGCCGAGGAGGACCTGGACATCCCGGATTTCCTCAAGAGCTGAGACCGCCCCGCGCGGCCCCTCGAACCCAGGGCGGGGAGATCCACGTGAGGAGGCGCCCTTCCCCCGCCTCCTCCCCGGATCTCCCCGCCCCGTTCGTTTGCCGGAGCCCGCGGGCCACGGAACGGCAACGGGTCACGCCGAGGAAGCGCCGCGGGAAGTCCCGAAGGAAGAGGAAGAAAAGGAGAGCAGGTGTCCGCGGATCGCGAGCAGGTGCGTCGGAACGTCGAAGACGTGCGAGCCCGCATCGCGGCCGCCGCCGCCCGGTCGGGCCGCAACCCGGATGACGTCTCGCTCATCGCGGTCACGAAAACGGTCGAGGCGGAGCAGATCCGGTGGGCCGTCGACGCCGGCGTCCGGGATCTCGGAGAGAACTACGTGCGCGATCTCGGCCGGAAGCGCGACGAGATCGGCGACGTCGTCTGGCACTTCATCGGCACCCTGCAGTCGAGCACGGCTCATCGCGTCGCCGACAATGCAGACGTCGTCCAGACGGTCGCCGGGGAGCGGGCGGCACGGCGACTCGCAGGACGTGCCGCTCGCGCCGATCGCATGCTCGACGTGTTGATCGAGATCGATCTCACGAAGGGCCGGACGGGCGTCTCTCCGAGCGAGCTCCCGGCGTTCACCGACCTGGTCGCCACGCTCGACGGTCTTCGCCTGATCGGGCTCATGACGGTCCCTGCGATCCCGACGACGGCCGAGGACTCGCGAGCGTCCTTCACCCAGCTTCGCCTGCTCCGCGACGAGATCCGAGAACAGCACCCCCATGTGCTGGCATTGTCGATGGGGATGTCGTTGGATTACGAGGTCGCGGTGGAAGAAGGCGCTACCATGGTCCGGATCGGGACGGCCCTGTTCGGCCCCCGAACAACCAGGCCAGAGGAATAGGCCGGGGAAGAGGAAGGAACCGACATGAGCGGCGTGTGGAAGAAGACCCTGAACTATCTCGGTCTGGTCGAGGACGACGAGGAATTCGTCGAGGAGCTCCCCGACGTCGAGCCTGCGCCGGTGCGTCGGATGCGTCCGCAGCCCGTTCGCGACGTGTCGTCGGAGGCCGAGGGTGTGGTGCGCACGATCGCCGCCCCCCGCCAGATCGGTGCGTCGTCCGCGATCCACAAGTCGGAGCCCAAGCGGTTCAACGAGGCCCGGGAGGTCGCGGACCGCTTCAAGGAGGGCACCGCCGTCATCATGAACCTCCAGGGGACCGAAGACTCCACCGCGCGCCGACTGGTCGACTTCGCCTCCGGACTCGTCTACGGGCTCGACGGCAAGATCGAGCTCGTGGCGAACAGGGTGTACCTCCTCACGCCGGCTGACGTCGAGGTGTCGGCGGAGGAGCGGGAGCGCATCGCCGGCGGGGGCTTCTACAACCAGTTCTGAGGACGCTCCCAACCGGGCGTGGCCCTTGCGCTGCTAGCCTTGCGCGGCGATGACGGCGGCCAACGGGGACGACTTCCTGAGCGAGATCATCTGCCTGGTTCTCTTCTTCTTCATGGTCGTCCTGTTCATCAGGGTGATCCTCGGGTGGTTGCAGTTCGCGGGATGGCGTCCTCCACATTCGGGTCCGCTTCGCGCGGGATTCGACCTCATCATCGACGTGACGGAGCCCCCGCTGCGGGTGTTGCGCAAGGTCGTACCCCCGGCAGGTGTGCTGGACCTCTCGGTCCTGGTTGCGTTCGTGGTCCTGGTCGTGTTGCGTACAGTGTTCTGCTGACCGGGTTTGGCGAAGGCGCATCGTGCGCGTGGGATCCGACGGAAGATGAAGAGGCCGAGATGAGGAAGCGGAGATGAAGAAGAAGGAAGCGACGCCCAGTGGCGCATCGGAGTGGAACTCCCCCCCGGCGGGACGGATCACGCCGATGGACATCCAACAGAAGGAATTCCAGGTCGCTCGCTTCGGCGCCGGATACCGGATGCGGGAAGTCGATGAGTTCCTCGATCAGGTGACGGATGCGCTGTCGGCGCTCGTCGCGGAGAACGAGCGACTGCTCCGAGGATCGGGGGATCCGGGGTCGGCGCCCAGGTCGGAGCCCGCCCGCCCGGCGACCGGTGGGGCGGACCGCGCCGCTGTCGAGGCGTTCATCCTGCGCGAGAAGGGTTTCCTCCAGGACCTCGGCGGGCTGGTGCAAGAGCATGCCGAAGAGCTCCGATCGATGGTCCGCGTGGCTCGACAGAGCGCGCCCGCCACGGCCGCGACAGCGCCTGTGGCACCAGAGGCCGCGGCGGAGGTGCCGGATGAGGCTGAGGCGCCCGAACACGCTTCCGAAGACGCCGAGCGCATCGAGGCCACGGACCAGGGCACCGTGGCCGTTCCCTCCCAAGAGGAAGGGCTCGACGACGACACGGCTCAAGAGGATGACGACGAGCCGGACGCCGCCCCGAGGGCGTCTGCCATGCCGGTCACCGAGGTCGCCGAGGAGCCGATCCGGCTCGACGAACCCGAACCCGCCCGTTCGGGACGTCAGGACGAGAAGGAGGACGGCTCGCTCAGGGAGCTATTCTGGGGCGAGGAGTGAACGGGATCCTCATCCCGACTTCCTGAGGCTCACGATCACCGGCGTCCCCTCGAGCGATCCCTCGAGCCGGAACCCGTCCAGGACGGTCGTCTCCAGGTTCTCGGCTAACGTTTCCGCCGCGATCTCCTCTCGGTGCGCGGTCAGCGCGGCGGCCGGCTCGCCCGACGTCTCGATCCCGAGGGAGATCCGATCCGTCACCTCGAGGCCGGCCGCCTTCCGCGCGTCCTGGATCATGCGGACGAGCTCCCGGGCGAGGCCCTCGCGGCGGAGCTCAGGCGTGACGTCGAGCTCGAGGGCGACGGTGACGCCGCCCTCGGACGCCACACCCAGCCCCGACCGGACGTCGTGGGTGAGTTGGACGTCGTCCGGTCCGATCGCGACGGCAGGCCCGTCATCCATGGCCACCTCGAGCTGCTCGCCCTCGGCGAATCGTCCCGCGAGTGTCCCGTCGTCGGCCGCCAGGGCACGCGCGACGGCTTGCACGCGCGGACCGAGGCGCGGACCGAGGACCTTGAAGTCCGGTCGGGCCCGCCACCGACCGAACACCTCGGCCGAGCCCGCCACCTCGACCCGTTTCACGTTCAACTCTTCCGCCACGGTGTCCCGCAACCGATCGAACGATCCCGGCGCCTCGGCGAGGTGCACCACCGCGGCGGACAGCGGCTGCCGCGTGCGCGTCTTGGTCTCCGTTCGGATCCGGCGCCCCAGCTCCACGACCTGCCGTGCCACCGCCATCGCGCCGTCCAGACCCGGGTCGATCGCTGACTCGGACACGAGTGGGTAGTCGGCGAGGTGCACCGAGTCGGGCCGACCGTCGCGCCCGGCGGCGAGGTTCGACCAGATCTCTTCCGAGACGAACGGGACGAGGGGTGCGAGGAGCGTGGCCGTCGTGACCAGGCAGTCGTGCAGCGTGTGGAACGCGACGACGCTGTCCGCACCGCCGCGTCCGCCCGGGTTCCAGAACCGGCGGCGCGAGCGTCGCACGTACCAATTGGACAGATCGTCGACGAAGGACTGGATCCGCCGGCCCGCGCCCGTCACGTCGTAGCCGTCCATCGCGTCTCGGACCTCGCGGACGGTACCCGCGAGCCGGGAGAGGATCCATCGATCGAGGAGCGGTCGCGAGGAGGGCGGGGGAGCCTGCTGCGCATCGGGGTCGAAGCCGTCGGCGTTCGCGTAGAGCACGAAGAACGAATAGACGTGCCACAGCGTGAGCAGGAACTGTCGCACCGCTTCTTCCAGCACGGTGTCGCCGAGCCGTCGCGAGGACCAGGGGGAGCCGCTCGTCAGCAGCACCCAGCGGAGCGCATCCGCTCCGTACCGCTCCATCACCGACATCGGATCCACCACGTTGCCCAGAGACTTCGACATCTTCCGGCCCTGCTCGTCGACGATGAACCCGAAGCAGACGACCGTCCGGTACGCGGTCGAATCGAGATGCAGCACTCCTTCCGCCATCAACGTGTAGAACCAGCCGCGGGTCTGATCGATCGCCTCGGAGATGAAGTCCGCGGGGAACCGTCGTTCGAACGCCGCTTCCCCTCGCCCGAGCTCGGGGTGGTACCCCCACTGGGCGAACGGCATCGCGCCGGAGTCGTACCAGGCGTCGATCACCTCGGGAACGCGCCGCGACTCCTCGCCGCACTCCGGACACTCGAACGTGACCTCATCGATCGTGGGACGGTGCGGATCGAGACCGGTCAGGTCGCGTCCGGCCAGCGTGCCGAGCTCGGCCAGCGAGCCGATAGCCGTCACATGTCCCGCGCGACACCGCCAGATCGGGAGCGGCGTTCCCCAGTACCGCTCGCGGGACAGCGCCCAGTCGACGTTGTTCTCCAGCCAGTTCCCGAATCGGCCGTGCTTGATGTGATCGGGATGCCAGTCGACCTGCTCGTTCACTTCGAGGAGGCGTTCCTTCACGGCCGTCGTGCGCACGTACCACGACGTGCGGGCGTAGTAGAGCAGCGGTGTCGCGCAGCGCCAGCAGAACGGATAGGTGTGCGAGATCGTGCCGGCGCGGAGCAGGCGACCGCGGGTCGCGAGGTCCTCGACGATCGCCGGATCCGCGTCCTTCACGAACAGCCCGCGGATGAACTCGGGGGCGAGGTCGGTGAATCGGCCGTCGTCGCCGACCGGCTTGAAGACCTGCCAGCCCTGCGCGCGTCCGACCTCGAGATCTTCGGGGCCGAACGCGGGGGCAAGGTGCACGATGCCGGTGCCATCCTCCATCTGGACGAACGCTCCCGCGACGACGATGTGGGCGCCCTCGACGTTGGGATACGGCGGCTCGTACCGCGCTCCGAGGAGCGCCTCACCGGGCACGGTCTTCCGGATCGTCCATCCGTCACCGAGCGCCTCGGCGGCGAGCGGCTCGGCGACGATCGCTCGCTCGTCGTCGTGCTCGGCGACGACGTAGGTCGCCGCCGGATCGACCGCCACGCCGGTGTTCGACGGGAGCGTCCACGGTGTCGTCGTCCAGACGAGGAGCGACGCGCCGACGAGCTCCTGATCCGCGGACCCGACGATCGGGAACCGGACGTAGACGCTCGGGTCGTCGACCGTTTCGTAGCCGAGGGCGACCTCGGCGTCGGAGAGCGCCGTCCCGCACCGTGGGCAGTACGCGGTCACCTTGTCGGCCTCGACCAGCAGGCCGCGCTCGTGCAGCCGTTTCAGCGACCACCACACGGACTCGACGTAAGTGGGATCCATCGTCCAGTAGGCGTCGTCCAGGTCGATCCAGAAGCCGATCCGCCGCGTCAGCTCCTCCCAGTCGTTGACGTACCTCCGGACGGACACCCGGCAGCGCTCGTTGAACTCGGCGACGCCGAACGCCTCGATGTCCTTCTTGCCGGAGGTCCCGATCTCCTTCTCGACCTCGATCTCGACCGGCAGCCCGTGGCAGTCCCACCCCGCCTTGCGATGCACGAGGTGCCCGGTCATCGTCCGATAGCGGGGGTAGACGTCCTTGAAGGTACGGGTGACCGCGTGTCCGATGTGCGGCTTGGCGTTCGCCGTCGGAGGGCCGTCGTAGAAGACCCACTCGGGTGCCCCTTCGCGCTGCGCGAGCGAGCGATGGAAGACGTTCGCCTTCTCCCAGAACTCCAGGATCGAGCGCTCGAGCTCGGGGAAGTGCACCTTCGGGTCGACCGGCCGGAACCGGGGGCTCTCGTGGCTCGTCATCCGTTGCCTCCACACATGCGGAACGCCTCGTCCTCGTCTCGCGAGGACGAGGCGCGAGCCCCGCGGTACCACCTCGCTTGCCGGACGCCTCTCGACGTCCAACCGCTCGCGGCCGCGATCACGGCCTGCCGCTGTCACGGGCGGACCCGCCTGCGCCTACCGCGAGCCGGAGGCCGGCTCGGTTCGGGCAGGGGCTCGGGGAGGATGTCCGAGAGGCGCTCGGCGCCGGGCTCCCACCGTCCCCGGCTCGCTCTGGCTCCGCCGTCCCCTCGACGCGTTCCCGTCGATGCCTGTCGCGTGCATGCTACACGCGGCGGGAGTCCGGATGACACTCCGTGCGGGATCGAACCCCCGGGGGAAGCGGCTCGCGCGAGACGAGCCCCGATACCCCGCTCGGGCGACCGAAGACGCAGCGCTGCAAGGCTTCCTGTGCTGATGCGTTCCCGGGCGACATCTGGAATGGCCGATGCGCCGACGTGCTACCCTTCGCCCCCATGACGCAGGCGAAGCTCACCGCGAAGGAGCTCGAGGACCTCCGTGCGCGCCTCCTGGAGGAGCGTGAGCATCTCGACACGCAGCTCGCCACGATCGTCGAGGGTTCCTTCGCAGCGACACAGTCGGACATGTCCGGCGACGTGGGGCTCGACGACGAGTCGGCGGACGCCGGCACCGCCACCTTCGAGCGCGAGAAGGACCTGTCGATCGAGAACAACGTGCGGGATCTCCTCCGCAAGATCGACGGCGCCTTGAAGCGGATGGATGCAGGTACCTACGGTCTGTGCGAACGCTGCGGCAAGCCGATCGAGAAGGCACGGATCAAAGCGCTGCCCTACGCGGAGCTCTGCATCAAGGACGCGCAAGCGGCGCAGTCTCGTCGCTGATCCCCGTGGACGCGCGGCGGAGCCGGGCGGCGTACACACTCTTCATCGTGGCGGTCGCGGCCTACGGCCTCGATCGCGTGACGAAGCTCTGGGCGGAGGGGACGCTTCTCGACAACCCGATCGACGTGATCCCCGGCGTGCTCACGTTGCGGTTCACGACCAACTCCGGCGGCGCGTTCAGCATCGGCCAGAGCGCCCCGTGGTTCTTCGTCGGGGTCACGGCGATCGTGGTCGCGATCATCCTCGCGACATCGTTCCGACACACGAGCCGGATCGTCGGCGCGTCACTCGGGCTGGTCCTCGGAGGAGCGCTCGGCAATCTCACCGATCGCGCCCTCAGGGACGAGGGCTTGCGGGGGCGCGTCGTGGATTTCATCGACTTCCACGTCTGGCCGGTCTTCAATCTCGCCGACTCCGCGATCGTGATCGGCGCCGTCCTGCTCGCGTGGGTGGGAACACGCGACCGCCCGAGGGGAGAGAAGGAGCAGCCCGAGGCGACGGCGGCGCAGCGGTGAAGCGGAGCCTCACGGCGGAGGAAGGGCGACTCGACGCGGTGATCGCGCGGATGACGGGAGAACCCCGGGCAGACGTCCAACGCGCGATCGCGACCGGGAACGTGCAGGTCGACGGTGAGCCACGCCCGAAGTCCTTCCGCTTGCGAGGGGGAGAGCGGGTCACGATCGAGATCGAGCGCGATGAGCCACTCGCAGCCGAAGGCCCTCCGGTGCCGATCCGCTACCAGGACGACCACCTCCTCGTGATCGTGAAGCCCGCCGGAGTGGTGACGCATCCGACCGCCGGCCGGCGGAGCGGGACCCTCGTGAACCGGCTGCTCGGGATGGGCGTCCCGCTCGCGCCGGCGGGCGGATCGCTCCGCCCGGGGATCGTGCACCGGCTCGACGTCGGGACCTCCGGACTGATGGTCGTGGCCAAGACCGACGAGGCCTACGAAGCCCTGCGAAGCATGTTCGGCGTCCATGCCGTGCAGCGCGGCTACCTCGCGCTCGTCCGGGGCGCGGTGGCCAACGACTCGTTCGCCGTCGACGCGCCGCTCGGCCGCCGCGCCGCCAAGATCGTCGTGGACGCGACCGAAGGCAGGGAGGCGGAGACGGGCTTCGAGGTCCGTGAGCGCCTGGACGGCGTGACGCTGCTGGAAGCCGTTCCCCGGACCGGCCGCACGCATCAGATCCGTGTGCACCTCGCGGCGATCGGGCACCCGATCCTGGGGGACCGAGCGTACGGGGGAGGCGGCGACGACGCGCGCCGGGCGGGGCTCGAGCGCCCTTTCCTGCACGCCTGGCGGCTGGCATTCATCCACCCGGTGGCAGGAGAGCGCGTCGCGCTCCGGGAGGACCTGCCCCAGGACCTCGTTGCCGTCCTGGCCGGGTTCCGATGACGGTCCGCTTGACGGCGCCGGAGAGGCGACATAGCCTGAGGCTTCCACGAATCACAGCCATGTAAGTATCCACAACCGGCCGGGACGGGTGTGGAAAACCCCTCTCCGGAGGTCGCCACGGTCGCGCGAGACGGTTTCGTCCATCTGCACGTGCACTCCGAGTATTCGCTGCTCGACGGGGCTGCTCGGATCGAGGCACCGGCAGCCAACCGGTCGGCACCGACGATCTTCTCGGAAGCGCAGCGGATGGAGATGCCCGCGATCGCCGTCACCGATCACGGGGTGATGTTCGGCGCCCTCGGCTTCTACGAGGCCGCACATGCGCACGGCATCAAGCCGATCCTCGGCGTCGAGGCGTACGTGGCACCGGGCTCGCGGTTCGATCGCGAGCCCGGCGAGAACGAGGAGAAGTACCACCACCTCACCCTCCTCGCTCGCAACGAGACGGGCTACCGGAATCTGCTGAAGCTCGTATCGGCAGCCCACCTCGAGGGCTTCTATCACCGGCCCCGGATGGACAAGCAGCTGCTGGCGGAGCACGCCGAAGGGCTGACCTGCCTCTCGGGCTGCCTGTCGTCGGAGCTGTCGAAGATGCTGCTCTCGGGACAGGATGCGCGGGCTCGGGACGTCGCGGCCCAGTATCGGGACATCTTCGGCGCCGGGAACTACTGGATCGAGCTCCAGGACCACGGCCTCGCCGAGCAGCGCCGGGTGACGCCGCGACAGGTGGAGGTCGCACGAGAGCTCGGCATCGGCCTCGTCGCGACCAACGACCTCCATTACACGTCGGCCGCCGACGCGAAGCCGCACGACGTGTTGCTCTGCATCCAGCAGCAGAAGCTGCAGACCGACCCGAAACGGCTCCGCTTCGACTCCGAGGAGTTCTACCTGAAGTCCGCGGTGCAGATGCGGGAGCTCTTCGCGGAGCTCCCCGAGGCGTGCGACAACACGCTCGCGATCGCGGAATCGGTCGAGCTCGAGCTCATCTACGGGGACGCCGCCCCGCTCGAGGAGCGATACCACCTGCCCCGATTCGAGGCGCCGGACGGACAGTCGCTCGAGGCCTACCTCCGCGAGCTCACCCTCGCGGGGGCCACGCAGCGGTACGGCGACCCGCTGCCTTCGGAGATCGGGGATCGTCTCGATCTGGAGATGAGCGTGATCCTCCAGATGGGTCTGGCCGGGTACTTCCTGGTCGTCTGGGACCTGATCCGCTTCGCACGCGAGCAGGGCATCCGCGTCGGCCCGGGCCGAGGATCGGCCGCCGGCTCGGTCGTGTCCTATTGCCTGCGCATCACCGACGTCGATCCGCTGCGGTACGGGTTGATCTTCGAGCGCTTCCTGAATCCGGAACGGATCCAGATGCCGGACATCGACATGGACTTCGACGAGCGTCGTCGCGACGAGGTGATCAGGTACGCCAGCACCAAGTACGGCGCGGACCACGTCGCGCAGATCGTCACGTTCCAGACGATCAAGGGCAAGCAGGGGATCCGCGACGCGGCGCGCGTGCTCGGTTTCCCGCCGTCGGTGGGGGACCGGCTCTGCAAGATGTACCCCTCGCCGGTGATGGGCCGCGATCACCCGATCGAGGAAGCGCTCCGGCTCTCCCCGGAGCTCGCGACCGCGTACGAGGGAGAGCCGGAGGCGAAGGAGATCGTCGACACGGCCAAGGCGCTCGAGGGTCTGCGCAGAGAGGACTCGGTCCACGCCGCGGGTGTCGTGATCGGCGACGCGCCGCTCGTGCGCTACCTGCCGCTGAAGCTCTCCAAGGACTCTCGCGACGACTCCAAGCGCATCGTCACGCAGTTCGACATGCATGGGGTCGAGAAGCTCGGCCTGCTCAAGATGGATTTCCTCGGCCTGCGCAACCTCTCGGTGATCGAGGACACCCTCCGTCACCTCCGGACCGACGGGGTGGAGATGGACATCGACCACGTCGCGCTCGACGACCCGGACACGTATGCCCTGCTCTGTCGCGGCGAGACCACCGGCGTGTTCCAGATGGAATCCGGCGGGATGCGCAGCCTGATCAAACTCCTGGAGCCCGACCGGTTCGAGGATGTGATGGCCCTCGTGGCGCTGTACCGACCCGGTCCGCTCAACAACGGTCTGCATACCGAGTACGCCGAGCGCAAGCACGGACGCAAACCCGTGACCTACCCGCATCCCGATCTCGAGCCGATCCTGCGGGACACGTACGGCGTGATGGTCTACCAGGAGCAGGTGATGCAGATCGCCGTGACGATGGCCGGCTTCTCGATGGGCGAGGCCGACACGCTCCGCAAGGCGATGGGCAAGAAGAAGATCGAGTACCTGATGCCGTTCAAGGAGCGCTTCGTCAAGGGAGCCGTCGACCGTGGCTACCCGGAACGGAGTGCGGCGGACATGTTCGAGATGTTCATCCCGTTCGCCGATTACGGGTTCAACGCATCGCATGCATGCGCGTACGGCCTGGTGGCCTATCAAACCGCGTACCTGATGGCGCACCACCCGGTCTCCTACATGGCGGCGATCCTCACGTCGGTGAAGGACGACAAGGACCGCAAGCCCTACTACCTCTACGCGTGCCGGGCGATGGACATCGAGGTGCTCCCTCCGGACGTGAACGACTCCGCGCTCGACTTCGCGCCTGCCGCCGGCGGGGGCAGGGCGATCCGGTACGGGCTCTCCGCGGTGCGCAACGTCGGCGAGGGCGCGGTGCAGCAGATCATCGAGGCACGCGACGCGAAGGGTCCTTTCGAGTCCTTCTCCGACTTCTGCCGGAAGGTCGACCCGTCGGTCCTCGCGAAGCGGATGCTGGAATCGCTGATCCTGGCCGGTGCGTTCGACTCGCTCGGATATCGGCGGCGGGCGCTGCTCATCGGACAGGACAAGGTCTCCGGCCCGATCGTCGCCGAGCGGAAAGCCGAGGCGGCGGGGCAGTTCTCGCTGTTCGGCGGTGACTCGGAGGTCGGGCAGATCGACGAATCGGTGCTGGCCGGGGATGAGTTCGACAAGCCGGAGCTCCTCCGATACGAGAAGGAGATGCTCGGCCAGTTCGTCTCGGACCATCCGCTCCTCGAGGTGGCGGATGCGCTGCGCGCGCAGAGCTCGCACGACATCGGCGACCTGGAGGGTGCCGACGACGGCGAGCTCGTGACGGTCACGGGCATCATCGGCGGGGTCGCGAGGAAGTACACGAAGCGCGGGGAGCCGTACGCGCAGTTCCGTCTCGAAGGTCTGGCGGCGGGAGTGGAGGTCGTGGCCTTCCCCTCGGTCTACGAGGCCGACCCCGACCTCATCTCGGCGGACCGCATCGTGTTGGTCGTCGGGCGCATCGACCGCCGGGGTCGGGAGCTCCAGATCCGCGCCAACGAGGTGCGCGAGCCGACCCTCGCCGGGGTCAGCCCGCAGGCGGGACCGGGATCCGTCGTGATCGACCTCACGGCGGCGGCGTGCACGGATGCGGTGCTGGCGAAGATGGCCGAGCTCCTCCGTTCACGGCCCGGGCCGGCGCCGGTGAAGGTGCGGTTCCATTCCTCGGCGGGTGTCCGTCCGCTCGACATGGGGGAGTTCCGGGTGGACTCCTCGGGCGCTCTGATGGGCGAGCTCACCGGCCTGCTCGGTACAGGCGCCGCCCGCGTCGAACCCATCGGCTGACGCAGGAGCCCTCAGCGTCTCTTCCGCTTCCCCGCCTTCTCGGTGGTCCGCACGGCCTCTATCGTGCTCGACGTGTTCGAGGTCATCCCTGCGATCGATGTGAGCGAAGGCCGACTGGCGACGTTCACGCCGGCCGGGCCCCGCCCGGCGGAGCCCTTCGGAGGAGATCCCGTCGCCGCCGCGGAGGCAGCGGTGGCAGCGGGCGCTCGGTGGATACACGTCGTCGACATGGACCTCGCGTTCCGAGGCGAAGCCGCGAACCTCGAGATCGTGTCGGCGATCGCGTCGCTCCCCGTGTCCGTGCAGGCGGCGGGCGGTGTGCGCGACGCGGACCGGGCCCAGGCGTTCTTCGGGGCGGGAGCCACCCGGGTGGTCCTCGGGTCGGCCGCCCTTGGAGACGAGTCGCGCGCGACTGCGCTGTTGTCGGCGGAGGGAGCGCGACTGGTGATCGGGATCGAGGCGGACGAAGGGCGGATCCGGTCGCGGGGTCGCGATCCCGTCGACCTCCCGCTGGCCGAGACCCTCGGGTGGCTGGTGGCCGCCGGCGCCACGTCACTGCTCGTGACATCGGTCGCCAGGGTCGGAGGTCGTGGCGGTCCCGACGTCGAGCTGGTGAAGCGGGTGGTGCGCGCCGGCCGCCCGGTGCTCGCGGCGGGAGGGATCGCATCGATCGAGGACCTCCGGGCCCTCCGGGCGGCCGGCGCTGCGGGTGGGGTCGTGGGGAGTGCGGCGCTGGACGGTTCGCTCGACCTTTCGGCGGCGATCACCCAGATGACCTGAGCGCCGATCGACCGCCGTCTAGACTCGCCGCCCCATGGGGTTCCTCACCGATCTCATCGAGCGTCTCGACCGGGACCTGCACGAACACCCGCTCGACGACCTCGCGCTGATGGCGCGCGCGTCCGCGATGCCGCCGGTCCGTGATCTCGAGGCAGCGCTGCGAGCGGTGGAGCCGCCCGCGCTGATCGCCGAGGTGAAGCGCGCCTCGCCGTCCGCGGGCGTGATCGCCGAGCAGGTGAACCCGAGCGTGCTCGCGCGGGGGTACGAGGCCGGCGGCGCCGCGGCGATCTCGGTCCTGACGGAGCCCCGGCACTTCCAGGGTTCCCTCGCCGACCTGCAGGCGGCCCGGTCCTCGGTGTCGATCCCGGTGTTGCGGAAGGATTTCCTGATCCATCCCTCCCAGGTGATCGAGGCGAGGGCGTCGGGCGCGGACGCGGTGCTGTTGATCGTGGCCGCGCTGACCGACACGCAGCTCCTCGCGCTCCTGGAGGCGGCCCGCGACCTCGGGCTCGCGGCGCTGGTGGAGACACATTCGGACGAGGACCTGCGCCGCGCGCTCGAGACGGACGCCACGGTCATCGGTGTGAACGCGCGGGATCTCGAGACCCTCGAGGTCGACGTCGCGGGTGCGCTCGCCAGGGTCGGGCGAGTGCCGGAGGGCCGGCTCGCCGTGGTGGAGAGCGGCATCACGACCCGGGCGGACGTCGACGCGGCGCTCGATGCGGGCGCGTCTGCCATCCTTGTCGGCGAAGCGCTGATGCGCGCGGACGATCCGGCCCGCGCGGTGAGGAAGCTCCTCTGGAGGGAACTCCGCACGTGACGACGACGACGATCCCCGACGCGCGCGGCCGCTTCGGCTCCTACGGGGGGCGCTACGTCCCGGAGGTGCTGATCCCGCGCGCTGGACGAGCTCTCGGAGGCGTGGTTCCGGCTCCGCGACGATCCCGACTTCCGGTCGGAGCTCGATGCGCTGTCCCGAGACTTCGTCGGGCGCCCCACGGCCCTCACTCCGGCAGCGCGCTTGTCCGCCGAGCTCGGCTACCGGATCTGGCTGAAGCGAGAGGACCTCGCCCACACCGGTGCCCACAAGATCAACAACGCGCTCGGCCAGGCCCTCCTCGCGAAGCGTCTCGGCAAGGAGCGGATCATCGCCGAGACCGGGGCGGGGATGCACGGCGTGGCGACCGCAACCGCCTGCGCCCTTCTCGGGCTCCCGTGCGTCGTGTACATGGGGGAGGAGGACACCCGCCGGCAGTCGCCCAACGTCTCCCGGATGGAGTTGCTGGGCGCAGAGGTGGTGCCGGTGACCGCCGGCTCGAAGACCCTGAAGGAAGCCGTGAACGAGGCGCTCCGCGACTGGGCGGCGTCGGTCCGCACGACCCACTACATCATCGGATCGGTGGTGGGGCCGCATCCGTTCCCCGTGCTGGTGCGCGACCTCCAGCGGGTGATCGGCGACGAGGCGCGTCCACGCTTCCGCGACGAGAACGGCGGGGCCGATCCCGATGTCGTCGCTGCTTGCGTCGGCGGCGGCAGCAACGCCATCGGCATGTTCACGGCGTTCGTCGGCGCGCCGGGCGTGCGTCTCGTCGGCGTGGAAGCCGGAGGGCGAGGAGCGATCCTCGGCGAGCACTGCGCGTCGCTCACCCAGGGCGAGCCGGGCATCCTCCACGGCGCGCTCAGCTACCTGCTGCAAGACGAGGATGGGCAGGTCGCGGACACCCACTCGATCTCGGCCGGCCTCGACTATCCGGGTGTCGGGCCGGAGCACGCCTACCTCCGTGACGCAGGGCTCGCGGAGTACGTGAGCGCGTCCGACGACGACGCCCTCGCCGGCTTCCAGGCGCTCGCGCGGACGGAGGGGATCATCCCGGCACTCGAGCCCGCGCACGTGATCGGCTGGCTCCTCCGAAGGCCGCTGCCGGAGGGCTCCTCCGTGCTGGTCTGCCTGTCCGGTCGAGGCGACAAGGATCTCGACACGGTCCGGGCCCGCCTCGGGATCACGTAGATGGGAGGCCTCGAATCCGCCCTGCGCGCCCGGCGCGACGCGGGCGGGCACGCGTTCGTGCCGTACGTGACGGGTGGCTATCCGGGAGTGGACGCGGGTCTGCTCCAGCGGCTCGCTGCCGCCGGAGCAGACGCGATCGAGGTCGGCATCCCCTTCTCGGATCCCGTGATCGACGGAGGGGTGATCCAGGAAGCGTCCGCCGAGGCACTCCGGCTCGGGATCCGGCCGACCGACGTCCTCGCCACGATCCGAGACGCCGCGATCGAGGTCCCCGTCGCGGTGATGACGTACGTGAACCCCGTCTACCGACACGGCATCCAGCGCTTCCTGGACGATGCCGCGGCGGCGGGGGTGAGCGGGCTGATCGTCCCCGACCTCCCCGTCGACGAGTCCGCCGAGCTCGAGGAAGCGGCCTCGGAGCGCGGGGTGGACGCCGTGCTCCTGGCCGCGCCCGGTACCACGGCCGAGCGCTTCGCCGAGATCGGGCGCCGGTCACGCGGGTTCGTGTACTGCGTGGCGACCTACGGCGTGACCGGCGCCCGGGAGCGGCTGGACGGCACCGCCGAGGGAGTGGTCGAGGCGCTTCGGCCTCGCACGGACCTCCCGCTCCTCGTCGGGGTCGGGATCGGGACGCCCGCGCAGGCGGCGGAGGTCTGCGGGTTCGCCGACGGCGTCGTGGTCGGCAGCGCGCTCATGGCGCACGTCGTCGCCGGTGACCCGGAGGGGGCCGTCGACCTCGCGAGATCCTTCCGCGGGTCCATCCCGGTCTGAGGGATCCCGCATCCGACGCATCTCGGGCCCACCCCCATCACGTATGACCAGGGGAAACGGCCTCTGCTGGATTGGCCAATCGGGGCCGGGATGTGATAGTCACACTCCATCTCGGGAGACCGGGAAGAGAAGGGGGGCTTCATGAAGCATCGGACATGGTTCAAAGCGTTCGCCCTCGTGGCCGTGCTGTCCATCGTGGCGTCGGCGTGTGCCGGCGACGATGAAGAGCCAGGCGGCAACGGAGGGGACGTCGATTGTGCGACCGTCGAGTTCGGATGCGTCGAGGTCGGCGCGGACGAGCCGATCAACCTGGGCGCGGCTCAGGTCATCAGCGGCGCCGATCAGACGCTCGGGGTGGACCAGGTGAACGCGATCAATCTCGCGATCGACCATCTGGACGGCGAATTCGACCAGACACCCGGCACGCTGCTCGACCACGAGGTGAACCTCACCACGGAGGACGAGCTCTGCTCCGCGGAAGGCGGACAGACGGCCGGCACGGCACTCGCGGCCGACGCGTCGATCGTGGCAGTGGTCGGCACGAGCTGTTCGAGCGCGGCGCTCGGGGTGGCGGACACGATCCTCGGCGACAAGGGCATCACGCTCATCTCGGGCTCGAACACGAGCCCGGCGCTGACCGATCCTGAGCTGCACAACCCGTTCTACGCTCGTACCGCCCACAACGACCGTATCCAGGGCGCGATCGGCGCGGAGTTCGCGCTGGGCGACGACCTCGGCGCCACCACGGCGGCGACGATCGCCGACGAGAGCCCCTACACACAGGGACTGGTCGGTGCCTTCGAGGCGAACTTCGAAGCCGGCGGCGGCACGTTGACCGGGTCGGAGCAGGTCAACTCCGAAGACACCGACTTCAAGCCGGTCCTCCGGTCGTTGGCCGAACAGGATCCGGACGTGCTGTACTTCCCGATCTTCGTGGCAGCCTGCACGCTGATCATCAAGCAGGCGCAGGACATCATGCCCGATGCAGAGCTGATCGTGGCCGATGGCTGCCTGTCGAGCGACACCCTGAAGAACGCGGGAGCGGCAGCAGATGGTGTCTGGGCGTCTTCGCCGGACCTGTCGGCGTTCCAGACGAACGACTTCTACTCCGGCGAGTTCATCCCTGCCTATCAGGAGGCGTACGGAACCGAACCGCTCTCCGTGTTCCACGCACACTCCTACGACGCCACGAACGTCGTGTTCGCGGCGATCGAGGAGGTCGCGATCGACAACGGCGACGGCTCGCTCTCGATCCCTCGCCAGGCGCTCCGTGACGCGATCTTCGCCACGAGCGGCTACGAGGGCGTCACCGGCACGATCACGTGCCTCGACACAGGTGACTGTGCGACCGACGTGACGATCGGACTGTTCCTCGCTCCGGGCTGGCCGGTCGAGGGAGGCACGGACGAGCCGGCGGTCTACACCGACACCAAGTCGCTGGACGAAGTGCTCTAGGGAAACGAGAAGACGGGAGAGGGGCCGCGGGTGAGCCGAGAGGCTCGCCCGCGGCCCCTTCCCTCGTAGAGAGGAGACCCCGGCGGGTACCGAGGCGCCGCGAGTGGCAGCCGCGCAGCTGAGTCTCTTCGAGCGGCTGCCGTGGCGGCGCATCATCCTCGTCGTCCTGGGGATCCTCGTGGTCGGCGTGGTCGTCCTCGGCGCCTGGCGCTCGCTCACGCTCGACAAGGCCGAGGGCGGGTACTCCGTCGGCGCGTGGCGAGACTTCATCGTTCAAGGTGCCGCGCAAGGTGCGATCTTCGCGATGATCGCGCTCGGCTACAGCCTCGTGTACGGGATCCTCCGGATGATCAACTTCGCCCACGGCGAGGTGTTCATGGCCGGTGCCTTCGGCTCGTTCTTCTTCGCGGACGCCTACGCGAAGAGCGGATTCCTGGATCGGGACCCCGTCTTCGCGCTCGCGATCGTGACCGCCGTCGCGATCGCCGTCTCGGTCGGGACGGCCGTGCTGCTCGAGCGACTCGCCTACCGGCCACTCCGCAACGCACCGCGACTCGTACCACTCATCACGGCGATCGGGGCGTCGCTGTTCTTGCAGAACGCGTTCCGGGGGTTCTTCGGCCCCCAGCCGTACGGCTATCCGAAGCCGGGATCGCTGGCGGGGAACATCACGGTCCTCGGGATCCCGGTCCAGAAGGTCCAACTGCTGGTGCTCGTGGTCGCGGTGATCTGCATGGTGGTGCTCCAGTGGTTCGTCTCCACGACCACCACGGGACGGTCGATGCGCGCGGTCGCTCAGGACCGGGAGATCGCCAGCTTGATGGGCATCAACGTCGACCGGGTGATCGTCATCACCTTCGCGATCGGCGGTGTCCTTGCCGGCATCGCCGGCGTGCTGTTCTCCCTGACGTTCGAACAGGTGCAGTTCACGATGGGGTTCCGCCCCGGGATCGCGGCGTTCACCGCGGCCGTGCTCGGCGGCATCGGCAGCATCGGCGGCGCGGCGCTCGGCGGGTTCGTGATCGGGTTGCTGCAGGCCGTCGGACCGCCGCTGATCCTCACCGGGTTCGGCATCCCCAGCGTGTTCTCGTTGCGCGACGCGTTCGTGTTCCTCGTGCTCGTGCTCGTGCTCGTCTTCCGACCCGGAGGACTGCTGGGCTCCGGCGAAGCGGAGAAGGTGTGATGGTGAACCGGTCGGTCCGCATCGGCGCCGCGACGGGCATCGTGACGATCTTCCTCGCGCTCGTCGGCCTCATCGGCGGTTTCACCGACGTGTACCTGATCGGCGACGAGGTCTCGTTCGCCGCCTTGATGCTCCTCCTTCCCGCGTTCGTCGCGGGCCTCGTGGCGGCGGCGCCTCGCGTCGAGGCAGGCGAGCGGCACGAGATGCGACCCTCGGAGGCGGCCGTGGCCGCCGTCGTTGCCGGCGCCGCCGCGGGAGCCACGTTCGCGATCGCCGTCGTCCTCGCGGACTGGATCGGGGACGAGCGTATCCGTGCGGTCTTCCTCAACGTCACGCCCCAATTGATGGAGTTCGTCACCTTCGGCCAAGCGACGGTGCTCGGTGCCGTGGCGATCGTCGCGACCTCGGCCGCGGCGGGGATCCTCGGGGGGGTCCTGCGGGTATCCCCGGGGCTTGTCCGCCGCCCGGTGACGGCGGCGCTCACGACGATCGTGGGGTTCGGCGTCCTCCAGCGCGTCATCCCGATCGCGCTCGACCAGCTCAAGCTCGAGCGGGACTGGCTCTACAGCCTGCAGTTCGACGGTCTCACCTGGATCGGCGCGCTCGTCGTCGCGGTGGTCGCCGCCGGGATCAGCGTCCTGAGCACCCGGTACGGCGCACGGCTTCGCGGAAGCGTCGCGAGGGTCGGCGGATCCGGCGGGCCGATGATCAGCCCCATGCGTCTGCTTGTCGGGGCGATCGCGCTCGCCCTGCTGATCGCCGCACCGTTACTCCTCGGATCGGTGATCTCCGAGGTCCTGGGCACGGTGATGGTGTTCGCCCTCCTCGGCATCGGGCTCAACATCGTCGTCGGCTACGCGGGCCTGCTGGACCTCGGCTACGTCTTCTTCTTCGCGCTCGGCGCCTACTCGCTCGCGTTGCTCACGGGCGCCACGCTGAACGCCTTCGGCATCCCGCCGGAGCCCGTGATCTCCGGGAGCCTGAACTTCTACGTCGCGATCCCGATCGTGATGGTGATCGCTGCCGCTGCGGGGGTCCTGGTCGGCGCTCCGGTGCTTCGGCTGCGTGGCGACTACCTCGCGCTGGTGACGCTCGGCCTCGGCGAGATGGTCACCGTGCTGGTCGGCAGCCCGTGGCTCGTGCCCCTCGTGGGCGGGCCGAGCGGGATGCGCGGCATCACGGATGCAGCGATCGGCGGACTCGCGTTCCGCGAACCGCAACGCTTCTACTACCTCGCTCTCGCGTTCGTGGGCCTGGCCGCGTTCGTCTCCTGGCGGCTCTCCGCCTCACGGATCGGGCGAGCCTGGACCGCGATGCGGGAAGACGAGCAGACCGCCGATGCGATGGGGATCAGCACGACCCGCTTCAAGCTGCTCGCCTTCGCGATCGGCGGTGCGATCGGCTCGCTCGGAGGGGCGCTCTTCGCCGTCAAGATCGGATCCCTCACCCCGGCGAGCTTCCAGGTCATCGTCTCGATCCAGGTGCTCGGTCTGGTGATCCTCGGCGGGATGGGAAGCATCCCCGGGGTGCTCGTCGGGGCGCTCGTGCTGGTGGGGCTGCCGGGCCTGCTGCGTGAGTTCGAGGAGTACCGCTTCCTCGCCTACGGAGCGGCCGTCGTCGCCATCATGGTGCTCCGCCCGCAGGGTCTTGTGCCGAACGTTCGGCGGACCCGGGAGCTGCAGGACGAGGAGCGAGCCCAGGACGAATGGGCGAAAGCCCTGGAGGAGGGGGAGACCCCTCCCGACATCGCGACCGCGACGGGAGCCACGACATGAGCGAGCCGGCGCCGGTCGCGAGGACCGATGCGGTCCTGGAGGTGCGCGGTCTCGAGAAGCACTTCGGAGGGCTCTACGCGCTCTCCGGCCTGGACATGGACGTCCGGCCGGGCGAGATCGTGTCCGTGATCGGCCCGAACGGCGCGGGGAAGAGCACGCTGTTCAACGTGATCACCGGGATCTACGAACCGGACGCCGGCGACATCACCTACGACGGCGTGAGCATCGTGGGCCTCCGACCGCACCAGGTCGTGAAACTCGGGATCGCGCGGACGTTCCAGAACGTCCGCCTGTTCGCGAACATGACGATCCTGGAGAACGCGATGGTCGGGCAGCACTGCCGGAGCCGCGGAGGGGTGTTCGGATCGATCCTCCGGACGCCGGGGATCCGTGCCGAGGAAGAGCGGATCCGAGAGCGGGCGAAGGAAGCGCTGAGCTTCTTCGGCAAGCGGCTGTCCGGCTACCGCTTGGAGCAGCCGGCGTTCTCGCTCTCGTACGCCAACCGCCGCCGGCTGGAGATGGCCCGCGCGCTCGCCACGGATCCGAAGCTGCTTCTGCTCGACGAGCCGACGGCCGGCATGAACCCGCGGGAGACCTTGGAGCTCCGCGATCACATCGTTCGGATGCGCGACGAGCTCGGACTGACGGTGATCGTGATCGAACATGACATGCGGGTCGTCAAGGGCGTGTCCGACCGCGTGATCGCGTGCGACTACGGGCAGAAGATCGCCGAGGGCACGTACGACGAGGTCGCTCACGATGAACGGGTGGTCGAGGCATATCTCGGCACGAAGGCGGCCGGATGACGGACGACGGCACGAACGCGACCGACGCGAGCGGGGACGGTCGCGCGCCGGTCCTCGAGCTCCGGAACGTCAGCACGCACTACGGTCTGGTCGCGGTGCTTCGCGACGTCGACATGCAGATCTACGCAGGTGAGATGGTCTGTCTCCTCGGCGGCAACGCCAGCGGGAAGACGACCACGCTCAAGACGATCCTGGGATACGTCTCGCCCTCCGAGGGCGAGGTGGTGCTGGACGGTCACGTCGTGTCGGGGCTCTCCACGACCGAGGTCGTGAAGCGCGGGGTCTCGATGGTCCCGGAGAACCGCCGGCTCTTCGCGGACATGACGGTGGACGAGAACCTTCGGCTCGGGGCGTACCTGCGGAAGGATCGCAAGGAGGTCGAGGAGACGAGGGAGACCGTCTTGCAGACCTTCCCGAGGATCCGGGAGCGGCTCAAGCAGAAGGCGGGCACCCTGTCCGGGGGAGAGCAGCAGATGGTCGCGATGGGCCGGGCCCTGATGGCCGACCCGAAGATCCTGCTGATGGACGAACCCTCGATGGGACTCGCACCGATCCTGGTCGAGCAGGTCTTCGAGATCATCAAGAAGATCCGGGAGCTCGGGAAGACCGTGTTCGTCGTGGAGCAGAACGCGAACATGGCCCTGTCGATCGCGGATCGCGGCTACGTGATCCAGACGGGCCAGGTGGTGCTCGCGGACACCGCCGCGAACCTCTTGCAGGATCCGTTGATGCGGGAGGCGTACCTGGGTGAGCTCTGAGCTCCGCGTCATCGGCGCGGAGGAGCTCCGCGTCCGGCTGCCGATGGCCGCCGCCGTGGATGCGCTGGAGGAAGCCTTCCGAACCGAGGAGCCGGGGAGCGGTCCGCTCCGAACCCATGTCGAGACACCCGCCGGCACGTTGCTGCTGATGCCTGCGACCGGCGAGGCCGGCGTCGGCGTGAAGCTCGTCTCCCTCACCCCGTCCAACCGGGATCGAGGTCTCCCCTTCATCCATGCGATCTACGTGCTCTTCGATGCCGAGACCCAAGCGCCCAAGGCCGTGCTCGACGGCTCGGCGCTGACCGCGCTTCGGACGGCGGCGGTCTCCGCGCTCGCCACCCGCTCTTTGAGCGGGGTGGACGCGCACCGCCTCGTCCTCTTCGGGGCGGGGGTGCAAGCGAGGTCGCACCTCGACGCGATGTGCGCGGTCCGGCCGGTCACCGACCTGGTGGTCGTCTCACGGTCGCCCGGACCGGCCGATGCGCTCGTGGCCGAGGGCCTCCGCCGCGGTCTGTCGGCCCGACGGGGGGAGCCCGACGCCGTCGGCGAGGCGGATCTCGTGTGCACGTGCACCACGGCGGATGACCCCCTGTTCGCCGGCTCGTCGCTCGCGCCCGGAGCCCACGTCAACGCGGTCGGCTCGTATCGGCCCGAGACCCGTGAGGTCGACTCCGAGACCGTGCGCCGCTCGAAGGTCGTCGTGGAGACGAGAGAGGTCGCCCTCGCAGAAGCGGGCGACCTCCTCATCCCGATCGCGGAGGGGGTCGTCCAGGCCGGCCACATCGTGGCCGACCTGGCCGAGACGGTCCGGGGTGCCCAGGTCCGACGATCACCGGCGGACATCACGCTCTTCAAGAGCGTGGGGATGGGTTTCGAGGATCTGGTCGTCGCCCGGGCAGTCGTGGACGCCGAGCGGTGACGCTCCTCCCTCGCTTCTGCGGTTGGCCTCGCTACCTCCGCCTTCGGGCGAGGACGATCACGACCACGATGATGACGATGAGGACGAGCGAGCCTCCGGTCAGGAGGTTGTCGTTGCCGGAGTTCCCCGCGTCTTCGCACGCCGTGAGGAGCGCGGCGAACGGCGCGAGCATCAGGAGCCTTCTCATGCCTTCCCTCCTTCGTCGGGATCAGCACTGCCCACGCCCCTTACCCGAGAGCCCGACGGGAGACACCCACCCGACGCAGGATGGATGGGAGGGCTCCTCGTGCTCGGGTCCATCGACGCCGTCCCCCGCAGGGCGTCCGCGGGCGTTCGTGGTGGTGCCGGGAGAGGGGATCGAACCCTCACGGGCCGAAGCCCACGGGTTTTTGAGACCCGCGCGTCTACCGATTCCGCCATCCCGGCTGAGCGGCTCTAGGGTAGCGGCCGGCGGGCCGCGAGCCGGGCTCGTCGCCCTGCTTCTCATGGTGGCTGCCGGATGCACGACCGAGACCTCGTCGCCGCCGAACGGTCCCACCATCGCCTATCTCTTCGACGGTGCGCCCGCCGACGCCGACCTCGTGTCGTCGCCCGCGCTCGGCGGGCTGGAGCTCGCGGCGCGCGAAGCGGGACACGTCGAGATCGAGCCCGTGGACGTCGGCGTCGGCCACGACGAGGCCATGGCATCGCTCAGCGCGCTGGGGGAGGACCGTGACGTCGTGGCCGCGGTCATCGCCCCGTGGACGGCTCCTCCTGCGGGTGCGATCGAGCTGCTCGCCGACGACGGCGTCCCCGTCGTCTCGTTCTCATGGGCGTGGGGTCCTCCCGATGAGGACGGGGGGCTCTGGATCTCGTTCGCGGCGGACCGGGCTCGTGAGGCGGTGATCCTGCTGTCGGCGGCGAAGGACCTCGTCCCCGACGGCGCTTCGCTCTGCCTCGCGGGCGACGACGACGTCACCAGCCGGGCTCTCATCCTCACGGCGGCGGAGCTGGGTGAGGCCACCGGCGACCCGGAGCTCGAGCTGCCCGGCGTCGCGAGCGAGCGGGCGGCGACCGCCGACGCGGTCGCCGCCCGCATCCGTGACGCTCGCTGCCCGATCCTCGTCTGGATCGGGAGCGCGACGAACCTCGACCCGGTGGTGTCCTCGATCGAGGATCCACCGTCGATCGTCGGGTCGTCGAGGATGAAGACTGACGGCGGCCTCGCGGTGGCGTCGTCCGGGGTCGCCGTACGCACGGTCTGTGCGTGCGTGGATGTCTCCCTGTCGACCGAACCGAGGTCGCAACGGTTCGTGCACGACCTCCAATCGGAGAGCGGGGCACCGCCGGGACCGTTCGCGGTGGAGGCGTACGACGCCGGGCGATTGTTGATCGGGCTCATCGAGGGCGAGCGCGGGACGAGGGAGGCGCTCGCCGGAGCACTCGAGGGCCTCACCCGGTTCTCGGGACTGGTGGAGACGTACACCTTCGACGCCTCGGCGTCTCGAGCACCCGCGCCACCGGACGCGGGGGTCTGGAGCGCCGCCGGCTCACGGTGGCTCCCCGAACCGTCGCCGTCCGGCCTCCCGGCGTGAGTGCGTTGCCCTCTCGAGCGCTCCTGCCTATAGTCGCGGCCGAGGGCTGCGTGCTCGCCGACGCCGCTCGTCCATCGACCGAGGGGGAGACATGAGGCTTGGCTTCCGGAAGATGACCCTGCTGCTGGGGGTGCTGGCCCTGGTGGCGGCCGGCTGCGGAGAGGACACGCCGCCCGCCGGCGGCGGGACGCCGGACGGGGAGGAAACGGTCTGCGCCACGGCGGACATCGATGCGGGCGACCTGCTCGCGGAGATCTGCACCAACGAGGAGATCCGTGTGTCGACGGATCCCGCCTACCCGCCCCAGTCCGAGCTGAACGCGGACACCGGTGAGTACGAGGGCTTCGACATCGACGTCGCCACCGAGATCGCCGACAGACTGGGCGTCGAGGTGGCGTGGGAGACCCCGGACTGGGAGGTCCTCACGGCCGGCAGCTGGAACGATCGCTGGGATATGAGCGTCGGCTCGATGACCCCGACGAACGACCGCCAGGAGGTACTGAACTTCACGGAGCCATACTCCTACGTGCCCGCCGTGGTGGTCGTCCATGAGGACTCGAACGTCTCCGACATCGCCACCGAGCTGGACGGCTCGAAGATCGGGGTCTGCGCGGACTGCACGTATCAGTTCTTCTTGGAGAAGAGCCTCGAGATCTCAGGCTTCGAGTTCGACTTCGTGATCGACGACGCCAAGGTCCAGGGGTACGACACGGATACGACCGCCCTCCAGGACCTCGCACTGGGAGACGGCACCCGGCTCGACGCCGTGATGACCTCCTCGCCGACCGCGGTGGCGTTCGCCGAGGAGAACCCGGTGAAGATCGTCGGAGATCCGGTGTTCGGTGAACCCCTCGCGGTCGCGTTCGACAAGTCGTCGGAGCTCGACGGTGCGAGCCTCCAGACGGCGGTCGACGAGATCGTCGCCGCGATGCATGCGGACGGCACGCTCAGCCGGCTGTCGGAGAAGTGGTACGACGGCATCGACGTCACGAAGATCTCGTAAGGCCGATCGCGGGCTGAGGTGACGACGCAGGACGCGACGGGGACCGGGGCGACCCGGTCCCCGGTCGTTCCTCCACAACGCAGGAGAGACCGGATCGCGCTCGCCAGCGCCGGCGTCTCCTTCTCGGTGAAAGTGGCGCTCGTCTGGCTCGCGATCTTCGCGGTGCTCGGCTTCCTCTTCTGGTCCGCCTCGTTCGACAACGCGTGGATCAGGGAGCACATCGGCTTCATCGCACGCGGCCTCCTGTGGACGCTCATCATGGCGGCCGGTGGCATCGTGTTGGCGATCGCCCTCGCGCTCGTCGGGGCCTTGGGGCGGCTGTCCCGGAACCCGATCGCGTACGGCCTCAGTGGCTTCTACACGTCGTTCTTCCGAGGCACGCCGCTGATCGTGCAGCTGTTCCTCTTCTACCTGGCGATGCCGCAGACGGCCCAGAACCTGATCGACAAGTTCCCGAACTTCCTCCCGAGGTCCTTCGACGACTTCTTCACGTGGAGCTCGTTCCAGGTCGGGATCGTGGTGCTCGGCCTCAACTACGGCGCCTACATGACGGAGATCTTCCGCGCAGGGATCCAGTCGGTCAGCCACGGGCAGGCCGAGGCCGCGGATGCGCTCGGGATGACGTATCGGCAGAAGATGCGCCGGGTGGTGCTCCCGCAGGCCTTCCGGGTCGTGATCCCGCCCACGGGCAACGAGTTCATCGCGATGATGAAGGACACGGCGCTGATCTCGATCCTGGGTCAGGGGATCGAGAAGATGGAGCTGTTCCGCCGTGCCCAGCTCCTGGGGAACGCGGACGTGCGGCCCACGGAGGCGCTGGTCACGGCCGCGGCGCTCTATTGGGCCCTGACCGTCGTCTTCACGTTCTTCCAGCGGCGCCTGGAGCGCCGGGTGAGCAAGGGATACGTCCGCACCGTCGCCGGAGGCCCGAAGGCCCGTGAACGCGGGAAGGTCATCGTGACGGGCACGGGAGGCAGCGACCGAGGCGGGGCGAGTGGCTACGTGCTGGATGCCCCAGACGGACCCCTCGATGTGGGCGGCCATGCCCACGGCGCGGCGCTCCCGACCGCTCCCGATCCCCCACCGGAGGATCCGTCTTGACGCCCGCCGGAAGGGACGCCGTCGTCCGGGTGGAGGACCTCCACAAGTCCTTCGGGAACCTCGAGGTGCTGAAGGGGATCGACATGGAGGTGGCCGAGGGAGAGGTGGTCGTGATCTTCGGCCGTTCGGGCTCGGGGAAGTCCACGCTCCTCCGCTGCATCAACTTCCTCGAAGAACCGAGCGAGGGCATTATCGAGGTGTCGGG
This sequence comes from uncultured Actinomycetota bacterium, assembly GCA_963762745.1. GTDB lineage: Bacteria > Actinomycetota > UBA4738 > UBA4738 > HRBIN12 > JAJNBA01. The sequence goes on from CAVXMB010000007.1 coordinate 226,405, forward strand.
CCTCCGGATCGAAGGCGGCCATCGGATCCATTCCAAGCGCGAGCAGATCAGGAAGCTCCGGACCCGGTGCGGGATGGTCTTCCAGCAGTTCAACCTCTTCCCGCATATGACGGCGCTCGGGAACGTGATGGAGGGGCCGGTCACCGTGAAGGGCGTCGAGGAGGATCGCGCGCACGCCATCGCGATGGAGATGCTCAGTAAGGTCGGGCTCTCGGACAAGGCGGAGGAATACCCGATCCGTCTCTCGGGAGGACAGCAGCAACGCGTCGCGATCGCCCGCGCGCTCGCGATGGAGCCCGACGTGATGATGTTCGACGAGCCGACGTCGGCTCTGGACCCGGAGCTGATCGGTGAGGTCCTCGGAGTGATGAAAGCCCTCGCGGGGGAGATGCACATGACGATGATGGTCGTCACCCACGAGATGGGGTTCGCCCGCGAGGTGGCCAACCGCATGGCGTTCTTCCACGAAGGCAAGATCCTCGAGGAGGGCACCCCGGACGAGATCTTCGGCGCGACCCGTTCCTCCGAGATGCGCCGGTTCCTCGACGCCGTCTTGTGAGGGTGCGGAACGGCGACGGGCCGCGCCCCCCGATCCGCGGCGCTCGCGCCTTCCCCATACGCGAGCGTCTCATCTCGGTGACGCGGCCCGTCACACTCGGTCTCTTCGAACCGCCACCTCGATCGGTCGGAACCGACCGAGGCTCGCGTCTCGTTGAGAACCGTCGCGGACTGTAAATGGGAGGTTGAGGGATGTCAACCCGAGGACGAGCCGGCCAGAGTCGCTGCGTCGCACCAACGCGGCTTCATCCCTGCAGGTAGTGGCCTCGGAAGAAGAGTGACACGTTCGCGGATCGAACTCACGGTCCGGCTAGCGGGACGCGTCGGTTTCGATGTGTGTCGGAGTGCGTCCCGAAGTCTCGTGTTCGGGTCGAGACTTCGTCCCCGGCACGTTCGGCGTCCTCAGGAAGAAGCCACCGACCACCACGAGGTACGCGGCCCAGCCGACGACTTCGAGCCACGTCGGATCCGCGTTGTAGCCGACGAGTCCTCGGAGGATCGCGCCAACGCCCTGATCGTCCGGCAGTGTCGCGGACAGGTCGAACGCATGGGTTTCCAGGAACGGCAGCCAGCCCGCCTCCTGCAGCTCGTGGAGCGAATACGCGAACAGCCCGGCGGCGACGACGATCAGGATCAAGCCGGTCACCCGGAAGAACGACCGCAGGTTCATGCGGATGCCCCCGCGGTAGAGCAGGACGCCGAGGATCACCGCCAAGGCGAGACCGAGGACGGCTCCGGTCACCTGCGCGGCGGGGGCGACCGCCGTTCCCTCGACGGCCGTTCCCTTCGCGGCGGCGAACAGGAAGAGCGCGGTCTCGATGCCTTCTCGGAGCACCGCGAAGAACGCGAGACCGGCGAGCGCGAGGCCACCCGCGACGAGCGCGGTGTCGACCTTCTCCTGCAACTCGGACTTGATGCGCGCACCCTGGCGTCGCATCCAGAAGATCATCCAGGTCAGCACACCGACGGCGGCGAGCGTGACCAGCCCTTCGAAGACCTCCTCCGCCTCGCCCTCGAACTCGGCGCCCGCGATGAAGATCGCGGTACCCACGGCTGCACTCAACACGACGGCGAACCCGGTGCCCCACCACACGAGACGGGAACGGTCGGACGCGCCCAGCTGCTTGAGATACGCGAGGACGATCGAAACGATCAGCGCGGCCTCGATGCCCTCGCGGAGGGCGATCACGAACGATGCTCCCATGTCTCTTCCTCCCGTCGGCCGGCGTGGCGGTGATTCCGGTGCTCCGTCCCGGCGAATCCTAGTGAGCAGGTCGGATTCACGTCAATGTCGTTCGGTACCGAACCATCTGGGGTCGCCTTCTGGGGCGGTGCACGGATGGGACAGGCGCCGGGAAGGCACGTCCGACGGCGCGGCTACGATAGGTGCCGTGGCGCCCCCCTCGTCCGACGCAGCCCCCGATCCGCCCCGAAGGCTCTTCATCCTGGACGGGCATTCCCTCGCGTATCGAGCGTTCTTCGCCCTGCCGAGCACCCTGGCGACCACGACGGGCCAGGTGACCAACGCCGTCTACGGCTTCACCTCCATGCTGATCAAGCTGCTGGCCGAGGAGCGTCCGGACCTGATCGCCGTGGCCTTCGACGTGGGGAAGCCGGTGGCGAGGCTGGCGATGGACGCGGACTACAAGGCCGGGAGGCGGGAGACGCCGGAGGACTTCAAGCCCCAGCTGGGCCTGATCCAGGAGGTCGTGGAGGCATTGCGGATCCGGATGCTCCGCGTGGCGGACCACGAGGCCGACGACGCGATCGGCACCCTCGCGATCCGGGCAGCGGAGCGAGGGATCGAGGCGACGATCGTCACGGCCGACCGGGACTTCTTCCAGCTCGTCCGGCCCGGCATCCGCGTGTTGTTCAACCGCCGAGGGATCTCCGACATCGCCCTGATGGACGAGGCCGCGGTGGAGGAGCGCTACGGGGTGCCGCCCTCGAAGTACCTCGAGTACGTGGCGCTGAAGGGCGACACGTCGGACAACATCCCCGGCGTACCTGGAGTGGGTGACAAGACCGCGGCCAAGCTCGTCCAGGACTTCGGCTCCGTCGAGGAGCTGCTCGGACGAACCGACGAGCTGAAGGGGAAGCTCAAGGAGAACATCGAGGCGGCCGGCGAGCGGTTGATCTTGAACAAGGACCTGGCCCGGATCGTCACCGACGTGCCGCTCGACGTGGAACCCCAGGATGCGGAGATGGGGGAATGGAACGTCGAGGAGGTCCGTCGGTTGTTCGTCTCGCTCGAGTTCCGGAGTCTGTTCGACCGGCTCATGGAACTGGCGAAAGACGTGAAACCCAAGGTCGACGTGACCGAGCTCGACCTCCGGCAGGTGTCGCCGGGGGAGCTCGCCGCTCTGCTCGGGGACGACCCCGTCGGCGTCTCGATCCACGAGGAGGCCGACGTGCTGATCGGTCTCGGGGTCTCCGCGGGCGGGGCGCAGGCCGCCTACGCGGCCCTCGACGGCCCGGGGCCGGTGGGCGAACGGCTCGCCGATCCGGCAACCCCGAAGTGGACCCACGACGCCAAGGCGCTCGAACGGGTCACGCTTCGAGCCGGCGCGCTCCTCGAGGGCGTGGCGTTCGACACCATGCTCGCCGGGTACCTCCTGGATCCCGGGACGGCGGACTATCCCCTCGCGTCGCTCTCGGAGCGCTACCTCGGCACCGACCTCTTCGGTGACGAGGAAGAGGAAGCAGAGGGCCAGCTCTTCACCGAGGATCCCTGGCGACGCGTCGCCTCCGAGGCCGCCGCCGTGGCCCTCCTGGCGCCCGTCCTCGAGGAGCAGATCGATCGGCAGGGACTCCGGCCCCTCCTCGAGGACGTGGAGCTGCCCCTCGCCTCCGTCCTCGCGAGGATGGAGGCACGAGGGGTTCGCCTCGACGTTCCCTACCTCGAGGAGATGGGGGAGTCGGTTCGCGACCGGATGGCGACCCTGAAGGCGGAGGTCTTCCAGCAGGCGGGACAGGAGTTCAACCTGAACTCCCCGCCGCAGCTTCGAGCGATCCTCTACGACCAGCTCGGGCTCCAACCCGGGAAGAAGACGCCCAAGGGCGAGCTCTCCACGGACGCGAGCGTCCTCGAGAAGCTCCGCGACGCTCACCCGATCGTCGATGCGCTCCTGTCGTGGCGCGAGCTGGACAAGCTCAACTCCACCTACCTCGAGGCGCTGCCCCGGCTGGTCGACCCGAAGGACGGACGTCTCCACACGTCCTTCAACCAGACCGTCGCCGCGACCGGAAGGCTCTCCTCCTCGAACCCCAATCTGCAGAACATCCCGATCCGGTCCGAGCTCGGACGCCAGATCCGTCGCGCGTTCATCCCGGGGGCGGACGACCAGGTCCTGCTGGTGGCCGACTACTCACAGATCGAGCTCAGGATCCTGGCGCATCTCTCCGGCGACACGGGGCTCCGCGAGGCATTCGACTCGGGCCTCGATATCCACGCCGCCACTGCCGCTACGGTCTTCGACCTGCCGCCGGAGCACGTCGACGCGGAGATGCGCCGCCGGGCGAAGGCGGTGAACTACGGCCTCGCGTACGGGATGAACGCGTGGGGACTCGCCACCCGGCTGGGGATCACCGCGGATGAGGCCCAGGAGTTCATCGATGCCTACTTCGAGGGCTTCCCGGCGATCAAGGAGTACCTGCACCACCAGGTGGACCGGGCGACGGTCGAGGGCTTCACGGAGACCCTCCTCGGGCGACGTCGATACATCCCCGAGCTCCAGGCGGCGAACCCGAGGATCCGCGATCTCGGTCGCCGGCAGGCGCTGAACGCACCGATCCAGGGGAGCGCATCGGACGTCTTCAAGGTCGGGATGATCGCGGTGGATCGAGCCCTCCGCGATCGTCCGGAGTTCGATTGCCACATGCTCCTCACCGTCCACGACGAGCTGGTCTTCGAGGTCGCGAAGGAACGGGCCGAGGAGGCCGTCGAACTGATCAGAGAGCGGATGGAGCACGCGGTCGAGCTCGACGTCGATCTCCGGGCAGACGTCGGTGTCGGGGCGAACTGGTCGGAGGCCGCACCCGAGGGCCACTGAGCCGGGATGCGGAGCGGATCGCAGCGCGACGTCGCGGTGATCGTCGGCGTCTGCGCGATCGTGCTGATGCTCGGTGCAGTGGGCAAGGCGTGCCGGGGCTTCTGGCACGATCCGCTGTCGTTCGTCTGCCACAGCGACATCCGGGCCCTGTACGACCGGCGAGGCATGGATCGGGACCTCTTCCCGTATCTCCACGGTGAGCTGATCGTCACCACGCAGGACGAACCCCTGCGCTACGGGCTCCGGCCGGTCGACGGGGCCAACGAATACCCGGTGCTGACCGGGATCCTGATGTGGCTTCCGTCCCTCGTCGCCGACAGCAAGGACACCTACCTGCTCGCATCGATTGTCTTGCTCGCTCCGTTCGGACTCGCGACGGCGTGGCTCCTGGGTCGGATCACCGGGCGGCGAGCCCTGCTGTTCTCCGCGTCACCGCTGCTGGCGCTCTACGCCTTCCACAACTGGGATCTCGCCGTCGTCGCGGCGTCGGTCGCCGGATTCTGGTGCTGGCGGCGCGGAAGATCGATCGCCGGCGCGGTCTGGTTCGGGATCGGAGGAGCGCTGAAGCTCTATCCGCTGCTCTTCCTCCTCCCGCTCGTCCTGGAGCGTCTCCACGCGGGGGATCGGCGGGGAGCGATCCGCGCGGGGGCGACCGGGGTCGGCACGTTCGTCCTGATCAACCTCCCGCTCCTGCTCCTGAGTCCCTCGGGGTGGGCGGTCGCTTATCGGTTCCAGGCGCTCCGCAAGCCCAACTACGACAGCCTGTGGGGCGTCCTCGGCACGACGTTCGAACTGGACCAGGGAACGATCACCACGCTCTCGACGCTGGCGGTGATCGTCGTTCTCGTCGTCGTCGTGTGGGAGACGGAGCGCCGCGCACGCCGGGAGGATCGATATCCGTTCCTGCCGGCGTGCGCGGCGCTCCTCGCCGGGTTCCTGCTGGCCAGCAAGGTGCACTCACCGCAGTACGCGCTGTGGCTCCTCCCTTTGTTCGTGCTGGTGCGGGTACGACTGGGCTGGTATCTCCTGTTCGTGGCCGGCAACGTGGTCATGTACCTCGCGATCTTCGGCGTCTCGGTCTGGAGCATCCATGCGCGGGACGTGCTGGTGACCGGGTCGGTGTGGGCGAGGACGGCGACCCTCCTCATTCTGGTGGCTGCCTTCCTTCGCGCGCCGGCAGCCGATCCGTCCCTTGCCGAGGGCGCGGGATCGGCGGAGGCGACACTCCGTTCCGATTGACGGCGTTTGCGCTGGTCACCTACCCTTCCTGCGGCTCGCGGATCGCTCGCGCGCCGCGTCGCAAATCCCAACCCGCGATGCGGTGAGCCCCGCCTGCCGAAGGAGACCCACCGCCATGAGTGACATCGAGACCACGACCGAGGAGACGCCGGAGAAGGCTGAGACGGTCGGAACCACGGCAGAGGCAGCCGAGACGACAGCCCCCGCCGACGGAGCGACTCCCGAGCAGGACCAAGCGGCGGCCGGAGAGGCGGAGACGACCGCTCTCGAGCAGCCCACGCCGGCCGAGCCGACCCCCGTCGTCGCCACCCCGGAGCCCGCGGGCGAGGACTACACCCCGGAGGAGCTCGTCCAGGCGATGGAGGCTTCGCTCCGGGACTTCAAGGACGGCGACATCATGGAGGGCGTCGTCGTGAAGATCGACCGCGACGAGATCCTCCTCGACATCGGCTACAAGTCCGAGGGCGTGATCCCCTCCAAGGAGCTCTCGATCCGCCACGACGTCGACCCGAACGAGGTGGTCAAGGTCGGCGATCGGATCGAGGCCCTCGTCCTGCAGAAGGAGGACAAGGAAGGGCGCTTGATCCTGTCCAAGAAGCGCGCGCAGTACGAGCGCGCATGGGGTCGGATCGAGGAGACGATGGCCGCCGGCAACACCATCAAGGGACCCGTGATCGAGGTCGTGAAGGGCGGACTGATCCTCGACATCGGCCTCCGCGGTTTCCTGCCCGCGTCGCTCGTCGATCTCCGGCGCGTCCGCGACCTCCAGCCATACATCGGCACGGAGCTCGAGGCGAAGATCATCGAGCTCGACCGCAACCGGAACAACGTCGTGCTGTCCCGACGCGCGTTCCTCGAGGAATCGCAGTCCGAGGGCAGGAAGAAGTTCCTCGAGAACCTGCAGAAGAGCGAACGACGCAAGGGGACGGTCTCATCGATCGTGAACTTCGGGGCGTTCGTCGATCTCGGCGGCGTGGACGGGCTCGTGCACGTCTCCGAACTGTCCTGGAAGCACGTGGATCACCCGAGCGAGGTCGTTGCGGTCGGGCAGGAGGTCGAGGTCGAGGTGCTCGACGTCGACCTCGAGCGCGAGCGGGTCTCGCTGTCGCTGAAGGCCACCCAGGAAGACCCCTGGAAGGAGTTCGAGCGGAAGTACAAGGCCGGCGAGGTCATCCCCGGTCAGGTGACCAAGCTCGTGCCGTTCGGGGCTTTCGTACGCGTCTCGCAGGGCATCGAAGGTCTGGTGCACATCTCCGAGCTCTCCCACGAGCACATCGACACACCGGAGTCGGTGCTCTCCGTCGGCGACGAGGTGCAGGTGAAGGTCGTCGACGTGGACGTGTCCCGCCGCCGCGTGAGTCTGTCGATGCGGCAGGTGACGCCGGCCCCGTCCAAGCCCGCCACCGAGATCGAGGTGGAGCCCGAACCCGATCGCGGATCGGCCGAGGCGCTCGTCACGACCGTTCAGGTGCCCCAGGCGGTGCTCGACGCCGTCGCGGAGGCGGACGCGACGCAGGCGCAACCGGAGGAGATCGCCGCAGCCGACACGGCGCCGACGACGGAGGAGGCGGCGCCTGTCGAAGAGCCCGCCGTCGCCGCCGAGCCCGCGCCGGCCGCGGAGGAGCCGTCGACGCCTGAGGCAGAGGCGCCTGAGGCAACGGGCGAGGCGTCTCCGGAGGCCGCGGAAGAGGCGCCCGCGACCGACGAGGAGGTCTCCCTGGAGGCGATCCTCGAGGATCTCAAGCGCCGAGAAGGCAGGGCCGAGTAGGGCGCCGGCTGTGCTCCTGGTCGGACTGACCGGCGGCATCGGCTCCGGGAAGTCGACCGTGGCCCGATTACTCGAACGGCGGGGCGCCGCCGTGATCGACGCCGATCAGCTCGCGCGAGAAGCGGTGGCGAAGGGGACTCCCGGGTTCGACCGCGTCGTCGAGTCATTCGGGAAGGACGTCGTCACCCCCGACGGCGACCTGGACCGTTCAGCCCTCGCGGCGCGGATCTTCTCCGATCCGGCCCAGAAGGCGACCCTGGAAGCGATCGTGCATCCGGAGGTCGCTCGCCGCTTCAGCGATCGGGTCGACACCTTCCGCGAGACGGATCGGATCGTGGTCTACGTCACGCCGCTCCTCGTGGAGCTGGGCCTCGCGCCCGCGTTCGACGTCGTCGTCGTGGTCACGGCGTCGCCGCATCTGCGGGTCTCGCGGGTCGCGTCCGATCGAGGCTTGTCGCCGGATGAGGTGCGCGGCCGGTTGGCCGTGCAGGCGACGGACGAGCAACGCGCGGAGGTCGCCGGTGTCCTGATCGACAACGACGGCTCCCTGGCCGATCTCGAGCCGCAGGTCGACCGTCTGTGGAACGACCTCATCGCCCGCGCCGGCGCGTGAGCCGCCGCTATCCTCAGGACGTGCGGTTCCGCGCGGTCTTCTTCGACGTCGGAGAGACGCTCGTGCACGTCGACCCGTCCTTCGCCGATCTGTTCGTCACGGTGCTCGCCGGCGCGGGCCACGAGCGAGCCGTGGAGGAGGTGCGTGAAGCCTCGGCGCACGTCTATGCGAGGTTCTCCGAGGCCGCCCGCGACCGGTCGATGTGGACGACGTCACCCGAACGCTCCCGAGCGTTCTGGACGTCGGTCTACGAGCGGATGCTCGAGGAGCTCGAGGTCACCGATCCGGACGGCCTCGCGACGTCGCTTCACCGCGAGTTCACGCGCATGGAGAACTACGTCTTGTTCGACGACGTCCGTCCGACGATCGACGCGCTCCGGGCACACGGGCTCCTCCTCGGCATCGTCTCGAACTTCGAGGCGTGGCTCGAGGAGTGGTTCGGCATCCACGAGCTGGTCGAGACCTTCCCCGTCCGTGCGATCTCGGGGATCGAAGGGATCGAGAAGCCGGACGAACGGATCTTCCGGCTCGCGTTGGAGCGGGCGGGCGTGGACGCTGCCGAATCCGCCTACGTCGGCGACAACCCGGAGTTCGACGTGGATCCGCCGGCCGCACTCGGGATGTTCCCCGTGCTCGTCGACCGACGGGATCGCTTCCCCGACCACATCGGGGCGCGGGTGCGGGATCTCCGCGACCTGCCGGCGATCCTGGAGGCCGTATGACGACGGATCGGCTCTTCACGATCGACGAGGCGAACGCGGAGCTCGAAGAGCTCCGCGTTCGGCTGCCGCGCCTCCGCGAGGCGCGGGAGCGGCTGATCGACACCAGCGAGCGGATCACGTCGGCTGTGGAGGTCGACGGGGGCGGGGTCGAGGGGAGCGACTGGTTCCGGGCGCAGGAGTCGCTGAAGGCCGAGCTCGTGTGGCTCGCCGATCGCGGCATCCTGCTCCGCGACCCGGAGACAGGCTTGATCGACTTCCCCGCCGAACGGAACGGGATACGGATCCTCCTCTGCTGGCGCCTGGGAGAGGATCGGGTCGCCTGGTATCACGACGAGCAGACGGGGTTCGTGGGCCGGAAACCGCTCTGACGGACGAGGGGTACGCTCCTGCGATGGCAGAGCACGTGATCGATATCCGGGGGCTACGGAAGTCGTACGGCGATGTCGAGGCCGTCCGCGGGATCGACCTGCACGTCGAGCGCGGGGAGGTCTTCGCACTCCTCGGACCGAACGGCGCGGGCAAGACCACGGCGACCGAGATCCTGGAGGGCTTCCGCGCGAGGGATGACGGCGAGGTCTCGGTGCTCGGCCACGATCCCGCACACCGTGGGCGGGAGCTGAAGCGGCGGATCGGCATCGTGCTCCAGTCCACGGGCGTCGACCCGTTCCTCACCGTCGGGGAGACGATCGACCAGTACGCCGCGTTCTACCCGAACCCTCGTCCGACCGACGAGGTCATCCAACTCGTCGGACTGGCCGAGAAGCGCGACTCGCGCGTGAACAAGCTCTCGGGGGGTCAGCAGCGCAGGCTGGACGTCGCCGTCGCGCTGGCCGGCGATCCGGAGCTCCTGTTCCTGGACGAACCGACCACCGGCTTCGACCCGAGCGCCCGGCGGAACGCCTGGCATCTCTTGCGGAACCTCACGTCGCTCGGGAAGACGATCTGGCTGACCACGCATTTCATGGACGAGGCGCAGTACCTCGCGCAACGGGTCGCCGTGATCAAGGACGGCGAGATCGTGGCCGAGGGGCCGCCCGATTCGCTCGGCGGCAGAGCGGCGATGAAGACGAGGATCCGGTTCCGACTGCCCGCAGGGACCACGGACCGGCCCGGCCTCGGAGAGTCGCCGGTTGCCGACGGTTCCTTCGAGCTCTCCGCCGACGATGCCACCCGCACGACCCATGAGCTCACGGGGTGGGCGCTCGAACGCGGGCTCTCGTTCGAGAGCCTCGAGGTCACGAGACCGTCACTCGAGGACGTGTACCTCGAACTGACGGGTGGCGAGGAGGGCGCCGAGTGAGCGACTCCGGACTCCTCGCGCGCCAGATCGTGTACACCAACAAGGCGTTCTGGCGGAACCCGGCCTCGGCGTTCTTCACGTTCGTCTTCCCGTTGCTGTTCCTGGTGATCTTCACCACCCTCCTCGGGAACGGCGAAGCGCGCATCGGTGGCGACGTGATCAAGATCAGCACGTACTACGTGGCCGCGCAGGGCGCGTTCGGTCTGATCTCCGCCTGCTTCACGAACATCGCCCTGTCGATCGTGTTCGCTCGAGACGGGGGAGTGCTGAAGCGGATCCGCGGGACACCCCTCCCGCCCTGGGTGTTCCTGACGGCGCGGGTGGCCCACGCCACGCTCATCGCCCTGATCCTCGTCGCGATCACGGTCGCGTTCGGCGCCGTGTTCTACGACGCGTCCGTCCCTTCCGGCGCCGCGCTCGGACAGTTCGTCGCGACCCTCCTCGTGGGCGCCGCGTGCTTCTCCGCCCTGGGCTTGGCCGTGTCTGGCCTGGTCCCCAACGCGACCGCGGGTCCTCCGATCGTGAACGCGATCATCCTGCCGCTGTTGTTCCTGTCGGGCGTCTTCATCCCGTTCGACAACAGCACACCCGCGTGGGTGGAGGCCGTCGGGAACATCTTCCCCGTTCGTCACCTCGTCGACGCGATGCGGGACTCCTACCTGGGACTCACGGAGTCGTTCGCGTGGAGCGATCTCGGTGTGATGGCGATCTGGGCGGTCGTCGGCGTCGCGGTCGCCACCCGCACGTTCCGATGGGAGCCGAGTCGCTAGGGAGGCTGTGCTAGGCTCCGCGCTTCCACGGGAACGAGGGGGGTGGCCTTGATGCGGAAGTGGATCCTGGCGTTGGCGGCGATGACGTTGCTCGCAGCTGCGTGCGCCGAGGAGGAGACACCCGGGGACGGTGGCACGCCCAGCGACTCGCCCACGGAGGAGCAGACGGCCGCCGACTGCACCGAGGAGCAGGGCTCGAGTCTCTTCGCCCCCGACACCCTCACGATCGCGACGGGCAACCCCTCGTACAAGCCGTGGTACGGCGGCGAGAGCGAAGCAGGCTCGGAATGGAAGTCGGGCGACTTCACCGGCGACCCGCACAGCGGCGAGGGCTACGAGTCGGCGTTCGCGTATGCGCTCGCCGAGGAGATGGGCTTCTCCGAGGATCAGGTGACCTGGGTCGCCGTGACGTTCAACAAGTCGTTCGCTCCGGGACCCAAGGACTTCGATTTCGCGATGCAGCAGATCTCGATCTCGCCGAAGCGCGAGAAGGCCGTCGACTTCAGCGTCGGCTACTTCGACGTCAACCAGGCGCTGATCGCCAACGAGGGTTCCCCGGCCATCGGGGCCACGACGCTGGCGGAGCTGAAGGACCTGAAGCTGGGCGCGCCGCTCGGCACCACGAGCCTCCAGGCGATCGAGGAGCTCGTGCAGCCGACCCAGGAAGCGGGGGCGTACCCGGACCTCGATCTCGCGCTCAAGGATCTCAAGAACGGCCAGCTCGACGGTGTCGTGGTCGACTTCCCGACGGCGTTCTACGGCTACGCGGACGTGGTCGTGGGCCAGTTCCCCGACGTCGGCGGCGACCAAGAGCAGTTCGGCCTCGCGTTCGAAACGGACAACCCGCTGGTCGGGTGCGCGAACATCGCGATCGAAGCCATGCGCGAGGACGGAAGGCTCGACGAGCTGAAGAACGAATGGCTCGAGGTCGACACGAGCGTCCCGACGTTCTCGTGAGGACCGGCTAGAGGTCATCGATGTCCGGGGGTCGGGAGATCGTCCTCCCGGACGGGACACCCGGGCCCGACCCCGGCGTGCCGGCAGGCGACCGCCGTTCCCGGGCCCTGCGTGGCGGCGGCCGTAGCACCTGGATCGCCGTCCTCAGCACGGTCGTCTTCTTCGCGATCGTCGGCTTCCTGATCGTGAACTCCTCGGGCTGGCCGGAGGTGCGCCGCTCGTTCTTCGACGCGGAGGAATTCGCGTACGCCTTCCCGGAGATCCTGGCCAAGTTCTGGCGGAACGTCTTCATCTTCACGGTCGCCGAGATCTTGGTGTTGCTCTTCGCGCTGGTGATCGCGGTGCTCCGGAGCCTCCCCGGGCCGGTGTTCACGCCGCTCCGCATCATGGCGGCCGCGTACACGGATCTGTTCCGGGGTGTGCCGACCATCCTCGTCATCGCGATGCTCGGGTACGGGATGCCCGCGCTGCAGCTTCGCGGACTCCCCGACTCCGACCTCTTCTGGGCGATCGTCGCGCTCACCCTCGTGTACTCCGCCTACGTGGCGGAGGTCTACCGCGCCGGGATCGAGTCGATCCATCCAAGTCAGATCTCGGCCGCCCGATCCCTCGGGCTCACGCGGGGCCAGTCGCTCCGGCACGTCGTGATCCCGCAGGCGGTGCGCCGGGTGATCCCTCCACTCTTGAACGACTTCATCGGCCTGCAGAAGGATTCGGCGCTGATCGCCTTCCTGGGCTACACGGAGGCATTGCTCCGTGCGCAGATCATCCAGGCGCAGGACTTCAACTTCACCCCGTACGTCGCGCTCGCGGTGATCTACGTCGCGATCACGATCCCGCAGGCGCGGTTCGTCGACTGGCTGATCGCGAAGGAGCGGCGCCGGCGAGAGGGGTCGGCCCAGCTATGACCGAGGCGATCCGGATCGAAGGGCTCCACAAGTCGTTCGGCGACCTCGAGGTGCTCCGTGGGATCGATCTGACGGTCGAGGACCACGAGGTCGTGTGCCTGATCGGTGCCAGCGGCTCGGGGAAGTCGACGTTGCTTCGATGCATCGACCTCCTCGAGCCGGTCGACGCCGGCCGCATCTGGATCGAGGGGGACGAGGTCACGGCGGCCGGCGTCGACGAGAACGCCGTCCGGAGGAGGATCGGGATCGTGTTCCAGGCGTTCAACCTCTTCCCGCACATGACCGTGATGCGCAACGTCACACTCGCCCAGGAGAAGGCGCTGGACCGGAAGCCCGCCGATGCGAAGGCGAAAGCCGTCGACCTGCTCACCCGGTTCGGGCTGCTCGAGAAGGCAGACGACTACCCGGACCGGCTCTCCGGGGGCCAGCAGCAGCGCGTCGCGATCGCGCGGGCGCTCGCGATGGATCCCGACGTGATGCTGCTGGACGAGGTCACGAGCGCGCTGGACCCGGTCCTGGTCGCCGAGGTGCTGGACGCGATCCGCGAGCTGGCGGCCGCCGGGATGACCATGGTGATCGCGACGCACGAGATGGGCTTCGCCCGCGATGTGGCCAACAGGGTGGCCTTCCTCGATGAGGGGACGTTGCTCGAAGTGGGAGCCCCGGAGCAGATGTTCTCCCACCCTCGCGAGGAGGCCACCCGTCGGTTCCTCGACCGCATCATCGCGGCCGGCCGCATGTAGGCGCGTGCACGCATCGATGCAACCGCCGCTTCCACCACCGCCGCCGGCCCTTCCGCCACCCCCCAGCCCGCTCCCAGGATCCCGACCGGCTCGGTGGCTCCTGGCCGGAGCCGCCCTGGCCACCCTCGCGCTGATCGCGGCCGTCGTTCTCGTCGTGGTCGATGGGATCCGGACCGCGGAGACGGCAACGCCGACGTCGACAGCTCCCGCGCCGTCGTCGCCGAGCCGGACCCCGTCCCCGTCTCCGACGCCGAACCCTCGCTCGGCCTTCGAGACGATGGAGCTCCGGGTCGCCGGCGTCGCCAAGGGCACGCCGCCGGGCTGGCGACGATGGCGCACCACGGACCGGTCGATCTCCTTCGTCGCGCCCGTCCCCGACGAGCCGGTCGAGGCGAGCTTCGACGGTGACCTGTGGGAGGTCACGATCGAGGGCAGCCTGATGGACTTCTACATCTACGCGTCCGACACCTACCTCGAGATCGGCAGCGAGCCGCTCGCGCAACTGCACGAGATCGCAGACGGGCTCGTAGCGGGGAGCGACGAGCTGCGTCGGTCTCTCCTGGACCGGGACGAGCTGGAGGGGATCGAAGTGGTCTATCAGGACGGACCGAGCGGCTACGTGTATGTGAACCGGTTGTTCGCCGCCGACGGGCGCTTCGTCCAGATGTCCGTGGCCTACTACCGGGGTCTGACGAGCACGAGCGTGCGCCGGCAGGTCCGGGCATTCTTCGGCTCGATCCGGATCCGAGGCCCCGGCCTTGTCCCCGCACCCTCCTAGACTGGCGTCCGGATGCCCCCCTTCAAGATCTCGTCCGAGTTCAGCCCGTCCGGTGACCAGCCGGACGCGATCGAACAGCTGGTGGAGGGCGTGCAGGCGGGGGAGCAGCAGGTCACGCTCCTGGGAGCCACCGGCACCGGCAAGACGTTCACGGTGGCCCATCTGGTCGAGCGAGTCCAGCGTCCGACCCTGGTGATCGCGCCCAACAAGTCCCTCGGCGCGCAGCTCGCCAACGAGTTCCGGGAGGTCTTCCCCGAGAACGCCGTCGAGTACTTCGTGAGCTACTACGACTACTACCAGCCCGAGGCATACGTCCCGCAGACCGACACGTACATCGAGAAGGACTCCTCGGTGAACGACGAGATCGAGCGGCTCCGCCACTCGGCGACGGCGGCGCTGCTGTCCCGTCGCGACGTCCTCATCGTGGCGAGCGTCTCGTGCATCTACGGCCTCGGCTCTCCCGAGCAGTACGAGGGACAGCTCCTTCGCACCGTGAAGGGCACGGATCTTCCGATGGAGTTCGCGATGCAGCGGCTCGTCGACATCCAGTACCAGCGGAACAACATGAGTCGCGCGCGGGGCACCTTCCGTGTCCAGGGCGACACCCTCGAGGTGTTCCCGAGCTACGAGCAGACCGGGTACCGGATCGAGTGGTGGGGCGACACGATCGAGCGCATCAGCCGGTTCGACCCGCTGACGGGGGAGTTGCTGACCGACAAGATCGCGGACCTGACGACGTTCCCCGCCTCGCACTACGTCGCCGGCGACGACCGGATGAAGGACGCCCTCGTGACGATCGAGGAGGAACTGCACGAGCGGCTGGCGGAGCTCGAGTCCCAGAGCAAGCTCCTCGAGGCCGAACGTCTCCGCATGCGGACCACCTACGACCTCGAGATGCTCCGAGAGGTCGGCTTCTGCTCGGGGATCGAGAACTACTCGCGTCACATCGACGGTCGCGCGCCCGGCAGCGCTCCGTACACGCTCCTCGACTACTTCCCGGACGACTACCTCGTGGTGATCGACGAGTCGCACGTCACCGTTCCACAGCTCCACGGGATGTACGAGGGCGACATCTCCCGGAAGTCGACGCTGGTCGATTTCGGCTTCAGGCTGCCCAGCGCGATCGACAACCGGCCGCTCCGCTTCGAGGAGTTCCAGGAACGCGTCGGACAGGTCGTCTACATGTCGGCAACGCCCGGTCCGTGGGAGCTGAAGGTCTCGGAGCGGATCGTGCAGCAGATCGTCCGGCCCACCGGTCTGATCGATCCCGAGGTCGAGATCCGGCCGACCAAGGGCCAGGTCGACGATCTGATCGAGGAGATCAGGCGGCGGACCGAGGCCGAGCAGCGGGTGCTGGTCACGACGCTGACGAAGAAGATGGCCGAGGACCTGACGGATTACCTGATCGAGATGGGGATCCGCGTGCGGTATCTCCACTCCGAGGTCGACACGATCCAGCGGATCGAGATCATCCGTGACCTGCGACTGGGCGAATTCGACGTCCTGGTCGGCATCAACTTGCTCCGCGAAGGACTCGACCTCCCCGAGGTCTCGCTCGTGGCGATCCTCGATGCCGACAAGGAAGGATTCCTCCGCTCCGACACCTCGCTGATCCAGACGATCGGACGAGCTGCGCGCAACGTGGACGGGAAGGTCCTGATGTACGCGGACGCCGTCACCGATTCGATGAAGACCGCGATCAGCGAGACCCAGCGCCGGCGGATGATCCAGGAGGCGTACAACACCGAGCACGGCATCGACCCGACGACCATCCGGAGGCGCGTGCACGACATCCTGCTTTCGATCGAGGAGGATCCGGCCAAGCGGGCGACGTCGCCCCGCAAGGAGCGGCGGCGTCGCGCCCCGTTGCCGGAGATGCCACAGGAGGAGCTGGAACGTCTCCTCCTCGAGCTCGAGGAGGAGATGCACCAGGCCGCGAAAGACCTCCGGTTCGAGTACGCCGCCCGGCTGCGGGACGAGGTCGTCGACCTCCGGAAGGAGCTCAAGGCCCTCCGCGCGGCCGGGGTCGGCGCGTGACCCGCCTCTCGGTCCGGGCAACGGCCGCGTGGCTGGGCCCGGCAGGGTTGGTCGAGGACGCCCAGATCGTCTGCGAGGGAGGCCTCGTGACCTACGCCGGGACGGCGACGAGCATCCAGTCCGCCGGCGAGGAGCTGCGTGTGGACGGCTTCGTGATGCCGGCTGTCGCGGACCGCCACGTGCACATCGAGCTCTCCGATCCGGCATCGGTGCTCGCGGGAGGTGTCACCGCCGTGCGCGACCTCGCGTGGCCGCCGGAACGGATCTTCACGCTCGCAGACGCGTCTGAGATGCCCTCCTTCGACGGCCCGCTGATCCGGGCCGCGGGGCCGATGCTCACCGCGCCGGGCGGGTATCCGACGCGGGACGGGTGGGCGCCGCCGGGAACCGGGCGGGAGCTCACGTCGGTCGAGGATGCGACGGCGGCCGTCCAGGAGCTCGCGCGGCTCGGCGCCGCCGCGATCAAAGTGTCCCTCAATGCGGACGCGGGCCCCACGCCGTCGGACGCGGAGCTCGCCGCGATCTGCGACGCGGCCCGTGCGGCCGACCTGCCGGTGACCGCACACGCACAGGGGAAGGGACAGGTCGAGCGCGGGCTCGGGGCGGGGATCGACGAGCTCGCGCACACCCCGTGGACCCGCTTGTCGGACGAAGTGATCCAAGCCGCGGCGACCCAACTGCGCATCGTGTCGACGCTCGACATCCTGAGCTTCGGCCGCGACACACCGGAGATCCGAACGGCGCTGGACAATCTCCGCCGCTTCCACGTCGCCGGCGGGAAGATCACGTACGGCACCGACCTCGGCAACGGGTCGATCCCTCCGGGCATCCACACGAGGGAAGCGCTCCTGATGGTGGAGGCCGGATTGGAGCCGGAAGAGGTCCTCGAGGCGATGATCCGGGCGCCGCTGGAGGACCATGCCCCCGCCGACATGATCGCGCTGCGCGCGAGCCCCCTGGAGGATCTCAGGGCGTTGGACGACGTGCAGCTCGTGATCCGCGCCGGCAGGATCGTCGCCGGCGGCTGACCCCGCGGACGCAACGTGGCACCATGGACGCTTGGGGGTGATCGGGATGATCCAGAGCGACACGACGACATGGCAGGGCGTCACGCAGCACGAGCTCGGGCAGGCCGCGCGGAATCACGGGATGCAGCTCGAGGGCCTCCGGTACGACGTCACGCCGATCGGGATGCACTACCTCGTGATCCACTGGGACATCCCGGCGGCCGACGCGACGGCGTGGACGGTGGACGTCGACGGCCTCGTCGATCATCCGTTGACGCTCTCCATGGACGACATCCGTTCTCGGCCGGCCGTCACGCGTCCCGTGACGATGGAGTGCGCCGGCAACGGGCGCGCGTTGATGCCCCCACGAGCAGAGAGCCAGCCGTGGCTCCTCGAGGCGGTCGGCAACGCCGAGTGGACGGGCACGCCTCTTCCCCCGATCCTCGAAGAGGCGGATCTCCGCCCCGAGACCGTCGAGCTCGTCTTCACCGGCGCCGACCACGGGATCCAAGGGGATGTCGAGCAGGACTACCAGTGGGGGTTCTCCCTGGCCGACATCGCGCGCGACGATGTCCTGCTCGCGTACGAGGTCAACGGCCAGCCGCTCCCGCCGCAGCACGGCTATCCGGTCCGCCTGCTGGTGCCGAACTGGTACGGGATGTGCAGCGTCAAGTGGCTCCGGCGCATCACGGCCGTCGCCGAACCGTTCGACGGCTTCCAGCTCTCCGCGTATCAGCGCCGTCAGGAACAGGACGGCCCCGGCGAGCGCGTGACGAGGAAGGCCGTCCGAGCGCTCATGCTGCCACCGGGCTTCAGCGACTTCCCCGCGCGACAGCGGTTCGTCGACGCGGGCCGGTGTGAGCTGATCGGTCGCGCGTGGTCCGGGTGGGGACACATCGACCTGGTCGAGGTGAGCGACGACGGCGGCGAGACATGGGCGGAAGCGGAGCTGGGTCCGAAGCCCGAGTCGCCCTCGTCGTGGCGTTCATGGTCTTTCGACTGGGATGCCCGGCCGGGGGAGCGGGACCTCGCCGTCCGAGCGACCGACGATGCCGGAAACACCCAGCCAGACGATCCGCCGTGGAACTACGGCGGATTCATGAACAACACGCCGCACCGGGTCCACGTGCTCGTTCGCTGACCGGCTCGTTCCGGGTCAGACGAGCGGACGAAGCTCCTCGAAGCACCTGTCGATGTCGGCTTCGGTGTTGAAGAAGTGGGGGCTGATGCGAAGCCCGTCGCCCCGGAAGTCGGTGCAGACGTCCCGAGCGAGAAGCTCGTGGCAGATCTTCTCCGCCTCGGGCCCCACCTTCACGTTGATGACGCCACCTCGGAGATCCCTCTCTCGAGGTGTACGGACCTCGAGGCCAGCCTCGTCCGCGCGCGCGATCAGATGGTCGGTGAGCTCTCCCTGCCTGGCACGGATGGTCGCCGGTCCGACCTCCGCGATGATGTCGATGCCGCCCTGGGCGATGAAGAAGACCGGAGCCGGCGGCGTGCCGTGTTCCAGTCGTCGGGCCGTCGGGTGGTAGTCGAGATGCTCGAGGTCGAACGCGAATGGCTCGCGCTGTCCGAACCAACCGGTGAGGGCGGGCTCGAGCGAGGGAAGCAGGTCGCGCCGCGCGTAGAGGAACACGAGGCCGGGACCGCCGAGCATCCACTTGAGGACGCCGGCCGTGTACAGGTCGCACCCGAGGTCATGGAGATCGAGCGGCACGATCCCCAGGCCGTGGTAGTCGTCGACGAACGAGAGGGCGCCCCGCTCGCGCGCGATCGCGCACACCGCCTTCGCGTCGACGATCGCGCTCGACCGGTAGAGGACCCGATTGACCATCACGAGCGCGGTTCGTTCGTCGATCGCCCGGTCGTATCCCTCCAAGGGGATCGTGAGACCGTCCGGGCTCCGGAGCCATCGGATCTCGGCTCCCGTCCTCTTCGCCCATGCCAGCCACACGTGCCCGTCGGTCGGGAAGTCGAGCTCCGACAAGATCACGGTCCGGCGTTCGCCGGAGAGGTCGAGGCACGACGCGATCGTCGAGAGCGCGATCGAGATGTTGGTGGTGAGCGCCACCTCGTCGGCGTCGCAGCCCGCGAGCGAGGAGAACGAACGCTTCAGCGCGGCCATGCGCGGGAAGATGTCCTCGAACCAGACGTGGTCCGGCGCTCCCTTCGTCTCCCACGCGTCCATGTATCCGTCGAGCAACGCGCGAGACCGCCGCGAGACCGGCCCCAGCGACGCGCTGATCAGGTACGTCTTGCGTTCGAGGACGGGGAACTCGGCGCGCCAGGCCGTGAGGTCCATCTACGGCCGAGCCGGCATGAACCGCTCGAACCACGCGGTCGTGCGGGCGACGAGGTCGAGGTAGGCGGGGAACTTCCTCACCCCGTGCCCCTCGCCCGGATAGATCGCGACCTCGACCGGTACGTCGCGCGCGCGGAGGGCTCGGTAGAACTCCATCGCCTGGCCGGGCGGGGTGCACCGGTCCTCGGTCCCGGCGGTGAGCAGCGTCGGCGTCGTGACCCGATCGGCGAAGAACACCGGGCTCCGCTCGCGGTAGTGCGCGGCGCCGTCCTCGGGCTGCCCGCCGAGGAACCAGGAGTCCCACGCGCCGATGTTGCTGTTCCAGTGCTGGCTGAAGTAGTCGGTCACCGGCGAGATCGCGACCGCCGCCTTGAATCGCTGGTCGACCACCGGGAGCCAGCACGACATGAAGCCCCCGTAACTGCCGCCGGTGACGCCGATCCGCTCCGCATCGGCGTCACCGCGTTCGATCAGGGCGTCGACGCCCGCGAGATCGTCGTGCGCGTCCTCGCCGCCCATGTCGCCGATCACGGCTTCGAGGAACGCCCGCCCGCGTCCGGTCGACCCGCGGGGATTGGGCATCAGCACGGCGTAGCCGCGGGAGACGAGCCACGAGAGGGACGGCCGCGGGAACGACTCCTGATAGGACCAGACCGGGCCACCGTGGACGTGCAGGATCAGGGGATGCGGTCCGGCGGCTTCCGGTGCGAGGAGGAATCCATCCATCTCGAGACCGTCGGGCGCCCTCCAGGTGACGCGCTCGGCGCGGCCCACCAGGCTCCGCGCGTGGTCGTGTCCGGCGTGGCGGAACGAGGCGATCGTCCGATCGGACCCGCCCTCGACGACGGCGACCTCGGGGGGTCGGTCGAACCCCTGGCGAACGAACGCGAAGCCGTCGTCGCCGAACGGCGCCGCGGAGGGCGCCCACGCGCCGACGGCGTCGGTCGTCGACCAGCTCTCGTCTCGTTCGCCGCTCGCCGGGTCGATGTGCCCGAAGACGGTGTCGCCACGGCGGAGCGCCGTGTAGGCGATCCGCCCGTCGCGCCGCCATCCGACCCAGGTGAAGTCCGCGTCCTCGATCTCGATGCGCCGGTCTCCTGTCCCGTCGGCGCCCACGATGAGGACGCTCCCGGAGACCAGCTGGCGATCACTGCACGGAGCCTCGATGACCGCGACCCGGGAACCGTCCGGCGCGCCGGACGGGAGCCCGAACTGCACGTCGCTCTTCGCGATCACCCGATCCTCCCCGCCCGCGACATCGATCAGGACGAGCGGGGCGGTGTACCAAGCCGACTCACCGGGGTCCTCGGAGGCAACGGCGACGACGGCACCGCTCCCGCACCAGTCCGCCTCCCAGACGTTGAGGTCGTCTCGCGAAAGCGCGCGAACCTCGCCCGTGGAGATCTCGACGATCCACAGGCGGCGCCAGACCTGCTGGTCCTCCCACGAGTCCACCTTGGGGATCCAGTCCGGGAGGTCCCTCTCCGACTCGAGTGCCCCGGATCCCTCCGCGCCGGCGCTGTCCGCGTGGAGCCCCGCGGCAAGCACGAGGATCCGCGACCCGTCGGGCGACCAGGCGTGATCCTCGATCGTCCCGTCGATCTCGGGAAGAGCCTCCGCCTCCCCGAGATCGTCCACCGAGAGCATGTGGAGCTGCATCCGTCCCTTCTCTCGACGGTCGGAGACGAAGCTGAGGTGTCGCCCGTCCGGAGACCACCGCGCTCCCGCATCGTGCTCGGGGCCCGATGAGATCTCTCTCGCGCCGTTCTTGGCGCCGCCGTCTTTGGCGCCGCCGTCCGACCCCTCGCCAACGAGCGGCGCAAGACAGATCCGGGTCTTCGGCGTGCCTTCGAGCTTCTCCCAGAGCGAGCCGGTGAAGGCCACCCAACGCCCATCGGGGGAGGGCCGTGGATCGCCGGGCTCCGTCACCGTGCCGAAGCCCGGCTCGTAGATCTTGCGGAAGTGCTCCTCGACCTCCCGATAGACAGGTGACTCGCGCAGGTCCCGCTCCATGGGCGAAGGATAGGCGCGGAGGGACGGGGTCGCCCCGTCTGGCCGGGTGGGCTGCCCACCCGGACGTGTCGTGGACCGCCGGTACACTCGGCTCGTGGGCTCCGAGAGACTCGTCATCCACGGCGCCCGTGAGCACAACCTCAAGAACGTCACGCTGGACCTGCCACGTGACCAGCTGATCGTGTTCACGGGCCTGTCCGGCTCCGGGAAGTCGTCGCTCGCCTTCGACACGATCTACGCGGAGGGTCAGCGGCGCTACGTGGAGTCGTTGTCGTCGTACGCCCGCCAGTTCCTCGGTCAGATGGAGAAGCCCGACGTCGACTTCATCGAGGGCCTGTCGCCCGCGATCTCGATCGATCAGAAGTCCACGTCGCGCAACCCCAGGTCCAGCGTCGGCACGATCACCGAGGTGTACGACTACCTCCGGGTGCTGTACGCCAGGATCGGGCATCCGCACTGCTACAACTGCGGCCGTCCCATCGGCCGTCAGACGCCCGACCAGATCGTGGACCAGGTCCTGCAGCTGCCCGAGGGCACGCGGTTCCAGGTCCTCGCTCCGGTGGTCCGCGGCCGGAAGGGGGAGTACGAGAAGCTCCTGCAGGAGCTGGCCCGGAAGGGGTTCCCCCGCGCCCGGATCGACGGCGAGGTCCGAGAGCTCTCCGAGCAGATCAAGCTCCCGAAGAACTACAAGCACACGATCGAGGTCGTGGTGGACCGCCTCGTGGCCAAGCAGGGCATCCGGCGCCGCGTCGCGGACAGCATCGAGACGGCGCTCGAGCTCGCGGAGGGGGTCGCCTCGATCGCGGTGACGACGCACGAGGAGCACGAGGAGATCCAGACGTTCTCGCAGAACCTCGCGTGCACGTTCTGCGGGCTGTCGTTCGACGAGCTGGCACCGCGGAACTTCTCGTTCAACTCGCCGTACGGAGCGTGCCCCACCTGTGACGGGCTCGGCACCCGGCTCGAGGTCGACGCGGACCTGGTCGTGCCCGATCCCACGCTCTCCATCAACGAGGGGGCGCTCGCGCCCTGGGCGAGCAACACGCTCGAGTATTGGTACCGGGTCCTGGAAGCCGTCGGCGAGGTCCACGGCTTCTCGCTCGACACGCCCTGGAAGAAGCTCCCCAAGCGAGCACGAGAGGTGGTGCTCTACGGCTCCGAGGAGGAGATCTACGTCCGCTACCGCAACCGGTACGGACGCCAGCGCTCCTATTACACGACCTACGAAGGAGTGCTCCCCAACCTCGAGCGGCGGTACAAGGAGACCGACTCCGACGCCTCGCGGGAGAAGCTCGAGCAGTTCATGCGCGAGATCCCCTGCCGCGCGTGCAAGGGGGCGCGGCTCCGCCCCGAGACCCTCGCTGTCACCGTGGGCGGGCTGCATATCTCCGCGCTGACCGACCTCTCGATCCGCAAGACGCTCGACTTCCTCAACGCGCTCGAGCTCTCGGAGCGGGAGGAGATGATCGCCGAACGGCTGCTCAAGGAGATCCGCGCCCGGCTCGGGTTCCTCGTGGACGTCGGCCTCGACTATCTGACCCTCTCACGGCCGGCGGGAACCCTTGCCGGCGGCGAAGCGCAGCGGATCCGACTGGCGACCCAGATCGGCTCGGGGCTGGTCGGCGTCCTGTACATCCTGGACGAGCCGTCGATCGGCCTCCATCAACGGGACAACCGGCGGCTCCTCGACACGCTGATCCGTCTTCGGGATCTCGGCAACACGCTGATCGTCGTCGAGCACGACGAGGCGACGATCCTCGAAGCCGACCACATCGTCGACATCGGTCCGTTGGCGGGGGAACACGGCGGTCGGATCGTGTACTCGGGCGACCTCAAGGGCCTCCTCGACTGCGCGGAGTCGCTGACGGGCGCCTACCTCGCCGGCAGACGATCGATCCCGCCCCCCAACTCGCGGCGCAAGCCCGAACGATGGCTCCGTCTCGAGGGCGTGCGTCAGCACAACCTGAAGGACATCACCGCGCGGATCCCGCTCGGCGTCTTCGTCTGCGTCACCGGTGTGAGCGGGAGCGGCAAGTCCACGCTCGTGCAGGACGTCTTGTTGCGGGCGCTGATGCAGAAGGTATATCGCTCCCGCCTCCTGCCGGGGAAGCATCGGCGGATGGTGGGCTGGGAGGACGTGGACAAGGTCATCGACATCGATCAGTCGCCGATCGGACGCACTCCGCGGTCGAACCCGGCCACCTACACGGGGGTGTGGGACCACGTCCGGAAGCTCTTCGCGCAGGTGCCGGAGGCTCGGCTCCGCGGGTACCAACCGGGCCGCTTCTCGTTCAACGTGCGCGGCGGGCGGTGCGAGAACTGCGCGGGCGACGGGCAGATCAAGATCGAGATGCACTTCCTGCCCGACGTCTACGTCACGTGCGAGGTCTGCAAGGGGCGCCGCTACAACCGGGAGACCCTGGAGGTCAAGTACAAGGGACGCACGGTCTCCGACGTCCTCGAGATGAGCGTCGACGAGGCGCTCGAGTTCTTCCAGAACATCCCGCCGATCAAGCGGCACATGCAGACGCTGTCCGACGTCGGACTCGGCTACATCAAGCTCGGGCAGCCGGCGCCCACGCTCTCCGGAGGCGAGGCGCAGCGGATCAAGCTCTCGAGCGAGCTCCACAAGCGAGCGACCGGGAACACCGTCTACATCCTCGACGAGCCCACCACGGGCCTGCACTTCGAAGACATCAGGAAGCTCCTGCAGGTCCTGCAGCGGCTCGTCGCCACGGGGAACACGGTGCTCGTGATCGAACACAACCTCGACGTCGTCAAGACCGCGGACTGGCTGATCGACCTCGGCCCCGAGGGTGGGGACCAGGGCGGCCGGATCGTCGCGGAAGGTCCGCCCGAGGCGATCGCCGCGAACCCCGACTCCTACACCGGGCGGTTCCTCGAGGAAGTCCTGGGGGTCCTCCCGGTCGGTGCCGGCGCTTCCGCATGAGATCGCTGGCGAGCGAGACTGCGTGAGATCGCCGAGAGGCGAGTCGATGCTTGCTAGGATTCGCCCCGTCGTGTCGAGTCCATCCTTCGCTCCCCGGGCCGCTGCGCACGGGGAGCCCGCGACCCGCGGCCGGCTCATCGCCGTCGTGGCATGCCTCGTGCTCCTGACCGGCGCCTGCAGCAACCTTCCGGAGCCGGAGGTGGAGTTCCCCGAGGGCCGCCAGTTCATCCCCATGGTCCCCGACTCCGTCGACGACGTGGGACTGACTCCCTCGGTGGCGGTCGACGGGGAGGGGTTGCCCAGCATCTCCTACTTCGGCTTCCCGGCGGCGTTGGAGGAAGGCGAGATCCCGATCGCCCGCCCCGTCGGCTCGCCCTTCCTCCAGACCGAGGACGGGAAGGATGCGGGTGCCGTGCTGCTGGCGAGCTTGACGCCGGACCAGATCTGGACCCGAGGGGCGGTCGCGCAGCCGAGGGAGTCCCCGGGCGGGGTCCCGGTGCCCTTCGAGCCCGCGGCGGAGCCGTCTCTCGCAAGCCTCACGCCTTCGAGAGCGAAAGGCACGGACATCGCGATCGCCGGCACGGACATCCATGCGGCCTGGACCGCCGACACGGGCGTCTGGTACGGGGTCGGTCCCTCGTTCGAGATCGGCCCGGTGGAGGAGACGCCCGAAGCAGGCGCTCCCTCTGTCGTGGTAGATGGCTCCGGCGCGCCGATCGTCGCCTACACGGTGGCCGGAGCTCGGCCTGAGGTGCGTGTCGCCGAGCGAGCGGGCGAGCGTTGGCAGATCACTTCTGTCGCGACCCTCTCGTCGTGCGGCCGCGGATGCCCGCCGGCGACGCAGCTCGCTCTCCTCGGAGCGGACCCGATCGTGGTGGTGGCCGATCCCCGCTCGGGCGAGCTGATCGCGGCTCATCGGGAAGGAGGCTCGTGGACCACGGAGGTGGTCGCCACGGAAGTGGCGGGCGGCACCTCCGTCGCGACCACCGGCGACACGGCAGCGATCTCCTTCTACACGGCGTCCGGGCTGGGTGTCGTGACCGGACGACCGGGTTCCTGGTCGGAGGTGACGTCGGTGGGGACCGGGAGTGGACAGGAGGCCGGGCGGCAGCCCTCTTCCGGAGTCGCGGTCGACGACGCGGGGACGATCTGGGTGACGTGGGAAGACGGAGACGGCATCCATCTCGCCTCCGGCGCCGAGGGGGAGGAACTCGAGGAGATCGAGCTTCCGGACACGAGCGGCGGTGTCAGCCCCACGGTGGCGATCACGGCGGACGGCTCCTCGGTCTACTTAGCCTGGTACGACGCGGAGAACGGCGACCTCCGGCTCGGCACCTACGCGGAGATCTCCGAGCTGAAGATCGCGGCCCCGAGCCCGGCGCCGGAGGTCCCCACGCTCCCGGGCGGGGAAGGATGCGGTGAGGACGGCCAGCTCGTCCTCCAGATCGTGGCCGAAGGCACGGCGTTCGATCCGACGTGCCTGGTCGCGCCCGCCGGAGAGCCGTTCACGATCGCGTTCGACAACAGGGACCCCGTGGCTTCCACGGGACCGCACAACATCGCCATCGCGGAGGACGAGGCCGCGGTGGCATCGGATCCCATCTTCAAAGGGGATCTCGTGGACGGACCAGACACGATCGACTACGAAGTCCCGGCGATCCCCGATGAGGGCAACTACTTCTTCCATTGCGACGTCCACCCCACCATGACCGGCACCATCGCCGTCGTGGCCGCCGGTGGAGGCGGGGGTGGGGACGGCGGCGGCGGGGGCGGAGGCGGAGGCTAACCCTCAGCCGTTCCCGGCCGGGTCACGGCCCGGCGCTACGATAGGTACGTGAGCTTCACGAAGCCGGTGTCGTCCAGCATCCCGGACGCGCCCGGCGCCTACCTCTTCCGTGACGAGGACGGGCGGGTCGTGTACGTCGGCAAGGCCAGCTCACTGCGGAAGCGCCTCGCCAATTACTGGTCTCGACCCCTCCATCCTCGGACCCAGGCGATGGTCGACGCCGCCGCCGGCGTCGAGTGGATCGTCGCGTCCGGTGAGGTCGACGCGCTGATGCTCGAGTTCAACCTGATCCAGCAGTACCGCCCCCGCTTCAACATCCGGTACCGCGACGACAAGTCCTATCCGTACCTGGCGCTGACGGTGGGGGAGAAGTGGCCGCGCGCGCAGGTCCTCCGGGGCACCAAGCGGAAGAAGGTCAGGTACTTCGGGCCGTACGGACACGCCTGGGCGATCCGGGACACGCTGGATGCGATGACGCGGGTCTTCCCGATCCGAACCTGCACGAACCACTTCTTCGACCAGCGGGCCCGCGCCGGCCGGCCCTGTCTCTATTACGACATCGGCCGCTGCTCCGGGCCGTGCGTGCCCGCGCAGACGGGGATCACCGAGGAGGCCTACCGACGAGACGTGGAGGCGCTGGGGGACTTCCTCGCGGGCAACTCGAAACCCGTCCTGAAGCGGCTCGATGCGCAGATGGCCGAGGCGTCCGGCCGGGAAGAATACGAGCAGGCGGCGCGCTTCCGCGACCAGCTGCAAGCGGCGCGGCGCGCGCTCGAGAGCCAGGAGATGGTCCTGGTTCGCCCGGAGGACCTCGACGTCGTGGGGCTGGCCGAGGACGACCTCGAAGCGGCATTCCAGGTCTTCACGGTTCGGGGCGGGAGGGTGCTCGGGCGGAAGGGCTGGGTCGTCGATCGGGTGGAAGACCTCGACCGGCCCGAGCTCGTGGCGTCGTTCCTCCGGCAGGTCTACATGGAGCGCGAGGACGTGCCGCCGCGCATCCTCGTCCCGACCGAGCCCGCGGACCGCTCGGTCCTCGAAGCATGGCTGTCCGGCCGCCGAGGCTCGCGAGTGACGATCGCGGTGCCGGCTCGGGGCGCCAAGCGCAAGCTGATGGAGGTCGTCGGCAGCAATGCCGCGGACGCCTTCCATCGACATAAGCTCCGCCGCGCCTCCGACTTCGGCGCGCGCTCCCGCGCGCTCTCGGAGCTCGCCGAGCAGCTCGGGCTCGAGCAGGCGCCGCTGCGGATCGAGTGCTACGACATCTCGAACCTCGGCCCGAGCGACACCGTCGGGTCCATGGTCGTCTTCGAAGACGGCCTGCCGAAGCGCGCGGACTATCGACGGTTCGAGATCAAGAGCGTCGCCGGACAGGACGATTTCGCGAGCATGCAGGAGATGTTGACCAGGCGATTCTCCCGACTCCTCCAAGAGAAGGACGAGGTGCCCGGGGGCCGCCGGCGATTCTCGTATCCGCCGGCGCTCGTCGTGGTCGACGGCGGCCGCGGACAGCTGAGCGTCGCGACCAAGGTGCTCGAGGATCTCGGGCTGCACATCCCGCACGTGGGTCTCGCCAAGCGACTCGAGGAGGTCTACTTCCCGGATCGGCCCGATCCACTGTCGATCCCACGTGGCTCCGAGGCACTCTTCGTGCTCCAGCACATACGCGACGAGGCGCACCGGTTCGCGATCACGTACCACCGGCAGCGACGTGATCGCCGCGCGCTCTCCTCTCCGCTCGATGAGATCGCGGGCGTCGGTCCGTCGCGGAAGCGCGCGTTGATGAAGCGCTTCGGCTCGTTGACGAAGATCCGGCAGGCGGAGCCGGGTGAGCTCGCCGCGACGCCTGGCGTCGGTCCGAGGCTCGCGGACGAGATCCACCGTCAGCTGCACGCGGTCGCGGCCTCCGAGCGACGGGAGAGCGCCTGATGGCACGGACGGCATCACGCGGGAGCAAGGAGGCCGCGACCGCACCGGGGATCCTGCTGATCACGGGCCTCTCGGGCGCCGGTCGGTCCGAGGCCGCTCGGAGCCTCGAGGACATCGGGTACTTCGTCGTCGACAACCTGCCACCGTCGCTGCTGCCGAAGATGGCGGAGCTCGCCGCGAGCCCCGGCGGGCCGAGCCGCGTCGCGATCGTCGTCGACGTCCGCGGCGGCGTGTTCTTCGGTGAGCTCTCCCAGGCACTCGAGGAGTTGCGGGAGCAACGCGTTCCCTCGCGGATCGTCTTCCTGGACGCGTCGGACGACGACCTCGTCAACCGGTACGAGGCGACCCGCCGGCGCCACCCGCTCGCGCCCGCCGATCGGGTCGCCGAGGGCATCCGCAAGGAACGGCTGATGATGGAGAGCCTGCGCGCCGACGCGGACCTCGTGATCGACACGAGCGGGCTCACGCCCCACGACCTGCGCGACCGGATCCGCGAGATCTTCGCCACCGCGCCGCCGGAGGCGGGACTCCTCGTGACGATCGTGTCGTTCGGATTCAAGTACGGCAGTCCACGCGACGCCGATCTGGTCCTGGACGTGCGCTTCCTCCCCAACCCGCACTGGATCGACGAGCTCCGGCCGCTACCCGGCAGCAATCAGAAGGTCCGCGAGTACGTGGAGGGACAGGAAGAGTACGGGGCGTTCATGACGCGACTCGAGGCACTCCTGGACGTCGTCGTCCCGGGCTACGTGGCCGAGGGCAAGTCCTACCTCACGGTGGCGGTCGGCTGCACCGGCGGCCGCCACCGCTCGGTCGTCGTGGCCGATGACCTGACCGAGTACTTCCGGGAGCACGGGCATCGCGTCTCGGTGGACCACCGCGACGTCGACCGGGACTGAACGGGCTCTCGCCGATCTAGCGGTCCGGGAACGCCGACTCGAGCGTTCCGAGGTGCTCCCCTCGATGGATCGAGCGATCGACGAGCCGCTCCCCGCCCTCCGCGACGAGCCCGACGACGACGTCTCGATCGAGCCCTCCGATCAGGTCGTCCAGCTCGCGGCCCGCCGCCAGGCACTCCGCGACCGCAGCGCGGGGCGGGAGCGCGAGCCACTGGGGGAGCGCGGCGAGATTGGCCCGATCCCAGACCTCGCCGTCCAGCGGAGCCGGCCTCCGGTCACCTCGCTCGTGGGCGAGCCGCCAGCGCTCCAGTACGAACCGGTCCCAGAACGCGACGTGCGCGAACAGCGCCCCCGGCGTCCAGGGTGGATCGATGACGCGGGCGAGGTCGTCGTCGGGGAGCGCGGCGCCCAGGGACTCGAGGCGCGCAAGCGAGGACCTGTTGCGCGTGCCGATCTCCGCGTCGTCCGCTGCCACCGTGCCGACCTTACACAAGCGTGCCCCCGAGGACGTGGCCCGGTGGCCGCTCGATAAGATGGCGGTTCGGAAGCCGCGAAAGAGCACGCTCCCAGGGAGGTTCCGGATGACGGTCAAGGTCGGCATCAACGGTTTCGGACGGATCGGTCGCAACTTCCTCCGCGCGGTCCGGCAGACGGGCGCCGAGGTCGACTTCGTCGGCGTGAACGACATCACGGACGCGAAGACCCTCGCGCATCTCCTGAAGTACGACTCCGTCCTGGGGCGCCTCGACGCCGACGTCGCTGTCTCCGAGAACGGTCTCTCGGTCGACGGCGACGAGCTGCGCGTCTTCGCGGAGCGGGACCCGGCGCAGCTCCCGTGGAAAGAGGTGGGCGCCGAGATCGTGATCGAGTCGACCGGCCTGTTCACCGACCGGGAGAAGGCGGCGGCCCACATCGAGGCGGGTGCCCAGAAGGTCATCATCAGTGCGCCGGCCAAGGGCGAGGACATCACGATCGTCATGGGCGTCAACGACGACGCCTACGACCCCACGACGCATCACGTGATCTCGAACGCCTCCTGCACGACGAACTGCGTCGTACCGCTCGCGAAGGTGCTCGAGGATTCCTTCGGGATCGACCGCGCCCTGATGACCACCGTGCACGCCTACACGAACGACCAGAACCTCCTCGACCTGCCGCACAAGGACCTGCGACGGGCCCGTGCCGCCGCGATCAACATCGTGCCGGCGTCCACCGGTGCCGCGAAGGCGACGTCGCTCGCGCTCCCCCAGCTGAAGGGGAAGATCGACGGCGTCGCGATGCGGGTGCCCGTACCGGACGGATCGATCACCGACCTCGTGGCGATCCTCAACCGCGACGTCACGGTCGAAGAGGTCAACGATGCATACCGGGCGGCCTCGGAGAGCGGCCCGTTGAAGGACAAGCTCGTGTACACGGAGGACCCGATCGTCTCGAGCGACATCGTGGGGTCGCCCGCCTCGTGCACGTTCGACTCCCTCTCGACGATGACGCTCGGGAACTTCGTCAAGGTGCTCGGTTGGTACGACAACGAGTGGGGATACTCGAACCGCTTGGTCGACCTCGTGAACCTGGTCGCGTCGAAGCTCTAGTGGGGCTCCGCACCCTCGACGACCTCGGCGACGTTGCCGGCACCAGGGTGTTCGTTCGCGCCGACTTCAACGTGCCGCTCGAGGAAGGTCGAGTGGCCGACGACATGCGGATCCGCGCGACCGTCCCCACGCTCCGGGAGCTTCTCGACGGGGGCGCGGCTCTCGTCGTCGCGTCGCATCTGGGCAGACCCGAGGGGAAGCCGCAAGACGACCTCCGGCTCGGGCCCGTGGCCGATCGGCTGGGTGAGCTGCTGGGCGTCGACGTGATGGCGCTGGACGAGGTCGTCGGCGACGGGCCCGAGGCCGTCGGTGGCCACCTCGAGCAAGGGGAGGTCGTGCTGCTCGAGAACCTCCGGTTCGAGGCCGGGGAGGAAGCCGACGACGTGCGCTTCGCGGGACGCCTCGCCGAGCTCGCCGACGCCTACGTGAACGACGCCTTCGGAGCCGTACATCGAGCACATGCGAGCGTCGTGGCCCTACCCGACCTCATGCGTGCATCCGGCAGGCCGGCGGTCGCCGGGCGGCTGCTCCAGCGAGAGGTCGAGGTCCTCGGCCGGCTCCTGACCGATCCCGATCGCCCGTACGTGACCGTCCTCGGTGGCGCGAAGGTCTCGGACAAGCTCGGCGTCTTGGATGCGCTGGTCGAGCGCGCCGATGCGTTGCTGATCGGCGGCGCGATGGCGTTCACCCTCATCGCGGCCGCCGGAGGAGAGATCGGCGACAGCCTCGTGGAGCGCGATAGATTCGACGACGTTCGCGCCGTGACCGAACGAGCGAAGGCGAAGGGCACCCTGATCGAGCTCCCCCAGGACATCGTCGCCGCAGAGGAGGCACGGGCCGACGTGCGCCCCCGCACGGTGCCGGCGCGGGAGATCCCTCGGGGACTCAAGGGTCT
This sequence comes from uncultured Actinomycetota bacterium, assembly GCA_963762745.1. Taxonomy (GTDB): domain Bacteria; phylum Actinomycetota; class UBA4738; order UBA4738; family HRBIN12; genus JAJNBA01. Next base: position 258,217 of record CAVXMB010000007.1, read on the forward strand.
GGACATCGGCCCCCGCACGGTCGAAGAGTTCGCGAGGATCCTCGCGGACGCGAAGACCATCCTCTGGAACGGGCCCATGGGCGTCTTCGAGCTCGAACCGTTCTCCGCGGGCACGCGTGGCGTCGCCACCGCGATCGCCGGCGCCTCGGCGTTCTCCGTGGTCGGCGGGGGCGACTCGCTCCTCGCCGTGAAGCGGGCCGGGCTGGAGGACTCCTTCGACCATCTGTCGACGGGCGGTGGTGCTTCGCTCGAGTTCCTCGAAGGCCGGCCGTTGCCCGGCATCCAGGTATTGGAGGACTGACGTGTCGGAGCGGATGCCGATCATCGCGGCGAACTGGAAGATGCACAAGACGCACCTCGAGGCGATCCAGACGGTGCAGAAGCTCTCCTACCTCCTGGACCGGAAGGACTCGGACCGCGTGGAGGTCGTGATCTGCCCGCCGTTCACGGCGCTCCGCTCCGTCCAGACGCTGATCGATTCCGACCGGCTTCCCTACGGTCTGGGCGCCCAGGACGTGCACGCGGAGAACGAGGGCGCGTTCACCGGAGAGGTCTCCGGCCCGATGCTGGCGGCGCTCGACGTCGACTACGTGATCGTGGGCCACTCCGAGCGCCGCCAGCTCTTCGGCGAGGACGACGAGACGGTCAACGCGAAGGTCAAGGCGGTGTTCCGCCACGGCATGGTGCCGATCGTGTGCGTGGGGGAGACCCTCGAGGAGCGCGAGGCGGGCGGGACCGAGACCAAGGTCACCGAGCAGGTCCGCCGAGCGTTCGAAGGGGTGGATGCGGAGGCGGCCGCTCGGGCAGTCGTGGCCTACGAGCCGATCTGGGCGATCGGGACGGGCCGCACCGCGGAGCCGACCGACGCCGGGCAGGTCGTGGAGGTGATCCGTGGCCACGCTCGCGGACCGCCTCTCCGCCGAGGTCGGGGAGTCGGTCCGCGTCCAGTACGGCGGGAGCGTCAAGCCCGGGAACATCAGGGAGTTCATGGCGCATCCGGAGATCGACGGGGCGCTCGTGGGGGGCGCCAGCCTGGATCCGGAGGGGTTCGCCCTCATCGTGAAGTACCGGTGAGCGCTATCGCTTCCTTGCCTCTCAAAGCGTCTGCGGTGGTTCTGCTCCCGGGGTTGCTGGATTGCGGGACCCCGGGTACCTCCCGTAGTATCCCGATTCGGGCATGAGTCGATCCGGCACGGACACCGACGTATCCCAGGTCGGGCAGCGCGAGGGTGGCGGGCGCGCCGACCTTGAATCATCCGCGCCGTCAGCAGAGACGCCGGCGTCGATCATCGGCCGGAGCCCCTGGGAGATCTTCTGGCGGCACTTCCGGCAAGACCGGTTCGCGCTCGCCGGACTGGTGATCATCTTCCTGATGCTGTTCATGGCGATCTTCGCGCCCGTCGTGGCGAACATCACGAAGCACCAGCCCAATCAGGTGAACCTGAACTCGCTCGACGACTACGGCTTGCCCTCGGCGCCTCGCTGGTGGCCGGACAGCTACGACCCCACCACCGGCGAGAAGATCAAGGAGTCGCCGCCCGGCTACCTGCTCGGTGTCGACGACACTGGCCGCGACCAGTTCGTGCGGATCGCCTACGGCGCTCGCACGTCGCTGCAGGTGGCGTTCATCGCAACCGGCATCGCACTCGTGATCGGCGTGCTCCTGGGCCTCAGCGCCGGCTTCTACCGCGGGAAGGTCGACACCGTGATCTCGAGAGCGACGGACGTGGTCCTGGCGCTTCCCATCTTGCTCCTCGCGTTGGGGATCGCGTCGGCCTGCGGCGCGAGCGCGGAGGGATGCTTCTGGGGCACGATCAAACCCGGGCTCGGGCCCGTGATCATGATCATCGGGCTCTTCGGCTGGCCGTACATCGCACGCATCGTCCGCGGGCAGGTCCTCTCGCTCCGCGAGAAGGAGTTCGTGGAGGCATCGCGCTCGCTGGGGGCGTCGAACCGGCGGATCATCCTCCGCGAGATCCTCCCCAACGTGGCCGCACCGATCATCGTCTACACGACGCTGATCATCCCGAGCAACATCCTGTTCGAGGCCGGCCTGTCGTTCCTCGGCGTCGGCGTGCCGGACACCACGCCTTCATGGGGGGGCATGCTGTCCGATGCCGGTACGGCGTTCACGTTCGCGCCCTGGCTGATGATCTTCCCGGGTCTCGCCCTGTTCCTCACGACCCTCGCGTTCAATCTCGTGGGGGACGGTCTCCGCGACGCCCTCGATCCTCGGAAGGGCATCTGAGCGTATCGACAGGGGGGAACCCTGTGCGAAAGGAGGACGACCTCGAAAGCACGCAAGCTTGGTGAAGTACGGATGGGAAACATGAGAAGGGGGGTAGCTTTGAATCGAGTAATCAGAGTGATCGCCGTGGTGGCGGTGCTCGGCCTCGTCGCCGCGGCCTGCGGCGACAACGGCCCGGAGCAGCCGGGCCCGAGCGACCCCGGTGGGAACACCGAGGAGCTCAAGGGCGGCACGCTGAACATGGCGATGCTCGCCGACGTCACCGCCGCGTTCGACCCGCAGAAGGAGTACTACTCCGTCACGTGGGAGTACTACCGGTGCTGTCTGCTTCGGACGCTGATGTCGTACGAAGGCGTCCCGACGGATGAGGGCGGCGCCGACATCTTCCCGGACCTGGCGGCGGGTGAGCCCACGCAGTCGGACGACGGGCTGACCTGGACGTTCCAGATCAAGCCCGGGCTGATGTACGCGCCTCCGAAGGACGACACCGAGATCACGGCGCAGGACTTCATCCGCGCGATGGAGCGGGAGGCCAACCCGAAGGCGAACGTCGGCGGGTATTCCTTCTACTACTCCGTGATCGAAGGGTTCGACGACTTCGGAGCGGGTGACGCCGACACGATCTCCGGTCTCGCGGCACCCGACACGCACACGCTCGAGATCACGACCACCTCGCCGATCGGCGACATCGGCTACCGCTTCGCCATGGGCGCAGCGGCGCCGATCCCACCGGACGACGAGGGTGAGCGCATGGGCGTGGCCGAGGGCCACGACCGCAACTACGGTCGTTTCCTCGTGGCGTCGGGGCCGTACATGTTCGAGGGGTCCGAGACCATGGACTTCTCCGCGGACCCGAAGGACCAGACCGAGGCGCCGGGCTATGTCCCGGGACGTCAGATCGTTCTCGTTCGCAACCCCTCGTGGACCGAGGAGTCGGACGAGCTGCGTGACGCGTTCCCGGACGAGATCCAGGTCCGGATCGGTGGCGACAACGACGACCTGTACAACCAGGTCGCCCAGGGAGCTCTGGACTTCGTGGTGGACGGCGCCGTGCCGCCCGAGAAGATCCGGGACTACCAGACCAACCCCGATCTCCAGGATCGGATCAACATCTACGCATCGGACGCGGTCCGGTACGTGTCGTTCAACCTGGCGGTACCTCCGTTCGACGACGTCAACGTCCGCAAGGCGGTCAACTGGGCGTTCGACAAACAGGGGTTCCGGCAATTGCGGGGTGGCCCGTCGACAGGTGAGATCGCGGGACACATCATGGTGAACAGCCTCGAGGACAACATCCTCGCCGACTACGACCCGTATCAGACGCCGAACGCGTCTGGCGACGTCGAGAAGGCCAAGGAGGCGATGGCCCAGTCCGCGTACGACACGGACCAGGACGGAGTGTGTGACGCTCCCGAGTGCAAGGACATCCTGACGATCACCGACCGTGAGGACCCGTACCCGGAGCAGTCCGCGCTGCTGATCCAGTTCCTGGAGCCGATCGGACTGACGCTCAACGTCAAGCAGCTGGAGCGCGGCACGATGTACAACAAGTGCAACGATGCCAACTCCAAGCACGCCCTCTGCGCAGGACCTGGGTGGGGCAAGGACTACGCCGACGGAGTCACGTTCGGCGAGCCCCTGTTCGACTCTGCCGGCCTCTGGGAGAGCTGCTGCAACTACTCACTGGTTGGCGCCACGGGCGACCAGCTGAATGAGTGGGGATACGACGTCGCCGAGGTTCCGTCGGTGGACGACAAGGTCACGGAATGCTCCGAGCTCGAACCGGGTGACGAACGGTTCCAGTGCTGGGCAGAACTCGACCAGCAGTTGATGGAAGAGGTTGTGCCGTGGGTGCCGTACCTGTTCGACAACAGTGTCGACATCATCTCCGAGAACGTCCAGAACTACTCGTTCGACCAGTTCGCTGGTCTCGCGGCGTTCGATTCACTGGCGGTGCCCGGTAACACCTCGTAGTCGGTAACACGACGGATCGAGGGGGTCGCGCAGGCGGCCCCCTCACCGTTCCGATCCGGGAAGGAGGCGGAAGTGGGCAGGTACCTGATCAGGCGAGCCCTCTTCATGGTCCTCGTGATCATGATCGTCTCCTTCCTCACCTTCTTGATCTTCGTGAAGCTTCCCGCCGGCGACCCGGCGCGACGTGCGGTCGGACGCACCACGACCCCCGAGCAGATCGAGAACGCACGCGTCGCGTTCGGCCTGGACAAGCCCCTCTACGTCCAGTACTGGCGGTTCCTCAAGGGATTCATCCCGTACCCGGGCCTCTGGCTCGACGAGGACGTCTACTTCTCCTACGGCAGCTTCGAGCCGGTGAAGGATGAGCTGGGCCGGCGGATCCCGATCACCGGCATCCTGGCGATCGGCGCGGCGGTGATCTGGCTCCTCCTCGGGGTTCCGATCGGCATCCTGTCCGGGGTCCGGCGAAGATCGGTGGCCGACCGCGCCGCGATGATCTTCGCGATCGTCGGCGTGTCGATGCCGATCTTCTGGCTTGCCCAGTTGCTGCTGTACGCCTTCTGGTTCAAGTTAGAACTGCTGCCTTCGAGCGGGATCCCGATCGGCTACAACGGCTGGGGCGGGGCGTTGCGGGCGGCCCTCGAGGGGCGTTTCCTCCTGCCCTGGATCTCCCTGGCCTATATCAACGCGGCCTTCTACGCGCGGATGGTCCGTGGCAACCTGATCGAGACGATGAACGAGGACTACATCCGGACGGCCCGCGCCAAGGGCCTGTCCGAGCGCCGGGTGATCTACAAGCACGGCCTGCGCGGCGCGCTCACCCCGGTCGTCACGATGCTGGGGCTCGACGTCGGCCTGTTGCTGGGCGGAGCCTTCATCACCGAGACCGTCTTCGGACTCCCTGGGATCGGCCAGCTGGCCGTCCAGTCGATCGCCACCAACGACTTCCCGACGGTCATGGGCGTCACGATCCTCGGCGCGTTCATCATCGCCGTCGCGAACCTGGTGGTCGACGTCGCGTACGCCTTCGTGGACCCGAGGGTGAGGTACACCTAGTGGCGCAGCCACTCCTCGAGGTCAAGGATCTGAAGGTCCATTTCCCGACCGACGACGGCTTGGTCAAGGCCGTGGACGGGGTGAGCTATTCGCTCCAAGCGGGGGAGACGCTCGGCATCGTGGGCGAGTCGGGCTCCGGGAAGAGCGTGAGCTCGCTCACGGTCATGGGCCTCATCAACCCCAAGCAAGCGAAGATCAGCGGTGAGGTCTTCTTCCAGGGTCAGGACCTGCTGAAGATCCCCAAGGACGAGATGCGGACGATCCGTGGCGCGAAGATCTCGATGATCTTCCAGGATCCGATGACCTCGCTCCATCCCTTCTACAAGGTGGGGTACCAGATCGCCGAGGCGATCCTCGAGCACCAGGACATCTCGAAGCAGGAGGCGATGGACCAGGCGGTCGAGATGCTCTCCCGGGTCAACATCCCGCACCCGAAGGATCGCGCGAATCAGTATCCGCACGAGTTCTCCGGCGGGATGCGTCAGCGGGCGATGATCGCCATGGCGCTCTCGCTGAACCCCGACGTCCTGATCGCCGACGAGCCGACGACCGCGCTCGACGTCACCGTGCAGGCGCAGATCCTGGACCTGATCGACCGTTTGAAGTCGGAGTTCAACGCCGCGGTCATCATCATCACGCACGACCTCGGTGTCGTCGCCGAGCACTGCGACGACATCATGGTGATGTACGCGGGCAAGGCCGCGGAGTTCGGCAACACGGACGACATCTATTACAAGCCGCTGCACCCGTACACGTGGGGTCTCCTGAGCTCGATCCCTCGCCTGGACGAGACGAAGCAGGAGCGCCTGAACCCGATCCGAGGGCTCCCACCGTCGTTGATCCAGGTGCCGCCGGGGTGCGCCTTCCATCCCCGATGCCCGTACAAGTTCGATCCTTGCGATCGTGACGTCCCGGAGCTCCTGCCCGTGGACGGCCACCATGCGGCCGCCTGTCACCTGAGCCTCGCCGACAAGGAGAAGATCAGGGATGAGGAGGTCTTGGCCCGGCGATGAGCATCCAGGCGGAAGAACGTCCGGCTGCGTCCCCGGCGCCGTCCGGCGAGCCACTCGTGAAACTCGAGGGGATCAAGAAGTACTTCCCGATCACCCAGGGGATCCTCTTCCAGCACCACGTCGGCAACGTCCACGCGGTCGACGACGTCGACCTCGAGGTCTACCCCGGCCAGACGGTGGGTCTCGTGGGGGAGACGGGTTGCGGGAAATCCACCCTCGCCCGGGTGGTGATGCGGCTCTACGACGCCACGGAGGGCAAGGTCTGGTTCAACGGACAGGACATCACCAACCTGAAGGGCAAGGAGCTCCAGGAGCTCCGCGAGGACATGCAGATGGTGTTCCAGGACCCCTACGCGTCCCTGAACCCCCGGAAGACGGTCGGTACGATCGTGGGAGAGCCGTTCCGTCTGCATCAGACCGTGCCCAAGAACAAGATCAAGTCCGAGGTCCAGCAGCTGATGGAGCTCGTCGGCCTGAATCCCGAGCACTACAACCGCTACCCGCACGAGTTCTCGGGCGGCCAGCGCCAGCGGATCGGTGTGGCGAGATCGCTCGCGCTGCGACCGAAGCTGATCGTCTGCGACGAGCCGGTCTCCGCGCTCGACGTCTCGATCCAAGCGCAGATCCTCAACCTGCTGGGCGACCTCCAGGACGAGTTCAAGCTCACGTACCTGTTCATCGCCCACGACCTTTCCGTCGTGAAGCACGTCTCCGATCGCGTGGCGGTGATGTACCTCGGCAAGATCGTGGAGATGGCCGAGGGTGCGCGCCTGTATCAGACGCCGAGGCACCCCTACAGCGGCGCCCTGCTGTCGGCGGTGCCGATGGCCGATCCGGAGCTGGCCCGGCAGAAGCGCCGGATCATCCTGCAGGGCGACGTGCCCTCTCCGATCGACCCCCCATCCGGCTGCCGGTTCCATCCGCGGTGCCCGCAGTCGCGCGCGATCGCCAAGGCGGAGGGGATCGACGGGCCGCATCCGCGCTGCGTGCAGGACGTGCCCGAGCTCACGGACCAAGGACCGGGACAGGTCGCTGCCTGCCACTTCCCGCTGGAGGGCAGTATCATCGGGGGCGCCGACGCGGCGGAGCTCGCGGTTGATGCCGTCGTCGAGGAGCACGAGGGCTCGAACCAGGACACGAACCCCGCTCCGAACTAGCCGGAAGGGATCCGAGTCGTGCTGAACGCCGTAGTGATCGTCATCGACATCATCGCGTCGCTCTTCCTGATCCTCACGATCCTCCTGCACTCGGGCCGGGGGAGCGGGATGTCGGAGCTGTTCGGCGGTTCGTCCACGCTCGCGGGCGGGACGGCGCTGGAACGGACCCTCGACCGGGTCACCGTCGTGACCGCGATCGTCTGGGGGATCTGCACGTTCTGGCTCGCGTGGAAGTGGACGCCCGGGACGTAGCGCCGGGGCCACTTGGTAGCATCCACGGCGCACCTCGTCGGAGTGGCGGAATTAGGTAGACGCGCTAGGTTGAGGGCCTAGTCCTCTTCACAGAGGGTGGGGGTTCAAATCCCCCCTCCGACACTCGCACCGCGCGCCCGGCAGCGATCCTTCCCGAGGCTACGGCGTTGCGAGTTCGAGCTCCTCGGCAGCCTTCCGGCGACGAACCACGTCTCCGAACGAGAACTCGCCGACCCACGCCTTCTCGCGCGCGGCGTCGAGCCTGCGACGCCAGAGGACAAGCGCAACGGCTGCGAGTGCGACGACGGCGAAGGCCAAGAGCACCCAGCTCGGAAGCGTGATCACGAACCACACCATGAGCGGAACGACGACGATGATGAGTCCGAACGTGAACAGGTTGCCTGAAACGGTCTTCGGCCAATGGGCCATCGGGATGCCTCCTCGATCTCCAGGAACCGGGAAAGGCAAGGTCGCGACGTGGTCGCGGGTACGCCCCGTCTTGGGCGGCTCCACCAGTGGTGGACGCACACAATCTATCACCTGCGGCCCCGGTCGGTGGTCCCGCTCAGCCGAGCATGCTCACGGACTGCTCCTGTATCGATCGTGAGACGTGGAAAGGAACGCTCGTCACCACGACCCCCGGTTCGAAGAGGAGCAGGCGTTTGAAGAACAAGGCGCTCTGTCCGTGCAGCAGCTGCTCCCACCAGTGCGCCACGACGAGTTCGGGCAAGATCACCGTGACGACCGTGCCGTCTCGGCCCGTGTAACGGCGAACCTCTTCGAGCATCGGCTCGGAGAGGTCGCGGAACGGCGCGTCGACGATCGAGAGCGGGACACCCATCCGCCAGTCGATCCACGCACGGGAGAGCTCCTGCTCGGTTCCGGGATCGGTGGAGAAGAAGACGGCCTCGATCTCGGCCGCCTCCAGGGACAACGCGTAGGACACGGCCCGGACCGTGCCGGCGTGGACGCTCGACACCGGGATCAGGACGACGTGTCGAGCGGGCTCGACCGGACGCGCGCTGACGGCCGGCCGCTCTTCCGGGAGCAACGGGACATCGGTCACCACGATGCCGACCTGGAAGAACAGCCAGACCTTCAACCAGAAGCCCCACCTGCGCCCCAGATGACGGAGCAGCGAGCGGCTATGCAGCTCCTCGGAGAGGATCACCGAGATGAAGCCGGTGTCGTCCTGCCGGAGTGCCCTGAGGCGCGCTCGCAGGACTCGCGTGAGTCGTCCTCCTTCGACCGGGAGCTGCTCGAGCGATCCGAGTCGCGGAGCGAACACCGGCCATCGTTCCGCCGTCTCCGCGAACGTTCGAGGATCCCCGACGTGCACGGGAACCACGTGCTCGGGACGGAGCGCGCGGAGGTAGCCGACGGCCTTGGCGGTCGCCGGTCCGAGGTCGTGCACCAGGAGGACGAACGTGTTCGTTGCGTCCGGCGTCGGGGGCTCGACGTGCGTGCGCAACGCCACTCCGATCGCCTCGTAGTGACGGTGCACGAGCACGAAGAAGGAGATGATCACGGGCATCGCGGCCAGGACGATCCAGGCGCCGTGACTGAACTTCGTGACCGTCACGATGACGAGCACGATGCCGGTGGCGCTGGCCCCGATCGCGTTGATGATCATGCTCCTCTGCCATCCTCGCTCTCGGAGCCGGAGCCAGCGGCGCACCATCCCCAGTTGGGACAGCGTGAAGGCGGTGAAGACACCCACGACGTACAGCTGGATGAGGCGCGTGAGATCCGCGTCGAACGCGTACACGAGCGCGCTCGCGGCGACGGCGAGGATCACGATCCCGTTGGAGTACACGAGCCGGTCGCCACGGTTGCGGAACTGCGACGGCATGAAGCGGTCCCTCGCGAGGATCGCGGAGAGCCTGGGGAAGTCCTGGTACGAGGTGTTGGCGGCGAGGATCAGGATCCCCGCCGTCAACCCCTGCAGCACGAAGTAGGGGAGCGTCCGGCCGAAGATGGTCTCCCCGATCTGCGACAGCACGGAGCGCGACGCCGCGATCTCGTGGTTCACCCGCACGTCGAGAAGGACGGTCATGACGGTGATCCCGATGAACATCGTCACGGTCATGACCGCCATCATCGTCAGGGTGGTGGCGGCGTTCTTCGCTTGCGGTCGCCGGAACGCGGGGACACCGTTGCTTATCGCCTCCACGCCAGTCAGCGCCGTGGCGCCGGAGGAGAAGGCCCGAAGGATCAGGAAGAGGCTGGCCGGCGCCACGGCTTCGAGCGGGAGGTTCGCGGTCGCGGCCTGCGGGCATCCGCTCAGACACCGGAAGAATCCGATGCCGAGCAAGACGTACACCATGACGACGAACCCGTAGGTCGGGAGCGCGAACAGAGCCCCGGCCTCCTTGACCCCGCGGAGGTTCGCCAACGTGAGCAGGGCCACGAGACCGATCGAGAGGGCGACCTTGTGCTCCGCCATCGAGGGAGCGGCGGAGGTGATCGCCAGCATCCCCGCGACGACCGACACCGCCACGGTGAGGACGTAATCCGCGAGGAGTGCCGCCGCCGCCACCAAGCCCGGGATCGTCCCCAGATTGTCGTGCGCCACGATGTACGAGCCACCCCCGCCCGGATACGCCCGGACCGTCTGGCGGTACGACGCGACCACGATCACGAGCACCACGGCGATCGCGATCGCGATGGGGATCCTGAACGCGAGGGCGCCTGCCCCCGCCGCCGCGAGGACGAGCATCATCTCCTCGGTCGCGTACGCGTTCGACGACAGAGCATCCGAGGAGAAGACGGGCAGAGCCAGGAACTTCGCGAGCAGCTGATGCTCCGCCTTGTGGCTGGCGAGCGGCCGACCGACGAGGACGCGCTTCAGGGATGCGTTCGCCATACCGCCCGGAACACGTCCTCGTCGGCACCGGCGAAGCGATCCCGCTCCGCGAGATCGGCCTCGACGTCCAGCCTGTCGAGGAGCCGATCCGAGAGCCGGGCTTCACGGGAGGCATCCGCCCATTCGCGGTAGATCTGCCACGAGCGGAGCGCGGGACCGACGAGGTAGCCCAAGCACGCACCGAGGAGGACCCCGACGATGAAGTCGCCACTGCCGTTGGTGCCCGCTGCCAGGATCGAGGCCCGGATCATGCTCCAAGCCTGCGCGGGGATGCATAACGACGAGGTAAGGAACGACCCCCCGGGTGTAAGGGTTCTGTAAGGGAGTCCGGGCGCGCCGGATGCCCTTGCTACGCTCCCGCGAGAGAAGCGGGAGGACGCTCGTCATGGATGGATGCCGGTGCCCCGGCTGATCCGAAGCGCGATCGCTGCGTTCGTGCCTCCGGGGATCGTGACGCTCGGGGCGCTGCTCCCCGTCGAGATCCCCACGACGACCGCGGCCCTGTGCTACGTCCTGGCGGTCGTGGTCGCCGCGGCGGGAGGCGGTCTCGTTCCCGGCCTCGTGGCATCCCTCTGCTCGTTCCTCGCATTGAACTTCTTCTTCACGCCCCCGTTCCACACGTTCGCGGTGGAGGAGACCTCTGATCTCGTGGCGCTCGCCGTCTTCCTCGCGGTCTCGGCCACCGTCGGCACGATGCTGTCGCGCGTGCTCGAGCAGCGCGGTCGGGCAGAGCGACGGGAGCGTGAAGCACGGCTCCTGCACCACCTCGGCACGCGGCTCCGGTCGGGGGTTCCCACCGAAGAGGTGCTCCGAAGCCTCGCTCGCTCCGTCGTGGAGCTCTTCGGTCTCGCGCGGTGCGAGATCACCAGCGAGCTGGCGGACGGTCCGATCGTGGCGGAAGGGGCGGACGGCCGCGCTGCCGACGGCCGAGCCGAGATCATCTTCATCACCGTGCAGGATCGGGAGCTCGGTCGCATCGTCGCGGTGCCGGACGGAACCCATCCCTCACTCACCTCGGAGGAGCGCGGGGTGATCCAGACACTGGCGACGCAGATCGCCCTCGCGATCGATGGGATGCGACTCGGATCCGAGGCCGAGGAGGCGCGGCTGGAGGCGGAGACGAACCGGCTCAGAGCGGCGCTCTTCTCATCGGTCACCCACGACCTGCGCACGCCGCTCGCCTCGATCACGGCGTCGGTATCGAGCTTGTTGGAGGAGGAGTCCCCGTTGAAGGGTGCCGACCGGCGCGACCTCCTCGAGACGATCGATCAGGAGGCGGGGCGTCTGAACAGGGTCATCGGCAACCTCATGGACCTCTCCCGCATGCGCGCCGGCGCGGTCACGCCTTCGAAAGCGCCCACGGCGGTCGACGAGCTGATCGAAGGCGTGATCGCTCGATCGGGGCCGCTCCTGAAGGACCACGACATCCGGTTGATGCTCCGGGAGAACCTCCCGGAGATCCCGTTAGACCTCGGGCAGATCGACCAGGCGCTGACGAACGTGCTGGAGAACGCGGCGAGGTTCACGCCGCCGGGGAAACGGATCACCGTGGCCGCGGCCCGTTGGCGCGATGGGGTCCAGGTCCGGATCGCCGACCGGGGTCCGGGGATCCCACGCGAGGAACGTGAGCATGTGTTCGAACCCTTCGTACGGGGGGAGGGGAGCTCGGGGACGGGCTTGGGGCTCGCGATCGCCCGCGCGATCGTGGAGGCGCACGGAGGCACGATCCGCGTCGCCGACGAGCCGGGGGGCGGGACGGCCATCGTGATCGAGCTCCCGGGGCGACCCTGATGAACGCCGGCCGCGTCCTCGTCGTCGACGACGACCCGCAGATCCTCCGCGCCGTGCGCACCAGTCTCCAGGGACATTCGTACGAGGTCCTGACCGCGGGGAACGGCGAGACGGCCCTCGATCTGCTGCCGGACTCGGACGTCGACCTGATCGTGTTGGATCTCGGGCTTCCGGGGATCGGCGGACAGGAAGTGATCCAGCGCGTTCGGGCGTGGTCGGAGGTCCCGATCATCGTCTTGTCGGTGAGTGACGGCCAGCGCGACAAGGTCGATGCCTTCGAGGCTGGTGCGGACGACTTCGTGACCAAGCCCTTCGGCATGCCGGAGCTCCTCGCGAGGATGCGAGCCGTTCGGCGACGCACGGAAGGCGAGCGCCGCCCACCGATCGTTCGATTCGACGAGCTGGAGGTCGACCTCGGCCGCCAACGGGTGCGGATGGCCGACCTCGTGATCCACCTGACACCCACCGAGTACCGGCTCCTCGAGGCGTTCGCCTCCAACCCGGGGAAACTGCTCACCCATCGATGGTTGCTCCAGAAGGTCTGGGGTCCGGGGTACGCGACCGAGAGCCAGTACCTGCGCGTGTTCATCCGACAGCTGCGCAACAAACTCGGCGACGATCCGGCTCGCCCGAGGTTCATCGTGACGGAAGCCGGACTCGGCTACCGCTGGAAACCCGACCCCGACCCCGAGCGCTAGACTGAACGGGTGAGCTAGCGGGACCTCCTCGAGCACACCGGGCGCCTCGACGCGCCCGTGCGTCCGCGTCCCGATCCGGAGGTACCGATGCCCGCAGCGCCCACATCCCGATCCACGTCCGTTGCAGGAGTCTGTCCATGAGCGCCCTCGAGGTCTCGGACCTCTCGGTGGAGGCAGGCGGAGCGACAGTCGTCGAAGGCCTCGACTTCATGTTGGCGGCGGGCGACAAGGTCGGGATGGTCGGGCGCAACGGGGCCGGCAAGACCAGTACGCTCAAGGTCCTCGCGGGGGAGGAGCCCGCCGCCGCCGGAACGGTGAGACGCAGCGGCGCGGTCGGCTATCTGCGGCAGGACCCGCGCCAGCATCGAGCCGACGACGGCACGAGCGGCATCGAGTACCTCCTCGCCGCCCGCGGCCTGGTCGAGCTGCAGCGCGGTGTGGAGAAGGCCCGGCTCCAGCTCGAGGAGCATCCGTCCGAGGATCACGTGGCCCGCTTCGCGCGGCTCGAGGACGAATACGAACGGAGCGGTGGGTATCGCGCCGAAGCGGACGCCCGGACGATCGTGGCGGGCCTCGGGCTTTCCCAGGACCGTCTCGACCTTCCGGTCGGCGCGCTCTCGGGAGGCGAACGGCGACGGCTGGAGCTCGCCCGGATCCTGTTCGGCGGCTCGGACCTCCTGCTCTTGGACGAGCCGACGAACCATCTCGATGCGGACGCGAAAGGCTGGCTGATGCGCTTCCTCGCGGGCTACCGCGGGGCACTCCTCGTCGTCAGCCACGACATCGCGCTGCTCGACGCCTCGATCACCCGGATCCTGCACCTGGACAGGGATGGCGTCGTGGAGTACCGGGGGACCTACACCCAGTACCGCGAAGCGAGAGCGCTCGACGAGAAACGTCTGACGGCCGTCGCATCCCGGCAGGACGCCGAGATCAAGCGGCTGAAGACGCTGGCCGATTCGATGCGGGGTCAGACCGCCAAGCGGGCGCGCAAGGCGAAAACGCTCGACACGCGGGTCGCCCGCCTCCAGGCTCGGAAGGTAACCGCCCCCTCCCGAGAGCGCGGGGTCCGGTTCCGGTTCCCCGATCCGCCCCACTCGGGCAGGACGACGCTGGTGGCAGAGGCGCTGACCAAGGGCTATGGGGGACCGGCCGTCTTCGAAGGGGTCTCGTTCGACGTCGAGCGGGGAGAGCGTCTCCTGGTGATGGGCCTGAACGGCGCCGGGAAGACCAGCCTGCTTCGGATCCTCGCCGGTGAGACCCGCAGCGACGCCGGCTCCTTCCGTCTGGGCCACGGCGTCCAGCTCGGGTACTACGCGCAGGAACACGAAGGGATACGCGACGGGATGACCGTGCTCGCCCACATGCACCAGGCGTCGCCGGCAGACGATCAGGCGCTCCGCACGCTCCTGGGGATGTTCGGTCTTCCCGGGGAGATGGCGTTCCAGGATGCCGGCACGCTCTCGGGCGGCGAGAAGACGAAGCTCGCGCTGGCGCAACTCGTCGCCGGCAGGAAGAACCTCCTCCTGCTCGACGAGCCGACGAACAACCTCGACCCGCCGTCGAGAACGGCGATCGCACACGCGTTGCGCGATTGGCCCGGCGCGATGGTGATCGTCAGCCACGACACGGAGTTCGTGGAAGCGCTTGCGCCGGAGCGGGTCCTGTTGATGCCCGACGGAAGCCTCGACTACTGGAGCGAAGACCTGCTGGACCTCGTGGCGCTCGCGTGAACGCTATGCTCCGCCGATGACTTCCGCCGACCTCGCGTTCGTCAACGGCGCCGTGTACACGGTGGACGCGGCCCGCACCAGGGGACAAGCGGTCGCGGTGAAGGACGGGCGGATCGTGGCCGTCGGGAGCAACGACGCCGTTCGGGAACACGTCGGCGCCCGAACCGAGGTCTTCGACCTCGAGGGACGGATGCTCCTTCCCGGGTTCCAGGATGCCCACGTCCACCCGGTGGGCGGCGGTGTCGACCGGTTGCAATGCGATCTCCACGACCTCCACTCCCGCGAGGACTACCTGCTCCGCGTGAAGGCGTACGCGGAGGGGCATCCGGACCGGGAGTGGATCCTCGGCGGCGGCTGGTCGATGGATGTGTTCCCCGGCGGCATCCCAACCAAGGACCTCCTCGATGCGATCGTGCCCGACCGCATCGTGTTCCTCCCGAACCGCGACGGTCACAGCACGTGGGTGAACAGCCGAGCCCTCGAGGTGGCCGGGATCACGGCGGGCACGCCCGATCCAGCCGACGGCCGGATCGAACGAGGGACTGACGGCGAGCCCGCGGGGACCTTGCACGAGGGCGCCTCGGATCTCGTCGGCCGGCTCGCCCCCGTCCCCACGGCGGATGAGGTGTACCAGGGCCTGCTCGAAGGTCAGCGATATCTCCATTCCCTCGGGATCACCGCCTGGCAGGACGCGATCGTGTCCACCGACTTCTGGATGGACAACTACTCCGCGTACCTCCGCGCCGCCGGCAACGGCGATCTCACGGCGCGCGTCGTGGGTTCGCTCTGGTGGGACCGCGAGCGCGGCGAGGACCAGATCGACGACCTCGTCGAGCTGCGGGAGGGCGGACGGACCGAGAGATTCGCCGCCACGACCGTGAAGATCATGCAGGACGGCGTGTGCGAGACGTTCACGGCCGCGGTCTTGGAGCCCTACTTCGACGCGGAGGGTCGGGTCACCGACGAGCGAGGGATCTCGTTCGTGGAGCCCGAGGCGCTGAAGGGGTACGTGACCACCCTCGACCGACTCGGCTTCCAGGTGCACTTCCACGCGCTGGCGGAGCGCGCGGTCCGCGAGGCGCTCGACGCGATCGAGGCCGCACTCCTGGCGAACGGACCGAACGATCATCGACACCACCTCGCGCACATCCAGGTGGTCCACCCCGACGACGTGCCCCGCTTCCGGAGCCTCCGCGCGGTCGCGAACGCCCAGCCGCTGTGGGCGGCGCACGAGGGCCAGATGGACGAGCTGACGATCCCGTTCCTCGGAGAGCCCCGGTGGCGGTGGCAGTACCCCTTCGGGTCACTGGTCCGCGCCGGCGCGACCCTCGCGATGGGCAGCGACTGGTCGGTCTCCAGCCCGGACCCCATCGAGGAGATCCACGTCGCCGTGAACCGCCTCATGGCGCCCACGTACCTGTACGGGAACGAGAGCCAGGAGATCTTCCTCCCCGAGGAGCGCCTCGACCTCGCGACGTCGATCGCGGCTTTCACGATGGGCTCCGCCTACGTGAACCATCTCGACGACGTCACCGGCTCGATCGAGGTGGGGAAGTACGCCGACCTCGCCGTGGTCGACCGCGACCTCTTCGCCCATCCGGTCGAAGAGATCGCGAACGCGCAGGTGGACGCCACGTTCGTCGAGGGAGCGCCGGTGTACGAACGCAACGGCACTGGCTGACTTCGGGTCAGCGGCGCTGGTTGTCTGGCCTCGGCCGCGCTCGCACGATACGGAGGCATCGAGCCTTGCCGGCGCGATGCCGCAGTCGCCCCGGCTCCGCCGGTGGCCGTCACGGGAGAGGAGCACCTTCGATGACCGAGCCGTTCGACATGAGCCTGGTCCAGCGCGGCGCCCGCAACCGCCGTACGCCGTACTACGAAGCCACCCAGCGGTACGGCCCCAAGGGCATGACCGTCTACAACCACATGTACTTCCCGATCCGGTTCGACACATTCGAGGCCGAGTTCGAGGCGCTGCTGAACGGGGTCACGCTGTGGGACGTGTCGGTCGAGCGCTGCCTCGAGATCTCCGGGCCCGACGGCTTCCGCTTCGCGCAGCTGTTGACGCCACGCGACCTCTCGAAGTGCGCCGTCGGCCAGGGCAAGTACGTCCTCATCTGTGATTCGGACGGCGGAATCGTGAACGACCCCGTCCTCACGCGGATGGACGAGCACACGTTCTGGTTCGCGCTCGCGTCCTCCGACGCGCTCCTGTTCGCACGCGGACTCAAGAACGCGTATCCGGACCTCGACGTCACGATCCGTGAGGCCGACGTGGCGCCGCTCCAGGTGCAGGGTCCGAAGTCCAAGGACCTGATGGCGAAGCTGCTCGGTCCCGAGATCCTCGACCTCAAGTACTACTTCTGGACGGAAGCGAAGATCGCCGACGCGCCGGTCGTGGTGACCCGCACCGGATGGACCTCCGAGATCGGCTACGAGGTCTATCTCACCGACACGAGCAAGGGCACGGAGGTGTTCGAGGCGATCATGGAGGCGGGCCGCGAGTTCGACATCGTCCCCACGGGGCCGAGCGACATCCGCAGGATCGAGGGCGCGATCTTCAACTGGGGCGCGGACATGACCTATGAGAACAACCCGGTCGAGCTCGGGCTCGATCGCCTCGTCGCCTGGGATCTGCCGGACGACGCATCGATCTCCATCGCGGCCCTCCGCCGGATCCGCGACGCGGGGGCGAGCCGGAAGATCAACGGCGTCGAGCTCGACGGCGACCCCTTCCCGGAGCTCAACAACGTGAAGTGGCCGGCCCTCGACGGGGGAGAGGAGATCGGCAAGGTGACGTCGGCGATCTACTCACCTCGACTCGCGAAGAACATCGGCTACTGCTGGCTCCCCGCGGACCGCTCCTCCGAAGGCGTGTCGGTGACCGTCCAGACCGAATGGGGTGAGCGGACCGCCACCGTCGTCCCGATGCCGTTCGTCGATCCGGACAAGGCGATCCCGGTCTCGTAGCGCTCATTTCCCTAACGGTCGTTCAGGTCCTCCGTCCCTGTTCAAGGGCCATCTTCGACTTGCGTCTGCAGCGTGAGTTGAACGATGATTCAATCCCGACGGCGCACCCGGATCCCTGCGCGGAGCGTCAAGAGCGAGAGCCCACACGAAGGAGGACACGGTGGTCAACGAGCGACCCGAGATGCTCGCCAAGAGCGCGACCCTGTACTTCGGTCCCTGGTACCGGCAGTCACCGTTCTTCAAGTCGACGCTTCGAGCCGGGTGCACCGCCTACGACATCTACAACCACATGTACCTGCCCGGCTACTTCGACGACCCCGACACCGAGTACGCGCTCCTGTCGACGGGCGTGACGATGTGGGACGTCGGCGTCGAACGGACCGTCCAGGTCGCCGGCCCTGATGCGGATCGGCTCGTCGACATGATCACGTGCCGCGATCTCACGACCTGCGCCGTGAAACAGGGCAAGTACATGATCGTGACGTCGCCGGAGGGCGGCATCGTGAACGACCCGGTGCTGCTCCATGTCGCCGAGAACACCTGGTGGATGCAGCTGGCGGACTCCGACGCGGGCCTCTACGCGATGGGCGTCGGGGCGACGTCGGGCCTCGATGCCGAAGTGACCTTCCCGGACGTGCATCCGATGCAGGTGCAGGGGCCGCTCTCCGCGAAGACGCTCGAGAAGCTCGTGGGCCCGTCCATCTACGACATCAAGTACTACTGGGTCGACGAGTTCGAGATCCACGGCATCCCCGTGCTGATCAGCCGGACCGGATGGACCGCCATCCCCGGTTTCGAAGTGAACCTCCTGGACGGCTCGAAAGGCGACGAGCTCTGGACCGCCGTCGCGGAAGCCGGTGAGGAGTTCGGCATCAAGCCGATCGCGCCCTGCGAGGCGCGGCGTATCGAGGCGGGGATCTTCAACTACGGCTCCGACATGACGATCGACGACACGCCGTTGCACGTCATGGGGCTCGAGCGGCTCGTCGAGGACCAGTCGCAGGACTACATCGGGAAGGCAGCCCTCGAACGGATGAAGGAGCAGGGCGTCGATCGGAAGCTCGTCGGCATCGAGCTGGGTGGCGACGAGCTCCGAGCCGAGATGTCCGAGTTCTGGCCGGTGCACCACGAGGGGCGTGAGGTCGGGCGCATGACCGACGCCGTGTGGTCACCGGGGCTCGCGAAGAACATCGGCTACGTCTGGGTGCCCGTCGAGCTCTCGGCTCCGGGCACGGCGCTCGACGTGGAGACCGAGGATGGGGAGCATCTGGTCGGACGCACCGCGGCCATCCCGTTCGTCGACCCGAGGAAGGAGCGCCCTGCCGGTTCCTTGCTCTCGTGATCGCCGCACGGCCGCCTGCCTCGCTTCACCGTAGGGTGGATGCTTCGAACCCCCGACCGACCTGGAGCGAACCCTCCTCGTGAAACCGGTCCCAACGTGCGGGCGCCTCCTACTGATCACCGGCTCGCTCGTCCTCTTGCTCGGCGCCTGCACCCAGGCAACGGTCCAGCACGTGAGCCCGGAGGCATCCCCGCTCCCGCCTCTGGATCCGGGTCAGGAGCCGTACGCGGCCGTCGCCCAGCGGGTGCTCCCCTCGGTGGTCAACGTGACCACGAACGTCTACCAAGCGTCTCCGACCGGCCAGCCGGAGCAGGGCAAGGGCGTGGGCACAGGCTTCATCGTCCGGGCGAACGGGGTCGTCGTGACCAACTGCCACGTGGTGCAGGGGGCGTCCAGGATCACTGTGTCGACCTCGGAGGAGGAGCCGACCCGCTACGACGCTCGCGTGATCGGCGGCGACTGCGAACACGACCTGGCGGTCCTGAAGCTCGACGCGAGCGATCTGACGCCACTCCCACTCGGAGCCAGCGCCGATCTCCGGCTCGGGCAACAGGTCGTCGCGATCGGCTACGCCCTCGCCCTCGAGGGCGGCCCCTCGGTCACCGCCGGCATCGTCTCGTCCCTCGATCGAACGATCCGGGTCCCCGATCCGCAGTGCACGGTCTGTGCGAACGGGGTTCGCACCTACAGCGAAGTGATCCAGACGGACGCGGCGATCAATCACGGGAACTCCGGCGGGCCCCTCGTGGACATGGAGGGACGGGTCGTGGGGATCAACTCCGCCGGCAGCGACAACGCCGAGAACATCGGCTTCGCGATCTCGATCGATTCGGCCAAGGCAGTGATCGATCAGGCGATCTCGGACCCGCTCCAGGCCACCGCGTACCTGGGGGTCTCGACGAGAGACGTCACCCCGGACCTCGCGTTCCAGCTCGGCCTCCCCGTCGAGCAGGGAGCCTACGTACTGGCCACGCTCACGAGCGGCCCTGCCGCCGACGGCGGCATCCAGGAAGGTGACGTGATCGTGGAGGTGGACGGGCAGTCGATCGATGCCGCCACGGACCTCGGACTGGTCCTGGACGGTCTGGATCCGGGGGACGAGGTCGAGGTGCGAGTGATCCGCGCGGGCGGCCAGGAGCGCTCCGTCTCGGTCACGCTCGGCACGAAGCCGCTGCCGACGGAGTTCACCGAACCCTAAGGTTCCTCAGAGCGAGAGTCGTGGGAGCCAGAGGCTGCGCTAGCCTCTGGGCGTGAAGGTCAAGCTGCGGAACCCCGACCGGGAGGTGCTGGTCCGAGGCGGCCGCTCGGTCAACGCGGTCCTGGACGAGCTCGGCATCTCCGTGGACACGGTGCTCGTGATCCGGGCGGGCGAGCTCATCACACGCGAGGTGCCCGTGCGAGACGAGGACGAGCTGGAGATCCGTCCCGTGATCTCGGGAGGCGCACGATGAAGTGCCGGAGCTGCCGGGGGCCCGCGGTGATCGAGATCAGGCGTCACCATGCCGCGTTCTGCACGGAGCACTTCCTCGTCATGTTCCGGACCCAGGTGGAGAAGGCGATCCGGCGACTCCGGATGATGGCGCCCGAGGATCGGGTCCTCCTCGCCGTCTCGGGAGGCAAGGACTCCCTCGCGCTGTGGGACGTGCTCCTCGATCTCGGCTACGACGTCACCGGCCTCTATCTGGACCTCGGCATCGGGGAGTACTCCGATCGGTCGCACGGCGTTGCCCGGGCGTTCGCGGCTCGGCGCGGAGCGTCCCTGATGACCGTCGACCTCGAACGCGACCACGGCTACGACATCCCGACCGCCGGGAAGCGCGGCTCGCGTTCGACGTGCGCGGTCTGCGGGCTATCGAAGCGGTACGTCTTCAACCGCGCGGCGCTCGAAGGTGGCTTCGACGTCGTCGCAACCGGACACAACCTCGACGACGAGGCGGCGACCCTGCTCGGGAACACGCTTCGCTGGCAGACCGACGCGATCGCTCGCCAGTCTCCGGTCCTCCCTGCTCGCGACGGGATGGTCAAGAAGGTCAAGCCCCTCCACCGCTTGTCCGAGCTGGAGACGGCCGCCTACGCCTTCTTGCGGAGTATCGACTACGTGGTCGAGGAGTGCCCGCTCGTCGCGGGGAACACCCAACTCCGATACAAGGAAGCGATGAACGCGATCGAGCAGACCTCGCCCGGCACGAAGGCGCAGTTCTTCCTCGGCTACCTCGAGCGCGGCATGCCGTTGTTCCGGTCGGAGGATCGGGCGGAGCTCCAGGCGTGCGAGTCCTGCGGCCAGCCCACGACCGGTCGGTTCTGCGCGTTCTGCCGGGCGCGTGCGCAGATCCTCGGCGAGCGCCTGGCCGCCGGCCCCGAGCCCTCCGACCGAGCGGTCGCCGAGGAGCTCTCCGATGAGGTGCTTCCCGCCGAGATCTACGATCGGGCCGTCCGGTGAGCGCGCCGTTCGAAGCGGGCGAGAAGGTCCTGCTCATCGACCAGCGGGAGCGGACGTACCTGTTCTCGCTGCAGGCCGGTGCCACGTACCACACGCACGCGGGGACCCTCGCGCACGACGACCTCATCGGCGAGCCGGAGGGGACGCGGGTCAAGACCGCGCGCGGGATGGTCCTCGCCGCCTTCCGCCCACGCTTCTCCGATTACGTCCTGAAGATGCCGAGAGAGGCCCAGGTCGTCTATCCGAAAGATCTCGGGCCGATCGTCGTGTACGCGGACGTCTATCCGGGCGCCCAAGTGCTCGAAGCCGGGACGGGGTCGGGCGCGCTTTCGATCGCGCTCTGCCGGGCGGTGGGGGAGCAGGGCCGGGTGGTCTCGTACGAGCTCCGCTCGGAGCACCGGGATCGGGCCAAGGCGAACATCGAGGGATTCTTCGGGAAGATCCCGGACACCCTCGAGATGCGAGACGGTGACGTGGCCAACGCGGGCGCTGGCGGGGATCGGTTCGACCGGCTCGTCTTGGATCTCCCGGAGCCGTGGGCACCCCTCGGGGCGCTCCGGCCCGTCCTCGAGCCCGGTGCGGTGCTGTGCGCCTACCTGCCGACGACGATCCAGGTCCAGCAGCTCGTCCTCGCCCTCCCGCGGAACGGCTTCCTCCACATCGAGACCTTCGAGGTCCTCAAGAGAGGCTGGCACGTCACCGAGCGAAGCGTCCGCCCCGACCATCGCATGGTGGGCCACACCGGGTTCCTCACCGTGGCCCGTGTCGGCCCTGCGGATTAGCTTCGGAGAAGTACCCTGTTCCAGGCATCGGCCGGGATCGACTGGTTGCCGTATCTACGGGAAAGAGGCCGGAAAGGGCTCAAGATTCGGGTGAAGCGTCGATGACAATCGGTGGGAGGTGAGCCGGATGGCGGATCGCCACGAGCAGGCTGAACAGCGCGAGAAGAAGATCCACGAGCTGCAGACGCAGATCTCCTTCCTCGAGGAGGAGGTCGGGCTCCTTCGCCGGCGGCTGACCAACGCCCCGCGACAGGTCCAGCTCCTCGAGGAGAAGCTGGTCGAGACGCGCGAGGCGCTCGCTCGGGCGACCGGTCAGAACGACAAGCTGGCGGATGCCCTCCGCGACGAGAAGCAGCGGATCGAGACTCTCGCCGAAGAGGTGGAGAAGCTCTCCCAGCCACCTGCCACCTTCGGGATCTTCATCGGCACCAACGAGGACGGCTCGGTCGACGTGGTGACCGCCGGCCGGAAGATGCGTGTGATGCCCGCTCCCGACCTCGATGCGGACAAGCTCAAGTCGGGTGCGCAGGTGATCCTGAACGACGCGCTGAACGTCGTCGAGATCCTCGATCCCGACGGGGCCGGTCAGGTCGTGAAGGTGAAGGACAAGCTCGGGACCGACCGGGCGATCGTGGTGAGCCGGGGCGACGAGGAGCACGTGGCATACCTAGCCGGCTCGCTCCTCGGGACGACGGTTCGCGCGGGTGATCCCGTCCTGTACGACGCACGCTCCGGTGTGGCGACGGAGCTGCTCCCGCGGGAAGAGGTGGAGGAGCTCGTCCTCGAGGAGATCCCGGACATCACCTACGAGGACATCGGTGGGCTCGAGGGACAGATCGAGGCGATCCGCGACGCGGTGGAGTTGCCCTTCCTCTACGCCGAGCTCTTCCACGAGCACGAGCTGGAGGCGCCCAAGGGCGTTCTGCTCTACGGGCCCCCAGGCTGCGGCAAGACGCTCATCGCGAAGGCGGTGGCCAAATCGCTCGCGGACAAGGTGCGCGAGCGCACCGGGCGCGAAGACGCTCGGAGCTACTTCCTGAACGTGAAGGGACCGGAGCTGCTGAACAAGTACGTCGGCGAAACCGAGCGGCAGATCCGTGAGATCTTCCAGCGCGCGAAGGAGAAGAGCGAAGAGGGTCTCCCGGTCATCGTCTTCTTCGACGAGATGGACTCCATCTTCCGCACGCGCGGCACGGGGATCTCCTCGGACGTCGAATCGACCATCGTGCCGCAGCTGCTCTCCGAGCTCGACGGTGTCGAGACCCTCAAGAACGTGATCGTCATCGGCGCATCCAACCGCGAGGATCTGATCGACCCCGCGATCCTCCGGCCTGGGCGGCTCGACGTGAAGATCAAGATCGAGCGGCCGAATGCGGACCAGGCCAAGGACGTCATGTCCAAGTACCTGCACCCCGTCGTCCCGATCCATTCGGAGGAGGTCGATCGGAACTCGGGCGACGTGCAGGTGGCGGTCTCTCGCATGATCGAGCGGACCATCGAGCAGATGTACGAGCCGTCTGAGCGCAACCGCTTCCTCGAGGTCACGTACGCCTCGGGTGACAAGGAGATCCTCTACTTCAAGGACTTCAACTCGGGCGCGATGATCGAGAACATCGTCCGGCGCGCCAAGAAGGACGCCATCAAACGCTTCCTGTCCACGGGTGAGAAGGGCATCAAGACCGAAGACCTCCTCACGGCGATCCGCGACGAGTTCAAGGAGAACGAGGACCTTCCCAACACGACCAACCCCGACGACTGGGCTCGCATCTCGGGTAAGAAGGGCGAGCGTATCGTCTACGTCCGCACGCTGCTCGGCGACGAGGGCGACGGTCGGCAGGTCGAGCGCGTGAGCCCCGGCCAGTATCTGTAGGGTCCCTGCGTGGCCATCCCGAAGGTCCTGGGCACCGAGACCGAGTACGGCATCGCGGCGGTCGGCGTGCCCGACTTCAACCCTGTCCTCTCCTCCTCGCTGCTGATCTCGACCTTCGCGGGCTCGCTCAGGCGGATCCGTTGGGACTACGAACAGGAGTCGCCGCTCCGGGACGCACGCGGTTTCGAGCCGATCCCCTCGCGGGAGGTGTCCGACGAGGACCTCGGCCTCGCCAACGTGATCCTTCCCAACGGCGCGCGGTACTACGTGGATCACGCGCATCCCGAGTACTCGACCCCCGAGTGCCTCACACCGCGCGAGCTGGTGATCCACGACAAGGCGGGGGAGCGGATCCTCGAGCGATCGATGGCCGAGGTCACCGCGCAGCTGCCGGACGCGCCGCCGCTCGTCATCTACAAGAACAACTCCGATGGGAAGGGGAACTCCTACGGCACCCACGAGAACTACCTGGTCGACCGGCAGACTCCCTTCGCCGACATCGTCCGGGACCTGACGCCGTTCTTCGTGTCTCGTCAGGTGTTCTGCGGGGCCGGGAAGCTGGGCTCCGAGGCGCCGTGGGACGAACGCGGACGGCCCATCTATCAACTCACGCAGCGCGCGGACTTCTTCGAGACCGAGGTGGGACTCGAGACGACGCTGAAGCGGCCGATCATCAACACGCGGGACGAGCCACACGCCGACCCGGAGAAGTATCGGCGCCTCCACGTGATCATCGGCGACGCCAACATGTGCGAGGTCGCGCAGTTCCTGAAGGTCGGTACGACCGCGATCGTCCTCAAGATGATCGAGGATCGGTTCCTCCCGGACCTGTCCCTGGACGGCCCGGTGCGAGCCTTGCACGAGATCTCGCGGGACGTGACCTGCACGATCGAGGTTCGACTCGCCGACGCCAGACGCCTCACGGCGGTGCAGCTCCAGTGGGAGTACTTCGAGCACGCGAAGAAGTACATCGAGCACGAGGACGACACGGAGGAGAACCGAGAGGTCCTCGATCGGTGGGAGGCGGTTCTGATCGCGCTGGAGACCGAGCCGCTCTCGTTGCACCGAGAGCTGGACTGGGTGGCCAAGTACCGCCTCATCGAGGCGTACCGGGAGCGAGGGGGCCTGGACCGAGGCGACCCCAAGCTGCGGGCGATCGACCTCCAGTACCACGACGTTCGGAAGGAGAAGGGCCTCTACTACCGCCTGGAGCGCTCGGGCAAGGTGGAGCGCATGGTCGAGGAGACCGACGTGCAGCGCGCCATCATGGATCCGCCCGAAGATACCCGTGCCTACTTCCGTGGACGGTGCATCGGCAAGTTCCCCGACGCGATCGCCGCTGCGTCGTGGGACTCCCTGATCATCGATACGGGGGCGGAGGCGTTGCAGCGGATCCCGATGCGGGAGCCGCTCCGCGGAACCAAGGCGCATGTCGACGAGCTGCTCGAGGCGTCCCACGACGCGGCCGCACTGGTGAACGCCCTCCAGGGCTAACGGGGGTTCAGGACCGGTGCGGCTAGAATCGCCACCGGAGGAGGAGCCATGCCCGAACAGGAACGGAAACAGGTCAAGAAGAGCGGCGGCGGGGATCAGAACGATGCCGACGCAGGCCAGGTCTCGTCGACGTCGAAGGCCGCCGAGCTCAAAGAGGAGATGGACGACATCCTCGACGAGATCGACTCCGTCTTGGAGGAGAACGCCGAGGAGTTCGTGAAGTCGTACGTCCAGAAGGGCGGGGAGTGACCGACCGAGTCGAGCTCCCGCTCTCCGGGGCTTCCTTCGGTGCCGACCCGAGCTTCGTCGAGCTGCTGAAGAAACAACGTCCCGAGGCGGTGTCGCCGTCGATGCAGATGGGCGCGGTGGAGGTGCCCCAGGGGACCACCGTCCTCGGCCTGCGGTTCGCGGACGGGATCGTGATGGCGGGCGATCGTCGTGCGACCGCCGGGTACACCGTCGCCGATGCCAGGATGCGGAAGGTGTTCGCGGCCGACGACTACTCCGCCATCGCGATCGCGGGAGCGGCCGGCCAGGCCGTGGAGACGGTCCGGCTCTTCCAGCTGGAGCTCGAGCACTACGAGAAGCTCACGGGCGACCGGCTGTCGCTCGAGGGGAAAGCGAACCGGCTCGCCCAGATGATCCGCGCGAACTTCCCGCTGGCCATGCAGGGGCTCGTCGTCGTCCCGCTCTTCGGTGGCTTCGACCAGGCCCGGAACGAAGGCCGGCTCTTCTACTACGACGCCACGGGCGGGCGGTGGGAGGAGCAGGACTACCAGGCAACGGGTTCGGGCGCCCAGCCCGCGAAGAACTCTCTCAAGAAGCGATGGCGACCGGGCCTGACGCAGGATGAGGGGCTTCGTGTCGCGGTCGAAGCGCTCATCGACGCGGCCGAGGACGACGTCGCGACCGGTGGCCCCGACCTGGCGCGAGGCATCTTCCCGGTCGTCATGACGGTGACCTCCGACGGCGCCACGGAGTCCACGGACGAGGACGTGGCGACCGCCGTGCGCGCGGTGGTGGAGACGAGGCCGTAGATGTCGTTCATGCCGTACGTCTCGCCCGACCAGATGATGAAGGATCGGTCGGAGTACGCGCACAAGGGCATCGCTCGGGGACGCTCCGTCATCGGGCTCGAGTACGCAGACGGCCTGCTCTTCATCGCCGAGAACCCCAGCGCCACCCTGCACAAGATCAGCGAGATCTACGACCGGATCGCATTCGCCGGCGTCGGCAAGTACAGCGAGTTCGAGGATCTGCGGATCTCCGGCATCCGACTCGCCGACCTCCGTGGGTACTCCTACGGGAGGGAGGACGTCAAGGCGCGCGACCTCGCCAACGCGTATTCGCAGGCGTTGTCGACGATCTTCACGCAGCAGATGAAGCCGTACGAGGTGGAGATCCTCGTCGGCGAGGTGAACGGCGAGGTCGACGGCACGTCGATCTATCACGTCCTGTTCGACGGGAGCGTGAACGACGAGCACGGCTTCGTGGCGATCGGAGGCCACTCCGATGACCTCATGGAAACCCTCAAGGAGCGATACGGCCCGGGTTGGGACCTCGCCGCGGCGGTGAAGAACGCCGTCCAGGTGCTCGGAGCGCCGGACGCTCGCACGATCGAACACGACCACATCGAGGCGGGGGTCCTCGAGCGGAGCAACCCGCGGCGTCGGAAGTTCCGAAGGCTCACCGACGCCGAAGTCGCCGGCTTCCTCTCCGGCTGATCGAGCCCGACGGATCCGAGGCACCCGCGTGGAAGATGACCTCGGGTTCTCGTTCGTCGAGCGGAAGTCGGGGGAGATCCAGATCTCTCGCTGGGGAGCGCCCGTGACGACGCTGCGGGGACCGGCCACGGCGCGGTTCAAGCGCCTGCTCGAGCGACTCGGCGAACAACAGGCGATGGCCAGGGTCACCGGCGATTACCGCCGTGGCAACGAGCGAGACCGCCCGCCGCGGTAGCGAGGCTCGGGACGACGCGATCGCGCCGCCGTACCCTCTTCCGCCGTCCCTCGGCGTAGGCTTGCCGCATGGAGCGGCGGATCTTCGGGCTCGAGAACGAATACGGCGTGACCTGCACGTTCCGGGGCCAGCGTCGGCTCTCGCCGGACGAGGTCGCCCGCTACCTGTTCCGGCGCGTCGTCCATTGGGGTCGGTCCTCCAACGTGTTCCTCGAGAACGGCGCTCGCCTCTACCTCGACGTCGGCTCCCACCCCGAGTACGCGACCCCCGAGTGCGACGACGTCGAGGAGCTCGTCGCGCACGACAAGGCGGGGGAGCGCATCCTCGAGGCGCTCCTCGCCGCCGCGGAGATGCGCCTCCACGAGGAGGGCATCTCGGGCCAGGTCTACCTCTTCAAGAACAACACCGACTCGGCCGGGAACTCCTACGGCTGCCACGAGAACTACCTCGTGGCGCGTCACGGAGAGTTCGCTCGGATGGCCGACGTCCTGATCCCGTTCTTCGTGACCCGTCAGATCTGGTGCGGCGCAGGGAAGGTCCTGCATGGCCCGCGCGGCGCGCAATATTGCATCTCGCAGCGCGCCGAGCACATCTGGGAAGGCGTCTCGTCCGCCACGACGCGCTCGCGCCCCATCATCAACACGCGCGACGAGCCGCACGCCGACGCGGAGCGATTCCGGCGGCTCCACGTGATCGTCGGCGATTCCAACATGAGCGAGTGGACGTCGTTCATGAAGGTGGGCATCACCGACCTGGTCCTCCGGATGGTCGAGGGGAACACGGTGATGCGAGATCTCACGTTGGAGAATCCGATCCGGGCGATCCGGGAGATCAGCCACGACACCACCGGGATGCGCAAGGTGAAGCTCGCGAACGGCCGGGAGCTCTCGGCGATCGAGATGCAACAGGAGTACTTCGAGAAGACGTCACGGTTCCTCGAGCGCCGAGGGACCGACGAGACGTCGAAGCTCCTCCTCTACGAATGGGGCGAAGCCCTCGACGCGCTGAGTGCCGGCGACCCGGAACGACTGGGACGCAAGGTGGACTGGATCACCAAGCGACTGCTGATCGAGCGCTACATGGCGAAGCACGACCTGTCGCTGGCATCACCGAAGGTCGCGTTGCTCGATCTGACCTACCACGACGTGAACCGAGGCCGAGGCCTCTACTACCTCTTGGAGAAAGCCGGGCGGGTGGAGCGGGTCGCATCGGAAGCCGAGATCTCGAAGGCGATGCGCGAGCCGCCGCAGACGACGCGGGCGAAACTGCGTGGCGACTTCATCCGGCAGGCGAAGGCGAAGCGCCGTGACTACACGGTGGACTGGGTGCACCTGAAGCTCAACGACCAGGCGCAGCGCACCGTCTTGTGCAAGGACCCGTTCAGATCGGTCGACGAGCGCGTCGATCAGCTCATCGCGCACATGTGATGTCGGTCCTCGAGGCGCTGATCGACGTGGTGGCGATCGGCATCCCCGAGTTCGCAGGCGAGTTCCTCACCGATCTCGTCCTTCGAGGTGGGCGCGGTCGATGGCAGCGTGTCGCGATGGGAAACAGGAAGCGAGCGGAGCGCGAGGTCAGGTTCCTCAGGCGCAATCACGTCTCCGCGTGGGTCAGGCCCGCCGGCAAGAACGCGTACGAGGTCGTCGTCCGATCGACCCAGGCCGACATCGCCCGGGCGCTGCTGAACGCCCCCGGCTCCGGCGAGCCTTCTTGACGCAGCCGGTTCAGTCGGTCGGCGGATGCCACCGGCGATTCTCGGCGGCCAGGCGGCCGGCGAGGACCCCGGCCGCACCAGCCGCCAGGAAGAACGCGGGATCGTCGTCGATCCCTCGTCCCATCGTCCGCACATCGACGCCTCGCGCTCGGAGCTCCTCGATGGCCGGTCGTCCGTCTACCTCGACGAGATGGTGCTTCTCCTCCAACCGCCGCGATCGGAGCGCCTCCCACACGGCGCCGCGTTCCGCTTCGTCCTGCAAGGCGGGCACCGGAACGTCGACGGGCACCCTGCAGACGTCGGCGAGGATCGTGAGCGAATGATGGGACACGCCACGGTGGCGTTCGCGTTGGTCGGCGAAGCTCACCCGGAGCGAAGGGATCGGCCGTCCCTGCAACGTCTCCGCGGCCATCAGGGTGTGGCCGCTCGCCAGCGCGCTCACCCCCCAGGTCGTCTCGGTGCCCAGGTTCCCGGGCCCGTCGGCGACGACGATGACCTCTGCGTCGAGCACCTCCCGGGCCGCGAGTAGGCCCGTCCATACGGTCACGGCTTCGAGCTCGCCGCCGAACGCCTGACCGCACGTGATCCACCCGTCGAGCAAACCGGACGATCTCAGCTCCGCGACCAGGCGGGAGAAGCCGCCGGCAAGCGCGGCCCCGTCGGTCATCACGAACACGATGCGGGGGTCCGCCGCGCGTTTCGCACCGGCCGCGATCGGGGCGATCATCGAGTGAAGCGGCGCGCAGACGACCGGCGTCTGCCGGAGGCCCTCGGAGGCCTCGAGGAGATCCGCCTGGGTCTCCTCGACGCTCGCGACCGCGGTCTGCACGGGCGTGTACCGAGCCTTCATGACGTGGCCCGGGGGAGCCGAAGCTGGGGACTCGCGCCCCTCCACGGCGATGACGAAGTGGACTCCGCCGGTGCCGAGCCCCAGCTCTTTCGCGGTGCTGTTCAGGAGGACGGGGTCACCTGGTCGAACCTCACCGCAGAGGTCCGGGTACGAGATCGCGGGCGCGGAGGTACCGTCGACCTCGACCTCGAGCTCCTGTGCGCCGGGGCGTTGCGCGGTCACAGCGCGAACCACTCCTCGTCGGATGTCGATCACGCGGTGCTCCGGTCGCGTATCACGCCGCCGATATGATGCCGCAACCATGGGGGAGGGGGACCGCGCGGAGCCACTCGAACGCTTGCTGAACCTCGTGGGTCTCCTCCTGGAGACACCCCAGCCGCTCACGTTCGAGCAGATCCGCCGCGTGCTGGAGCCCTATGGACAGAGCAATCCCGACACCGCCAAGCGGATGTTCGAACGGGACAAGGACGTGCTTCGGGAGTACGGCGTGCCCCTGGAGCTCGTCGACATGGACGTCTGGGGCACCGAGCAGGGCTATGTGATCCCGAAGGACAAGTACTACCTGCCGGAGATCGAGTTCGAGCCCGGAGAGCTCGTCGCGCTCCTCGTCGCCGCGCAGAGCGGCGGCCAGGACCCGGCAGCCGAGAGCGGCGCTCGCAAGCTCCTCTACGGGGCCGACGGCGGCGTGCTGGCCGGCCTTGGAGGCGGCCCGCTCGCCTCCGGTTCGGACGCACGAAGCAACCTCGTCCATGCAGCGGCCGAGGCAGCGCAGGAGCTCCGCAGGGTGCACTTCCCCTACCGAACGTCACAAGGGAAGACGGGGGAGCGAGACGTAGACGCGTGGGCCATGGTGTTCCGGGCCGGGCATTGGTACCTCGTCGGGCACGACCGGGGAAGAGATGACGTCCGCGCGTTCCGGCTCTCGCGGATGGCGGGCGAGATCACCGACGCCGGGTCCGGGACCGCCCCGCCCGCCGACTTCCGAGCCGCCGACCACGTGGACCAGGGCCCGTGGGTCGCCAGCGGCGACGATCGGGCGGTCGTGCTGTTCTCACCGGGCCGGGCGTGGTTCGCCGCCTCTCAGTTCCCCGGTGCACAGGAGATCGGGACCGAGCCAGACGGATGGGTCGCGATGGAGGTCCCGATGGCGGACGAGGATGCCTTCGCGGCGATGCTCCTCGAATACGGTCCGGATGCCGTCGTCCGGTCCCCGGCCTCGTTGCGCGACGCCGTCGTCTCGCGGCTGGAGGCGCTCATTGGCTGATCGGAAACGGGGCGTGCCCAAGACCTCGGACCGCCTGGGCCGGATGCTCGCGATCGTGCCGTACCTCGTGCAACATCCCGGCTCGTCGCTGAAGGAGATCTCGATCGCGTTCGACGTCCCCGCGTCGCAGCTCCGGCGCGACCTCGATCTCCTGTTCATGTCGGGGTTGCCTCCGTACGGCCCCGGCGATCTGATCGATGTCGACGTGGACGAGGACGGTCACATCTGGATCTCGATGGCCGACCATTTCTCCCGCCCCCTCCAGCTCACCAGGATCGAGGCCCTCGCGGTCTACCTGCGCGGAACCGAGCTCCTCGCGACACCCGGGGTCCCGGACGCGCCGTCCCTCGCGAAGGCGCTCGAGAAACTCCGTCGATCCCTCGGGGCCGAGACACTCCAAGAAACCGACGGACGGATCGAGATCGCGCGGGGTGGTCGGGCGCCGGAGCATCTCGATGTGCTCCTCGAGGCCGCGCGGACGCACGAACGGCTGTCGATCGAGTACTTCGCTCCGTCCACCGGCGAGTGGAGCCACCGCGAGATCGCCCCGGAAGAGGTCTTCTCCGGCATGGGGCACTGGTACGTCGCCGCGTGGGACGTGGATGCCGACGCGGAGCGGCTCTTCCGGGCCGACCGGGTGCGGAGCGCGGTGCCGACCGGGGAGACGTTCACGCCTCGTGGTCTGCGAGGGGCCGGACGCGATCTCTATTCGCCGACCGGCGACGACGTGGCCGTGCGCCTCCGGTTGCGACCGGCCGCCCGCTGGATCGCGGAGTACTACGCGACGACGGACCTCGAGGAGCGCGAGGACGGCGGCGTGGAGCTCACGCTCCCTGCACGGCAACTCGGATGGGTCGCTCGCCTGCTGCTCCGCGTCGGGGACGACGCCGAGGTCGTGGCGCCACCGGAGCTCCGGGACGAGGTGCGCGAACTCGCTCGCGAGACGTTGACCCGCTATGGCCACAAGACCTAGTCATACGGGTCTAGCCCCGACAACGCCCGCGGTCCTCAAGCCTCGCCGGAACCGGGCCGATAGCAGTCGTGAGATGACCACCATCCGGACAACGTGCCCCCGCTGCGGCGAGGTCGACATGGGCCCCGAGGCGATCTCGCTCTCGGTCCGTTCCAGCGGCAGGGAAGGAAGCTATCGGTTCACCTGCCCTCGCTGCGACGACTCCGTCGAGAAGCGCGCCGATCGGAAGATCGTGGCCCTCCTCGTGTCGGCCGGCGTGGATCTCGAGCCGCGAGGCGCCGGCGAGGCCGGCGAGACGCTGTTCGACCAGGAGCCGGCCGCGACGATCGAGGCGCTCGAACATGCGATGGACGGTCCCGCGTTCACGATCGACGACGTGATCGAGTTCCACTTCTTGCTCGAGGACGAGCAGTACCTCAACCAGTTCCTCGCCGGCTCCGACGAGTCGTAACAACGCCTCGCATCCCCGGTAGCATCCCTCGCATGGACTCGTGGCTCGTGGTGTGGCTCGCGGTGGGACTCACCACGACCGTCGCGTTGCTCGTCATGCTGGGATTCCTCGTTCGTCATGTGATCCTCCTCGGACGCACGGCGGGGCGCCTGCAGGACGAGCTCCAGCCGATCGCCGACGAGTTGGCCGAGGCGTCGGCGCGGGGCGCCGATGCGGCAGCCGGACTGTCGGGGAGGGCATCCGCCCGGAGACCGGTCCGCCGCAAGGCCCGCCGATAGAATCCCTGCCGGGCGCGGCCCGAATCCCATGCTCAACGTAGGACCTTTCGAGCTTCTCGTCGTCCTCGCCGTGGCGCTGATCGTGGTGGGGCCCGAACGCCTGCCCGAGCTCGCCCGCTCGGTCGGTCGTGTGCTCCGTCAGTTCCGCGACGTGCAGGACGAGGTCCGCAACATGGTCTCGTCCGGGGTCGACGACGACATGCGGCAGGCGGCCGCGGACTTCAAGAAGGTCACCGGCGGCATCACCCGCGCGACCGATGTGAAGGGCGCGGTCCGCCGAACGGAACGGACCATCCGGGAGGAGATCGCGACCCCCCGGAAGCCGCGGACCACGCCGGCCGTCGACGATGCGGGGGAGGCGGGAGGTCCACCCGCCGACCGGCTCGTCGAGGACGCGGCCGCCGAGCAGACGCCGCCGGCGAGCGATGCCGGACCCGAGACCTCGCGTGATCCATGAGAACCCTTCCGAAGTGGCGTCGCAAGACCCCCGAGGAACGCGAGGGCGCGATGTCGCTCATCGACCACCTCAAGGAGCTCCGTCGTCGCCTGCTGATCTGCATCTGGGCGCTGCTCGGCGGCTCGGTCGCCGGCTTCTTCCTCTACGAGCCGGCCATGAAGCTCATCCAAAGCCCGTACTGCGATTTCCTCCGCGACCATCCCGACAAGGCTCCCTTCGAGCAGGAGGGCTGCTCGCTCATCTTCCTCGGAGCGATCGACGGATTCCTCATCACCGTGAAGGTGATCGTGTTCCTCGCGCTGCTGGTGGCCCTGCCGGTGATCCTGTATCAGCTCTGGGCGTTCATCGTGCCGGGCCTCACGGATCGGGAGCGGAGGTGGGCGATCCCCTTCGTCGCCCTCTCCCTCCTGCTGTTCCTCCTCGGTGGCCTCGCCGCCTACCTGACGCTCCCCAAAGCGTTGGATTTCCTCCTGAGCGCAGGTGGCGACTTCGTCAACCCCCTCCTGACCGTCGACAAGTACATCGGCTTCGTGATCTTCACGGTCCTCGCTTTCGGCCTCGGATTCGAGTTCCCGATCCTGCTGATCTCGCTCTCGGCGGCAGGGGTCCTGACGAACGAGACGATGCGGAAGTACCGGCGCCAGGTGGTCCTCGGCCTCGCGATCTTCGCGGCGGTCATCACGCCCAGCCCGGATCCGATCTCGATGCTCGCGCTCCTCATCCCGCTCTACCTCTTCTACGAGGGAGCTATCATCGTCAGCCGCTTGCTGAAGCGGTAGGAGACCGAGCGGATGGCGATCAAGGGCAAAGGACGAACGAGAGGGAGGCAGCCCGTGCGTGCCCCCAGGCGGGGACCGGTCCCCGTTCCTGTGCCGTTCTTCCGCCGGCGGGGCGTCCAGGTGATCGCGGCGTTCCTGGTAGGACTCTTGTTGTTCTGGGGAGGGGTCTGGCTCACGAACGGCCTTCGCGCCCAGGACAGCTCCGAGCGGAACCGCGAACAGGAGCTGCTGCGGCGACGGGCCGGGGCTGCCTGGGAGAACCTGGTCGCGACCGAGGTCGGGAAGATCGGCCAGGTCGCCGAAGGCCGCCCTCCGCTGATCCTCCCGCAGGTTCGAGAGATCGTCTCCGGGCTCGCTGAGCAGACGCCCAAGGGCGCGGTCGACACGCTCCAGACGGCCGCGAGCGACGCCCAGGAGACGATGGACGCCATCGAGGCCTACCAGCTGTCGAGCTCGGTCGCCGACAAGGGATTCGACCAGGGGCAGGTGCTCCGTTTCCTGTCCGCGCGGGACGAGTTGCTCGGCTCGATCGAGCTTTCCCGTCAGGCGGCCCTCCTCGGGGTCCTGGCGACCGATCTCGAGGGCAAGGAACGCCGCGCAGCGATCGCCCGCGTGCAGGCGCTGCTCGCCGACGCCGACGCGGCCATCGTCCGCTTCCAGACCCATCAGTCCGAAGCACTCGCCTCCGCGGGCATCATCAGGCAGCCCACGATCCCGGGCGCATAGGCCGATGGCCGACGCCTCGGACCTCGTGGTGGTCGCCAACCCCGCGGCGGGACACGGGAGAGCAGGGCGGCTGATCGGGAAGGTCACCACGGGGCTTCATCGGCTCCGCGTCCCACACGAGATACGGGTGTCCGAATCGGGATCCGACCTCGAGCGACTGGCGCACGCCGCGGCCGAAGGGGGAGCGAGGATCGTCGCCGCGCTCGGCGGCGACGGGACGGTCTCGCTCGCCGCCAACGGCATCCTCGGGACGGGCGCCGCGTTGGCGGCGCTCCCCGCAGGGACCGGCGACGACTTCGCCAAGGCGATCGGGGCCGGCAAGTTGGACACCGCCGTCGAGCTGCTCGCGAACCCGAAGATCGTCGACATCGACGTGATCGAGGTCACGACCGGCGCGGAGAAGAGGAGCTTCGTCAACATCTCGGGCGCCGGGTTCGATTCGGAGGTGAACGAGACAGCGAACGGGATGACCGTGAAGCTCGGGGCCACCGGGACGTACATCGCGGCACTGCTGAAGACCCTTTCGAGATACTCGCCGGCGGCGTTCACGATCCAGGTCGACGACGAGCGCATGGAGCTGGACGCGATGCTGGTCGAGGTCGGCAACGGCCGCTGGACGGGGGGAGGCATGAAGGTCCTGCCCAACGCGTTGATGAACGACGGTCTCCTGGACGTGTGCATCGTCGAGGCGCTCTCCAAGCCCGCCTTCCTCAAGGCCTTCCCTCGCGTGTTCCTCGGGACTCACACGACACACCCGAAGGTCCGCATGCGCACGGGAACCCGCGTGCAGGTCGAAGCCAATCGGCGCGTGCTCGTGTACGCGGACGGAGAGCTCGTCGGCTCCCTGCCGGCGATCTTCGAGGTGCGGCCCGCCGCATTGCCGGTGGTGGTCGGCCCGGATGCCAAGGGCGTACGGTGAGCGCATGACGACAGGCCTGCTCTTGATCCACGCCTTCCCGCTGGATGCCGGGATGTGGGAACCGCAGCTCACCTCGCTCGGCGCACGTCTGCCGATCGTCGCTCCTCATCTCCCCGGCTTCGGGGGGACGAAGGGACCCGAGGTCCTCACCATGTCAGTCGCGGCAGCGCACTGTGCGAGAGCGCTCGACGAAGCCGGTGTGGAGACGGCGGTCGTGTGCGGCCTCTCGATGGGAGGCTACGTCGCGTTCGAGTTCTGGCGGGCCGCGCGGTCGCGCGTGGCGGCCCTGGTGCTCGCGAACACCCGGGCCGAGCCGGATCCACCGGAAAGCGCTGCCGGGCGGCGTGCCCTGGCCGAGCGCCTGCGGGAAGAGGGCAACGGCTTCCTCGTGGAGGAGCCGCCGCCACTGCTCGCGGAGGATGCGTCCGCGGAACTGCTCGCGAGCGTGAAAGCGATGATCGCCGCGCAGACGCCCGAGGCGATCGCGGCCGCGGCTCTCGGGATGGCGGAGCGGCCGGATTCCGTGCCCGATCTCCCGGGGATCGACGTGCCGACCCTCGTGATCACCGGCACCGACGACCGGCTGATCCCGCCGGACGTCACCGCCGGCATCGCCGGTCGTGTGCCCGGCGCGGAGCTCCTGCGGATCGAGGGCGCCGGGCACCTGTCGAACCTCGAGGCCCCCGACTCGTTCGACACCGCGCTCGACGGCGTGCTGAACACCCTCGGCGCGTAGGACTGCCCCGTCACGGGTCGTCCGGCCCGACCGAGGGCCGCCCGTAGACTGGCTCGACCGTGAGCACCCCAGACGATTTCGCGCAGCAGTTCCCCTTCGAGCTGGACGGCTTCCAGCTGGATGCGATCGACGCCGTGCACCAGGGGTTGTCGGTCCTGGTCGCGGCCCCGACGGGCTCCGGCAAGACCGTCGTCGCCGAGTTCGCGATCGAGCGCGCCCTCGACCGTGGAGGCAAGGCCTTCTACACGACCCCGCTGAAGGCGCTGTCCAACCAGAAGTTCGGCGACCTGGTGGACAAGCACGGCGCCGGCGCCGTAGGGCTGCTGACCGGGGACAACGCGATCAATCCCGAGGCCTCGATCGTGGTCATGACCACCGAAGTGCTTCGCAACATGCTCTACGAACGATCGTCCACCCTCACCGGGCTCCTCTCGGTCGTGATGGACGAGGTGCACTACCTGCAGGATCCGTACCGGGGCGCCGTGTGGGAGGAGGTGCTGATCCACCTGCCGCCTTCCGTGAGCGTGGTGGCGCTCTCGGCCACGATCTCCAATGCCGAGGAGTTCGGCGACTGGATCACCACCCTCCGCGGAGACACTCGCGTCGTGATCGAGGAGCGCCGCCCGGTCCCGTTGGAGCACCACTACCTCGTCGGTCCGCGCCTGCATCCCATGCACGTCGAGCAGGACGGCATCCTCCTGCCGAACCCCTACGTCGTGTCGCTCGATCAGCACGAGCTGAAGACGAAGACCTACTACCGGCGAGGGTCGGCTCTGCCCCAGCATCAGCGGACGTCCCGTCCGCGGGAGGGACACCGACGCGTCTACGTCCCGCGTCGTGAAGAAGTCGTCGACGTCCTGGCGAAGGAGGGGATGCTTCCCGCGATCTACTTCGTGTTCAGTCGCTCGGGCTGCGACAAGAGCGTGCGATGGCTGCGTGACGCGAACGTGCGACTCACGACGAGGGAGGAGGCGGCTGTGATCCGGGACAGAGCCGAGACACGCGCTGCGTGGGTCGACGAGGACGACCTCGTCAGCCTCGGCTTCTCCGAGTTCCTCGAGTCGCTCACCACGGGCGTCGCCGCCCACCACGCCGGGATGCTTCCCCTGTTCAAGGAGACCGTCGAGGAGCTCTTCCAGGAAGGGCTCGTGAAGGTCGTCTTCGCCACCGAGACGCTCTCGCTCGGCATCAACATGCCGGCCAAGAGCGTGGTCATCGAAGACCTGTGGAAGTTCCAGGGCGAGCGGCACGAGCTCGTCACGCCGGGGGAGTACACACAGCTGACCGGTCGCGCCGGCCGGAGAGGCATCGACGCGCTCGGCCACGCGGTCGTCATCTACCAGCGGCAGGTCCCGTTCGAGCGGGTCGCCGGTCTGGCGGCCACCCGGACCTACGACCTTGCGTCGTCGTTCCGCCCCTCCTACAACATGGCGGTCAACCTCGTGCGCAACTACACGCCCGAGCAGGCGCATCACCTCCTGAACTCGTCGTTCGCCCAGTTCCTCGCGGACCGGGGCGTCGTCGCCCTCGAGCGAACCCGCCAGCAGGATCTGGCCACGCTCGAGGGGTACCGGAAGAACATGGTGTGCGACCTCGGGGACTTCGAGGAGTACTGGGGACACCTCGAGAAGGCCCGGCAGCTCCGGGACGAAGACCGTCGTCACCGCGATCAGGGACGCCGAGACGACATCCGCGAGAGCGTGGCTGGGTTGCGGCCGGGAGACGTCGTCTGGGTCCCGCGCGCTCGACGCCGGGGAGTGGCGGTGGTGGTCTCGTCGCGGGACGGGAAGCCCACCGTGCTCACCCAGGACCGCCAGTTCTTCCGCCTGAGCGGGCGGGACTTCGAGGAGCCGCCGCAGGTCCTGACGAGGATCCCCTTGCCGAAGTCCGGCAGCGTCCGCAACCCACGGTTCCGCCGGGACGTGGCGGCCAGGCTCGTCGCGCTCGACGTCAAGACGGGCGGAAACCGGCGACGCGGGCGAACCGATCCCAAGGTCGAGCGAGAGGCTGCGCGTCTCGAGGAGCTTGCCGCGGCGCATCCGTGCCGCCGATGCCCGGAGCGGGCGAAGCACGAACGCTGGGCGGTGCGTGCGAGCGAGCTCCAGCGACGTCTCGGGGGCGTGGAGCGACGGATCCGGGTTCGGACCGAGACGCTCGCCCGGCAGTTCGACCGGGTCCTCTCGGTGCTCCGCGCGCTGGGCTACGTGGACGAGTGGTCGCTCACGACGAAGGGGCGGACGCTGACCCGCATCTACGGCGAGGGCGATCTCCTGGTGGGGGAGGCGCTCGACTCCGGCCTGCTCGATGAGCTCCGGCCTTCCGAGGTGGTCGCGCTGCTTTCGTCCGTGATCTACGAGGGGCGGGAGCGCGTCCCCCTCTCGGGCGAGATGCCCACCGCCGAGACGAAGGAACGGTACGAACGCCTCCAGCGTCTGTGGCGGAAGGTACGGCGGACGGAGGACGAGCATCAGGTGCAGCTCTGCCGGGAGCTGGAAGCCGGCTTCGCGACCCCGATCTACCACTGGGCCGAGGGCGAGGCGCTCGACGACATCCTCGCCGAGACCGAGATGGCACCCGGGGATTTCATCCGGAACTGCAAGCAGCTGGTGGACCTCCTTCGGCAGATCGAAGACGTCGCCGTGCCGGAGACCGCCGGGCAGGTCCGCGCAGGGCGCGAAGCGATCCTCCGCGGTGTCGTCGCCTACACGGGGGTGTAGGTCGCTACGATGCCTTCCATGAGGTCTCGGCCGTGAGCAGCCCGTTCGGCACCATCGCCGTGATCGCCGACCCACGGGCGGGCGTCCTGGACCAGCTCCCGGCGCTCGAACGGGCGCTCGACGAACGCGGCCTCGAGCATCGGACCCTCGTGGCGAACGGGGCGGATCCCTCGGCCCTCGCAACGAGCGCCCTGGACGAGGGGTTCCGGTTCCTGGTCGCGGTGGGGAACGACGCGACGATCCACGACGTGGTGAACGGGATGTTCCGCGACGGGA
The DNA here is from genome assembly GCA_963762745.1 of uncultured Actinomycetota bacterium. Classification (GTDB taxonomy): domain Bacteria; phylum Actinomycetota; class UBA4738; order UBA4738; family HRBIN12; genus JAJNBA01. Next base: position 298,002 of record CAVXMB010000007.1, read on the forward strand.
GCCCGATCCTGGAGGACCCGGTTCTCGGGGTCATCGGCGGAGGGAGCGGATGCGACCTGGTGCGGAGCTTCGGCGTCCCGGGGGACACAGAGTCGGCGGCGGCGCACCTGGTGGGGGAGAACACCTACGGACTGGATCTCATGAAGATCACGTCGACCGTCCCGGGCGGCGAACGCCGCACACGGTACGGGCACAACCTGGCGCAGGTCGGGATGGGCGCGCAGCAGGTCGCGTGCGCGGCGAAGGCGCCGAAGTGGCTCGGCGGTTCGCGACGCTTCTACGGTTTCTGGTGCGGATACCTGAAGACGAAGGCTGCCAGGTTCACGATCGAGCACGACACGCGCACCTGGGAAGGGAGAGCGTGGAACGTCGTCGTGGCGAACGCCCAGTTCACCGGGGGCGGGCTCCGGCTCTCGCCGCGGTCCTTCCCGGGCGATGGTGTCCTGGACGCGCTCGTCTTCACGGGCCCACGCTCCGGCGCCTACACACAGCTCCCGCGCTTGTTCCGACACGGCGATCACGTGCCCGATCCCTTCATCCAGGAGCTGAAGGCGAAGATCCGTTTCGAGGTCCGGTCGGAACACCCGATGCCGGTCCTCGCCGACGGCGTCGCGCTCGGGACGACCCCGACGACCTTCCAGATCGTGCCTCGGCCGATCCTCTTCAAGCTGTGATGGGCGTCCATCTCGACCGGCTCGGGAGGGTGGCCGATGAGACCGTGCGCCGTGACCTGGACGCGCTCGTCCTGTCGCCCTCGCCGGACCTCGCGTACCTGACCGGCTACGACCCGATGCCGCTGCCGAGGCCGACGCTGCTCGTGCTTCGGCCGGGTCATGACCCCGCGCTGCTCGTGCCGCAGCTCGAGCGGGCGCTCGCGGCAGCCTCGCCGATGGGGCAGCACCTCGAGTTGGTCCCATGGCGAGACGGATCCAACCCGTACGAGGCCGCCGCCGCCCTCCTCGAGGGCGCGACCCGGATCGGTGTGGCGGACCGCCTGTGGGCGAGCCACCTCCTCGGTCTCCAGCGGGAACTGCCCGACGCCGTCTTCTCACCTGCGTCCTCGGTGATGGCCCGCCTCCGCGGCGTGAAAGACGAGCACGAGCTCGGAGCGCTGCGACGCGCCGCCCGTGCCGCGGACGAGACCTTCCGGGAGATCCTGACGATGTCGTTCCAGGGTCGAAGCGAGGAGGCCGTTGCCCACGACCTCGCGGAGCTCCTCGTCCGCAACGGACATGCGCGCGCCGAGTTCACGATCGTGGCGAGCGGTCCGAACGGGGCGTCGCCCCATCACGAGCCGGGGGGACGTACGATCCTGCCCCACGACGCGGTCGTGATGGACTTCGGCGGCGAGCTGGGTGGGTACTTCAGCGACACGACCCGCACCGTCGTGGTGATCGAACCGCCGGAGGACTTCGAGCACGCCTACGGGGCCGTCCAGGAGGCACAGGCGGCTGCGATCGACGTCGTCCGACCCGGCCTGGAGGCGCAGGAGGTCGACCGGACGGCACGAACGATCATCGACGCCGCGGGCTACGGCGAGCGTTTCATCCACCGGACGGGGCACGGCATCGGCCTCGAGCTTCACGAGCCTCCGTACATGGTGGAAGGCGATCGCACCGTCCTCGAGCCGGGCATGACCTTCTCCGTCGAACCCGGGGTATACCTGGAAGGGCGATTCGGCATCCGGATCGAGGACATCGTGGCGGTCACCTCGGACGGGGTCGAGCGTCTCAACCGGAGCACGCGAGAGCTCCAGGTCGTCGCTTGACCACTCGGACCAACCTCAGGTAATCCTGTCGCCCGGGTGGTGCGAACCAGGAGAGCGGGTACATGAGGATGGGGATCGGGCCGTGACGAGGGACGAGATCATGAAGATGGACACGTCGGAGTTCGACCTGGACAGGTACCTCCGAGCGTCCACGCGCGTCGACCTGACGACGGTCGATTGGGGTCGGATCGGGGAGCATCCGGTCTCTGCCGACGAAGCTCGATGCCTCGCCTACATGATGGATATCGAGACGCACACGGTCGTGTTCCTCCGCGACCTCCTCGCAACGCGCGCGTCGTTCGACCCCGAGGTCACCTCGTTCCTCTCGTGCTGGGGCTACGAGGAGCTCTGGCACGGGGAAGCCTTCAGCCGCTTCCTCGGAGAAGCCGGCTACCGCCTGCCCCCTTCCTACGAGGACGTCGAGGGGGACGACCCGTTCCCCACCCGCTTCGACCGCAACCAGTGGATCCGTCGCAAGTTCGGGACGAAAGGCTACGTCTCCCACATGGGCACGCTGCTCGGATCCGCCCTGTTCCGCGATTTCGTCGCCGTCCACATGACCTGGGGCGCCGTCAACGAGCTGGGCACCTTGACGGGCTACCACCGCATCATCGCGAAGACCGAGCATCCCGTCCTGATCCAGCTCCTCCAGGCGATCATCAAGGACGAACGGCGGCACTTCGCGTTCTACCGAGCACAGGCGAAGATGCGCCTCGCCCGCTCGAGGCAGGCCCGGACGATCACCCGGTGGGCACTCGAGCACCTCTGGGCGCCCGTCGGCACCGGCGTCAGGCCACAGCGGGAGACCGACTTCGTGATCCACTCGCTGTTCGGCGATGCGGACGGGATGGTCGCGGTCAAGGAGATGGAGCGGACGCTCGGAGAGCTTCCGGGCCTTCAGGGCAGCACGTTCCTCTCCGACGCGCTCGAGGCGGCGGCGCAGCGCCTCGGCCAACCCCTCGGGGTCGGCTGAACCCCCTGGCTAATCCCGGGGACGAACCTTGGTGCCCTCCGCGGTATCCATGACCTCGAGGTCCATCGCTTGGAGCTCGTCCCGGAGCTCGTCCGAGCGCGTGTAGTCCTTCGCCTCCCGGGCGGCGTCGCGCTCCGCCACGAGCCGCAGGACGTCGCCGGGTGCCGTCCACCCCGCTCGAGCCTCACGCTCGAGGTCGAGGCCGAGGACGTGATCCCATGACGCGAGCAGGGCTCGCTTCTCGCCGGGGGGCACCTCGCTCGAGCGATCGAGGTCGTTGACCGCCCGGACCGCGGAAGGCATGTCCAGATCGTTCGCGAGGGTTTCCCGGAAACGGGCATCGAAGTCTTTCGCGGCGGCGTCCTGAGGATCCGAAGCGTCCCCCCACTCGGCGATGTGACGCCGCAGCTGCTTCACCCGCTGGTCGGCCGTCTCCATCACCTCCCACGTGAAGTCCATCTCCGAGCGATACCTGGTCTGGAACGTGAGCCATCGGAAGGCGAGAGGGTCGAGTCCGCGCTCGACGAGCTCCTGCGCGCGGATCACGTTTCCGGTCGACTTCGCGATCTTCTGACCGGTGAGCCGGAGGAAGCCACCGTGCACCCAGGTGGAGACCACCTGGTGGCCGACGGCACCTTCGGACTGCGCGATCTCGTCCTCGTGATGAGGGAACTTGAGGTCGTTGCCGCCGGTATGGATGTCGAACCGGTCGCCGAGGTACTTCATCGACATCGCGGAGCACTCGATGTGCCAGCCGGGGAAGCCATCGCCCCATGGGCTCGGCCACTTCATCAGACGCCCGGGCCCCGCCGACTTCCACAGCGCGAAATCGGCCGGATGGCGCTTCGCGGGATCCGTCTCGAGATCGCGATGGCCGGCCTTCAGCTTGTCCAGCGTGTTCCCGGAGAGCGTGCCGTAGCCCGGGAAGCTCGTGACGTCGTAATAGACGGAGCCGGTCTCGACGACGTACGCGTGACCGCGCTCGATCAGCGTGGCCGTGAGGTCGATCATCTCGGAGATGTGGTCGGTGGCCTTCGGCATGATGTCCGGGAGGCGGATACCGACCGCGGCCATGTCGTCGAGCGCCTCCTTCGTGTACTTCTCGGCGATCTCGAGTGGCTGGAGCCCCTCGTCCTCGACGGCCAACAGCATCTTGTCCACCGCCTCGGGGGAGGACTCGTCCGTCATGTGTCCGACGTCGGTGATGTTCTGGACCTCGGTGACGTTGTACCCCTCGAACTCGAGCGTTCGCCGGATGAGGTCGGTCAGCATGAACGTGCGGAGGTTCCCGAGGTGGACGTACCGATACACGGTGGGACCGCAGGCGTAGATCTTCACCCGGCCTGGTTCGACCGGCACGACCTCCTCGACCTCGCGCGTGAGCGTGTTGTAGAGACGCACACGGCAATCCTAGCGGGGCATGCCGCTCGGACCGGCGCGTTCACTCCTCGCGAGGCTGGGTTCCCTCGATCCGTTGCCTCGGCTCGCTTCGGCCGTTCCCCGACGCCGGCTGGACTCCGACCAGCGCTCCCACCGGAGGTGGCGGAACCGGGATCGGGATCGTGCCCTCGACGCCTCCGTGTTGGAGGTGCGCGGCCGCACAGGCGGCGTGATAGGTCTCGAGCTCTTCCAAGAACCGTGAGTCGTGATAGCGCCGGCCGTCGATGTTCGGGCCCTGACGATCCTCGATGATGGCTTCGACGTCGTCACCCGTGATCGTCTTGTACGTCTCCAGGGCGTGCGCCACGGTGAGGACATCGTCTCGGTGCTCCTCGAGCAGTGCCATCGTGCGGTCGTAGAGCTCCCGCAGCTTGGCCTCGACCGATTTGCCGAACTCCGTGTCGAACAGCGAGCGGTCGGCACCGGTCTCCGCGGGCTGCACCGGTCCCCGGAGGCCCGCCAGCGTGACCGAGCGTGAGGCGATCGTCTCTCCCATCGCGAAGTAGGCGAGCATCTGCGTCGTCAGAGCGGTGGCCCCGCGCATGTCCCCGCCGACCCCGGTGGAGTGATCGCCGTCGAAGAAGAGCCGTTCACCTGCGAGCGACGCCAGGAACGTGATCACGTCGATCTCACGCTCGGAACGCCACTGGACGAACTGGTCCTCCGGCGGGATCGAGGACACGAAGCCTCCGACGTCGCCCCGACGCTCGATCGTCGCGAGATCGATCGTCATGTGCTTGCGGAGGTGATACGCGGCCACGGCGTGGCACGCCTCGTGCACCGCCACGGCATGCCGTTCCCGCTCGATGTACTCGTGGTCGTCGGGAAGCCCGTGTTGCTTCACGTGCTTCGCCTTCACGACGTCGGTCCAGCCGACTCGGTCGCGGCCGTCGCGGATCGCGATCACGAGGGACTCGTTGACGATGTCCTTCATGTCCGCGCCGCCCGCGTACGGCGTGATCGTCGCGAGCTTCGTGATCTCGTCGTCGGTCAGTCCGTGGTTCACCTTGTCGAAGTAGTAGCGGTAGGTCGCGACGCGACCTTCCAGCTGCGGATAGCCGACCTTGAACTTCCGATCGATCCGGCCGGGCCGGAGCATCGCTTCGTCGAGCACGTGCGGCTGGTTCGTCGCGAAGATGTGGAGGATCCGGTATCGCGGCGGGGGCTTCGGCTTCATCCCCAGGAGCCGCCGGAGGCGATTCGTGAGCCCCCGAGGCTTCTTCAGGCCGTCCATCTCGGACAGGAGCGCCTGCAGCGTGCCCATGCCGCCGCCGCCCATGCCTCCCATGATGATGCGCTCGGTCTGGCCACCGCCGAACGGAGGCGACACCTCGAAGACGGTGTTGCGGCCTGCGTCCGACACGTACCCCATCCCGTTGCAGGTGAGCTCATTGGTCCAGGGCGTGACCGCCGGGCTCATCGCCCAGCCGCCCTGCGGACCCACGTTGCCGCGGTTGCCCAGCGAGTCGGCCTCGTCGATGAACACGATGACGCCGCCGTAGCGTGTGGCGAGCTTGCGGAGCTTCCGGTACAGCGACTTCACCTTCAGGATGCCGACGCCCATGAACATGTTGATGAAGGCGCCGGGCTCGACGAACACGAAGGGCTTCGCCGTCTCGCCCGCGACCGCCTGGGCCATCAGCGTCTTCCCCGTTCCCGGCGGTCCCCACAGGAGCAGGCCGCCGGGAACGTAGCCACCGCGCTTCTCGATCGCCTCCGGATCCTCGAGGAAGATGATGTTCTCCTTCACGCGCTCGAGGACGGCGTCCTGACCCTTCACGTCGGAGAACCGGGTGTCGATGTCGTCGGGCATGTAGACCTCGGTGCCACCCCGCGACATGAACCAGAAGATCCCGCCGATCTGCAGGATCCCGAACGACATGATGAAGAGGAAGTAGACGATCTGGCCGAACGTCTGCTTGATGATCCCGGGGAGCCGGAACCACGCCTCCAGGGCATTGACCTGATCACCGGGTTGGCTGATGAACGCGGCGATGATCGCCCCCATGATCCAGGCGAACACGAGGAGACGGGCGAGCCGGCCGAGCCGGAACCGGACGAACGGGTTGATCCGGCCGAGCGCGTCCTCCTCTCGGTCGAGCATCCTCCGCCAGAGGCGGTAGTAGCCCTTCGACTGCTCCTGGAGGTAGTAGTGGAGCTGACGGAGCACCTCGATCGCGGCGAGGGCGAGGAGCCACCACCGCTTGCCCACCTGATCCTGGAGTGCGCTGCGGAACGACATGTTGTTCGCCGAGACGTCGGCGAGCACGAGGACGAAGAACGCGCCGAGGAGGAAGACGAGCAGCCGGATCCGGTCCCAGAAGTGTGCGGGGGTCCGGTATTCGCGCTCGGACTCCTTGGGTCGGCTCGTGAACTCGAAGCGGTGTTTCGGCTGGGTATCGAGATCGCTCGGCATGGGGAACCCTCTCATCCGTCCATCGGGGGACCGGTTTCTCCGACCATTATGGGACTTCGGCGGGCCAAGATGGGAGCCTTGAGCCTCGAACCCGGCTAGGTCGCGAGCGGGCGGTCTTCGAAGGGGATGGACAGGGCGATCGTGGTGTTCGTCGTGACGCCCGCCTTCTCACGGAGCCGCCTGATCAGCTCCTCGAGCTCGCCAGTGGTCCCCGTGCGGACCTTCAGCACGTAGTTGGCCTCTCCGGCGACGGAATAGCAATCCTCGACCTCCGGGAACTCACGGACGCGGGCAGGCAGGTCGTCGGGCTGATGGGGATCCAACGGCGTCACCGCGATCAACGCGGTCACGAACAAGCCGATCGCCTCCGGGCTCAGCACGGCTCGATAGCCGCGGATGACGCCCTGCTGCTCGAGCTTGCGTACGCGATCGTGCACCGCCGAGGCGGACAGGCCCACCTTGGCGCCCACGTCGGCGTACGTGGCCCGCGCGTCCTCCTGCAGCGCGCTGAGGATCGCGAGGTCACGTTCGTCCAGCACGCGAGCATGCTCCCACATGGCGCGGGGGAGGGAGATATCCCCGCGACGGCCGATTGCGACCCGTGTCCGACCGACGGTACGGTCGACGTCTCCTCCTCCCCGTTCCCCCGGAGGAGGTGTCGTTCGTTTGGACGCACGGTCATCCCGGCCGCCCGGAAGGCTCGATCCCGCCGGCCCCCGCTTCGTTGCGATCCCGAAGCCGGACGGCGGCCTCCGATGGCTCACCCGGCTCGATCCGGCCGGCGACGCCGAGTACCGGCGGGCCGTGCACCCGCTCGCCGGCCGGATCGAGCGCGCGCTCGGGCCGGAGGTGTTCGCGATCCGAACGCAGCCGGCGCCCGGCGGATGGCGGCTCGCCCCCTGGGAGCCTGCTCGAACCGCCTGGCGACGGAGGCTCCTTGCGGTCATCGACGGCGCGACGCGAGACACCGCGTTCGCGGTGGCCGACATCCGGGACTGCTACGGGTCCATCCCACCGGGGACGATCGCTTCGCTCCTCGGGCCGGAGGCCGCGCACGCCGTGGCGTTCCTCCGGAGTCTCCAGGAGCGAGGCGTGCGAGGCCTCCCGATCGGCCCGCACGCCTCGGCGGTCCTCGCCAACGCCGTGCTCGCCGAGATCGACCGCGCCGTCAGGGCGACTGGGGCTCGACATCTGCGATGGGTCGACGACGTCATCGTGTGGGGATCACGAACAGACGTCGCCCGGGCGCTCGTCGTGCTCGAGCGCACCGCGGCGACGATGGGCCTCGCGCTCCACGGGGAGAAGACGAGACTCCTCGCGGGGCTCCCGGAGGCTCGGGTCGTCGCGCTCGGCGACCGGGACTCCTCTATCATCGCGGCGCCGTGAGGACCCTCTACCGCGCATCGCGTGTCGTCACCCTTTCTCATCCGACGATGGGGGAGTGGATCCTCGTCGACGAGCGACACGTCCAGCGGGTGGGCACCGGCGACCCTCCCGAAGCCGACCTGACGATCGAGCTCCCCGGAACCACCATCGTCCCAGGCTTCATCGACAGTCACGTGCATCTCACCGCCACCGGGCGCTCGCTGACGAACGAAGACGTGCGACGAACGACCTCGAAGGAGGATCTGCTCCGGGTCGTCGGTGAGCGAGCCGCCACGGGTACGTCCCCCGTCCACCTGGAGGGCTTCGACGAGTCGCACTGGGATCGGCCGGACCTCCCGACGGGCGCAGAGCTGGCTGCGCTGACCCCCGTCCCGGTGGTGCTCACCCGGACCGACGGGCACATCTCCGTGGTGAACGCGGAGGTCCTCGATGCCGTCGATCTCACCGACGCGGACGGTGTGGAGGTGGGGGAGGACGGCACACCGACGGGTCGGCTCACCAGGGAGGCGAACCGGCGCGTCTCGGCCTGGGTGGAGTCGTCGTACGAGCGCCAGCGCATCGAGGAGTTCCAGCTGCAAGCCGCCGGCCTCGCCGCATCTCGCGGCGTGACCGCCGTGCACGAGATGTCCCTGGACCTCTCCGACCTCGAAGTGCTGCTCGGGCATCGCAGGCGCCTGCCCGTGGACGTCTCCCCGGTCCCCGCATCGATGTCCCTCCCCGAATCGATGGAGCGAGGCTTCCTCGCGATCGGGGGCGACCTTCCCGTCGACGGCTCGATCGGGGCGAGGACCGCCGCCCTCGCCCACCCGTACGAAGACGGCGCGGAGCAAGGCGAGCTCTCTCACGACGACGACACGCTCGCGGAGTTCTTCCACGCCGGTCACAACGCCGGCCTCCAAGTGGGCGTGCATGCGATCGGGGATCGTGCGATCGAGCAGGTCTTGAAGACATGGGAGCGGGTCTACCTCGCCCTCGACTCGAGAGAGCGCCGCCACTTCCGCGCCCGACGTCACCGGATCGAGCACTTCGTGCTCCCGTCGGCCGACCAGATCGAGCGAGCGGCGATACTCGGGCTCGCCGTGTCGGTCCAGCCGGCCTTCGACCGGCTCTGGGGACAGGGCGGGGGGATGTACGAGGAGCGACTGGGGCCGGCACGCGCGATGGCCGCGCACCCCATCCGCACGATGCTCGATCGGGGGATCGAGGTCGGTGTTGGCTCGGACTCGCCGGTGACACCGCTCGATCCGATGCTCGCGATCTCGGCCCTCGAAAGTCACCACGAGCCCACGCAGCGCCTCACGAGGCTGGAGGCGCTGAAGCTCCATCGGGTGGGCAGCGCGCGCCTGGGCCATCAGGACGGCAAGAAGGGAGCGCTCGAGCCCGGACGCCATGCGGACTTCGCGGCCTACGACGAGGACCCACTCGAGGTGGGCTCTCCTGAGGGGCTCCGCCCCGTCCTCACGGTGTCCTTGGGCCGCGAGGTCTATCGAGCCTGATCGGGCCCCGCATCCGGTGTTCTTGGCACTGTTTCTCTCCGTTCGGGTTGCCCTCCCGACACCTGCTCGGTAACGTCCTGCCTGCGTCACCGCCCCGGCGGAGACGCGCGCGGAGCCCGAGAGGCTGAGTAGAGAACGCGACGCCCCGGCGTCGCGGCCCCAAAGGTCTCTCGGGCTCTTGCGTTTCCGGATCCCGCCGCCGGGGAACATCCTGTATCTCCTTGGCGTACATCCATGGCAAGCGGAGGAGTGACCGCTAGAATCCGCGGCCGTATCGAGGACGAACCCGGAGGGAACAGGTGGTGGAGCGCACGGAAGAGCGCGAAGACGAGGACGTCGCAACGGGCGAGGACCTGGACGACCTCGAGCCGACCGAAGAGGACTTGGAGGATGCCGCGGCCACTCCCGCGGACCCTGCCGTGGCCGACGTCGAGTCGATCCACGAGGTCCTCGAGAAACAAGAGGCTCGCGATGACGAGGACGAGGCCGACGAAGAGGAACCGGTCGTCGCCGTCGCCGCGACGAAAGCGGACGATCGCCTCGAGCCGATCGAGACGCGTGTCGTCCCGATCCAGTCGACCGAGTTCGTGTGCAAGAACTGCTACCTCGTGAAGCATCGAAGCCAGCTCGCGGACAAACGGCGGATGTTCTGCCGCGACTGCGCCTGACCGACGTCCGGTTCCCGGTCGCGTTCATCCTTCCGCTGATCGGGGGCGTACTGTCCTCGCTCGCCTTCCCACCCGTCGCCGCCTGGCCGTTGGCCTTCCTCGCGCCCGCGATCTTGCTCGTCGCGCTCCGGGAAGCGACGCCGGCCCGAGGCTTCTTCCTTGGGCTCGCCTATGGACTCACCGGGTTCGGGATCACGTTGTCGTGGATCATGCTCTTCGGCACGCTCGCCTGGGGCGCGTTGACGCTGCTCACCGGTCTCTCGATCGCCCTGTTCGGCGCGATCGTCCCACTCATCCGCAGACCCGGTCGGCCGCTGCTCACGGCCCTCGGCACGGCAGCCGTCTGGACCACGATCGATTGGCTCCGGGGACTCTGGCCCCTCGGTGGGTTCACGTGGGGCTCGCTCGGGGTGTCGCAGGTCTCGAATCCGATCACGGTCCGCGTCGCCGTGGTGGCAGGCGTCTTCGGCGTGACGTTCATCGTCGCCTTCGCCGCGGCATCGCTCGCCGAGGCCGTCACGGCCGAGCGGGAGCCTGCGCACCGTGTGGGGTGGGTGGCGCTGGCGCTGGCCGCCGCCCTCGCGCCGGCCGTCATCCCGTTCGCCGAGGCGACAGGCCGGCCCATCGACGTCGCCGCGATCCAGGTCGACTTCCGGAGGGCGGTCCGGGAGCCAACACGGGAGGAGGGAGACATCGCCGTAACGAGGCTCAACCTCGAGCTTCACCACACGTTGAAAGATGATCCTCCCGATCTGGCCGTGTGGGGAGAGAGCGCGCTCGATCCGGGCTCCCTGCAGATCCTCGACGAGGTTCGCGCGGGCATCGCCGACGTCGGGGTTCCGGTCCTGGCCGGATCCACGTCCGCGAACATCCGATCGGCGCGGCCGTCCGGCGAGACGCTGTTCAATCAGGCCGTGGTCTTCGACGGTGGGGGAGAGGTGGTCGACGTCTATCGGAAGACCCATCTCGTGCCGTACGGCGAGTACATCCCGTGGAAGCCGCTCGTCGGGTGGATCTCGGCCCTCGATCAGATCGCGTACGAGCTGACGCCGGGGGAGCGGCTGCACACCCTCGGGGCGCCCGGGCTCCCGACGTTCGGAGCACCCATCTGCTTCGAGAACAGCTTCCCACAGCTCGACCGGACGCTCGTCCGGCAGGGCGCGCAGTTCCTCGTGGTGCTCACGAACAACGCGGCCTATGACGACACGTCCGCGTCCGCGCAGCACCTCCAGATGTCGCGGATCCGCGCGATCGAGGACGGACGATGGGTGGTCCATGCTGCCGTGTCCGGCATCAGCGCATTCGTCGATCCGAGCGGTCGGACGTCGCAACGGACGGAGCTCTTCGACCCTGCGCTCATCAGGGAGACGATCCGCGCATCGACCGAGCGAACGCTGTATGTGCGCTGGGGCGACTGGGTCCCCGTCGTCTCGCTCGCGATGATCATCGGCCTGGCGGCGGTCCCTCGAGGCCGGCGAGCCGGACGACCCGAACCCGAGCCGCTCGGCATGGGGGTACGAACCCTGGTCATCCTCCCGACCTACGACGAAGCGAAGACGATCCGTAACGTCGTCGCTGGGGTCCTGGCGATCCCGGGCGTCGATGCGCTCGTCGTCGACGACTCCTCTCCGGACGGAACCGCGGACATCGTTCGAGATCTCATGGCAGGGGAGCCCCGGCTCCGGCTCGTCGAGCGCCCGGCCCGGTCCGGCCTCGCGAGCGCGTACCTGGACGGATTCGGCCGGGCGCTCGACGAGGGCTACGACCTGATCGTCGAGATGGACTCCGACCTCTCACACGACCCCACCCAGCTCGCCTCGCTGCTCGGCGCGGCCCGTGAGCGTCACCACCTCGTGGTGGGCAGCCGCTACGTCCCGGGTGGCTCGGTCACCAACTGGAGTCGGGTCCGGCTCGCGCTCTCGCGGATGGGCAACATCTACGCCTCGCTGATGCTCGGGATCCCCCTGCACGACGCGACGAGCGGCTACCGCGTCTACCGTCGCGAGCTGCTCCAGGACCTCGTCGCGGAGCCCTTCCACGCCGACGGCTACGGCTTCCAGGTCGAGCTCGTCATGCGCTCCTGGCTCCGTGGGTGGACGGTCGGCGAGGTGCCGATCACGTTCAGGGAACGGGAGCACGGTCAATCCAAGCTCTCCCGCGGGATCGTCTTCGAGGCGCTCTGGCTCGTGACCCGATGGGGCGTGGCACTGAGGGTTCTGGGCCGGCCGTATCACGGGTGGAGGTCTTGAAGGGAGCTCCGCGCCTCCTTCCCCGATAACGTACATTATGTCACTTCGCCTCGGGATGAGCCGCGGGAGAAGCCCCTCGGTCCCCCTTCCTTCGGTGCCCTTCCTTGCCTCGCATGGCCTGTCCGCACCGCTGCCGAACTCATCGATCACATCGCGTTCCGCGTTCTTGCTTCGAGGGAACCCTGATGCCAAGCTCGCTTGGGTCGAAAGGCCCGCGTCGTTCGACCGATGTATCCACTCCCCCGTCCCTCGTAGGGTGTGGGTCAAGTGGCCGACGGAGCACGCACGCAGATACCGAACATGCCCGCAGGCGGGACCCAGGAGGGGACATGAGGAGAGGCAAACACCGGACCGACCGACGCGGGATCGTCATCGGTTCGATGGTCGTGGCGATGCTTTCCGTGGGACCGGCCGGCATGCTGGTCGCCGGAGCGGCTCCCCCACCCGACTCACCCGGCCCCCCTTCGGGCGACGGCGTCACGCCGGTCGTCGTCGACACCCAGTCCTCGAGCAACGACTGCGCTGAGCTCGGCTTCGATCATGGCATCTCGATCGCGGGCAACGGCCAGGTCTCAGGCGGGGGTGTCACGGTCACGGTCACGGGCTACAACAGCCCCACCGGGTTCGCCGACTGGTCATCGAACCTCCCGATCCACGGCGTCTACGTCAAGGGTGGCCCGAGCGGTGGGAACCTCTTCGCGTATCCGGCGGGCGACACGGGCGACCTGGACGTCCACACGCCCGAAAAGGGCAGGGGCGGCTTCTACGGGTTGAGCCACCTCGCCTTCTGCTGGAACGACGTGGTGACCGAGCCCGAGCCGGACGTGACGGTCACGAAGGCCAACGAACCGGATGGTGCGGTCCTGAACGGCGCCACGATCACCTACACCCTCACGGTCTCGAACGAGGGCGACGGGACTGCGACGGGCGTCGAGGTCACCGACCAACTCCCCGTCGGTGTCACGTTCGTCACGGCCGACCCCGGCTGCACCGAGTCCGCCGGCCTGGTCACGTGCGTGGTCGGTGAGATCGACTCCGGCGCGAGCATCGACATCGACATCACGGTCACGGTCGACGAGATCTTCTGCGGCGCGATCGTCAATAGCGCCGACGTCTCCGCATCCAACGAAACCGGCGGAGCAGCCGAGAACAACTCATCCGATGACGTCACCAACACCGTGGACTGCGGCGAGACGTCCCCTCCGGACCTCCAGGTCACCAAGACCTCCGACGCCGACGGGCTCCTCCACGAAGGCGACGACTTCCAGTACACGATCACCGTGACCAACGTTGGCGACGAGGCGGCCACCGGCGTGGAGCTCGTCGACGTGTTGCCGGCGGAAGCGGTCAACGTCGGGGTGCCGCTCCCGGTCTTCGATGGCGTGCTGTGCAACGTCACGAGCTCCGTTCTGCCGGGCGGCGTGCCGTACGCCGAAGTCCGGTGTGGTCCCATCACCCTCGATCCGGGTGAGTCGGCATCGATCACGGTTCGTGTCATCGTGAGCGGCGACGCCTGCGGCAGCATCACGAACGAAGTGGACGTCGAGGGCACCAACGAACCCGCCGAGAACGTCGGAGACGACAACCACGCCGAGGCCACCGACGAGATCGCCTGCGTCCCGCGGATCCGCTTGTTGAAGGGTGGGCCCTCGGCCGCACACGTCGGCGACACGATCGCCTACATCTTCATCGCGAGGAACAACGGCGGCGTGGATCTCACGGACGTCAGCCTGACCGACCCCAAGTGCGACGGGACACCGGAGCTCGTCGATGACGCGGATGGCGACGCGACCCTCGCGGTGGGCGAGGAATGGAGCTTCACCTGCGATCACACGGTCACCAGCGGTGACGGAAGCGTGATCCACAATCAGGCGACGGTCAGCGGTGACCACGAGGGCGGGACCGTCACGGATACGGACACCCATGACGTGGACGTCCTGCACCCGAACATCGACCTCGAGAAGACCGCTTCTCCGACCTCGGGACCGGCAGGGACGCTCATCGTCTACACCTACACGGTGCGCAACACCGGAGATACACCACTGTTCGATGTGTCTGTGGACGACGACCAGCTGAATCACATCGGTGACATCGCCACTCTCGCGGTGGGAGCCACCGTCGAGCTGACCGCTCAGATCAACCTGGGCTCCTCCCCCATCACGAACGTCGCCATCGCCTCGGGCGAAGACCGTCTCGGTGGGGACGTCAGCGATGACGCCAGTGCGACGGTCACGGTGGTATCCGGCGGAGGCGACGGTGACGGCGGGGACGGAACAGGCGGCGGAAGCCCCTTCACTGGATCGAGTGCGGACAGCCTCGGAGCCTGGATCGTGGTCCTCGCGGGCCTGGGGTCCGTGCTCCTTGTGAATTCCCGCAAGCGCTCACACTCCCGCGGATAGGCGGCCGACGAGCACGGATCGAGCACGGAAGTGGCCCTCCGAGAGGGCCACTTCTTCTCTGATCACGATCGTTCCTGGGTTTCTATCTTGTGCAATCTGGCAACTTCATTCACAATCGGACTCCTCCGAACGGACTACACAGTGGTTCCGGACGGAGTCGGGCCGTACGCCCGATGGCGTCCCCCAGGGTGAGGGGGCAGATGCGGGCGGAGGACCACGAGCTACACCGTAAGTCGTGGGGCCCGGATCGAGGCAACGTGGCGTACCACAGATCACTTGGGGGGTAGGGATGGGAACCAGAACCAACGATCCACGCAGCGGTCGCGCCCGGAGGCGCGGGATCGCTTCCATCGTGTCGTTCCTGCTTCTGTTCGCGTTCGCACTCGGACAGGGCGGTTCATTGTTCGCGCTGGCGGATAACGGCGGCGGGAATGGGAAGAAGAACGCCGTTTCGAGTGATGAGGCGCCGCCGGTAGCCAACGCACCGGCCGAGGAAGATCCAGCGGAAGAGGCTCCAGCGGAAGAGGTTCCCGCCGAGGAGGCTCCGGCTGAGGAGGCACCCGCAGCAGAGGAAGACGATGCCGAGGCACAGGCGTCCGCTGCGCCGGCGAAGAGAGCCGCGCCCAAGAAGAGTCAGTTGAAGACCGCGAGCGCAGGGCGTGGCGCAGGGATCCTGAGCCACGGAGGCCTTCATGGCGGCGACATCGACCTCGACTTCGTCGCAGCCGGGCCGTTCACCTACGATCATTCCACCGGCTTGGGCGGTCGCCCGGAGTTCGGCTACGACAACCGCTCGATCAGCAAGACGGCCGGTGTGGTGGAGTCGCTCGAGGGCGGCGACTTCGCGTGTGGCGACCTCGTGACCTTCTTCGTCCAGATCGTCGTTGCTGACGATGCGGACGGGAGCGGCACGGTCGAGCTGGACATGTCCTTCGGCGCCGAGACCACGGGCCAGCCGGGACTCGGCTTCGACAGCGTCGTCAGCTACGGGATCAACACTCCCGACGACGGCAATGTCGGCAACGTGGGCGACAACGTCGTCACCTTCGACCCGCCGAACGGGGCCATCGAAACAGCCGGTTACGACGAGCTCCAGGGCACGCTCACGGTCACCAACCTCGCCCCTGGTGAGACGGCCATCGTTCGCATCACCGCGCACCTCGAGTGCGAGATCGGGGCGAGCCCCACCGGCAACATCCTCAACTCGATCGAGGGTGCCCGCGCCGACGACGAGCGCGTTTCGGTCGGACAGCAGACCGTCCCGATGAAGCAGGTCGGTGGCCTCGAGGCAGCACCGGCGATCGAGGTCACCAAGGACTGCCCGGCGACGGCTGCGGCCGGCGATCCCATCACGTACGAGATCACCGTGACGAACACGGGGAACGTGGACCTGACCGAGATCACCGTCATCGACGACATCATCGGCGACCTCTCGGATGAGTTCCCGGACTCGCTCGCGGTGGGTTCAGACCCTGTCACGGTGACGGTCGAGTACACGCCGGTGGCCGAAGACGGCGATCCCGTCATCAACACGGTGACCGCGACCGGGACCTACGACGTCAACGAGACGAGCGACACGGTCTCGGCGACCGCGGACTGCACGACCGACATCACGCACGCACCGGGGATCGGCGTCACCAAGTCCTGCCCGGGCTTGGTCGCATCCGGTGCGGACATCAGCTACACGATCACGGTCACCAATGAAGGGAACGAGGCTCTCGGGGGCGTCACGGTGATCGACACCCTGCTCGGCGACATCACCGCGGAGTTCGGGTTGGACGACCCCTTCCCCGTCGGCGGGGAAGCCACCGCGATCGTCTCCTACACCCCGGGACCCGACGAGGACCCGGTGATCAACACGGTGACCGCGACCGGTACGGGGGTCGACTCCGAGGTGGAGGCCTCGGCGTCCGCGACCTGCACGACCGATGTCTCGAACCCGGCCATCCGGATCGTGAAGACGGTCAGCGAAGAGGTCGTCCCCGTGGGAACCACGGTGACCTACACCTTCGTCGTCACGAACACGGGCGACGTGACCCTCTACGACATCACCGTCGACGACGACATCATGGGTCACATCGGTGATATCCCCGTGCTCGACCCGGGCGACTCCGTCACGCTGACGAAGGACTTCGTGGTCGGGACCGAGCCCGTCACCAACGTCGCGACCGCCGTGGGCGAGGACATCCTCGGTCGAGTGGTCAGAGACGACGATGACGCCTTCGTGACTCCGATCGCCGGTGAGAACCCGCCGAATCCGCCTGGGACCCCACCGGAGACCCCCTTCACGGGCTCGGACGCAGGCCGGCTCGGACTCATCACGCTGGCCCTGCTGGGGATCGGCATGACGGTGGTGGCGGCGACCCGGAGGCGGCGGCCCGAGGATGTCGTCTGACCCCGCGTCTCGCGTAGGAGCACGGCGAGGCCCCGATCCGGGGCCCCGCCGTTCCACGTTCCCCCGAACGACCTACTCCATCGGACGCGAATAGCTCAGGCCATTCGCCCGATGCTGTCCCCCGGTCGAGGGAGATACCGTCAGTCCAGCGGACCACAGTCCCCGCCGTAAGGCGTGGGCTCGGTCCATCGGTCAAGTGAAGCGCACCACACCAGTTGGGGAGGTACGGGATGGGAACCAGATCCAGTCGGCGTCACCGCGGCAGCAGCCGTGGGCTCGCTTCGTTCGTTTCGTTCGTGGTCCTGTTCGCGCTCGCGCTCGGACAGGGCAGCTCGTTGATCGCCTGGGCGGACGACGCCAGCCGCAGCACCGCGCTGCCGTCGGCCCAGCCGACCGGGGAGGCTCCCTCTGCAGGTCAACTCAGCGCTGATCCTGGGGATGCCGGGACCGGTACCACGTCCCGAACCGCGCCCCAGAAGAGTCAGCTGAAGACGGCCAGCTCCGGCCGTACCGCGGGCATCCTGAGCCATGGGGGCCTTCACGGCGGCGACGTGAACCTTGACTTCGTCGCTGCCGGTCCCGACAGCTACAACCACATCACTGGCGTGGGCGGCGAATACGGCGCCCGAGAGATCGGTCCAGATGGCGTCGTGGAGTCGCTGGAGGGCGGCGACTTCGAGTGCGGCGACCTCGTGGTGTTCTTCACCGAGGTCGAGATCGAGGATGGCGCTGAGGGTAACGGCTCGATCGAGCTCGACTACTCGTTCGGCGCGGAGACGACGGGACAGCCGGGTATCGGCTTCACGGACATCGTGAGCGTCGGGATCAACACCGGCGACAGCGCCATCGACTCCAACGGCAACGAGACAGCGACGTTGGTGCCGGGCTCAGAGCAGACGGTCGGGGACGAGCTTCTCGGAAGCGTTGTGGTGACCGGGCTCAGCGCCGGTGAGACCACGATCGTTCGCATCGTCGTCGAACTCGGATGCGAAGTCGGAACTCCCACCGGCAACCTCTTGAACGCGATCATCGATGCGGACGTGGTCGGCGGTGACAACATCAGCGTCGGCAACGAGACCGTGCCCATGAAGCAGGTGGGCGATGTCGCTCGACCCGGCATGAACGTCGACAAGACGTGTCCTGAGTTCTCTCAGGTGGGCAACATCATCACCTACAGCATCTCCATCCAGAACACCGGCAACGAAACACTCAACCTCACGAGCGTCGTGGACACGGTGAACGGCCACAGTCCCGTGAACATCACGGCCTCGTTCCCCGCCACTATCGCTGCCGGAGCCACTGTGACGAGGACGTATTCCTACACCGTCGTGGCCGCCGACCCGGACCCGTTGCCGAACTCGGTCGCGGTGTCGGCTCTCGGGGCCTCTTCGGGAGCGACGATCACGGGCTCCGACTCGTGCTCGACCGACATCCTCAACCCCGACATCGACGTCGAGAAGACCTGCACGGACTTCGCGCAGGTCGGTGACACGATCACCTACACGATCACGGTCACCAACACCGGCGACGAGGACCTCGAAGGCATCACGGTCGATGACTCGCTGCTCGGCGACCTGTCGGATGACTTCGCCGACACCTTGGCGGCCGGTGACTCGGAATCGCATGAGTTCACCTACGAGGTCACCGAGGACAGCCCGGACCCGGTCCCGAACGAAGTGACCGCCTCGGGCTCGGGCGTGGACTCGGGAGAGCTCGTGGATGACTCCGCGAACTGCTCGACCGACATCCTCAACCCCGACATCGACGTCGAGAAGACCTGCACGGACTTCGCGCAGGTCGGTGACACGATCACCTACACGATCACGGTCACCAACACCGGCGACGAGGACCTCGAAGGCATCACGGTCGATGACTCGCTGCTCGGCGACCTGTCGGATGACTTCGCCGACACCTTGGCGGCCGGTGACTCGGAATCGCATGAGTTCACCTACGAGGTCACCGAGGACAGCCCGGACCCGGTCCCGAACGAAGTGACCGCCTCGGGCTCGGGCGTGGACTCGGGAGAGCTCGTGGATGACTCCGCGAACTGCTCGACCGACATCCTCAACCCCGACATCGACGTCGAGAAGACCTGCACGGACTTCGCGCAGGTCGGTGACACGATCACCTACACGATCACGGTCACCAACACCGGCGACGAGGACCTCGAAGGCATCACGGTCGATGACTCGCTGCTCGGCGACCTGTCGGATGACTTCGCCGACACCTTGGCGGCCGGTGACTCGGAATCGCATGAGTTCACCTACGAGGTCACCGAGGACAGCCCGGACCCGGTCCCGAACGAAGTGACCGCCTCGGGCTCGGGCGTGGACTCGGGAGAGCTCGTGGATGACTCCGCGAACTGCTCGACCGACATCCTCAACCCCGACATCGACGTCGAGAAGACCTGCACGGACTTCGCGCAGGTCGGTGACACGATCACCTACACGATCACGGTCACCAACACCGGCGACGAGGACCTCGAAGGCATCACGGTCGATGACTCGCTGCTCGGCGACCTGTCGGATGACTTCGCCGACACCTTGGCGGCCGGTGACTCGGAATCGCATGAGTTCACCTACGAGGTCACCGAGGACAGCCCGGACCCGGTCCCGAACGAAGTGACCGCCTCGGGCTCGGGCGTGGACTCGGGAGAGCTCGTGGATGACTCCGCGAACTGCTCGACCGACATCCTCAACCCCGACATCGACGTCGAGAAGACCTGCACGGACTTCGCGCAGGTCGGTGACACGATCACCTACACGATCACGGTCACCAACACCGGCGACGAGGACCTCGAAGGCATCACGGTCGATGACTCGCTGCTCGGCGACCTGTCGGATGACTTCGCCGACACCTTGGCGGCCGGTGACTCGGAATCGCATGAGTTCACCTACGAGGTCACCGAGGACAGCCCGGACCCGGTCCCGAACGAAGTGACCGCCTCGGGCTCGGGCGTGGACTCGGGAGAGCTCGTGGATGACTCCGCGAACTGCTCGACCGACATCCTCAACCCCGACATCGACGTCGAGAAGACCTGCACGGACTTCGCGCAGGTCGGTGACACGATCACCTACACGATCACGGTCACCAACACCGGCGACGAGGACCTCGAAGGCATCACGGTCGATGACTCGCTGCTCGGCGACCTGTCGGATGACTTCGCCGACACCTTGGCGGCCGGTGACTCGGAATCGCATGAGTTCACCTACGAGGTCACCGAGGACAGCCCGGACCCGGTCCCGAACGAAGTGACCGCCTCGGGCTCGGGCGTGGACTCGGGAGAGCTCGTGGATGACTCCGCGAACTGCTCGACCGACCTGCTCTTCCCGCTGATCGAACTCGTCAAGGACGGGCCGGCGCTCGTGCACCGCGGTGACACGATCACCTACTCCTTCACGGTCACCAACACCGGTGAGGTCGAGCTCTTCGATGTCGCGCTCAGCGACCCGATCTGCGACCCCGGCACGATCGTTCCGGGAGCGGAAGTCGACGCCAGCCTGGCGGTCGGCGACGTGTGGACGTTCAGCTGCACGCACCTCGTCACCGAAACCGACGACGACCCGTTGCCGAACACGGCGACGGTGATCGGCGACACCGAGGAGGGCGAGGGTGGCAACCCGGTCACCGACAGCGATGACCACCTGGTCGACATCATCAGCCCTGCCATCGACATCGTGAAGACGGTGGACGAGGAGGTTGTCCCGGTCGGCACGACGGTGACCTTCACCTACGTCGTCACGAACACGGGCGACACCACGTTGTACGAGATCAGCGTCGACGACGACATCCTGGGTCACATCGGGGACATCCCGGTGCTCGAGCCCGGCGACTCCGTGACGCTGACCCACGACTTCGTGGTCGGTGACGAGATCGTCACCAACATCGGTACGGCCGAAGGCGAGGACATCCTCGGTCGGTCGGTGAGCGCCGATGACGACGCCACCGTGAGCCCGATCCTCGGCACGAACCCGCCGAACCCGCCGAACAACCCCCCGACCCCGTTCACGGGCTCGGATGCGGGCCGGCTGGGGCTCATCACGATCGTCCTGTTCGGGATCGGCGTGACCGTGGTCGCGTCGACCCGCAGGCGCCGCCCGGAGCCTGAGGCCGCGTAGATCGAGCACAGCGAACGGAAAGGGGCGGGATCCCACCGGGATCCCGCCCCTTCTTCGTTCCTCGCTTCAGATCCTGATCCTCATCCGACGAAGATCAACGTCACCCAGACGAACCCATCCTGCGAGTAGACGCCGATCCCGACGCGCCGGAAACCACGCCTCAGGATGTTGTCACGGTGCACGTCACTCTTCATGAACGCATCGAAGAGCGACCGCATGCTGCCACCGGCTCCCACGTTCTCGCCCGCCACGCTCCACGAGACGAACGTGAGCTTGGAGCCGAGGGACGTCGTGTGGAAGATCTCGCCGGCGTTGGCCATCTTCCGGCTGTGATCATCCGCCAGCTGGCGGAGTCGCCATCCCCGATCCAGGACCACCGATCCGTTGTTGCTCCGAGCAGCGTTCATCCACTGGAGCATGTCGAGCCGGGGGGTCCAGGTGGCATGTGCGCTGGGCGCCACTGCCGCCAGCGCGACGGAGAGGGCGAGGGTGAGTCCGAAGACCTCGAGGGTCTTCACCAGACCTCGTCTCATCTCTGCGCCTCCTTGGCCGCGGGCGGCCCCTCGGCCGCCTCTGCCACCGAACATCGGCATCTGGCCAAAGGGCTTGAGAGAAAACTGGTCAAAGATGACTAGGAGGGGGTACCCCTGAAGAGGTAGGCGGGGGTGCTACCAGCGCAGCTTGAGCGCTCGGGCGGCCTTCGCCTCGTCGAGCCGGCGGACCGGGGTCGTCAGCGGTGCTTCCCGGAGGATCTCCGGGTGCTCACGGGCCTCACGGGCGGCCTGCCGCAACGCTCCGGCGTAGGACTCCAGGGTCGCCTTGGACTCCGTCTCCGTGGGCTCGACCATCATGGCCTCCTCCACGACGAGCGGGAAATACACCGTCGATGGATGGAACCCGAGGTCGATGATGCGCTTCGCGACGTCCATCGCCTTGACGCCGGTGGCCTCGCGGAGCGGCTTCGCCGTCGCGACGAACTCGTGCATCGGCCGCATGTCGGGATGGGCGAGCGGGAAGTCCTCCTTCACGAGATGGGCCAGGTAGTTGGCGTTCAGCGCCGCCAGCTCGCTCACGGCCTTCAGGCCGTCGGACCCGTGGAGGAACACGTAGGAGTACGCGCGCACCAGGATCCCCACGTTGCCGTGGAACCCGTGCATGCGGCCGATGGAGCGCTCCCCTCCTCGCTCCAGGGAGAAGGTCCCATCCTCCGCTCGTTGCACCATCGGAGCCGGCAAGTACGGGACGAGCTCCTCCGTCACGCCCACGGGACCGGCCCCCGGTCCCCCTCCCCCGTGCGGTGTGGCGAACGTCTTATGGGTGTTGATGTGCACGATGTCGAACCCCATGTCCCCGGGACGGCACCGACCCAGGATCGCGTTGAGGTTAGCTCCGTCGTAGTAGAGGAGCCCGCCCACGTCGTGGATCGTGGCGGCGATCTCGTCGATCTCCTCCTCGAAGAGCCCGAGGGTGTTGGGGTTGGTCAACATGAGGCCCGCCACCGACTCGTCGACGAGCTTGGAGAGCGCTCCCACGTCCACGAGGCCTCGCGCGTCGGAACGAACGGGGACCGCCTCGAACCCGGCGAGGCGAACGCTCGCCGGGTTCGTGCCGTGCGCCGAGTCCGGGATGATCACACGGCGCCGGGTATCGCCACGGTCCTCGTGGTAAGCCCGCATCAGCAGCAGCCCCGTCATCTCTCCGCACGCCCCAGCCGGCGGTTGCAGCGTGGCGCGGGTCATGCCGGTGATCTCGCAGAGCGCCCGCTCCAGCCTCCAGAGAAGCTCCAACGCGCCCTGCGTCGTCGTGTCGGGCTGGAGAGGGTGGAGCCGCTGGAAACCCGGCAGCGAGGCGACGGCTTCGGCGACCTTGGGGTTGTACTTCATCGTGCAGGAGCCGAGGGGGTACATCCCCGTGTCGAGGCCGTAGTTCATCTGCGCCAAGCCCGTGTAATGGCGCACCAGATCCACCTCTCCCACCTCCGGCAGATCGGGGGCTTCGGTCCGAGCGTGCTCCGGCGGGACCGGGGCCTCGGGGACGTCCAGAGGCGGCAGGCTCCACGCTCGTCGCCCGGGGACGGAACGATCGAGGATCGTTCCGTCCCCGGGCGGCCCCTGGCGCCTGATCGGTGCGCCGACCGCCGTCACGCCACCACCGCTTCCATCGCGGCCGCGAGCCCGTCGATCTGCGCCCGGGTCCTCCGCTCGGTGACGGCGACGAGGAGCACGTCCTCGCCCGCCTGGGAGAAGGCCACGCCTCCCAGGTAACCGTGCTCGACCAGCCGCTCGACCACCCGATCGGCACTGCCGGGAACGCGCAGGGCGAACTCCTTGAAGAAAGGTGCGTCGGGGTGCAGGAGCGACACTCCGGAGACCTGCGTGAGCTTCTCCGCAGCGTATGAGGCCTTCGCCGCACACTGCCGCCCTAGCTCGGCCAGGCCCTCCGGCCCGAGCCACCCCAGGTAGATCGTGGCGGCGATCGCCATCAGCGTCTGGTTGGTGCAGATGTTGGAGTTGGCCTTCTCTCGGCGGATGTGCTGCTCGCGTGCCTGGAGCGTGAGGACGTACCCCGGCGCCCCGTCGACGTCCACGGTCTCGCCGACGATGCGCCCCGGCATCCGCCGCACGTCCGACATCCTGGCCGCGATCAACCCGAGATAGGGCCCGCCGAAGGCGAGATGGTTGCCCAGTGATTGCCCTTCGGCGACCGCGATGTCCGCGTCGAGCTGGCCGGGTGGCGCCAACACGCCGAGGGACAGAGGGTCGAAGACCTGGATCGCCTTCGCGCCGCCCTCTCGAGCGAGGCCGAACAGCTCCGACGCCGGCTCCAGGATCCCGAGGACGTTGGGGTGCTGAACGATCACCGCGGCGACGTCGTCGCCGACCACCGGCGATCCGCCCCTGCCATCCTCGCCCCCGAAGATCTCCGGTTCGTAGCCGGAGCCTCTCCCGTACGTCCGAAGGGTCTCCGTGAGCCGTGGGTCGACCCCTTCCGACACGAGGACCCGACCGCGATCGGCCGTTCGCGACATGTTCACGGCCTCGACCAGCGCCGTCGCCCCGTCGTACAGGGAGGCGTTCGACACCTCGAGCCCGGTGAGCTCGCAGACCATCGACTGGAACTCGAAGAGCGCTTGCAAGATGCCCTGCGAGAGCTCGGGCTGGTACGGCGTGTACGCGGTCGAGAACTCGGACCGGGCGGCCAGCGCCCAGACCACCGCCGGGATGTAGTGGTCGTACGCGCCGGCGCCCGCGAAGCAGAGCAGCGCATCCAGATGGCGGCTGCGAGACGCGAGACGCCCGAGATCCTCAACGATCTCGAGCTCGGACACGCCCTCGGGGAGCCCCAACGGCCCGTCGAGTCGCACCGTGGCAGGGATCTGCTCGAACAGCCCGTCGAGGGACGGGACGCCGATCGCGGAGAGCATCTCCTCGATCTCGGATCCCGTGTGCGGGGTGAACTTCACGCCGCGCAGTCTACGGCGAGGTCGCGATTCAGCCTGATCGGTCCTCGAGGCCGTACTTCGTGACGAGCGAGAGGTAGTCCCGCTGGTAGAACACCTTGCACCGGATCTCCGGGTAGCGCTCTCGGAGCTGCCGGACCTTCCTGTTCTTCCGGGTCACGAGCTTCTGATTGAGCGTCGTGATCTCGATGTAGAGGTCGAACTCCGGGAGGAAGAAGTCCGGGGTGAACCGGCGGACGACGTGTCCGTCGCGGTCCCACTCGATGTCGAAGGAAGTGGGTTCGTAATCCCACGAGATCCCGTAGAAGTCGAGGAGCTGCGCGAACTGCCGCTCGGACGCGTGGGCGAAGCGAACGGTGTCGCTCTTGGGCAGAGACTCCCCTGTCGGTGCGGCTGGGGCCTCGGCTCGAGCGCTCACGACCCTCCTGCGGCCGCCCGTTTGTGTTTGGAGAGGGTCCCCTCCAGATCGTTCCATACCTGGTCGAGGGCGATCGCGAACACGCCCTGCCCCTTCTGCAGGAGGTCGATCACGGCCTCCGGCGAGTGCGCCTCATAGACCCCGCGACCGTCCGACATCAGCGTGACGCCGTGCGGGCGGCGTTTCATGGACTTGAGGTGCTCGACGGCCTTCCGGACACGCTGCAAGGACACCCCGGTGTCGAGGAGCTTCTTGATCACCTTGAGGGACACGAGATCCTGGAACGAGTAGAGGCGCTGGGTCCCGGAGCCGTGCGCGTCGCGGATCGAAGGGGTCACCAACTCGGTCCTGGCCCAGTAATCGAGCTGTCGATAGCTGATGCCGACGATGCGGCAGACGTCTGGTACCCGATAGCCCTCTTCGCTCATCACAACTCCGTAATTACGACCGTGTCGTCGCAGCGTAGGTCCGTAGGAGGCACGTGTCAACGGACCCCGTACTTCCCGTGCTCCCGGCGGGCTCAAGGTTGCGGGGATCGAGGTCGATAAGGGAACTACCCACAAACAGGTATCAAAATCTCAGTGGGCATAACCCGAAAGAAGAGAACATCATGAGAACGCGGAACGCACTCACCCGGATCGCCATCCTGGCGACGTTCTTGACCGCTTTCACCGCGCTCGCCCCTTCCCCGGCGCACGCGGCGACCCTCACCCCGCGGGCCCGGATGTACCAGGCCACCAACATCAGCCGCGCGAACTTCGGGGTGCGCAAGGTCGACATCCACTACACGATCTCCAAGCTCGCCCGCAAGCACAGCATCGCGATGGCGAACAAGGGCTACATCTTCCACACCGCGAACCCGTCCTCGTTCTACCTGAAGGGCGTCAAGTGGTCGACCTGGGGCGAGAACGTCGGCGTGACCGGCGGCACGATCGGCGGGCTGCAGGACGCCTTCATGAACTCGCCGGCCCACCGATCCAACATCCTCAACCGTGGATTCCACAAGACGGCGATCGGCACCTACCGCGACGCCAACGGCTACCTCTGGGTCACGGTCTTCTTCTACGGCTGAGCCGATCCACCGCTCCGGCCGAACCGATCTGGGGACGTCGGTCGCCCGTCAGGGCTCCGGCGTCCCCTCGGGGTTGAAGTCCTCCGGCGTCACGTTGTCGAGGAACTCGCGGAACTTCTCCACTTCCTCTTCCTCTTCGCCGGGGATCAAGATCGAAGCCTCGTCCAGCACGTCCTCGCTCGCGAAGATCGGCACCGAGAGCCGCACCGCGAGCGCGATCGCATCGGAGGGCCGAGAGCTCACCTCGTAGTGGTCCCCGTTCCGCTGGAGCTCGATCGTGGCGTAGAACGTGGAGTCCCGGAGCTCGGTCACGACGATCTTCTGGACGGCGACCGAGAGGTCTTCGAGCATGTTCTTCATCAGGTCGTGGGTCATCGGCCTGGGCGTCTGCACTCCCTGCAGGGACAGCGCGATCGCAGCCGCCTCGGAGGCACCGATCCAGATCGGGAGGTACCGCTCGCCATCCCGCTCACGGAGCAGCACGATGGGTTGGTTCGTCGGAAGCTCCACGCGAACGCCCTCAAGCTGCATCTCGATCATCGTCGTGCTGGCACTGTACGAGGGGCCCGCGACAGCGCGCAACCTACCCGGTGGCGACGAGATGAGAGACCAACGCCTCCGGGTCTTCCTTGAGGGCGTTCGTATCGGAGATCTCGAGGATGTCCGCCAGGTTCCGGTAACGCTCGTCGAAATCGAGCCCGTAGCCGACGACGAAGCTGTCCGGGCAGTCGAACCCCACGTACCGGGGGTGCAGCGGTACGATCCGCCGGACCGACCTGTCGAGGAGGGTGCACAGCTCGAGCGAGGCGGGGTGGCGTGCCCGCAGGATCGACAACAGGTAGGAGAGCGTGAGACCGGTGTCGACGATGTCCTCCACGAGGAGCACGTCCCGGCCGGTCAGATCGACTTCGACATCGAGGAGGATCCGGACGCGGCCCATGGACTCCTCGGCCCCCCCGTACGGGCTGATGGCCATCATGTGTGTCTCGAGCGGCAGCGGGATCTGCCGGATGAGGTCTGCGAGGAACACCGTGCCGCCTTTGAGCACCGAGATCAGGACGGGCTCTCGCCCCACGTAGTCCCCGGTGATCGTGCGGCCGAGCTCCTCCACCCGGCGGCGGATGTCCTCGCGGCCGAACAGCACGCGAGCGAGCTCCGTCATCGGCTCCGGAGCCTAGCAGCAGCTCGGCGACCGGGATGGACCCGAGCTCCCGCTTACTCGAGCAGGGCGTCGACGACCTGCGTCAGAGCGCCGGCCACGGCACCCGCGGCTCGACTCCACCAGGTGCCACGGGGCTCCTCCGGCACTCCGAGGTCCGCAACGACGATGGGGACGCTTCCCAAGGTCGCGCCCGACGAGGTCACCCGAAGCGAGCCCACCACGGAGCCGCTCGGCGGCGGGTACGCCGCTCCGGGCGACGTCTTGAGGACCCGCTCGATCGCATCGCTCCCCTCGACCGAGACGAGCGCGTCCATGCCCTCGCCGGCGACCACGGGCACCTCCCCGCCGCGGACCCGCACGCTCCCGAGGGCCTCCCCCTCCCCGATGAGTGTCCGGCGCTCGTACGCAGCGAACCCATGGTTGAGGAGCGCGGCGGCATCGGAGAAGACCTCGTCACGTCCTCCCAGCAAGACGACGGCGAGCTCCCGCTCGCCGCGGCGGGCCGTGGCGATGAGACAGAAGCCCGAGCCGGCCGTGAACCCCGTCTTCACTCCGGAGGCCCCCTCGTACAGCCAGAGCAAGACGTTGCGGTTCTGGATCCTGCGGGGCCGAGCCGAGGCCGACCGCACGACGGCGAACCTGCGACCGATCAGATCGCGGAACGTGCCGTCTCGCAACGCCGTCCGCAAGAGCAGCACCAGGTCGGCGGCGGACGACCGGCCCCGGTCGTCGAGCCCGTGCGGAGATGCGAACCGCGTTCGGGTCATGCCCAACGCCTTCGCTCGGGCGTTCATACGTCGGACGAACGCCGAGACGCTGCCCGCCTCTTCGATCGCCAGCGCTTCGGCGGCATCGTTCGCTGATCCGAGCAGCAGCCCGGCCAGCAAGCCGCGGACCGATACCTCCTCACGAGATCGGAGTCCCAGCGTCGATCCCCCGCCGTAGTCGTTGCGGCCGAACACGGCGTCGGGATGAACCCGGATCGTCCGGTCGAAGTGCCCTTCCTCCTTCTCCAGCACGATCAGCGCGGTCATGATCTTGGTCAGGCTTGCCACCGGCTGCGCTCGATCGGGTGCCTTCCGGAACAGGACCTGGCCCGCGCCCAGGTCGACCAGCATCGCGGCCGAGGTCTCCACGCTCGGCACCGGGATCGGGTCCCGCGGCGCGGACAACCTCGAGACGAACGGCGACGGCGAGCCGTTGGGAGGAACCGGCGTGGGCGGCGGTCCTTGCTGCGGCGCGAGCGTGCCCAGCGCCGACGCGTGGGCGAGCAGGAGCAGCAGAGGAAGAACGGCGACCGCGCCCCGAGCGGCGCGCCGCCTCACGCGCTGCGAAGGTGGTCGCGCAGGTTGGTGCGGAGCAGGGCCTGCTTGAACTTCCGAGACGTGGAAGACAGGTTCGCCAGGGTCTGCGCGGCGGTGCGACGCGCGTCGGGGTTCTTCTGACGAAGCGTCGGAGCGACGATCTGATCGAAGAACGAGGACTCTCGATCCGCGAAATGCTTGTACATGGTGAGGTGCCTCGCCTCGATCCCGTACCGGAAGAAATCCTTCACGATCGACAGGATGATGAAGTCGTCCCCGTCGTAGTACCGGGCGCCTTCCGGACCGTGGGACGAGATGATCCCGAACGCCTCGAGCTCCTTGATCCTGTCCCTATCGATCCCCGTCGCCGTGGACATCTCTTCGAGCGACATCTGGAGCCCCGTCGGGGCTTCGGCGATCTCCTCGACCAGCGACGCCTCGTCGTCCGGTCCGGCCTCACCGTCGGCCGAGGCGTCGACCTCGCCGGCACCCGCGTCCTGGCTCAACAAGCGCTCCTTGATCACCTTCAGCGGCAGATACTCGTCCCGCTGCATCCGGAGGATCGACTTCAGCCGCTCGACGTCATGGCCGTAGAACTTCCGGTAGCCGGACGGCGTCCGCTCTGGCTCGATCAGGCCCTCTGCCTCGAGGAACCGGATCTTGGAGATGGTGATGTCGGGGAACTCCGTTTTCACCGACACCAGGACCTCACCGATCGACTGGTAGTTGCGCGTGCCGGCCATCTGCACCTCACTCCCCTGCCTGGAAGAACGTCAGTCGGAATCGTCCGATCTGCACCTGATCACCCGTCGCGAGCTTGGTCTCGTCGACTTGTTCGCCGTTCACGTAGGTCCCGTTGAGGCTCCCGCCGTCGCGCACGAACCACTCCCCGCTCGGACGGCGTTCGAACGTCGCGTGGGCTCGAGACACCGTGATGTCGTCGAGGAACACCGCGCTGTTCGTGCTCCGGCCGGCCGTCGTCGAGTCCGCATCGAGGAGGAACGTGGACCCGGCGTTCGGCCCACGCTTGACCTGCAGCAGCGCCTGCCCCGGCTCCAGCTCGTCCTCCGGGAACGGGAACTCCTTGTCGTCCTCTTCGGATTCGACGGGCGTGAGGGTCACCGTCGAATCATCCTGCAGCGGAGCTCCGCACTCGGCGCAGAAGCGCGCGTCGTCACGGTTGGGATGTCCACAACGCGTACAGAACACCGTCAGCTTCCCCTCTGGTCCGACGTCGAGTCGAAGGTCGAAGATCGCGCGCAACCGTGGACCTCGATGCGCGGTGGACGTTATCGCAGGGTGTGAGAAGGGTCAACCGAGCCTTGGCCCAACCCTCGAGTGCGAGGATGCATGACCCTCGACTCCCCTTCGCGGTCACCCTCGACCTGGACTGAAGCGTCGGTCGAGGGTCGAGAGATGGCGGGCGCGAAACCGACCTCAGGCGCTGGAGACGTGCTCCTTGTACGCGCCGCTGTCGAGGAGCTGCTCGAGCTCGGCGGACTCCGACGGCTCGATCGCGACGAGCCATCCGTCGCCGTACGGCTGCTCGTTCACGAGCTCAGGTTTCTCCTCCAGGGCTCCGTTCCGCTCCACGATGGTTCCCGAGACGGGTGCGTAGACATCGGACACGGACTTCGTGGACTCGACTTCGCCGAATGGCTGGCCGGCCGTGACCTGCGTACCCGGCTCGGGGAGGTCCACGTAGACGACGTCGCCGAGCGCGTCCTGGGCGAAGTCGGTGATCCCGACGCGAACACGTCCGTCATCCTCCGACCTCGTCCACTCGTGCTCTCGCGAATAGCGCAGGTCCTCCGGGAACTCCACTCGGTCCTCCTCGTTCTCTCCGGCCTGTTCTGCGGCCTCTGGGGTCGTTCTGTTCTCTGGGGTCGTTCTGTGGGTTCTACTCTTCCAGCATCCCTCGGGCCGCGAGCGCGTCGCGGACGTCGATCGCGTAGAGGCCCGCCGCGATGTAGTACTCGACGATCCCGACGACGAAGGCGAGCCACCCTCCTACCAGGAGCACTTCACCGAACGGCCCTCCGGCGTTGCCCCAGGCGATCCATGTGATCGCGGCCATGAGTGAGGCCGTCGCGATCTTCCCGATCCACCTCACCTCGACTCGGATGTCTCTCCCCCACAACAGTCCGGCGCCTCCGAGCAGGACCGCGAGGTCCCGGACGAGGATCAGGAGAGCTGCCCAGAACGGGAAGATGCCGGAGATCGCGAATGTGAGCAAGCCGGCCGCGATCGCGAGCCGGTCGGCGACCGGATCGAGGATCCGACCCAGCTCGCTCACCTGGCCGGTCTTCCTCGCGACGTAGCCGTCGATCCAATCGGTGCTGACGATGACCGCGAACAGCGCGATCCCCCACAGACGGGTCCGCTCGTTCGCGGCCAGCCAGCAGAAGACGGGGATCAGGACGATCCGCGTCAGCGACAGGGCGTTGGGGACGGTGAGGATGGCGGAGGATGCCGGCATGGTCTCCGTCGTTCCTCTCATCGGTCGGGCCGGCCGGATTCGAACCGGCGACCTTCTGACCCCCAGTCAGACGCGCTAACCAAGCTGCGCCACGGCCCGTCCGCGGAAGTGTAGCCGGTGGCCCCGTGCCGCACCTGCCCGCAGCGCTATCGGCCGCGCGTCCGTGTCCGGAAGCTCATCCGCAGCGGCACGCCGTCGAGATGGAAGGCCTCGCGGAACCGGTTCTCGATGTAGCGGCGGTATCCCGGTCCGGGAGCTCGCCCCCCACCGAAGATCACGAAGGAAGGCGGCCGCGTCGCCACCTGCGCGGCGTAATGCAGCGTGCCCGAGGACCGAGGCGGAGGCTGCGCACCCTGCGCCTCCTGCAGCACCTCGTTGACCCGCGACGTCGACGCTCGGCCGGCCCACCGCCGACGGAGGTCGAGGAGCAGCTCCGGTATGCGCGTCACGCCCTGCCCGCGCACGGCGGAGCTGCGGATCACCGTCGCGCGGCCGAGCATCCTGGCCTCCTCGGTCAACCGCTTGAAGGTGCGGTCCTTGTCCTGGACGAGATCCCACTTGTTGGCGACGAGGAGCAGCGCTTTCCCGGCCTCGAGCACCCGGAACGCGATCTTCTCGTCCTCGGCGGTGAGACCCTCGGTGGCGTCGAAGATCACGGCGACAGCATCCGCTCGGTCGATCGCCTCTCCTGCGCGCACGAAGCTGTAGTACTCCACACCCTGTACGCGGATCGCGCGGCGCATGCCGGCGGTGTCGACGAACCTGATCCTTCCCTCGCCCGGCCACTCGACCAACGCGTCGACGCTGTCGCGGGTGGTGCCGGCCTCCTCGAAGACGACGGCTCGCTCCTCCCCGACGAGCCGATTGAACAGGCTCGACTTGCCGACGTTCGGCCGTCCGACGAGCGCGAACCTGGGTTCTTCCTGCCGTCCCTCATCGGGCTCGCCCTCAGCGGCCTCGTCCCGGCCGGCTTCATGAGCGTCCGGTGCGTCGGGCAGCAGGTGGATCAGCCGGTCCAAGAGCTCCCCCACACCGCGACCGTGCTGGGCGGAGACCGCGATCGGATCCCCCAGTCCAAGTGAGTGGAACAGGGGGACATCCAACTCCTCCTGACGAGAGTCAGCCTTGTTCACCACCACCAGCACCGGCGAGGTCGATCGCCGGAGACGCCGCGCGAGCTGTGCGTCCTCCTCGGTGATCCCGGACGCGACGTCTACGACCAGCAGCACGACGTGGGCCTCGTCCATGGCTCGCATCGTCTGGCGACCGGCCAGTGCCTCGACGCCCTTCGCGCGATGGAGATATCCCGCGGTGTCCACGAGTCCGAACCGCTTCCCGTTCCAGGTCGCCTCGATCTCGACACGGTCTCTCGTCACGCCGGGGTCGTCGTGGGCGATCGCCTCGCGTTTTCCGAAGAGCCTGTTGACCAGGGTCGACTTGCCCACGTTCTGTCTCCCGACGACGGCGATCCGGGGCACGCTCATGGCCGCGAGGTTCCCGCGATGAGCGCAGGCGCTCGGTCGGCGACGACCGCCAGGGCGGCCCGGAGCGTCTCGTCCACATCGAGATCGCTCGTGTCGATCACGACGGCATCCTCGGCCGGGACGAGCGGATTCACCCGGGCGTCACGCCGGTCTCGCTCGTGGAGCGCGCCGGCCACCTCCTCCGCCCCCCGCTCCTCCACCCGCCGGCCGGCGCGCTCCTGCGGCTCGGCGTCCAAGAAGATCTTCACGGGGGCATCGGGGAACACGGCAGAACCGATGTCTCGACCCTCCATCACGGCTCCCGCTTCCCCCAGCGCACGCTGCGCGGCTCGCATGACCGCTCGGACCTGCGGATGCCTCGCGACGGCGCTGACGTTCGCCTCGACGTCGGCTGACTCCAACTCCTCGGGAGGCGGCGCACCGCCGATCCAGAGCTCCCCGGGCTCGCTCGAGGGTCCTGGTGGACTCAACGTGAAGTCCAGGGTGTCCATGAGACCCGCCAACGTATCCGCATCCTCGACGTCGACCTCCCGGCGAAGTGCGGCCAGCGTCAACGCACGGTACATCGCTCCCGTGTTCACGTAAGGCAGTCCGAGTTCGGCCGCGAGCCGCCGGGCGAGGGTGCTCTTGCCGCTCCCCGCCGCGCCGTCGATGGCGACCACGCGAGGCGTCACGCCGACACCTCGACGTCGGCTCCGAGCGACCGCAGGAGCCCGAAGAAACCGGGGAAGGAGACCGAGGCCGACTCGATCCCGTCGATCTCCGAAGCACCTCGAGCAGCCAGCGCCGTCACGGCGAGCGCCATCGCGATCCGGTGGTCCCCGGCCGACGCCGTGGCTCCGCCGGCCAGGCCCCCTCCGCCCACCACGAGGGCGTTCCCCTCCTCAGTGGCCTCTCCCCCCAGCGAGCGGATCCCGTCCGCGAGGACCGAGAGCCGGTCGCTTTCCTTCAGCCGGAGCTCGCCGGCTCCCTCGAACCGGGACGGTCCGTCCGCATGCGCCGCGAGTGCGGCGAGGAGGGGTACCTCGTCGATGACCAGTGGGAGTTCGTCGGCATCGACGTGGATCGGCCGAAGTCCCGGGCCGGGGCCGATCCGCAACATGCCGACTGGCTCTCCCATCTCCTCACCCCGGACCTCCGCCTCCACCTCGAGTCCCATCCTCGTGCACACGTCCAGGAGACGGAGTCGAGTCGGGTTCAACCCCACATCGAGGATCGTGACGTCTCCGCCAGTGAGCGCTGCCGCGCCGAGCAGGAATGCGGCCGACGAGGCGTCCCCGGGGACGGCACCCCGGAACCCGCCGTGCTGGAACGGGCCGTCCAGCCCGACCGTGGTCTCCTCGACGCGCACGGGGGCCCCGAGGGCGAGGAACAAACGCTCGGTGTGATCCCTCGTTCGGACGCGCTCCACCACGGTGGTTGGTCCCTCGGCCGCGAGCGCCGCCAGCAGGATGGCCCCCTTCACCTGCGCGCTCGGGATGTCGGGCTCGGATCGGATCCCTCGGAGGGCGGCTCCGCGGATCGTGACGGGTGCGTGTCCCATCGTCGTGGTGACATCCGCCCCCATCTCCCGGAGTGGTTCCGCGATCCGCTCCATCGGTCTGGACGAAAGGCTCGGGTCACCCCGGAGCACGATCTCGAACGGGGCCGGCGACACCAGACCGGCGAGGAGCCGCATCGTGGTGCCCGAGTTCCCGCAGTCGAGGTCTCCACCGGGTTCTCGGAGCGATCCACGCCCATGACCTTCAAGGTCGAGGGCGTCGAGGTCGAGGGTCGAGGCCTCCCGGTTCCACGTGGAACCGTGGCTCTCATCGGTGACCCAAGGGCTCGAGGCCCAAGCTTCGAGTGCAGGTTCAGCCGTCGACACGAGCCGCGAGAGGCAGGCGGCGGTGGAGGAGACGTCCAGCGACCGAGGCATCCCCTCGAGTCGGCTCCGTCCGTCCGCCGTCGCGGCCATGAGGAGCCATCGGTGAGCGATCGACTTGTCGCCGGGGACGCGCACCTCACCGGCGACCGTTCCCCCCGGGGTCACTCGAGCCCGCATCGTCGCCTCACGCCAGCCGGATCGGGTCGAGGCCGCCTGCCGCCAGCACCTCGGTCGCATCCGCCGCGGCGTCCGCGGCCACCGTGAGGTGCACGGTCCCTCGGCCTCCTTCGGGCGAGTGGACGATCTGGAGGTCCTCGATGTTCACCCGGCCCTCCGCGAGGGTCGACGTCAGCTCGGCCAGCGCGCCGGGGCGGTCGGGAACCTCGACCTGGAGCACGGCCACGCCGGACTTCACCTGCGGCTTCGTGGCGAGGCGGAGACGAGCATCCTTCGCCAGCGCGAACGTCGATCGCACGGCATCGCCCCTGCTCCCGAGGACGTCGTCGCGGAGGCCCTGGAGGCGACCGACGTACAGGTCGATCGCCTCGGCGATCTGATCGCGGTTCGCGAGGAGGATCGAGGACCACAGGCCCGCGTCGGAGGCCGCGAGCCGCGTCAGGTCCCGGAACCCACCCGCCGCGAGGAGGAGGATCTCCGGCTCGTCCGCCTCCTCCGTCGCGGCCAGGCTCATCAGAGCGGTGGAGGCCACCTGCGGCAGGTGGCTCACGAAGGCAACGAGCCGGTCATGGCGGTCGCCGGGCATGCGGACCGCGCTCGCGCCGAGACCCTCGATCCAAGACTCGAGGGTCGCCACGGCGGCAGGATCGGATACCCCCGTCGCCGAGAGCACCCACACGATCCCGTCGAGGACCGCCGGGGAGGCGTGGTCGGGGCCGGATCGCTCGCTCCCACCCATCGGATGACCCGGGATGTATCGGGCGAGATCCCCGGAGGGTGCCCCCGAGGCAACCTGCTCCGATACCGACCCCATGATGCTGCCGACGTCGGTGACGATCGCGTCGGTGGTCGCGGCCAGGGCGGCCGCGACGAGCGACGCGATCGTGGGGATCGGGGTACAGACAACGACCAGGTCGGCCCCACGGACCGCCTCCTCCAGCGACGCCGCCTGGGTGAAGCCCCCGCGCGCGGCGGCGCGAGCCGCCGTCGCGAGGTCACCGTCCCAGCCGGTCACCGACGCGCCGGCCCGTGCCGCCGCCATCGCCACCGAGGTGCCCATCAGACCCGTGCCGAGGACGGCGACCCGCTCGATCGGTCCGTACGCGCGAGCGGCCATCATCGCGCGACGCCCTCAGCGGACGTCATCTCGGAGTGACTCCGCTCCGTCGAGGTAGACATGAGCGACCTCGTCGAGCGTCCGATCGGAGTGGAAGTGCAGGAGGACCCGGATCACGGACGGCATCGAGCCTTCGACCGAGATCTCCTGCGCGCACATCAACGGCACTCGTCCGAGACCCATCCGTCGAGCCGCCTCCGCGGGGAACGCGGAGCGAAGGTCCTCGGTCGCCGTGAACATGATGCTCACGAGGTCCTCCGGGTCGATCTCGTTGCGCTGCAGCACGGCCGACAACAGCCGCTCGGTGGATCCGAGCAGCGCGTCACCCTCGTCCGATGGCACGCGGATGGCCCCGCGCGCCGCACGAAGCCTCATGGGACACCTCCCTCGGGAGCGGCGCCCCGAGGTCACAAAGGCTACCCGTCGACGACCTGCCTGAGCGCGACC
This sequence comes from uncultured Actinomycetota bacterium, assembly GCA_963762745.1. GTDB lineage: Bacteria > Actinomycetota > UBA4738 > UBA4738 > HRBIN12 > JAJNBA01. The sequence continues at coordinate 334,297 of CAVXMB010000007.1, forward strand.
ACCTCGTCGTGCTTGAGCTCGCGCCGCTCTCCCGGCGAGAGCCCGCCGAGCCGCACCGCGCCCACGCGCACGCGGACCAGCCGGGTCACCGGCAGCCCGACCGCGGCAAGCAGACGGCGGACCTCGCGCTTGCGTCCCTCCGTCATCACGAGACGCACGGCGCCCCGATCCCCAGACCGGCCGGCCACGCGCGCGCTCTTCGCATGCGCGTGGCCGTCCTCCAGCTCCACTCCCTTCCGGAGCTGACCGATGTGCTTGGCCGTGGGCACCCCTTCGACCTCGGCCAGATATTCCTTCTCGACGCCGAAGCGTGGATGCGTCAGCGCGTTCGCGAGATCGCCGTCGTTGGTGAGCAGGAGCAGCCCCTCGGTGTCGCGGTCCAGCCTTCCCACCGGGAACACCCTCGGTCCGTCCTCGGGGAGGTACTCACGGATGTCCGGTCTGCCCTGCGGATCGCGCATCGTGGTCACGACCCCGGGAGGCTTGTGCAGGGCGTAATACTTCACGTTGGGGTCGAGGTTCACCTCGAGACCGTCGACCCGAAGTTCATCCTCTGCCGGATCGGCACGATCGCCCAGGGTCGCGACGATCCCGTTGAGGGTGACACGACCTTCGACGATCAGCTCCTCGCACGCGCGACGGGAGCCATACCCCGCGCGTGCGAGGAGCCGCTGAAGGCGCTCGACCGCCACGGGTTACTCGGAGGACTCGGCGGGCTCCGAGGTGACGGCGTCCGCCTCGTCTACGTCGCCCGCATCGACGCCGAGGAGCGGGGCGAGGGACGGCAGGGACGCGAGCGAGGGCAGACCCAACCGTTCGAGGAACGTCGGGGTCGTCGCGAAGAGGATGGGTCGCCCGGGCGTTTCCTCCCGCCCGGCTTCCTCGACGAGCCCCTTGTCCTGGAGCGCGCGAAGGACACCGTCGGAGTTGACACCACGGATCGAGGAGACCTGATGTCTGGTCACCGGCTGCTTGTACGCGACGATGGCGAGCGTCTCGAGCGCCGCCTTCGTCAAGCGGGCCTGTCGGGACGAGAGCACGAAGCGCTCGACCTCCGGTGCGGTATCCGGATGGGTGAAGAGCCTCCATCCTCCCGCGACGTTCCTGAGCACGACGCCGGCGCCCCGATCCTCCAGCTCGTCGACGAGCCGGTCGCACAGGTCGTCGGCCGCCTTCCGATCGAGCTCGAGGGCCTGGGCGATGACCGGTGTGGTGATGGGTTCGTCGGAGACGAAGAGCAGCGCCTCGAGCGCCCGCGTGTCACCGGTGTGCGTCTCCGTCATCCTCATCCCTGCCATTCCACGCGGATCTGGCCGAACGTGTCCCCCTGATGGAGCTCGACCCGGCCGTCACGGTACAGCTCGAGCAACGCGAGGAAGCGGACCACCACCTGGATGCGCTCGTCGCAGTCGGCCACGAGATCCCGGAAGGAGGCTTCCCGCCCGAAGTCCTCGATCCGACGCTCGACCGCCGACATCGCCTCCGCCATCGTGTAGCGGATCGGTGTGACGTGCGTGAGGTCGAGCGTCGGCGGAGGCCGGAGCAGCTGCGCCGCGAGGGCGGCCAGTGCCTGCGCGTCCACCTTGGTCATCGGATCCGGATACAGATGCGAGAACTCGGGACCGGGGCCGACATCCCTCGTGAAGTAGCCGGCTTCGTCTTCGAGCCTGCGAGCCAGCTCGACCGCGACCTTCCGGAAGGCCGCCAGCTCCAGCGAGCGCGCGTAGGCGATGTCGGGCGAGGCGCCGAGGAGATCGTCCTCGTCCGTGTCGGTGTGCCGAGGCATCAAGCGGCCGACCTTCAGCTCGAGCAGCACCGCGCACATCGCGAGGAACCACGTGACCTCCTCCAGGTCCCAACGATCGGCGTCCTTCGCGTAGGCGAGGAACGCGTCGGTGACCGTCGCGACCTGCACGTCGCACACGTCGACCTTCTGCTCCATGATCAGCTCCGACAACAGACGGAACGGGCCGGTGAACGCCGGAAGCTCAACCGCGAACACGCCGCCACCTGCCTCGCTCATGGGCGGGAGAATCCCATCGCGTCGCGAACCGCGGCGAGCGTGTCGCGAACGACCGGCCGCACCCGTTCCCGTCCTTCGTCGAGCACCTTCCACACCAGCCCCGGCTCCTTCGCCAGCTCCTGCCGTCGTTCGCGGATCGGGCGAAGCTCCTCGATCAGGCGGTCGGCGAGGTTGGTCTTGCAGTCGACGCACCCGAGCTCACCCGATCGGCAATGGTCGCGTGTCCAGTCGACGATGTCGGGAGAGAACCGCGTGTGGAGCGCGAAGATCGGACAGATCTCCGGTCGACCAGGGTCACCGAGCCGAACCTTCTTCGGGTCCGTGATGAACGAGCGCACCTTCGCACGGATCGTCTCGGGGTCATCGGCGAGCCCGATCCCGTTGTCGAGCGACTTCGACATCTTGCGACCGTCCGATCCCGGGACGAGCGGGAAATCCGACAGCAGGGGTTGCGGCTCCACCAACACCTCGCCGAACAGCCGGTTGAACCGCCGGACGATCTCGCGGGAGATCTCGAGGTGCGACACCTGATCCTCCCCCACCGGGATGAGCTCGCCTCGGACGATCGAGATGTCGACCGTCTGGAGGATCGGATAGCCCAGCAACCCGAAGTTCGCCACGTCGCGCTCAGCCATGTCGCGGAGGCGCTCCTTGTACGTCGGGACGCGCTCGAGCCATCCGAGCGGTGTGATCATCCCGAGCAGGAGGGCCATCTCCGCGACCTCGGGCAGGTCGGATTGAACATAGAGGACCGACCGCGCGGGGTCGATGCCGCAGGCGAGAAGATCCAGCACGATGCCCTCGACCAGGCCCGGCAGTTCCGCGGTGCGGTCGTAGTGCGTGGTGAGCATGTGCCAGTCCGCGACGAAGTAGTAGCACTCGTACTCGTCCTGGAGCCGGACCGCGTTGCTCACGTTGCCGGCCCAGTGGCCGAGGTGGAGATCGCCGGTGGGCCGGAAGCCGGAGAGCACGCGGCCGCGGCGCGTCGGGGCTGACTCGGTGTGCGTGTCGGCGTCGGGAACGGTCACGATGTCGGCGATGATAGCCCTCCCTCATCCTCACTCCGGGAGGCGCGACTAGCCGAAGTGGAGCAGCACCAGGCAGTTCTCCCCGGTCGCGGCCTCGCAGACGGCCCCGGTGAGCAATGACGCGATCTCGATCAGGAAGGTGAACAGGAACAGGACGACGAGCACGATCAGCGGCAGGTATCGATCCGCGTTCCGATACACCTCGCGGGCATGGGGGGGAAGCAACAGGGCGACCAGGCGCCCGCCGTCGAGACCCGGGATCGGCAGGAGGTGGAAGACGAACAGCGACGCGTTCGTGAACGCGAACGTGACGAGCACGAGCAGCGCCTCGCCGGAGACCCCGGTGCGCACCACGAGGCCACCGACGATCGCGAGCGCCAGCGAGGCGGCGGGCCCTGCGAGCGAGGCGAGCACCACGTCCCTCGGATGGCGCTTGAAGTAGTTCGCATCGATCGGAGCGGGCTTGGCGTAGGCGCCCGGCATGATGAACGCCTGTACAGACCAGAGCAGCGCGACGAGAGCGGGGAGGAACCCGCTGCCGAACGGGTCGAACCAGGCCTTGGGCTGCAGGGTCACCCGTCCCCAGAGCCTCGGTGTCGGATCGCCGAGCGTGACGGCCACCCGCGCCCGCGCCAACTCGCGGAGCGCGAGGCCCACGAACAACGACGCGACCATGTAGAGGGCCAGTCGAAGCCCGAGCATCGTGAAGTTCCCCAGTGCGATCACATCCAGCAGTGAACGAGCGGCGGAGGCTGGACGGAACCGTCGGTGACGTCCATCGCGGCCAGGACGCGGCGGGCTGCCTCGACCGCCGCGTCGCGATCTCTCGCGTGCACCTCCCCGATGGGCGTCCCGGCCTCCAGCCGGTCACCGATCTTCGGATACACCACGATACCGACGGCCGGGTCGATCGGGTCGCCCTTCCTGAGCCGGCCGGCCCCCAGCCCGACGCTCGCGAGACCGATCTCCTCCGCCTCGACCGACGCGAGGACGCCGGTCCGATCCGCGAGCATCGGCTCGCGGACCGGCGCTTGCGGGAGGACGCCCACGGGATCGTCCACGACCCGCGGGTCTCCGCCCTGCGCCTCCACCATCGCCCGGAACCGCTCGAGGGCCGCTCCCCCGTCGATCGCCTCGGCCGCCTGCGCGAGCGCGGATCCGTGGTCGACGCTCCGGGCGAGTTCGAGCGCACGTGCGGCGAACTGGAGCGAGAGCTCGCGCAGGCGGCCGCTGCGCTCCCCTCGGAGCAACGCGATCGCCTCCGCGACGTCGAGCGCATTCCCGACGGCATCACCCAGGGGCTGCGACATGTCGGTGACGGCGGCGCTCGCCCTCCGGCCGAAGCCGGAGGCGAGCGCCAGACACGCCTCGGCGAGCTCGCGCGCATCCTCCGGGGTCTTCATGAAGGCGCCGGACCCGGTCTTCACGTCGAGCAGGATCAGGTCCGTTCCGACCGCGAGCTTCTTGGACATCACGCTGGCGGCGATCAGCGGGACCGACGGAACCGTCGCCGTCGCGTCCCGGAGCGCGTACAGCGCCCCGTCAGCAGGCACCAGATTGGGAGACTGCGCCGCGACCGCACAGCCCACCTCCTCGACCTGCCGGCGGATCTCCTCCGGGGACAGATCCGTTCGGAACCCGGGGATCGACTCGAGCTTGTCCAGGGTCCCGCCCGTGTGCCCGAGACCGCGGCCCGAGAGCTTCGCCACCGCGAGCCCGAGCGCTGCGGCCAGGGGTGCGAACACGAGCGTGACACCGTCCGCGACCCCACCGGTCGAGTGCTTGTCCACGGCCATCCGGCCGAGTCCCTCGAAGCTCACCGTCTCACCGGACTCGACCATGGCCCGAGTGAGGGCGATGGTCTCCTCCTCGTCGAGCCCACGCAGCAGGCACGCCATCAGGAACGCCGCCGCCAATGCATCGGAGACCTCGCCCCCGGTGTAACCCTCGACGAACGCCCTGACCTCAGCCTCAGATAGCGTCTCGCCGTCCCGCTTGGCGGCGACGATCGTCCGCGGATCCTTCACGTTCGAGGCTCTCTCCGGGTGCGGATCGAGGTGCTCGAGAGGGGAACCTCAACTTGACATGACGACCGCACAGACGGTCCGAGGCCACCCTCGATGACCTCAACCTTCGGGGTCGACATCAGCTCGACCCCTCGATGTGCAGGAGGTCGGCGAAGCTTTCACCCTCGAGTCCCTTGGCGTCCGCGCCCAGGAGCTCCGCGACCGTCTGCCCCAGGTCGCCGAACGACGCCCGTGTCCCGATGTCGTGGGGGCCGCCCTCGAGCCCCGCGACGAGGAGCGGTGTTCGCTCGCGGGAGTGGTCGGTGGGAGGCGTGGTCGGGTCACACCCGTGGTCGCCCGTGATCATCAGCACGCCGCCGTCCAACGAGTCGATCAGCTCAGGGAGCCTGCGGTCGAATGCCTCGATGCACGCCGCATAGCCCGGGGGGTCGTTCCGGTGGCCGTACTTCGAATCGAAGTCGACGAGGTTCGTGAAGACGAAGGCGGGCCCGGCTCTCCGCAGATACTCGATCGTCAGATCCACCCCGTGATCGTTCGAATCCGAATATCGCGCCTCGGTGATCCCTTGGCCGGAGAAGATGTCCTGGATCTTGCCGACGCCGAGGACCGCGACGTCCGCCTCCTGGAGCCGGTCGAGCACGGTGGGGCCCGGGGGTGGGACGGAGAAGTCTCTCCGCTCGGGGCTCCGGACGAACGCCCCCGGTTCGCCATCGAACGGCCGTGCGATCACACGGCCGACGCGGTGCGGGCCTCGGAGGAGGCGCCGCGCGATCCGCGACCACTCGTAGAGCGTGGCCAACGGGACGACGGACTTGTGGGCGGCGATCTGGAAGACGGAGTCTCCGGAGGTGTAGACGATCGGCCGCCCGGTTCGTTGATGCTCCTCACCGAGTTCCGCGATGATCTCCGTCCCGGAGGCGGGCCGGTTCCCCAGCACCTTGCGCCCGATCTCCTTCTCGAACACCTCGATGATGTCCGGCGGGAACCCCTCCGGATACAGCGGGAACGGCTCGTCGAGACGGATCCCCATCATCTCCCAGTGCCCGGTCGTCGTGTCCTTCCCTGCCGAGCGCTCCGTGGCGCGCCCGTGGCCCGCACCCGGCGCGGATGTGGGCTCGACGCCGCTGATCGTCGTCAGCATGCCCAGCCCGAGTTCCGCGAGGTTGGGTGCACGGATCCCGCCGACCGCCGCGGCGGTGTTCGCCAACGTGTCGGAGCCCTCGTCGCCGTACGCCGCGGCGTCCGGCGCGTCCCCCACCCCCCAGGAATCGCAGACCACGACGAGCACGCGGGGCACCGATGCATGGGGACGTCCCGCCATCAGGTATGCACGCGACGCCGCGCACGGGGATGGGACTCATCGTAGACCTCTCGCAGGTGCCGGGCCGTGACGAGCGTGTAGATCTGCGTGGTCGCGACGCTCGCGTGACCGAGCAGTTCCTGCACGACGCGGACGTCGGCTCCCCCTTCCAGGAGATGCGTGGCGAACGAATGACGAAGGGTGTGGAGGGTCACGCGCCGATCGATCCCCGCGAGCCGCACGTAGCGGCCGAGGAGGCGGGCGCAGCTCTGGCGCGAGAGACGGCCGCCCCGCGCATTCAGGAACACGGCGCCCCGGGTGGTCGGGGTGGCGAGCGCGGGGCGGCCGCGCGTCAGGTACGCGGCCACCGCGTCACGACCGAACGATCCGAGCGGGACCTCGCGCTCCTTGCCCCCTTTCCCGAGCACCCGGACGCTCCCCTCTTCGAGATCCAGGTCGTCCACGTCGAGCCCGGTGAGCTCGGAGATCCGCAGGCCCGACCCGTACAGCAACTCCAGGATCGCGCGATCCCTGATGCCGGTGGGGGTCTCTGCATCCGGCGCCTCGAGGAGGCGCCGGACGTCCTCCACCGGGATCGGCCGTGGCAGCGACCGCGGCAGCCGCGGCTGCGGCACACCTGCTGCCGGATCCAGGTCCGTGACCCCTTCCCTGAGCAGGAACCGATGGAACGAGCGGACGGCCGAGAGCGTTCGCGCCACGGAGCTCGCGCGGTAGGGCGAGTCGTCCGGGCCGTGCGTCGATGCGGAAAGCGAGGCCACGAAGGACCGGATCGTCGCTTCTTCGACCGCCCCCGGCTCGTGGAGGTCTCTCCGTGTGAGGAACGCGATGTATCGCCGGAGGTCCCGTCGGTACGCCGACAGCGTGTGCTCGGACAGTCCTCGCTCGACGGCGAGGTGGTCGAGGTAGCGTTCCGCCTCCACCGCGAGTCCGCCACCCACCGCCACCCTCCTCAGCGGACCCCGTCGATCATGTCCGGAAGCGGCACGTGGTCGAGGCCATGTGCCGCAGCCACTCCTTCGTTGGTGACGGCGCCGCCGTACACGTTCACCCCGCCGGCGAGCACCGCATCCGCCCGAACCGACGGCTCGAGTCCCTGCTGGGCGATGTCGAGCGCGTACGGCAGCGTCACGTTCGTGAGTGCGTAGGTCGAGGTGTTCGGGACCGCTCCCGGCATGTTGCCCACGCAGTAGTGCACGACGTCGTGGACGGTGTAGGTCGGTTCCGAGTGCGTGGTCATCCGTGAGGTCGCGATGCATCCGCCCTGATCGATCGCGATGTCGACGACCACCGAGCCCGGTCGCATCGAGGCCACCATCTCCTCGGACACGATCACCGGCGCTTTCGCCCCGGGGAGCAGCACGCTGCCGATCACCGCGTCGGACTCGCGCACCCGCTGCTCGAGGGTGAGCCGGTCCGACATCAGCGTAACGATCCGGCCTTTGTGGATCTGGTCGATGAACCGGAGCTTGTCCAGGTTCTTGTCGACCACGGTCACCTCGGCCTCCATCCCCGCCGCGATCCATGCCGAGTTCGCGCCGGCCATGCCGGCGCCCAGCACGAGCACCTTGGCGGGCCGCACGCCGGACACGCCACCCATCAACACGCCTCTGCCGCCTTGCTCCTTCTCCAGGAAGCGCGCGGCCTCGTGCGGAGCCATTCGACCCGCGATCTCGCTCATCGGCGCCAGCAGCGGCAGCCGACCATCCGCGAGCTGCACGGTCTCGTAGGCGACCGCCGCGACTTTCCGGCGGATCAGCTCCTCGGTGAGCTCACGGTTGGCAGCGAGGTGGAGGTAGGTGAAGAGGATCTGTCCCTCCTGCATCAGCCCGTACTCGGAGGGCTGCGGCTCCTTCACCTTGAGGATCATGTCCGCTCCGCGCCACACGTCCTCGGCCGTCGAGACGAACTGCGCGCCCGCCCGCTTGTATCGATCCTCCGAGAGGCTCGATCCGAGTCCCGCCCCCTCCTCGATCAGGACGGTGTGTCCGGCGTCGACCAGCTCACGGACGCCTTCCGGCGTCGCGGCGACGCGGTACTCGTTGTCCTTGACCTCTTTGGGGATGCCGACGATCACGCCCGCCCTCTCCCTTCATCCGGCCGTCCATGGGTGCAGCCCATGCGAGCGTTCCTGGACTTGGGGGTCAGCCTACCCCGGGGGCATCCGTGCGGCGGCGAGGAGCAGGGCGAGCGCGGTCTTCGCGTCCTCCAGCCGCCCCGCACGGGCTTCGGCCACCATCTCGGCGAAGGGACGGCGAACGAGCTCGATGCCCTCTTCCGGTTCCTGATCAGGCGTCGCGGCTGTGCGCGCGAGGAAGAGATGGACCAACTCCGTCCACGAACCCGGAGACGGGTAGGTGCCTCCGAGCGCGGTGAGCGAGGTATGGCGGAACCCGGTCTCCTCCAGGAGCTCCCGGGCAACGCAGGCTTCGGGCTCTTCGCCGGGAACGTCAAGGAGACCGGCGGGGATCTCTACGATCTTCCTCCGGGCCGCGGCCCGGAACTGACGCACCAGAAGCACATCCCCCGCCGGCGTGATCGGCAGGACAGCCGCTGCATCCACCCTTCGGATGACTTCCCACGTGCCGATCTCCGGCCAGGTCTCCTCGAAGACCCGGACGTAACGGCCTTGGAACAGGAGCTCGGAGTGCTCCGGCTCGCGCATCGGCCTCAGCTGACGGCGACGCGGCGCTCGCCCGCGCGTTCGTGCGCACGGGTCTTGGCGGCTCCGACGAACTCGCGGAACAGCGGGTGCGGCCGGGTCGGTCTCGACCGGAGCTCCGGGTGGAACTGGCCGGCGATGAAGAACGGGTGATCGGGCAGTTCGATGATCTCCGCCAGCCGTCCCTTCTGGGATGTCCCGCTGATCACCATCCCGTGCTCGCGGAGCATGTCGAGGTACGCCGGATTGACCTCCCAGCGGTGACGGTGTCGCTCCTCGACGACCTCCTGCCCGTAGGAGCGAGCTGCCAGCGTGCCCGGTTCGAGATAGCACGCTTGCGCGCCCAGCCGCATGGTGGCGCCGAGGTCGGAGACGTTCTTCTGCTCCGGAAGGAGGTCGATCACGGGGTCCGGCGTGCCGGGGGCGAACTCCGAGGAGTTCGCGTCCTCCAGACCGCAGACATGTCGCGCGAACTCGATCACCGCGCACTGCAGCCCGAGACAGATCCCGAGGAACGGGACGCCCCGCTCCCGTGCGAACCGCACCGCGTCGACCTTCCCCTCCACCCCGCGGATCCCGAAACCGCCGGGGATCAGGATGCCGTCGGCGGCACCGAGCGCCTGCTCGGTCGCGTCTCCGCCCAGATCGTCCGAGGCCACCCAGTCGATGACCACCTCCGCACCGTGATGGATGCCGCCGTGGTTCAAGGCCTCCATCACCGACAGGTAGGCGTCACGCAGGTTGACGTACTTGCCGACGACCGCGATGCGGACAGGGTCCGTCGCGGTCCGAACCTTGTGCACCAGGCTCTCCCACTCAGAGAGGTCCGGCTCGCCCTCGATCCCGAGGTGCCGCGCGAGCTCCGCGTCGAGCCCCTCCTGATGGAGCGTGAGCGGGACCTCGTAGATCGACTTGGCGTCGGGCGCGCTGATCACGCCGCTGATCGGCACGTCGCACAGGAGCGAGATCTTCTCCTTGAGGTTGCGGCCGATCGGTCGGTCGCTCCGGCAGACGATCGCGTCAGGCTGGAGACCGAGCGATCGCAGCTCCTTCACCGAGTGCTGGGTCGGCTTCGTCTTGATCTCGCCCGAAGGGCCGATGTAGGGCATGAGTGAGACGTGCACGAAGGCACATCGGTCCCGGCCGATCTCGTTCCGGAGCTGACGGACCGCTTCGAGGAAAGGGAGCGACTCGATGTCGCCGACGGTGCCGCCGATCTCGACGATCTGGATGTCGGCCTGCTCGGTCTCCGCGAGCGCCCGGATCCTCTCCTTGATCTCATCGGTGATGTGCGGGATCACCTGCACGGTCTTGCCCAGGTAGTCGCCGCGGCGTTCCTTGGCGAGGACGCTCGAGTAGACCGCTCCGGTCGTGAAGTTGGAGCCCCGGTGGAGGTCCTGGTCGAGGAACCGTTCGTAATGACCGAGGTCGAGGTCGGTTTCCGCTCCGTCGTCCAGGACGAAGACCTCTCCGTGCTCGAAGGGGTTCATGGTGCCCGGATCGACGTTGATGTAGGGATCCAGCTTCTGGACGACGACCTTCGAACCGCGTGCTTTGAAGAGGCGGCCGAGGCTGGCGGTGGTGATCCCCTTGCCGAGTCCCGAGGCGACTCCGCCCGTGACGAAGATGAAACTCGTCTCATTCACCACGGGAATCGACTCTAACAGACTCGACCGACGGGACTTGCTGTTCGGGCGAGATCTTCACTCCGGAAGACGTCCGAGACGGTCGAACCAGCGCACCGGCGGGATCGCCTCGATCGTCCGGGTGAACGTGACGGTCTCGGCCAGGACGTTGAGACCGATCACGACGAGCACGGCGGGGACGAGCCAGACCTCGGGGAGCCTGCGGACGATCTCCGCTCCTGCAAGGAACCCAAGGAGGTTCGCGCCCGAGTCGCCCAGCATGCCCCGTTCGCGGAGGTCCGGGACGAGGAGGGCGGTTGCCGCTCCCGTGCCGACGAGCAGGAACGCTTTGACGTCGACGATCAGCAACACGACCGCGACGACGAGGAACCCCTTGAGCGCTCTCCCGGGTGCGACGTCGAGGCCGTTCCAGACGTTCGTGCACCCGGCGATCGCGATCAGCGCGAGCAGGTTGGCCCAGAGGTGGTCACGCGGCGTCCACGCCACCGTGATGGTTGCCGCGAGGACGGCCGCAGCGAGCTTCACTCCCCCGGTGGTGAGGTGACCGCTCAGGAGCGCTCGGAGGTGGCCTCGGAGCCCGCGGACCGAGCCGCCGTAGCCGTCGTCCACCACCCCGGCGGCGAAGACGATCGCAACGCCGATGAGCTCTCCCGATTGCGATCCTCGGATGCCGATCTCGTCCACCTGGTCCCACACGACGGCCACCAGCGCGAGGAGCCCGACGGCGAGTGCCCACCCGAGCGTGGCCGGCAGGAGCACTCCCCGCCGGTTCTCTTTCCGCCAACGCGGGCCAACCCGCCGGACCAGATGCCAAGCGAGGGCGGCGATGACGAACCCTGCGCCGAACGCGACGACGTGGCCGAGCACCGTCATCCTCCGCTGCGGCCGCGCGGGCGCGGTATCGCCCTGGCGGCGACGGCCGCGAGGATGTCCGCGCCCTGGCGGGCGCGGTGCGCGAAACCTCGCGCGCCGCGCCCGGTGGGACGATGCGACAGACCCTCGATCGGGATCTCCACCACCCGGAGGCCGGCTCGGACGGCGTCGATCGTCATCCCGACCTCGAGCCCGAACCCGGGTGCCAGCGGTCGCACCGCCGAGAGCGCCGCGGCGGTGAGCGCCCGCTGGCCCGACAACGGCTCCTCGGCCTCGAACCCGCACGCGGTTCGGATCAACCGAGCCGCGGTGCGCTTCACGATCCCGAACCCGCCTCCGGCCAGCGTCGGGAAAACGGCGATCGCGATGTCCGCCTCGCCCTCACGGACCGCGTCGACGAGCGTGCCCAGCCGGGAGGCGGTCCCTTCGAGATCGGCGTCCACCAGGAGCCAGACATCCGAGGGCGGCAGCCGTTCCAGCGCTCCCTCGATCGCCCGGCCCTTCCCGCTACGTCGGGAGGCTCGGAGGACGGTCGCCCCCGCGACCAGGGCGGTCGAGGCCGTCCCGTCCTCCGAGCCGTCGTCGACCACGACCACCTCATCGACGAGACCGCGCAATGCCGAGACCGTGGCGCCGATCCGCGCGGACTCCTCGTGCGCGGCGACCAGCGCCACGACCTGCCGCTCCATCAGACGCGGCAGGAATCGGGCGGCTCAGCGGCACCGGGCACGATCGAGTCTCCCTCGATCCCATAGTCTCCTCCGGGTCGGATCCCGGGGGCCGGATCTTCGAGGAACCGGTCGATCGCCATCGCCAGCGTGATGCCACCGACCACGAGATCGATGTCGTCGACGGTCACCATCGAGCAGTCCGGGATGCTGCTCGAATCACGAACCGTCGAGACGTAGCCGTACTCGTCCTGGGTCGGCCCCACCGCTGCGGTCGTGACGTCAAGCCGGACGAGCCGTTCCGTGAACGGGACCAGCAGCGCATCGGGTGGCGGGAACCCTTCCGGCGGAGCGCCGCCGGCGGCGATCACCACGACCTGGCCACCGCCACCGATGCCGAGGAGCGCCTCGGGCTCCAGGTCCCGATCCGCGGTGACGAGACCCTCTTCGAGCAAGGCGCCCAAGATGTCTTCCTCTTCGGCCAGAAGCCCGATCCCCAGACGAACCGCGAGCGCGTCCGCGACACGATCTCCGAGCGACGCAGGATCCAGGCCGGACACACCGAGGATGCCCTCGAGGACGGCGGCGTTCTCCTCGATATCCAGTTCGGCGAGCCTCCCGTTCAACCGAAGCGTGGCGAAGACGTCGACGCCGGCTGCCGTGAGCTCCTCGACGGTGTGCTGTGCCTGTCTGTCGACACCTTCCATCGTGACGACGATCGCCCGCTCTCCGGCGAGCACACCGTCACGAAGGGTCGGCTGGAGATCCTCCGCGAATCGTTCACCGAAATCGACGAGCTCCAGCGCCGCATCCCGCTCCGCGATCGCCTCGTCGTAGTTCTTCTGCAGGTCGTTCACGAATCGATCGCCCACCACCGACGTGCCGGCAAGGATCCCCAGCCCGAATGCGACGATCACGGCCATGATCGAGACGACGTGGTACCGCCAGGAGATCAGAACAGCCTCCCGAGCAGGTCGAAGAGATCGTCGAGCGTCTGGTCCACGTAGAGCCGCAAGCCCCGCGATGCGGCGAGCATCAGCCCGAACGTGACCAGCACCGCGCCCATCAACAGCACGAGGTCCCGGACCTTCGCTCGGCTCGGGTACAGCCGGGCCACGCCCTTCGCGTCCATGAGGATCTCTCCCACGCGGAGCCGGACGAGGAAGGTGGAGGACATCCCGGGGCGTCCTTTGTCGAGGAACTCCCGGAGGTTGCCGTGGGTGCCGACGGCCACGATCAGCTCGGCGCGCCGCTCGTGCGCGAGGAGGAACGCGACGTCCTCGCTGGTGCCCGCAGAACGTACTTCGACGTGCGGGATCCCCAGACGCTCGAGACGTGCCCGCCCCGGCGCCCGGCCGTCCGGATACGCATGCAGCACGATGTCGGTCGGGACCCGCCTGGGCCGCTGGATCAGCTCGAGGGCTCGGTCGGAGATGCTGTCCATGTCCCCGATCACGACCTCCGGTTGGTACCCGGCATCGAGCAACGCGTCCGCGCCTCCGTCCACCCCCACGAGCACGGGCTTCACGTCCCGGATGTACGAGCGCAAGGCGGCGAGGTCCTCTCGGTAGCCGTATCCGCGCACCACGACGAGCACATGACGGCCCACGAGGGAGTGTCGGAGCTCCGGGAGGCCGGCACCGCCGAAGAGCAGGTCGCGCTCCTCGCGCATGTACTCGAGCGTGTTGCGAGCGAAACCCTCGAAGCGTTCGTCCACGGCTTCCCGGGCAGACTCCATATCGCGAAGGATCGAGGCTCGGTCCTGCCTGACCCCCACCGCGAGCAATCGATCGCCGGTGAAGAGGCGGTCATCCTCCAGCCGCACGGCGTCCCCCTCCCGCACCTTCTGGAGCACGAGCTGCCCCACCCGGTCGACGAGCGGGATGCCCGCTTCCTCGAGGATCTTGGGTCCCAGGTTCGGGTAGCGACCGCTGATCGAAGGTGCGGCGTTGACGACCGCCCCCACCCCCGCGCGGACGAGCGCCTCCGCGGCCACTCGGTCCAGATCCTCGTGGTCGATCACCGCCACGTCTCCCGGCTCTATCCGGGCGACGAGCTCCTTCGTCCGGCGATCGACCCGCGCCCTGCCTCCGGTCTGGCCGCGAGGGCGGGTCGTTCGGAGCCGAAGCAGTCTGGAGGCCAGCGCGTCCCTTCCCCGGCCCGGGACCGTCCCGGCCGTCCCTCGAGTCCTTCGAGGGTATCCGAGAGCGAGGCTCAGGTGACGGCGCCGGCCCTCCCCGCCCCGGCGGTCTCCGCACGGAGGCGGTCGGCCTCGCCGAGGAGCTCCTCGGCATGGGAGACGGCGCTCTCGCTCCCCGCCAGCCCGGCGAGCATCCGTGACAGCTCCTCCGCCCGGCCGGGCACGTCGAGCAGGTCGACCGAGGCGGTGCCGCCGTCCTTCGTCACCCGGAGGTGCCTGTCGGCGAAGCAAGCGATCTGCGGCAGGTGGGTCACCACGAGCACCTGTCGCCCGGCAGCGAGCCGGGCGAGACGTCGTCCCACCGCCAGGCCGGCCTGCCCTCCGATGCCGGCGTCGACCTCGTCGAACACGAGGGTTCCCACCTCGTCGAGATCCGCCAGGACACTCCGGCACGCGAGCATCACGCGAGAGAGCTCACCGCCGGAGGCGGCCTTCGCGAGCGCGCGGACCGGCTGGCCGGGCGAGGGAGAGAACCACAGCTCGGCGCGCTCGGCGCCTCCGGGCCCCGGCCGGTCGATCGTGACCAGTCGCACCTCGAACGCCGCGCCGGGCATCCCAAGCTCTTCGAGCTCCGCCCGCACCGAGGCCTCCAGCGGTCGCGAGGCGGCCGTACGGCCTGCGGTCACGGTGGCCGCCCGATCACGCGTCTGCTCCGAGAGCGTCGCGACCTCGGCCTCGAGCTCGACGATCCGATCGTCGGCGCCTGCCAGGGTTCGGAGTCGCTCGGATGCCTCCGCCAGGAAGGTCGATACGTCCGCGTCCGTGGGGCCGTACTTCCGCTGCAGCTGCTTCAGCGCGGCGATGCGCTCGCGCACCTCCTGTAGCCGCTCGGGGTCGGGAAGGAGCGCCTCACCGTAGGAGCGGATGTCTCGAGCCAGCTCGGACGTCTCGGCGGCGACGCCTCTCGCTCGCTGGGCGATCTCCCCGGCCGTCGGATCGAGGTCGGCCGCTGCTTCGAGCACGGATGCGAGCGATGCCGCCGCATCCGCGATCCCGTCCTCACCCGTGACCGCGTGCTCGGCCGCGGACGCCTGCTCCATCAGGCGCTCGACGTGTGAGAGCCGACCCTCCTCCGTGCCGAGCTCCTCGGTCTCCCCGTCCCTGGGCCCGACGGCCTCGATCTCGGCGACCTGGTACGCGAGGAGATCCAGCTCCCGCTCGCGCCCGCGGGCGGCCTCCCGCAGGGCCTCCAACTCCGCGAGAAGGACCTGGAGACGATCGTGTACCTCCCGGTACGCCCCCAGGGCGACCAGATGCACGTCGCCGGCGTAGCGGTCCAGGAATGCCGTCTGGGCCGCGGGCGCGAGCAACCGCTGCGTCTGTCCCTGCCCGTGATGCTCGACGAGACCGGCGCCCAGCTCGGCGAGCGCGGATGCGGTCGCGAGCTGGCCCCCGATCCTCGCCGTCGATCTACCGTCCCGGGCGATCGACCGCGCGAGGATCACCTCGCCGTCCTCCGCCCAGTCCCCCGCCTCGTCGGTCGCGTCGAACCGAGCCTGCACCCGGGCGGCGCTCGCATCGTCGCGAACGAGCGAGGCAGAGCCCCGTTCTCCGAGCGCGAGCAACAGTCCCACGGTCACCATCGTCTTGCCGGCACCCGTTTCGCCGGTCAGGACGTTCAGACCCGGCCCCAGCTCGAGCTCGAGGTCGGCGATCACCCCGAGCCCACTGATGTGGAGCTCTCGCAGCACGGCGCGGATGCTAGCGCTGCCCCCTGACACCTGCTCCCCCGACGTCCGGCGGATCGCCGGGGAGATCGAACTTGTCCCGGACGCGGGCGAGGAACCCGGGCCCGTTCTCCTTCGCCACCAACCGCGCCGGTCGCGGCGCCGCGTGGATCCGGACCTTCGACCCGACCGGGAGCTCGATCCCCTCGCGGCCGTCGGCCGACACGACGCCCGGCTCGTCGCCGACCACCTCCAGGACCACCACCTGCTCGGCGCCGAGGACGAACGACCGGTCGAACACCATGTGCGCGGCGATCGGGGTGAGCACCAGGCACGCCACGCTGGGGCTCACGATCGGCCCGCGCGCGGAGAAGGAGTACGCGGTGGATCCCGTCGGCGTCGCCACGATCACGCCGTCCGCCGAGAACGTCGTCACGTACTCGTCGTCGACATGGACCGCGAGTCGCACCAGGCGATGACGGGTCCACTTCTCGACCATGATCTCGTTCATCGCCCATTGCGCGGGGAACGAGGCATCGTCCGCGGGCTCCGCCATCACCGCGAGCCGCTCCTCGACACGAACCCCGTACTCAAGTGCGGCGCGGATGAGCTCCAGCGCATCCGGACCGGGCTCGATCTCCGTCAGGAACCCGAGCCGACCCACCTTGACACCGAGGACCGGGCAGTCGGCTTCGGCCGCGACCCTCGCGGCCCGCAGGAACGTGCCGTCTCCACCGACGGACACCACCAGATCGGGCCGGTCTGCCCTCACGTCCTCAGGAGCCCTCGCGAGCTCGGTGGCAACCCCTCCTCCTTCGAGCTGCTGCCGGAGCTGCTCCGCCGTCTCGACCGCGGTCGCCCGACCTTCGTGCACGACGAATGCCACGCGGCTCACGACGTCGCCAGCTCCTCGGCCGCCTCGATCGCGCCGTCGATGTCGAGTGGTCTCGAGTCTCCGGCGGCCATCGCGTGCAGGAGGAACTCGACGTTGCCGGCCGGTCCCTTCACGGGTGAGACGATCACGCCGACGGTCGCGCCTCCCGCCGTTCGGATCGCATCTGAGACCTCTACGATGGTGCGTCTCCAGACAGCCGGATCTCGAACCACGCCGCCATGCTCGACCTGTTTCCGCCCCGCCTCGAACTGCGGCTTGATCAGAAGAACGAGGTCCGCGAGAGACCCGCTCACGTCGAGGAGCGCGTCCACCACCGAGCGGAGCGAGATGAACGAGAGATCCGCCGTGACGAGTGCCGGCCGGTACGGGAGGGCATCGGGACTGAGCTCGCGCACGTTGGTCTTGTCCATGACCGTCACACGCGGGTCGGTTCTGATCTCCCATGCGAGCTGGCCGTAGCCCACGTCCAGCGCGACGACATGACGCGCCCCGCGCTGCAGGAGGCAATCGGTGAATCCTCCGGTGGACGCCCCGGCGTCGAGGCACTCACGTCCCGTCGGGTCGATCGCGAACGCGTCGAGGGCAGCCGCGAGCTTCTCTCCTCCGCGAGAGACGAAGGGGCGAGCCGGCCCCTCGACGACGAGCGCTTCGTCGGTCCCGACGAGTGTGGTGCTCTTGGTGGCCGGCGCGCCCCGCACCGTCACATGACCCGCGCGCACGGCCTCCTGCGCCTCCGTTCGGCTGCCGGCGAGCCCACGGCGCACCAGCTCGGCGTCGAGGCGGCGGCGGCCCACCCGGTCGTTCCCGTCTACGACGCGCTCGAGGACTTCCGACGGGACGCCGTCGCCTTGGTCTTGCGAGCCGCGGTCTTCTTCCGCGCGCCCGTTTTGCGACCTGTCGTCGTCTTCCGCACGGACGTGTTCCGGGCAGCGGTCTTCTTGCGACCGGACGCGGTCATGCCCGCCGCTCGCTCCAGGTCCCGCACCCGCTTGCGGAGTGAGTCGAGTTCCCCCTGCGTCGCCGCGCCCATCGAACGCATCTGAGAGGCGACCTCCCTGCGCACCGTCTCGCGGAGACGCTGCGAGAGCTGGACCAGCTCCCCGGCGGTCTTCGCCACCTGGTCCTTGGCGGCACCGGGATCCATGTAGCGCTTCGCGAGGTCCTGCGCCTTCGCCGGGCTCAGCTGACCGATCACGGCATCGAACGTCTTCCGGATGTCGTCGAGCACCATCGGGTCACTCCTCCTGATCTTCGAGTCGTTCGTTCCGAAGTTCTGCGGGTCTCGAGGCAGGATACCCCCGTCATCGGGGCCGGAACCCGTTCCGTGAGGCGGAGATCACGCCACGCCGGAGATCACACCAAGCCTGAGACATCGTCGAGGATGAACGTCGGCTTCCACCGTGAAACCTCGACGTCTTCCCGATCGGCGTCTCCGGTGAGTACGAGCGCCGAGTCCCACCCGAGTCGGACGGCGCCCGCGATATCGGTGTCCAGCCGGTCCCCCACCACGAGCGGGCGGCCGCCGCCGGCGGACGCGAGCGCACGCTCGAACAGCGGGGGCTCGGGCTTCCCGACGACTTCGCCGCGGGTACCCGTCGTCGTTTCGATCGCGGCGAGGAGCGCTCCGGCGCCCGGCCAGGACTCTCCGCCTGGTGCGGGGAACGAGGGGTCCGCGTTCGAGGCCACGAGGGGGACGCCACGCTGCACGAGGACCGAGGCGTCTTTCAATTTCGCGTAGTCGGCTGCTCGGTCGAACCCCACCACCACGACGTCGACATCGGGCGAGGCGGCATCCGCCGGTTGGATCCCGACATCGGCCAAGGCACCCAACAGGCCCTCCTCACCGACGACGAACGCGGAGTGGACGCCTCGCTCGGAGAGCATCGTCGCCGTCGCCAGCGCCGACGTCACGACCTCTTCTGGCTTCGCATCGACCCCGACCGAGGCGAGTCGCTCGGCCACCTGTGCCGGCCTCCTGCTCGAATTGTTGGTGACGAACGCGATCCGCTTGCCGGCATCCCGCAGCGTGCGGACCGCGTCCGCTGCCCCTTCGATCGCCTCGGGCCATCGGTACAGCACGCCGTCCAGGTCGAGGAGGATCGCGTCGTACGGATCCGCCAGCACGTGTCAGGCCGAGAGACGCTCGAGCGCCTTCACGTAGTCGGGCACGTCCGGTCGCAGGACGACGGCCAGCTTGGCGTGACCACGAGCTCGAGTTCGTTGCCCCGTGCGTTCGCACGCGAGCGCGAGCGCGAAATGCGCATAGTCGTCGGAAGGGTTGAGCTGCACCGCTTTCGCGAACTCGCGGCGAGCGCGAGACGGGCGGCCGCACGCGTAGAGCGCGCGGCCGAGCGCCTCGCGGATCGACGCCTTCTCCGGCTCCAGCAGCTTCGCCCGTGAAAGGAGCATCACGGCTTGATGCGGATGGCCTCCGGAGAGCATCGAGCATCCGCGCGCGTAGAGGTCGTACGGAGACTCTTCCCGAGACGACTCGCTTCCCATCGCTCGACGTTAGCAGCCCGTCGTTGTTTCCCCCGACCCGGATGCATGTGCCGAACGGCACGAGATGCCCGAGCACGTCCGAGATCAGGCGGCAGGCTGTTCGAGCTTCTTGATCCCCGTGGCCACCACCTCCGTCAGGCTCCGAGCTCCCGCTCCGCTCCGATAGAACCGCCGGACGAGATGGCCGTGTACGAGCACGGCATCGCCCTTCGCGATCCCATCGACGGTGCGCGCGCCGACCGTGGCGTGCCACGCCGCGACCGGCAGGGGGAGGAGGCGCCTTCCCGCCTCCGGAACGGAGAGTCGGAGCTCGGTGACCTCGTCTCCCGATGGCATCCGCCGCTGGACCGGATCGGCCGCGACCGTGCCTGCGAGCACGACGACGTTGACCGTCACCATGTACTCCTCCCTTCTCCGCGCGGCGACCCTAGCCGCCGACACCGACACACCCCTGCGAGACTGACCCGATGCAGGAGCACCGACCCGTCGTCTTCCCCGTCGCCGACGGCATCACCGCGATCGACACCATGATGGGCGGCAGGGAGCGCTACACCGCCGCGTACCTCCTGGATGCCGCCGAACCGACGCTCGTCGAAACCGGACCGGGAACCTCCGTCGAGCCCGTGGCGGCCGCGCTCGAGCACCTGGGCATCGAGCCGAACGCGCTCGCCCATATCGTCCTCACCCACATCCATCTCGACCACGCCGGCGGCGTCGGTCAGCTCGCGGATCGCTTCCCGCGCGCCTCCGTCTGGGTCCACCATCGCGGCGCGCCCCACCTCGTCGACCCCACCCGGCTCGTCGCGAGCACCGCGCGCGCGTGGGGGGAAACAGAGATGTGGGAGTTGTTCGGACCGACGGCACCCGTCGGGAACAGCCGCGTTCGTCCCCTGGAGGACGCCGACACGATCGGCCTCGGCGATCGGAACCTCTTCGTCCTGGAGACACCCGGGCATGCGTCGCACCACGTGGCGCTCGTCGACTCGAGGACGGGGGCGGTCTTCACCGGCGACGCCCTCGGGATCCACGTGCCCGATCTGCCCGTGCTCCGACCCGCGACGCCACCCCCCGAGTTCGACCTCGAGCGGTACGTCGCGTCGATCGAACGCATCAGGGCCGCCTCGGCATCGATCCTGCTCTTCGCACATTTCGGACCGCTCGCCGACGTGGACGCGACGTGCGATCTGGCGATCCGGAGGGTGCGGGACTGGGCCGCCGTCGTGAAGGACGCCCTCCGCGAGACGGGAGATCCGGAGGAGCTCGCTTCCCGGCTCGAGATGGCAGCGCTCGACGACATCGAGACCGGCGCCGAGGCGACGCTCGACCTCGAGGTGCTCGAGGACCGTCTCCGATTGCTGTCGAGCATCCGGATGAACGCGCAGGGGTTGGCGCGGTACTGGCAGAAGCATCGGGATCGAGAGGAGCAGGAGTCGGGAGCCGGCCCTAGCTGATCGCGGCGAGACGCTCCGCCGTGTCGTAGGCACCCGCGTCGTGCCGCATGATCCGGCGGAACTCCTCGGCAGCTTCTTGCCGCCTCCCCGCCCGCTCCAGGATGTCGCCCTTCACGTACCAGAGCCGCAGGGTGTACTCGGCCGCCACGTCTTCCCGCGTCTTGGCTCTCCCCAGGAACGCGAGAGCCTCGGCGAACCGGCTCTGGTCGGCGAGCGCCGACGCCGCGACGATCACGGCTTCGGCCTTGGCCTCGTTCGACACGCCCTTGACCCGCAGGACCTCCTCCGCGAGAGGGACGGCCTCGGCCGGCCGGCCGAGGCCACGCAGGCTGTCCGCGATCAGGTGGTTCTGGTCGGGCCGGCCGCTGATCCGCTTGTACGCCTTCAGCTCCGTCAGCGCCTCCTGCCATCGCCCGAGCCCGTAGAACGCGAGCCCGAGCACCTCCCGGACGGCGCCGGAGCGAGGGACGAGCATCTTCGCCTTCTCGGCCTCCGCGGCAGCGGCCTTCGGATCGTCTCGATCGAGGAGCTCGATCGCCCGTGCGAGCCGGGACATCGCGTCGCGCTCCTTCCCGGGAGGCGCGGTCCGCCTGATCTCCTCCTGGATCGCACGAGGCAGGCCGTCGGTCGGCGCGACGGCCCGAGGGCCGCCGCGTCCCTTCTTCTGGAACGCACCGGACATGCGCTCAGCGTACGGAAAAGCGAACGGGCCGCCCTCGCGGGCGGCCCGTTCGTCAAGAAGTCTCGGCAGCGACCTACTCTCCCACTCCGTCTCCAGAGCAGTACCATCGGCGCTGGAGGGCTTAACTTCCGGGTTCGAGATGGGACCGGGTGTTCCCCCTCCGCCATGGCCACCGAAACACTTCATCTCGATCGGGCATCCCGGATACGGGCCCCTCATCGAGAAGAGGGCGAGGATGCGCCCCGAGCAGAGCTCGGAACACGATAGCGAGCGCGAGCAAGAGTCAAGTCCTCGGCCTATTAGTACGGGTCAGCTCCACACGTTGCCGTGCTTCCACTTCCCGCCTATCAACCTCGTGGTCTGCGAGGGGCCTTACCTGGTCGAGCCAGTGGGAGATCTCATCTCGAGGTGAGCTTCGCACTTAGATGCTTTCAGCGCTTATCCCTTCCGAACGTGGCCAACCAGCCATGCCGCTGGCGCGACAACTGGCACACCAGAGGTTCGTCCACCCCGGTCCTCTCGTACTAGGGGTAGCTCCTCTCAAATCTCCTGCGCCCACAGCGGATAGGGACCGAACTGTCTCGCGACGTTCTAAACCCAGCTCGCGTGCCTCTTTAACGGGCGAACAGCCCGACCCTTGGGACCTGCTCCAGCCCCAGGATGAGACGAGCCGACATCGAGGTGCCAAACCCTGCCGTCGATATGGACTCTTGGGCAGGATCAGCCTGTTATCCCCGGCGTACCTTTTAGCCGTTGAGCGACGACCCTTCCACATGGAGTCGTCGGATCACTAGGCCCTGCTTTCGCACCTGCTCGACCCGTCGGTCTCGCAGTCAAGCTCCCTTGTGTCCTTGCACTCGACGCCTGATTGCCAACCAGGCTGAGGGAACCTTTGGGCGCCTCCGTTACTCTTTAGGAGGCAACCGCCCCAGTTAAACTGCCCACCAGGCGCTGTCCCCGACCCGGATCACGGGCCAAGGTTAGGGTCCCAACAAGTGAAGGGCGGTATTTCAAGGGTGGCTCCACCTGGACCGAGATCCGGGCTTCGAAGCCTCCCGCCTATCCTACGCAACACATGTCAGAACGCAACACCAAGCTACAGTAAAGGTGCCGGGGTCTTTCCGTCCTGCTGCGGGTAACGAGCATCTTTACTCGTAGTGCAATTTCGCCGAGTCCCTGGTTGAGACAGTGCCCAAGTCGTTACGCCATTCGTGCAGGTCGGAACTTACCCGACAAGGAATTTCGCTACCTTAGGACCCTTATAGTTAGGGCCGCCGTTTACCGGCGCTTAGGTTCAAAGCTTCGCCTCGAAAGGCTAACCTCTCCCCTTAACGTTCCGGCACCGGGCAGGCGTCAGTCCGTATACATCGTCTTGCGACTTCGCACGGACCTGTGTTTTTAGTAAACAGTCGCTTGGGCCTGGTTTGTGCCACCTCTTCGAGCTCGGGCCGCGAAGGCCTTCACCCTACAGAGGTCGTCCTTCTCCCGAAGTTACGGACGTAATTTGCCGAGTTCCTTAACCAGGGTTCTCTCGATCGCCTTCGTATTCTCTACGTGCCCACCTGTGTCGGTTTGGGGTACGGGCACCTCAACCACTCGCTAGAGGTTTTTCTCGGCAGCGTGGGATCACTCGCTTCGCCTGGTATGGCTCGGCATCGTGTCTCGAGGTTGACGGCCTCCCGGATTTGCCTAGGAGGCCCCTCTACACACTTGCCCCAGGACAACCAACGCCTGGGTCGAGCTACCCTCCTGCGTCCCCCCTTCGCTGACCTACTACAGGGAGGGTCGGTAGCCCCCGAAGGGGTTCCCTTAGCGTCCCTGATTGGGTATGGGCGCGGATGAGGTGGTACTGGAATATCAACCAGTCGTCCATCGCCTACGACTCTCGTCCTCGGCTTAGGGCCCGACTAACCCTGGGCGGATGAACCTTCCCCAGGAACCCTTGGGCATTCGGCGGACGGGCTCCTCCCCCGTCTTTCGCTACTCATGCCGGCATTCTCACTTCCCACGCATCCACGACTGGGTTACCCCGCCGCTTCACTCGCGTGGGAACGCTCCCCTACCGATCCCTCCGCCTGGACCCAGGAGGCTTCCCTCCAGGGCCGAGCGATACGAGGGATCCCGCAGCTTCGGTGTCGTGCTTGAGCCCCGTTACATCGTCGGCGCAAGATCACTTGACCAGTGAGCTGTTACGCACTCTTTCAAGGGTGGCTGCTTCTAAGCCAACCTCCTGGTTGTCTGGGCGATCTCACATCCTTACCCACTTAGCACGAACTTAGGGACCTTAGCTGGCGATCTGGGTTGTTTCCCTCTCGGACACGGAGCTTAGCCCCCGCGCCCTCACTCCCGGGCTCTGGTCCGACGGCATTCGGAGTTTGACTGAGTTCGGTAAGCTTGTAGGCCCCCTAGTCCAATCAGTGCTCTACCTCCGTCGGAGAACGCCCGAGGCTGCCCCTAAAGGCATTTCGGGGAGAACCAGCTATCACCGAGTTTGATTGGCCTTTCACCCCTATCCACAGGTCATCCCCCAGGTTTTCAACCCTGGTGGGTTCGGTCCTCCACGAGGTCTTACCCTCGCTTCAACCTGCCCATGGATAGATCACTCGGCTTCGGGTCTAGGGCACGCGACTCTTCGCCCCATGCAGACTCGCTTTCGCTTCGGCTTCGTCAGAAGACTTAACCTTGCCGCGTACCGCTAACTCGCCGGCTCATTCTTCAAAAGGCACGCCGTCACCCGCACTGGTTGCCCAGTACGAGCTCCGACAGCTTGTAGGCTCACGGTTTCAGGTGCTCTTTCACTCCCCTCCCGGGGTGCTTTTCACCTTTCCCTCACGGTACTAGTTCACTATCGGTCGCCAGGGAGTGCTTAGCCTTAGGGGGTGGTCCCCCCAGATTCGCACGGGATTTCAGGGGTCCCGTGCTACTCGGGAACACCGCAAGGAGGCACGTCGCCTTTCGTCTACAGGGCTGTTACCTGCTATGGCGGCCCTTTCCATGGCCTTCGACTAGGTGCGTGCTTTGTAACTCCTCGGATCCTCCGACGAGGATCCATGCGGGTCCCACGACCCCGGCACGGCAACGCCGTCGGGCTGTCACACCATGCCGGTTTAGGCTCTTCCCCGTTCGCTCGCCGCTACTTGGGGAGTCGCGGTTGCTTTCTCTTCCTCGCCCTACTGAGATGTTTCACTTCGAGCGGTTCCCTCCTCGCCGCCTATGTATTCAGCGACGGGTGACCGGGCATGACCCCGGCCGGGTTTCCCCATTCGGACACCCTCGGATCACAGCTCTCTCGGCAGCTCCCCGAGGCTTTTCGCAGCCTGACGCGTCCTTCTTCGGCTCCTGGCGCCAAGGCATCCACCGTAAGCCCTTGTTCACTTGACTACTAGATGCTCGCGCTCGCTATCGAGTTCTCAAGATGCTCGAGGGTCGCACCCTCAAAGCTGAACAGCGTGTCTCGAGCAGATGATCAACCTGGAGTCTCCGTATCCGTCAACGATTGAACAACGGAACGGGTTGCCAAAGGCTCCTTAGAAAGGAGGTGATCCAGCCGCAGCTTCCGCTACGGCTACCTTGTTACGACTTCACCCCAATCGCGAGCCCCACCTTCGACGGCTCCCTCCACAAGGGTTGGGCCACCGGCTTCGGGTGTTGCCCACTTTCGTGGTGTGACGGGCGGTGTGTACAAGGCCCGGGAACGTATTCACCGCAGCATTGCTGATCTGCGATTACTAGCGACTCCGACTTCACGAGGTCGGGTTGCAGACCTCGATCCGAACTGAGCACGGCTTTCTGGGATTCGCTCCCCCTTACGGGATCGCAGCCCTCTGTACCGCGCATTGTAGCATGCGTGCAGCCCTGGACATAAGGGGCATGATGACTTGACGTCATCCCCACCTTCCTCCGGTTTGGCACCGGCAGTCTCCCTAGAGTTCCCGGCATGATCCGCTGGCAACTAAGGACAGGGGTTGCGCTCGTTGCGCCACTTAAGGCAACACCTCACGGCACGAGCTGACGACAGCCATGCACCACCTGTGCAGGCTCCGAAGAGCACCCGCTTTCACGGGTTTCACCCTGCATGTCAAGCCCAGGTAAGGTTCTTCGCGTTGCATCGAATTAAGCCGCATGCTCCGCCGCTTGTGCGGGCCCCCGTCAATTCCTTTGAGTTTTAGCCTTGCGGCCGTACTCCCCAGGCGGGGTGCTTAATGCGTTAGCTTCGGCACGGACGGGGTTGATATCCGCCCACACCTAGCACCCAACGTTTACGGCTAGGACTACCAGGGTATCTAATCCTGTTCGCTCCCCTAGCTTTCGCGCCTGAGCGTCAGGTAAGGCCCAGAGATCCGCCTTCGCCACCGGTGTTCCTCCTGATATCTGCGCATTTCACCGCTACACCAGGAATTCCGATCTCCCCTACCTACCTCTAGCCTGACAGTATCGAATGCAGTCCCGGGGTTGAGCCCCGGGATTTCACACCCGACTTGCCAAGCCGCCTGCGCGCTCTTTACGCCCAATGATTCCGGACAACGCTCGCCTCCTACGTGTTACCGCGGCTGCTGGCACGTAGTTAGCCGAGGCTTCTTCTGCAGGTACCGTCACGAGATCGCTTCGTCCCTGCCGAAAGGGGTTTACGACCTGAAAGGCCTTCATCCCCCACGCGGTGTCGCTGCGTCAGGCTTTCGCCCATTGCGCAAGATTCCCCACTGCTGCCTCCCGTAGGAGTCTGGGCCGTGTCTCAGTCCCAGTGTGGCTGGTCGTCCTCTCAGACCAGCTACCCGTCGTCGCCTTGGTAGGCCGTTACCCCACCAACAAGCTGATAGGCCGCGGGCCCATCCCCGACCGGCGGACCTTTCCTCTTCTGACCATGTGGTCGGAGGAGAGTATCCGGTATTAGCTCCGGTTTCCCGGGGTTATCCCAGGGTCGGGGGCAGGTTGCCCACGTGTTACGCACCCGTTCGCCACTGATCCCCGGGCCGAAGCCCGGTTCACCGTTCGACTTGCATGTGTTAGGCGCACCGCCAGCGTTCGTCCTGAGCCAGGATCAAACTCTCCGTAGAGATCGATCGGAACCGACAAGTCGGTTCCGTTCGACTTGATGGAGGTTCGGCCCTCCGAGCGAGGCACCGCTCGCAGGGCCTTTCCCCGCCAGACGTTTCCGTCTGGACGGATGAAGCGTGCCCTCGTTCCCAAGGCACGGCGAACCGTGCCGATGTGAACGATGGCAAGCATCGGCTCTTGACACGCTGTTCAGTTCTCAAGGTGCGACAGGACGCAAACCCCCTGGTCAGAGCATTCGAACACCCTCGGGGAGTTGCGCCGGACCGGTAGGATAGCAGTCCGGGTCGGACCGTCAACCGAGCCGCCGAGCTCGAACCGCTGTTCGAGAGCCTCTTACGGTCCGTCGATACCCGCGAGGCGTGCGAACTTCCGCCGGCCGACCTGCCAGACCGTCCCCTCGAGCTGGCCCGGGGGCGCTCCCCCGATCGGGATCTCCTCGCGGGGCACCTGCTCCCCGTCCATCCGAACCCCTCCCTGAGCCTGCAGTCGCCTGGCTTCCGACCGGCTCCCCACGAGGCCCATGGCCTCCAGCAGGGCGGGGACGTAGACGACGCCGTCTCCGTCCTTCTCCCCGAAGACGCTCGCCGGGACACGGACGTCCGCGATCTCGTCGGGGATCTCGCGCTCGCGGTGGACGAGGTTGAATGCTCCTCCGCGGCCGCGCCCGCCCCCGCGCCGTGGTACAGGTCGACCACCTCGCGCGCCAGCCGGCGTTTCGCCTCGTTGGGATGCACCGAGCCGTCGTCCAGGCCGCGCTCGATCCCATCGATCTCGGCGGGATCCAAGGGGGCGGTCAGCCGGAGGTACTTCGCGATGAGCCCGTCCGGGATCCGCATCAGCTTCCCGAACATGTCATCGGGCGGTTCGGTGAGCCCGATGTAGTTGTCCAGCGACTTCGACATCTTCCGGACGCCGTCGGTGCCCTCCAGGAGGGGGAGGGTCAGCACGACCTGCGGGTCCTGCCCGTATGCGCGCTGCACCTCGCGTCCCATGAGGAGGTTGAACTTCTGATCGGTGCCGCCGAGCTCCACGTCGGCTCGAACCGCGACCGAGTCGTAGCCCTGGAACAGCGGATACAGGAGCTCCACCACGCTGATGGGACGCTCGCTCTGCGTATCGCTCGCGGAAGTCCTCTCGCTCGAGCATCTGCGCGACCGTCGCGGTCGAGGCGAGCTTGAGCAGCTCCGCCATGTGCATCTCGGAGGACCACTCCGAGTTCCCGTGGATCTCGGCCGCGTCGACGTCGATCACCTTCCCGGCCTGCGCGAGATACGTGTCGGCGTTCGCGCGGACGTCCTCGTCCGTGAGCATCGGGCGGGTCTCCGACTGCCCCGACGGGTCCCCGATCCGCGCGGTGAAGTCTCCGATGATCAAGACGGCGACATGACCGGCGTCCTGGAACTGCCGGAGCTTCCGCAGGACGACGGCATGCCCAAGGTGAGGTCCGGGCGGCTCGGGTCGACGCCGAGCTTGACCCGGAGGGGACGACCCCGGTCGAGCCGCTCCTCCAGCCCGCCCGGGGAACGAGATCGACGCTGCCGCTCGCGAGCGTCGTCAGAGCGTCGGCGGCCATCGCGCGGCGATGCTATCGCACCTCCCCGATTCTCCTGCAGGACCAGGGGTACACTCGCCCGCGATGACCCGCCGGCACTTCCCCCTGGCGGCATTCGCGGCGTCCTTCGCGCTGTTCGCTGCTGGCTGCGGCGTCCATCTCGAGGACGTTCCGCGACGCCAACTCGCCCAGACGTCCTTCGTCTATGCCGCGGACGACAGCGTGATCACCCAGCTCCATGCCGTCGAGGACCGCGTGGTCCTGCCGACGTCGCAGATCCCACCGTGGATCCGCGACGCGGCCGTCGCGATCGAGGATCGTCGCTTCTACCAGCATCACGGCATCGACGGGCGCGCGATCCTCCGCGCTTCCTACGTGAACTTCCGCGACACAACATCGCGGAGGGCGGCTCGACGATCACCCAGCAGCTCGTGAAGAACCTCTACACGGGCGCCGACCGCACGCTCTCTCGGAAGATGAGCGAGGCGATGCTCGCCTGGCAGCTCGAAGACCGGCTGTCCAAGGAGGAGATCCTCACGCGCTACCTGAACACGGTGTACTTCGGCAAGGGGGCCTACGGCGTGCAGGCCGCGGCCCGGACGTTCTTCGACGTCGACGCGAAGAAGCTCGACCTCGCGCAGTCGGCGCTCCTTGCCGGGTTGATCACGAGCCCCGGCCACTTCGATCCGTACGAGTATCCGCGCCGCGCCATCGGGAGACGCGGCGTGGTCCTCCGGCTCATGCACGAGTTCGGGATGATCACGGCGGCCCAGCGCCGGCATGCCCGCAAGCAGCCGGTCCGGCTCCACGAGGTGCCGGCGCTGGGCCGCTACCCGTACCCCTACTTCGTCGACTACCTGAAGGAATGGTTCCTCAGCAACCGAGCGTTCGGCGAGACGCGAGAGGATCGCTACCGGCTCCTGTTCACCGGCGGGCTGCGGATCCACACGACGCTCCAGCCCGCGGTGCAAGAGGCATCCCAGCGCGCGGTCGACTCCGTCCTTTCGTATCCCGACGATCCGTCGGCCGCCGTGACCGTCCTGGATCCGCGGAGAGGGTTCGTCCTCGCGATGGTGGGTGGAGACCAGCACGATTACTGGCGGAATCGAAGGGCGGGTCGAGTCAACCTCGCGACCGCGGCGGGCGGGTCCGGACGGCAGTCGGGATCGTCGTTCAAACCGTTCGCGCTCGTGGCCGCACTCGAGAACGGCCTGTCCGCATCGGAGATGTTCTCCGCTCC
>CAVXMB010000008.1:0-186955 GCA_963762745.1 uncultured Actinomycetota bacterium
AGATCGACTATGACAAGGTGGTGAAGGTCACGGGGATGGACATCACGATCGTGACCACCGCGACGACCGACGACGAGGGACGAGCGCTGCTCGCCGCCCTGGGCTTCCCGTTCGCCCAGAGCGCTGCGGAAGCGAGCTGAGGATCGAGACATGGCGAAAACGGCACTCATCAACAAACAGAAGAAGCAGCCGAAGTTCCGCGTGCAGGGCTACACCCGATGCCTGCGGTGTGGTCGCGCGCGGGCGGTCTACCGCAAGTTCCTGCTCTGCAGGATCTGTTTCCGTGAGCTCGCGCACCTGGGCGAGCTACCGGGGGTGACGAAGGCCTCATGGTGACGAAGGTGTCCTCCAGGAGGAAGGTCTCCTCCAACGTGAACGATCCGGTCGCGGACCTGTTGACCAGGATCCGGAACGCAAACCTCGCCTACAAGGACGAGCTGGTGGCACCCGTCTCGAAGCTCGCGGACTCGGTGCTGAAGATCCTGGACACGGAGGGATACATCGGCGGCTTCACGCGAGAGGGTGAAGGCGTGAACCAGGCGTTCCGGATCAGGCTCAAGTACGGGATCAGGCGCCGCCGCGCGATCACGGGCCTGCGTCGGATCTCGACGCCAGGGCGACGTGTCTACCGCGGCCGGGGCGAGCTCCCGCGGGTCCAGGGAGGCCTGGGCGTGGCGATCATCTCGACGTCGCACGGCGTGATGACGGACAAGGACGCCGCTCGCAAGGGCGTCGGCGGCGAAGTGCTGGCATACGTGTGGTGAGGGATCGATGAGCAGGATCGGAAAGCAGCCCGTGGAGATCCCGGATGGGGTCGAGGTGAAGGTCGACGAGGCCAACGTGGTGACCGTGCGCGGTCCCCGCGGTGAGCTCTCGCAGACGATGCATCCCACGATGCGCATCCTCATGGACGACGGTGTTGCTCGCGTCGAGCGCCCGGACGACGTCGGCTTCAGCCGCAGCCTGCACGGGCTCACGAGGTCGCTCCTCGCCAACATGGTCGAAGGCGTGACCAAGGGGTTCGAGAAGCGGCTCCAGATCGTCGGTGTCGGCTATCGCGCGATCCTCAAGGGCAGCGACATCGAACTCCAGGTCGGCTACTCGCATACCGTGCTGGTGCCGCAGCCCGACGGCATCGAGTTCGAGGTGCCGGTGCCGACCCAGGTCGTGGTGCGAGGCAACGATAAGCAGCTCGTCGGCGAGGTCGCCGCCAACATCCGGAAGATCCGGAAACCGGAGCCGTACAAGGGCAAAGGGATCCGGTACGAGAACGAGTACGTCCGCAAGAAAGCCGGCAAGGCAGCCAAGGGGGCGACCGCCTGATGGACGCGAAGACGAGGCGAACCGCGCGCGTCCGCCGTCATCTGCGGGTTCGCAAGAAGATCACGGGGACGGCGGAGCGGCCGCGCCTGGCCGTGTACCGCTCCAACCGGCACATCTATGTCCAGCTCATCGACGACCGCGCGGCCGCGACGCTCGCCGCCGCCTCCGACGCGGAGATCGAGGTATCGAAAGGCAAGACCGACCGCGCGAAGGAGGTCGGCAAGCTGATCGCCGATCGCGCGAAGGGCGCCGGGATCGAGCGAGTGGTGTTCGACCGAGGCGGGCGGCAGTTCCACGGCCGCGTCGCCGCGGTCGCTGAGGGTGCGAGAGAGGGAGGACTGCAGATCTGATGTCGCGACGCTATGACTCGAGGGACCAGGAGAAGAACCCCTACGAGGAGCGGGTCATCTTCATCAACCGGGTGGCGAAGGTCGTGAAGGGCGGCCGTCGCTTCTCGTTCGCTGCGTTGATCGTCGTCGGCGACGGCGCAGGCCGCGTCGGCGTCGGCTACGGCAAGGCGAAGGAGGTGCCGGCGGCGATCGCGAAGGGCGTGGAGCTCGCCCGGCGCAAGATGTTCGAGGTCCCGATGATGGGGACCACGATCCCGCACGAGATCGTCGGCGAGGCCGGTGCAGGCCGCGTGCTGCTGAAGCCCGCCGCGCCGGGGACCGGCGTGATCGCCGGCGGACCGGTGCGCGCGCTCGTCGAGGCGGCCGGCATCAAGGACATCCTGTCGAAGTCGATGGGCTCCTCGAACCAGATCAACATCGTGAAGGCGGCCATGGCCGGGCTGAAGGCGCTTCGGAAGCCCCACGAGGTCGCGCTGATGCGTGACCGCGAGGATCATCAGGTGGCGCCGAAGCCGATGCTCGAGGCCGTGGCCGCAGCAGAGGCGCACGCCCAGGCGGCCCGGGCGGAGGCATTGACGGAGGTCTACGGTGACCAAGCTTAAGGTGACGCAGGTCCGCAGCGTGATCGACCGGCCGAAGGACCAGAAGGATACGGTCCATCGGCTCGGCCTGCGTCGCATGCATCAGACCGTCATCAAGGAGGATCGCCCCGACATCCGCGGGATGCTCGCGAAGGTCCGTCACCTCGTCACGGTCGAGGAGGTCAAGTAGATGAAGCTCCATCATCTGCGCCCCGCCAAGGGCGCGAAGACGGAACGCACCCGCGTCGGTCGCGGGCGCGCGGGCACCCGTGGGAAGACCGCCGGGCGAGGGACCAAGGGCACGGGCGCCCGCGGCACGATCCGCGCCGGGTTCGAGGGCGGGCAGATGCCGCTGATCCGCCGGATCCCGAAGTTGAAGGGGTTCAAGAACCCCAACCGGGTCGAGTTCGCGCCGGTGAACGTCGAGCTCCTGGCGAGGTACTTCGACGGAGACGTGACGCCGGAGGCGCTGTACCGCCACGGCCTCGCCCACAAGGGGGCGAAGATCAAGGTGCTCGCTCGCGGCGACCTCGACAAGAAGCTGACGGTGAAGGCCCACGCCTTCTCCAGGGCAGCGAAAGCGAAGATCGAGGCGGCCGGAGGAACCGCCGAGGTACTGCCCTGAGACCCTCGGGGCTGAGCTACCCTTAGGAGACCGTGCTCAAGGCGTTCCTCAACGCGTTCCGGGTTCCGGATCTTCGGGCGAAGATCCTCTTCACGCTGTTCATCATCGCCGTCTTCCGCCTGGGCTCCTACATGCCGGTCCCCGTGGTGGACATCGGGATCCTGCAACGGGAGCTCGAGCGCCAGGGCTCCGGGGGGTTCCTCAGCATCATCAACCTCTTCTCCGGAGGCGCCCTCACCCGCCTGGCGATCTTCTCGCTCGGGATCATGCCCTACATCACGAGCTCGATCATCATGCAGCTGATGACGGTCGTCATCCCCAAGCTCCAGCAGTGGCAGGAGCAGGGAGAGACCGGTACGAAGAAGATCAACCAGTGGACGCGCTACGTCACGATCGTGCTCGCGCTCCTGCAGTCCACCGGGCTCGTGTTCTTGTTCCACAATCCGGCGGCGTCCGGCCTTCCCGACGTGTTCCCGGCAGGCACGTTCACCGGAGCGAACGTCGGGTTCATCGTCTTGATCATGACGGCCGGCACGGCCCTCATCATGTGGCTCGGTGAGCTGATCACGCAGCGAGGCGTCGGGAACGGGATGTCGCTCCTGATCTTCACGAGCGTGATCTCGACGTTGCCTTCCGAGGGCAGCGCCATCCTGCGCCAAGGCGGGCCCGGGAAGTTCACGGCGATCATGTTGCTGGGCCTCGCGATCATCGTCGCGGTGGTCTATGTCGACCAGGGACAGCGGCGCGTGCCGATCCAGTACGCGAAACGTGTCGTCGGCCGGAAGATGACCTCCGGCGGGAGCACCTATCTGCCACTGAAGGTCAACCAGGCCGGCGTGATCCCGATCATCTTCGCCACCTCGGTCCTGTACTTCCCGGCGCTCCTGAGCAGCGTGTACCACGCCCAATGGTTCCAGGACTTCGTGAACAACCATCTACAGAACCCGGCGAGCCCGGTCTACATGGCGATCCTGGCGATGCTGATCATCTTCTTCTCCTACTTCTATACGGCGATCCAGTTCGACCCGACCCGCACCGCGGACAACCTGCGGAAGAACGGCGGGTTCGTCCCCGGCATCCGGCCCGGACCACCGACCGCCGACTACCTGAACCGGATCCTCCTGAGGATCGGGCTGCCGGGAGCGATCTTCCTCGCGGTGATCGCGCTGGTGCCTTCGATCGTGCTCGCGACGTGGAGCATCCAGCAGATCCCCTTCGGTGGCACCTCGATCCTGATCGCGGTGGGCGTTGCCCTCGAGACCATGAAGCAGATCGAGTCTCAGCTGCTCATGCGTCACTACGAAGGCTTCCTCGGATAGCACGATGCGGCTCGTGCTGCTCGGCCCGCCGGGCGCGGGGAAGGGGACACAGGGGGTTCTGCTCGGGGAGCGCTACGGGATCCCGCAGATCTCCACGGGGGAGATCCTGCGGGATCACGTGGAGCGTGGAACGAAGCTCGGGATCCGCGCCCGCTCGTACATGGACCGCGGTGAGTACGTTCCCGACGACGTGGTCGTCTCGATGGTGATGGACCGACTGGCGGACCCAGACACCGACAAGGGCTTCATCCTCGACGGGTTCCCCCGAACGGTGGCACAGGCCGAGGCGCTGGAGCGGGCGCTCGAGGCGGCAGCCGCTCCCCTCACGGCGGTGCTGAAGTTCTCGGTCGGCGGCGAGCTGGCGGTTCGTCGGCTGATCGGTCGGTACACCTGTCCGAACTGCGGACGGACCTACCACATGGAGTTCAAGCCGCCGGTGGAGGACGAGCGGTGCGACATCTGCGGTGCGGGTTTGGAACGACGCGCCGATGACGACGAGCTCACCGCCCGGCGGCGGCTGGCTATCTATCGGGAACAGGCGGCTCCGCTCGAGCGGTTCTACGCCGAGAGGGACCTGCTCCACCAGGTGGACTCCGAGGCGACGCCCGCCGACGTGATCGAGCGGACCCTGAAGGTGCTGGAGGACTTCGAGTGATCATCCGGAAATCCGCCGAAGAGATCGCGAAGATGCGGAAGGCCGGCCGGATCGTGGCCGGCACGATCGACGCGGTCGTCGCGGCGGTCCAACCCGGCCGGTCCACCTTCGACCTCGACCGCCTGGCGGAGCGCTACATCCGAGACCAGGGCGCGATCCCGTCGTTCAAGGGTTACCGGGGGACCTATCCCGCGTCGATCTGCACCTCGATCGATGCGGAGATCGTCCACGGGATCCCGTCGGCCACGCGGAAGCTCAAGGAAGGGATGGTGCTCTCCCTGGACTTCGGGGCGATCTGGGAAGGGTTCCACGGCGACGCCGCGGTGACGGTGTTCGTCGGAGGACAGGCGCCGTCGGAGGAGGCCGCGAAGCTCGCGAAAGAGACGGAGCACGCGCTCTACGCGGCGATCGACGCGATCCGGGTCGGAGGGAGGCTCTCCGATATCGGCCATACCATCGAATCGGTCGCCGATGCGGCGGGCTTGGGCGTGGTCCGCGAGTACGGCGGGCACGGCATCGGCCGGAGCATGCACGAGGAGCCGTTCATCCAGAACTGGGGCCCGCCGGGACGGGGCCTGGAGCTCCGGCCGGGCCTCACGATCGCGGTGGAGCCGATGTTCACCCTCGGCGGCGAGGAGAATCGCGTCCTCGCCGACGGATGGACGGTGGTGACCACCGACGGATCGCTGGCGGCCCACTTCGAGCACACCATCGCGATCACGGAGGACGGGCCAGAGATCTTGACGGTTTCGGAGAGCTGACGCCGATGCCTGATGATGCTTGCAGCGCAGCCTTCGTAGACATATCCGGAGAGTCGCCCGTATACTGTGCGTTCGCCCCTGTTGGAGGCCGTGTTCGCATGTCCGGCCAGCAGGGTCGAAAGCAGGGGAAGCCCCGTTCGAAGGACACAGTGGAGCGTGCCGAAAGACGACGCGATCGAGGCAGAGGGGACGGTCATCGAGCCGTTGCCCAACGCCATGTTCCGAGTGGAGCTCGATGCGCCGTACAGCGGGCACAAGGTCTTGGCCCACATCTCGGGGAAGATGCGGATGCACTACATCCGGATCCTCCCGGGGGACCGGGTGAAGGTGGAGCTCTCGCCGTACGACCTCACGCGAGGTCGCGTGGTGTATAGGTTCAAGTAGGTAGGTCAGTCAGGGAGAGTTGCAGATGAAGGTGAGGCCGTCCGTGAAGAAGATGTGCGACAAGTGCCGGGTGATCCGGCGTCGCGGCGTCGTCATGGTCATCTGCTCCAACCCCCGGCACAAGCAGCGGCAAGGCTAGGAGGCCTCTCGGATGGCACGGATCGCAGGCGTCGACCTTCCCCGCGACAAGCGGCTCGACATCGCCCTCCGCTACATCTACGGCATCGGTCCCACCCGGGCGTACCAGATCGTGGCCGGGTCCGGCGTCGAAGGTGGGACCAAGGTCCGTGACCTCTCGGAGGACGAGGTCCTCAAGATCCGCGCGTTCATCGACCAGAACCTGAAGGTCGAAGGAGATCTCCGTCGAGAGGTCGCCCAGGACATCAAGCGGAAGATCGAGATCGGCTGCTACCAGGGGGTCCGGCACCGCCGGTCCCTCCCGGTCCGGGGTCAGCGAACGCACACCAACGCGCGCACCCGCAAGGGCCCGAAGAAGACGATCGCGGGCAGGAAGAAAGCCCAGGCGAAGAAGTAACCGAGGAAGCGGTCCACAGAGGGAGCGAAGGGGACGATGGCGAAGCCCAAGGCGAAGAAGGCGCGGCGGCGAGAGAAGAAGAACGTCGTCCACGGCCAGGCGCACATCAAGTCGACGTTCAACAACACGATCGTCACGATCACGGACCTGCAGGGCAACACGCTCTCGTGGGCGAGCGCCGGCAACGTGGGGTTCAAGGGCTCTCGCAAGTCCACGCCGTTCGCCGCACAGCTCGCCGCCGAGAAGGCGGCTCGCCAGGCACAGGAGCACGGCCTCCAGAAGGTGGACGTGTTCGTGAAGGGCCCCGGCTCCGGTCGCGAGACCGCGATCCGTTCCCTCGCCGCCACGGGCCTCGAGATCTCGGGTATCTCAGACGTCACGCCGGTGCCGCACAACGGCTGCCGGCCACGCAAGCGCCGCCGCGTCTAGCGGTCGGCGAGCCCGGCACCGAAGGGGTGTCCGGAACGCACCAACGACGCGGGGTAGGAATGGCTGATCCCCCGCCGGAGGAGGAAGCACGTGTTCATCGTCGCGAGACCACAGATCTCTGAGAACGAGATCTCTCCCATCCGTTCCAAGTTCACGATCGAGCCGCTCGAGCCGGGATTCGGCTACACGGTCGGCAACTCGCTCCGTCGCACGCTCCTGTCGTCGATCCCCGGAGCCGCGATCTCGTCGGTCCGCATCGACGGTGTGCTGCACGAGTTCTCGATGATCCCGAAGGTGAACGAAGACGTCACCGACATCATCTTGAACCTCAAAGAGTTGGTGATCCGCTCCGACGTCGAGGAGCCCGCCACCGTCTACCTGAAGGCCAAGGGTCCCTCGGAGGTCACCGCCGGCGACATCGCTCCCCCCGCCGGGATCGAGATCTTGAACCCCGACCTGCACGTGGCCACTCTCGGGAAGGGCGCCTCGCTCGAGATGGAGCTGACCGTCGAGCGCGGCGTCGGCTACCGGATGGCCGACAAGAACAAGAAGCCGCGCGACCCGATCGGCGTGATCCCGGTGGACTCGATCTTCTCGCCGGTTCGCAAGGTCTCCTATGCCGTCGAGGACACCCGCGTCGAGCAGATGACCGACCGAGACCGGCTCATCCTCGACGTCGAGACCGACGGTTCCGTCACGCCTCGCGAGGCACTCGCCTCGGCCGGCGGGACCCTGCTCGAACTCGTCCAGCTCTTCTCCGATCTGGCGGAGGCCGCGAGCGTGTCCGTCGGCCCGGCGGAGGACGAGGATCAGCCCAGCGACTACGCCATCACGGTCGAGGATCTGAACCTCTCGGTCCGCTCGTACAACTGCCTCAAGCGCGAAGGGATCAACACCGTGGGCGATCTGGTGCAGAAGTCGGAGTCCGAGTTGATGGACATCCGCAACTTCGGTCAGAAGTCGATCGACGAGGTCAAGGCCAAGCTCGAAGAGCTCGGTCTCGGCCTGCGGGAGGAATAGGCGCCGTGCCGAAGCCGAAGAAAGGCCCTCGTCTGGGCTCGAACCCGGCCCACCAGAAGCTCCTGCTGTCGACGATGGCTGCCCAGCTGTTCGTGCACGAGGGCATCGAGACGACGGAGGCGAAGGCGAAGCAGCTCCGCCCGTTCGCGGAGAAGCTGATCACGTTCGCCAAGCGTGGGGACCTGGCGGCGCGCCGTCAGGTCCTCCGCGATATCCCCGATCGGGACGTGGTCGCCAAGCTCTTCCACGAGATCGGGCCTCGGTTCGAGGAGCGACAGGGCGGCTACCTTCGGATCCTGAAGCTCGGGCCGCGCAAGGGCGACGGCGCCCCCATGGCGCGCATCGAGCTGGTGGAGCGCGAGGAGCTCTAGGCCGCGCCAGCTGGCCTGCCGCGGCCGGGGCGCTTCGCAGCAACGCTTCACCCGCGCCGCCGCGCGGGTTGTCGTTCCCTTCAGCCTTCTCGAGCGGCGCGGGCTCCAGATGTTGCTGCGGTTCGCCCCGGCCGCGGCACCCAGATGTTGCGCTCCGCTCGCTGCCGCGCCGCTCATACTTCCGAGATGACGCGCACGATCCGGCTGACGCTCGCGTACGACGGGACCGGGTTCCGCGGATGGGCTCGTCAGCCCGACGCGTCCATCCGCACGATCGAAGGGGTCGTGGCGGAGCAGCTCGAGCGCGTCGTTCGGGAGCCCGTGAAGCTCTCGGTCGCAGGACGTACGGACGCGGGCGTTCATGCGAGAGGGCAGGTGGCGTCGTTCCCGACGACATCGTCCGTGCGACCCGAGGGACTCCAGAAGGCATTGAACGGCGCGCTCGCGCCCGAGGTGGTCGTGATCGACGCGAGGGACGCACCCGTTGGCTTCGACGCGCGCTTCTCGGCGACCTCCCGGGAGTACGTGTACAGGATCCACGAGGCCGCGCTGCCGGACCCGTTCACCGCACGGTTCGTTTGGCAGCGGCCGGGACGGCTCCGGATGGGACCGATGCGCGATGCCGCCCGATCGCTCCTCGGCAGGCACGACTTCGCGAGCTTCTGCCGCCGTCCGGGAGGCAACCGGTCGACCGTCCGTGACCTTTCGGTGCTCACGGTGGCTCGGCACCAGGACG
Organism: uncultured Actinomycetota bacterium; assembly: GCA_963762745.1. Taxonomy (GTDB): domain Bacteria; phylum Actinomycetota; class UBA4738; order UBA4738; family HRBIN12; genus JAJNBA01. The sequence goes on from CAVXMB010000008.1 coordinate 9,090, forward strand.
TCCTGTCGATCCGATCCGTGGCGAACGCGTTCCTGCATCAGATGGTCCGGACCCTGGTCGGCACCCTCGTGGCGGTAGGGGAGGGTGAACTCGACGCGGACGGGATGCCGGCGATCCTCGCCGCTCGCGATCGAGGGGTCGCGGGCCGGCCGGCGCCTGCGCGCGGCCTCACCCTCGAGCGCGTCTCTTATGCGCGATCGCGCACGGTCGAGCTTTGACGGAGGCGCGTTTCCGCAGGTAGCATGGGCCGTCGGCCCCGGCGGGCCGACATCTTTCACGATGAAGACCTACTCACCCAAGCCTGATCACATCGAACGCCGCTGGTACGTCATAGACGCCGGCGAGCAGGTGCTCGGGCGTGTCGCGACCGAAGCGGCAGTGATCCTCCGCGGCAAGCACAAGCCGATCTTCGCCCCGCACATGGACGTCGGCGACAATCTCATCATCATCAACGCGGCCAAGGTCGTGCTGACGGGCGGCAAGGAGACCAAGAAGGTCGCCTGGCGCCACTCCGGACATCCCGGCGGTATCACGGGCACCCTCTACGAGGAACTGCTCGCCAAGAAGCCCGCGTTCGCGGTCGAGAAGGCGGTCCGAGGGATGCTTCCGAAGAACCGGCTGGGTCGAGCGATGATCAAGAAGCTCCACGTGGTCCCCGGTCCGGAGCATCGCCATCAGGCACAGAAGCCGGTGGATTGGAAGATGGGGATGCGACCCGCATGGGAGGGCCTGCCGACTCCGGCGGTCGCGCCGGTGAACGGGAAGAAGAAGGCGGCGACCAAGGCCGAGCCCGAGACCGCGGCGAGCGAGCCGTCTGCGACCAGGAAGCCGACCGCCGCGAAGACGACCGCGAAGAATCCGACCGCGAGGAAGACCACCACGACCAAGAAGCCGGCGACCGCCGCGAAGACGACCGCGAGGAAGACCACCGCGGCCAAGAAACCCGCGGCCTCGAAGAAGACGACGGCGCGGAAGACGACGGCGAAGAAGCCCGCTGCGTCGACGAGGAAGAAGAAGGAGACGTAGGTGGCGACCCTCACGAAGCTCACGACCGGGCGGCGCAAGGAAGCGGTCGCTCGCGTTCGCCTCTCCCCGGGCAGCGGCGAGTTCCTCATCAACGGCCGGGCGCTCGACGAGTACTTCCCGACGCGCGTCCACCGGATGGTCGCGCAGGCGCCGCTCCGCTCGATCGGGCGGGACAAGGAATTCGACGTCGTCGCCACGATCACCGGCGGGGGTGTCAACGGGCAGGCCGGCGCATTGCGGCTGGGGATCGCCCGTGCGCTCCTCGATCTGGACCCCGAGCTCCGTGCGCAGCTGAAGGCGGAGGGGTTCCTGCGGCGGGACGCGCGCGAGAAGGAGCGTCGGAAGTACGGGCTCAAGAAGGCCCGGAAGGCTCCCCAGTACTCGAAGCGCTAGTTCGAGCCGCCTCCACCGCGAGTTCCTCTCCCGGTTCCAAGGCGAGCGAACCTTCCTCCGATGCGGCGATGAGCTCTTCCGCGCGGCCCGATGCGTCGTCCGGCACGAACAGGATCACCGGGCCCATCCGGTACGGACCGGATCCCTCACCCTTCGCGAGCACCTCGATCCCTTCGGCTTCGAGGAGCCCCCGCAGGAGGAGACCCCGGATCGGGTCGGCGGTCTCGTAGACACGCACCAGCTTCACCCGTCCATCATCGCCTGACGTGCGCGAACCGTCTACGAACGTTCATCTTGGGCGCCGGTTGCCTGCCGGCTCCGGATGAGCCTCCGAGGGCTATCCTGGCGGGCGTGGAACGAACCACCATGTCCGACCCACCCGAGGTCCTGTTCGTCTGCGTGCACAACGCAGGACGCAGTCAGATGGCGGCTGCGTTGCTCGAGCAGCACGCTGCCGGCCGGGTCCGGGTCCGGTCGGCCGGCTCGGAGCCCGCCGACCGTCTCAACCCCGCGGTGGTGCAAGCGATGGCGGAGATCGGGATCGACATCTCGGCCGAGCGGCCGAAGCTCCTTCAAGATGAGGTCGTGCGCGATGCGCACGTCGTCATCACGATGGGGTGCGGGGACGCGTGCCCGGTCTTCCCCGGCATCCGGTACGAGGACTGGGAGCTCGCGGATCCCTCCGGCAAGGCTCTCGTGGAGGTCCGCTCGATCCGCGACGAGATCGACGGTCGTGTCCGGGCGCTGCTGGAAGAGCTGACCGGTCAGGCGGAGAGCGCCGACCGGAGCGAGGCGAGCGGTTCCGGCCGGACCTTGAAGTAGACCCATTTCCCGCGCCGCTCCCGGTCCAGGAGTCCCGCTTCGTGCAGCACCTTCAGGTGATGGCTCACCGTGGGTTGCGACAGGCCGATCGGCGTCGTCAAGTCGCATCCGCACGCCTCGGCATCCGGGCACGAGGCGATCAGGCTGAGGAGACGCAGCCTGGCCGGATCGGCGAGGGCCTGGAGCGCCGTCGCCAGGGTCTCCGCGTCCTCCTCGCCCAGCGGGGCGGAAAGGAGCGGCGGGCAGCAGGCCGCGTCGATCTCCTGGAGCAGCTTCATACACGTCATATTGACACAGGTCGATATGTCTGGCAACATATCGACTGCTATCGATACGACTCCGACACACACCGCAGGAGGTGATCCCGCATGACCGATCCGTGCTGCCCGCCCGACTGTTGCCCGCCGGGTTGCTGCTGAGAGAGATCGTGGGGGCGGGTCGCGGGGCCTCCGCTCCCGCGTCTCGCCCCCACAGGTACCATCACCTGCCCATGGGGCGTCTCTTCGGGACCGACGGCGTCCGGGGTGTGGCCGGCTCCGAGCTCTCCGCGGAGCTCGCGCGCGGGCTCGGTCGGGCAGCGGTGACCGTCCTCGCCGTCGAAGCCGGTCACCGTCCCGTCTTCCTGTTGGGTCGTGATCCTCGGGAGTCGGGCCTCTGGCTCGAGGACGCCCTCGTGAGCGGCATCCACGAGGCCGGGGGTGACGTCCTGCTCGCCGGCGTCGAGCCCACGCCGGCCGTTGCCTTCCTGACCATCGACGCCCGTGCGGATGCAGGCATCGTGATCTCCGCCTCTCACAACCCGCCCGAGTACAACGGCATCAAGTTCTTCGGCCGTGACGGGATGAAGCTGCCCGACGGGGTCGAGGACAAGATCGAAGCCGCCCTCCGAGACCCTGCGCCGGTCGATGTCGGCGAGGGCTCGATCCAGGTACTCAAGGGTGGCCGCGAGCGGTATCTGGCGCATCTCGTTGGCGCCGCCGGGGCTCGTCTCGACGGGATGACGATCGTGGTGGACTGCGCCAACGGTGCCGCGTCGAAGGTCGCGCCACTGCTCTACGAGCGGCTCGGAGCCACGGTCCATGCGATCCACGCTTCTCCCGACGGGCGGAACATCAATGTGGGCTGCGGCGCCCTGCATCCGGAGGTGGCCGGCGCCGCGGTGACGGAGCTCGGCGCCGATGCGGGCGTCTCCCACGACGGCGATGCCGACCGAGCCCTGTTCGTGGATCATCGTGGCCGCGTGATCGACGGCGACCAGATCCTCGCCGCGTGCGCGATCGCGATGAAGGAGGCCGGGACGCTGGCCAACGATGCCGTGGTCACGACCGTCATGGCGAACCTGGGGTTCCATCGAGCGATGATGGATGCGGGGATCACCGTGTCGGCCACGAAGGTGGGCGATCGCTACGTCCTCGAGGAGATGCTCGAGGAGGGTGTGATGCTCGGCGGCGAGCAATCCGGCCACCTGATCTTCCGGGACCATGCCACGACCGGTGACGGGTTATTGACGGCTGTGCGCTTCCTCTCACTCGCGGTCGGCTCGGGCCGATCGGTCGCAGATCTGGCCGACGTCATGCAGCGCTATCCCCAGGTGATGGAGAACGTCATCGTGAGGAGTCTCGCCGAGCTCGACGGCTCCGCTCCCGTCTGGGACGCGGTCAGAGCCGCGGAGGAGGAGCTCGGCGACTCCGGCCGCGTGCTGGTCCGGGCGTCGGGGACGGAGCCCCTGGTCAGGGTGATGGTCGAGGCGGAGACGGAGGACGTCGCTCGGCGTCACGCGAACGCGATCGCCGGTGAGGTGCGCGAGCACCTGGGCGCCTGAGGTTTCGCTTCCCGGAACCTCCGAACCCCCTGATACCCTCGCTCCATGTGCGGCATCGTGGGCTACGTGGGCCCCGACGAGGCCCTTCCGATCGTCCTCGAGGGTCTTCGACGGCTGGAGTACCGCGGATACGACTCCGCGGGCGTCGCCGTGCTCGACGGAACCCTCACGGTCGTCAAGCGGGCCGGGAAGCTCGCGGAGCTGGAGGGTGCCCTGGACGTCGAGGGACACCCGGCCGGGATGGTCGCGATGGGTCACACACGATGGGCCACGCACGGCGCGCCCACGGACCGGAACGCCCACCCACATCTCGATTGCTCGGGCACCGTGGCCGTGATCCACAACGGGATCATCGAGAACTTCCAGCAACTCCGGACGCGACTCGAGAAAGACGGGCACACCCTCGTCTCCGAAACGGATACGGAGCTGGTGGCCCACCTCATCGAGGAGCGGCTCCGGGCCGGCGATCCGCTCGTGGAAGGCGTCCGAAACACCGTCAAGGACCTCGAGGGCGCCTACTCGCTCGTGGTCCTGTCCTCGGAGGAACCCGGGCTGCTCGTCGGGGTCAAGGTCGCCTCGCCGCTGGTGGTCGGTGTCGGGGAGGGGGAGATGATCCTCGCCTCCGACATCCCCGCCGTGCTCGGGCGGACCACCACCGTGATCCCGGTGGATGAGGGTCGCATCGTCGAGGTTCGGGCCGGCGGCGCGACGTTCATGGACTTCGAAGGCAGTCCGGTGAACCCAGAGCCGATCACCGTCGATTGGGACACCGCGCAGGCGGAGAAGGGTGGCTTCGACACCTTCATGCTGAAGGAGATCCACGAGCAGCCGGGAGCGATCCGGGACACGCTCGTCGGGCGGGTCGACGAGCACCGGAGGCTCGTGCTGGACGATCTCAAGATCTCGGACGACGTGCTTCGCGAGGTCGACAAGGTCTTCGTGGTCGCTTGCGGCACGGCCTATCACTCGGGGCTCGTGGCGAAATACGCGATCGAGCACTGGACCCGCCTCCCCGTCGAGATCGACATCGCCAGCGAATTCCGCTACCGGGACCCCGTCCTCGGTCCCGACACGCTCACACTCGCGGTCTCGCAGTCGGGCGAGACGATCGACACGCTGGAGGCCGCCCGGCACGCGCGTCGCCAGGGCTCGAGTCTCCTCGCCGTGACGAACACCGTCGGCTCATCGCTCGCTCGGGAGGCCGACGGCGTGATCTACATGCACGCGGGGCCCGAGATCGGCGTCGCGGCCACCAAGACGTTCGCGACACAGATGGTCGCGCAGTACGTCCTCGCGATGTACCTGGCGCAGGTCCGTGGGTCGATGTTCCCCGAGGAGATCGCCGAGGTGTTGACGCGCATGGGCGAGCTGCCGGCGCAGGTCCAACGGGCGATCGACCTTGACGCCCAGGTCCAGGAGCTCGCTCGGAGGTTCCAGGGATCCCACGACTGGCTCTTCATCGGACGCCACACCGGATTCCCGGCTGCACTCGAGGGCGCTCTCAAGCTGAAAGAGATCAGCTACGTCCATGCCGAGGGGTACCCGGCCGGAGAGCTGAAGCATGGCCCCATCGCGTTGGTCGAGGAAGGAGTGCCCGTCGTGGCCGTCGCGACCACGTGTCACGTCTACCCGAAGATGCTGTCGAACATCCAGGAGGTGCGCGCGCGCGGCGCCGAGGTGATCGCGGTGGCCACCGAGGGCGACGAACAGATCCGTGAGATCGCGCAGCATGTCCTCGAGGTCCCCGAGACGCCGGAGCTGCTGTCCCCGGTGGTCGTGACGGTCCCGCTGCAGCTTCTCGCGTACCACGTGGCCAGGCTGCGCGGCTCCGACGTCGACCAGCCGCGCAACCTCGCGAAGAGCGTCACGGTCGAGTAGCGTCCGGGCATGGCCGCCGGAGGAAAGCGGCGTGGCGTAGCCTGCTCCCGTGGACATCGTCGGGCTCGGCGTGGACATCTGCGAGATCGCGCGCATGGAACGCGCGATCTCGCGCCATCCCACGCTCCGTGACAGGGTGTTCACTCCCGAAGAGATCGCGTACTGCGATTCCAAGGCGCGGCCGGCCGAGTCGTACGCGGGCCGCTTCGCGGCCCGCGAGGCCACGATCAAGGCGCTCGGCGGCTACCGCGGGCGACTGTGGCGAGACATAAGCGTCACCCGCCACCCATCCGGTGCACCGGCCATCAGGCTCCACGGCAACGCGAAGAGCCGCGCGGATGCCCTCGGTATCACCGACGTGTTGATCACGTTCACCCACGAGAAGACGAGCGCGGTGGCGTTCGCCGTCGCGGTCCGATGAAGCCGGTCCTGACCCCCGCGGAAGCGTCCACCCTCGATCGCGAGACCCAGTCGCGGGGGATCGACGCCGAGGGGCTGATGGAGCGGGCCGGTCGCGCCGTGGCGCGAGCGGCCCGCGACCTCGCCGGGGGGTCCTACGGCCGCCGGGCGGTGATCGTGTGCGGGAAGGGGAACAATGGCGGAGACGGGCTGGTCGCCGCGAGGCACTTGGGACGGTGGGGGATGCGGACGACCGTGATCCTCCTCGAGGACCCACGAGAGCTCCGAGAGCCTGCCGCCACGAACGCGAGACGCCTCGAGGGGGTACCCGGTGTCCGGGTGCGGACATTCCACCAGGGGAGCCTCCAGCGAGAGCTCGCGCGCGCGGACGTCGCCGTGGACGCGATCTTCGGCACGGGATTCCGCGGGATGCCGGAAGACGACTGGGCGGCGGCGATCGCGAGCCTGAACCGAGCGCAGGCGCCCATCGTGGCCGTCGACATCCCCTCGGGCGTGAACGGGACGACCGGTGTGGTCGAGGGCGAGGCCGTTCGCGCGCGGTTGACGGTCACGTTCGGTGCGGTGAAGCTCGGCGCGGTCTTGATGCCCGGCGCCGAGCACGCGGGCGTCGTGCGGGTGGTCGACATCGGCTTCCCCGACGATCTGGTCCGAGCTCACGCGTGGCTCACGGAGCCCACGGACGTTGCCGCGTGGTGGCCCGCGCGAGCCCCCGATACTCACAAGCGTGCCTCCGGCGTGTTGGTCGTGGTGGCCGGGTCGCGCGCGATGACGGGTGCGGCGCGGTTGATCGCACTGGCGGCGGGCAGGGTCGGAACCGGGTTGATCACGGTGGCGGCTCCCGAGGGCGCGATGCCCCAGATCCAGGCGGGCCTGACCGAGCCCACCTTCCTTCCCCTGCCCGAGACCGCCGAGGGGACGGTGGCTGCCGGTGCGGTCGCCCCGCTCCTGGAACGGCTGGAAGCCGCCGACGCGGTCGCGATCGGCCCCGGGCTGACCACCAACGACCAGACGGTCGCGTTCGTCCGTGAGACGGTGCGGCGCTCGCCGGTTCCCCTGATCCTGGATGCGGACGGGCTGAATGCGTTCACGGGCGACGGCGTGGCGTTGCAGGACCGTCAGGTCGATGCCGTCCTCACTCCGCACGTCGGGGAGTTCGCGAGGCTCACGGGGGTGAAGGCTCGCGACCTCGATGCGGACCGGCCGGCGCACGTCCGGGCACTGGCGGCGCAGACCGGCGCGGTCGTCCTGCTGAAGGGGAGTCGAACCGTGATCGCCGAGCCGGAGGGGCGTCTCTTCGTCAACGTCACCGGATCGCCGGCCCTCGCCACCGCCGGGACCGGTGACGTCCTCACGGGGATGATCGGCGGACTGCTCGCTCGGGGGGTCCCTCCCAGCGAGTCGGCGGCCGCCGCCGCCTATCTCCACGGGCTGGCAGGAGTGTTCGCGGGCAGGGATCTGGGGGAGGGGGCGCTCGCGAGCGACGTGCTGCACCGCCTCCCCGAGGCGCTCGCCCAGGTGGAGGGCGAGTGAACGAGGCGTACCGCCCGACCTGGGTCGACGTCGACCTGGAGGCGATCCGTGACAACGCCCGGATCCTGAAGCCGGAGACCGCAGAGCTCATGGCCATCGTGAAAGCCAACGGCTACGGCCACGGCGCCGTACCGGTGGGCCGAGCCGCGCTCGAAGCCGGCGCCACCTGGATCGGCGTCGCTCTGGTCGAAGAGGGACTCGAGCTCCGCGGCGCGGGCATCGAAGCGCCGATCCTGGTGCTGTCGGAGCTCCCGATCGGCTCCGAAGCGGTCGCGCTCGCCCATCGGCTCACGCCCACGCTGTATTCCGGAGGTGGTCTCGAGCGACTGGCGACGGCGGCGCGCGGGTCCGTGCCCGTGCACGTGAAGATCGACACGGGGATGCACCGTGTCGGCGTGTGGCCGCCGGAGGACACGCCGGCGTTCGCGCGTCGCATCCAGGAAGCGGGTTTCGAGGTGGAGGGTCTGTTCACGCACTTCGCCCGATCCGAGGAGGACGAGGTCACGACGAAGGACCAGCTCGCCCGATTCCTCGAGACCGCCGACGCGGTCCGCGCCGCCGGTGTCTCCCCACGGCTGTTGCATGCGGCGAACTCGGGCGCCACGATCCTGCATCCCGATGCGCACCTCGACCTCGTGCGACCGGGGATCGCGCTCTACGGGATCGAGCCCGGACCGGGCGTGGGCGCCCAGCTCGGTCTGCGGCCGGCGCTCACCTGGCGGAGCCGGGTGAGCGCCGTGAAGCGACTCGCCGCCGGCGAGGCGATCTCGTACGGGCATCGCTATCGACTCGAGCACGATGCCTGGGTCGCCACGGTGCCGGTCGGTTACGCGGACGGCTACCCTCGGCAGCTGACGAACCTGGGGGGAGTGCTGATCGGCGGGCGACGGCGCCAGGTCGCGGGGACGGTCACGATGGACCAGCTGGTCGTGGATTGCGGTGAGGACGAGGTTCCGGTCGACGAGGAAGTCGTCCTGATCGGGAGCCAGGGTGAAGCGACGGTCGGGGCCGACGAGCTCGGCCGGCTGTTCGGGACGATCGGGTACGAGATCGTAAGTCGGATCGGCGAGCGCGTGCCGAGGCGATACCCATGAGTAGACGGATCACGAACACGTCTACCCGGGTGGCGGTGGGGGCCGTCGCCGCAGCAGGGGCCGTCGCCGCCGGCGTCGCGGGCCGGGCGCTCTGGCGCCGGCGTCTCCCCTCCGGCGGCGCCGGTACCTGGGGGCCGCCGCCGGAGGATCTCGGACCGATCGAGGCCTTCGACGGCACCGAGCTCGCAGTGCGCGGGGCGGGTCCGGCGGAAGCGCCCCTCCTGTTGTTCTCGCACGGCTTCAGCCTCGACATGACGACGTGGCGCGAGCAGTGGTCCGACCTCGGTGACGAGTTCCGCTGCGTGGCGCTCGACCACCGCGCGCACGGCCGGACCGAGGTGCCCTCGACCGGCGACGTCACCCTGCGGTCGATGGGCCGGGACCTGGCGACCGTGCTGGACGCCGTGGCGCCGGACCGGCCGGCGATCCTCATCGGACATTCGATGGGCGCGATGGCGATCCTCGCGCTCGCCGAGCAGCGCCCGGATCTCTTCGGGGAGCGGATCGCAGGGGTGGCGCTGCTCGGCGCGTCGGCGTCGGATCTGCTCCGGGGCGCGCTCGGGGGTGTGACCGACATCCTGCGGCCGCGGCTCGGGTCCCTCGCCGCGGCCGCTCGCCGCGTGGATCGCCTTCGAAAGGCGGTCCTCGCGGGCCCCGGGGACGTCCCCGCGATCGTCGCCCGAGTGACGCAGTTCGCCCCGGAGGCCCCGGACGACGTCGTGAACCACGTCCTGCATCTGGCGGAACAGACGTCGTCCCTCGTCTGGACGGACGGCCTGTCCGAACTCATCGGGATGGACTTCCGGCACGCACTCTCGAGGGTCACCGTGCCCGCGCTCGTCGCCGTCGGAGATCAGGACCGCGTCACGCCTCCCGCCGCTGCGGTCGAGCTCGCCGCGGCGCTCCCGGAGGGGAGGCTGTTCATCGTCGAGGGTGCGGGGCACATCGCGATGCTGGAGCGCCCCGAGCGGCTCAACCCGGAGCTCCGAGCGTTCGCCCGCGAGGCGCTCGGACTCGCGAAGCCACGCGTCCGCAAGCGGCGGAAGGGAGCCGCGTGACCCGAACGCTGGCCGACGTCGCCGCCGAGGCGGCCGACTGCCCCAGGTGCCGGCTGGCGAACGGCCGCACCCAGGTGGTCTTCGGCGTCGGGAACGCCCACGCGGACGTGATGTTCATCGGCGAGGCCCCCGGTTTCCACGAGGACAAGCAGGGCGAGCCGTTCGTCGGCGCCGCCGGCCAGCTCCTCACCCGGATGCTGAGCGAGGTCGTCGGCCTCGCGCGCGACGACGTCTACATCTGCAACGTCTTGAAGTGCAGACCTCCGGGCAACCGAGATCCGCAGGAGGACGAGATCGAAGCCTGCACGCCTTGGCTCGTGGAGCAGGTCTCGCTGATCCAGCCGCGGGTGATCGCGACGCTCGGGAACTTCGCGACGAAGTTCGTTCTCCAGACGACGCAGGGGATCACGCGGATGCGAGGAAGCACCTACCCGTGGCACGGCCGGACCGTCATCCCCACGTTCCACCCTGCGGCGATCCTGCGCGGCGGTGGAGAGTCGTCGCGCCAATTCAGCGAGTTCCGCGCGGACTTCGAGCTGATCCGGGACACCCTTGCGGGGCTCGAGCGTCCATCGGATCCCCTCGCGGCCCCCGAACCCACGACGTCCCCCGGACCCGTGGTCGTCCGCGAGGCGATGCGCACGCCCGAACCCGTGACCGTGCCCGAGGCCGACCCGCTTCCCGAGGAGCAGCTCGAGCTGTTCTGACGATGGCGATCGAGATCGCGACGGAGACCGCCGAGCAGACGCGCGAGGTCGGGGAGGCCATCGCTTCGCTGCTGCAGCCGCGCGATACGGTCGTGCTCACGGGCGACCTCGGGGCCGGCAAGACCACCCTCGTCCAGGGGATCGGCCGCGGCCTCGGCGTGGAGGATCACGTCGCCTCGCCGACGTTCACGCTCGTCCGCGAGTACGCGGGTCGCCTGGACGTGGCCCACGTGGACGTCTACCGGCTGGAGCGGGTTCAGGACGTCGTCGACCTCGCGCTCGACGAGCTGGGCGGTCCGGAGCGCGTGCTCCTCGTCGAGTGGGGGGATGCCGTCTCGGACCTCCTTCCCGAGGACAGGCTCCGTGTGGAGCTCAGGGCCGCGCGGGCCGACGCCGAGACCCGCCGCATCGTGATCACGCCACAGGGAGCGTCCTGGGGGGGCAGGTGGGAGCGGCTGGAGCACGCGCTCGAGTCCTTCCGAGGCCACGACGGCGAGGGTGCGCGCGGCGGAGCGGCCGGATGATCGTCGTCGGGATCGAGACCTCGACGCCGCAGACCTCGGTGGCCATCGGGACGGAGCGCGAGCTGGTCGGGTCGATCTCCGTGGCGGGCAAGGCTCGGCAGGAATCGGTGACGCCTGCCTTGGAACAGCTCTGCCGCTGGACCGGTGTCGAGCTTCCGCAGGTCGGCGGGATCGCGGTCGGGATCGGCCCGGGTCTGTTCACCGGGCTCCGCGTGGGGATAGAGACGGCGAAGACGCTGGCACAGGTGCTCGCCGTGCCGATCGTCGGGATCACGAGTCTCGATGCGCTCGCGTTCTCGGTCCGCCACACCCACAAGCTGATCGTGGCCGTGATCGACGGTAGGCGGGGCGAGGTCTTCCACGCGATCTATCGCGCGCTGCCCGGAGGGGTCGTGAGAGGGAGCGACTACTCCGTGGGGCCGCCGGACCGCCTCGGAGCCGAGCTCGAAACCCTCCCGGGAGAGATGCTTGCGGTCGGAGACGGTGCCATCCTGTACCGGAACCAGCTCGAGGAGCTGGGGAGCCGGGTCGAGTTCGCCTCCACGAGCCGGGCGCACCCGGAGGCTGCTTCGCTGGTGGAGCTCGCGGTTCCGCGGTTCCTGCGGGAGGAGCACGACCGGCTGCACGACGTGGTGCCGATGTACTTGAGGAGATCGGATGCGGAGATCGCATGGGACAACCGGGAGCGAGGCGCCGGCGCTTGAGGTCACCCGCATGCGCCGCCGCCACCTGCGCGGCGTCATGGCGATCGAGCGACAGGTCTACGCGCGCCCATGGAGTCCCAATCTCTTCGCGGCGGAGATCACCGACCCGAACAACCGCTGCTATCTCGTGGCCCGTGTCCACAAGGAGGTCGTCGGGTACGGCGGCCTGATCTGCTACGGCGACGAAGCCCACATCACGAACGTCGCCGTGGATCCGATGCATCAGGGCCACAGGATCGCGACCCGCTTGATGGCGGAGCTGATCCCGCAGGCGATCGAGATGGGCGCGCGGGCCATCTCCCTCGAGGTCAGGGTGACGAACTGGGCCGCGCAACGCATCTACGCACGCTTCGGGTTCCGACCGGTCGGCATCCGGCGGAACTACTACCAAGAGGTGAGCGAGGACGCGCTCATCATGTGGACCGACGACGTGCGGACCGCGGCCTACCGGCGGCGTCTGGACGACATCGAGGAGACCCTTCCCCAGGGCGTGCGCCCCGCGTGATCACGCTCGGCATCGAGACATCGTGTGACGAGACGGCCGTCGCGGTCGTCGAGGACGTCTTCCACGTCAGAGCCAACCTCATCGCACGCCAAGAGCACCTCCACGAACGCTTCGGAGGCGTCGTGCCGGAAGTGGCGGCGCGGGCACATGTGGAGTCGCTCAATCCGTTGCTGGAGCGGGCACTCGCCGAGGCCGGCGTCGGGTTCCAGGCCCTCGACGGGGTCGCCGTCACGGCAGGACCCGGACTGGTCGGGGCGCTCCTCGTCGGGATGGCCGCCGCGAAGGCGGTCTCCCTCGCGGCACGGATCCCGTTCATCGGTGTGAACCATCTGGAGGGTCACATCTGGGCGAACTTCCTCGAGCACGGGAAGCCCGACCCGCCGTACGTCGCACTCGTCGTCTCGGGAGGGCACACGATGCTGGTGCACATGCCCGAGGTCCATCGTCACGAGCTGCTCGGCCAGACCCTCGACGACGCGGCGGGAGAGGCGTTCGACAAGGTGGCGAGACTCCTCGGTCTGGGATTCCCGGGCGGCCCCGCGCTCGACGCGATGGCGACCGAGGGCGACCCCACGGCGATCCGATTCCCTCGGGCGATGCAGGACTCGGGCGATCTCGACTTCTCGATGAGCGGCTTGAAGACCGCGGTCCTCCACCACGTGCGAGCCGAGGAGGCCGCCGGTCACGACATCTCGCTCCCCGACGTCGCCGCTTCCTTCCAGGAAGCGATCGTGGACGTGCAGGTCTCGAAGACGATCGCCGCGGCGAAGGACCGGGGGGTGGACACGATCCTCCTCGGAGGCGGCGTGGTAGCGAACACCCGCTTGCGCGAACGGATGAGCGCGGCGGGGGTCGCCGAGGGTTTGCGGGTGCTCTATCCGTCGCTCGACCTCTGCACGGACAACGGCGCGATGATCGCGGCGGTCGGTGCGGCGAGGCTCGCTCGCGGGGAACGATCCTCGCTGGACATCGCCGCAGACCCCAACCTAAGGTTGGCATCGTGACGACCGTCCTGGTGACCGGGGGCGCCGGGTTCATCGGCTCGCAGCTCGGTGAGCGCTTGCTCGCCGAAGGTCACCGTGTCGTGTCCGTCGACGATCTGGCGACGGGGAAGATCGCGAACCTCGTCGAAGCACGCGGCTACGGCAAGGAATTCTCGTTCTTCAACATGGACGTGCGCGCGGAGGGGCTCGCCTCGCTCTTCGAACGCCACCGGCCGGAGGTCGTGTTCCACCTCGCCGCGCAAGCGGGTGTTCGACCGTCCCTCGACGATCCCGTGCACGACGCGAGCGTGAACATCATGGGTCTCCTGAACGTGCTCGAAGCCTCCGTGCGCGTCGGAGTCCGCAAGGTGGTCTATGCGGCGAGCGGCGGCACGATGTACGGGGAGCCCAAGCGTCTGCCCACGAAAGAGACGGCGGCGCAGGGGTCCCGGCCGCTCTCTCCCTACGGTGTGTCGAAGAAGGTGGGTCTCGACTATCTCTCCTACTACCAACGCTACCGGGGGCTGGACTACACGGCCGTCGCCCTCGCGAACGTCTACGGGCCCCGGCAGGATCCCACCGGTGAGGCCGGCGTCGTGGCGATCTTCACGGCGAAGATGCTGGCGGGGGAGGCCCCCACGATCTTCGGCGACGGCAACCAGACCCGCGACTTCGTCTTCATCGACGACACCGTGCACGCGTTCGTGCAGGGGATGGACCGAGGATCCGGAAAGCTCGTGAACATCGGCACCGGCCTGGAGACGAGCGTCAACCACCTCTATAAGCTGCTCGCCGAGCTCACCGGGTTCGCCGGAGAGCCGGAGCACGGCCCGCAGACTCCCGCGGAGCTCCGGCGGATGGCGCTCGACATCTCGGCGGCGACCTCGGCCATCGCCTGGAAGCCGTGGACGCATCTGGAGGACGGGCTCGCGGAGACCGTCGCCTACCTCAAGGGCGTGTGAGCGAGGGCTCGACGGCCCAACTCTGCGAGCCCGCCCTGGCGGAACGCGTTGACCCTTCGGCGCTCCCGCGGCTATCCTGCTAGCACTCAGGCAGGGCGAGTGCTAAGCGCACCCCTGCCAGCACAGAGCCACGTACCAGGCCCGAAAGACAGGGCCAGAACGAGAGGGGAGATCCAGGAATGGCGAAGGACTTCAAGCTCAAGCCGCTCGAGGACCGGATCATCGTCCAGCCGGGCGAGGCCGAGGAGACAACGGCCTCCGGGCTCGTGATCCCCGACACGGCGAAAGAGAAGCCGGTCAGCGGCACGGTCGTCGCGGTGGGACCCGGGAAGTTCAACGAGGACGGGGACGCGCGCGTCCCGGTCGACGTGAGCGTCGGCGACATCGTGATCTATTCGAAGTACGGCGGCACGGAGTGGAAGGACGCGGACGGGACCGAGTACCAGATCCTCTCGGCTCGCGACGTCCTCGCCGTCGTCGGGAAGTAGCCAACACCTTGTAGCGGGCGGGGCTCGCAGACGCGAGCTCCGCCCGGATCTTCGATGGAAAGAGGAGGCCAACGGTGGCATCGAAGCTGCTGAAGTTCGGCGAGGAGGCGAGACGCGGCTTGGAGGCCGGCGTCGACAAGCTCGCCGATACCGTCGCGATCACGCTCGGCCCGAAGGGCCAGAACGTGGTGCTCGACAAGAAGTGGGGTGCGCCCACGATCACGAACGACGGCGTGACGATCGCCAAGGAGGTCGAGCTGGAGGACCCGTGGGAGAACATGGGCGCCCAGCTCACCAAGGAGGTCGCCACCAAGACCAACGACGTCGCCGGTGACGGCACGACGACCGCCACCGTGCTCGCGCGCGCCATGGTGAAGGGCGGCATGCGGAACGTCGCAGCCGGCGCCAACCCGATGGCGCTCAAGCGCGGTATCGAAGCGGCCGTCGAAGCTGCCGTCGAGGCCATCAAGGCCCAGGCGCGTGACGTGGAGGCCAAGGAGGAGATCGCGAGCGTCGCATCCATCTCCGCCGGGGATCCCGAGATCGGGGCGACGATCGCCGACGCGTTGGACAAGGTCGGCAAGGACGGCGTCATCACGGTCGAGGAGTCCAACACCTTCGGCATCGAGCTCGAGTTCACCGAGGGGATGCAGTTCGACAAGGGCTACATCTCGCCGTACTTCATCACCGACCCCGACAGTCAGGAGACGGTGCTCGAGGACCCCTACCTCTTGGTGGTCAACAAGAAGATCTCGAGCGTCCAGGAGATGGTGCCGGTGCTCGAGAAGGTGATGCAAGCGGGGAAGCCGCTCGTCATCATCGCGGAGGACGTTGAGGGCGAGGCGCTCGCCACGATCGTCGTGAACAAGATCCGCGGGACGTTCTCGTCCGTCGCGGTGAAGGCACCCGGATTCGGCGATCGCCGCAAGGCGATGCTTCAGGACATCGCGATCCTCACGGGTGGCCAGGTGGTCTCCGAGGAGGTCGGCCTCAAGCTCGAGAACGCCACGCTCGACCTGCTCGGGCAGGCCCGCAAGGTTGTGGTCTCCAAGGACACGACGACGATCGTCGAGGGCGGAGGCTCCAAGGAGGACGTCCAGGGCCGGATCAACCAGCTCAAGGCCGAGATCGAGAACACGGACTCGGACTGGGACCGGGAGAAGCTGCAGGAGCGCCTGGCGAAGCTCGCCGGCGGTGTCGCGGTGATCAAGGTCGGCGCGGCCACCGAGGTCGAGCTCAAGGAGAAGAAGCACCGGATCGAGGACGCGGTGTCGGCCACGCGCGCGGCCGTCGAGGAAGGCATCGTGCCCGGCGGAGGCGTCACCCTGATCCGCGCCGAGTCGGCGCTCGAGAAGCTCGACCTGGAGGGCGACGAGGCCACGGGAGCGACGATCGTGCGTGACGCGCTCGCCGAGCCCGCCCGCAGGATCGCCCAGAACGCCGGCTACGAGGGTTCGGTGATCGTGTCGCACATCCGCGAGGAGAGCGACGCTCGCGGGTTCGACGCCGCCACCGGCGAGTGGACCGACATGGTCAAGGCCGGGATCGTCGATCCCGCGAAGGTGACCCGATCGGCTCTGCAGAACGCGGCCTCGATCGCCGCTCTCGTGCTGACGACCGAGAGCGCCGTGGTCGAGAAGCCCGAGGAGGAAGAGGAGACGGCGGCCGGTCACGGCCACATGCACTAGCCGACCTCAGAACGGTTCGGATCCGAGAGGCGGGCCTGCGGGCCCGCCTCTCGGCTTGCGCGGGGGGGTTGCGTGATGGCAGGATGCCCCTTCAAGACAGAGACCCGAGGGGTCTGAGGACGGGTTGGGTCTGGGGGAGGAATCAGGATGAGGAAGAGACTTGGTTTCGCCGTGGGCGCGATGGCGCTCACGTTCCTGTTAAGCGCGTGTTGGTCGCTCCAGAACTTCACGATCGGGGACTACACCCTGACGCCAGGGCAGACGACCAAGGCGAAGCTCACGCTGCGACCGATGGGTGCGGCGTACGCACCGGTCTTCACGGGCGCTCGCCAGTTCGTGATCATCGGCGTGGGCGCGTTGGGCGGACAGAACACCGACATCGGCGTCAGCAACGCCAGGTGGGCGGTCAACGGGCAGTTCGGCGGACCTCTCCCGATGGGCGTCGAGAATGGCATCGTGACGTCGCTGGCAGCGGGGGACTGCGCGCAGAGCGGTCTGGACTTCACCGACATCACCGGCGTGACGTGGAGGGCGTTCGCGACCCCCACGAACAAGAACGACGGGGGCCAGGTCGAGAAGAAGTCCGTGATCGAGGTGCTCCTGAAGGCGAAGGCCGCGGCCGTGGACGCGGGGGAGAACTACACGATCATGGGTGTCGTCGGTGCGTGGAAGGACGACGGCGACGGGACTCCCGAGGATACGGCGTCGACCGACGACCAGTACGTCTGCTGGGGGATCGCGACGGGAAGCGTCCACTCGCTCGGCGGCGCGTAGCCGGGACAAGATCAACGATCGGGCGGCGGGCGCGTCAGCGCCCGCCGCCGCACATCCGGTCCGAGGGATGCCTTCTCGAGGGGCCGTCTAGACTCGAACGCGTGGCGTTCGAGGACCTGATCCGCAGCTGGGACGGCGAGCACGTCGTCGTCCATCACGATCGACCGACGTCCACCTGGATGTTCGTCGGTGTCCACAGCACCGCGCTCGGTCCGGCGATGGGCGGGACACGGCTCACCTCCTACGCGGCTCCGGCGGACGCGCTCGACGACGTGCTTCGACTGAGCAGCGCGATGACCCTCAAGCATGCGGCGGCCGAGACCCCCTTCGGTGGTGGCAAGGCCGTGATCGCGGTTCCCGAGGTGCCGGCACGCGGAACCCCTGCACGCCGGGCACTCCTCCTTCGGTACGCGGACCTCGTCGACTCGTTGCACGGGACCTACGTCACCGCGGCCGATATGAACACCGGCGAGGCGGACATGGACACGATCGGCGAACGGACCTCCCACGTTCTCGGGCGCTCAAAGGAGAAGGGCGGAGCCGGCGACCCGGGAGCCGCCACCGCGAAGGGCATCTTCCACGGCATCGGGGCGAGCGTGCGACACGCGTTCGGAGGCGACGACCTCGAGGGTCGGTCGATCCTGATCCAGGGCCTCGGGTCGGTCGGGAGCCGCCTGGCCGAGCACGTCCACGAGGCGGGTGCCACCGTCCTGCTCGCCGACGTGGACGCCGCTCGGGCGTCGGCCCTCGCGGACCAGCTGGGCGCCAAGGTGGTGGGCGCTGCGGACGTGATCGGCACGGAGTGCGACGTCTTCTCGCCGTGCGCGACCGGCAAGGTGCTGACGGAGGCGACGATCCCGCACCTCCGGTGCCGGATCGTCGCCGGCGCGGCGAACAACCAGCTCGGTGTCGCGGAAGACGGCGAGCGTCTCCGCGACGCCGGCATCCTGTTCGCGCCCGACTTCGTGATCAACGCCGGCGGCGTGATCCATCTCGCGGGCTACGAGACCCTCGGATGGGACGACGCCACGATGGCGAAGCGGCTGGAGGCGATCGGCGACACGCTGCTCCAGATCTTCGCAACGGCGGAGCGAGAGGGCATCTCCACCGCGGCCGCCGCCGACCGCATGGCTCGCGCCCGCGTCGTCAGCGCTCGCAGATGACCGGCGTCTCGATCCGGGCCCTCGGCCCGGAGCACGCCGGCGCGTGCGACGAGATCGTCGTCGGCCTCCCGTATCACTTCGCGATCGAACAGGGCAGGATCGACTGCGCGGCGGCGGTCCGTCGTGATGCGGGACTCGTCGCCGTGGATGGTGGGGAGGTCCTCGGGTTCCTCACCTACGTCCACCGGTTCGACGAAGCGGCGGAGATCACCTGGATGGCCGTCCGCGCCGACAGACGGCGCGAGGGGATCGGTCATGCGCTCATCGACCGGCTCGTCGAGCAGCTCGGTGCCGAGGGGCGGCGGGTCCTGTTGGTGCTCACCGTCTCCCCGAGCGATCCCGGTCCGGAACCCGACGACGGCTACGGAGCGACGCGCGCCTTCTACCGTTCGGCGGGGTTCGTGTTGGGTCGAGATCTGCGCGGTGAGTGGGACTCGGACACCGCCGTCATCATGATCCGACCGCTCGCGACCTAGCCACCCCTGACGGGGTCACGCGAATGGCTTCTCCTGTCCGGCCTTCGCCAGACCGACGAGGAACAGTGCAGTGAAGACGGCGGTGCTCGCTGCCAAGGCCCACCAGGGCCACGCCGCGGATCCATGAGGCAACCCCGTGGAGACGTGCAGGATCACGATGAGGGATGTCAGGCCGTCGAAGATGACGAAGGCCCAACACCACCACCACAGATCCTCGAGCTTCCGGAGGATCAGCACGTGGAACAGGGCGAGCGCCACCCCTCCCGCGCCGAAGAGCCTGATCCAGACGGCGTCCGGCATCGGTCCCTGCCCCATGACCGTTTCGACCACGGTTCGGGGGAGCACGACGAGTGGCACGGACAGTGCGACCAACAACACGGCGCCCACACCGAGCGCGCGGCGCAGCAGGCTCATCGAAGCGACATCTCCGGAGGCTCTTGGTCGGCGTTCCGAGCGGGTTGGTAGCATACGAGAACCGTTGAGCCGCCTCGCCTTCGGCGCGCCCGGCACCGGCTCGACCTCGATCTCCGGCGAAGCAAGGAAAGGTGAACGTCGACATGCAGCAGGGCCCCAGGGTGGCGGTCATCGGTCTGGATTGCGCCACCCCGCAGCTCCTGTTCGACGATCTCGCCTCGGAGGTCCCCAACATCTCGAAGTTGATGTCGGAAGGGATGTACGGGGACCTCGCCAGCGTCACCCCACCGATCACCATCCCCGCGTGGGCCTGCGCCATGACCGGCAAGACGCCCGGAGAGCTGGGCATCTACGGCTTCCGGAACCGCAAGGACACGAGCTACGAAGGGCTCGCCATCGCGCACTCAGGTTCGATAACGGCGCCGGCGGTGTGGGACTCGCTCGGCGCGCAGGGCAAGTCCTCGCTCCTTATCGGTGTGCCACCGGGTTTCCCGCCCCCGAAGGAGTTCCCGGGATGGCGGGTCGGCTGCTTCCTCACCCCACCGTCGGCCGAGCACTACGCGTTTCCGCAGGAGCTCGAGGTGGAGATCGAGGAGGAGCTCGGCGGGAAGGGCGAGTACATCTTCGATATCCCGAACTTCCGCCAGCAGGGGATGGAGTTCGTGCTCGATCAGGTCTTCAAGATGACCGAACGGCGCTTCCAGGTGGCGCGACGACTGGTGAAGAACAAGCCGTGGGACTTCTTCATGATGGTCGAGATGGGGATGGACAGGCTCCATCACGTGTTCTGGCACTACGTCGACCCGACCCACCCGCTCTACCAGCCGGGCAACCCGTTCGAGGACGCCTTCCAGCGCTACTACCGAGCGCTGGACGACGAGGTCGGCTCGCTGCTCGAGCTGCTCCCCGAGGATGCGATCACGATCGTGATGAGCGATCACGGCGCCCGTCCCATGATGGGCGGCATCTGCTTCAACGACTGGCTGATCGAGAATGGCTACCTCACGCTGAAGGAACCGGTGTCCGAGATCACGCCCATCGCGAAGACCTCGATCGACTGGGGCCGCACGCAGGCGTGGGGCGACGGCGGCTACTACGGCCGGCTGTTCCTGAACGTCGCCGGCCGGGAGCCGCAGGGCGTGATCGAACCGACCCAGTACGAGACGCTGCGGGACGAGCTCGCCGCGAAGCTCGTGTCGATGCCGGGGCCGGACGGCGAGCCACTCGGCACCACGGTGCACAAGCCGCAAGACGTCTACCCCGAGGTTCGAGGCGTCGCGCCGGATCTGCTCGTGTACTTCGGCGATCTCGGATGGCGCTCTGTCGGCGCGGTGGGCAACCCAAGCGTCTACACGTTCGAGAACGACATCGGGCCCGACGGCGCCAACCACGACCGGACGGGTGTCTTCGCGATGACCGGCTCGCCCGGCCAGCCGACCGGCAAGGTGCAGGGGCTCAACCTGGTCGACGTCGGGCCGACGATCCTCTCGCTGTTCGGGGTCCAAGAAGCGGACGGATCCTCGAGGAGCTTCCTGTGACGGACTCCGAGCAGAAGGGGTTCACCGTCTGGTTCACCGGCCTGTCCGGCTCCGGGAAGTCCACGATCGCCGAGATGCTGTACCACGAGCTGCGTGCCCGGGAGCTGAAGACGGAGATCCTCGACGGCGACGTGGTTCGGCAGAACCTGTCCAAGGGCCTCGGATTCTCCAAGGAGGACCGGGACACCAACATCCTGCGGATCGGGTTCGTCGCCGACCTGCTGACTCGCAACGGCGTCGCGACGATCTGCTGCCCCATCTCGCCCTACAAGGCCGCCCGCGACCAGGTGCGGGCCCAGGTCGGTGAGTTCGTCGAGGTCTACGTCCACGCGACCGTGGACGAGATCGCCGCGAACCGGGATCCCAAAGGTCTGTACAAGAAGGCGCTGGCGGGGGAGATCACCGGCTTCACCGGCGTGGACGACCCGTACGAGGCGCCGGAGGATCCGGAGCTCGTCGTCGACACGATGGTCGAGACTCCCCAGGAGTCGCTGCAGAAGGTCATGTCGACCCTCCAGGAGCTCGGCCACATCGAGGATGCGGCCCTCCTCGTGGAAGGGGATCGCATGCACTCGGGTCTCACCGATCTCCGCGTGACCGAGTCCGGTCACGTCGCCAAGGAGGACTAGCGCGCGCGGGCGGTAGAGTGCCCGGCCGTGGACATCGTCGCCTCGCCGGATCCGATCGCCGAACCGAAGGAGTATCAAGAGCACCTGCTCTCCCTCCTCGGTGAGGACGACCCGGGGCAGGTCCAGCTCGGGACACCGGAGGCGTGGCGGGCGATGCTGTCGGGGGCGGAGGCGGCGTCCGTCCGGCCGGAGCCGTCCGAATGGTCCGCGATCGAGTGTCTCGCCCACGCGGTGGACGCCGAGGTGGTGATGAGCGCCCGGTACCGGTGGATCCTCGCTCACGACGAGCCGCCGCTGATCGGCTACGACCAGGATCTCTGGGTGGATCGGCTCCACGTCGGCCGGGGCAACGACCCTGAGGAGCTGCTGCAGCTGTTCAAGCCGCTCCGATTCGCGAACGTGGCGCTCTGGGCGGACGCCTCCGAGGAGGAACGGGCCCGCGTCGGCATGCATGCCGAGCGCGGTCCGGAGAGCTTCGCCCTCTGCTTCCGCATGCTCGCGGGCCACGATCGGTTCCACCTGGCACAGGCCCGGCGAGCGCTGGAAGCGGTTTCCGAAGGCTGAACCGTCGCGTCGGGACCGGCTGGTACGCTGACCCCATGCAGCGGTCAGACGCCCGTCCGGGGTTCCGGATGGGCGTCTCGCGCTCTCTCTGGCTTCCTCGGGGGTGATCGGCGTGGAGTTCGAGATCGGCATCGGCAAGACGGCCCGGCGGGCCTACGGATTCGACGAGGTCGCGATCGTGCCGTCGCGAAGGACTCGCGATCCCGACGACGTCGACATCGGCTGGGAGGTGGATGCGTACCGGTTCAAGCTGCCGATGATGGCGTCGGCGATGGATGCGAGCGTCTCACCCCAGACCGCGGTCCTGATCGGACAGCTCGGCGGGCTCGCTTGCCTCAACCTCGAAGGACTGTGGACCCGGTACGAGGACCCCGAAGGCATCTACGAAGAGATCGCCGGCCTCTCCGACGACAAGGCCACTCGCCGGATGCAGGAGCTGTACAAGGAGCCGGTCAAGCCGGAGCTGCTCGGAACCCGTATCGAGGAGATCAAGGCCGAGGGCGTCGTCTCGTGCGCATCGCTCACCCCTCAGCGGGTCGAGCAGTTCGCGCCGATCGTGCTTGAGGCGGGACTGGACGTCCTGGTGATCCAGGGAACCGTGGTCTCGGCCGAGCATGTCTCCACGCAGAGCGAGCCGCTGAACCTGAAGGAGTTCATCGCCGGGTTCGACCTGCCCGTGATCGTCGGCGGGTGTGCCTCGTACTCCACCGCGCTGCACCTCATGCGCACCGGCGCTGTCGGGGTGCTGGTCGGCGTCGGGCCGGGGAACGCGTGCACGACGAGAGGTGTGCTGGGAGTCGGTGTACCGCAGGCAACGGCGATCGCGGATGCAGCCGCGGCCAGGCGGGAGCACCTCCACGAGACCGGCCGCTACTGCCACGTGATCGCGGACGGAGGGATGCGCACCGGCGGCGACATCGCGAAGGCGATCGCCTGCGGGGCCGACGCGGTGATGATCGGATCACCGCTCACGCGGGCCTACGAGGCGCCGGGCCGCGGCTACCACTGGGGGATGGCGACGTTCCATCCCACCCTCCCTCGAGGCGCACGCGTCAAAACGCAGCAGGTGGCCTCGATGGAGGAGATCCTGGTCGGGCCGGCGCACGAGAACGACGGGACCTTCAACCTCTTCGGAGCGCTGGCAACCTCGATGGCCACGACCGGGTACGCCACGATCAAGGAGTTCCAGAAGGCCGAGCTGGTCATCGCGCCTTCGATCAAGACCGAGGGCAAGACCTACCAGGCGGCACAGCGGGTGGGGATGGGGCACTAAGGTGCCGCCCGGGTCCCGAGCGCCACGAACAGGCGAACAGGATCCCGCCCGCCCGGTCCTGGTCGTCGATCTGGGAGCGCAGTACGCCCAGCTGATCGCGAGGCGCGTCCGCGAGGCGCACATCTACTCCGAGATCGTGCCCCACGACATCACGGCCGCCGAGCTCGCCAAGCGCAGGCCGGCCGGCTTGATCCTCTCGGGAGGACCGGCATCCGTCTACGAGGAAGGAGCGCCCACTCTCGACGCCGGCTTGTTCGACATGGGGGTACCCGTCCTGGGCATCTGTTACGGCCACCAGCTGATGGCGCAGGCGCTCGGCGGCGACGTGGCGGCCACGGGCCAGCGCGAGTACGGGGGGACGACGCTTTCCGTCGATCAGCCCGGGGGAGTGTTGCTCGCCGACTTCGGCGCCGAAGAGCAGGTCTGGATGAGTCACGGCGACGCGGTGACACGTGCGCCGGACGGCTTCCGCGTGACCGCCCGTACGGAACAGATCCCGATCGCGGCGATGGAGGACCCCGAGCGCGCCCTGTTCGCGGTGCAGTTCCATCCCGAGGTGTCGCACACGCCTCGAGGTCAGGACGTCCTGAAGCGGTTCCTGTACGAGGGATGCAGCCTGCTGCCCGACTGGACCCCGATCAACATCGTCGAGGACGCGGTCGCTCGGATCCGCGCGCAGGTCGGCGACGCCGAGGTCCTGTGCGCGCTCTCCGGGGGCGTCGACTCCTCGGTCGCTGCGCTCCTCGTGCACCGCGCCGTCGGCGATCAGCTCACCTGCGTGTTCGTCGATCACGGGTTGAACCGAGAGGGGGAGCCGCAGCAGGTCGAGGAGACCTTCGGTCGTCATTTCGGCGTGCCGCTCGTGCACGTGAAAGCCGAGGACCGCTTCCTCGCGAAGCTCGCGGGCGTCACGGACCCCGAGCGCAAGCGACGCGTGATCGGGGAGGAGTTCATCCGCGTGTTCGAGGAGGTCGCGCGAGAGCATCGTGGCGCCCACTTCCTCGTCCAGGGGACCCTCTACCCCGACGTCATCGAGAGCGGCTCCCGGACCGCGGCGAACATCAAGAGCCATCACAACGTCGGCGGCCTCCCCGAGGACATGGAGCTCGAGCTCGTGGAGCCGCTCCGGGACCTCTTCAAGGACGAGGTTCGGCAGGTGGGCGCGGAGCTCGGACTTCCCGAGGAGGTCGTGCAGCGCCAGCCGTTCCCCGGGCCGGGTCTCGCGGTGCGGATCGTGGGCGAGGTGACGGCCGAGAACCTCGACAAGGTCCGAGGCGCCGACGGGGTCGTGCGGGAGGAGATCCGTCGGGCCGGGCTCGAGCGCGAGACCTGGCAGGCCTTCTGCGTGCTGCTCGCCGACACGAAGACCGTCGGGGTCATGGGCGACGGCCGGACCTACGAGAATCCGGTGATCGTTCGCGTCGTGACATCCGAAGACGCGATGACGGCGGATTGGGCACGACTTCCCTACGACGTGCTCGACCGGATCGCCTCGCGGATCGTCCGGGAGGTGCCGGGCGTCAACCGGGTCGCCTACGACATCACGTCGAAGCCGCCCGGCACCATCGAGTGGGAGTGACCGAACCGACCACGGCGCTCCGGATCGACCCTTAGGGCCTGCTTAGGAGTGGCTCCCGTAGCCTGAGGCCCATGACGATCGAGGGCAGGGTGGTCGGCGACCGGTACGAGGTCGGCGCGCTCCTCGGGCGCGGCGGGATGGCCGAGGTCTACCTGGCGAGCGACCGTGTCCTGGACAGGCCGGTCGCGTTCAAGATCCTCGGGGGTTGGCTGGTCAACGACGCCACCTTCGTGGAGCGGTTCCGGCGGGAGGCGCTCGCGGCGGCACGTCTTTCCCACCCCAACCTAGTGGCCGTCTACGACGCCGGCTCCGAAGGCGACCTCCACTACATCGTGATGGAGCACGTCGGCGGAGAGACGCTCGCCGACGCCATCCGGAACGGCGGTCGGGTCGACCCCGACCGAGCGACGAGGATCGCGACCGACGTCGCGGATGCGCTCGGCGTGGCCCACGCCGCCCGGATGGTCCACCGCGACGTGAAGCCCGCCAACGTGATGTTGACGCCTGAGGGACGCACCAAGCTCATGGATCTCGGGATCGCCCGCAGCCTGGACGGGGAGAGCATCACGCGCGCCTCGTCGATCCTCGGGACGGCCGGCTACGTCTCGCCCGAGCAGGCTCGAGGTGACACGGTCGACCATCGCTCCGACATCTACTCCCTCGGGTGCGTCCTGTACGAGATGCTCACGGGCCGTCAGCCCTTCGAGGCCGCCGACCCGCTCGCCGTCGCGTACAAGCACGTCCACGACGCGGTGGTCCCCCCTTCGCGACTGGAGCCGTCGGTCTCGCCGGCGCTCGAGGCGGTCACCATGCGCGCGATGGAGAAGGATCCCGCGGCGAGGTTCCAGAGCGTCGCGGAGATGGCCGCGGCGATGGACCCACGAACGGTTCCCGTCGCCACCATCTCCGCGACGACACCCCTGCCCTTGGTCGGCGCGACCACGCCGCTCCCCGCCGTCGCGGACACCGAGACCCTTCCGAGACGGACGGACCGGCCGCCGGCCCGCCGCCGGGTGATGCCCCTGCTCCTCGCGCTGGCCGGGCTCGCGTTGCTGGGCGGACTGGCGTTCGCGCTCCTCGGGGGCGACCCCCCGAAGGGTGCGGGCGATCCGCCCGCGTCGCGCAGCCGCGCTCCGTCGCCCTCCTCGTCTCCCTCCCCGACCTCGTCACCTTCGCCGACATCGAGCCCGCTTCCTGCGGACCCGGTGCAGGAAGCCGCCGCGTCCCTCCAGTCGCTGGTGGCCGAGGGCGTGGACGAGGGAACCATCTCCGAGAAGGCGGCCGAAGAGATCCAGAAGGGGCTGGACGAGGCGCTCGAGAAGTACGCCGACGGCGACGCCGACAAGGCGGTCGACGAGCTCGAACACCTTCACGACAAGATCGACGAGCTGGTCGATCACGACGAGATCGCCCAGTCGCAGGAGCAGAGGCTGGAGAAGGCGATCGAGGACGTCGCCGCGCGGATCTTCGAGGCAGCGTCGGGTGAGGACTGAGCGCTACGCGCTGGCGGGTTGCTCGACGAGCGTGGCCGTCACGATCAGCCGCTCCCGGCTCGAGTACTTCGGATTGCACGTGGTCAACACGAGGGTCGGCCGGCGCGTCTGCTCGAGCGCGGCGCCGGATCCGGCTTCCGGCAGGATGAAGTTCCGGTCCACCTCGTAGGTGTAGGTCCCGTGCCTCGTGATGAGCTCGATCATGTCTCCCGCGCGGACCTGCTCGAGGTCGAGGAACGGGTGCTGATAAGTCGTGCGGTGGCCGGCGATCCCGACGCGACCCGTGCCGTCCCACGGGTCGGCTGAATCCGGATAGTGAGCGGGACCCTTCTTCAGCGTAGTCGTCCACTCGTACGAGCGGTAGTCGGCGGTCGGCCCCTCCACGACGATGAAGTCGATCTCGATGGACGGGATGACGATCGCTGCGTACGCCTCTCCCGGCAGATAGCGATCCTGCCCGGGTGGCGTGGGGTGCTCGAAGAGGGGCGTGATCTCGGACCTGAGTTGGTCCTGGGCGCGGGCCGTCTCCAAGCCCGTGCCCCACAGCAACCACGCGGTGTAGCCGGCGAGGCCGGACGCGGCCATGAGGCATGCGAAGCCGAAGGCTCGGATCACAGCGCGGATCGGCGATCGTCCCTGCATGCCGCCACCGTAACCCGGGAACCTCCCCCCGACATCTGCCGAAGGTCCAGGTCAGAGCCATCTTGGCCGGCCTGGTCGCGGGCCCGCGCTAGCATCGTTCCGTGAGCGTCACATCCCCCCTGCTCGACGGGCTCAACGACATCCAGCGCGAAGCCGTCCTCCAGACCGAGGGTCCCGTGCTGATCGTCGCCGGGGCCGGCTCCGGCAAGACCCGTGCACTCACCCACCGGATCGCGTACCTGATCCGGGAATGCGGCGTCTCACCCGGGGAGATCCTCGCGATCACGTTCACCAACAAGGCCTCCCGCGAGATGGCGGAGCGGGTGGGGGAGCTCCTGGGAGGTCCGATCTCTCGGGGGATGTGGGTCCTCACGTTCCACTCGACATGCGCGCGGATCCTGCGACGGGAGCACGCGCATCTGGGCGTTCCGTCGAACTTCACGATCTACGACGACGGGGACACCGAGCGGCTCATCGCCGGGATCTCGCGCGACATGAACGTCGATCCGAAGCGCTACCCGCCCAAGGCTGTCGCCTCGGCGATCGGCAAGGCGAAGGACCGCGTGCTGGGGGCGACGGAGTTCACCGAGATGGCCTCGAGCTTGTACGAGGAGACGGTCGCGCGGATCTACGTCGAGTACGAACGGCGGAAACGGGACGCGGGGGCGCTCGACTTCGACGACCTCATCAGCGAGACCGTCCGGCTCTTCCGCGATCATCCGGAGGTGCTGCAGCACTACCAGGAGCGGTTCCGGTACATCTTGATCGACGAGTACCAGGACACGAACCGAGCGCAGTACGAGCTGGTGAACATGCTGGCGGCGAAGCACCGGAACATCTGCGTCGTGGGAGACGCCGACCAGGGTGTGTATTCCTGGCGCGGAGCGACGATCCAGAACATCCTCGATTTCGAACACGACTATCCCGATGCAGCGGTGTTCCTGATGGAGCAGAACTACCGCTCCACACAGAACATCCTGACGGTGGCCAACGCCCTCATCGAGAACAACATCCAGCGCAAGCCGAAGAACCTCTGGACCGAGGCGGGATCGGGGGACAAGGTCGTGCGCGTCCGGGCCAACGACGAGCACAGCGAGGCGTACTTCGTCGCCCAGGAGATCGAACGGCTGCGGAGCGAGGACACGTTCCGATATCGGGACGTCGCGATCTTCTATCGGACGAACGCGCAGTCCCGAGTGATCGAGGACGTCTTGATGCGGGTCGGGATGCCGTACCGGGTGTTCGGCGGGGTTCGTTTCTACCAGCGCAAGGAGATCAAGGACATCCTCGCGTACCTCCGGCTCCTCACCAATCCGCAGGACGTGATCTCCTTCCGTCGGGTCGTGAACACCCCGAAGCGGGGGATCGGCGATGCCACCGTCGCGGTCGTGGAGGCCTTCGCGCGCACGGAGGGCATCGACGTGATGGAGGCGTGCCGCCGGGTCGACGAGGTCGCGTCGCTCGCGACTCGTGCGAAGGGCGCGGTGGCGGGTTTCATGTCGGTGATGACCGCGATCGCAGGCCACTTCGCGGACGGGGCCGGTCCGGCCCGGATGGTGGAGTTCGCGGCGCAGGAGTCCGGCTACCTCGCCGAGCTCGAGGAGCTGCGGACGGTCGAGGCACAGGGGCGGATCGAGAACATCCAGGAGCTCTCCGGCGTGGCCGCCGAGTTGATCGCCCGCGACGCCGACGCCGGCCTCGACCAGTTCCTCGAGCAGGTGTCCCTTATCGGGGAGCAGGACGACTACGACGAAGAGGAGTCCTCCGTCACGCTGATGACCCTTCACATCGCGAAGGGTCTCGAGTTCCCCGCCGTGTTCATCGTCGGCCTGGAGGACGGGATCTTCCCGCACTACCGGTCGATGACGGATTCCTCCGAGCTCGAGGAGGAGCGCCGCCTGCTCTACGTGGGTATCACGCGTGCGCAGAAGCGCCTCTACCTCTGTCACGCGTGGGGCAGGACGTTATTCGGGCAGACGAACTACAACCCGCCGTCGAGGTTCCTCAACGAGCTGCCGGCGAGTCTCATGGACGTCCGAGAGGAGGGTGGCGGCTCCGGACGGGCCCGCTCGGGTGCTCGCGATCCCTCTCGTGGAGGAAGGGCCCGAAGGGACGAAGGCGCGTACTCGGTCGTGGGCCTGCCAGGGAAAGGCAAAGTGGAGGTGCCCTCGACGGGATGGAGCCCGCCGCGCGTCCCGAAGCGGGAGGTGCCCTCCGTGTCGGAAGGGGACACCGTCCTGCACGAGCGGTGGGGCGAAGGCGTCGTCGTCACCGTGAAGGGACATGGCGACGACGCCGAGGCGACCATCGCGTTCTCGGACGCGGGGGAGAAGCGTCTGCTCCTGTCCTACGCGCCGCTCAAACGGGTCGGCTGAGTCTCAGTCGGGGAACGGGAGCACCCGGGTCCCACGAGCCGGGTCCCACGCGAGCACGGTCTTCGGTTCCGAGAACGTGATGAACCCCGCCGACCGGACGTCGATCGAGAAGGCATGGAAATTCGGCTCGTCCGGCGCCCAATCGATGCGCTCCTTCACGACCTCGCGATAGGTCTGGCGCAGCTCCGGATCGTCCACGTCGACGGCTCTCGCGTAGATCTTCGCGTCCCCCTCGGTGCCCATCCGGTCCGTCGTGCAGGTGTGCAGGACGCACCGCGGATCCCGGAGGAGGTCGAGCGCCTTGCGACTCTGCCACATCATCCCCAGGATCAGGTGCCCCGCCGCGAAGTCGAGCTCGCAGGGACTGATCCGGGGCGTACCGTCGGTACGGAGGGTGCCCAGCATGCAGAGCTCCTGTGCGCGGAAGCGCTGGGCAGCGCGCTCCGCGATCTCCGGGCACGCCCCTGTGAACTCGTCCCACCGCATGCGTTCGAGCCTACGAGCTCAGGCGGACAGCCGATCGAGGACGTTCTTCGTGATCCTGCGGACGGCGGGATCCCCGCCCTCGATCCCGTACGTCCAGTCCGTGCAGCCGGCATTGAAGACCGTGCCCCCGCCGGGAACGTCGAAGCAGCCGACCACCGCGTGGTTGTGCGCGATCCGGTGGACCTCGTCCTCCCACGCATCGCCGAAGAGCGCCATCGCGACGTGCTCGAGCTCGCCGGGCTCGTGCGAGTAGCGCGACGGCTGCTCGTCTTGCGACCAGAGCTTCGCAGGCGCCGTCGCGAGGACCTCCAGGGTGTCGGGAGCACCATCCGTGTGCGTGGGAACGGGAAGGCCATCCACGATCGCGAGCTCGCAGCCGTCCACCTCGTAGCCGACGATCGCGTCGGCCAGGCCCAGCGCGTCGCCGTACCGGAGGCCGGTCCCATCGAACGCCCAGTGGTCGGGGCGCCACACCGTGTAGGCCCCCGACGCCCGCGGGACACCGAGCCCGTACCTCGAGTAGCCGCCGCGGGAGAACGACAGCCCGGTCAGGGGAGCCTCCGGTCTGGCGATCCGCCGGTCCGCCCACGCTCCGGTGAGGAAGTGCTGTTCCGGCGTTCCGAGCACGGGATCCTCGTCGGCGCGGTACTTGAAGCACGTCATCCCCTCGCCTTCGAAGCGGACCTGCCACCAGCAGGTGTTCCCGCTCAGGAAGGCCGCATTCCCGCCGCCCGCGAGGAAACCCTCGACCGCGTCGCGCATGCCCCACGACCAGTACTCGTCGTGCCCCACCGAGAGGAACAGGCGGTGGCCGTCCAGGACATCCGGGTGCTCGTCGAGATCCTGCGAGACGGCGACGTCGATCGCGAAGCCCTCGCCCTCCGCCCAGGCGACGAAGGGCCGCTCCCAGGTCCACCATCCGGAGCCCCCGCTCCAGGGAGACAGGCCCTTCTCCTCCGCCCACGCGAAGTATCCGAGCGCTTCTCGGTCGGGCACCGCCTGGGCCTTCCGGACGGCGGGCTCCGGCTTGGCGAGGAATCCCCGGGCCAGCGGACGCCCGAACGACACCCTGGACCCGCCGGTGTACAACGACGGACCGCCCCAATCGTTGTAGGCGTTGTAGGTGGCGGTCGACAGAACGAGCAGGATGGGCGCCGGATCACGCGCCGGTCGGACGACGAAGAAGGCGTCGGCCCGGTCCTCACCCGCGGCGAGGGTCACGGAGTGGTAGCCCGACCGCCAGTCCTCGCCCACGGGGATCGTGAGGGTTGCAGGCCACCTACAGCCGTCTGCGGACGCGGCGGCCGGGGCCGGATGCTCCGCCCCGGCCACCGCGTCCCGCCTCCACACGACCTCCGGCCGGGCGCCCTCGCGGGCCACCTCGATCCCGAACGGGCTCGATGAGGAGACATGAAGGGCGACCTCCTCGCCGGGGAGCACGCTTTGGGGCCAGCAGTAGCCGTCGAGCAACGCGTCCTACCGCGTCAGGATCAGTAGGCCGGCCAGGAGGATCACGATGCCGGCGATCAACGGCGCGACGACCCAGGCGAGCCCGAGCCGGCCTCGGTACGGGCCGAGGGTGCCGACCTTCGTCGTGGGCTTCAGGCCGGGAGGACGGAACTGGAGGCGTTTCCGAGCCACGGGCGCAGTATCGCAGGCACCGGCCTGCTCCCCGTCACGGCACGACGCCGTACAAGTGCCAGTGATCCGGGATGCCCTTCAGATCGTGCTCACCACGGTCCTGGAAGACGAGGCCGGATCCGGCGACGAGGTCCTTCACGGTCGAGGAGACGAGGACCTCCGAGGGGCGGGCCACCCCACCGACCCTCGCTCCGATATTCACGGCGATGCCGCCGACCTTCCCGTCGATCGTCTCGACCTCGCCCGTGTGGACCCCGACGCGGACCTCGAGCTCGAGCGACCGAACGGCCTCGACGATCGCCTGGGCGCAGCGGACGGCACGGGCGGGTCCGTCGAAACTCGCGAAGAACCCGTCTCCCGCGGTGTCGATCTCGACCCCGTGGTAGCGGCCCAGGATCGCTCGGACCGTGGCGTGATGTGCCTCGACGATCTCTCGCCATCGCCGGTCGCCGAGCTCGGCCGCCTTCTCCGTCGATCCCACGATGTCCGTGAAGAGGACCGATGCGAGCACCCGATCGAACGAAGCCTCCTCGTCCCTGACCGAGCCAAGGAATCGACGGATCTCCTCGACAACGGCGGCCGTGTCGCCGTCACCCGGGAGGTGGTCCGCGCCGTCGAGCTCGACGAATCGAGCGCCCGGGATGTGGCGAGCGATGTAGCGGCCTTCCTCGACGTGATAGACCGCCTCGTCCCTGCGGTGGAGCACGAGCGTCGGGGCCTGCACCGTCCGGAGGACCCGGCGGACGTCGGTCTCGCGTTCGAGCTGGTTGAGCGCCACCGCCATCCCGGGGCTGGCCGCCTGGCGGTAGTAGTTGGCCCAACGCGCGATCGTCTCGCGATCGAGGCGCGCGCTCGGCGCGAGCCACCGCACGAACGATTCCACGAAGTCGGCCTGTCCCCAGCGCTCTTCGACCTCGCGATCGTGCGCCTCCCACTCCTCGACGCTCCAGGCCCACGGGTACTCCTCGTCCCGCAGACCGGAGGCGTACGTCCCGAACAGGACGAGTGCGGCGGCGCGGTCCGGATACGTCGCCGCGAAGAACATCGCGAGCGGCCCGGTCGAGTCCATCCCGAAGAGCGCCGGTCGGTCGGAGCCCGCGGCTTCCATGACCGTCAACGCGTCCGCGACGCGCGTCTCCAGCGTCGGAAGCCGGTCGACCGTCAGCGGGTCGGAGAGGCCTGACCCACGCGGGTCGAAACACATGACGCGCGCGAACGATGCGAGGGCTTCGAGGAACGGACCGAACGACGGAAGCGTCCAGATCAGCTCGATGTTCGAGTAGGCCTGCGGAGACCATCAGCACGTCGATCGATCCCTCGCCGGCCACCTGGTACGCGATGTGGGTCCCGTCCGCGGATCTCGCGTAGTGGACGTCGGGCACCTGCACGGACCTATCCTCTTCCGCTCCGGCCGAGCCCCGCAAGCTGACGGGGTGATCGTCGATAGACTCGTCGCCATGGCGGAGAAGCTCCGGGTGATCGTCGCGAAGCCGGGTCTCGACGGGCACGACCGCGGCGCCAAGGTGGTAGCCCGGGCTCTGCGGGACGCTGGCTTCGAGGTGATCTACACGGGTCTCTTCCAGACGCCCGAGCAGATCGCGGAAGCCGCGATCCAGGAGGACGCGGATGCGGTCGGGCTCTCGTGTCACTCGGGCGCGCACATGACCCTGTTCCCGAAGGTCGTGAAGGAGCTTCGCGCCCGAGGGGCCGACGACGTCGTGGTCGTCGCCGGTGGCGTGATCCCCGCCGACGACATCCCCAAGCTGAAGGATGCCGGGATCGAGGCGGTCTTCACCCCGGGAGCGAACACCGGTGACATCGCGTCCTGGCTCCGCGATCGGCTCGGGGCGAAGGCCTAGCAGGGGCGCGAGGAACCCCCACGGATGGACCTCTACGAGCACATGGGCAAGGACCTGTTCCGCGCCCACGGCATGGAGACGCCCCGCGGCATCGTCGCCTTCGGTCCTGACGATGCCGCGTCGGCGACGACCGAGCTCGGCGGTCGCTCCGTGGTCAAGATCCAGGTCCAGGTCGGCGGCCGCGGCAAGGGCGGCGGCGTGGAGCTCTGCGATACCCCCGAGGCCGCCGCCGCGGCCGCCGACCGGATGCTGGGGAGCGACTTCAAGGGCTTCCCCGTGACGCGCGTCCTCGTCGAGGAGCTGCTGCCCATCGCACAGGAGTTCTACACGTCGCTTCTCCTGGACCGCGCCCGTGGTGACTACTTGGCGATGATGACGGCCGAGGGCGGGATGGACATCGAGGAGCTCGCCAAGACCCGGCCCGACGCGCTCCGCCGAGTGCACATCGACCCGATGCTCGGGCTCCGCGCGTATCACGTCCGCGAGTTGATCGGGACGCTCCCGATCGAGGCCTGGGAGGGAGCGAGCGACGCGCTCCGGAAGATGTACGAGCTGCTCGTGGAACGCGACGCGACGCTCGTCGAGGTGAACCCGCTCGTCCTGTTGGCGGACGACCGGGTCGTGGCGCTCGACGCGAAGGTCACGATCGACGACAACGCGCTGTGGCGCCATCCGGACATCGCCGCGATGGCAGAGCAGTTCCCGATCGACGAGGTGGAGGCCCGCGCGAAGGAGAAGGACCTGCAGTACGTGAAGCTCGACGGAGCGGTGGGGATCATCGGCAACGGTGCCGGGCTCGTGATGTCCACCCTCGACGTGGTGGCGCAGGCGGGAGCGCGCGCCGCCAACTTCCTCGATGTCGGCGGCGGCGCGTCCGCCGACCAGATGGCGACCTCGCTCGAGGTCGTCCTCTCCGACCCGGCCGTGAAGGTCGTGCTCGTGAACATCTTCGGCGGGATCACGCGCTGTGACCTCGTCGCCCAGGGCATCCTGGAGGCACTGGAACGGATCGAGGCCCGCGTCCCGATCGTGGTCAGGCTCGACGGGACGAACGCCGAGGACGGCCGGCGGATCCTCGCGGACGCCGCGCATCCGAACATCGTCCCCGCCGCGAACATGCTCGAGGCGGCCGAGGAGGCCGCCGACCTGGCGGGGGCGACGCCATGAGCATCCTCGTCGACGAACGAACGACCCTCGTCGTCCAGGGCATCACGGGCAACGAGGGCACGTTCCACACGCTTCGGAACCGCGCCTACGGAACGAACGTCGTCGCCGGGGTCACCCCCGGCAAAGGAGGAGCCGACGTGGAGGGGATCCCCGTCTTCGACACGGTCGCCCGAGCCGTGTCGGAGACCGGCGCCGATACGTCGATGATCTTCGTCCCACCGCGTTTCGCCGCCGAGGCGATCCTGGAAGCGGCCGATGCAGGGATCGGCCTGGTCGTGTGCATCACCGAGGGGATCCCCGTTCGCGACATGGCGAACGTGCACAGCTACCTCGAGGCGTCGAAGACGAGGCTCGTCGGACCCAACTGCCCGGGGGTCATCTCGCCGGGGGCGGTCAACGTGGGGATCATCCCCGGCGAGATCTGCGCGCCGGGCACGGTCGGTCTCGTCTCGAGGAGCGGCACGCTCGTGTATCAGATCGTGCACGAGCTCACCCAGCGCGGCATCGGTCAGTCCACGTGCGTCGGCATGGGCGGCGATCCCATCCACGGGATCGGGTTCGTCGAGGCGCTCGAGCTCTTCCAGGCCGATGCGGAGACGGAGGTCATCGTCCTGACGGGGGAGATCGGCGGCGACGACGAGGAGCGAGCGGCGGCGTTCATCGCCGATCAGGTGACGAAGCCCGTCGTCGGCTACATCGCCGGCTTCGAGGCCCCGCCGGGCAAGCGCATGGGCCACGCCGGCGCGATCGTGACCGGGTCCTCCGGGACGGCCGCGGCGAAGGCCCAGGCGCTCGAGGACGTCGGCGCGGTCGTCGCGAGGAACCCGACCACGGTGGCCGACCTCGTCGCGGAGCGCTTGGAGTGACGCCCGAGGCGTCCCCGGTTCGCCCGGGGGCGCCCGTCGCCATCGGGAGGGTGCTCGGCGTCGCCGCGTCGGGAGGAACCCTCTCGTTCGCCGTGCTGGTGGTGTCGTGTCAGGTGCTCGCCCTGGCGCAGTAGCTGTTGCTCGGAGGGTTCGGGCTGTGGTCCTGGGCGAAGATCGGTCTGCTGACGGCCCTCCTCTCGGTCCGCGCCGATGTGATCGCGACGGTGCACGGCTCCTCCGGCCTCCGGCCGGCGACGAGGCCGGAGACCGTCCAGCTGCGCGTGGTGCCGATGCTGCTGACGATCGGTTTCCTGTGGCTGGCGGCCCGCGCCGGCCGCCGCGCCGCGCGAGCGATGCCGGGTCGATCGGCCTTCACGGTGTCCGTCCTGGCGGCGGCCGGCGCGGGCGTCCCGGCGGCCCTTCTCGCCGGGGTCAGCGCGGGTCTCGTGACCCTCGCGTTCCCCGACATCGGGCTCCAGCTGCGGATCGATGCGTCGAGCGCAGCGCTCTGGGCGGGGGTGCTGGCCGCGGTGGGTGCGGGGACTGGCGCCTCCCTGGAGGCTGCCGGCCGGCGGCCGTTCGCAGCGGTCCTCCGAGGAGGGCTCACGGCCTACGGGTGGGCGCTCGCACTCCTGACCATCGGTGTGTTCGTGCTGGCGACCGTCGAGCCGACGGTCACCCGCGCCTATGTCGACGAGGTGGCCGGCCTGGGAGCTCCCGGAGGAGCGCTCGTCGGTTTCCACCTCCTGGCCTTGCCGGCGCAGAGCGCTCTGGTCCTCGCGCCCGCTTCGGGCTCCTGCATCGAGATCGTGGGGGAGGGGCCGATGTTCGACCTCTGTCCGTGGCGCCTCGTCCCGTCGGGACCGGCCGGGCGCATGCTTCTTCCGGCCACGCTCTCGCTCTCCCCGTGGCTCTGGCTCATGAGCGGCGTGCCCCCGGTCGCGGCGATGCTCGGGGGCCGGCGGGCCGTGGCCGACGCGACGCGGGGTGGCCGTGGCGCCGTCGGGGCGGGGGTCGCCGCGGGCTGGGTGTTCGCCGCGCTCGCGATCCTGGGGGCGTGGTTCGCATCCCCGATCCTTTCCCCGATCGTCGTTCCCCTTCAGATCTCGGCGCATCCGGGATGGCTGGCAACCGGGGTCGCGGCGCTGCTCTGGGGAGTGGGGGGTGGTGCGCTCGGGGCGTGGGTCGCGGCTCGGCGCTACGAGGAGCCCGAGCTTCCGAGACCGACCTCGGCGTAGTTCGACTCGATGGTCGTGAAGCGATGCCACGCGGCGACCCATCCGGCATCGTCCCTCGGGAACCGCTCGAGTGGCCTCGACGGATCGGTCCGCAACCAGATCCCGAAGAACGTCCGCCCGTACCCGAGCAGGTAGTCGGACCCCGAGTGCGTGTACTGGAGGACCTGGTTATCGGTGGGGTCGGGTGCAGGAGCCGTGTGCGGCGGGGTGCTCCCGGCGACGGTCGGTGCCGTGACGGGTTGCTGGCCGACGGCTCCCACCGGCTGGTGATCGGGCTCGAGACCGACGAAACGGATCCACGCGCTCCGCCAGCCGTCGTCGGTTCGGGGGAACTTCTCGACCGGCGCCCCCGGAGACTGCCGATCCCAGATACCGAAGCTGTCCGCGACGAAGCCGAGCACGTAGCGGAACCCCGAGTGCGTGTACTGCGCCTCCCCGGAGGGCGATGCCGAGGGGGAGCTCACCGTCGTGCCGAGGGCGCCCGAGGACGGCGGTGGCTCCAAAGCGGAGGCTGACTGTGTGGCCGCGCCGGAAGGATCCGGCCCTTGCCGCATCGCGGTTCCTGGATCGGCGCGGAGGTCGCTGAAGCAGTACCGGCATTTGATCGCGTCGTCCTGGATCTCCTCGGCGCAGTACGGGCACTTCTTCACGGACGTCCCTTCCTATCTCCGGCCCGACATCCGGCCCGATATCGGTCTGGCAACAACGGAAGGCTACCCCGAAACGGAAGAGGCGGGCCCGCCAAGGCGGGCCCGCCTCTTCGACGTACGTGGTGCTCAGCTCACATGTCCGAGGAGCCGCCCGGCGGCATCCCGCCGCTCGGCGGAGGCGCGGTCGGCGGCATCCCGCCGCTCGGCGGGGGGCTGCTGGGTGGTGGCGTACCGCCACCCATCGTGCCACCGCCCATGGTCCCGCCTCCGGAGTCGCCCATCTGGAAGCCGCCGCTCGACTGCACCTTCTGCCAGGCGCCGTATCCGATCGCGACCAGGAGCACGAGCCCGATGAATGCAGCCCATGCCGGCGAGTTCGTCAGGACGAAGATGAACTTCAAGAGCCCGAACGCCGCCACGCCGAGTCCCAGGAAGCCCAGGAGCTTGTCCATCGACATCGACCCCATGTTCATGCTGGAGGCCGAGCCCGTCATGGAGAGCACACCGAGGACGATGAGCGCGATCGCGCCGAGACCCATGAGGACCCCGAAGATGCCCCCGCTGCCCTGCCACGCGGATGCCGTGCCGACGCAGAGGTCGCCCTGCCCGACGAGGTCGCCGAGCTCGCCGAGGTCCGTACAGAACTTCTGCCACGGGAGGAAGCTGTCGATCAAGAGCAGGATGCTGCCTCCCGCCAAGAGCTTCTCTGCGGTCGACATCTTCGACATGTCGAAGCCGGATGAGCTTGAACCTTCCATCCACTGCTCCTTTCAGCCGCCGCGCACTCGCGCGGCCGGGTGGTTCTCTACGGGTATCCAAGAGGCGCCCGATGCCTGAGTCAAACACCCTGCCCCGGACGGGCTCCGATGGCGACGTTCACGATCCCCCCTGCCACGGCGATCGCGCCACCCGCGGCGGCGGCCCACGGACCCCACGAAGCGACCTGGAACGTCGGCGGGAACGCGATCGCGAGCGCCGAAGCGATGGTGATCGTCGTGCCGCAGAGGATCACGAGCGTCGCGCCGGTCCGTGCTCCGCGGGCCAGGAACCACCACACGGCCGGCAGCAGGAGCGCAGCCGCTACCGCGGCCACCATCGACCACCGGAGGCTCGGGACCCATGCGCCGAATAGCCGGTCGCCGGCGCCCGTCCTCGTCCAGGGACCGGCGGTGGCGACCAGCGCGAGGACGGCGCCGGCGACCGCCGCCCATGAGCCTGCCAGCGCCCGGTCGGGCTCGGGGGCTGTCGTGATCGCGGGCTCGCCCAACTCGGCGCCGAGGCACTCGGGGCCGAGAACGCGGCCGCGCACCGGCACCGCGCAGGTCACACAGACGGGTTCCTCGCAGGCATCGCAGCGAGCGATCGCCGCCTTGCTCGGATGGTGGATGCACCGCTCGTGCGTGGCGGCATCGCGATCGCTCCCGGCGGGGCGATCGGCCGCCTCGTGCCGCCCGGTCGGATCTTCGGGCTCGACGCCTTGCGGGGTCCCGTGAGTTCGCTCCTCGGCCTTCACGTCGATAGCGTACGGCCTGCATGGACGGTGGCTCTGGTAGCGTGACCGCGTCCATGGGGGAACGGATCGCGGTGCTCGTTTCCGGCTCCGGGACGAACCTGCAAGCCCTCCTCGACCACCCGGTGTGCGGTCCTCGGATCGCGCTCGTGCTGTCGGACCGCCCCGGCATCAAGGGCCTCGAACGCGCGGACGCGCACGGTGTCGAGTCGGCCGTGCTCGAACCCCACGACTTCGAGGGCCGGGAGGCATTCGACCGGGCCGTGGCGGATCTCCTCCGCGACCGGGGGATCGACGTCGTCGTGTCGGCCGGCTACATGCGTCTGCTCGGGCCTGCCGTCCTCGAGACCTACGGCGGCCGCTGCCTGAACGTGCACCCCTCGCTCCTGCCGGCCTTCCCCGGCACCCACGCGGTGGCAGATGCGCTCGCGTACCGGGCCAAGATGACCGGCGTGACCGTGTTCCTCGTCGACGAGGGCGTGGACACGGGTCCGGTCGTGCTGCAGGAAGCCATCGAGGTCCGTGACGACGACGACTGGGACTCGCTGGAGGCTCGCGTGCACGAGGTCGAACATCGCCTGTTGCCGTCCGCGACCGCGGCGCTCGTCGAGGGACGGATCCGTGTGACCGGCCGCACCGTGACGATCGACGAGGGGGCGACGTGACGGACCTCCGGGAGGTCCGGCGCGCGCTCCTCGCGGTCTACGACAAATCGGGCGTGGTCGAGCTGGCCCGGGCGCTCGCCGAGATGGGCGTCTCGCTCGTGTCCTCCGGCGGGACGGCGGCGACCCTGCGCGAGGCGGGGCTGGACGTCACGCCCGTCGAGGAGGTGACGGGTTTCCCCGAGATGCTCGACGGACGCGTGAAGACGCTGCATCCGAGGATCCACGGAGGCTTGCTCGCCGACACGCGCAAGCCGGAGCATCTGGACCAGCTCGCAGAGCACGGGATCGAACCGTTCGACCTCCTGGTCGTCAATCTGTACCCCTTCCGGGAGACCGTCGCGTCCGGAGCCGGTGACGACGACGTGATCGAGAAGATCGACATCGGCGGACCCGCGATGGTCCGCGCCGCCGCGAAGAACTTCGAGTCCGTGGCGGTCGTGGTGGATCCTTCTCGATACGCCGACGTGCTGGATGAGATCCGTGCCCACCGTGGACTCTCTCGCGCGACGCGTGAGCGTCTCGCCGCGGCCGCGTTCGCCCACACCGCCGCGTACGACGCCGCCGTCGCCGGCTGGTTCGCGGAGCGGGGGAGAACGGACGCGTCGCCCGGGTTCATCGGCCTCGCGCTCGAGAAGGTCGGCGACCTCCGCTACGGGGAGAACCCGCACCAGCGCGGCGCCCTCTATCGTGACGCGGGCAGCGCGTCCGCCGGACCGCTCGGAGGCGCCCGCATCCTGCAGGGGAAGGACATGTCGTTCAACAACTGGCTCGACGCGGACGCGGCCTATTCGCTGGTGGCTGCGCTCCCGCCGAGCGCCTGCGTGATCGTGAAGCACAACAACCCCTGCGGCGTAGCGGTCGCTCCCGAGTTGGACGAGGCGTACCGGCGCGCGTTCGAGTGCGACACCGTCTCCGCCTTCGGCGGGATCGTCGCGTTCGACGCGCCGTGCACCGGGGCCGCCGCGGAGGCGATGCGGGACGTGTTCACGGAGGTGGTGATCGCGCCCGGATACGAGCGGGCGGCACTCGCCGCGTTCGGTGAGCGGCAGAACCTCCGCGTGCTCGAGGCGCCGCTGCCGGAGGCGGGAGGGCAGGACGTCCGGACGATCCCGGGGGGAGCGCTCGTCCAGGATCGAGACGTCGTCACCGAGGGACGCGAGGACTTCGACGTCGTCTCCTCCCGGGAGCCGACGGAGGACGAATGGCGCGACCTGCTGCTCGCCTGGACGATCGCGTGGCGCGTGAAGTCCAACACCATCGTGCTCGTCCGCGACGGGGCGACCGTCGGGATCGGCGCCGGACAGATGTCACGGGTGGATTCCTCGTGGATCGCCACGCGGAAGGCAGGCGATCGCGCGAAGGGAGCGTCGCTCGCCTCGGACGCATTCTTCCCCTTCCCCGATGCGCTCGAGGTCGCCGCCGACGCGGGCGCCACCGCCGTGATCCATCCGGGGGGATCCAAAGGCGACGACGCGGTGCTTCAGGCTGCCGAGGAGCGAGGCATGGCGGTCGTGCTGAGCGGCCG
This sequence comes from uncultured Actinomycetota bacterium, assembly GCA_963762745.1. Taxonomy (GTDB): domain Bacteria; phylum Actinomycetota; class UBA4738; order UBA4738; family HRBIN12; genus JAJNBA01. Next base: position 50,221 of record CAVXMB010000008.1, read on the forward strand.
ACGGCACTTCCGTCATTGAGCTTCCGCTCGGCAGCGGCAACCAGCCGCTAGCATCCCGAGCCGTGACCGCCCGAATCCTCGACGGCAGAGCCGTCGCCGCGCAGATCCGCTCGGAGGTGTCCGAACGGGTGCGCGCGCTCGCCGATCACGGGATCACCCCGGGGCTGGCTGCCGTCCTGGTGGGCGACGACCAGGCCTCTCGCATCTACGTCGACGCGAAGCACAAGGCCTGCGCGGACGTGGGGATCCACTCGGAGCAGGTGAACCTTCCCGGCTACGTGAGCGCGGGCGAGATGCTGGCCACCATCCGTCGCCTCAACCGTGACCCCGAGATCCACGGGATCATCGTGCAGTTGCCGCTGCCGGCGCATCTGAACGAGCTGGAGGTACAGCGGACGATGGCACCCGAGAAGGATGTCGACGGCCTCCACCCCTGGAATGTCGGGATGGTGGTGCGCGGCGAGGCGACGTTCCAGCCCGCCACCCCGTACGGCATCGTGGAACTGCTCCTCCGGAGCGACATCCCACTCGAGGGGGCCGAGGTCGTCGTCGTCGGCTACGGCGACCTCGTCGGCGCGCCGCTCTCGATCATGTTGGCGCAGGACTCGATCCGGGGGAACGCCACGGTGACGATCACACACGTGAAGACCGCCAACCTCGCGACCCACACGCTTCGCGCGGACATCCTCGTGGCAGCGGCCGGCGTGCCGAAGCTGATCACCGGCGACATGATCAAGCCCGGCGGCACGGTGATCGACGTCGGGGTCCACCGGACCGAAGACGGACTCGTCGGCGACGTGCACTTCGACGAGGCCGTCGAGGTGGCCGGAGCGATCACCCCGGTGCCCGGCGGGGTCGGCCCCATGACGGTCGCGATGCTGCTCGTCAACACCGTCACGGCGGCCGAAACACAGGCCTACGGAGGGTGAGCTCGAAAGGAGGCCGCCTGGCCGCGCTCCTGGACGACGGCGAGTTCGTCGTCACCGGCGAGGTCGTGCCGCCGCGCTCGGGGGACGGCAGGAAGGTGCGAGAGGCGGCCCGGGGGTTGGTGGGCTACGTGGACGCGGTCAACGTCACCGACAATCCGGCTGCATCGCCGCACATGTCTCCGCTCGCGGGCGCCCGCTTCGTCCAAGAAGCCGGCGCCGAGCCCACGCTCCAGCTCGTCTGCCGGGACCGCAACCGTCTGGCGATCACCGCAGATCTGCTGGGAGGGTGGGCCCTCGGTGCGAGGAACCTACTCGTCCTCGGCGGCGACCCGATGGACGTCGGGGATCATCCCGACGCGAAGTCGGTGTTCGACCTCGGACCCAACGAGGTCGTTGCACTCGCGCGGCGGATCCGAGACGAGGGGACGACGGGCGCGGGCGCAGAGATCGCGGATCCGCCGCGCTACCTGATCGGCGTCGCCGACGTCCCCCTGTCCGATCCGTACGACCCCGCCAAGCTCGAGGCGAAGCTCGATGCAGGCGGGGACGTGGTGTGGACGCAGATCGTCTACGACGTCGACAGGCTGGGGGAGTGGGCGGACCTCGTCCGGCCGCGAGGGATCTTCGAGCGAGCCAAGGTGCTCGTGGGCCTCGTGCCGTTGCGCAGCCTCAAGAACGCGCACTTCATGGACGGCCTCTTCGGCGTCCATGTTCCGCAGGCGGCTTTCGATCTGCTGGAGACGGCGGGGGACGAGGCCGAGCGGGTCGGGCTCGGGTTCACGATCGACGTGGCACAGCGACTCCGCGCGATCGACGGGATCTCCGGCCTGCACCTCATGGGGATCGGCCGCGACGACCTGGTGCGGGCCGTGGTGGAGGACGCCGGCCTGTTCCCTCGCCCGACGAGCGTTTCGCCCTAGCCGCGCTCCTCGAGCGGGACCCACCGCTGATCCTTCGGACCGACGTAGCGCGAGCCGGGCCGGATCACCTTGTTGTCGGCGTACTGCTCCCGCACGTGCGCGGTCCAGCCGGCCATCCGGGCTGCGGCGAACACGGGCGTCATCAGGTCGGTGGGGATGCCGAGCACGTGGAACACGGCCGCGGCGTAGAAGTCCACGTTCGGGTAGAGACCCTTCTGTTCGAACGTGGCCTTCTCGATGGCCTCGGCGATCTCGTGGAGCTGGGGCTCACCGGCGCGTTCGCATGCTTCCTTCGACAGGCGCTTCAAGATCAGGGCCCTCGGGTCGTACGTCTTGTACACCGCGTGACCGAACCCGAAGATCTTCTCGTGACGCTCGAGGCGGTCGCGCACGTACGCCTCCGCGTTCTCCGGCTTCCCGACCTCCTCGAAGCTCTTCATCGCCTCCTCGTTGGCGCCGCCGTGCAAGGGACCTTTGAGCGTGCCGATCGCGGCGGTGATGGCCGAGAACATGTCGGCGAGCGTCGAGGCGACGATCCTCGCGGTGAAGGTCGAGGCGTTCATCGTGTGGTCGGCATACAGGACGAAGGCCACGTCGAGCACGTGAGCGTCCTGCGGGTGGGGCTCGGTGCCGTGCAGCATCCACAGGAAATCGGCGGCGTGGGAGAGCGCGGGGTTCGGCGTGACCTTCTCCATGCCGGTCCGAAGGCGGTGATACGTCGCGATCAGCGAGGCCGTCTTCGCGATCAGGCGCAGCGCCTTCCGCGCCTGCGCATCCGGCGATTCGTCCCAACCGTCGGGGTCGAATGCCGAGGCGGCGGAGACCGACGTTCTGAGCATCGACATCGGGGAGGTCTGCTCCGCGAGGGTCTTCATCAGTTGCACCTGGAACGGATGGAGATCGCGTTCGTTCCCGAGGAAGGTGGCCATCCCCTCGAGCTCCGATCCGGTGGGGAGCTCCAGGTGATGCAGGAGATAGACGACCTCCTCGAACGTGGCGTGCTCGGCCAGGTCTTGGATCTCATACCCGACGTAGGAGAGCGTGCCCTTCTCGCCGTCGATGTCGGAGATCTTGGTGTCGGCTGCGATGACCTCTCGGAGCCCCTTGTCGGCCACGATCCTCCGTTTCCCGCGGACCCCTTCGGACGGGTCGATGCGAGCCTGCCAGGATAGTCGGCGCTCCGTTCCGCTGACCCCGACGCCCCAGGCCGTACGACGAGAGAGGCTTCCGTTGACCCATCGCGTCACGTTGATCCCCGGCGACGGGATCGGACCCGAGGTGGTGGAGGCGGCTCGCAGCGTCGTCGCGGCCACCGGCGTCGAGGTGCGATGGGACGTCGAGGAGATCGGTCTCCAGGCGTTCGAACGGACCGGCGAGGCGCTGCCGTCCCGGGCGCTCTCATCCATCCGGGACAATGGCGTCGCCCTGAAGGGCCCGATCGAAACCCCCCCCGGAGCCGGCATCCGCAGCGCCAACATCGCGTTGCGCAAGGAGCTCGATCTGTTCGCGAACGTCCGCCCGTGCCGGCACTATCCGGGTGTGCCGTCCCTCTACGAGGACGTCGACCTGGTGGTGGTGCGGGAGAACACCGAGGACGTCTACACGGGGGTCGAGTTCGCGGAGGGAACGGTCGAGGTGAAAGAACTGATCGCCTTCATCGAGGAGACGACAGGCATCCGGATCCGCCAGGACAGCGGGATCTCGGTCAAGGCGATCTCTCAGGAGGGGAGCGAACGGATCGTGCGGTTCGCGTTCGAGGAGACGAGGCGTCGTGGCCGGGCGAAGGTGACGGCCGGACACAAGGCCAACATCATGAAGTTCTCGGACGGGCTGTTCCTCGATGTGGCGCGTCGCGTCGCGGCGCAGTTCCCGGATGTCGCGTTCGACGACCGGATCATCGACGCGCTCTGCATGCAATTGGTCCAGTCACCGGAGCGGTTCGACGTCCTGGTGCTGCCGAATCTGTACGGGGACATCGTGTCCGAGCTGGGTGCCGGACTGATCGGAGGGCCGGGGGTGGCGCCCGGCGTGCAGCTCGGAGAGGACGTCGCCGTGTTCGAAGCCACCCACGGGACCGCGCCGAGGCTGGCCGGGCGAGACCGGGCGGACCCGGTCGGGTTGATGCTCTCCGCGGCGATGATGCTCCGGCACATGGGCGAGGGCGAGGCGGGCGATCGCCTCGAGGAGGCGATCGCCGCCGTGCTGGCAGAAGGATCGGATGTCACGCCAGACCTGCGCGGGACCGGAGACGAGCGACCCGCGGTCGGCACCACGCGGATGGCCGAGGCGGTCGTCGAACGGCTGCGCGGCGCCTCGGTAGCATGACGGCCTTCGCCCCGGATCCTTGAGGAGTTGATACCCCCATGAAGGTCACCGTCGTCGGCAGCGGCTTCGTCGGGCAGACGACCGCGATGCGGATCCTCGAGCAGCGTCTCGCCGAGGTCTGCCTGATCGACATCATCGAGGGCAAACCCGAGGGTCTCGCCCTCGACCTGAAGCAGGCGGCGCCGGTCGAGGGATACGAGCCCTCGATCGTCGGCACGAACGACTACGCGGACACCGCCGGCTCCGACATCGTCGTGATCACGGCGGGATTCCCCCGGCAGCCCGGCATGAGCCGGATGGACCTCCTGAGCAAGAACGCCGCGATCATGCGCGACGTCGTCGGCAACGTGGTCCCGGGTTCGCCCGGCGCGATCCTGGTCGTGGTGTCCAACCCACTGGACGAGATGACGTTCCTGGCTGCGGATGCATCGGGGTTCCCCCGGGAACGCGTGATGGGGATGGCCGGTGTCCTCGATTCCGCACGCCTCCGGTTCTTCATCGCCGAAGAACTCGGTGTCTCGCCCAACGTGGTCGAGGCGATCACGCTTGGGTCGCACGGGGACGCGATGGTGGCGCTTCCTCGGCATGCCACGGTGGACGGGACCCCGCTCCCCGAGCTCGTGGACGAGCCCACGCTGGAACGGCTGTTCCAGCGCACGCGCGACGGCGGCGCGGAGATCGTCGGGCTGCTCAAGTCCGGGTCGGCCTACTACGCGCCCAGCGCCTCCGTCGTGGCGATGGTCCGCGCGATCGTCCAGGACACCGCTGAGGTCCTCCCGGTGTGCGCGTGGACCACCGGCCAGTACGGGATCTCCGACGTCTACGTTGGGGTGCCGGCGCGTCTCGGTGCCAAGGGCGTGGAGGAGATCGTCGAGCTGGATCTGAACGACGGCGAGCTGACGAGGCTCCGCGCGGCCGCCGAAGGCATCCGCGCGAAGTGCGCGGATCTCGCCCGCCTCTAGCGGGCGCCGGCGAACGGCTCGCTCCCGCGAGCCCACGCCAGGTTGATCGCGGCTCCGACGACCACGAGCGCTCCCCCCGCGATCGACGGCCAGACACCGCTCGTGTCTGCGCGCACGGCGAGGCCGGGGTCGGTGCGCACGAGCCGGATCGCCTCCTGCTCCGTGAGTCCCCCCGTGCTCGCCACCACACGTGCCATCTCCTGGACGGCGAGGTCCTCCGCTCGAAGAGCGACCGATATGGGCAACGCGACGAGCACGATCCCGGCGACCAACACGCCGATCGCGCCTCGGATCCGGCCGGCCCTGTGGAGTCGTCGCATCGCCAGCAGGACGGCGAGGGTTGCGGCCGCGACCAGCAACGTCAGGATCCCTTCGACGAGGTCGAGTCCTCGGAACTCGAGGTCGAGCACGCCTCCTTCGTCCTGGCGCATCCCCGCCGTCGTCCAGACGAGCGTCGATCCCACCCCCGCGAGGAGCGCGCCCGCGGCCGTCACCGCGAAGCCGGCGACCCGGAGCGGTGTGGAGTCGGGCATCGGACGGAGTCTGGCATCCTGCGCCTTGCCGACCAAGGACTAGCATGACGGGATGGCGCCGTTCCTCCGTCCGCTCGGAGAGCACGTGGGGAACTTCTTCACGAACTGGTCCGAGTCCGATCTGCCTTTCTTTCGGAAGGTGGGTGTCACGGTCCGCAACCGGGCGAGATCGCTCGTGAACAGGGGGTGTTGCGGGCACCACGGCGAACCCGGGTGCTGACGGCTCCCTCGGGATCCCGGTCGGGATCCATCGACGAGGAGCAGCTAGGGCGGGGACAGGACGCCCGCGATCGCCTCGGCGACCTCGTTCGTCGAGGAGGAGCCGCCGAGATCCGGGGTCCGGATGTGTTGCTCGTCGAGCACCGCGTCGACGGCGCGCTCCACGGCCGATGCGCCGTCCAGCTCGCCGAGGTGCCGAAGCATCATCGCGCCCGACAGGATCATCGCGATCGGGTTCGCGACACCCTTGCCCGCGATGTCGGGGGCACTGCCGTGTACCGGCTCGAAGACGGCGTACTCCCAGCCGATGTTCGCGCCGGGGATGAGCCCGAGCCCACCGACGAGTCCGGCACACAGATCGGAGATGATGTCGCCGTAGAGGTTGGGCAGCAGGAGCACGTCGAATCGGCCGGGTTCGCGGACGAGCCGGGCGGTCAGGTGGTCGATCTGCATGTCCTCGAAGGCGACGTCGCCTCGATCGATCGGATCTTCCCTCGCGGTCCGTAGGAAGAGTCCATCCGATGTCGGCATGATCCCGGCCTTGTGGCCGACCGTGATCGTGTCGCGGCGATTCGTCTTCGCATACTCGAAGGCGAATCGCACGATCCGCCGCGTGCCCGCGACGGAGATCGGCTTCACCGTAACGCCTGCATCCGGCCGGATCTCGAACTCAGCGAGTGTCCGCAGCTCCTCCCGGAGGGCTTCGGCCTGCGGCGATCCTGCCGCGAACTCGACCCCCTGGTAGAGGTCCTCCGTGTTCTCTCGGATCACGACGAGATCCACCGCCCCGTGTCTCGTCGGTACGCCCGGGAGCGATCTGGCGGGACGTACGGCGGCGAAGAGATCCAGCTCCTGGCGAAGTGCCACGTTGATGCTGCGGAACCCGGACCCCACCGGCGTGGTGATCGGTCCCTTGATGGCCACACGCGAGCGTCGGATCGAATCCAACGTCTCCGCGGGGAGAAGGTCGCCCTGCTCGGCGAGGGCGACGGAGCCAGCCTGGCGGTGGATCCACTCGATCCCGGGAACGGCGACGTCGAGCACGAGTCGGGCGGCCGATGACACCTCCGGTCCGATGCCGTCGCCGGGGATCAGCGTGACACGGTGCCGTCCAGCCACTTCGGCACCCTACTCGACCCTCTCGAGACCGAAAGTGCGGGGGCGGGCTCAGCGGACGCGTGCGGAACCGGTGCCGGGATCACCCATCAGGTCGCGGCGGAAGGTCGAGCTCGAACCAGACCCACGCGCCCTGTGCTCCCGAGACGAGGCCCCATCGGTCGGCGATCCTGCTGAGGAGGTGCGGGCTCCAACCCCTCGATGCGGGCCTGCGAGGTCTCCGAAGTCCTTCGAGGACGACCCCGGACCCCGCGTCCGAGATCTCGATGCGAACCGAGCGCGGGGCTGGGATCACCTTCACGGCGATGGTCTCGTCGCCGCGGATGGACGGAGGAGCGTCTTCGCTCGCGAGCAGCCCGGAGACGAGCGACATGGCCCGATCACGGACAGCTGCGGCATCGCCCGTGAGCACCCTCCCGAACGCCTCCTGCGCCACGCCCTCGGCGATGGGACTCACCGGAAGCACGAATTCGGTTGGCCCAGGAACCCTCATCCGGTTGGGCATATCGCGGGAGGCCGCCCCCGTCAATCCAGCATCGAGTCACTTCCGTGATCGACCCATCACGGAGACTCTGGGCTTCGCCGGTGCTCAGTCGCGATCGAAGAGGATGGCTCGCTTCACTTCCTGGATGGCCTTCGTGACCTCGATGCCTCGGGGGCATGCCTCGGTGCAGTTGAAGGTCGTCCGGCATCGGAACACGCCGGTCTTCTCGGAGAGGACGCCGAGGCGTTCCCGGGGAGCACGGTCACGGGAATCGAAGATGAACCGGTGCGCGTTCACGATCGCGGCCGGACCGATGTAGGTCTCATCCGCCCAGAAGATCGGGCAGGACGTCGTGCACGCGGCGCACAGGATGCACTTCGTCGTGTCGTCGAATCGCTCACGCTCCTCCGGCGTCTGGACCCGCTCGCGATCGGTTTCCTCGTCGTTCACGAGGTAGGGGAGCACCGCCCGGTAGCCGTCGAAGAACGGCTCCATGTCGACGATGAGATCTTTCAGCACGGGAAGCCCGCGGATCGGCTCGATCGTCACCTTCGGCGCCACGTCCTTCACCAAGACCTTGCACGCCAGCGCGTTGCGGCCGTTGATCACCATCGCGTCCGAGCCGCAGATGCCGTGCGCGCACGAGCGCCGGAACGTCAGCGTCCCGTCGTGATGCCACTTCACCTCGTGGAGCACTTCGACCAGGCGTTCGAAGGGATCGACCTGGAGCGTGAACTCGTCCCACCACGCGTCGGCGGAGACCTGAGGGTTGAATCGCAGGATCTTGAGGGTGAGCGTCATCAGGTCGGTCGCGCCGACGCGACGCTCGTCCGAGGTGTTCAGGATCTCCGCTGCGGTCGCCATCTCAGTACTTCCGCTCCATCGGCACGTACGGTCCCATCTTCACCGGCTTCGTCTCGAGACGGATCGATCCGTCGTCCCGACGGTACGCCAGGGAGTGCTTGAGCCAGTTCGCATCGTCGCGCAGCGGATGATCCTCCCGATAGTGGGCGCCGCGACTCTCGTCGCGGGCTTGTGCCGCCGCGACGAGCGTCGCGGCGCAATCCAGGAGGAAACCGACCTCCACGGCCTCCATCAGGTCGGTGTTGTAGACGCTGCCCTTGTCGCCGATCGCGATCCGCTCGTAGCGCTCCCGGAGCCCGTCGAGGATCTCACCCATCTTCGCGAGGCTTTCCTCGGTCCGAACCACGAACGCGAGATCGAACATCGAGTCCTGCAGTTCCGACCGGATGTCGGCGACGTTGTCGCCCGTCCGCCGGGTCAGGATCCCGTCGAGCATGCCGAGCGTGTGGGCGGTTGCCTCCGGAGGGAGCGCCGGCAGCTCGCTCTCGGCGCAATGCCTCGCCATGTCGTCACCGCCGCGCCGCCCGAAGACGACGATGTCCAGCAAGGAGTTCGTCCCCAATCGGTTCGCGCCGTGGACCGAGACACAGGCGCACTCGCCCGCAGCGTAGAGCCCGGGCACCGGTGTCTCGTCGGCACCCGTGACGACGCGAGCGTGCACGTCCGTGGGGATGCCCCCCATCGCGTAGTGCGCGGTCGGCTGGATCGGGACCGGTTCCCGAGTGGGTTCGACCTGGAGATAGACGCGGGCGAACTCGGTGATGTCCGGGAGCTTCTCCTCCAGGACCTTCGGGTCGAGGTGGGTGAGGTCCAGATAGAGATAGTCGCCCTTCGGTCCGAGGCCGCGGCCCTCTCTGATCTCCTGGTAGATCGACCGAGACACGACGTCGCGAGGTGCGAGGTCCTTGATCGTGGGGGCGTATCGCTCCATGAATCGCTCGCCGTCGCGGTTCCGGAGGATCGCGCCCTCGCCGCGAGCTCCCTCGGAGAGCAGCACGCCGAGACGGTAGAGCCCCGTCGGATGGAACTGGAAGAACTCCATGTCCTCGAGCGGGATGCCGCGCCGGAACGCGACCGAAGGGCCGTCGCCGGTCAATGCGTGGGCGTTCGAGGACACGCGGAACATCCGCCCGTAGCCGCCGGTCGCGAACAGGACCGACTTCGCACGGAACACGTGGAGCTCCCCGGTCGCGAGCTCGTAGGCCACGACACCGGAGGTGTGACCGTCCTCGGTGCGCACCAGGTCGAGGCAGTAGAACTCGTTGAAGAACCGGACGTCGCGCTTCACGCACTGCTGGTACAGGGTCTGGAGGATCATGTGCCCCGTGCGGTCCGCCGCGAAGCATGCGCGCTTGACGGGCCGCTCGCCGTGGTTCGCGGTGTGCCCCCCGAACCGTCGCTGGTCGATCAACCCGTCCGGTGTCCGGTTGAAGGGGAGGCCCCAGCGCTCCAGCTCGTAGATGGCGGCGACCGCCTCCTCGGTCAGGATCTCCGCGGCGGGCTGGTCCACGAGATAGTCCCCGCCCTTCACGGTGTCGAAGGCGTGCCATTCCGGGTAGTCCTCCTCGACGTTGCCGAGCGCCGCGCACACGCCGCCCTGAGCCGCGCCCGTGTGAGAGCGCGTGGGATACAGCTTGGAGATGACGGCGGTCTTCACCCGGCCGGAGGCCTCGATCGCCGCGCGGAGTCCGGCTCCGCCGGCGCCGACGATCACGGCGTCGTACGTATGCGTGGTCGTCATGTCGTCGGCCACTTCGCAGGATCGAAGGTGACGACGATGATCGTGCCGAGCGCCATGAGGGCGGCGCCCAGGACGGCGAAGAACCCGTTGATCGTGGATCGGACCCGCGAGGGCCGCACGTAGTCGAGGACGATCATCCGGAGACCGTTCACGCCGTGGAGGAGTGCCAGGACGAGCATCAGCCAGTCCCAGGTCTTCCAGAACAGGCTCGCCCAGCGGAGCTGGATGAACGCGAAGTCGACGCGATCCACGCCGGTATCGACCACGTGCATGATCAGGACATGTCCGACCGCGAGGACGAGGAGGACGATGCCGGAGATCCGCATGAAGAGCCACGTCCAGAGCTCGAAACCGCGGACCGGCCGGGTCCGGCCGGCGCCGGGCGGCTTGGCCTGGGGGAGCGGTGGATCGGGGCGGGCCTCGGTCGTCGTCGCCATCCGGGACGGTCAGCCCTCCAGGAGGAGCTTGACGATGGAGGAGCCCATGATCAGCGTGATCGGGATCATCGACCCGACGAACAGCAGGGCGGTGGCGATCCCCAGGCCCCGGATGTGGCCGGTGAGGCTCGGGAAGAAGTCGATGAGCATGATCTTCACGCCGTTGAAGGAGTGGTACAGGACGGCCGCCACCAGCCCGAGCTCGAGCAACCGGATGAAGGGGTTGTGGTACACGGAGGCAACGCGGTTGTACGCCTCCGGGCCCCATCCCACGACCGCCGTGTCCACGACGTGCGCGAACAGGAACAGGATGATCGCGACACCCGTGATGCGGTGCAGGAGCCAGCTGTACTGGCCCTCATGGCCCTTGTAGAGCGGGCCGAACTGACGCTTGCGGTTGGTCTCGGTGCTCACCAGCCTCCAGCCTATCGCCGGGCCGCTGCTACGAAGCCGGCCGGAGTGTACTCAGCCGATCCGGATCGCCACCAGCACGCCGTCTCGAGTGGGGACGATCGTCGAGAGGTAGCGCTCGTCCTCCGCGATCAGGCGGTTGTGCTCGAGGACGGCCTCCGTGTACGCAGGACGGGAGTCACCGGGGTCTTCGACCGCGACCCGGCCGTACCACAGCACGTTGTCGCAGACGTATAGGCCACCTCGGCGGATCCGCTCGCTGGCCGCCCGCCAGGCCGCCGGATACCCGTCCTTGTCGATGTCGTTGAAGATCACATCGAAATCGTCGTCCAGCTGGTCGAGCTCCGTGATCGCGTCGCCCACGTGGAACTGGACGCGGTCCGCGAGCCCGGCTCTGCTGAGGTATCCGGCGGCCTTGATCTCGTTCTCGGGGTCCCCGTCGGTGAGGTGCACCTCACCGACGGGGCCGACGGCACGAGCGTGCCAGTACGCGGAGTACCCGAAGCCCGAACCGAGCTCCATGATCCGCTCGGCCTCCACCGCGCGAGCGAGCAGCTCGAGCGTCACGCCGACGTTGCGCCCGACGATCGGGAAGCCCCGCTCCTCGGCGTCCGCCTCCATCTCGAGGAGCACCGGCTCGTCGAAGCGGCGGAGCCGCTCCTCCATGTAGGCCTCGATGCGCGGATCGACGATGTCCATGGGCCCCGAAGGTACCGACGGTGTCAACACCGTGTCGACCTCCGAGACGCATCGCCCCGGAGCGCGGGCCGGAGCGGACGCAACCCCGTCGATCCAGACCGGCGATAGGCTCCGGGTGACCATGGGCGACGACGCTCCTCCTCGCACGACCGACTCGGGCATCGACGTTCGGCCGATCTACGAGCCGAGCCGCGACGGAGCGACCAGCGAGCGCGTGGGGGAGCCCGGCTCCTTCCCGTTCACGCGAGGCGTGTATCCCGACATGTACCGCGGGCGCCTGTGGACGATGCGCCAGTACTCCGGCATGGGCAGCGCCGAGGAGACGAACAAGCGGTTCCGCTACCTCTTGGACCACGGGCAGACGGGTGTGTCCGTCGCCTTCGACCTGCCGACCCAGATGGGTCTCGATTCCGATCACCCGAGGGCGGAAGGAGAGGTGGGCAAGACCGGTGTCGCGATCGACTCCGTGGATGACATGAAGCGTCTCTTCGACGGGATCCCGCTCGACGAGGTCTCGACGTCGATGACGATCAACGCCACCGCGCCGATCCTGCTGCTGCTCTACGAGCTGGTTGCCGAGGAGCAGGGCATCGGGCCCGCCACGCTCTCCGGCACCGTCCAGAACGACCTGCTGAAGGAGTACGCCGCTCGGGGCACGTACATCTATCCGCCGCAGCCGTCGATGCGCCTGATCACGGATCTGTTCGCCTACGCCGGCGAGCGCATCCCTCGCTGGAACACCATCTCGATCAGCGGCTATCACATGCGCGAGGCCGGCGCGACGGCCGCGCAGGAGATCGCGTTCACGCTGGCGAACGGGATCGCGTACGTCCAGGCCGCGGTCGACGCCGGCCTCGCGGTCGACGACTTCGCGCCTCGCCTGTCGTTCTTCTTCGCGTGTCACATGAACTTCTTCGAGGAGATCGCGAAGTTCCGGGCGGCTCGTCGCATGTGGGCCGCGATCATGCGCGACCGCTTCGGAGCGGAGGACCCCCGGTCCCGGACGCTCCGGTTCCACACGCAGACCGGGGGGGCGACCCTGACCGCACAGCAACCCGAGAACAACATCGTCCGCACCGCCTTGGAGGCGATGGCCGCGGTCCTCGGTGGGACCCAGTCGCTCCACACGAACTCGTTCGACGAGGCCCTCGCGCTGCCGACCGAGGAGGCGGTGAAGATCGCGCTGCGGACCCAGCAGGTGCTGGGGTACGAGACGGGCGTGGCGGAAACCGTCGACCCGCTCGGTGGCTCGTACTTCGTCGAGTCCCTCACCGATGAACTCGAACGGCTGGCGATCGAGATCATCGAGAAGGTCGATGCGATGGGGGGTGCCGTCGCGGCGATCGAGTCCGGCTTCTACCAGGACGAGATCCACGAGGCGGCCTACCGGATCCAGCGAGGCATCGAGTCGGAGGAACGCGTCGTGGTGGGCGTGAATCGTTTCGTCGACGCGAGCGCGAAACCCGTCGAGCTCCAGCAGATCTCCGAGGAAGAGACGGCCAGACAGATGGACCGTCTCCGCGAGCTTCGGGCGTCGCGGGATCGGGGTGCCGTCGAGGCAGCCGTCGCCGGCGTCGAGGAGACCGCGCGCGGCTCGGGGAACCTCCTGCCACCGATGCGGGAGGCGCTCCGCCTCCGAGCCACGTTGGGGGAGGTCTCGGACGCGCTTCGCCGCGTGTTCGGCGAATACCGCGCGCCGCACTGAGCACAAGGGCTAGGCTTCGGCGCCATGGACGTCGCGATCATCGGAGGAACGGGGGCCGAGGGGCTCGGCCTCGCGCTCCGCCTCGCGAAGGCCGGCCATCACGTCACGATCGGCTCGCGCGACGCCGGCCGCGGGGGCGAGTCCGCGACCAAGGCGTCCGAACTCGCCGGCGCCGCGCTGGAGGGAACCGACAACGCGAGCGCGGCCACCGCCGCCGGAGCCGACGGCGTCGTGGCCGTCACGGTCCCGTTCGCGGGCCAGGCGGAGATCTACCGCTCGATCAAGGACGCCGTCGCCCCCGGTGCCGTCGTCCTCGACGCCACCAGCCCGCTCGCGACCGCCGTCGGCGGCCGGCCGTGGCAGGTGCTTCGCCCCTGGCACGGCTCGGCCGCCGAGCAAGCCCAGGCGATCCTCGGCGACGGCCCCCGGGTCGTCGCCGGTTTCCACACGGTCGCGGCCGAGGGACTCCAGGCCCTCGGCCGCGAGATCGACAGCGACGTGCTTCTGTGTGCGGACGACCCGGAGGCGAAGGCTCGGGTCGGCGCCTTGATCGAAGGGATCCCGGGCATGCGCTGGGTCGATTGCGGCCGACTCGAGATGGCTCGCGTCGCCGAGCCGCTCACGGCGCTCCTCGTTTCGATCAACCGGACCTACAAGGTCAAGGACTCCGGGTTCCGGATCGTCGGACGGGAGTCGTGGGGCCCTCCGGGGGGTTAGTCGATCACCGCGAGGACCTGGCCGGTTTCGACGACCTGGCCGGCGCGGATCGGGAGGTCGGTGACCTCGCCCTCTCGGTTCGAAGGGACGTGGTTCTCCATCTTCATCGCCTCGAGGATGCAGATCACATCCCCCGGCCGCACCTCCTGGCCTTTCTCGACCAGCACCTTCACGATCGTGCCCTGCATCGGCGCGAGGATCTCGCCGTGCACGTGCTCCCCGTGATGGGGATCGGGAGCCACCGGAGCTCTCGGCGCCGGGTCCCGTCGTTCGTCGAAGATCCGCACCGGGATACGGCGACCGTCCACCTCGACGAGGATGTCCGCGGGCCTGTTCGGCGTCGGGCCGGTGGAGGAAAAGTCCGCGTGCGCCGGCAGGTCGGCCTCGGCGAGCGCCCGCTCGAGCCAGGTGGTCGTGTGCGTCCCCGCCCGGAACTCCTTGGACCGAAGGATCCACCGGTGCACCGGGATCGTCGTCGGGACGCCCTCCACCACGAACTCGTCGAGCCCACGAAGCATCCGGGTGCGCGCCTCCTCCCGGTCCCGGCCGCTCACGATCAACTTCGCGAACATCGAGTCGTAGTCCCCGGAGATCTCGCGGCCTTGCTCGATCGCCGAATCCACGCGGACGAAGGGCCCGGCCGGCTCCCGGTAGCGGGTGATCCGGCCGGGACCCGGCAGGAAGTTCCGCCCGGGGTCCTCGGCGTTGATGCGGCACTGGATCGATGCGCCTCGAGGAGCGGGATCCAGGGCCAGCTTCTCGCCGAGCGCGACGCGGATCTGCAGCGCGACCAGGTCGAGCCCGGTGACCATCTCGGTGACCGTGTGCTCGACCTGCAGCCGGGCGTTCATCTCCAAGAAGTAGAAGTCGCCGTCTTCATCCATCACGCACTCGATGGTGCCGGCGTTGACGTAGCCCGATGCCTTCGCGAGGCCGATCGCGGCTTCGGCGAAGCGCTCACGGATGCGTTCGTCGAACAAGGGCGACGGCGTCTCCTCGATCAACTTCTGATGACGGCGCTGCACGGAGCAGTCACGTTCACCGAGGAAGAACACGTTGCCGTGCGTATCGGCGAGGATCTGCGCCTCGACGTGGTGCGCTCGATCGACGTAGCGCTCGAGGAAGACCTCGGGCCGGCCGAAGTAGGAGGTCGCCTCGCGGGCCGCTCGCTTGAGCGATTCCTCGAGGTGGTCGGGGTCGCGCACGACGTGCATCCCCTTCCCGCCCCCACCGAAGGCGGCCTTGACGACGAGGGGGAACCCGATCCGGGCCGCTTCCTTCTTCGCTCGTGCGAGGTCCACCGGCTCACGGGTCCCTGGCACGATCGGCATCCCGGCGGCGTCGGCGACGCGGCGCGCGGCGGCCTTGTCTCCCATCGTCGCGATCGCGTCCGCCGTGGGGCCGACGAACGCGAGCCCCGCGTCGTCAACGGCTTGCGCGAACTGGGCTCGCTCCGCCAGGAACCCGTATCCGGGGTGCACGAGGGTGGCCTTCGATTTCCGAGCGGCCTCCATGATCCTGTCGATCGAGAGGTAGGACTCCGACGCGAGCGCAGGACCGATCCGGAAGGACTCGTCGGCCATCTCGACGTGCAGCGCATCACGGTCGGCGTCGGAGTAGACCGCGACCGTCGTGATGCCGAGATCGCGACAGGTCCGAGCGATCCGGATGGCGATCTCGCCGCGGTTGGCGATCAGGAGCTTCTGCTTCCGCGCCATGTCGGTCACGATATAGCGTCGAGGACGGTGGACACGTGTTGAGCGAAGAAGCCCTCGGACGGGCGCTGGGGACCGCCGGACTGGCCGCACCCGTCCGCTGGGACGAGTCGACGGCCTCGACCAACGCGACCGCGCTGGTGATGGCCGCGGAAGGAACACCCGAGTGGACGCTCGTCGCGGCCGGGCACCAGACATCCGGGCGGGGCCGGCAGGGACGTGCGTGGGTCGACCGTCCGGGAGCGGCGCTGCTGTGCAGCGTCGTGCTCAGGCCGTCGTGGGAGCCGGACCGGGTGGGGTTGGTGTCGCTGGCCGCGGGCGCGGCGATGGCGGAGGCCGCGTCGGAGGCGTCCGCTCGAGAGGTGCGATGCAAGTGGCCGAACGACCTGATGGTCGGGGAGTCGAAGGTCGGCGGCATCTTGGGCGAGGCGGAGATCACCGACGGACGGATCGGGCACGTCGTCCTCGGGATCGGCGTCAACCTCGATCCCCCGGAGGACGTGCCGGGTGCCGGCGCGATCGGGCGCGTCGACGAGGAGGCGCTCCTGACCGGGTTCCTCCAGCGGTTCCGACAGCTGGTGGAGGACTCGCCGGAGGAGATCCTGCGTCGCTGGCGCGCCGTGTCCGCCACGCTGGGCCGACGAGTAGAGGCGGCCACGGTCGGCGGCGACACCGCTCGCGGTGTCGCGGTCGACCTGGACGAGACGGGGGCGTTGCTCGTCGACTCCGGGGACGGACGTGTCCGGGTGGCGTTCGGGGAGATCCAGCACCTCGATGTCAATCAGGGTTGACAGAGACGCTCGCGTCAACCTAGGATGACGTCATGAAGGATAGCCCACCATGAAGGACAACCCGGTGGACCTCGCGACCGCAGCGACGGACTCGGATCCCGCCGTGGGTCTCCGAGCGGTGGCGGCGCTGCGCAAGGTCACGGAACGCCTCGAAGACCTGCAGGTGGACAACGCCCGGAGCTTGGGGTGGTCCTGGCAGGCGATCGCGGACGAGCTTCGCGTCAGCAAACAGGCCGTGCACAAGAAGCATCGAGAGCGGCGATTCCGCCGGGGGAGGTGACGAGGTGTTCGAACGCTTCACCGCCGACGCCAAGCAGGCAGTGGTGCTCGGGGCGGAAGCGGCCCGGGAGCTGGAGAATGACTACGTCGGGGCCGAGCACCTCCTGATCGCGCTCGCCGAACGGGGCTCGAACGTCGCGACCCGTTCACTGTCCGTGTGCGGCTTCGACCCCGCGCGCGCCCGGCTCGGTCTCCGCGGGAAGCACCGCTCCGGCCCGGATCCGCTGGATGGATCCGATGCCGCCGCGCTCCGGGAGATCGGTGTGGACCTGGATGAGGTCCGCCGCCGGGCCGAGGCGGCTTTCGGCCCGGGCGCCCTCGACCGCCGTCCGAGATGGTCCGGACGCAGACGCACCCGTTTCTGCGGTCTCCCGTTCATGCCGGAGGCGAAGAAGGCGCTTGAGCTGTCGCTCCGGGAGGCGATCCGGTTCGGGCACCGCTCGATCGGACCCGAGCACCTCCTCCTCGGGCTCCTCCGGCTCGATCCGTCGAGGAAGGTCCTCGAAGAGCAAGACGTGCACATCGGGCGTCTCGGGAGAGAGATCGTCGACGCTCTCGGCGATCCCCCAAGCGACCTCGGCCAGCGGGGAGCCTGACCCGCCTCGCTTGCAGGAGCCTGACCGCTCGCGCTAGGTTCCGGCCGTGGCGTTCCCGACTCGGTTGCTCGTGGAGGGCGAGGAGCTGATCTTCGACCTCCGTCCTCACTGGATCGCGTTGATCATGCCGGTGATCGCGACCGTGGCGACGCTCGCCGTCATGCTCGTCCTGTACGACGTCTTCGAGGAGCCGGTGCTCGACATGGTCGTGGGTATCGCGGGGACGTTGTTCCTCCTCGCGTATCCGGTGCGGAAGCTCGTCGACTGGCTCACGTCGCATTTCGTCGTGACGAGCGACCGCATCATCCACCGGCGAGGCTTCATCGCGAAGTACTCGATGGAGGTGCCGCTCGAGGCCATCAACGACGTCCGCTTCGAGCAGGGCGTCATCGATCGGATCATCGGCGCCGGGACCCTGGTGGTCCAGTCGGCGTCCGAGGCGGGCCGGCAGGTGTTCGACCACATCCGCAAGCCCGAGGAGGTCCAGAAGACCATCTATCACCAAGGCGAGCTGAACCAGCAGCGGATGATGGGCGGGAGTGCCGGGAGGTCGTCGCATTCGGCGGCTTCGGAGCTCGAACGGCTCGCGGACCTGCGGGCTCGTGGGGTCCTCACGGAGGAGGAGTTCCAGGCGCAGAAGCGCAGGATCCTGGGCTGACATGCCGCCCGAGGGGCCCCTCGGGGGCATCGATCACGTCTACTACTGGACCCGAGACATGGATCGCGCCGTGGCCTTCTACGGTGACGTGCTCGGCCTCGAGGTGGGTCATCGGGCCGGCGACGAGTGGGCGGAGTTCCAAGCAGGGCCAGTGCGCCTCGCCCTTCACGGGACCGAGGAGCCCTCGGTGCCGCCGAGCGGGACGGTCGTCTTCCGGGTCGACCACCTGGAAGAGGCGAGATGGTCTTTGCAGCAACGCGGGGTGGTCTTCGACGGACATGAGTCGGAGGTTCCCGGGTTCGCTCGATTCGCCACGTTCCACGACCCCGACGGTAACCCGCTGCAGTTGATCGAATATCTGCAGTGACCCGAGCGCCGCAGGCGCAGGCGGCACACGCTCGCCGCCCCGAGGATGGTTGCAAGGGGACCGGTGAGTTGGCAGGCTGTGCGAACCGGCTCGTTCACCTTCCCTCGGGCCGGAGGCGTCCAACCACATGACCAAGGCCACTCGACACTTCCCCAGATCGACACGTGCCGCCCTTGTCGCGGCACTCCTCGCCATGGCGTTGGTGGCGGGGACCGTCGCCGGTGCCGCGCCACCCTCGAAGAAGGCCGTGGAACGCGCCAAGGCCCGGCTCGAGCTGATCTCGGACGCGCTCGCCGACATCCGGAGCCAGCTCGCCGCCACCCAGCTGCGGCTGAACGACGCCGCGGTGGAGATCGAGCAGCAGCAGATCGCTCTCGAGAAGGTCACGGCGGATCTGATCCAGACGCAGGCCGCGCTCGAGCGAGCACGGGCTCGCTACCGGAAGATCCGTGACCGCCTCAACGACCGGGCCGTGATCGCGTACATGACCGGGCCGGCGTCGAGCATCGACTTCCTCCTGGACGCCGACACCGTGGCGGACCTGGCGGATCGGCTCGCGTACGTCGACGCCCTCGCAAGATCGGATGCGGGACTCGCGGTCCAGGTCGCCAACCAGAAGAACGTCCTGACGGCCACCGAGGCGACCCTCGAGGAGCAGCAGGCGCGTGAGCTCCTCGAGCTCGAGCGGGTGCGGGAGCAGAGGCGCGACGTCGCCGCGCTCTTCGACCACCAGCAGGGGCTGCTCGACGAACAGGAACGGCTGTTGACGTCTGCGAGACGGACGCTTCGCAAGACCAGGGCCGACTACCAGGAATGGCTCGATGAGCAGGCGGCTGCCGCCGCCGACGCGGGCGGCGGACGGGTGTGGCACGGCGGTTCGCTCGTGCCGTTCGATCACGTCTTCGAGCGGTGCCCGGTGGGCCAGCCGAGAGGCTTCGGGGACGGTTTCGGCGCGCCTCGCTACGCCGGCGGCTACCACCTCCACAAAGGGGTCGATATCGTGGCTCCGCTGGGGACCCCGATCTACGCCCCCTTCGACGGCCAGGCGTACACGAGCTCGAACTCGCTCGGGGGCAACGTCGTCTTCGTGGTCGGGGCGCAGGGCACCGCATACAACGCGCACCTGTACCGGTACTCGGATAGCTCCAACAGCTCCGTTTCCGCGGGCGAGGTGATCGGGTACGTCGGGAGCACGGGGTCGAGCACGACCCCCCACGACCATTTCGAGTTCCACCCCCACTCGATATCGAGCGGTTGGCCATGGGAAAGCGCATACGGGTACGCCGTGATCGAGGACGCGATCAACCCGTACCCGCTCCTGCTCCAGGCATGCGGCTGAGCGCGGTGCTACCCCCGCGTCTCCTATCCTGAGGCACCATGCGACCCGCCGACGTGCGACACGTGGGAGTGGTCGGGTGTGGCCTGATGGGCTCGGGCATCGTCGAGGTCTGCGCCCGTGCCGGTCTTCGCGTCACCTTCGTCGAGGGATCGGACGAGCTGGTCGCCGCCGGCCGCGGCCGCGTCGAGCGGTCGATCGGGAAGGCGGTCGAGCGCGGGAAGCTCGACGCGGCCGCGGCCGAGGAGGTGCTCGGGCGGATCGAGGCCGCCACCGACCTCGATGCGCTCTCGGAGGTCGATCTCGTGATCGAGGCGGCGACCGAGGACCGCGAGGCGAAGGCCGCGATCTTCGCGCGACTCGGAACGGTGACCCGGCCGGAGGTCGTGCTCGCCTCCAACACGTCCTCGATCCCCATCCGTGAGCTCGGCGTGGCGAGCGGTCGTCCGGAGAAGGTGGTGGGGATGCACTTCTTCAACCCGCCCCCGGTGATGGCGCTGCTCGAGCTGACACCCTCGGAGGACACGAGCGAGGAGACCTACGAGTTCGTCCGGGTGTTCGGGACGGACGTCCTGGAGAAGACGCCGGTCCGCTCGGGTGACGAAGCGGGGTTCATCGTGAATCGCCTCCTGATCCCGTACCTCTTCGATGCGATCCGGCTGTACGAGTCGGGCTTCGCCTCACGCGAGGACATCGACACCGCGATGCGTCTGGGGCTCGCTCACCCGATGGGCCCGCTCACGCTGTCCGACCTGATCGGGCTGGACACGCTGCTCGCGATCGGCGAGGTCTTGCGCGAGGCCTTCCCCGGGGAGTCGAAGTACGAGGCACCCAAGCTGCTCCGGGACCTCGTCGCCCAGGGCAAGCTCGGGAAGAAGTCGGGCGGCGGCTTCTACGACGCCTGACGGCCGATCACCGGGACGCCTCCACGCACTCGCAGCCATCGGATCCCACGGTCGCGCTGTGCACCGTGCCCGGCTCGATGTCCAGCCGGTCTCCGGCCGTGAGGGCGACGTCGACGTCGTCGGTATGGAACACGATCGATCCGGCCAGGCAGAAGAGCACCTTGTGGAAGCCGTGGTCGTGCCGCCCGTAGCGGTCGTCCGGGCCGTTCGCCCAGAACCGCGGCGAGGAGCACCCCTCGGCTCGGAACGCGGCGACGGCTTCCTCCCGCGCCGCGTTCCCGGCTCGTTTGCTCGCCGGGGTCAACGAACGTCGCCGCGGCCGTGGACAGGTGGCACGCCCTTGCGTGCGAACTCGACCCATTGTCCGTGCCATGGTTCCCGCGCGAACCGCCTCACCTGGAGCGCACCGAATCCCGTGGCGTCGATCCGTCCCTGGAGCACCCATGCCGACGGCTTGGGGTTCTCCGCGGAGAAGTAGCGTTCGAGGGCCATCAGGATCGCCCGATCCTCCTCGGGCGTGACCCCTTCCGGGATCTCGAAGCGCCGTCCGTCGCTCGTACCGGTCATGCTCGATGATCATCCATGCGGGCACCAAGCCTGTCCTAGAGGGGGATGTTCCCGTGCTTCCGCGCGGGGATCGTCTCCCGCTTCGTCGAGAGCATGCGGAGCGCCTTGATCAGCCGGGGTCTCGTCTCCGCCGGCTCGATCACGTCGTCGATGAACCCGCGCTCCGCGGCCGCGTACGGCGTCGAGAACTTGTCGCGATACTCGCGGATCAGCTCCTGTCGTCGAGCCTCCGAGTCAGTTGCTTTCTCGATCTCCTTCTTGAAGACGACGTTCACCGCGCCCTCGGCTCCCATGACCGCGATCTCGGCGGTGGGCCAGGCGAACGAGACATCGGCTCGCAGATGCTTCGAGTTCATGACGAGATACGCGCCCCCGTACGCCTTCTTCGTGATGACCGTCATCCGGGGGACCGTCGCCTCGGCGAACGCGTACAACAGCTTCGCCCCGTGACGGATGATGCCGCCGTATTCCTGCTGCGTGCCGGGGAGGAAGCCGGGAACATCGACGAAGGTGAGCAGTGGGATGTTGAAGGAGTCGCAGAATCGCACGAACCTCGACGCCTTCTCACTGGCATCGATGTCGAGCGTGCCCGCGTTCACCTTCGGTTGGTTCGCCACGATGCCGATCGAGCGCCCATCGAGGCGAGCGAAGCCGGTGACCACCGTCATCGCCCAGAGCGGGAAGATCTCGAGGAACTCGCCGTCGTCGACGACGCGACGGATCACCTCGTGCATGTCGTAGGGCTCCTTGGCACGGTCCGGCACGACATGGGTGAGGCCGTCATCCGTGCGATCGGGATCGTCGGTGGTCGCGTAGGCGGGTGGATCCTCGAGGTTGTTGGACGGGAGGAACGAGAGCAGGTAGCGAACACGGTTCAGCACGTCTTCGTCGTCCTCGCCGATCAGTGATGCGACGCCAGATTTCGTCGCATGTGTCATCGCGCCGCCGAGCTCCTCGAAGGTGACCTCCTCGCCGGTCACCGTCTTGATCACGTCGGGACCGGTGATGAACATGTGCGAGGTCTCCTTGACCATGAACGTGAAGTCCGTGATCGCGGGTGAGTACACAGCGCCGCCGGCGCAAGGTCCCATGATCACGGAGATCTGCGGGATCACGCCGCTCGCGCGGACGTTGCGTTCGAAGATGAAGCCGTACCCGGCGAGCGACGCGGCGCCCTCCTGGATCCGGGCGCCTCCGGAGTCGTTGATCTGTACGAACGGAGCGCCGGTGGAGATCGCGAGGTCCATGACCTTGCACACCTTCTGCGCGTGGACCTCGCCCATGGAGCCGCCGAAGACCGTGAAGTCCTGCGAAGCCACGAACACCTTCCGGCCCCCGACGGTCCCGTAGCCGGTCACGACGCCGTCACCGGGTGGGCGTTTGCGGTCCATCCCGAAGTCGTGCGCGCGATGGACGGCGAAGGGATCGGTCTCTACGAATGAGCCGCGGTCCATGAGCAGCTCCACGCGCTCACGGGCCGTTAGCTTCCCGCGATCGTGCTGCTTCTTCGCTGCGTCTCTGCCCCCGGGTGTGAGCGCGGCCTTCTTGCGCTTCCGGAGCTCCTCGTTCCGGTCCTGGTTGGTGATCGTCTTCGCGGTCTCGACGTCTTTGTCTGTGGTCGCCATGGGGCGGAGTCTATTGATGGCGGGCACTCATGACGGCCATGCAGGCGGGCCACTCATGGCGGCCCATCCATGGCGGTCATGCATGGCGGTCACGGTCGGCCCCGTTTGGGGTCACCTCCGCCGCCTCAGCACTCCTTCGGTGGCCAGCCGGCCTTCCACCACGTGCCCGCGTCGGCCACCATCCGGATCGTCACGATCGCATTGCTGCGTCCGTTGAGCGCGCGACGCGACAGCTCCCATGCCGGGAGCGTGTACGTGTCGTACCGCCACGGCCAGAGGTCTCGGTCGTGCTGGTACAGGCCTCGGTACTGGCCGGTGGGCTCCGACGTCGCGGAGGGGAGCAGGCCGCTCTCGCGACGGGCGATGCAGATCGCGCGTTCCGATCCGCCGGGGATCGGCCCGAACCGCTCCACGGAGCAGACGATGAGGCGTTTCGCGAACGTTCGGACCGATTCGTCATCGAGGCGATGGAAGTCGCACGGACCCGGGAGGTGATGCGCGATCGCGGGCGTCGCTCCGAGGAGCATGCCCGTGGTCACCATGAGGACCGCGATCGCGGATCGGGTTCGCATCTAGAGCTCGGTCGTGAACGCGCAGAACCGCCGATGGGAAGGTCCCGCTCGGCGGCTCCCGCGGACAGTACCGGCTGCGACGCGTCCGCGTCTACACGTTCATCCCTCGACGCGGCCACCCGAGCGCCAGTACACGCCCGCCTCCCGCGCGAGGAACCCTTCGTCGACGAGGTACCGTCGGAGCGCGGCGTGATCGTGGAAGAAGGCACCCACGATCGCGTTCACCTCCCGCTCGTCGTATCGAACTCCCGGTTCGAACTCGATCGCGATCCGCTCGAGGACGATCCGTCGCTTCGTGGCCTTCGTCGGGATCTCGGTGACGCGACCGTCGCGGAAGAACGCGCGTAGGACCGCCTCCTCGTCTTCGTTGGCGGCTCCGAGCGCGATGCCCGCATCTCGGCGCGGGCCCACCTGCTCCGCCGCCCATCGAAGGGTCTCCGGATCGAGTCGGTAGGTGCGCTTGTCGGGCTGGAGGCGGGCGACACCGGCGGCCGCGAGGCGGGTCAGGTGCCGGCGCACCCGGGCGAGGGGCAGCTCGAGGGTCTCGGCGAGAGAGGTGGCCGCGGCGTCGCCCGCCGCCAGGGCGCCGGCGATCCGCAGCCGCTCGGGATCCGCCAGCGCTCGAAGGATGTCGTCGGGGTGCTCGGTCATGTCGGTCTCGTTGCCTACCATGATGCGATGCTCCTCACGGACCCGCAGCGTCGGACACTCGACCGGCTGATCGGCACCGACGAGCGGCCCGTCTTCGCCGGCGACCTCCGGCAGCGGCTCGTCGACCGGATCGAGGGCGCCGCGCGAGAGCTCGAGCTCGGGGAGCCGCTCTGGCTGGGCAAGGAGGCGCTGAACCAGCTGGCTCGGTGTGAGGGGCGTTTCGCGGCGCGCCTCGAACGGGAGGACCCACCGTTCGAGCACTCGGTCAACACCGCCGCCGGCGTGCTCGTGCACAAGGCCATCGAGGTGGACGTGGGCTCGCGCGACGGGATGGATCCGCACGCGATCGCCGTGACGGCCGCCGGGCGGCTGGCGGAGCGGGAAGAGCGGTTCGCCGAGTTCTGGCGTGAGCAGTCCGGCTCCGAGCAGGACGAGCTCCTGATGGAGGTCGTCCGCAAGGTCACCCTCTTCCAGGGGTCGTTCCCTCCGCTCCGCGAGCTTCGCCGCGAGATGGCACCCATCACGGAGCTGCCGGTCAAGGCCCAGCTCCTCGGCGGCGCGCTCACCCTGTCGGGGAAGATCGACCTGGTCCTCGGCGTGCCCGATCGGCTGGAGCCCAACCGGGCGACGAGGCTGGCCGTCGACCTGAAGACCGGAGGAGCGTGGCCCGAGCACGCGGAGGACATGCGCTTCTACGCGTTGCTCATGACGCTCCGATTCGGTGTCCCGCCCTACCGCGTCGCCTCGCTGTTCCTCGACTCGGGGGAGTGGCAGGCGGAGGAGGTCGGCGAGGAGACGCTGTTCCACGCGGCCGACCGGGTGGTGTCGACGGCGAGAGCAGCCGGCGCCCTCCTGGGCGGTCGAGAGCCCGTGCTCACGCCGGGTTCATGGTGCGCGTGGTGTCCCCGCGCGTTCGTGTGTCCGAGCGCAGAGCCTCGGCCGGTCTAGTTCAGGGTGGGGTCCAGCGGCATCGTCGTCAGCAGCTGGAAGCCGGGACCCAGGCGTCCCACCGCAGACGCCCACAGACCCTCGGGGTGGTCCGTGAACACGTCCGTCGGGAGCGCGCGGGTGGCGTGCCACGCATCCTCCTCCATCTCGGCCTCGAGTTGCCCGGCGCTCCACCCGGCGTAGCCGGCGAAGACGCGGGCCCGACGGAGGCCACCGAGCGAGCCGGTGTCGCCCTCCTCGGGAAGGAACCCGATCGTGTCGAGAGCGAGCACCCCCGCTCGCTCGGGCTCCTCGAAGTCCGCGAGCACGACGGCGGCCTCTGGCTGCACCGGCCCGCCACGGAACAGGGATTCTCCGGGAGGGACCAGCGGGGAGAGCGGGGGGACCGCCTCCTCGACCGTGGCGTCGAGCGGGTGGTTGAGGACGACTCCCACGGCACCCTCGTCGTCGTGGTGGCCGACCAGCACGACGGTCCGCCGGAAGTGCGGATCCCAGAGTCCCGGACCCGCGACCAGCAAGTGGCCTCGCAGGGTGTCCATGGGGACATGCTCTCAAGGATGCCCCGGGGTCGCTTCCCGGTTGTTAGGGTTCGGCGGCCCGTATCGGAGGATGCTCACCTCATGACGAAAGACGTATACGAGATCGGCGAGATCCCCCCGATCGGCGACGTGCCGGCCCAGATGCACGCCCAGCTGGTGCGGCCCGACCGGTACGGCGAGCCACGGGTGGCGATCCGCGACGAGGTGATCGACGTGCCCACGCTCGGCCCGAACGATGCGCTCGTGATGGTGATGGCCGCCGGCGTGAACTTCAACAACGTATGGGCAGCTCGCGGCGTCCCGATCGACGTCACGAAGACGCAGGCGCGTTGGGGCGAGCCGACCGACTTCCACATCGTCGGCTCCGATGCATCGGGGATCGTCTTCGCGGTCGGGTCCGAGGTCCAGGGTCTGGTGGTGGGGGATCACGTGGTTGTCCACGCGGGCCAATGGGATCCGGACGACCCGTGGGTCGTAGAAGGGAACGATCCGGGCCTGGCCGGAAGCTTCCGCGTCTGGGGATACGACACGTGTTGGGGTTCGATGGCGCAGTTCACGAAGGTGCAGGCGCATCAGTGCCTCCCGAAGGCCGACCGGCTCACCTGGGAGGAAGCCGCCGCCCCGACCCTCACCGGCGCGACCGCCTACCGGATGCTGCACGGGTGGGTCCCGAACACGGTGAAGCCCGGGGAGGTCGTGCTCGTGTGGGGCGGCGCGGGGGGGCTGGGCTCGCTCGCGATCCAGCTCGTCGCGCTCGCGGGGGGCCGGCCGGTCGCGGTGGTCTCCTCCGAGGAGAAGGGGGAGTACTGCAAGGAGCTCGGCGCGGTCGGGTTCATCGACCGCAGGGAGTTCTCCCATTGGGGGGTGCCACCGCCGTGGGACTCGCCCGACTGGAAAGGGTGGCTGGACGGTGCGAAGGCGTTCGGGAAAGCGATCTGGGAGGCGGTCGGCGAGAAGGTCAACCCGAGGATCGTCTTCGAGCATCCGGGGCAGGACACGATCCCGACGTCGAATTTCGTCTGTGAGCGCGGCGGGATGATCGTGATCTGCGCCGGGACCTCGGGCTACGACACGATGATCGACGTCCGTTACCTGTGGTACCTGCAGAAGCGCTACCAGGGGTCACATCTGTTCAACGACGACCAGGCGGCCGCCTTCAACGATCTCGTGAGAGAGGCGAAGGTCCGGACGACGCTCGGGCATGCCTACGGCTACGAGGAGGCCGGCCTCGCACATCAGCTGATGGCCGACGGGGAGCTCCCGGAGGGCAACGTCTCCGTATTGATCAACTCCCCCGAGCGTGGCTTGGTCGGGCTGCCGTCACCGTGAGCTGATCAGCGGAGCTGCACGAGCTCGACGAGGACGCCCTCCATGTCCCTCGGGTGCACGAACGCGATCAACGTGTCGCGCGAGCCGCGCCTCGGCGTCTCGTCCACGAGTCGAACGCCCTCTTCCCGGAGGCGGGCCAGCGACGCTGCCACGTCGTCGACGCGATACGCGACGTGGTGCACGCCTGGTCCTCGTTCCGCGAGGAACGTCCCGACGGGTGTCTCGGGGCCGAGCGCCCCGAGCAGCTGGATGAACGAGGTCCCGACGGCGAACAGGACCTCTTCGACACCCTGATCGTCCACGCGTTCCCGATGGGTCGGTTCGACGCCCAGCGTCCGCCGGTATCGCTCCACTGCGGCGTCCAGGTCGTGGACCGCGATCCCGATGTGGTCGATGTCGACGATCACCGCTTCCTCCGAGCGCCCGGCTGCATCCGCGCGACCAGGGCCTGGGCTGCGGCGACGTGATACAGCGGCAGCGTCAGCACCCGCGTCACGGCCGACACCCCCTGGGCGCGGAGGTCGTCGTCGGCCTTGGCACCGTCGAGATGCGGGGCGAGGAGCACATAGAACTCAACGAGGTCGAGGAACTGGACGAGGGATGGAGTGAGTCCCCCGCGCTCGTACGCGTAGATCGTCTGGCGAGAGGACGGCGCGCCGTCGACGGCCGCCGCCGCATCGACCGACCGATACCCCGCCGCCTTCCGCAGCTCCCGCAGCAGTCCACCCACGACCCGCCGGTCCTCGTCGCTCTTGGGAGGCTGTTTGGTGCGGGCCACCGCGGCACGATATCGAACCATCCTTGAGACTTTCGGCCGGGGAGCCGCATCCCCCAGATGGGGCCGAAGGTCGGATTCACGGGGGAGGGGGAAGGGTATAGCGTTCGTACCCAAGGCCAGAACCCAACCAGGACCGCTCATATCGGAGGCACCGGTGACGGAGAAGCACCACAGCGCGACAGCGGCGGCTCTCCACTCCGGCTCGAATACGCTCCGTGCCGGTCGGGCAGATGTGTTCCGCCAGCGGGCTCGTACGAAGCGGAAACGTCAGATCCGCGCGATCCTGGTGATCTGCAGCCTGGATGCCTACCTCTGGTGGCGGTACTCGACGGGTCGCCCGGTCCAGCTGCCGACCATCCCTGACGCGTTCCCGTGGGAGATCTACCTCCCGGCGATGCTCCTCATCGTGGCCATCGGGCTCATGGTCGCGATGCCGCTGCTGTCCGGCCGCTCGCCGCACATCACGGTCTACCCGGAACAGGTCGAGGTCGGGCTCGAGGAGCTGAAGGGACTCGATACCCAGGTCGACGAGGTGCTGCGCACCCTCGACGTGTTCCTCGGATACGGGACCTTCCGTGACGAGCTCGGCGGTACCCCTCGGCGCGGGATCCTCTTCGAAGGACCGCCCGGCACGGGGAAGACGTATCTGGCGAAGGCGATGGCCAAGCAGGCCGGGGTCCCGTTCCTGTTCATCTCGGCCACGGCGCTCCAGTCGATGTGGTTCGGGATGACGGCGTATCGGATCCGTTCGTTCTTCAAGGCGCTCCGGAAGGCCGCGCGCAAGGAAGGGGGCGCGATCGGCTTCATCGAGGAGATCGATGCGATCGCCCAGTCGCGGGATGGCATGAACGGCGCGTCGCCGGACGGCATGGAACGTTCCGTGAACAGGTTCATGTCATCCAACACGGGAGGGATGGTCAACGAGCTCTTGATCCAGATGCAGTCGTTCGATCAGCCGCGTGTCCGGACCCGGATCTGGGGCAAGTTGCTCGGCTGGCTCAACGGATATCTCCCCGGCGGCATGCAGCTCAAGATGATCGGGCCCGAGTACCACAACATCCTGTTGATCGCGGCCACCAACCGGGCGGACTCGCTCGACACCGCGCTCATGCGACCCGGTCGCTTCGACCGGCGGCTGTACTTCGACGTGCCGACCCAGAGCGAGCGCGAAGACCTGGTCGACTACTTCCTCGAGCGGAAGAAGCACCACGAGCAGCTCGACGACCCCGCGGTCCGCACGCGTATCGCACACGAATGTTTCGCGTACACACCCGTCATGATCGAGCACCTCTTCGACGAATCCCTCTTGGTCGCGCTCCGCGAGGGGCGACGCGAGATGAACTTCTCCGACGTGATGGAGGCCAAGTTCACCGAGGAGATCGGCCTGAAGCAGGCCGTCACGTACACCGACAACGATCGTCGCGCCGTGGCCGTTCACGAGGCGGGACACGCCACCGTCGCGCACTTCCTCGGGCAGAACCGCCGGTTGGAGGTGCTGTCGATCATCAAGCGGCGCGGGTCGCTCGGCCTGCTCGCCCACGGGGACGAGGAGGAGCGGTTCACGAGGAACCGCACCGAGATCGAGTCCGGTATCGCGATCGCACTCGGCGGGATGGCAGCGGAGGAGCTCGTCCTCGGCGAGTCTGGCACGGGCCCGGCGGCCGACCTGATGACGGCCACGCAACTGGCCGCCCAGATGGTGGGCTCCTTCGGGATGGCCGGATCCCTGATCTCCTTCGACGCGGTCTCCCACGGCCCGATCGGGGGCGCGAACCTCGTGGCGAAGGTCCTGGCGGACAAGCGCGGCAAACAGAGCGTGGAGGACATCCTGACGGCGCAGAAGGAGCGCGTGCTGGAGGTCCTCGCGGAGAACAGGGACGTGCACTCCGCGCTCGCGCAGGCCCTCGTGGAACGGGACGAGCTGGTGCGCGAGGAGATCCTCGAGGTCATCGAGGGAGCGCTCTCCGCACGAAGCTGAACCACCATCACGAACCGTCTCACCCGATCGACCGCCGTAGACTCGATCCGTGCGCGCGTCCGCCCGTTCGGTGATCGTCGCAGGTGCCCGAACGCCCACCGGCAAGTTCCGGGGGGCTTTCGCCGGAATGCCGGCGGTCGAGCTGGGAGCGCACGCGATCCGGGCGGCGGTCGAGCGAGCGGGCATCGCGGGAGCGCAGGTCGACTACGCGATCGTGGGCCACGTCCTGCAGGCCGGCGCCGGGCAGATCACCTCGCTCCAGGCCTCGATCGGCGCCGGCCTGCCCAAGGACGTCCCCGCGATCACGATCAACAAGGTCTGCCTCTCGGGGATGGCGGCGATCGCGACGGCCGATCAGATGATCCGGGCGGGCGAGATCGAGGTGGCGGTCGCCGGCGGCATGGAATCGATGACGAACGCACCGTACGTCCTGCCCAAAGGCCGCGAAGGCTCGCGGCTCGGGGATGCCGAGCTGATCGACTCGATGATCCACGACGGTCTGTGGTCTTCGTTCCTCGACCAGCACATGGGTGAGGGCACCGACGAGGTCAGCGCCGAGCTCGGTCTCACGCGCGAGGAACAGGACGCGTGGGCGGCGCGGTCACATCAGCGGGCGCACGCCGCGTGGGAGTCGAACCGCATGGCCGACGAGGTCGTGACGGTGGAGGTGCCGCAGCGCAAAGGCGCCGTTGCCCTCGTGGATCGAGATGAAGGGATCCGTCCGGACACGACGCCGCAGACACTGGCCGGGCTGAAACCCGCGTTCCGGGCCGACGGCACCATCACGGCGGGGAACGCGTCGCAGATCTCCGACGGAGCCTGTGCGGTGGTGGTGATGAGCGACGAGAAGGCTCAGGAGCTGGGGGTGAGCCCGCTCGCCGAGATCGTCGCGTACGGGATGTCCTCCGATCGCTATCCGTCGCTCCACACGGTTCCCGCGATGGCGCTCGAACGAGCGCTCAAGAAGTCGGGTCTCGCCGCGTCCGACCTCGGGCTGATCGAGATCAACGAGGCGTTCGCCGCCGTCCCGATCCATTCCGCGCGGATGCTCGGCGTCGACGACGACATCGTGAACGTCAACGGGGGAGCGGTGGCGCTCGGACATCCGATCGGCGCCTCGGGGGCGAGGATCGTGCTGACGCTCCTCATGGAGATGCGGCGCCGCGGGGTCGACCTCGGGGGCGCCGCGATCTGCGGCGGCGGGGGACAGGGAGACGCGCTGGTCCTTCGGGCGATCTAAGGACTATTTGGCCTTACCCTGAGAGAGCTGGCGCAGTTCGCGCACGAGCGCCTGCTCGGCCTGCACCCAGTGATTCGGCTCGTCCTTGACTTCCTCGACGGGTTGATCTCCTTCGACGGGCTCGGACGGGGGAGTGCCCCCGGGCCCTCCGGCAGGGAGGAAGACCTGGAACGCGGCGCCGCCGCCTTCGCGAGGCGCCACCTTCGCCCACCCGCCCTGCACCTCGGCGAGTCTGCGCACCATGGGGCTGAGCGAGATCTCCGCGGAGGACTCGGCGTCCTCCACGACGATCAGGGCGCCGCCCTTGTCCCGGATCAGGCGCACCGTGATGGTCTTGCCTTCGGGGGTGCGATCGCCGGCGCTGCGGAGCAGCGCCTGGATGATCTGTTCGGTCCTCGTGCGATCGACGGCGATCGAGACCGGTTCGATCTCGACGCGCACATCCTGCTCCGACTCGATGCCGGATTCCTCCAGCACGCGACGGATCAACGATTCGAGATCGGTGTTGCGGAGCTCGAGGGACACGGTGCCGGTGACGAGCGAGTCGATATCGGAGAGATCGCGGATCGTGTTGCCGAGCCGCCGGCCGTTGGCCGTGAGCTGCTGCACCAGCTGTGCCTGCTCCTTGGCGCCCTGCTTGTGCTTGAGCAGCTGGGCGACGCCCATCATCCGGGAGATCGTCTTCTGCGCGTCCATCGACATCTCCTTGATGAACGGTGTCGCCGCGCGAAGCCCCTCGACGGGGACAACGTCGTCCGCGTCGTGGTGCTCGTGCTTCTGCGGCTGCAGCTCTCGCATCTGGTCGGCCATCTGGTGCTGTCGGAGCTGCGCCTCGAGCTCCTCGAGACGCTCCGAATCGAGCGAGCGTTGCCGTTCCATCTCCCGGGTCCGCTCTTCGGCCGCGATCAACTTCTCGGTTTGTCCCGCGAGACGCTCCTGCGTCGCGGTGAGCAGTTCATCCATGTGGGCGCGGCCCTCGTCCTCCGCGACCTCGAGCGCGCGCCTCGCTTCGATCTCCTGGAGACGACGGTTCATCTCCGTGTTGGCTTGCGTCGCGGCCTCCAGCTCTTCCGCGAGGGCGTCGGCGCGCTGGGTGGCACGGCGAGCCTCCTCCTGCACCCGTGAGTCAGAGGTCTCGAGCGCTTGTCTGCCGGAACGCTCCTCCGCGAGGGCTGCCTCGGTCTCCTGCAACGCGGCGCGGAACTCGGCGATCTCGGCGGTGAGCGCGTTCCGCTCCTTCTGCGCCCGCTCCACCTCTTGCGCCGCCCCATCGAAGTCTCCCTGACGTTCGGACAGACCTTGCTGCAACACCTCGATCCGGTCGTGAGCGGCCTGGAGCTCCGCGCGCGCGCTCTCCAGGTCGACGGCCCGTGCCTCAGATTCCGATCTCGCAGCTTCGAGGTCGGCGCCGGCGGCCGCCACGCGCGCGCTCGCTTCCTCCGCTCCGTCCGCCGCTGCGGCCACCCGGGCCGCGAATTCCTTCTCCGTGCTCGCGAGCTCGGCGGCATGACGCTGCTCCGCCTCGGCCACCTGGGCCTGGAACTCCTCCCGGACCGACCGAACCTGCTCTTCGAGCTCCGCCTCGCGCTCGACCAGCTCGGCACGATGCGACGCTCGCATGCTGTCGAGCTCTGCCTTGACGGTCCGGAGCTCGTCGGTGAGCTCGGCGGCGCGCTGCTCTTCGGTTCGGAGCGCGCGCAGCTCGCCGCGTACGTCGTCCAACTCGGTCCGGGCGCCTCCCAGCTCCCGCTGCATCGCGTCCATCGCGTCGCGCGCGTGGAGCGATTCGAGCTGCGCGGCATCCAGCTCCTCCTGGAGTTCCCGCGAGCGCTCGGCCTGTCGCTGGAGGGCGTCCAGTTCCTGGATCGTCATCGAGAGCTGCGTCTGCGCCCCTTCGAGCTCCGCCCGCAGGCCCATGGCCTCGGCTTCGACCTGCTTCAGCTCTTCGCGGCCGGGACCCACGACGGCGTCCCGCTTGGCCAGGAGCTCGCCGGCGATCCGGTCTCGCTCGACGGTCACGCTGTGGAGCCGCTGCTCGAGCGATCTCGCCGCGGCCTCCGCCTTGACGGCACGTTCCTCGAATTCGCGACCCTGCCCGGTCGGCTGGTCGCGCAGCACCCGCTGCGTCGACTGCAGCTCCTCGAGGGTGGCGCGGTACTGGTCTTGCAAGAGGTTCAGGCGTTGCTCCGCTTCCTGTGCGCGCGTCTCGGCGCGCCGGCGAGCCTCCGCCTCTTCCTTCATCCCCGGCCGCGGTGCCTCGATCCGTCTCGCCGGCGCGCCGGCCTGGCGTCCCGGGATCACCGGCACGCGCATCCGCGCAGACTCCGAAGGGTCGACCGACGTCGAGCCGCGGAACATGGGTGCGCCGGCAGCGAGCAGGACGAGTGCGAGCGCACCCCCGAGGAAGAACATGTTGGTTCTCCACGGCGCCGCCGCGCCGGTGATGTCATCTGCCGGCCGCGACAGCTCCACGGCGGCGGTGTTGCCCACACCGGAGGGGAATCGCAAGCCGACCAGGACGGACAAGGTGTCGTCGACGAGGCGAGCCTGCGGTTCGCCACGGAACGCGGTCCGGATGCGTGCGCGCTCGCCGGCGAAGCGTTGGCCGATGTTGCCGTCCTCGGTCGAGAAGAGGATCTCGCCAGACCCCGAGAACAGGGTAACGGTGTCGAAGTCGCTGGGATCGAGCACGACGTCGTCGATCGAGCGGGTCAGTTCCCGGATCCGCTCGGACGTCGCGTCGTGCTGGAGATCGTCCGGTCGGAAGACGAGCGTGAGGGAACTGTCGGCGATGACCTGGGCTTGCTCGACGGCTCGATCCTCCGCGGTGCTCCGAGCCCTGACGCTCATCCAGAACGAACCCGCCACACCGATGACGAGCAGCGCGATGAGTGCGATGTGAATCCTTCGAGCCAGGCCGTACCCAGTCAACATGCGCGTACCAGCCCCCTGTCCGGTCTCCCGCGCTCCTTATCGGCACCGTTCGGGAGCGGGTTCAGTGCCGAGAGGGGGATTCCTGTTGGTCATTCGGTAGGGCGAAAGACCTAGGCACCATGGCGCAGGGCCGTCTCGAGCACGATCCGCGCTCGGATCAGTGCTCGATCAGCGTTTTGTCCGTCACCCGCCACGCCGTGCCGGTCCAGGCCAAGGTGGTCTCCCGCATCGCGCTGGGGCAGCAGTGGGCGTCGCCTTCTCTGTAGACCGATTCCGTGAGCACGAGCCCGGGTGACCCGGGCGGCCCGGCGTCGATCCTCCCGTCGCACAGCTCCCGTCGGTACGCTTCCTCGTTGCGTGCGAGATCGATCACGGACCAGATGCCGCACCCGCCGGAGCCGCCGATGCCTTCGAACACGAGCGCGTCGTCCGACCCGTCGCCGGTGACATCCGTCGCCGAGACGGCGATCTCCTGGATCCCCTGATCGGCGTCGTGGCGTCGGACGAGACCCACGCGCCAGTGTGGCGAGGAGGCGTGCCGGTGCCAGACCGCGATGCCGCGCGGGAGGAGGAAGGGATCCGATCCGGGTTCCACCCAGGCGACCATCACCACCACGCCGTCATCGGTGAAACCGAACCAATGGCCGGTCACGTCCGCCTCCCCGGGAACGAGCCGATCGAAGGGAAGCTCGGGAGGCGGGAAGTCCTGGCTGAACGTGCTCGGCATCTCGCCCGGCGCGAGCTCGGGGCTCGGCGAAGGCTCGGGCGACGGGGAAGGGCTCTCGGCCGCTGACGCCGGCGTCGGGCTCGGCGGTGTCGGGGCTCGGGTGCCGCACCCCCCGATCGCGAGCGCGACGGCGATGGCGCGCGTCCATCTCCTCATCGCCTCGATGGTATCGGCGCCCCGGCGGTTCCCGGTGAGCCGCGTAGGATGCGCGCGTGCCCGAACGCGGCCCGCGCAGCGTCTCCGATTCGAAGGTGACCCTCACGCAGATGATGGAGGTGACGGACGCGAACGTCGCCGGCAACGTCCACGGTGGCGTGATCATGCGGCTGGCCGACACGGCGGGGGCCCTCGCCGCCATCAAGCACTCGGGTGGGATCGCACTCACCGTGGGGATCGACGAGATGGCGTTCCTCGAGCCGGTGCACATCGGAGAGGTCATCGTCATCAGGGCCTGCGTCAACGACGTCGGGAGGACCTCGATGGAATGCGGCGTCCGGGTGGAGGCGGAGGATCCGCTCACCGGGACCGTCCGTCACGTGAACAGTGCGTACCTCGTCTTCGTGGCGGTCGACGACGAGGGGAGGCCTCGACCGGTGCCTCCGCTGGTCGCGGAGACCGAGGACGAACGCCGGCGGCAGCAAGAGGCCAAGCTCCGCCGGGAGCGCCGGATCGCGCACAAGGAAGCGATCCAGGGAGCGCGAGCCTCGAAGGGCGAGCGGCGGGAACACAGCGCGTCCTGACCTCCCGCCTGGGGGTCTCCCGGGTGCGTGGGAGTATGGAACCACGACCAGAAAGGACCGCTCTGATGACTTCGGAACTCGCCGGTGCCCGCACCCCGCTCGAGACGTCGGATGGCCATCTCGACGTCTTTTCGATTCCGTGGCTCGCCGAGGCGGGGATCGCCGATGTGAGCCGCCTGCCCCATACCGTGAAGATCCTCCTCGAGAACCTGCTCCGGCGCACCGGCACCCGCGACGTCGCGGACGATGACGTTCGCTCGCTCGCGCAGTGGCCCCAGCCCTCGGCGGACATCGCCTTCATGCCCGGGCGCGTGCTGATGCAGGACTTCACCGGGGTACCGGCGGTCGTCGACCTCGCCGCGATGCGGAGCGCGGTCGCGCGGGCGAACGGAGATCCTACGTCGATCGATCCGCTCGTGCCGGTGGATCTGATCATCGATCACTCGGTCCAGGTGGACCTCTTCCGGACCCCGGAGGCGTACGAGGCCAATATCGACTTCGAGTACCGGCGGAACGGCGAGCGCTATGCGCTCCTGCGCTGGGCGCAACAGGCCTTCGACGGTCTCCGCGTCGTGCCGCCCGGTGCCGGCATCTGTCACCAGGTGAACCTGGAGCATCTCGGACAGGTGGTGAGCGTGCGCGACGGCGTGGCGTTCCCCGACACGCTGATGGGGACCGACTCGCACACCACGATGATCAACGGCCTCGGGGTGCTCGGATGGGGCGTGGGCGGGATCGAGGCCGAGGCCGCCATGTTGGGAGAGCCGACCTTCCTTCCTCAGCCCGACGTGGTCGGCGTGCAGGTGATGGGCGAGCTGCCGCCGGGGACGACGGCGACCGACCTCGTCCTCACGCTCACGCAGATGCTCCGCGCTCACGGGGTCGTCGGTCGTTTCGTCGAGTTCTACGGCGCGGGTCTCTCCACGCTCACGATCGCGGACCGAGCGACCCTTTCGAACATGTGCCCCGAGTACGGAGCCACGTCGGCGTTCTTCCCCGTCGACGAGCGCACGCTCGAATATCTCCGGTTCACGGGTCGCGGAGATCTGATCGATCGGGTCGAGCGCTACACGAAAGCGCAGGGGCTGTTCCGCACGGACGCCGATCCGACCCCGACGTTCACCGAGACCCTGGAGCTCGACCTCACCCGCATCGAGCCCTCGATGGCAGGCCCCCGGAGACCGCAGGATCGCGTGGCCCTCCCGAAGGTCTGGGATTCGTTCGTGGACGCCTTCCAGCGGCACCTGGAGCCGGACCCGAAGCCGACGGAGCTCGGTCGCTTCGTCAGCGAGGGGGGGAATCCCGACTCGAGCGCCGAGGAGCGGGGATGGGCCGAGGACGTCACCCCGAACGGACGCGACGTGGGACACGGCTCCGTGGTGATCGCCGCGATCACCTCCTGCACCAACACCTCCAACCCGTCCGTGATGGTCGCCGCCGGGCTGCTCGCGAAGCGAGCCGTCGAGGCAGGTCTGGCATCCCAGCCGTGGGTCAAGACGTCGCTCGCCCCGGGCTCCCGGGTCGTCACCGACTACTTGGACCGAGCCGGCCTGACGCCGTACCTGGAGAAGCTCGGATTCAACCTCGTCGGATTCGGGTGCACGACGTGCATCGGGAACTCCGGACCCCTTCCGGACGAGGTGGCGAAGATCGTCGACGACGAGAAGCTGAACGTCGTCGCGGTCCTGTCCGGCAATCGGAACTTCGAGGGCCGGATCCACCCGCAGGTGCGTGCGAGCTACCTGGCGTCGCCCCCGCTCGTGGTCGCCTACGCCCTCGCCGGGAGGATCAACTTCGATCCCACGACCGAGCCGCTCGGCGAGGGTGCGAACGGTCCGGTGTTCCTTCGCGATCTCTGGCCGAGCCCTCAGGAGGTGGCCGAGGTCATCGCGACCGCGGTCACCGAAGAGCAGTTCGTCGAGCAGTACGGCCGGATCTGGGAAGGCGACGACCGGTGGCGAGGTCTCCCGACGCCGACCGGGCCGGCCTATGAGTGGGATCCGGACTCCACCTATGTCCGTGAACCGCCCTTCTTCGACGATCGAGCCGGCGGCCCGGTCGGCGCCGCCGAGGTTGAGGGAACCCGTGTCGCCGGCGCCCGGATCTTGGTGCACGTGGGGGACTCCATCACCACGGACCACATCTCTCCTGCGGGGGCGATCCGCCCGGATTCACCTGCCGGTCGATACCTCGTCGAACGAGGTGTCCAGCAGCGTGACTTCAACTCGTACGGGGCGAGACGCGGGAACCACGAGGTGATGATGCGCGGCACGTTCGCGAACGTCCGGCTCCGCAACGAGCTCGCACCCGGAACGGAGGGATGGTGGACGACGCATCTCCCGAGCGGTGAGGTGACCAGCGTCTTCGAGGCGGCGATGCGGTACCGGGACGAGGAGACGCCCCTCGGCGTCCTGGCTGGCAAGGAGTACGGAAGCGGTTCCTCCCGAGACTGGGCCGCCAAGGGTCCTGCGCTCCTCGGTGTGAAGTTCGTGCTCGCGGAGTCATTCGAACGGATCCACCGTCAGAACCTCGTGGGCATGGGGATCCTCCCCCTCCAGTACAAGCCCGGCGAGTCTGCGGAGAGCCGGGGCCTCACGGGGACAGAGACGTTCGCGGTCCTCGGCTTGGAGATCGGGATCGTGCCGGGACAAGACGCCACGCTCGAGGTCACGAAGGAGGACGGCTCCTCGGACTCGTTCCCGGTGACGGTTCGGATCGATCAGGCCGCGGAGGTCGCGATCTTCGGGCACGGCGGCATCTTGCCCATGGTGCTTCGGGAGGCGCTCGCGGGCCAGCGGTGACACCACCGTTCGCGCCGGCCGATCAGGCGAGTGCTGCGGTGAAGATCGGGTCGGTGGTCGGCGCGTCCGGACACTCAGAGGATTCCACCGTCACGGCCATCAGCTCGGCGGACGACGGATCGGCGTCGATGTACGCGGCGACCGCCCCATCGCTCGGCGTGAGACACGCGCCGCGGACGGGTTCGCCGTTCTCGATCATCCACAGCTCGTAGACGCGCTGTGCGCCGGGATCGGGGAGGCCCGTTCCCCAGATGAGCACGCCGCCTTCGCCGGGTGTGTACGCCATCGCCAGCTCTCCGGGTGCCCCCTCGAAGGGCACGATCGTTTCCGGCACGGGGACGCCATCAGGACGCGTCGCCAGGACGATCGCGAGGATGAGTGCGACAGCCGCCGCGACGCCGGATGCCGCCTGCCAGCGACCGAGGCGACCGTCCCTCCGGGCCGAGACCTCGTCAACCGGTCCGGCAACGGCTCCGGCCGAACGCTGGGGCTGGGCGAGGATCCGATCCACCATGGAGGGGTCCACCGGGCGAGGATCGAGCGCGAGCGCCAGCATCCCGGCGACCTCGGCGTGTTCGACGTGGAGCCGGCGGCACTCGTCACAGTCTCCGTGGTCGGCGAGCGCTCGTTCGAGACGAGCCGCGTCGTCCTCGTCCAGGCCGTCGATCTCCCGGATCGCCAGGAGCTCTTCGATCAGCGTGTGGTCGCGCGTCATCGTGCGATCTCTCCGATCTGCGAGCGGAGTCGCCGCATCGCAAGGAGCGTCCGAGACTTCACGGTGCCGAGCGGGATACCGGTCCGCTCGGCGATCTGCGACTGCGACAGTCCGTCGAAGTACATCCGCTCGATCACGTCACGCTGTTCGTCCGGGAGCTCGGCGAGCGCCTTTCGGATCAGTCTGCGCTCCCGGGGGAGGTCGATCGCGGACAAGACCTCATCGGTCGGGTCATCGACGAACCGTGGCCCGAGTGCCGCCGCCTCGTCCGCGCGGCGGCGCTGCGCCTGCTCCCGTCGCACCGCGTCGACGGCCCGATGGTGGACGGTCCCCATCAGCCACGCTCGGACCGAACCTCGCGTTCGGTCGTACCGATCCGGGTTCCGCCAGACGGCGAGGAATGACTCCTGCACGATCTCCTCCGCGACCTGCGCGTGACGAACCAGTCGGTACGCCAGTGCGTTCGCCACCGACGCGTATCGGGCGAAGAGCTCGCGATAGGCGTGCTCGTCACCGCCGGTGACACGCAGGAGCAGGTCTTCGTCCCGCGCCTCGGCCGGCTCAGCGGAGCTCATCGGAGCACTCTGCGTCTTCCTCAACGTCATCGATGCGCTCGTGGCTCCCGTCCTCCCGGCGATCCGGCGATCGCATGAGGTATTCGCAGGTCATCGGGTGTCGGATGAGTGCGGGCGCATCTCGGCTTCGGCGGTCCGGAGCAACCCCTCCAACGGGACCGGACGGGCCGGGTCGTAGATCGCGCTGCCGACCGAGAGGGCGAGGGCGCGCGGCTCGGGCTTGCTCGCATCGTGGACGGCGATCGCCTCGACGAGCCTGGACAGCACCGCGACCTCCGCGCCCCTCGCGTCGCCGGACAGCAGCACGCAGAAGGTGTCGTCCGCGATCCGCGCGGGCAGATCCGAGTCACGGATCGCGCTGAGGAGCACCTCGGCCGCCTCGAGGGCCACCTGGTCCGCGGCGCCGGCGTCCCCCGAGATCGCGGTTCCGTGATCGTCGAAGCGGACGAACAGAAGGACGACGGGCGTGCCCGCACGATCGGCCATCCGCAGCTGGTGTTCGGCGATCGCGAAGAAGCCCCGGATGTTCGGCAGTCGCGTCAGCTCGTCGACCGTCGCGAGATCCCGGCGCAGCTGCCGCCGTTCGACGGCGTAGCGGATGGCCCGGGGGAGCAATCCCCGAGCGATCGAGCCGTGGACGAGGTGATCTTCCGCGCCGGCGTGGAGCGCGACGGCGCCGTCGGCTTCGCGATCCGAGGTCGTCAGGACCAAGACGGCGGCGGCAGGAACCTTGAGCCTCAGGGTCTCGAGCGCTTCGAGCGGGCCCGGCTCATCGAGCGCCACGATCACCGCGTCTTGGTCCGATCCCGGACCGAGTGAGGCGAGGTCCGGGATCCGCGCGACCTCGAAACCCTCGCCTTCCAGCTCGGTCCCGAAATCGTCGCCGGTGCCCACGAGCAGCACACGGATCTCGTCACCTTCCACGCTCTCTCCTCTCGGCCGGGTCATCCTATCCCTCGGCACCACGGCGCCATATGCGCGCGCTCGCCCCGGTCTCTCTCGTGAACGCTGCGCCGGATAGCATTCCTGCCTCCATGGCTTCCGAGCGATTCTCCGTCCTGCTTCCCGTCTACGCCGGCGATGAACCGGCGTCTCTGGGGCGAGCGTTCGAGAGCGTGACCGCGGACCAGGAGCGTCCTCCCGCCGAGCTGGTGGTCGTCCGGGACGGTCCGGTGACCGCCGCCGTGGCGGCGGGGCTCGCGCGTCTCGTCGGTGAGTCACCGGTGCCGGTGACGGTGGTCGAGCTCTCAGAGAATCGAGGCCTCGCGCGAGCCCTGGAGGCAGGGCTCGCCGCCTGCCGCTACGACATCGTCGGGCGCATGGACGCCGACGACATCTCACTCCCCGAGCGGTTCGCGATGCAGGTGCCGCTCGTCGAAGGGGGGTTCGACGTGGTCGGCTCGTCGCTCGTGGAGATGGGGAAGGACGAGCACGACCTCCGGGGCATCCGGCGACCTCCGCTCACCCATGACGCGATCGCCCGATCGGCCAGATTCCATTCCCCGTTCAACCATCCGACGGTGGTGCTCCGCCGATCCGTCGTCGCGCGTGTCGGTGGGTACGAGCCCCTGACCTTCTTCGAGGACTACTGGCTCTGGGTGCGTCTGCTCGCGGGTGGTGCCCAGGCCGCGAACGTGGATCGGCCGCTCCTCCTGTACCGGGTCGGCGCCGGGGCGTACGAGCGTCGCGGGGGACGGCGGCTCGTGGGCCCCGAGATCGAGCTGCAACGGCGGATGCGTCGGATCGGTTTCACGTCACGCGGGCAGTTCATCCGGAACGTCCTCGTCCGAGGGCTCTGGCGGCTCGTCCCCGTCCGCCTGCGCCGCGCGCTCTACGGCCTGGTCTTCAGGCGCGGCGGAACGGGGAGACCCGTCGCCGAGGGGGTCTGATGCGGGTCGCGCTCACCGTCGAGCAGTCGTGGGCGGCTGTGCCCGGCGGGACCGCGGTCGCGACGATCGGACTCGCGGAAGCACTCGTGCGGCGGGGGGACATCGACGTCGTCGGCGTGGCCGCTCGTCACGCCCACCCCGCTCCCGCCGCGTGGGAGATCCCCGTGCCCGTCCGGCACTTCTGGCTCCCCACGAGACCACTGTTCGAGGCGTGGCACGGGCTGCGATGGCCGGCGATCGAACGAGCGACCGGGCCCGTCGACGTGGTCCACGGCACGATCATCGCGGTCCCTCCGAGCGACGCTCCGCTCGTGCTCACGATCCACGACCTCGCGTTCCTCTCCCATCCCACACACTTCACCGCTCGGGGCGTCCGCTTCTTCCGGCGGGCGCTCGAGCTCGCCATCCGCGACGCGCGGATCGTCACCTGCCCGTCGCAGGCGACCATCCGTGCCTGCGTCGCCGCCGGGTTCGAGGCCGACCGGCTCCGGCTCGTGCCGTGGGGTGTTCGCGCCGAGGCGCCGAGCGCCGACGAGCGGGATCGTGTGCGCTCGCGCTACGGGCTGGAGCGACCGTTCGTCCTCTTCTGCGGCACCGTGGAGCCCCGCAAGAACCTCCACCGCGTCCTGGAGGCGTTCCGCGCCCTCGACCGCCCCGGCCTCGACCTCGTCATCGCCGGTCCGAAGGGGTGGCGAGAAGACATCGAGGAACCCCTGAGGGATCTCGCGGGGCGAGCGAGATGGCTCGGGTTCGTCCCCTCTTGGGACCTCGGTGGTCTCTATGCGGACGCCGCGGTCGTCGTCTACCCGAGCCTCGAGGAGGGGTTCGGCTTCCCGGTCCTCGAGGCGATGGCGCAGGGCGCGCCGGTCGTCACGTCGGCCGGGACCGCGACCGAGGAAGTGGCCGGAGACGCCGCCGTGCTGGTCGATCCCCTCGACACCAAGGCGATCGGGCACGGGATCGACCGCGTGTTGCGGGATCACGACCTGGCTCGGCAGCTGAGCGAGGCCGGCCGCGCGCGAGCCGCGACCTACACGTGGGAGCGCAGCGCCGCACTGATGGCCGGCGTCTATGCCGAAGTCGCAGGCGGCTCGCCGTGAGCCGGCTCCGCGTTGGATTGAACGCGCTCTTCCTCAAGCCCGGCCGCGTGGGGGGGACGGAGGAGTACGTCCGTCGGTTGGTGTGGGCGCTGGCGCACGTGGCCTCCGACGAGGTGGAGCTCACCCTGTTCGTCAACCGTCGCTTCGCCGCATCACTCGCGGAGACGACCGGCGCTCCGACGGCGGTCGCACCGGTCTCGGGTGATTCGCCCGCGATCAGGATCGCGATCGAATCGACCTGGCTCGCCCGCGAAGCGGTTCGCCGGTCCCTCGATGTCGTCCACCATCTCGGGAACACCATCCCCCACGTGCGAACCCGGCCCGCCGTCGTCACGATCCACGACATCCAGCCGATCGTGCGACCCGGCGACTTCGGACGCGTCAAGGGTGGATACCTGCGCGGGCGGTTGCGATCCGCAGCCTCGAGATCTCGCGTCGTCACGACCCCGAGCGCGTACGTGCGACGTCAGGTGATCGATCGCTTCGGCATCGACGACGCACGGGTCGTCGTGGTGCAAGCGCCGATCGTCTTCGACCCGACCTCGGACGCGACGGCGACACGGCTCCCTGCTCCCGTCGAGGCCCCGTTCTTCCTGTACCCGGCCATCACGCATCCCCACAAGAACCACGTAGGCCTCCTGCGGGCCTTCGCCACGGTCGCCACCTCCGACCCCCGCGTCTCCCTCGTCCTCACCGGCGGAGAGGGCGCAGCGGAGGCGGCCGTGCGTCAGGAGATCCTCACGCTCGAGCTCGGCGAGCGCGTGCATCGGCTGGGCAGGATCTCGCGACCG
Source organism: uncultured Actinomycetota bacterium (assembly GCA_963762745.1). GTDB lineage: Bacteria > Actinomycetota > UBA4738 > UBA4738 > HRBIN12 > JAJNBA01. The sequence continues at coordinate 93,429 of CAVXMB010000008.1, forward strand.
GATCTCGATCGCCTCCTGCGAGCGGCGGTCGCTCTCACGTTCCCGTCCCGTCACGAGGGCTACGGTCTCCCCGTCGTCGAGGCGATGGCGCTCGGGTGCCCGGTGATCGCGTCCGACGCCGCGGCGATCCCCGAGATCGCGGGCGACGCCGGCCTGCTCGTGGATCCGGACGACCTCGACGGCTGGGCCGGCGCGATGTCGTCCGTGCTCGGGAACGACGAGCTCCGTTCGATGCTGGTCGCGCAGGGTCGCCAACGGATCACCTCGCTCTCGCCGGAGGAGACCGCACGACGACTCGTCGACGCGTATCGGGTCGCAGCGGGAGCCGAACAGCGCTAGCTGTGTCGCAGGTCGGGCGGGCGCGCTACCCGGCTGCCGCCGGGCACTCGGTCGGACCTTCGGAGCCCCCTTCGTCCGGGGGGGCCGGGACGGAGGAGGCGGGCACGACGATCGCGACGTGGGCGCCGCGGAGCGTTTCGGACTCGACGAGGGGGAGGCTCGGGAAATAGGCGCCGACGACCCTGGCGTAGGCTTCCCCTCCGGGCCGGAACAGGATCGCGGCATGCCGCAGGTCGTCGGGCTTCTCCTCCGGTCCCAGGATGCCCGGCGAGATGTCGAACCCTGCGTTCCCGAGCGTGTCCTGCACCCTGATGGCCTTGCCCCCGGACCGCACGTCGATCACCGCGACGGTGGTGTTGGCCTCCGAGGGTGGGGTGTTCTGGAGACGCGTGCCGACGTTGCCGATCGGGCGGCCGTCGCGGATCGCCTCGAAGATCTTCTCCGCGGTGGGAACCATCCTGAGCACCGACTTCTCCTCTTCCCACGCCGCCACGCTCGGGACGACCCTGAAGTCCACGGCGCCCGTGCTGAGACCGCGAAGCTGGCCGACGAGGTAGACGAGCTCGCTCGGGAGGAACCCCGCGTCGCGACGCAGCCCCCGGAGGACGGGCGCGACGTAGGAGGGCGCCTTCACGACCATGCTGGGTTTCAACATCTGGTTGACGACCGCCCGGAGGAACTGCTGTTGCCGGCCGATCCGAGCGAAGTCGGGGATGTGGTCGCACGGGAGATGGCGCGCGCGCACGTACGCGAGCGCCTGCCTTCCATCGAGACGCTGGCATCCGGGCGCGATGTTCAAGCCGGCGTTCGGATCCGCGATGCGTCCGACGTCACCGACGTAGACCTGCGTCTGCTCTCCCTCGGGTGTGGTCGCCGGCAGCCATCCGGGCGTGTTCACGTTGTAGGCCGGGACGCACATGTCGACGCCGCCGAGCGTGTTCACGATGTTCGTGAAGCCGTTGAGATCGACGTACAGGTAGTGATCGATCGAGAGTCCCGTGAGGTTCGCGACGGTCTGGGCCGTCAACTGGGGTCCGCCGTGCTCGAGGCCGCCCTCGAACGCCGTGTTGATCCTGTTCCGCCCCTTCCCCGGGATCGTCACCCAAAGATCGCGGGGGAAGGAGAGCACGATCGCCTTCCGGAGTCGCGGATCGGTGTGCACCAGCATGATCGTGTCCGCTCGGCTCGTGCCGCCGATGTCCTCGTTCGTCCCGTACTCGGCCGCGGACAGACCCGCGCGCGAGTCGGAGCCGAGGATCAGATAGTTGCACGCCTCGTCGGCGCAGGGGTCGGTCGAGGTGGGTGTCGGCGATCCCGAAGGCTCGACTCCGTAGAAGTCGCGATCCGTTCCGATCCCCCGGAGCTGCACCCACCGAACCGTGAGACCGGTCGTCACGAGCCCGATGAGCAGCGCCAGGGAGGCGGTCACCCCCACGAGGGCCCGCGCCAGGGTGCCGTGCCCGGAGATGCGTTCTGCCATCTGTCATCTCCAGACTAGCCGGTGGTCGTGTTCGCACCGTCGCGACCGCATTGCGTTCCTGTGCTCATGACGAGCACGCGGCCTCGGCGCACGAAGCACGCCAGCGCTTCGCGCGGCCGATCCCGCCGGCAACCCCCGAACCCCTCCGGTGTAGCCTGTCCCGCCATGGAGGAGGATCGACCGCCGGAGCGCGTGGCGGGCACAGGACCATGGGAGGGGAGCACCCGCGAGCTGGCGAGCGCCCTGCGGGATCTCGTGGCGCGCCTGCGGAGCGACCAGCAACAGCAGGTGCCCGAAGGCGATCCGTTCCTCGATTCCCCTTCCTCCCTGAAGCGGCGACTCAAGGCGATCATCTTCCGCTCGACCCGCCCCGCCACCCGTCGGTACGACCGCCTGTCGGCGGATCTCGCGAGCGTGGCCGCGGATCTCGCCGCGCGCCTCGCCGAGGCCGAAGAGGAGACGAAGAAGGCACGGGGCGACTACGAGCGGCTCGAGCTCGCGCTTCGGGCCCTCACGCCCACGGGCTCGGCGTCGACGCAGAGCGCGGCGTGGTCCGAGATCCCCGACGAGTACTACTGGGCGTTCGAAGCGCGGATGCGCGGCACCGCCGAGTCCGTGGAGGATCGCCTCCGTGGCTACGAGGAACTGATCCAGCCGCTGCTCGAAGACCTGAAGTCCGATGAGGGCGACCGCCCCAGGTGGCTCGACCTGGGATGCGGGCAGGGCGAGTTCTGCGCGCTGCTCCGCGAATGGGGCTGGGACGCGGAGGGCGTCGACGGCTCGCCGGCCGCCGTCGAGGCGTGCCGGGCGCGCGGGATCGACGTCACGCTCGCCGACATCCTCGCCTACCTCGAGGCACGGCCGGAAGATCCCGTCGGCGGTATCAGCGCGATCCAGCTGATCGAACACCTCCCGAAGCGCGCGTGGGTTCATCTCTTCGAACAGATCCATCGCGCGTTGGGTCCGGGAGGGGCGCTGTTGCTCGAGACGATCAACGGGCAGAACCCGGACGCGATCGCCGACTACTTCGTGGCAGACGTGACCCACACGTGGCCGGGGCACCCGGAGACGCTGAAGCTGATGGCGGAGCATGCCGGGTTCCAGAAGGTGGAGGTGCGCTTCCTCCACGAGGATCACCGCGGGCGCGCGCAGGACGTGGCGATCTGGGCGGTCAAGGCGGCCTCGTGAGCGGCGAGATGGACGGGGCGGACAAAGCCGCCGGGTCGACACCCGACGAGACGACGGAGGCGTTGGCGCGAGAGGTCTATTGGGCCGCGGACGGTGTGTCGCCACCGCCGAGCGATGTCGGGTCGTTGCGCGAACGGTTGGACGCGTTCGCTCACCAACTGCGCGTCGAGCAGCGACAGCTCGTGCCGGTCGGCGAGACGCTGCTCGGATCGGCGGTGGGCTGGAAGCGCAAGACGAAGCTCGCGGTGTGGCGACTCACGCGGTTCTCGACCTCGCGGTACGACCGGCTGATCGCGGACCTTGCGGAGATGAACGGCGAGTTGGCGGAGCGTCTGCGCGAGACGGAGGCGGAGGTCGCGCGCCTGCGTGAGGAGCTCGAACGCCGCGGGAACGATCGCGCATGAGGGTCGCCGTCCTCCATCCACAGACCGCATTCAGCCGCGGTGGCGCGGAGCTCCACGCGGAGTCCCTCGTGCGGGCGCTCCGCGAGTCGGGTCACGAAGCCGAGCTCGTGACGATCGCGGGCAAGTGGTATCCCGCGACAGAGCTCGCGCATCAGATGGCGGTGTGGCGGAGCTTCGACATCTCCGAGTCAAACGGTCTGAAGGTCGACGCGACCGTCGCGTTGAAGTTCCCCGCATACCTCGCGCCGCACGAGCGCAAGATCGTCTGGCTGATCCATCAGCATCGCTCCGCGTACGAGCTCTGGGATCACCCCGACTTCGCGGACCTCTCGCGGCAGGACGACGGCCCTACGGTCCGGAAGCTGGTGTGGAACTCCGACCGGCTGGGGCTCGGTGAGGCGAAGCGGGTCTTCACGAACTCGAAGAACGTCGCCGACCGTCTCTGGAACTCCCTTCGCCTGAAGGGGGAGGTGCTCTATCACCGTTCGCCGGCCACCGACGCCCTCCTGGCGCGCGATCCCGATGAGCTCGGCGACTACCTCTTCTATCCGAGCCGCCTCGAGATCTTGAAGCGGCAGTCCCTGGCGATCGACGCGATGCGGCACGTCGCGACGCCGGTCAAGCTCGTGCTCGTGGGACGCGGCCCCGACGAGCGGTCGCTCCTCCGGAAGATCCGGGCGCACGGTCTGGAGGACAGGGTCCGGCTCGAGGTCGGCGTCTCGGACGAACGGCTGCACGAGCTGTACCGGAGCGCGCTCGGGGTCTTCTTCGGGCCCTACGACGAGGACTACGGGTACGTCACGATCGAGGCGTTCGCTGCCGCACGGCCGGTCGTCACGCTCGTGGATAGCGGGGGACCGCTCGAGTTCGTTCGCGACACCGAGTCCGGTCTCGTCACCGAGCCCAGGCCGAAGGCGATCGCTGAGGCGTTCGACCGGCTGTGGTCGGATCGGGAGGCGGCTCGGTCGTGGGGGCTCGAGGGGAACCGACTCGTGCGCGAGAAGGTGCCGGAGTGGCCCCACGTGGTCGAGCGGCTGCTCGGATGAATCCGCGGGTGCGCAGGATCGCGGGCAGGGTGGCCCGCCGCGTGGGGCTCCGCCCACCGCTGCCCGGCAGGCGTCGGACGAACGGCCGGCTGGCGTTCGTCGGCCCGATGCCGCCGGCGGCCACCGGGATCGCGTCCTACGACCGGGCGGTCCTCGACGGCCTGGGTCGGATCGGGTTCCTGGAGCGGCACCGCACCGATGTCCTGTGGCCGGTGAAGTCACCTCACCGGCGATCGATCGGGAACTACGACCTCGGGATCTATCAGCTCGGCAACAACGCCGGGTTCCATCGGGACATCTACCGGCTCGCCGTCACCTCGCCCGGGCTCGTGGTGCTGCACGATCTCGCGCTCGACGGGCTCGTCCGAACGCTCGAGATGGCGGGCGATCCCCACGGTCTGGATGCGACGCGAGAGGCCGCGGCGCTGCGCGGCCGCGTGACCGACCCCGACATGGCGCTGCACGAGCCGCTTCGGATCGTGTGGTCCGCCGCCGTCGCCCGGGCCGCTCGGGGCATCGTCGTCCACTCGGCCTTCTGCAAGCGGTACCTCGAGGCGGTCGGCGTGCGAACGCCGATCTTCGTCGTCCCGCATCCCGTCGTCGAGGACGGAGCCTCGATGCGCCGCGCGGAGCCGCGCGCGCGCGAGCTCCGCGCGGCGCTCGAGGCGCGGGGAGCGCGCACGGTCGTCGTCGCCCCGGGTGACATCAACGAGGCGAAGTGCCTGCCGGCGCTGATCGACGCCATCGCCGGGTTGCCCGATGACGTCCACGCGGTGATCGTGGGTCGTCGCATCGCCGGCACCGACATCGGCGCCGTGATCGCCGACCGAGCCGTCGGCGATCGCGTCACCGTGCATCACGACGTCTCCGACGACGACTTCCGCGCCTGGCTGGTGGCGGCCGACATCGCGGTGGACCTCCGGTTCCCGCACCGGGGGGAGGTGAGCGGATCGCTCGCGATGGCGATGGTGGCCGGCGTGCCCACGATCGTCTCCGCCACGGGGACCTACCTCGACATCCCCGAGGACCTCGTGGTGCGCGTGGCTGCCGGCCGCGCCGATCCGGCGGAGCTCGCCACGCGGATCCGAGAACTGCACGAGGAGCCGGAGCGGCGCGCGCGGATCGGAGATGCCGCCCGCGCCCACATGGAGGCGATCCGGGGCTCGGAGGCGACGGCCAGGGGCTACGAGGAGGCGATCCTCGCGACGCGAGCGATCGTCCGTGACCCCGCCCGAGCGATCCTCACGCGATGGGCAGGGAATCTCGCGGCCGTCGGTGTGGACGACTCCCTGGTGGAGCAGGGCTACGGCGTCTCCTACGCGCGGGCACTCGAAAGCTTCGAACGAACTCCATAACCGTTCCACGGTGCAGCGCAGGGCCGTTGCTACACTCGCGACGCGCGCCCTGACCAGGGCGTTTCGCCACCAACAGGAGGTTGCGCCATCGCCTCGACCGCCGCCGTCGAACGCACGTCCGAGTCTCCCCATCTACGGGCGGGTCCCCGGCTCCGTGAGCTGTTCGCGTACCGCGAGGTTCTGGTCAACCTCGTCCGCAAAGAGCTGAAGGTGAAATACACCGCGTCGGTGCTCGGGGCCGTGTGGTCGCTCCTCAACCCGGTGATGTTCCTGGCGGTCTTCTCCTTGGTCGTCTTCGTCCTCGACAACAACATCCCCGACTTCCCGGTGTTCTTGCTCTCGGGACTGCTCGCCTGGAACTTCCTCGCGAGCGCACTCCAGGCCGGGGCCCGTTCCGTGATCGACAACGCGAACCTCGTGAAGAAGATGGCGTTCCCCCGCGAGATCCTGCCGCTCGCGGCGATCGGCGTGGCGCTGTTCGACTTCCTGCTCCAGTCGGTCGTCCTCCTGCTGTACATCGCGGTCTATGCCGTCGCGTTCTCGGGTCCCGGCTTCCACTTGCCGGAGCTATGGCTCTACCCGCTCGCGATCGTCGTGATCGTGGTGTTCGCGACGGCGCTGACGTTCTGGGTCGCGTCGCTCAACGTCCGATATCGCGACGTCGGGCATCTCCTCAACCTCGGGTTGCTCGTGTGGTTCTGGGCCACGCCGATCGTGTACCAAGGGTGGCTCGTGCAGCAGAAGCTCCAGACGATCGAGATCCTTGGGCTCGACGCGTGGATCCTCTATCTCGCCAACCCGGTTGCCGTGATCGTCCTCGGATTCCAGCGGGCGCTCTACTCGATCGTGCGCCCCGCCGATGGGGGGGAGCCGATCCTCCCGCTCATGAGCCTGGGGACGTTGACCGCGGCCCTGCTCGGAGTGCTCGCCGTCTCGACGCTGCTGCTCTACCTTGCGTGGCGCTCGTTCTTCAACCGCTCGGGCGATTTCGCGGAGGAGCTATGACCGTCGCGATCCAGATCGAAGGCATCTCGAAGATGTTCCGGCTCTACCGGGAACGGCCAACCAGTCTCAAGCAGCGAATGCTCGTGTCGCGCTCTCGGTCCGAGGAGTTCTGGGCGCTCCGCGACGTCTCCTTCGACATCGCGCAGGGATCCTCGATGGGACTGATCGGCCCGAACGGCTCCGGGAAGACCACGTTGCTGAAGTGCATCGCGGGCATCCTCCGGCCCACCGCAGGCACCATCAGGTACCGGGGACGGCTCGCGGCCCTCCTCGAGCTCGGGGCCGGCTTCCACCCGGACCTCACCGGTCGCGAGAACGTGTACCTGAACGCCTCGTTCCTCGGGCTCTCGCGACGGGACACGGATCGCGTCTTCGACGACATCGTGGCGTTCGCCGAGCTCGAGGAGTTCATGGACAACCAGGTGAAGTTCTACTCCTCGGGGATGCTGGTCCGGCTCGGCTTCGCCGTCGCCGTCCACGTGGACCCGGAGGTGCTGCTCATCGACGAGGTGCTCGCGGTGGGCGACGAGTCGTTCCAACGGCGATGCCTCGACCGGATCCGGCGATTCCAGTCCGAGGGCCGGACCATCGTGCTCGTCACGCACGCGCTCGACGTCGTCCGGGATGTCTGCGACGAAGCGGTCATGCTCGAGCACGGCAAGGTGCACGCGATCGGCGCCCCGGACGACGTCGTCCGCACGCTCCGGCATCGGTTGCTGAGCGACGACCCGCTCTTCGTCCCCGAAGAGGGGAGCCGGGAGGTGGAGATCTCCGGCGTCGTGATCGAGTCGGACGGAGGCCTTCGGGACACCGTGCGCCCCGGGGAAGGCATGACGATCACCGTGGACCTGCGCGCGGACGTCGCCGTCCCGGACGCGGCGGTATCGTTCGCGGTGGTGTCCGCGTCCTCGAATCACTCGGTGCTCGAAGGCAAGACATCGAACCTCGGGGTGACGCTCGGTCCCGTCGACAGGAAGAAGCGGGTCCGTTTCCGCATCCCCCCCGCGCCCTGGCCGAGCGGGGCATACTTCGTGAGCGTGGGGCTGGACTCGCCCGACGGGCGTCTGTTCCATGTGCAAACGCAGCACTACGCGCTGACGGTGCCCGAGGGAGACGACGTGCCCCAGACCCTCGCGGTCCTGCCCACCGTCGAGGTCGAGGACCTGTGACCACCGACCGATCCGATGCGACCGACGACGGTCGCCGAGGCCACCATCGTCAGGAGACGAGCCACGCCATGTTGATCGCCCTCATCCTGTTCTCCGTTGTCATCGCCGCCGTCGCGCAACTCACCCTGAAACACGGGGTGGACCAAGTCACCGCCAGCTCGGGGAAGCTGGGGCTCAGGTCGGAGTCCCTCCGCGACATCGCGACGACACCCGCGATCTGGGCCGGACTCATGTTGTTCGGTCTCTCGGCGGTCGTCTGGTTGGCCGTCTTGTCGCGGACGTCGCTCTCGTTCGCGTACCCGTTCGCCTCGCTGACGTACGTCCTCATCCTCCTTGCGGACCGGTTCGTCCTCGACCAGGAGGTGCCGGCGCTGCGCTACGCGGGTGTGGCGTTCATCATCGTGGGGATCGTCCTGGTGGCGCAGACGCGCCACGCATGAGCCCGCCGGTTTCCCCGACCGGCTCGCCGATCCGCCGAGGAGTGTGATGAGAGCCGTCGTCCTCGTCGGTGGCGAAGGCACGCGTCTCAGACCGCTCACCGAGACGGTGCCCAAGCCGCTGCTGCCGCTCGTCGACCGGCCGATCCTCGATCACCTCCTCGATCATCTCGTCGTGCACGGTGTCGGCGAGGTGATCATGTCCTCGCCCTACCTCGAGGACACGTTCCATGCGTTCATCGAGGCGCGGCGCGGCGAGCCCGCGATCGCGTGGGTCACGGAGCGGGAGGCGCTGGGGACGGGTGGCGCGATCGTGAGCGTGCTCGACCGCCTGGGCGACGAACCCTTCTTCGCCCTGAACGGAGACATCCTCACCGACCTCGACCTCACGGCGATGCTCGCGAGCCATCGGCGGCGAGCGGCGGCGGTGACGATCGCATCCCACCACGTGGAGGACGCACGCGCGTTCGGGCTGGTGGTCACGGATCGGACCGGGCGAATCACGGAGTTCCGCGAGAAGCCGACGGACCCGATCCCGGGTGACATCAACGCCGGGACATACGTGCTGGAACCCGCGGCGCTCCGCAGCTGGCCAGCCGGGACGAACACCTCGATCGAGACGGAGATCTTCCCGAGATCGATCCAGGACGGGGCCGTGGTGCAGGGGTTCGAGTCCGACGCCTATTGGCTCGATCTGGGCACCCCCGAGCAGTACCTCCGGGCGCACGTCGATCTCCTCCAAGGACGCGTCGGCGGTTCCTCCTACCCGGCCCCGTGGATCGGACCCGGCGCCTCGGTGGACCCGACCGCGAGCGTCGGGAGGTCGGTGGCGATCGGGGAGGGAGCACGGGTGGGGGCCGAGGCGCAGCTGGACGAAGCCGTGCTGATGGCCGAGGCGTCGGTGGAGGCGAACGCGCTCGTGGAGCGCTCGATCGTGGGTCCTCGAGGGGTCGTGGGGGAGGGGGCCACGCTGGTGGACTCCGTGCTCGGCGAAGGGATCAGTGTCCCTCCGGGCGTGAAGCTGGAAGGGGTTCGGTTGGGCTCGGGCGCGCCTCGGATCTGAGCGGATCGTGACGGAACTCAACCGCCGGGGTCCGCGAACCGATTGTGTAGGGTGTTCGACTCGACCTTGGTCCCCCTGATGGTTCGGCGTGCTCGTCTTCTCGTCGCTGCGGCAGTGGTTGTCGCGGCGCTCGGGGTGGGAGGCGTCGCGCAGGCGGCCGACGACTTCCGGTTCTACGGCTCCGGCTATGGCCACGGCATCGGGATGTCGCAGTGGGGCGCATACGGCCTCGCGAACAAGGGATGGACGTACCGACAGATCCTCACGCACTTCTACTCGAAAACGAACGTGGTCGAGTCCTCGACGCTGCCGAAGAAGATCCGCGTGGGGCTCACCAGCGGGCGCACGACGATCCATCTCGCGGCGAAGAACGGCCCGGTTCGCCTCTGGCTGGACGGTCCCGGCGTCACGTTCGTCGCGAAGATCCCCTGGGGGAAGACCTGGACCGTCTCTGCCGCCTCGGCCGTGAGCAAGTACGCGATCCGCGACCACACGGGCGCGCTCGTCGGGGGCGACCGCTGGGGCGGACCCGCCCGACCGCTGTTCGCCACGTTCGCCGACACAGGCGCCCGGGTCTTCGTGCCCGAGGCGGACGAGGTCTGGCATCGGGGGTACACCTACGCGTACGGGTTCCTCGAGTTCGATCTGTACGGCTGCGCCGACCGATGCGACGAGCGCCTCACGATCGAGCTGCCGTTCGAGATGTATCTGCGCGGGATGGGCGAGATGCCCAGCAGCTGGCCGGGGGCGGCGCTTCGGTCACAGGCCGTCGCCGCACGGACGTTCGCGACCTACAAGATCCGCCAGTACGGGCTCCGGAGCGACTGCTCCTGTCATCTCGCCGACGGTGCCGGCGATCAGGTGTACGTGGGCTGGAACAAGGAGAGCGCACCCGACGGCAACAGGTGGGTCGCCGCCGTGACGGACACCGCCGGCGAGATCGTGACCTATGGCGGAGCCGTGATCCAAGCGTTCTACGCCGCGTCGGACGGGGGTCATTCCGAGGACATCGAGGACGTGTGGCACGGGGGGAACCCCGCCTATGCGATCCCCTACCTCCGCGGCGTGTGCGACCCGGGCGAGTACACGTCGGCCAATCCGTGGACGGACTGGAACAGGACCTTCACGGCCTCCAGCCTGTCATCCCGACTCTCGCCCTACACGGGAGGGATCGGGACGATCTCGCGATTCACCGACGTCCGGCGAGGGATCTCGGGTCGGATCGTGAGCGCGATCGCTCGAGGGAGCGGCGGTTCCGCATCCATCGCCGGCAGCGAGCTCAAGGCCGCACTGGGGCTTCCCGATGGGCGCGTCTGGATCAACCGCGACCGGAACGTCGTCGGTGCGGTCCGTGCGAAGTACGACGACATCATGTGTCGTCCCGGGTTGCCGAGATCGACGGTGCTCGTCCTCGATCACGGCTCCCGCCAACTCTTCGATCAGGGTGGCATCTACCGCAACGGGGCCGTCAACCTCACGGTCTGGCTGCGAGGATCGATCCACACCGAGTACCTCGGCGTCGGCGGTGCCGGCGGCCGTCTCGGACTTCCGGTGTCCGAGCCTTCCATTCCCCTGCGAACGTCCGCCGCGGCGACCTGCGACGGGTGCCGCCGCATCACCCTCGAGGGTGGTCGCATCTATCTCAAGCCGGGGCTCGGCGCGCACGCGCTGTGGGGTCCGGTGCTGTCCGAGTACCTCTCACGCGGAGGCGCTCAGGGGGCGCTCGGGTACCCGACGACACGGGTGCGCGTCATCGACGGCGTCTCTACGGCGTCGTTCGAGCACGGGACGATCTCCTGCTCCGGCGGGATCTGCCAGGTCGGCTGAGCCTCAGCAGGGCGTGTTGCTGCTCTCGGGCGCGTTGCCGGTGCATCCGAACGCCGTCACGAAACCGTCGACGATGGTGGCCGCCGCCTGGGGGGTGAGCGACTCGCCCGCCGGACAGGACTGCCGTCGGTTCCACGCCGTGAGGGTGAGTGCGGTCTCTGGGGTGAGCGTGGGATAGGGCGCGAGGAACGTCGCGTTGCTCCCCTCCGCGATCTGCGACAGCCGACCGATCGTCGCTTGAGAGATCCCGCCCTCGGACTCGGGCAGGTAATAGACGAACACGGCACCGTGCTCCAGCGAGTGCACGGCCCTCGTCTCGGGTGGCTGGGCGTCGTAGACCTTCGGGTCCTCGGGCAGCGGCGAGGGATCGTGGAATCCGGACGTCGCGGGTGTGTCCGTGTACTCGTACGGCTGGTCGGCCGTGAGGTGCTGTCCCGACGGTGCGCTGCTCGCGGGCTGGTCGACCTCGGTGCAGCCTGCCCGCTCGGCCGCTCGGATGGCCGCCTCGGGGATGTCGTTCGGACCCCCGAAGCTGCGGAACAGGGTGATCGCCGCCACGGCCGCGGCGGCGATCCCGATCGACGTGACCGTGCGGCGGAGCGACGCGGCGCGCCGGACGCGGCGTCGCTCCGCTTCCCGCAGACGCCGGGCTTCTTCCTTGCGCTCGCGACGTTCCAGGTTCGCGCCCCCTCGCGCCGCGCCGCCGCGCGCCGCCCCTCCAGAGGGCGCGGCCCTCGCGGGACCACGCGACGCGGCTTCTTCGACGGGCGTCTGGCGCGCGGACGGTGGTCGCTGGCGCGGCCGCTTCTTCTTCTTGGCCATCAGATCGCACCGCCCGGCTCGGGCGCCTCGCCCTGGTAGTCCCGTCCCGCCGTGGTGGGGAAGCTGTACTGCGAGGTGAAATCGAACGCGACGGCGAGGTCGACGCTGGCGCAGGTACGGACCCGATGCCACGCCACGAGGGCCATCTGCGTGCCTTCCGGCAAGATCCCCCCGGCGTCGCCGGGGAAGTCGTACGGCGCGACGAGCACGCGGTCCTGACCCACTTCCGCGTCCTGCAGCCGGCGGTCGTAGAACTCGATCAAACGGGCGACATCCTCCGCCGGCGCGGCGGGGTCGTACCAGACCACGCTCGCCCCGTGCTCGAGGGAGTGGATCGATCGGTAGAGATCGGAGAGGGTCATCGAGTCGTACACGCCGGCGGGCAGCGGCACGTCGGCGTGCGGGCCGGACGCCGGCGGCGTCGTGGGGTAGGCGGTCAGGGGAGGACCGGCGATGTCGCCTCCGCCGATGTGGGTCCGATCCTGATCGGCAGGATCGAACGGCGGCGTCGTCGTCACGTCCCCGCATCCGGCCGCGTCGGCGGCTGCCGCGGCCCGCTGCAGGAGTTGGTTCGGACTCGGGAGGTCCCCTCCCCCCGAGGGGAGCAGCGTCGCGGCGGCGACGATCGCGGCGACGACCACGACCCCGACCACGATGGCGATCGTGCGTGCCCGCCGCTTCGACGCCAGCCGTCGCTGCAGCTCTTCACGCTCGCGCCGCGCCTGGTCCTTCCGCTCGGCTTTGGTCAGCTTCCGGCCCTGGTCCGGCCGTCCGGGGACGTCGTCGGTCAACTGCGCTCCTCGCTGATGGGTCGCGGAAGCTTACCGGCGTTCCGCGATGCGAAGTGCGAGCCGGCATCTTGCGGCAACCGCGGTGGCGGGCCTATCCTGCTCGCGCCTTCCCCCCGGGTGCACGACCGGCCGCTCGGCCGAGGGAGGAGGGCGCGTGTCAGACACCAAGCACGACCAGCTCGTCAGGCTACCTGCGGCCGAGGGGACCGGGGGCCTGGATCGGTTCTTCAAGATCTCCGAGCGGGGCTCCGATGTCCGCACCGAGATCGTCGCCGGGATCACCACCTGGCTCACGATGGCGTACATCCTGTTCCTGAACCCGCAGATCCTCGGGTTCGCGGCAGTCCCCGATCTGCAGCCACTGGGGCTGCCCTTCGGGCCGGTCCTCACCGTCACCGCGCTCGTCGCCGGACTCGCGACGATCGCGATGGGCCTGTGGGCGAACTACCCGTTCGCCATCGCATCCGGGCTGGGTCTGAATGCCTTCGTCGCGTTCACGCTCGTCGCGGGCCAGGGGCTCTCCTATCCGGAGGCGATGGGCGTGATCGTGGTCGAAGGGCTCCTGATCACCCTCCTCGTCCTCACCGGGTTCCGCAACGCCGTGTTGAACGCGATCCCTATGGACCTCAAGCGGGCGATCGCGATCGGGATCGGCCTGTTCCTCATGATCATCGGGCTCGTGAACGCCGGCATCGTGGTGCAGGGACCTGGCAACCCGCCGCTCGGCCTCACGACCGACTTCACGACGCTTCGGATGCTCACGTTCGCGATCGGGCTCGCGCTCTCCTCGATCCTCGTCGTCAGGAAGACGAAGGGCGGGCTCCTGATCGCGATCGTGGCGACCACGGTGATCGCCGCGATCATCAACGGCGTCTGGGGCGACAACGCGATCTGGGAGCCGCTGGGACCGGGGATCGCGCAGCTGCCCGACTCGGTGACCGCGACGCCGGACTTCAGCCTGCTGGGAGACTTCTCGTTCGGGTTCTTCTCGACCCTGGGCTTCTGGGCGGCGATCGTGCCCGTGTTCGCGGTGATGCTGTCGGACTTCTTCGACACGATGGGCACGGCCGTGGCGCTCGGTGACGAGGCCGGATTGCTGGATGAGGACGGCAAGCTCCCGAACATGAACCGCGTCCTGCTCGTCGACTCGGTGGCGGCGGCCGCGGGCGGGGCGGCGAGCGCGTCGTCCAACACGACCTTCATCGAGTCCGCGGCGGGGATCAGCGAGGGCGGTCGGACCGGCCTGGCCTCGGTGGTCACCGGGGCTCTGTTCCTACTCTGCGTGTTCCTCTCTCCGCTGGCGGGCGTGATCCCGCCGGAGGCGACCGCGCCGATCCTGGTGGTCGTCGGCTACTTCATGATGCGAGGGATCGGCGAGATCGATTGGCGGGATCCCGCGATCGGGATCCCGGCTCTCCTCACGATCGGCCTGATGCCGTTCACGTACTCGATCACGAACGGGGTCGGGGCCGGCTTCATCGCCTACACGGCGATCCGGCTGATGCAGGGCAAGTTCCGTGACGTGCATCCACTGATGTACATCGTCACCGCCGGATTCCTCTTCTACTTCCTGAAGGGGGTGCTGGCCTAGGCGCGCCAGTCGAGCGCGTCGGTCGGATCCGGAGGGCGGGGCCGTGTGGCCCCGCCCTCCGGCATCCGGCCGACCGCCACGACGCCGAGCGGCCGCCACTCTTCCCCGAGCGCGAGCGCCGCGCGGAGCCCCTCGGCGTCGATGGGCAGATCCGGGTCCCAGGACCAGCCGACGAGCTGGGAGTGCAGGGCGACGCCGAGAGTGCGGATCGCCGCCCCCGCGGTGAGGAGCACGGCGTCCTCCGTTCGTGGCGTCGATGTGCTTCCTGCCACCCGGACGCACGGCACGATCAGGATCGGCGCCGCGCCGAAGCCGTGATCGGTGCCCGTCGCGGCGACCGCGACGCGGCGCCGCGCGGCCGGAGAGTCCACCGCCACGAACGACCACTCCTCGGAGGACGTGACCGCGCCGGCGGCGCGCACGGCTTCCGCGACGACCTCGCGAGCGACGTCACCCGGCGAGAACACGTCGCTCGGCTGCGCGACCGAAACCGCCGTGAGTGCGGATTCCCGGAACAGGTCGTCCTCGGGCCGGCGCACCAACGCGCCGGCGGGTCCCGGCGGCGCATCGCCCGCGGGTGTCTCCAAGCCGCGCACCAGCGCCGCCGGGACCCGCGCCGACTTCGTCATCACGAGACCGCTCGCGGCCGCCACCGCGTCGGCGAACGCCACGACGGTCGTCTCCAGCTCGTGCCCGCGATCGTCCACGGTGCCCCGGAGGTCCGACAACGGCGGGAGCCCCGCGCAGCCGATCGCGACGTCCACGACCCCTTCGCGCCACGGACGGCCGAAGGTGTCGGTGATCACCACGCCGAGGTGCGTGAGCCCGAGCCTCGCCGACAGGTCCTTCTGCAGCCGCTCGGCGCTCGCATCCGGATCCTCCGGAAGGAGGGTGAGGAACCCCGCTCGGACGTTGGATGCGTCGACGCCCGCGTTCGCGCAGACGAACCCGTGGCGGGTGCGCGTGATCACGAGGTCGCCGCGACGAGCGACGACCCCGACCGACTCGCGTTCGATCCACGCGGCGCGATCCTCCGAGGGGACCAGGCGACCCTCCGCCTTGGAGACCACCTTCTGCGTGATCGCCACGACGTCGCCGTCGCTCGCGGCTTTCGCCTCGAGCAACGGCTCCAGGAGCGCCGCGAGATCGTCGCCCGGCTCGATCTCCGGGAGGCCTTCGAGGGGGATCAGCTCGATCGTCATCGCAGCGCCGCGAGTGCTACGCGGGCCACGTGCTCCGCGATCTCGTCGTCGCGCATCACGGTGTCCGTGACTGCGACCCGTGCCCCCGTCTCTTCACGCACGCGATCCGCCAGTCGTCCGTCGACGTCGTCGATCACCCATGCGTCCAGGAAGCCGTCGTAGGCGCGGGCGGCGCCGGCCGCGGAGACCTCCATCCCGACCACAGGCATCAGCCGATCCGCCATGCCGGCCAGCGGCCGCCCTCCGACGATCGGCGAGATCCCCACGACCGGCCTCGCGGCGACGGCATCCCGCAGGCCCTCGATCGCCAGGATCGGGCCGATGGACACGACGGGGTTGGAAGGGCAGATCACGACGGCGTCCGCGTGCTCGATCGCGTCGAGCACGCCGGGCGCCGGCACCGCGGCGTCCACGCCCTCGAATCGGATCGCCTTGACGTCGTCGCGGGCCCCCCGACGCACCCAGTACTCCTGGAAGTGCAGGTCCATCTCCTGCCCGAGCGAGACCACGTCGAGGCGGGTCTCGACGCGTTGCTCGGTCATCGGCAGGATCGTGGACCCGATCTCGAAGCGTCGCGCGACCCGCGAGGTCACGTCCGAGAGCGTGCGCCCCTCGGCCAGCAGCCGCGTGCGGAACAGATGGGTCGCGAGATCCAGGTCGCCCAGCCCGAACCAGGCGGCTTCCGGATCGAAGGTGCGGAGCTCTTCGTTCGCGCGGAACGTCTCGTCGCGCCGACCCCAGCCGCGATCGCGGTCGAAGGCGTTCCCCAGCCAGTACGTGACCGAGTCGAGATCGGGGCACACCCGGAGACCGTGGACGTCCAGGTCGTCGCCCGTGTTCACGATCGCGGTGACGTCCGCGGGCGGCACCGCGCGCACGAGACCGCGCAGGAACTTCCCGGCGCCGACACCTCCGGCGAGTGCGACGACATCCACTGAAGGAGAGCGTAGTAGCCTCCGCACGTGGCGGCCGTGACGACTCATGCCCTGCGGCGGGCGCTCGCGCGCGCCGAGAGAGGCAAGGCCCTGTCCGAGGACGAGGCGACCGAACTCATGGCGGCCAGGGGTGCGGACCTCGCGCGCTTGCAGTCGGTGGCCGCGCAGCTCCGCGATCTCGGCACGGGTGATCGGATCACCTACTCCCGCAAGGTCTTCATCCCGCTCACGATGCTCTGCCGCGATCACTGCCACTACTGCACGTTCGCCAAGCCACCGGCGAAGCTCGTCGCGCCGTACCTCACGCCGGAGGAGGTGCTCTCGATCGCTCGTGACGGGCGCGCTCGGGCGTGCAAGGAGGCGCTGTTCACCCTGGGCGATCGCCCGGAGGATCGCTACGACGTGGCGCGGGAGTGGCTGCGCGCGCGTGGGTACGCCTCCACGCTCGAGTACGTGCGCGCAGCCGCGATCAGCGTGATCGAGGAGACCGGCCTGCTGCCACATCTGAATCCTGGCGTGATGAGCTACGAGGAGCTCGCTCGGCTGAAGCAGGTGAGCGCGTCGATGGGGTTGATGCTGGAGACGTCGTCCGATCGACTCTCGGCGAAGGGCGGACCGCACTTCGGGTCCCCGGACAAGCATCCTGCGGTGCGGCTGCGGACGATCGAAGACGCCGGCCGGCTCGCGATCCCGTTCACCACCGGCATCTTGGTGGGGATCGGGGAGGACGCTCGGGAGCGCGCCGTCTCGCTGTTCGCGATCCGCGAGCTCCATCGTCGGTACGGGCACATCCAGGAGGTCATCGTCCAGAACTTCCGCGCGAAGCCGGGGACCGCCATGGCCGGCGCGCCCGAGCCGGACGACGAGGAGTTCCTCGCAGCCGTCGCCACGACGCGCGTCCTGATGGGACCGCACATGAGCGTCCAGGCCCCGCCCAATCTCTCCGATGCGTCGCAGCAGCTGCGCCTGCTCGACGCCGGGATCAGCGACTGGGGCGGCGTGTCGCCGCTCACCCCCGACCACGTGAACCCCGAACGGGCGTGGCCGGCGATCGGATCGCTGGCGACGACGACGGCGGCTCGCGGCAAGACCCTGCGCGAACGACTCACGATCTATCCGCGATACGCCGCGAGTCCCGATCCCTTCCTCGCGGGGAAGATGCGCGCGCCCGTGGAGGCGCTCGTCGGTGACGACGGCCTCGCGATCGCGGGGACCAAGCCCGAGCCGGCGAGCTGGCAGGATCCGGATGTCACCTGGAAGCCGCGGACCATCGACCTCACCTTCGCGAAAGGTCCGGAGGCGGGGCTGCGCTCCGACGCCGCCGCGGTGTACGGGGAGATCCCTTCCGAAGACCCAGTCACCCTCGCCTGGGGCGCGCGGGACGTCGTTCCCGAGCGCCTCACGGTGGAGATCCGAGGAGCCCTCCGGCTGGCCGAACGGCACCGCCCCATCTCCGACGAGCAGGCTTTGGCGCTGTTCCAGGCGGAGGGCGCCGATCTCGACGCCCTCCGCCGGGTCGCAGACGGCCTCCGGCAGGAGGCCGTCGGCGACGTCGTCACCTACGTGATCAACCGGAACATCAACTTCACGAACGTCTGCTACGTCGGGTGTCGCTTCTGCGCCTTCGCACAGCGGGAGGTCGATCCCGAGGCATACACGCTGACGCTCGAGGAGGTCGCCGACCGGGCCGAGGAGGCGTGGCGGGTCGGGGCGAGCGAGGTGTGCATGCAGGGAGGGATCCATCCGGACCTGCCCGGTTCCTTCTATCTGGATCTGCTCGATGCGCTGAAGGCTCGGGTTCCGGGGATCCACGTGCATGCGTTCAGCCCGATGGAGGTCTTGAACGGCGCGACGAAGATGGGCGTGTCCTTCCGCGAGTTCCTCAGCGCCTGCAAGGAGCACGGTCTGGGGACGATCCCGGGCACGGCCGCGGAGATCCTCGACGACGAGGTTCGGTGGCAGCTCACGAAAGGGAAGCTCCCGGCCGACACGTGGGAGGAGATCGTCCGAACGGCCCACGACGTCGGGATCCGGAGCTCTTCGACGATCATGTTCGGGCACGTGGATGCGCCGCCGCACTGGGTGGGCCATCTGCGTCGGATCGCCCGGATCCAGCAGGACACGGGTGGTTTCACGGAATTCGTCCCGCTGCCGTTCATCCACCGGAACGCACCGATCTATCTCGCGGGTCACGCGAGGCCCGGCCCCTCGTTCGAAGACAGTGTCCGACTGCACGCGGTTGCCCGGATCCTGCTCGACGGACTTATCCACAACGTGCAGGTGTCATGGGTGAAACTCGGTGTCGAGGCGTCCTCGGTGATCCTCGAGTCAGGTGCGAACGACTTCGGTGGCACGTTGATGGAGGAAACGATCAGCCGGATGGCAGGCGCGGGATGGGGGATACGGATGACGCCGGAGGAGTTCGACGACGCGATCCGCGCGATCGGCAGGACGCCCGGTGTGCGAACGACGACATACGACCGGATCGAGACGAAAGCCGCTTCCTGACCCCGATACGTCAGGTGACCTGACGGTAATGGTCATCCCGATTGACCACCGAGTTTCTGCCTCGAAAGGGTTGCACTCGTGCTTCTGCTTGGGGACGATTACATCCGATGAGGGTCGAGGCAGAGAATCACCTGAAATTCCCTCTTGCCAGGGAGGCGGTTCTTCCCTCAGAATCACAAGCATGTGATTTGGGGGGGAGAGGTGCATGCATCACTACATCCCATGGCAGGAACGGGCGAGGTGTCGAGACCACGACCCTGAGGTCTTCTTCCCCGAGAAGGGGGGATCGTCAAGGGAGGCCAAACGCATCTGCTCGGAGTGTCCTGTTCGGATCGAATGCCTCAACTACGCGCTTCGCCGCGACGAGCGGTACGGCGTGTGGGGCGGGATGAGCGAACGGGAACGGCGGCGCCTCAAACGGATGGCGTCGTAGGTCAGGATCCTTCGTAGTCCACGAAGGAAAGGGGGACGGGAATGGCAGCACGGAAGACAGCCGCACGGAAGAGGCCCGCGGCGAAGAGGTCCGCGGCAGCGAAGAAGGCCGCGGCCACCCGCAAGCGGAAGACCGCGAAGCGGTCCGCCGCCGGCAAGAAGGCCGCCGCCACGAGGAAGAGGACGACGGCTCGCAGGAAGACCGCCGGCAAGAAGGCTGCGGCGACCAGGAAGCGGACGACGGGGCGCAAGAAGACCGCCGCTCGCAAGCCGGCCCGCAGGAAGAGCACGGCGAAGAAGTCGGCAGCTCGCAAGCCGGCCCGCAGGAAGAAGACCGCCGCTCGCAAGCCGGCCCGCAGGAAGAGCACGGCGAAGAAGTCGGCAGCTCGCAAGCCGGCCCGCAGGAAGAGCACGGCGAAGAAGTCGGCAGCTCGCAAGCCGGCCCGCAGGAAGAGCGCAGCCAAGAAGCGCTGAGCTCGAGTTCGTCGCGTCGCGAAGGGGGGCGGAGACGCCCCCCTTCGATCTGGGTAGCACCCGCTGCTAGGCTCCCGCAGCGCCCAGGCGCCCCTACCGGATGACCTCGCCCGCCACCGCAGCCGTCGCGTCGACCGGCACGTCTCGACCAAGCGTGCTCGCATTGATCGTGGTCGGCCCCGGAGCGTCGCCGTGGCTGCGTGACTGTCTGCTCTCGCTCGCGCACCAGTCGTATCCGCGCATCGGGGTGCTCGCGGTGGATGACGGAGCCGACGAAGACTCGCGAGCGATGTTGCGCCGGTCTCTCGGGTCTCGCCGGGTGCTGACGAACGAGGAGCCGCTCGGATCCGCTCGCTCGATCCGCGCCGCGCTCGCGTTGCCGGTCGCCAAGGGAGCGGACTTCATCCTGATCGTCGACCCTCGCGCGTCGCTCGACAAGGATGCGGTGGCGCGGCTCGTCGAGGCGGCGGTGGGCATCGGCGTCGAGGACGTCGGGATCGTGGGCGCCAAGATCGTCGATCGGGACGATCCCCGATCGCTACGGGATATCGGCCGCTCGTCCGATCGGTTCGGGCATCCGTCGTCGTCGCTGCAGGCCGGCGAGATCGATCAGGGACAGTTCGATCGGGTACTCGAGGTCCTCTGCGTGTCCTCGGCCGCGATGTTGATCGCTCGCGAAGCAGCGGAGCGCACCGATCTCTTCGACGAGCGACTCGACCCTGCGAATCGTGATCTGGACTTCTGCTGGCGCACTCGCGTAGCCGGTTACCGGACCCTGATGACGCCGCTCGCTCGTGTGCGGCTCGGCGGAGTGGAGGAGGAGCAGGCCGGCGAACCCGCGACGAAGAGGAGCAAGCGGTTCGAGGAGGATCGCGCGGCGATCGCGTCGATGCTCAAGAACTATTCGTTGCTCTCGTTGCTGTGGGTCGTCCCCGCCGCGCTCGTGTTGGGAGTCCTGCGTCTCGTCTACCTCGTCCTCGGTCGACGCTTCGAGGAGGCGTTCGACGTCGCAGCGGCATGGGGCTGGAACCTCGCCCATCTCCCGAGCACCCTCACCCTCCGGCGGCACGCGCAGAAGGCGCGGCGTGTCCGCGATCGTGCCCTCCGCCGCTTCATGGAATCTGCGGGTTTCCGATCGCCCCGATGGTTCGCGACCGCCGAACGGATCCTCGAGGAACAGCGCGCGATCGACGAGGCCGATGAAGGTGAACCCATCCAGCGACGGCTGCGAGACAGGACCGCTTCGCTGGTCGGTTCCCATCCCGTGATCGTCGGCTCGTTCCTCGCCATCATCGTCGGTGCCGTCGCGGTTCGGGAACTGATCGCGTCGGACGCGCTGGTCGGCGGTGCCCTCCCCGCATTCCCCACACGACTCGGTGATCTCTTCGCCGAACTCGCGTCGGCCGTGCGGTCGACGCCGCTCGGTGGGCCGCTCGCACCGAGCCCTGCCCTGGGTGCCTTGGGAGCCCTCTCCTTCGCGACGTTGGGCGATCCGCACCTGGCGCAGAAGGCGCTCCTGATCGCCGGGCCGCCCCTCGCCGCGATCCTGATGTATCGCGCGACCATCCGCCTGTCCGTCCGGCCTGGGCCCGCCGTCGTGGCCGCGGCCTCCTATGCGCTCGGTGCGCTCACGTTCTGGGCGTTCTCCGAAGGCCGGCTCGGGTTGTTGATCGCGCTGGCCGTGTTGCCAGCGGCCGCCGAGCGGATCGAGACCGCCTTCGCTCGCGAGGAGCCGCTGGGCGGCATGCCGCGATTCGTCGCGGGATCCGCCGTCACGTTCGCGATCGGCGCCGCCTCGTACCCGGGCATCCTGCTCGCGATCGCCGTCCTGGTCGCCATCCGCGTTGTCTCCGGTCCTGCCCGCAGCCGGGGTCTCCTCCTGATCGGGGCAGGAGCGGTGGGCGCAGCGGTGCTCCTGTTCCCATTCGTCCCGACGCTGTTCGCCGACGGAGGTCGCGCTCTGTCCTCGTTGGTCGGCACGATAGAGCCCTTCCGGCTCGCGAGGCTGTCGCTCGGTCCGGGTCCCGGGACCTGGCCGGTGGCGGCCTTCCTCCCGATCGGCGCCGTCCTGGGTCTGGGCCTCGTCCGCGGTGAGCTGCGTGGACCGGCCACGCGAGCCGCGGTCGCCGGAGGTGCCGGCCTCATCCTGTCCTGGCTCGCCGCCGCCAACTACCTGCCCTCGGGTCTGGCGAATCCCGCTGCCTACGCGGCGCTGGCGGCGGTCGCCATGGCGAGCCTGGTCGGGTTCGGCCTCACGTCGTTCACCGGATCCCTCCGCTTCGAGTCCTTCGGGCTCCGACAGGTCAGCGGGGGAGTGCTCACCCTCGTCTTGGGTGGGGGACTCCTCTTGCAGTCCGTGGCCGCCATGGTGGGGACGTGGGGCGTCGGTCCGGCCGAGGAGCGCATCCCCGCGGCCTGGGCGGTCGTGAGCGGCACGGCCCGAGGGTCGTTCCGCGTCCTGTGGCTCACGGGGGATCGCGGAGACGGCCTCCCGCCACCGGCGGGCGACCCGCAGCGCCGCCTCGAAGCAGGCGATGCGACGATCCGCTACGCACTCACCGACCGGGATGGCGCGACCGTGCTCGACATCGGACGCCCGCTCGCCGGCCCCGGCCCCGATCACCTCGAACGCGCGCTGGGCGAGATCTTCGGCGGGACCACGCGCCACGGGGGTGCGCTCCTCTCGCCGTTCGGGATCCGATTCGTGGTGGCGGAGCGTGGGGCGCTCTCTCCGGCCGCAGGAGCCGCGCTCGATGCCCAGCTGGACGTCGACCTCCTGCCGGCGACGGGATTTACCATCTATCGGAACGCGACGGCGATCCCACCCGAGGCAATCCTCGCGACCGAGCCCGACGACCGAGACGTCCTGTCTGCGGGCGACCCCTCCACGATCGCGATGTGGAGCTCCGTGCCGGCCGTGCCGCTCGAACGGGTGTCCGGGGGGTGGAACGGGCCGGCGTCCGAGTCGCCGGTGGCGGCCCTCGAGGGGACGATCTTCCTCTCCACCGAATACGACGCCCAGTGGGCATTGCGGGGAACGTCCGTCCGACCGGAGGTCGCCTTCGGCTGGGCGACCCGGTTCGAGAGCACCGGGGATCCGGTCCAGGTGCGGCACCAGGGCCAGCTCCCCGCTCGGATCCAGGTCGTGCTCCTCGCGCTGCTCTGGCTCGCTGCGCTCTGGGCAACGAGGAAGCCGGTGGCTCGATGAGCACGACTCGCGAACCCCCGGCTCGCGGGCAGGTGGTGTTGGCCCTCGGGGCGGTCGTGATCATCGTCACGGCGATGGGGCTGCTCGATCGGGCGGGAACGCGAACGCCGGCGAGGCTATTGGCGGGCGAGGCCGCGTCGGGGGCCTGGCTGTGCCCCCACGGGGGGTCGGATATGTCCGTGGCGCTCTCGCTCGCGAACCCGGGTCCCACGACCGTGACGGCGCGGGTCACCCGGCTCGGTTCCAAGCGACCCCCCGCTCCCGAGCGCTTCGACGTGGCGCCGGGGACCACCCTGCAGATCGAGCACGTGCCGACGGAGCGGGAGTCGGCAACGTACGTCGAATACTTCGGCGGATGGATCGGCGTCGGATGGGTTGCATCCACCGATGAGGGAGTGGCTGCCGAACCATGCGCGCCGGACGCGGCTCGCAGCTGGTACCTCGCCGACGGGACGACCTTGCTCGGAGAGGATGCGTTCGTGATCGTCGTCAACCCGTTCGCCGCGGCCGCCGTGATGGATGTCGTCCTCTATACGGCAGAGGAAGCGCCGATCCGGAACTCCGAATGGACCGACCTGGTGGTGCCGGCACACCGGAGCATGTCGCTTCACCTCAACACCCGGGTCAAGGGGGAGCCGGTGGTCGGCGTCGCGCTCGAGGTGTCGGTGGGCCGCGTGGCTGCCGCATCCTTGGGTGTCACCGATCGGACCAAGATCCGCAGCACGCTGGGCTGGACCCAACCAGCGACCGACGCGACGTTCCCGCTCATGGAGGGTTCCGGTCAGACCGAGCTCTTGCTGTTGTCCGCAGCCCAGGGAACGATCCGGTTCGGGGCAACGGTGTTGAGCGAGGACCAGCCCCGTCCCGCGGGTGGACTCACTGAACAAGAGCATGGTCCCGCCGCCGCGCGCGCGTACGCGATCCCCGTTGATCCCGGTCCGACGGCGATCCACCTGTTCACGCTGGACGACGCCCCGGCGGTGGGCGCCGTGCGGGCGCTCGGGCCGGGCCAGGACCTCGGCGCCACCGCCGGGGCGGCCGCGGCATCGGAGTCGTGGCTCGTCCTCCCGGCGACCTCGGGTGGATCCTCGACGCCCGGGGCGGTCCTGGTGAACGACGGCGACGTGGACGTGGTGGCCACGGTCGAGATGCTGCCTTCGGCGGGCGGCACGGCGGCCGCCCCCGTCACGGTGCAGGTGCCCGCGCACTCGGCGGCCGCCGTGCCACCGGAGTTCTGGGCGTCCGCACCCGAGGCGGCTCTGCTCATCCGATCCGAGCAAGGCGGTCTGGTGGCGCTGGCCACGTCCGCCTCCCAGGAGACGGGCGACGCGGGGGCGGCGTTCGCCCTGAGCGTCGGCGTGCCGCTCCCGCAGGGGTCGTAGGTCGCTCGTTCGAGGAGAGGGGTTGCGCCTTGGCGTATCATTCCTCTCCCGGGAACGACACCCGGATCGATCGTTTCTCCCCATGGCCAAAGGACGTCACACAGGGCGCGCGGCCCGTACGCGATGGCCGCTGATCGTCGGACTGGTTGCCGGCGTGATCGTGCTCGCCCTGGGCGGAGTGGCCTACGCCGCCTACCGATACGAGCAGGCCAACGCGACGCGCATCCTTCCGGGGATCTCGATCGCCGGTGTGGACGTTTCGGAGATGACCCGCGCCGAGGCGATCCAGGCGCTCCTCGCGCGCGCCGGGGAGGATCTCGACCGAGAGATCGTCGTCTTCGTCAAGGGCGAGCGCTTCACGACGACCCCGAGACGCCTCGGCCGGCGCGCGTGGGTCGGCCGAGCCGTCAACGAGGCCATGAGGACGTCGGAGCGAGTGGCCTGGGTCGAGCGCGCGTGGCGGAGGTTCCAGGACGCTCCGCTCGATCTCGACATCGAGCTCTCGCTCGCTGGCGACGGCGGCGTCGAGCGGTTCGTCCAACGCACGGCGCGGAAGGTCGCCGTCGAGCCGCGGGATGCATCCATCGGTCTCGGGGCAGACGGCGGGCTGGCGTTCCACGAGTCCAAGGCGGGGTCTGCGCTCGACGCTCGTCGCGCCGAGCGACTCCTGTCGAAGGCGCTCCGCGAGGGCTCCTCGATCGTCAGGCTGTCGGTGCATCCGGTCGCCGCCAAGGACAACGCCCGGAAGATGACCACGATCGTCGTGCACGTGGATACGAACCGTCTCGATCTGTACGAGGGGTTCCAGGTGACGCACAGCTGGGACGTCGCGACGGCGAAACCGGGGTGGACCACACCGGTGGGCGAGTGGTCGCTCTATCAGAAGCGGGAGAACCCCACCTGGTACAACCCGGCGCTCGACAGCTGGGGGGCCGGCATGCCGGCCGTCGTCCCGGGTGGGCCCGGCAACCCGATGGGCACGCGTGCGCTCTACATCACGGCGCCGGGCCTGATCAGGATCCACGGGACGACATCTCCTGACTCGATCGGCCGCTACGCCTCGCACGGGTGCATCCGGATGCACAACGAGCAGGTCGAGGAGTTGTACGAGCTCGTGCCGGTCGGGGCCAAGGTCATCATCATGGGGTCTCGGCCGTCGTGGGCGGCGGAATGGGATTTCCCGGACACGCCCGACGGCTCGGACACCGTTGCCTGATCTCGGCGCCTGATCTCCGGCGCTGCACTCTCGCGCCTGCACTCTCGCGCCTGCACTCCCGCCGCGGGTGCTTGCATCGAGCCTGCCCGGGCATAGCCTTCCGGTCATGCGACATTGCGCACGCATGAGCTGTCCGGACGACCCGGTGGCCACGATCGCGCTCCGCTACGCCGACCGCCGGATCGTGATCGGCGAGCTGCGGCCCGAACGAGACCCTCGTCTGCTCGACCTCTGCCCGCGACACCTGGCGGCGATGACTCCGCCTGTGGGGTGGTCGGTGGACGATTCCCGTCTGGCGGACCTCGCGGCCCAACGCTACTGACTAGCCATTTCTGGCTAGACAGCAAGGCGTTCGGCGTCCTGTGTGTCCGGCGTGGGGGAGCGAAGAATGACTCCCAGGTGTCTGAGGTTCGTGCTGTCCCGCCTGTTACGGTCGAACACCCGAACGGAGTGTGAACGATGCCGAACAAGAACAGCTGCCCCGAATGCCATCAGGGCGACGTGATCTCGATCTCGATGAACGTGAGCGGTCGCGACCTCTCCTTCTCGACGTGCCACGCCTGCGAGGCGAAATGGTGGCACCGCGACGGCGAGCAGGTCGTGCTCGCCGAGGTGATCGACACCGTCGTCCGAACGTAGCCTGACGCACTCCGCGGCCCCTCCGTAGGATGGCGGCGGTGGACCTTTCCCGTGTCTTCAAGGCGTATGACGTCCGCGGCGTGGTCCCCGACGAACTGGATGCGGATCTGGTCCGACTGATCGGCGCCGCATTCGCGACATGGAGCGGCGCAGCGGAGATCCTCATCGGCAGGGACTGCCGGCTCTCTTCGCCGGATCTCGCCGAGGCGCTCGCCGAAGGTGCCACCTCGCTCGGCGTCGACGTGGTCGACCTCGGCCTCGCGTCCACCGACCTCCTGTATTTCGCCTCCGGTTCCTTGGACCGGCCGGGCGTCATGATCACCGCCAGCCACAACCCGAAGGAGTACAACGGGCTGAAGTTCTGTCTCGCGGGTGCGAAGCCCGTCGGCGAGGAGTCGGGCCTCGCTGAGATCAGGGCGCTGACGGAGAAGGGGTCGGAGATCCTCGGGACCGGACACGGTTCGGTCCGCCAACGAGACGTCCTCGGTGCCTTCGTCGACCACGTGCTCTCGTTCACCGACGTGGAGCGGATGCGGCCGTTGACGGTCGCGGTCGACACCGCCAACGGCATGGGTGGCCTCGTGGTGCCGGCGGTCATGGAGCGGCTCCCCGTCACCCTGCATCACCTCTACGCCGAGCTCGACGGCACGTTCCCGAATCACCCCGCCGATCCGATCGACCCGGCGAACCAGCGGGATCTCAAACGAGTGGTGCTCGCGGAGGCGGCGGATGTGGGGATGGCGTTCGACGGGGACGCGGACCGCGTGTTCCTCGTGGATGAGCGCGCGGAGGACGTGAGCGGGTCGATCCTGACGGCGTTGATCGCGGCCTCGATGCTGGAGCGAGCGCCGGGCGCGAAGATCGTCCACAACGTGATCTGTTCGTGGACGGTGCCGGAGGTCATCCGAGAGCACGGTGGTGAGCCGATCCGAACGCGCGTCGGCCATTCGTTCATCAAACAGGTGATGGCGGAGTCGGGCGCGATCTTCGGGGGCGAGCACTCGGGTCACTACTACTTCCGGGACAACTACGGTGCCGATTCCGGGCTGATCGCGGCGGTGATCACCCTGGGCGAGCTCTCGAAGTCCGAACGGGCCCTGTCGCAGCTGTTGGAGCCGTACCGTCGATACGCCTCGTCCGGGGAGATCAACTCCCGGGTGGACGATCCGCTGGCCGAGATCGAGCAGATCGCCGCCGCGCTCCACGACGGTCGCCAGGACCGGCTCGACGGCCTGACGGTAGAGTTCGACGATTGGTGGTGCAACGTGCGGCCCTCCAACACCGAGCCGTTGTTGCGGTTGAACGTGGAGGCGAAGACACCGGAGCTCCTCGCCGCCAAGACCGAGGAGCTCCTCGCGTTGATACGGGGAGAAGAAGGGGAGGACGGGTCGTGACGCTCGACGCGGAGCTGCTGGAGATCCTCGTGTGTCCCAACGATCGCGGGGACGTCGACTTTCTCGAAGACGAACAGGTCATCGTGTGCCGAGCCTGCGGCTACCGGTATCCGGTCCGTGACGGGATCCCGGTGATGCTGATCGACGAGGCGGAGAAGCCCGGGGACGGTCCGGGTGCGAAGCCCCGGGCCAAGCCGAAAGGCAAGTCGAAGGGCGATCCGAAAGCCGACAAGGGATGATCGACCTGGACGACGTCCGGGCGGTTCGAGACCAGGACCCGGGCGAGATGTTGCCGGCGATCGCCGCGCTCGGCTCGCACTGCCGGGAGGGATACGCGAACGGTGCGGAGGCCAAGGGCCTCCCGGACCTCGCCGACGTGCGTGGCGTCGTGATCTGCGGCATGGGGGGATCCGCGGTCGCGGGCGACGTCTTGCGATCGGTGTTCCGCGACCGGCTCGACGTTCCGGTCGAGGTGAATCGCTCCCCGGAGCTCCCGGAGCACGCGGGTCCGCATTCCCTCGTGGTCGCCTCGTCGTATTCGGGGAATACGTCGGAAACGCTTGCGGCGTTCCGTGAATCCACGAAGCGCGGCTGCCGCGCGATCGTCGTCAGCTCGGGCGGCACGATCGTGGACGAAGCGGGCGAGGCCGGCGTGCCCGTGGTGCGCGTGCCCGGCGGCTTCCAGCCGCGCGCCGCCGTGGGCTGGCTCGCGTGCACGGCGCTCGGCGCGCTGGAAGCTGCCGGCCTCCTCCCGCCGCTCGCAGACGACGTCGCAGAAGCCGCGGATGAAGCCGACGCGCGGGCCGCGGCCTGCGCCCCCGACGCGCCCGCCGCCGACAATCCGGCGAAACGGCTGGCGGAGACGATCGGCGAGCGCATCCCCGTGATCTGGGGCGCCGAGGGGATCGGGGCCGTCGCCGCGGCCCGCTGGAAGACCCAGTGCAACGAGAACGGCAAGGTGCCCGCATGGTGGGCCTCGATGTCGGAGCTGGATCACAACGAGGTGGTCGGATGGACCGAGCCGTTCGGTCGCGCGCACACGGTGATCGCGCTGCGACACGAGACCGAGGATCCCGAGATCGCGGCGCGCTTCCCGCTGTCCCTCCAGATCGCAGCGGATGCGGGCGCGGACACGAACGAGGTCTGGGCGACGGGTCGGAGCACGCTGGCGCGGCTGCTGTCGCTTATCGCGATGGGAGACCTCACGAGCGCCTACATCGCGATCCGCAAGGGCGTCGACCCCACGCCCGTCGACGTGATCCAGCGGCTGAAGGCCGCGCTCGTGTCGTGACCGACGCGCACGTCCCCTCGCCGGGGGACGGCATCGAAGAGGGCATCGTCCGGGCGATCCGAGAGCGCACGGATCTCCGACCCGTTGCGGGCGTCGTCCTGGGGTCCGGGCTCGGCGACGCGATCGCGGTCGCCTGGGAGCGCGCCGGCTCCGGCGAGCCGCTGGAGATCCCCTACGGCGAGCTGCCGGGCTTCCCGCCGCCGACGGTGCCGGGGCACGCCGGGAAGCTGTGGCTCGGAACGATCGGCGGTCGCCCCATCGCGATCTTCCAGGGACGGATCCACTTCTACGAGGGGCACCCGATGCCGCTCGCGTCGATCACGACCCGCGTCTCCCAAGCGCTGGGCGCGCGAACGATGGTCCTGTCGGCGGCGGTCGGGGGTCTCGATCCGTCGCTCACCGGTGGATCGATGGTGGTCGTGCGCGATCACCTCAACCTGATGGGGACGAACGCGCTCGCGGGGTGGCGGTACCCGGACGGCTCGCCGGCCTTCGTCGACGTCTCGGGGATCTACGACGCCGACCTGTCGGCCGCCGCGCTGGGCATCCTTCGCGAGCACGGGACGAACGTGACGGAGGGCGTCTACGCCGCGATGGCGGGGCCGTCGTACGAGACCCCCGCGGAGACGGAGATGCTCCGGCGGATGGGTGCCACGGTCGTCGGGATGTCGACGGTCCCGGAGGCCGTCGCCGCCCGGGCGTTGGGCATGCGGGTGCTGGGACTAAGCTTCGTCACGAACGCCGCGGGTGGAGCCGTCTCTCACGAGGAGGTCCTGCTCGCGTCGAAGACGGCGGCGGAGGCGATCGGCCGGGTGGTGGCCGGACTCGTCGACGCCTTCTGAGCGAGAGGAACCCAGTGGGATACGACATCAGGGACAACGGGCTCGCCGACCCGGGACGGGGGCGGATCGATTGGGCGGCGGGCGAGATGCCGGTGACGGCGCAGATCCGTGAGCGTTTCGAGAAGGAGAAGCCACTGAAGGGCGTGCGCATCGCGGCATGCCTGCACGTGACGACGGAGACGGCGAACCTCATGGAGACGCTGGCGGCCGGCGGCGCCGAGGTCGCGCTCTGCGCCTCCAACCCGCTCTCGACGCAGGACGACGTGGCGGCCGCGCTGGTCGAGCAGAGCGGGATCGACGTCTACGCGATCAAGGGCGAGGACACCGACATGTTCTTCAAGCACATCAACGCGTGCCTTGACATCCGCCCACATATCACGATGGACGACGGCGCCGACATGGTGAGCGTGCTGCACAAGCAGCGCGTGGATCAGATCACCGAGATCATGGGGGGCACGGAAGAGACGACGACCGGTGTGATCCGCCTCCGTGCGATGGCCTCGGATGGCGCTCTGAAGTATCCGATCGTCAGCGTGAACGACGCGAACACCAAGCACCTGTTCGACAACCGATTCGGCACGGGCCAGTCAACGATCGACGCCATCATGCGAGCGACCAACCGCCTGCTGGCCGGCCGGACGTTCGTCGTCTGTGGCTACGGGATGTGCGGGCGTGGCGTGGCATCGCGCGCTCGCGGGATGGGGGCGCACGTGATCGTCGTCGAGGTCGACCCGACGGCGGCGCTCGAGGCCGTCATGGAGGGCTTCCGCGTCATGCCGCTGCTCGAGGCCGCCCGGGTGGGAGACGTGTTCGTGACGGTGACGGGAGACAAGGGCGTGATCCGCAGCGAGCACATGGAGCGCATGAAGGACGGCGCGATCCTGGCCAACTCCGGGCACTTCGACGTGGAGATCGACAAGGGCGCCCTGGCCGCGCTCTCGGAAGGCCGGGTCCGTCGTATCCGCGAGTTCGTCGACGAGCACACGCTCGCCGACGGCCGTCGGCTGAACCTGCTCGGCGAAGGTCGTCTGGTGAACCTGTCGGCCGCCGAGGGCCATCCGGCGGCCGTGATGGACATGTCCTTCGCGGACCAGGCGCTCTGCGTGGAATGGCTCGTGAAGAACCACGGCGATCTGGAGGCGAAGGTGTATCCGGTGCCGACCGAGATCGACGAGGAGGTCGCTCGGCTCAAGCTGCGGGGGATGGGCGTGGACATCGACACCCTCACTTCCGAGCAGGAGGCCTATCTCGCGAGCTGGGAGGAGGGCACGTAGCGCTGCAGGACGCCGTCAGCATCCGAGCTCATTTCGAGCGCTTCCCGGCGTCGCTCAAGGGTTCGTTCGTGATGCGGGGGGCCGACGGCAACCCGCATCAGGTCCGGCTCGAGGACGCTCGCGCCGTCGAGCTCGCCGGCCACGGCTCCGTCTCGATGGGGGTGCAGCCGGCGACCCTCGAGGTTGCGCCCAATCGGGATCTCTTCGTTCCCTTCGAATTCCCGGTGGTGGAGCTGACCTCCGGCTGGTACGCGATCGAGTGCGAGGTGGCCATCGACGCCGTGCCGGAGACGGTGCGTCCGGGCGCGCGGTTCGCGGCGCCGTGGCCGAGAGGCGCGACGAGGCGCGACCAGGTGCGTATCGAGAAGTCCGTCGAGGCGGGCGGCGAGAAGGTCCGTCTCGATCGGCTCGAATGTCGCACGGATACGATCGTGCTCCACCACGAAGGCGTGGAGGCGACCATCACGCTCACCGCCGACGGTGCCCGGATCCCCGTCCTGGAGACGAGCTTCGACACCGAGACCGGTTCGGGCTCGGTCACCGCGTACCCGCTGTTGAAGACCCATCGCATCCTGGCGATCGGGGTCAGGGGCGCCGCCGACCCGATCGAGGTCCCGTTGCCCTGATCCGTGTCGGCGCCGCCCCGTAGCGTGCCCCCGTGAACGGCAAGGCGCTCGATCGCGCGATCGACGTCCTCTTCCCACGGGCCTGCGCCGGCTGCGGCGCGGGCCCGTGGCCGTTCTGTGCGACGTGCGCCGGAGCGCTCGTCCCTCTGCAGCCGCCGTGGTGCCGCCGCTGCGGCCGGCCCTCGCGGATGGACGTCGATCGCTGCCGGGACTGTCCTCCCGCACCGATCGCGTCGGCCCGCGCGGCCTTCGCCTACCGAGGACCGGCACGCGAAGCGGTGCACCGCCTGAAGTTCTCCGGGTGGCGCGGGGTGGGGGATGCGCTCGCATCGGCGGTGGCCGCGCTCGGCCCGCCGGCCGCCGACGCCGTGACCTGGGTGCCGCTCGCGCCCCGGCGGCGGGCCGAGCGCGGTTTCGACCAAGCTCGCGTGCTCGCGCGGGCGCTCGCGCGGGAGCTCGACCTCCCCGCGGCCGCCTTCGTCCGCCGGACGAAGGCGACCGCTCCGCAGGCCCGCCGGACGCGCGAGCAACGACTGGAGGCCATGGAGGATGCGTTCGCATGCATCCCACAGAGGGAGGTCCCGGCCCGTGTCCTCTTGGTCGATGACGTCCTCACGACGGGTGCGACGGCCTCCGCTTGCGCCGCAGCGCTTCGCGACGGAGGGGCGCGCGAGATCCATCTCCTCACCGCCTGTCGCTCGTTCACGGATCGACCGCCGGGGCCTCGCGGCTCGCGCCGTCCATGAGGCGTGCCTATACTCGGGCGTGCTCCCGTCCGGGTCTGTGGTTGCCCGGGGATCAACCCCGGTAGTCGATGCCAGCCGCGGGCGAAACGACCCACGTAAGGCGACCCTTGGTCGCCGAGCATGGAGCGGTTTAGAAGTAAGCCCTGCCCCGTCCTCCGAGAGGAGGTTCGGGAGAGGGTGCGAGTCGGCGGTCCCACCGCAACATCCGGGCCGTCGGCGGACATCCCCGCAGGCGAGTGTGGGGTCAAAGACCAGGTCAGCCGGGCGGGAGCGCCCTTCACCGGACGGCCTCGCGGGGGATCGTCGATGGACCTGACCTTCACCGGCCGTGGCGTGCCGGTCTCCGACGACATCCGCGAGCAGGCGCAGCACAAGCTCTCGCGCCTCGAGCGACTCGAGCCTCGAACGGTGCGGATCGATCTCGAGTTCCTGGCAGAGCACCATCCGAGTCCCGACGGGCTGAAGATGATCAAGGCCGCGCTGAAGATCCCTCGGAAGACCTTCCGTGCGCGAGCCGAGGCGGACGACGTGCGCACCGCGCTCGATCACGTGGCCGAGAAGCTGGAGCGACAGATCCGGGATCACCACGGGAAACGGCTCCGCGGATGGCGCAGGGGAGTACCATTCCCGCGAGGTTCCGCTCCACCTCCTGTCGACGCGGACGAGTGAGATGACCCCAACGAGATGAAGGAAGGCGACAAAGGCACCAACGAGAAGCTGCGCGTGTTGATCGTCGACGATCATGCCCTCTTCCGCCGGGGACTCGAGATGGTGCTACAGGACGAGGACGACCTGATGCTCGTCGGCGAGGCATCCGACGGCGTCGAAGCGGTGGAGAAGGCGCAGGAGCTCATGCCCGACGTCGTCCTGATGGACGTGCGGATGCCGAAGCGTTCGGGTATCGAAGCTGCCGGCCACATCAAGGAGCTGCTGCCGCACGCCAAGATCCTGATGCTCACCATCTCCGATGACGAAGGCGACCTCTACGACGCGATCAAGGCCGGTGCCGCCGGTTACCTGTTGAAGGAGATCCCGATCGACGAGGTCGCCGACGCGATCCGCAGCGTATGGGCCGGGCAGTCGCGGATCTCGCCGTCGATGGCGTCGAAGCTGCTCACGGAGTTCGCGGCGATCTCGAAGGAGGCCGAGGAGCGGCCGCAGATGCCGGCACCCAAGCTCACCGACCGCGAGATGGAGGTGCTCCGGCTGGTCGCGCAGGGCCTCAACAACCGTGACATCGCGAAGCAGCTCTTCATCTCGGAGAACACGGTGAAGAACCACATCCGCAACATCCTCGAGAAGCTCCATCTCCACTCGCGGATGGAGGCGGTCGTGTACGCGGTGCGCGAGAAGATGATCGAGATCACGTGACCGGCCGCGAGTCCGCCTGATGCCCGACCCGACCATCGAGGCCGCTCGCGAGATCTTCGACGAGTCCGTCGATCATCTCCGCGAGGCGATCGACGGACTCTCGCCCGATGTCCTCGCCTGGCAACCCGCGGGCGAGGACAGCAACCCGATCACGGTGCTGGCGGTCCATGGGATGCACAGCTCGAGGTGGTGGCTCTCGATCGCTCGCGGACTCCCGCTCCCGGAGCGTGACCGTCCGTCCGAGTTCGTCGCGGAGTCCGCGAGCGACACCGAGCTGCTGTCGTTCGTGGACTCGATGGCCGCCGAATGTCGCGCCCGCCTGGACGCCGCTGAGGCGTTCGATCCCACGGTGATCCGGCCGACGCCGGAGGGGGAGCCGGTCACGGCCGCCTGGGCCCTCCTGCACGCCCTCGAGCACTTCCGAGAGCACGTGGCCCAGGCGCAGCTGACGCGGCAGCTCTCGCAACAGCGGACGTAACCGGCCGCTACCAGCCGTTGCGGTGGATCTGCTCCTCGAGCGGTCGTCGGCGGTGCTTCATCCACGATCCCGACGGCTCTTCGTCCTCGGCGCGGTACCCGAGCCCGATGATCCCGATCGGACGGAGCTGCGAAGGGACGCCGAAGCGGGTCAGCACCTCCCGCTCCCCTGAGGTGATACCGAAGAACCATGCCCCGAGACCCTCCTCGACCGCGGCGAGGAGGATCAACATCGAGGCCATCGCGGCGTCGATCTCCCAGAATCGGACCGGCCAGTTCGACTCCTCGTCCATGCCGAACTCGATCTTGTCCGGTTGTGCGTATCGCTCCAGGTACCGCCGAGGGTCCGGGAGCGGCAGGATCAGGACCGTCGGCCCGTGCGCGACGGTCTCCTCCTCCCAGCCGAACTCCGGATCGCGGGTCGTCTCCCAGAACGCGGCCACCGAGTCCGGCGTGTCGAGCACGAGGAGCTCGAGCCCTTGCGAGAAGCCTGCCGACGGGGCGCGACGGCCCATGTCGATGATGCGGTCGATCGTGTCGGACGGGACGGGCCGCTGTTCGAACCGCCGCACCATCCGCCGGCGACGCAGCACCTCCTGGAATTCCACGCGCCGAGCGTAGCGGCAGGCCGCAAGGGTTAGCCTGGATGGGAGATGGCTGCACGGACCGTCGCCCGATTGCTCGTCGAGTGCCTCGAGAACGAGGGGGTCGAGTACGTCTTCGGGCTGCCGGGGGAGGAGAACCTCCACGTGATCGACGCGATCGCGGATTCCTCGATCCGATTCATCACCACGCGGGACGAGCGAGGCGCGGCGTTCATGGCCGACTCGTACGGTGCCTTCACGGGGCGCCCGGGCGTCTGTCTCGCGACGCTCGGCCCTGGCGCGATCAACCTGATGCTGGGGATCGCGAACGCGCACCTGGACTCGCACCCGCTCGTCGCCATCACCGCGCAGGCTGGCCTCCATCGGCTCTACAAGGAGTCCCACCAAGCCCTCGACCTCGTCGAGCTGTTCCGACCGATCACGAAGTGGGGAGGCATGATCACCGTCGACGAGGCCGTGCCCGAGATGGTGAGGAAGGCGTTCAAGCAGGCGAGGACCGAGCGTCCCGGCGCGGCGTTCCTGATCCTGCCCGAAGACATCGCCGAGCAGGAGACACAGGGAGTGCCGCTCCGCGTCAACGTGCCGGTCGATCCCGCGCCGGCGGAGGCGCAGGTGCGGCGGGCGGCCGAGCTCCTGGAAAGCGCGACGGCGCCGGTGGTGCTCGCCGGACCCGGCGTCGCTCGCGACGATGCGACGGATGCGCTCGTTCGGTTCTCCGAGCGGCTGAACCTTCCGGTCGCCACCACGTTCCTCGGCAAGGGCGTGTTCCCCGACGACCATCCGAATGCGCTCGGGACCATCGGGTTCATGGTCCGCGACTACGCGAACTTCGGCTTCGACAAGGCCGACGTGGTGGTGGCGATCGGCTACGATCTCGTCGAGTACGCGCCGGAGCGCTGGAATCCCGGGCGGGACAAGGCCATCATCCACATCCACCGGACGGTGGCCGAAGTCGACGAGGCCTACACGCTGGAGGTCGGCGTCCAGGGGGGGATCGGGCCGTCGTTGGACGCGATCGCCGAGGCGGCGTCGGGGAACCCGAAGCAGGACCGCGAACCACCGGGCGAGCGATACGTGCGGGAGGAGCTGGAGTCCGGCGCGGGCGACGATGCCTTCCCCGTGCGGCCTCAGCGGATCGTCCACGACGTGCGAGAGGCGCTCGACCGCGAGGACATCGTGCTCTGCGACACGGGCGCCGTGAAGATCTGGATGGCCAGGCTGTTCCCGACCTACGCGCCGAACACGTGCCTGATCTCCAACGGGCTGGCGACGATGGCGTTCGCGCTCCCCGGGGCGTTCGCGGCGAAGCTCGTCCACCCCGAGCGGAAGGTCCTCGCGGCGATGGGGGACGGCGCCTTCCTGATGAGCGCCGCCGAGATCGAGACCGCGGTGCGGGAGAAGGTCCACTTCGTGATCCTCGTCTGGGTGGACGGGGGCTACGGGCTGATCGGCTGGAAGCAGGACATCCACTTCGGCCGGAGGGCGGCCGTCTCGTTCGGCAACCCGGATTTCGTCCAGTTCGCGCAGAGCTTCGGCGCGAAGGGATACGCGATCGGGGAAGCGTCCGAACTCTCGCCGACGCTCCGCAAGGCGCTGGACGACGATGCCGTGTCCGTGATCGCCGTGCCCGTGGACTACGGCGAGAACGCGAAGCTCGTCGAGCGCCTGGGCGCGCTGACGGAGTCGCTGTGACCACACGCGCGACCGGAACCCGGCTCCAGGTTCCCGACGCGGAGCGCGATCTGCTCGTCCGCCGCAACACGATCCTGCTCGCATTCGCCCAGGGCTTCGTACAAACCACCTTCCCCGTGATGCTCGTGATCGGCGGCCCCGCCGCGTCCCGTCTCACGGGACGTGGCGGGGCCGCCGGGCTCCTGTGGGGGCTCTACTTCCTCGCGGCGGCCGCCGGCGCAGCGCTGATCGGCAGGTGGATGGATCGCGTGGGCCGCCGTCCGGGCCTGCTCCTGTCCTACGTCCTCGTGGGCGTCGCCGCGACCGCCGCTGCCATCTCGATCCGGGCCGGCTCGTTCCCCGGGCTCATGGCGAGCACTGTGCCGTTCGGCGTGGCGCTCGGTGGCGCGAACCTCGGGCGTGGCGCCGTCGCCGATATGTACCCGGCCGAGCGACGCGGTCGCGCGGTCGGCATCCTCCTCGCCGCCGGGACCATCGGCGCGGTCGGGAGCCCGCTGCTCGCGGCGCTGATCGAGGAGGCCGCGGAGGAGGGCTCCGTCCTCCCGTGGATCGTGCCGATCGCCGGTTCGTTCGGAGCCCTCGTCTGCGCGCTCGCCGTGCGGCCGGATCCGCGCGACCTCGCCGTCGTGGAGTCGGGGGTTGGAACGACCGGCGGGCGGAGCTGGCGCCAACTGTTGCGCGTCCCCACGTTTCGGACCGCCGTCCTCGCCGGCGCGGTGGGTCAGATGGCAATGGTGGGGGTGATGGGCATCACGCCGACGGCGCTCGATCACGCCCATCACGGGGGGACGACGATCTCGCTGGTGATCAGTTCACACATCGCCGGGATGTTCGCGTTCGCTCCGCTGATCGGGCGATGGATGGATCGGGCGGGCCGTCGCGCCGCCCTCGTCGCCGGATGCATGACGAGTATCGCTGGCGCGCTCGTTGCCTCGACCGAAGCGAACGCCGTCGTGATCGGGATCGGGCTCGTCGCGATCGGCCTCGGATGGTCGGCGACGTTCCTCGGCGCCACCGCGGTGATTAGCGACATCACGGCGCCCAACGAGCGCGCCGGCGCCCTCGGATTCACCGATCTCTTGATCAGCCTCACGTCCGCCGCTGCGGGGTTGACCGGCGGGGTCGTGCTGGAAGCCGCGGGATACGGGCCGCTCGCCGTGGGCCTGGCCGTGTTGGTCGCGGGCGCTCTGATCATGGTCGCGCGACTACGAGAGCCGGTCGGCATGCATCCCTGACCTTCTGGGCTTGACGCGAGGCGCCGGTAGAATCGAGTTCCCCACTCACGAAAAGGATCCGCGTTGCCCATCATCGACAGGTTCAGCAACATCGGCGAGGGCCGCCGACGCAAGGAGCTCGAACACCTCGCCCAGCTCGTCAACACGTGGGAGCCTGAGATCGAGGATCTCTCCGACGAGGAGCTGGCCCACAAGACCGTGGAGTTCCGCGAACGGTTGGAGAACGGGGAGCCCCTCGACGACCTCCTCCCCGAGGCCTTCGCGACCACCCGCGAAGCCGCCCGCCGCACGATCGGCCAGCGGCACTTCGACGTCCAGCTGATGGGCGGCGCCGCGCTGCATCGAGGCTCGATCGCCGAGATGAGGACCGGAGAGGGCAAGACCCTCGTCTCCACGCTCCCCGGCTATCTGAACGCCCTCGACGGCAGGGGCGTCCATCTCGTCACGGTCAACGACTACCTCGCGAAGCGCGACTCGGAGTGGATGGGCGGTATCTATCGGTTCCTCGGCCTCGAGGTCGGCTTGATCCAATCAGCGATGAGCCCTGAGGAGCGCCGGCCCGCGTATGCCGCCGACATCACCTACGGGACCAACAACGAGTTCGGGTTCGACTACCTCCGGGACAACATGGCGATGCGGCTGGAGCACACCGTCCAGCGCGGCCATCACTTCGCGATCGTGGACGAGGTCGACTCGATCCTGATCGACGAGGCCAGGACCCCGCTGATCATCAGCGGCATGGTCCAGGACAGCGCGAAGTGGTACCAGACGTTCGCGCGGATCGCGCCGCAGCTCACGCGCGACGAGCACTACGAGGTGGAGGAGGCGAAGTTCCAGGTCGCGGTCATGGAGGCCGGCGTCGCCAAGGTCGAAGCCCTGCTGAACATCGACAACCTCTACGACCACGCCAACACGATGCTGATCCACCATCTCCACAACGCTCTGCGCGCGAAGGAGCTCTACAAGCGCGACGACGAGTACGTCGTCCAGAGCGGCGAGGTGAAGATCGTCGACGAGTTCACCGGCCGCATCCTCGAGGGTCGCCGGTACTCCGAGGGGCTGCACCAGGCGATCGAGGCGAAAGAGGGCGTCCGGATCAAAGAGGAGAACCAGACGCTCGCGACGATCACGATCCAGAACTACTTCAAGATGTACGACAAGCTCGCCGGGATGACAGGTACCGCGAAGACGCAGCTGACGGAGTTCGAGGAGACCTACTCGATCGGCGTCACCGAGATCCCGACGAATCAGCCGATGATCCGTGACGACCTGCAGGACCTCATCTTCAAGAACGAAGAGGCGAAGTGGGACTCCCTCATCGACGACATCATCGGGCGGAACGAGACCGGGCAGCCGATCCTCGTCGGCACGGTGTCGATCGAGAAGTCCGAGAAGCTGTCCGGGCTGCTCAACCGACGCGGTGTGAAGCATCACGTCTTGAACGCCAAGAACCACGAGAAGGAAGCGATGATCGTCGCCCAGGCCGGTCGCAAGGGCACGGTCACGGTGGCGACGAACATGGCCGGCCGCGGTGTCGACATCCTCCTCGGCGGGAACCCCGAGTACCTGGCGCGCCAGGAGATGGCGGCGCGGGACTTCGACAACGACCGCTACCTGCTGTTCGAGATGGACGAGGAGGAGCGCGCTGCCTACGAGGCCGAATGGGAGCCGATCTTCGCGAAGTTCAAGGCGCAGACCGATGCCGAGCACGAGGAGGTCGTCGAGCTCGGAGGTCTGTACGTGCTCGGCACCGAGCGACACGAGTCTCGGCGGATCGACAACCAGCTCCGGGGCCGATCCGGCCGCCAGGGCGACCCGGGCGCATCGGGCTTCTACCTGTCGCTCGAGGACGACCTCATGCGGATGTTCGCCTCCGACCGGGTCGCCTCGATCATGGAGCGCCTGAAGTGGCCGGAGAACGAGCCGATCGAGGCCAAGATGGTGACCCGCGCGGTCCAGAACGCGCAGGGACAGATCGAGGAGCTCAACTACGAGCGCCGGAAGAACGTCCTGAAGTACGACGAGGTGATGAACGGCCAGCGCACCGTGATCTACGGCGAGCGCCGGAAGATCCTCGAGGGCGAGGACCTCACCGAGGAGGCGCTCGGGTTCGTCCGGGATGTCGTCGAGGCCACCGTCTCGACGTACTGCCCACCGGAGGTCTTCGCCGAGGAATGGGACCGAGACGGGCTGTACACCGCCCTCTTGGAGGTCTACCCCGTGTCGCTGACGAAAGACCAGGTCGGGGAGATCGGCGACGCAGAGGCGCTGCAGGCAGCATTCGTCGAGGACGCACTCGCCGCGTACGCGGCGAAGGAGGAGTCGCTCGGCGAGGAGATGATGCGCGAGCTCGAGCGAGTGGTCCTCCTGAACATCATCGACACGCGCTGGCGCGAGCACCTGTACGAGATGGACTACCTGCAGGAGGGCATCTACCTGCGGAGCTACGCGCAGAAGGATCCGATCACGGAGTACCGTCGCGAAGCGTTCGACATGTTCGAAGAGCTCACCTCCACGATCCAGACGGAGTTCGTGCGCTACATCTACCGGGTCGAGCTGGTCCGGCCGGAGCAGCAGCAGCGGCGGGCCTCGGAACCCAAGGTGAACAGGGTCCGCGAGACGCACGGGGACGAGGGGTCCGCGGAGGGATCGGCGGCGGTGCAGGAGTCGAATCCGAACCAGGTCATCAGCGACAAGGTCCCCCGGAACGCGCCGTGCCCGTGCGGCAGCGGTCGGAAGTACAAGAAGTGCCACGGCGCCGTGGCGTAGCCGAGGCGCGATGAAGGGGCCGGCGCCTGCGCGCCGGCCCCTTCACGTTCCCTGTCTGTCTCGGGGAGCGCCTACCTGCACTGCATGCAGGCCTCGCCGTTCACGATGACCGGGCCCTCTGCCGGTGCCGTGACCTCGGCGGGGTAGGCGCCGGGGTTCTCGAGACCGGGAGCGAACGCGGGAGCCTCGCGGATGTAGGCGCCCGGGTACTCGAGGCCGGGCGCGTACGCCGGTGCCTCGGTGATGTAGGCACCGGGGTTCTCGAATCCGGCGAAGCCCTCCGAGTGCAGCGACGGTGCCACGTGGGAGATGCCCACGACCACGGGGCGGGTCGCGGGGATCGCCGGTGCGACAGCTCCTTGCTCACGGATGGCGGCGCTGGAGTTGGCGAGCCGTTCGCTGTCCGTGACCGATGTCACGAACGTGGTCTCTCCTGCGCCCCTCAGCATCGTCATCCCGATCGCTGCAGCAACCGCGGCGACCACGAGGACGGCCACGGGCCAGACAGGCAGCTCGATGGTTCCTCTGTGCTGGAGGGTTCCTCCCTGGGCGCTCATGGCTCCCCCTTTCGTCTCGATCCCTTCGGGATCTGGTCGATGAGACGACCCTACGGACGCCTCCACCGGCGGTCGGTGCCGCCGCGCACGGATCGGAGGTGACGTTCGCCACGTCGATCCGGTGTCGGTCCAGGTGAGGAGCAGGGGGCGACACGGCGTGAGAGACGAGGGTGGTGAGGTGGCGCAGGATCGGAGGGCGGAACGGAGGCGGCCGGCCGGGCCTTCGGCCCGGCCGGCCGCCGATGAGAGGGGGGTACCTCTCGTCTCTCAGGTCACGGGAGGCACTGCGGGCAGACCTCTCCGTCGACCACGACATGCTCGTGTGGAGCCGCGACACCGTTGACCTGGCGCGTGATCGGCGTCTGCGCATCCGAGGTTTCGAACGCCGGCCAGAAGACGAGCGCGATGACCGCGATGATCACGACCATCAGTACGCCCGCGAGCCGCGTGGCGTTCCATGCGAATCCCGGCTGGATGGCCTCGGCGCTGGTGCTCACGGGTGGGCCTTTCGTGATGGGTTGGACCGAGCGTAGGGAGCCGGCCCGGCGTCGGCGGTGGTCCACGGCACCGCGGGAACGTGTCGTTCGTCACGCCCGCGCGGCGTGGTGTCGGAAGCGGGCCACTAGAATCGACCGCATGAGCGATCACACCGAACGGCTCCGCAAGCTCCGCGACCGCATCGTGGCCGCGAAGGAGTTCCTTTGACGTCGACGGCAAGCGTGCTCAGCTCGACGATCTGGAGCGACAGACGTCGGATCCCGCTCTGTGGGACGATCAGGCTCGTGCGCAAGAGCTGACGCAGCGTCTCGCTCGCCTGCACGACCAGGTCGACCGATACGACCGCCTCGAGAGCTCACTCCAGAACCTCGAGGCGATGGATGAGCTGCTGGAGGACGAGGCCGATACCGAGCTCCTCAAGGAGCTCGAATCGGGGCTCGATCGTCTCGAGCGGGAGCTCGAGACGGTGGAGCTCGCAGCCCTCCTCTCCGGTCCCTACGACGATCACGATGCCATCGCGACCCTCCAGGCGGGGGCGGGCGGCACCGAGTCCCAGGACTGGGCGGACATGCTCCTCCGCATGTACGCCAGATGGGCCGAGAAGCAGCGGTTCCGCATGGAGGTCGATGAGATCCATCACGGCGAAGAGGCCGGCATCAAGTCCGCGACGTTCATGCTCCACGGGCCCAACGCCTACGGGCTGCTGTCCGCCGAGCGGGGCGTTCACCGACTGGTCCGGATCAGTCCGTTCGACGCGCAGAAACGTCGACACACGTCGTTCGCGGCCCTCGACGTGATCCCGCTCCTGGAGCAGTCCGAGGAGGAGGAGGTCGAGATCCCCGAAGAGGATCTGCGTATCGATGTCTTCCGCTCCTCGGGCCCGGGCGGGCAGTCGGTCAACACCACGGATTCGGCCGTGCGGATCACACACCTGCCGTCCGGCATCGTCGTCGCGTGCCAGAACGAGCGGTCACAGCTCCAGAACCGAGCGGTCGCGATGCGGATCCTGAAGGCCCGCCTGGCCGAGCTGGAGCGCCGCAAGCGCGAACAGGAGATGGACCAGCTGCGAGGAGAGCGGAAAGCCGTGGACTTCGGCTCGCAGATCCGTTCCTACGTGCTCGCTCCGTACCAGATGGTGAAGGACCATCGGACCGAGGTCGAGGTGGGCGACCCTTCGCGCGTCCTCGGCGGCGACATCGACCGATTCATCGAGGGCGAGCTCCGGCGGCGAGCGGCTCTGGGAGAGACCGCGTAGCCCGCGTCGTGCGATCATCGCGGCGTTCGCGCGCGAGCGCCAGCAGTGGCGCGGCCAGCAGGCTCGCCCAGATCAGCGCGCCGAGCGCGAGGCCGAGCATCACCGCGTCGTCGTGGTACGTGAGGACGACCTCGCGCGAGCGCGGGTCGGTGACGATCACTCCCTGCAGGAACCCGTCGACCGGGATGGTGCGCGCGTCGCGGCCGTCGATCTCTGCTCGCCAGCCGGGGTCGAAGGCGTTCCGCAGGGTGAGCACCCCGCCGTTCGACGGCTCGAGCGAGAGGCGGAGCAAGGTGTGCGTGCGCTGCACGATCTCGGCATCCCACACCGTCGCCTCCCCGACCGCGCCGAAGATGTCGGGGTCCTCCACGACCGCTGTGTCCGCGGGGTCGAAGCCTGGTGAGGTGACGACCTCGAGCGCCTCTTGCACGTTCCGCGCGCGCTCGACCTGGTCCGTCCCCGTGGCCTCGGGTTGGCGGTCCTCGAGCTCCCAGAGCGAGTAGCCGTCCGCCTCTTCGACGATCCTGCCATCGACGGGGGACTCCAGTCCCGTCGGGATCACCAGGTACCGAAGACCGAGGAGACGGACGTCTTCGACGGAGGGCATGTTGAGCACCGACGCGTTGTAGAAGACCGAGAGGTCGTTCGTGGCGCGGATGTATCGCCAGTAGCGCGGAAGCTGCACGGGGTTGTAGCCGAGCGCGTCGGGGATCTCGAAGAGCGTGCCTCTCGTGGGAGCGAGCGCGGGCCAGTCCGCCGGCGACTTCATCCAGAGGTAGCCCTTCTCGAAGTACGCCGCCGGCGGCGCCCACGTCGCGTATCTGCCGGGCTCCGCTCGGATGTGCTCCACGATGGCCGA
This sequence comes from uncultured Actinomycetota bacterium, assembly GCA_963762745.1. Taxonomy (GTDB): domain Bacteria; phylum Actinomycetota; class UBA4738; order UBA4738; family HRBIN12; genus JAJNBA01. The sequence continues at coordinate 137,433 of CAVXMB010000008.1, forward strand.
GGTCGCGAGATAGCCGGTCTCGTCCAACGTGGGATATCGAAGGACCTGCGGCACCAGGCTCGGGTGATCGCCCGTCTCCAGCCCCGTGAAGATCGTGCCCCCTTCGTAGACCTGCGCGTAGACCGCGCTCCCGAGCAACTCGATCGCGAGCACACCCACGAGCACCGGAGCGGACGCCCATCGCCACCGTCGAGTGGCGAACCCGTACAGGAGAGGTGCCGTCGCGAGGAGGACCGCCCCGACCATCGCGTACCGGACGAAGCTCCCTCCCGCCAGGAGCGGCCATCCGAGGAACGCGACCGCCGCGGCGCCGAGCCAGGTCACGGCCGCGCGAGGGGAGAGCGGCCGGTCCAGGAGCCCTTGCAGGCCCGCCGCGGCCAGGACTGGCAGGGCGAGCACGGCGACGTACCGAAGTCGCCCGGGATTGTGCAGGTACACGTCCCCGAACGGGATCGCGAGCACGCGCGATCGGAACCAGGCCGCGCTCACGAGCAAGGGGGAAGTGAGCACGTAGGCGGCGAGCGCGAGCCCCCCGATCGAGATCACGAGCGTCCGGAGGCGGCGAGCGCGAGCCGCGAGGAGGACGCACGCGAGCGCCACGGCTCCCGCATAGGCGCCGGGAGCGGCGGCGAAACCCAGCGGCCAGGCCGCCCAGACGCCGTTGGAGCCGAGCGGATCGCCCACCTCGGACTGACCCGTGTCCCCGAGTACGCCGTACCCCCCGCGCAGGCTCGACTCGCCGAGGAAGTCCACGTGCGGCACGAGGATCGGTAGCGCCGCGAGCGGGAGGACGAGGAGGAACAGCGCCACCCGAGCAGTTGCGGCGCGGGCCGCGACGATCCCCGATCGCGAGTCGGCGACCGCGCCGGCGGCCAGATAGACGGTCGCGAACGCCGTGGCGATCACCAGTCCGTGGCTCATGTGCGCGGCCGCCACCTGCATCCAGGCGAACGCTCCGAGCGCCAGCCACGCGAGCCGTCCCGACCACCGCGCGGCCCGCCGGTACCCGGATGCGGCGAGGAGGAGGATCGCCGTCCACGCGAGGGCTCCGGCGAACGGCAACGAGATCGCGATCGTGGACGTCGACATCGTCATCGCGAGCACGAGACCCCCGACGGTCGCGGCCGCCCTCCCCAGGTCTTCCCTCCGGAGGAACGCGTAGGTCCCGAGCCCGGCGAGCAGCGGGTTCAAGACGATGAAGAGCCGCAACGCCGTACCGGGCGAGAAGAGCGAGAAGAGGACCATCGGGGGCGCGGCGAGCCACCCGCTCTGCGGATCCGCCGCGAAGCGGTACCCGGCCATCTCGAAGGGGTTCCACAGCGGGATGCGTCCGGCCGAGACCGAATCGCCGAGGAAGGCCCATCGAGGGAGCCAGAAGGTCAGGAGGTCGGGGTGCTGGTTGGTGAGCCCACCGTCGACGACGGATCCGCGGAGTGCGAAGAGGACGGAGCCGAGGATCAGGAGCGGCCCGAGCCAAGTGGCGAGCCGCCCGGCCGCGCGCGGCGCGAGCCGGCTCGCATCCGCGTGGTCCACGCCGGTCAGACTACGGCACGTTCACCGGTCTGGCGGAAGACCTCTGATAGGGTGGGCCGACCCCATCTCCAGGTCGTATTCCTCACGCCATGATCAGCATCCAACGAGTCACGAAGGTCTACCGGAACGGCGTCACCGCGCTCGAGGACGTCTCGGTCGAGATCGACAAGGGCGAGTTCGTCTTCGTCGTGGGTCCGTCCGGCTCCGGGAAGTCCACCATGATCCGTCTCCTCCTCAAGCAGGAGGAGGCGAGCCGCGGCGACGTCTTCGTCGCCGGCAAGAACCTCTCGAAGATCACGTCGTTCAAGGTGCCCCACCTGCGGAGGAACATCGGCACCGTCTTCCAGGACTACAAGCTCCTGCAAGACAAGACGGCGTTCGAGAACGTGTCGTTCGCGCTCGAGGTGATCGGCAAGCCCAAGCACGTGATCGACCAGCGGGTGCCGGAGATCCTCGAGTACGTCGGGCTGGGGGACAAGCTGAACGCCTACCCGGACGAGCTGTCGGGGGGTGAGCAGCAGCGCGTCTCGATCGCGCGTGCATGCGTGAACAGGCCGCTCGTCCTGCTCGCCGACGAGCCCACCGGGAACCTCGACCCCAACACCTCGGTCGACATCATGCGGCTCCTCGACAAGGTGAACCGGATCGGGACCACGATCCTGATGGCGACCCACGATCAGGCGATCGTCGACGCGATGCGCAAGCGCGTGATCGAGCTGGACAAGGGCAAGGTCGTTCGAGACCAGTCCCGAGGCGTGTACAGCTGATGGCCCCGCGGGTCGAGTACTTCTTCCGTGAGACCGCGGCGGGCCTGCGGCGGAACGGCGTCGTGGCGTTCGCGGCCATGTCGACCGCGTTCATCGCGCTCTTCCTGTTCGGGCTCTCGCTGCTGATCGCTCGTGAGTTCGCCCTCGTGACCCGGGTGTTGACGGGCAACGTGGAGGTCCAGGTCTATCTCACCGACCCGGTGAACACCGGCACGGTCGGACGGCTCACGGACACGCTGCAACGGGTCCCGGCGGTCTCCCACGTGGACTACTGGAACAAGGCGCGATCGTGCGAAGAGTTCGAGAGGCTGTTCGAAGGCCAGCGCGTGTTCCTCGAGAACGTCAACTGCATGGAGGTCATCCCGACCTCCCTCCGGGTGAAGCTGTCCAAGGTCACCAACTTCGAGCAGATCACCGCGGCGCTCGGTTGCACCGTCGTCGTCGAACCGGACGGCGATCAGCATCAGGAGTGCACGGAGCCCGGGGTCCGGGCGGTCGCCGACTACCAGAAGCTGCTCGACCGCCTCGACTCGCTCACCAGGGTGCTCTCGCTCGGCGTCTTCGGGATCGCCGTGATCATGCTCGTCTCTGCGATCGGGCTCGTGGCGAACACCTTGCGGATGGGCATGTTCGCGCGCCGGAAGGAGATCGGCATCATGCGTCTCGTCGGTGCGACGAACTGGCGCATCCGCGTCCCGTTCCTCATCGAGGGCATGGTGGAAGCACTGCTGGGGGCCGCCACCGCCATCGCGGGTCTGTTCCTGGTCAAGGTCTTCGTCGTCGACCGCCTACGGGGCACGGCCCCGTGGCTTCCGCTGATCAAGAACACCGACGTCGTCGCGGTGATGCCATGGATCCTGGTGGCCGCCGTCCTGGTCGCCGTCGTGGCCGGCACGATCGGCATGCGTCGCTTCCTCGACGTCTGACCGCGGAGGGCAGGCGATGGCCCGCAAGGATCGCGACGGCGAGAAGACCGTCTCCTCCAACCGCAAGGCGCGTCATGACTACGCGATCCTCGAGACGTTCGAAGCCGGCATCGCGCTGACGGGGGACGAGGTGAAGTCCCTCCGAGGGGGCAGAGCGTCCCTCGCCGAGGCGTTCGCCCGCGTGCGGGACCGCGAGGTGTGGCTGGAGGGGATGCACATCCCGCCCTACGAGCAGGGCGACAAGAAGTCGCACCTGCCGCTCCGGCCGCGGAAGCTCCTCCTCCACCGGCAGGAGATCTCGAAGCTGTTGGACGCGCAGCAGCAGGACCGGCTCGCGCTCGTGCCGCTGCGGGTCTACTTCACGCACGGGCTCGCGAAGGTGGAGCTCGCGCTCGCGCGCGGCAGACGGAGCCACGAGAAGCGTCAGGCGATCGCGGAACGGGAGCACGAGCGGGAGATGCGGCAGGAGCTCGGCCGGCGCCGCTGATGTCGTACCTTCAGTCGATGTCTCCGACGCCACCGGACGCGGATGAGCTGGATGCGGTCGTCGCGTTCGTCGCTGATGAAGCTCGGAAGTACCTCGACGCGGTCGAGGCTCGTCCCGTGCGAGATCCTCAGGCGGAGGAGGCAGCGGCATCCTTCGGCGGGGAGCTCCCGGAGGACGGCGTCGGCGCGATCGCGGCGCTGCAGGAGCTGATCGACGGCGGCGGCGGACTCGTGCACTCCGCGGGGCCGAAGTTCTTCCACTTCGTGAACGGCGGAACGACGCCGGCGGCGCTCGGCGCGGACTGGCTCACCTCCACGTGGGATCAGAACCCGGGAGCCTGGGTGGCCACGCCGCTGGGCGGGCACCTCGAATCGGTCGCGCTCGGCTGGCTGAAGGAGCTGTTCGGGTTGCCGCAGTCGTGGGGCGGGATCCTCACGACGGGTGCGACCATGGCGAACTTCACCGCCCTGGCCTGCGCCCGGCGATGGTGGGGACTTCGACAGGGCGTGGACGTCGACGTGGAAGGCCTCGGCGGGCTCCCGCGGATGTCGGTGTTCGGCTCGGGGTACGTCCATCCGAGCGACACCAAGGCGCTCGCGATGCTCGGGCTGGGACGCGACGCCGTGCGGAAGCTCACCGCGGACGACGTCGGCAGGCTCGACCTCGCGGCGCTGGAACGCGAGCTTAAGGCCCTCGGCGACGCGCCCGCCGTCGTGATCGCGAGCGCCGGAGAGGTGAACGCCGGCGACTTCGATCCGCTCCCAGCGATGGCCGATCTCGCCGAGCGCCACGGAGCCTGGCTCCACGTGGACGGGGCGTTCGGTCTCTTCGCCGCGCTCTCGGACCGCTCGCGACACCTCGTCGAGGGAGTGGAACGCGCGGACTCGGTGATCGCCGACGGCCACAAGTGGCTGAACGTCCCCTACGACTGTGGCTTCGCGTTCGTGAAGGACGTCGCGCTGCAGGCACCCATCTTCACGTCGGGCGCCGCCTACCTCCCCGATCCGCTCGGCCCCAAACCGACCTGGGGCTTCCTGGGCCCCGAGATGTCGCGACGGGCGAGGGCGTTCACCGTGTGGGCGACCCTTCGCGCCTACGGACGGAGCGGCTACCGGGCGATCGTCGAGAAGCACCTCGACCTGGCCCAGCACCTCGCTCGACGGGTCGACGAGGAGCCGGATCTCGAGCGGTTGGCGGACGTGAGCTTGAACATCGTCTGCTTCCGCTACCGCCCGGAGGACGCGGCAGAGGATGGCCTGGACGAGCTGAATCGCAGGATCGGGGAGGAAGCGATCCTCGACGGCAGGGTGTTCTTCGGGATGACGGAGTACGACGGGAAGGTCGCGTTCCGGCCGGCGGCGGTGAACTGGCGCAACCGGCCCGAGGATATGGACCTGATCGTGGACGTCGTGCGCGAGTTGGGGGAGCGATCCCGATGACCCCGTATACTTGCGGTCACAACTGCATATGGGGGTGTACTGGCTTCGAGCAGGGCGGTATACGCCTGGGAGAAGCGGGCCGAGATCTCCGGAGTCTCGTAAAACGCCGGAATCAACACAAGCGCCAACGATGAGTACGCGCTCGCTGCCTAGCCAATAGGTAGCTGTCCGTCCGGGAGGGCCTGCGGCCCGGATAGGACATCGCAAGCAGGCCTCACCGAAGAGGTTCCGTCCGGGGGCCTCTGAGGGACATCTCACCCGGGCTGGCCGAGGGCCCCTCCGCCGGTGGGAGGCCCGAGGCGAGATCTCTCCACCGGATGCGCCCGGAGAAGAACCAGACGGTCGCCCTGTCACGCGGGTTCGATTCCCGCCACCTCCACGTTCGTGCATCGCACGTCGCACCGAAGGCCTCCTTCCCGGAGGCCTTCGTTCGTTAGGCTCGCAGTCGCTTTCCAGGCGCGAGGGGGACGGCCGTGGTCGGTTGGGTCGGAGACATCGAACACCTGACGCTCGAGAACGAGACGTTCCGGACCGTGCTCTTCACCGGCGCGCACGCCCAGCTCACCGTGATGCGTCTCGCACCCGGCGAGGACATCGGCAAGGAGGTCCATCCCGATCGGGATCAGTTCATCCGCATCGAAGAGGGACAGGCACGGGTGGAGTTCGCACGAGACGAAGATGGGGTAGACGAGGCACACGACCTCTCCGACGACTGGGCCGTCGTGATCCCCGCCGGCACGTGGCACAACGTGATCAACACGGGCACCGGTGAGCTCAAGCTCTATTCGCTGTACGCGCCGCCCGAGCATCCTGCCGGCACCGTCCATCGCACGAAGGCGGACGCCGAGGCGGCCGAGCACGCCGGGTGAGTCCAGGCGAACCTCCTTCGATCTCGCTCCAGCGGGCGCGGCGAGTGGCCGTCACCGCACAATTGCTGTCCGCGCCGCGCCCGCGTTCGATCCTCGAGGTCGTGGACGGCCTCGGGAGCGTGCAGATGGATCCCACCCGACGGGTCGCACGGACGGAGCACCTCGTCTTCTGGTCTCGGCTCGGGCGTCGGTTCCGGATCGCCGAGTTGGAGCGCCTCCTGTGGACCGACCGCTCGCTGTTCGAGTACCAGGCATTCATCCTGCCGACCTCGGAGTACGCGGTGCACCGACAGACGATGCGGCGGTACCCGAGCGGGAGCGGCGGCCGGCGCGAGTACGTGCGGCGCTACCTCCGAGAGAATCAGGCGTTCCGCCGGTACATCCTGACCAGGTTGCGTGCCGAGGGACCCCTCCAGACCCGAGCGTTCGAGGATCGCTCCGCGGTCGGCTGGCGGACCGGCGGGTGGAACGACGACGGCAAGAACACGTCGATGATGCTCGAGGTCCTGTGGGCCAAGGGCGAGGTGATGATCGCGGGTCGCGCCGGTCAGGAGCGTGTGTGGGATCTCTCGGAGCGGCGCCTGCCGCTCGACGACACCAGGCTGGCCCCGGGCGAGGAAGCCCGCCGGTTGCTGGAGACGCAGCTCCGCGCCCTCGGCATCGCCAGGCTCCCCGGATTCGGGAAGACGTTCGAGGGCAATCGTCCGCCCGGGTGGGAGCGTGCGCTGGCCGGGCTCGAACGCGACGGGCGAGTGGCCCGGGTGCGCGTCGAAGGGCTCCCCGGTGAGCGATGGGCGCACGCAGATGTGCTGGACCGGTCGTTCCGGCCGAGGACCGTGCTCCTTTCGCCGTTCGATCGCCTGATCCACGACCGGGTACGCGCGGAGGAGCTCTTCGGGTTCCGATTCCGTCTCGAGATCTACGTCCCGAAGGACAAGCGCGAGTTCGGATACTTCGTGATGCCGATCCTGCACGGCGACCGTGTCGTGGGACGGCTCGACCCGAACTTCGACCGGGCGGCGAACGTCCTCCGGATCGACGGGGTCTTCGCGGAGGCGGACGCCCCCGCGGGCGCCTGGCCTGCGATCCGGAAGCAGATCGACGAGCTGGCCGCCTGGCTCGGCGCCGAGGACGTCGTGCTGGCCGAACGACCGCCCGTCTGGCGCTAGGAGATCAGCGAGAGCTCATCGCCGGTGCGGACCGCCTGGAAGTCGGAGGCGGACACGAGGATCACCGGGATCGCGATGCCGTAGAGCTCGGCTGCGACGAGGGCACCGATCACGATGATGTCGTCGGGCTCGCCGAGGACGATCCCGGCCGGGCCTTTCCCGGCCCGGATCGCCTCGGCGAGCACGGTCGCGCTCGAGGAGGAGCCGCGCCCCGAAGGCATGACCAGGATGGTGCCGGTCACGACCGAGCCTCGCTGGGGGTGGTTGGCTTCGATGATCTCGCCGGTCGTGGGGTTCAGCCCGCCCCAGAAGCTGAGCGGCTCGTCCAGCACGAGCGCCGGACCCGTCGTGTGGCCCTCGAGGAGGATCCGACCCTCCATCAGCTGGCCCAGATCGCGTCGTCGCGGACGACGCGGCCGGCGGCGGCCGAGTGGACGCACTCCTCGAGGCTCCCGAGGGCGACGTCGAACCCGAGATTGCTCGGTGCGTACCACGCCCACTTGCCGGAATCGGTCATCACGGACCCCGTGACGCCACGCATCACCGGCGTGATGTAGGTGCACGTGTCGGTGACGACCGTGATGCCGGCGTCGATGAGGTCGTCCGCGACCGAGCCGACGGCAGCGAGCTGGGTGCGGCCGGTGTTCACGTAGAACGGGACGCGTGGCCGTTCGTCTTCCACCATCGCGGCGAGGCGTCGAAGCTCCGCTTCCGAGGCGTGCGGGGTCCCCACGCTGACGGCGCCGATCTCCGCGCGGGCGGGGACCGGCGAGAGCTCGTCCCGGGCGGCGCGGAGATCGGCGGCGTCGATCGCCTCCTCGCGGGCATCCGGCGAGAGCACATCGGCCCCGTTCTTGGATTCGGGAGTGACGCCGATCGCGTGGAACAGCGCGACCGCCCCCGAGCTCGCCGCCGATGCCCCGATCGCCTTGAGGCGATCCTCCGAGGTGTCGGCCGGGAGTCCCTCGATCGCGACTACCTCGCTGCCGCCCCGCCGTCCGATGAGATGCCCGAGCACCGGGTACAGGAGATCGTGTTCGAGGAGCTCTGCTCGGACGCCGGACAAGCGGAACCGCACGCGGGCGCGCCGGCCTTCGTCGGTATGCAGGCCCGAGTCGGGAACGCGGCCTGTGATCGCCGCACAGATGTCGATGAAGTCCCCGTAGCGGTTCGTCCTCGCACCGAGGACCGAGTTGGCGAACACGATCGCGTTCGACTCTGCCCATGCGACGTGTTCCCTGAACGAAGGTCGCTCCGGGAGCTGATACGGCGCGCACGTCCACGTGGGCCGGCAACCCATCCGCACGTACGTGTCCATCAGTCGCCTCGCGCTGTCGCGGGTGTCGTCATCGAGCCGCACGAGCTCCGGATGGAGCAGATCGAGCGAGCTGACGTTCAGGGTCGCGGGGACCGCCACCGTCGCCGCGCCGGCGAGGAGGCGTTCGGCGAAATCGAGCCCCGCCTGCCCGTGATACAGGCAGGAATCGATGTGTGCCCCCGCCACGTTCCGCAGGCGCGGCGCTCGCGCCACCTCGGCCATCTTCACGACGAGCCGCATCGCGAGCGCCGCGCCCTCGCCGCGCGCTCCCTCCAGCATCGCCCGGTCGCCCGGCTCGAGCACCGGCCTCATCAGGCGAGGGACGTCGGGATGCCGGAGGGATCCGCCTCCGGATAGATGCCGGGCCCGAAGTCGGCGTCCAGGTCGCGACCGGCCAGGGTGTCGAGGAACGATGTCGCGAACACCGCGGCGAACTGCTGCCGATCGAGCAGCTCCTGCTCGATCACGTCGCGCGGCACGTACGGCCCGATGTTCCGCCGGTAGGGATAGTCGCGGAGGAACGCGGCCACGTCCTCGCGCGTCGCACCGGCGTCCCAGAGCACGTCCGCGTGCAGGTACACCTCGGACGGCACGACGTTCTGGACGAGGTCGAACAAGCCGCCGCCGAACTCGCGCTCGAGGTCGTCCCAGAGCTGGATCGGGTCGAGACGGACGCCGCCCGCCTCGTCGGGGAGCGGGCATTGGCCGTGGTCGGCAGTCACGATCAGCGCGTACCGGTCCGGGTACAGGGCATCCAGCTGCGCCACGAGACGCCCGAGCTGTTCGTCCACGTCCCGGAGCGCGTCCCCCGTCATCGGGTCGAACATCCCGTAGACGTGGCCGGTGTAGTCGGGCGCCTTGAAGTTGATGAACAGGAGTCCCGGAGTGTCGGACGACCCGATGGGTTCGTTCGCGAGGGTCGCCTCGACCATGTCTCCCTGGTACCGGATCACCGGGGTGCTGCAGCAATGGAGGTTCTTCGGTTTGATCGGGTCGAAATCGAGGTTCCGGTCGGGGTTGGGTGTGTAGGCGTCGCGGTAGCCGTCGAAGGCGTCGAGTGACGGCATCCCGGTCGGGAGCCGGTAGAGCTCCTCGTGCTGGCTCCGCCAATCCTGCGGGTCACCCGTCTCGTCCCAGTAGACGGCCACGGGTCGCTGGTCACCTCGACGATCGCGTCCTCCGTACCCGAGCATCCCGAGGTGCCAGATCTGGTAGCCGAGCTCGCCCACCCACGCCCGGTTGTCGGTAGCGTCGCTCCACAGGTCCGCGAGCGTCGGCACGAGGATGTCGCCGGGCTCGGCGTGCCCGAGCTCGCCGTAGACCTTCCGAGCCCTCGTACCGTCGCGGAGGTTGTGTCCCGTGATGCCGTGCGTTCGAGGGAACGCCCCGGTGCCGATCGTGGCGTGCGCCGACGCGGTGACGGCCGGGAACGAGCCGTGGATCGCGTTGCGGAACGTCGCGCCCTCTGCCATCAGGCGCCTCAGGTTCGGCCACGCATCGGGGAACTCCTGGAGGACGTTCCACCCGCCACCGTCGATCACGAAGGTCACGACGATCTCCGGCCGGGCCGCCGGCCGGGTGATCTCGGGCAACGGGCGGCCCTCGCGCCCGAGATCAAGGAACCCGTCGAACCCGATCAGCTCGGCGACGGTCGGTGCGACGTCGGCGAGGGAGACGCGCTCCTGGGAGTCCGAGGGTTGAACCCCGGCGCCGTAGACGACGAGCGGGATCCGTTCGAGATACATCCAGACGCTCGCGTGACTGGTCCGAGGGTCGCGAGGCACCAGCGATCGCGACTCCTGGGGATAGTTCGCGCTGTTGTACGGGGCGACCAGGAGCTGCAGGTCGCCGCTCCGGTCGGGGTGGTAGGCGCGGGCCACCAGATCCATGTACTCGGCCCCGAGCTCCCGTGCCATCGTCTCCTGGATCGGCCGCGGGTCGGGACGCGTGACCCGACGGATCGTCCGGCCGAGGACGGCGCCCCCCGTCGCGGCGGCGGTCCCGAGCACCGCGGCGACCGTGAGGAGCCGCCGGCGCGACGGGTCCGTCGGTCGCTCCATGCCCCGCACCGACCAGGTGGCGAGGAGCGCGAACGTCAGACACAGGAGCCCAGTGATGATACCGAGGAGGACGCTGCCGGCGACGCCGACGACGAGGCCCACGAGGCCTGCGAGGAGCACGAGCACGACGAGCAGCAGCGGTCTGCGGTCTTCCACGGAGCCAGTTTCTCGCACCGAGCGAGAAGCGGAGCTAGGAGCGCTTCCGTTCGAGGTCGAGGAACGGCATCGGGATCACCGTGGCCCCGACCTTCCCGCGCTCGCCCTCCACGGTCCACTCCACGGACAGACGCGTACCCGGCCTCGTCAGCCCCCGGTCGACCGAGCCGAAGCCGACCATCTTCTTGATCGTCGGCCCCCAGCCGACCGATGTGGCGCGTCCGACCTGTGTGCCCTGCCGGTAGACCGGCACCGGAGCCCGCTGCACCTGCGGCGAGATCTGTGGTGCCAGTCCGTGACGCGCGAACATCGCCTCGATCGCGAGCCAGTCGAGCTCGAGGCCGACCAGCCGCCGCGCAGGTCCACCGGTCTCCTGTTCGGCGAGCAGCGCACGCTTCCCGGTGAACGCTGCCGCCTTGTCGAACTTCACCAGGCGCCCGAGTCCGATCTCGAACGGGGAGTACTTGAGCTCGGGGGCGAACGCGTGACGTGCGCTCGTGTATTCGGCCTCGATGAGGATCAGGCTCGCCTCGAGTCGGCAGATGTCCAGGGCTTGGATGCCGGCCGGACGGATGCCGTAGTCGGCGCCGACCTCGAAGAGCCGGTCCCATACCGCCAGGGCTCCCTCCACGGGGATCCAGAGCTCGTAGCCGAGGTCCCCCGTGTAGCCGGTCCGTGTGACGTCGATGTCCACGCCCGCGACCTTCGTCGGACGGCGCCGGAAGTACCGGAGATCGAACCAGTCCTGGCCCGTCGCCCGCTCCAGCACGTGGCGGGACAGCCTGCCCTGCAGCGCGAGGGCAGCCGTCTCCTCCGTGATGTCATCGATGCGCACGTCCAGCCCCGTCGCGTTCATCGCGAACCAGCGGTACGAGGGGTCCGCGGCGGTCACGCGGAAGCGGTCCTGTTCCAGGCGGGTCACGGTCCCGTCGTCGATGACCTTGCCTTCCTCGTCGCACCATGGCGTGTAGATCACCTGGTCGATCACGACCTGAGAGACGTCTCGGGTCACGACGCGGTCGAGGAGCGCCGTCGCGTCCGGCCCTCGCACCTCGTACTTGTAGAGGGGTGTCACGTCGATCACACCGGCGGCTTCGCGGATCGCGTTGTACTCGATGTCCACGAAGTCCGCGAAGACCGCGGCAGCGTGATAGCCGGACCAGTCGCCCCACGAGAGCTTCGTGTTCAGCTCGCGCTGACGTTCGAAGAAGGCGGTGCCGACACTCATCGCGCAAGGGTATCGCCGCCGGATCGGCTCCGCGCCGAGACACTGACTACTGGTCAAGCCGCTGCTGGTGGGGTCACAGGGCCACGGCTAGCATCGGCGCCCGTGCGCCGGCGGGCGTTCGGATAGCCTTCTTCGACGAACCCCGGGTGAGAGGAACTGAGCGATGCCGCAGCGCTACGACGCGGTCGTGATCGGTGGAGGTCACAACGGTCTCGTCACCGCCGCGTACCTGGCGAAGGCCGGCAAGAAGGTCCTCGTCCTCGAGCGCCGGCACGTGCTGGGCGGCGCAGCGGTTTCCGAGGAGATCGTGCCCGGCTACCGCTTCAGCGTCTTCTCCTACGTCGTCTCGCTGCTCCGGCCGGAGATCATCCGCGAGCTCGAACTGCCGAAGTACGGCCTCGAGATCCTGCCCCTCGACGGGACCATCACGCCGCTGGACGACGACTCTCTCTGGCGGGTGAACGATCACGGACGCACGGTGCGCGAGCTCAGGCGATGGTCGCTGAACGACGCCGAGGCCTACGAGGAGTACGGGCCGTTGATGGCCGAGATGGCCCGCTTCATCAAGCCGATCCTTTCGATCGTGCCGCCGGACCCCGGGAAGGTCTCGGTCCGAGATTGGCTGCCGCTCACGCCTCTCGCGAAGACCTTCAAGGACCTGCCGAAGCGCCTGCAGACGACGTTCATCCAGCTGATGACGATGTCCGCGGCCGACTTCCTGGACCAGTGGTTCGAGACGGAGCCGCTCAAGGCCACGATGAGCGCCTCGGGCATCATCGGGACCTTCCAGGGCCCGCGCTCGCCCGGGACCGCGTACGTGCTGCTCCACCACTACATGGGCGAGATCGACGGCGCCTTTCGTGCGTGGGGCGTGCCGCGAGGGGGGACCGGGAGCATCTCCGAGGCGATCGGGAACGCGGCGCTCGCCAACGGTGCCGAGATCCGGATGGAGGCGCCGGTGGCGCGGATCGACGTGCACGGCGACCGCGCCACCGGCGTGACCCTCGAGACCGGCGAGCAGATCGACGCGGGGATCGTGCTCTCGTCGCTGGACTCACGCTGGACGTTCATCAAGCTGCTGGAGGACGGGGTCCTGGACCCCGCCTTCAAGGACGAGGTCCTCCGCTACAAGTACCGGGGCTCGAGCGGCAAGGTGAACCTGGCGCTCGAAGGCCTGCCGGAGCTCGCCTGCAAGCCCGGCACCGGGGAGTGGCTCCGCGGCGCGATCTCGTTCTCTCCGTCCATGGACTACATGGAGCGGGCCTACGACGACGCGAAGTACGGTCGTCCCTCGAAGCGTCCGTACATCGACATGATCATCCCGACGCTCCTGGACCCCACGATGGCACCGCCCGGCGGACACGTGATGAGCTGCTTCGTGCAATACGCGCCCTATCGGCTCGCCGGGAACGACATCTGGGACGACGCGGCTCGCGAGGCGTTCGGACAGAACGTGATCGACACGATCGCGGAGCGGATGCCCACGATCCGTCAGCACATCGTGGGATCGCAGTTCATCACCCCGAAAGACATCGAGGACATCACCGGCTTGACGGAGGGGAACATCTTCCAGGGAGAGCTCTCGCTCGAGCAGCTGTTCTTCAATCGCCCGGTGCCCGGGTGGGCTCGCTACCGCACCCCGATCCGTGACCTGTGGATGTGCGGGTCGGCGACGCACCCCGGTGGCGGCATCATGGGCGCGCCGGGCCGGATCGCAGCGCTCGAGGTGTTGAAGGGCCGCAAGGGCATCCGGAGGGTGGCGTAGGGATGGCCCCGCCCTCCGACGTCGTCGTGATCGGCGCCGGCCACAACGGGCTGGTGGCGGCCGCGTACCTCGCGAAGGAGGGCCGCCGTGTCATGGTGCTCGAACGCGCGGATGAGGTGGGCGGGATCCTCCGCGGGGCAGAGATCGCGCCGGGGTTCATCGCACCCGGGATCGCGCACACCGTCGGCCGGCTCCGCCGGTCGGTGGTGGAGGAGCTCGAGCTCGCCCGCCACGGGCTCGAGCTGCTCGCGCCCGCGGTGCGCGTGTTCGCGCCGCAACCCGACGGGTCCTCGGTCACCTTCTGGGGCGACGTCGCGCGGACCGCCGAAGAGCTGCGGGAGCGGAACGGGCGCGACGCGGACGCGTTCGTCTCCTTCGACCGGCAGATCCGAGCGGTCGCGTCGTTCCTCGCCTACGTCAACGTGGCGACGCCGCCGGACATCAGCGCACCGTCGATCGCGGACGCGATCTCCGGTCTACGGGTGGGCTGGGCCTTCCGGGGGCTCGGCGCGAAGCTCGGCCGCGAGGCGATCCGGGCGATGCCCATGGCCGTGGCCGACCTCGTCCAGGAGGTGTTCGAGGAGGAAGCGATCCGAGGGCCGCTCTCGACCCGCGGCGTGCTCTTCACGGCGTGCGGCCCGTGGTCGGCGGGGACCGCTGCCGTGTTCCTGAACGACTCCGCGGGCAACGACGGGGGTGCGGCGGGGACCGCCGTCTTCGCCCGAGGCGGCACGCAGGCGCTCGCGGCCGCGCTCGCGTCGGCCGCGAGCGCGGCGGGTGCCGAGATCCGCACCGGCGTGGAGGTGACGGGGATCCGTTCTCGCGATGGTCGCGTGCTCGGCGTGACACTCGCTGACGGGACGGAGGTCGACTCGGGCCTCGTCGTTTCGGCAGCGGACCCGAAGAGGACGCTCGCCCTCTGCGACCCCGTGGAGCTCGGGCCGACGATGCTCTGGCGCGCCGCGAACATCCGTCAGCCCGGAGCGACGGCGAAGGTCAACCTCGCGCTCTCGGGACTCCCAGCCTTCCACGACGATCCCGAGCGGCTTCGAGGACGGATCGTCATCGGTCCCTCGATCGACTACGTCGAGAAGGCATCGGACGCGAGGAAGTACGGCCATCTCGCGGACGAGCCCTGGATCGAGGCGACCATCCCTTCGCTCATGGATCCCTCGCTCGCACCGGAGGGGAGGCACGTGATGAGCGCGATCGTCCAGGCCGCGCCCCGGGAGCTCCGAGAGGGTGATTGGTCGAGCGAGCGGGAGCGGCTCGGAGACGTGACGGTGAAGACGCTCGAACGGTACGCGCCGGGTCTCGGGGAGCTGGTCGAAGCTCGGCAGGTCATCACGCCGGAGGATCTCGAGACCGGCTTCGGACTCACCGGCGGGCACGTGCAGCATGCCGAGCCCGGTCTCGACCAGTTCTTCGCGTGGCGTCCGCTGAACGGCGAGGCGCGCTATCGATTCGTGCTGGACGGGCTCTATCTCGCGGGATCGGGCGCTCATCCCGGCGGCGGCGTCACCGGGGGACCTGGAGCGAACGCTGCGAGGCAGATCCGCAAGGACACCTGAGCGCCCCCCGCTGCATCCCCCGCGGAAAGAAGGGCAGCAACGCCGAGCGCTCCGCTTGTGAGGGCACGAGGACGGGCGTAGCGTCTCCGTGGGAGGTCGGTCGGTGACGACTCGAGCGCGCAAGGTCCTCTTCGTTGCGTGGGTCCTCATCCTGTTGGTGCCGACGCCGGCATCCGCCGTCGGTGACTGGGACCCGAACGACGTCGAGTCTCCTCTCGATCTGCGCTGGATCGGCGCCGTCTACACCCAGAGCGGTGACATCACCCTCACGCTCTCCTTCTACGACCCGGTCCCCAACCGGAGGTTCCCGCGGAGGGACGGCGAGTGGACCCGCGGGGTGTGGGTGCGGAGGGTTCCGTGGGATCCCTGCTGCGGCGAGTTCGGTTTCATCTTCCGCACGACGACCGGTGGGCTTCGGTTCACGTGGGACGAGATGCAACCGACGATCCCGCAGACCGTGGCGGTGGAACGCATCTCTTCCTCGATCCTGCGAGTCCGGTTCTCCCCGCCGCATCCGGGCGGGTATCGGCTTCGAGCGATCAGTGTCTGGCCACGGGACGGCTCCACCGTTCGCGATCGAACGGATGTGGTCGATCTCGGTACGCAACCCGTCGAGGGTTGACGACGTCGACCTGTTAGGTTCCTCCGGATCTCACGCGTCAAGGGCTTACCGACATCGACCGCGACCGATGTCGTGAACCCCTTGACGCATCCCCGAGAGCGAGAGGCGTGGGTGCCCGACGAGGTGCTGACACACCGGAAGCTTCCTCGCAGACGGAGTGAAGCATGAGCGACGACGTCGATCGACCGTTCCGGATCCCCGAGAGCACCTTGTTCCCGGCAGAGGCCGACGAGTTCGACGAGTTCGGATCGAACGACCTGCCTTCGTACTCGGATTGGCGCGGCACGTTCTACAAGGTGCCCCGGGCGGTGGACGAGGATGCGATCCGCGATGCGGGCGCGGACGTCGCGATCGTGGGGGCCCCCTACGACGAGGGAGTCTCCTCCCGCCCCGGGGCGCGGTTCGGACCGATGGCGATCCGGGGGGCTCACGTCACCGCCGGGAGCCCATGGTCCTGGTCGATCCAAACCGGGGTGCGACCGTTCGACGTCCTGACGGTGGTGGACGCGGGCGACGCGCCGGTGGTCCCGGGCCGGCCGGAGCGGAGTCTGCGGGTGATCCACGAGAAGGTTCGGCGCGTCACCCGCGCCGGCGCGATCCCGATCGTGCTCGGGGGCGATCACTCGATCACGTACCCGTCGGCGGCGGCCGTGGCGCGGGTGCATGACCCTGCCTCGATCGGCATCGTGCACTTCGACGCGCACGCCGACACGGGGATGGACCAGTGGGGCTCGCTGATCGGACACGGGCAGCCCATGCGGCGCCTGATCGACGAAGGCTGGGTCGCGGGGCCGAACTTCGTCCAGGTGGGACTCCGCGGGTACTGGCCCGATGCCGAGACGTTCGATTGGATGCGAGAGCAGGGCTTCCGCTGGCATACCCAGGTCGAGTTGGAAGAGCGCGGGGTCGAGGCTGTGATCGACGAGGCGATCGCCCAGGCGCTGGACGGACCGGACCGCGTCTACCTGTCCGTGGACATCGACGTCGTGGATCCAGGTATGGCCCCCGGCACGGGTACACCCGAGTCCGGGGGGATGCTGGGTCGTGAGCTGCTCCGCGCGGTGCGTCGCATCGTCGGGTCGGTGGACCTCGCGGGGATGGACGTCGTGGAGGTCTCGCCGCCCTTCGACCACGCCGAGATCACGGCGATGCTGGCGGCCAATGTCGTCATGGAGGCGATCAGCGCTCTCGCGGCTCGACGGGGCTGAACGCGCGTCGCGCGGTACCCTCCCGCTCATGTGCCGAAGCATCAAGCGACTGCGGGAACCATACGGACAGGGGCATGCCACGGATGAGGAGATCCGCGAGGCCGCGCGTCAGTTCGTTCGGAAGGTGAGCGGGTTCGGGACGCCCTCGGCGCGACACGTCGAGGCGTTCGAGGCGGCGGTCGAGGAGGTCACGGACTCGTCCCGGCGGCTCCTCGAGACGATCGACGCCACCCTGCGGAGCCACGCGTGACCGGATACCCCCTCGATCCCTCGCCCGAGGAGATGCGGGCGATGGGGGAGGCCGCGGTGGAGTACGTGATCGGCTTCATCCATGGCATGTCCGACGCGCCCGCGCAGAACGTGGACGGAGCGCTGGAAGAGGCGCTGAAGCTGAAGGCGTCCCCGCCCGAGGAGGGCGGCTCCTTCGAGGACGTCTTCGCGCAGTTCCGTGACGCCGCCGCCAGGGCGTACGAGACCTGTGGTCCGGGCTACCTCCCGTACGTCCCGGGCGGGGGCCTCTATGCCTCGGCGCTCGGGCAGTTCCTCGCGATGTCGGTCAACCGGTTCCCCAACCTCTGGGAGGTCGCGCCCGGCCTGGCGCAGATCGAACAGAACGTGATCCGCTGGCTCTGCGACCTCTTCGCGTTCCCCGAGGAAGCCCGAGGGATCCTCACGACCGGCGGATCGATCGCGAATCTGTCCGCCGTCGTCACCGCGCGCCACGTGAAGCTCGGCGAGGACTTCGCGGACGGGACCTACTACGTGAGCGAGCAGGCGCACGCCTCCGTGCCGAAAGCCGCGGCGATCGCCGGGTTGCCGCGCCGGGCGATGCGCCTCGTGCCGGTGGATACAGAGCTCCGGATGGACGCGGAAGCACTGAAGTCGATGGTGGCAGAGGATCGCGCGGCCGGCCGGCGGCCGTTCCTCGTCGTCCCCGCCGCCGGGACCACCAACACCGGGGCGATCGATCCGATGCACGCGGTCGCAGACGTCGCCGAGGCCGAGGACCTGTGGCTGCACGTCGACGCGGCGTACGGCGGCTTCTTCCACCTGACGGATCGCGGCAGGGAACGCTTCAGCGGGATCGAGCGAGCGGACTCGATCACCCTGGACCCGCACAAGGGGATGTTCCTCCCCTACGGCACCGGGTCTCTCGTGGTCCGGGACGGTGCCGCGCTCCGCGACGCCCACTACGTGGGAGCGGAGTACCTCCAGGATCGGGCGCCCGAAGCGGAGCTGCCCAACTGGAACGAATATTCGCCGGAGCTGTCGAGGGATCATCGAGGCTTCCGCGTGTGGCTCCCCTTGATGCTCCACGGCGTGAACGCCTTCCGGGAAGCGCTCGACGAGAAGCTCGACCTCACCGAGCACCTGTACGCGGCGCTCTCCGAGATGCCCGAGATCGAGCTGCCCTGGGCGCCGCAGCTCTCCGTCGTACCGTTCCGGCTGGCCGGAGCGAGCGATGACGAGAACCGTGCGTTCCTGGCGCGGATCAACGACCCCAAGCGCGTGTACCTCTCCAGCACCACGATCGACGGTCGCCACGTCATCCGCGCGTGCATCGTGA
Source organism: uncultured Actinomycetota bacterium (assembly GCA_963762745.1). GTDB lineage: Bacteria > Actinomycetota > UBA4738 > UBA4738 > HRBIN12 > JAJNBA01. The sequence continues at coordinate 156,118 of CAVXMB010000008.1, forward strand.
GCCACCGCACGCACCGCGACCGGATCGACGAGGCGATCGAGATCATCCGTGGCGCCGTGAAGGCCTAGCGGTGCCCGAGATGCCCGAGATCCAGGCGCTCGCCGAGCGTCTGGACGCCGCCGTCGGGGGAGCGACGCTCGAGGGTTTCGACCTCCTGCAGTTCTCCTCGCTCAAGACCGTGACGCCACGCCCCGCCGAGCTCGTGGGGCGGGCGCTCGAGGGCGTCGGGCGGCGCGGGAAGTACCTGATGCTCGGATTCGAACGGGGCGGCCGGATCTTGGTCCATCTCTCGCAGGGCGGCCGCCTCGACGTCGAGGCGCCCGCGAAGTCGACGAAGCCGAGGGGGGCGGTGGCCCGGTTCCGCTTCACCGATCGGCCGTCGCTCCTGGTCAAGGAGTTCGGGAAGGAGCGGAAGGCGGGGTTGTGGTCGCTCGCGGCCGGAGACGAAGGGCCGCTGGCCGCCCTCGGACCCGAGGTGCTGTCGGACGAGGCCACGACCTTCTTCCGGGAGAGCACCGACGCTCGCAGGGTTCACACCATCCTTCGGGACCAGCGGACGGTCGCCGGCGTCGGCCGTGGGTACTCGGACGACGTGCTGCACCACGCGAAGCTCTCGCCGTACGCGGTCCTCGGCAAGCTCGACGCCGGCGAACGTGACCGGCTCGTCGACGGCCTGCGAGCGATCCTCACCGACGCACTCGAGGTGGAGAGGCGCCGCAGCGGGGGCCTCCCGACCAAGCTGGGCGACCACTTCACGGTCCACGGGCGCTGGGGGCAGCCCTGCCCCCGCTGCGGCGCCGACCTCCGCCGCGTCTCCTACGAGTCGCACGAGGTGACGTACTGCCCCGACTGCCAGACCGGGGGCAAGATCCTCGCCGACCGGCGCCTGTCCCGCCTCATCCGCTAGCGTCCGGCGGCGTGACGGACGACGACGTCGATCTTCCCGGCGGGCTCGAGGACGAGCTGCCGCCGCCGGTGCCTCCGGAGGCGCGCCCTCCCGGTCTCCTCGGTCGATCCCTCGCCCGGCTCCGCGGGCACCGGATGGACTTCACGCCGCTCAAGGTGTCCCAGGACTTCCGACGGCTGTTCGTCGGGCAGGCCATCTCGGAGTTCGGGACCCAGATCACGTTCGTGGCGGTTCCCTTCCAGGTCTACGAGCGCACGGGATCGACCGCGATGGTCGGCTTGCTCGCACTCACGGAGTTGATCCCCCTCGTCGTGCTGCCGATCGTCGGCGGCACCATCGCCGACGCCGTCGAGCGGCGCCGGATGCTCATGATCGCGCATGCGGTCACGGCGACGCTCTCCGTCGCGCTCGTGGTGAACGCCTTCCTCCCGGAGCCTCGCGTCTGGATCCTGTTCGTGTTCTCGTTCCTGTGGGCGTCGGCGTACTCCCTCTACTCGCCGGCACTTCGGGCGTGGCCGGCGCGGCTGCTGACGCCGGATCTCTACACGTCCGCCCTGGCGCTCGAGGTCGTCTACTACCAATCGGCGGCATTGACCGGTCCCGTCTTGGCCGGAGTGCTCATCGCGACGGTCGGCATCGAGTACGCCTACGTCCTCGATGCGGTGAGCTACCTCGCCGTGATCGTCGCGCTGTCCCGGATGCGACCGTCGCCGCCGACAGCAGAGCATCTCTCCATCGGCTGGTCCGCGATCAAAGACGGTTTCCGCTTCCTCCGAGGCAAGCAGGTCCTGCAAGGGACGTTCTGGATCGACCTGAACGCGATGATCTTCGGTCTCCCGGTCGCCCTGTACCCGGCGTTCGTGCTGGACGTCCTGGATGCGTCGCCGGCGGTGCTCGGGCTCCTCTACTCCGCGGAGGCGTTCGGCGCGCTCGTCGTCGCGCTCGTGAGCGGCCGTGCCAAACACGTCAGGCGACAAGGTCTGGTGACGATCGTCGCGTGCGTGTGTTGGGGAGCGGGCATCGTCGGCTTCGGCCTCTCGACAACGCTGTGGATGGCGATCGTCTTCCTGATGTTCGCGAGCGCCGCCGACATGGTGAGCGGGCTCTATCGCGACGCGATCCTCAAGACCGTGACCCCGGACGATATGCGCGGACGCCTCGAAGGCATCGGCCTGTCGGTCGTGGGCACGGGGCCGTCGCTCGGGAACGCCGAGGCGGGTCTGCTCGCGTCCATCACCAGCGTCAAGGTCTCGATCGTGTCCGGCGGGGTCGCCTGCATCATCGGGGCCGGGATCCTGGCGATCGTCCTTCCGCGCTACCGCCGCTACGACGCGGCGAACCCCTCCGCGTAGGTCCTCAGCGCAACCGCCGGAAGACCGCCGGACGGATCCGCTCGCCACCGGCGCGGTCCGAGGACCATTCGGCCGGCGGAGCCTCGGTGAGGCGCGCGAGCGCCAGCAGGACCGTGTCGTAGTTCACGCGCCAGCCCGCGAAGTCGCGCCACGCCTGATCACGGTCGGACTTGATGGCGACGCCGGACGACTCGAGCTCGGCGATCACGGCTTCCCATTCGTCCCGGCCGATCGAGATCGGGTCATCGGGGCGCGGATCGGGGTCGTGAGGGATCTGGAAGTAGTCGGCGATCCCTCGGAGGCACAGGTACCCCGCCCGGATGCAGAACTCGGCCTCGACATCTCGCGGGATGTCGACCGAGCTGAGCACCAGCGCTGCGCCGTCGAGCACGGCGCCCGACGACGTCACCCAGGAATGCTCCGTGTGGGAGGAGCGGAAGAAGATGACCGCCGGATGGGAGGTGTGCGTCTCCTCGACATCGACGAACCACCGCTGCCACTCCACCCAGACCTCGTGGATCTCTGGCATGCGCTCCAATCGCCAGTACCGCAGGATCATCTCCCTGGCCGAGGGAGGTGATCCCGCGCGGACCTCCAGCGCGGTGATGCCGACCTCGCGGCGGGAGTACGCCGAGTAGATGCTCGGCAGGTAGGTGATCAGCAGGGCGAGCAGGAACAAGCCGATCGCCGCCTCGAGGAAGTCGAGCGCCAAGACCGCGAGGTGTTCGGAATGTGCGAAGCCGAGCGTGAAGAGCGACGATCCGGAAAGCTCGAACGCGGTCCGCCAGCCGGCGTGCTCGGTCCCCCAGAAGATCAGCGTGAAGCCGCCGAGGACCAGGGCGAGCCACGCAGCGAGCGTCGCCATCAGCCCGAGCGGGGCGTAGGCGCCGAGGATCCGGTCCCGGCGATCGAAGCTCATGGACGGCCTGGCGATCAAACGGAAGACCCATCGGAGGATCAGGAACACCGAGCGAGTGATCCGGGACGCCGTGGCGCGCGGCAGGACCACGGTCTTGACGGCGGAGCCGATCGTGGCCGCGACGATCGCGACACCGGCTACGACGGCGAGGATCCGCAGCGCCAGCACGATCGGGATGGTAGGCCGTTCGGTTACGTTACTCCGCGGCGGCCGTGACGGCTTCCTTCGCGGCGGCAGTGGCATGGATCTCGTCCGCGTGCGCCCGCCCCGGGATGAAGCGGTTCGCCACCACCGCGGCGGTCAGGAGGACCAACCCGGCGATCAGGAGCGCCAGGTGGAATCCGCTCATGTAGGAGTCACGGAACGCGGCAGCGAAGCCACTGATCTGCTCGGGCGTGAGCCCGAGCCCGGCGAGCTCGGCGGGGGAGACGAAGCCGTGTGACGCGCTCTGCGAGACCGCGCGCGCCTGGTCCGGGCTGAGCCCGAGCTCGGCAAGCTTCGGCAGGAGCACGGACCCGAGCCTGTCGAACAAGACGGTGCCGAGCAGCGCGATCCCGAGGACGCCGCCGACCTCACGGCTCGTGTTGGTCATCGCCGAGCCGAGCCCCGCACGCTGCGGTCCGACCGAGCCCATCACGGCGGCCGTCATCGGAGCCATCGTGGACCCGAGCCCGTGGCCCATCAGCACGAACAGTATCCCGATGATCCAGAAGGGTGTGTCCGGTTGGATGAACGTCAGACCGAGCAACCCGGCCGATGCCACCGTGAGCCCGTAGGTCATCGGGATCCGCGGTCCGATCCGTTGGGCGACGTGCCCGGAGATCGGTGCCGTCACGATGATCATCACCGTCATCGGGAGGAACCGGAGGCCGGTCTGGAACGGCGTGTAGCCGCGGATCGCCTGCATGTACAGCGTGACGAACAGGAAGATCGAGAACATCCCGAGGGAGACCGAGAACGCGACGGCATTGCCTGCGCTGAACGTCGGGATCCGGAAGAACGTGAGCGGCATCATCGCCTTCGGGCTCCGGTGCTCCCAGACGAGGAACGCGACCAGGAGAACGCCGGCGGCCACCAGCGACGCGACGATCAAGCCGTCGCCCCAGCCGCGCTGGTTGGCCTCGATCAATCCGTAGGTGAGCGCGAACAGCCCTCCGGTGCCGAGCGCCAATCCGGGGAGGTCGAGATGCCGGGTCTCCTCCGAGACCGACTCACGCACGGTCCGCCAGGCGATCGCGAAGGCCAGGATCCCGATCGGCACGTTGATGAAGAACACCGTCTCCCAACCGGAGTGCTCGACGATGTAGCCACCCAGGGTCGGTCCGAGCGCGAGCGCCAGACCGCTGACCCCTGCCCAGAGCCCGATCGCCCTCGACCGCTCCTCCGGCGGGAACGTGACGGTCAGGATCGAGAGCGTGCCCGGCATCAAGAGGGCAGCGCCCACGCCCTGGAGGGCGCGGAACATGATCAGCTGGCCCCCGGACCCGGAGAGGCCGCACCCGAGCGAGGCGACCGTGAAGATCGCGAGACCGGTGAGGAACATCTTCTTGCGCCCGTAGCGGTCCCCGAGGATGCCGCCCGTGAGCAGCAAGGATGCGAACGCCAGGACGTATCCGTCGATGATCCACTGGAGATCCGAGACCGTCGCGTTGAGCTGGCTGGTGATGGTGGGGAGCGCGATGTTGACGACGGTGTTGTCCAGCATCGCCATCGCGAGGGCGAAGCACATCGTCAGCAGGACGATGACCTTCTCTCTCGCGTTCTCGCCCTTGAACCCCAGCAATGGCATGGTCGATCCTCCCTGGTCGATGCGGGTTGCAACACCCGCAGGCGCGGGTCTGTTCCCTAGGTCAGCTTGGAGTAGAGGCGGATCGAGAGGGGCATGAAGATCGCCAGGAGACCGACGATCCAGAGGGCCGACAGGAGGATCAGCTCCTCCACGGAGCCGCCCATGTTCGGGAACTCGCCGATCGCGAAGTACCGGGCGAGATTCGCCCAGTGGGTGATGGGGTTGTTGCGTGCGATCGGCTGTAGGAAGTCCACCATGTTGCCGACCTGCACCAGGGAGGAGCTGATGAACACGAGAGGGAAGATCCCCGTGAACGCCGCCGCCTGGACGGCCTCCAGCTTCTTCACCGATAGGGCGATGGCGGCCATCACCCAGGAGAACGTGAAGCTCACAGCCATCACGAGCACGATCATCGAGAGAGCGCCGACGAACCCGTTCTTGAACGAGAAGCCCACGAGATAGCCGATCCCGATCACGACGAGGAGGAGGATGAAGTTCTTGATCAGGTCGGAGGTCGCTCGACCGGCGAGCATCGCCGATCGCGCCATCGGGAGCGACCGGAATCGATCCACCAAGCCGGACTTGAGATCCTCCGCGATCCCGATCGCGGTCGTGGTCGCCCCGAAGATCGCGTTCTGCACGATGATCCCGGGCATCAGGAAGGTCACGTAGCCACCCTCGAACGCACCCATCTCCGCGATGTTCCCCGCGAACACGTACCGGAAGAGGAGTACGAACATCACCGGTTGGACCAGTTCGAACACGAGGACCGCGGGGACACGCACGATCTGCGTGAGGTTCCGTCGCGCGACGATCAAGCTGTCGAAGACGGACAGCATCGCCCGCGTGCCGAGCGACGGGCGAGACAGGGCAACGGCGCTCATCGGTCTCTCCTCCGTTTGCGCTTCTCGGGTTCAAGCTCGGGTTCTTCCGCTTCCTCCGATGCCATCTCTGCCGCGTGACCGGTGAGGGAGAGGAACACGTCGTCGAGCGTCGGCCGGTGCAGCGCGATGTCCTCGATCGGGATGCCGGCGTCGTCGAGCCCCCGTACCGTCTCGAGGAGCACCGTCGGCCCCTCACTCCCGACCGGCACCCGGATCAACCGCGTCTCCTGATCCACCATCGCTTCGCCGGCACCGAGTCCGCGCAGGGTCTCCGCCGCGCGAGACACGTGATCGGCAGAGACGTGCAGCTCCAGCACCTCGCCGCCGATCTTGTCCTTGAGCTCCTCGGACGTTCCCTCGGCGATCACCGTCCCCAGGTCGATCACGGCGATGCGATCGCAGAGGCTGTCGGCCTCTTCGAGGTATTGGGTGCAGAGCAACAGGGTGGTGCCCTCCTTCTGGAGGTCGCGGATCAGCTCCCACAACACCAGGCGGCTCCGGGGATCGAGCCCGGTCGTGGGCTCGTCCATGAAGAGGACCTTCGGTTGGCCGACGAGGCTCGCGCCCACGTCGAGCCGGCGCCGCATCCCGCCCGAGTACGTCTTGGCGGTGCGGTGCGCGGCCTCGGCGAGGTCGAAGCGCTCGAGGACGTTCTGGGCGCGCTTGCGAGCCTCGGCGGCGGGAAGGTGATACAGGCGGCCGACCATCTCGAGGTTCTCGAGGCCGGTCAGGTTCTCGTCGACGGCGGCGAACTGGCCGGCAAGGCCGATCACCGGCCGCAGGAGCGCCGCGTCACGAACGACGTCGAAGCCCGCGACGACGGCCGTGCCTTCGTCGGGCTCGAGGAGCGTGGTCAGGATGCGGATGGTGGTGGTCTTCCCGGCGCCGTTGGGCCCGAGCAGCCCGAACACGGTGCCCTCCTCGACCGACAGATCCACACCCTTCACGGCCCGAACGTCGCCGAAGGACTTCGTCAGGCTGTTCGTGGTGATGATCGCGTTCGCCATGACGGCAGAGACTATCGGCGGACCCGGACATCGCCATCCGAGCAGGTGGGCGTGCGCTGAGGGCAGCAGGTTGCAAGCGGGTAATCCTTATTACGTGCTTGGAATATCATGGATGCCATGCCCGTTCCTGGTGGACGTGGAAAGGATTGAAGACATGAACGAGCTCGATATCCAGGCCCTGCCCCTGCTGCCCCTCACCACCGGCGTCGTCCTGCCGGGGATGGTGGTGACGCTCACCATCGAGTCCGACGAGGCACGGGCGGCGGTAGGCGCCACCGCCGAGGGGGACGACGCGCTCCTGCTCACCGTCCCCCGCGTCGAGGGTCGCTATGCCCGCGTGGGCGTCGTGGCCAAGATCGAGGACGTCGGGCGCATGCGCAACGGCGTTGAGGCCGTCGTGATCAGGGGCCTCCGCCGAGCCACCGTCGGACTGGGCGTGCCCGGGACCGGCGAGGCCACGTGGGTCCAGATCGAGCCGGCGGACGAGCCGGTCACCGAGCGTGCGCACGAGCTCGCGAAGGAGTACCGAGCGGCGATCGAGGCCATCACGGATGCTCGCGGGGTCCCCGCCGTAGCCGAGTTCCTGCGCGGCGTGACCGACCCCGGTCAGCTCGCGGATACGTCCGGGTATTCGCCGGATCTCTCCTTCGAGCAGAAAGTGGAAGTCCTCGAGACACTCGATGTGCAGACCCGGCTCGAGAGGGTCGTCGCGTGGGCGAAGGAGACCCTCGCCGAGGTGCAGGTGAAAGAGCGGATCCGTGACGAGGTCGCGGGCAGCCTGGAGGAGCGGCAGCGGGAGATGCTGCTGCGCGAGCAGATGGCGGCGATCCGCAAGGAGCTCGGCGAGGACGGCACCGAAGACGTCCTCGAGGAGTACCGGACGAAGATCGCCGACGCCGGGATGCCGGAGGACGTGCGCACGCAGGCCGAGCGGGAACTCGGCCGCCTCGAGCGCACGTCGGAGCAGTCGCCGGAATACGGCTGGATCCGCACCTACCTCGACTGGCTGCTCGACGTCCCGTGGTCCGCGAAGACCGAGGACAACCTCGAGATCGCCGAAGCTCGGGCCGTGCTGGATGCCGATCACGAAGGCCTCCGCGACGTCAAGGATCGGATCCTCGAGTACCTCGCGGTCCGGAAACTGCGGGCCGAACGAGGGCTCGCGGAAACGGGCGGTCGCGGCTCGGGGGCGATCCTCACGCTCGTCGGACCGCCCGGGGTGGGCAAGACCTCCCTCGGCGAGTCCGTCGCACGCGCGCTAGGGCGCAAGTTCGTCCGCGTCTCACTCGGCGGCGTGCACGACGAATCCGAGATCCGGGGCCACCGCCGGACCTACGTCGGCGCGCTGCCCGGGCGGATCGTGCGCGCATTGAAGGACGCGGGCACGAAGAACCCCGTGATGATGCTGGACGAGGTCGACAAGGTCGGCGCCGACTGGCGAGGGGATCCGTCGAGCGCGCTGCTCGAGGTCCTCGACCCGGCGCAGAACCACACGTTCCGCGACCACTACCTCGACGTCGACCTCGACCTGTCCGAGGTGTTGTTCATCGCGACCGCGAACGTCGCCGAGACGATCGCGGGACCGCTGCTCGACCGGATGGAAGTGATCCGGATCGACGGCTACACGGAGGACGAGAAGGTCGCGATCGCCAAGCGGCACCTGCTCCCGCGCCAGATCGAGCGCAACGGTCTCCGCCCCGAGGAGGTCGAGGTCTCGGACGATGCCCTCCGAGGCGTCGTCGGCGACTACACACGCGAGGCCGGTGTCCGTAACCTGGAGCGAGAGCTCGGGAAGATCATGCGGAAGGTGGCGACGAAGCTCACCTCGGGCGAAGCTCCCCAGCCGGTGGTCGTCGACGCGACTGACCTGCGTGGCTACCTCGGACGGCAGAAGTTCTTCTTCGAAGCGGCCGAGCGGACCGCCGTGCCCGGCGTGTCGACGGGCCTCGCGGTCACCGGCACCGGCGGCGACGTCTTGTTCATCGAGGCGACGCGCGAGGACGTGCCAGAGTCGGGGATGGCGGACGGGCTGACACTCACCGGACAGCTCGGCGACGTCATGAAGGAGTCGGCGCGGATCGCGCTCTCGTACGTGCGCTCGCACGCGGCGGAGTTGGACATCCCGGCGGAGCGGCTCCGAGGCCGGTTCCACGTGCACGTGCCGGCCGGGGCGGTCCCCAAGGACGGTCCCAGCGCGGGCGTGGCGATGACCACGGCGCTGGCGTCGCTGCTCACCGGGCGTCCGGTCCGCGCCGAGGTGGGGATGACGGGAGAGGTGACGCTCCAGGGTCGCGTGCTTCCGATCGGCGGGGTGAAGCAGAAAGTCCTGGCCGCGCACCGGGCGGGCCTGAAGGAGGTCATCCTCCCGTCGCGGAACGAGGGCGACCTGGACGACGTGCCCGAGCAGGTCAGGGAGGAGATGACGTTCCATCTGGCGGAGGACGCGGGGGACGTCCTGGCGATCGGCTTGGCGCCGATCGACACGGGCGTTCCCGAGCGTTCCAGCGCCGCGTAGATCGGTTTTCGGAAGTGCTGAAGGTCGCGGTCCCTTCGTGAGGCGCACGCGCTCGTCCGACTGACAACCCGGAACCGTTCCCTATCCTGACCCGGTGTCATCCGGTCTCCAGCTGATCGATCTCCGCCGCCGGTTCGGTGACGTCGTCGCGCTGGACGGGGTCAGCCTGGACGTCGACGAAGGGTCGATGGTCGGCTTCGTCGGCCCGAACGGCGCGGGGAAGACGACCGCGATGCGGATCGCGCTGGGCGTGCTCGAAGCCGACGCGGGCGAGGTTCGGTGGCGAGGCCGGGTCGTGGACGGGACGGCTCGACGCCGGTTCGGCTACATCCCCGAGGAACGTGGTCTCTACCCCAAGATGCGGGTGCTCGAACAGCTCGTGTACCTGGCGCGGCTGCACGGCGTCAGCCGTGCAGACGCGCGAAGCCGGGGCCAGGAGATCCTCGAGATCCTCGGCGTGGCCTCTCGGTCGAAGGACCGGGTCGAGAGCCTGTCGCTCGGCAACCAGCAGCGCGTGCAGCTGGCCGCCGCGCTGGTGCACGAGCCGGACGTCCTCGTACTGGACGAGCCGTTCTCGGGACTCGACCCGGTCGGCACCGACGTCCTCATCGAGGTCCTCGATCACGAACGGAGGACGCGGGGCGTGCCGATCGTGTTCTCCAGCCACCAGCTGGAGCTGGTGGAGCGAGTGTGCGATCGCGTCGCGATGATCGTCGACGGCCGGATCGTCACGGAGGGCGGGATCGACGATCTGCGCGCCTCGAGGGCTCGCCGGCTCGTCCGCGTGGAGGTTCGAGGTGCTCCGGACGATTGGTTCGCGTCGATCCCGGGCGTTCGGCTGGAGGGCGACGTGCCCGGAGGAGTGATCCTCGAGCTCGCGAACGGCACGGACGAGCAGCGCGTGCTCGACCTCGCCCGTTCGGTCGGGGAGGTCCGGCACTTCAGCCTCGTGCGGCCGACCCTGGCCGAGCTCTTCCGCGAGGTGGTGGCGTCGTGAGCGGCGGGCGCGCGGCGGCGACGGACCGTGGCATGTGGCGCGTCGTGGCGGCTCGGGACTTCTCGGTGCGGCTCCACGACAAGGGATTCGTCATCTCGACCATGATCACGCTCACCGTCCTCTCGGTCTTCATCTTGCTCAGGGCGTATTCGGGCGGCCCCGATTCGTTCGAGCTCGGCCACGTCGGGGACCGCTCGATCGCCGATCGCGTCGCCGCGCTCGCCGACCGAGCCGGCCTCGAGGTCGCGGTGGTCGGGTTCGACGATCCCCGCGAGGCGGACGCCGCGCTGCGCGACGGACGCGTGGATGCGGTCGTCGAAGGCGACATCGACGACGTGCGTACGGGGACGGCCACGCTCCGTGTCCTCCGCGCCCCGCCCGACCTGCTCGATCAACTCGTCCAGGGCGCGGCGATCGGGCTCCGCATCGACGCGGCGCTCGCGGAGGCGGGCGTCGCGGACGCGACCGTTGACGAGCTCAAGGACCAGCATCCGATCGATGCCTCGCGCATCCTGCCTCTCGACCCGGACAGGGACTCGAAGGCGGCGATCGCCTTCGTGGCGGTGCTGCTGTTGTACGGACAGCTCTTCGGCTACGGGATCTGGGTTGCCACGGGCGTGATCGAGGAGAAGAGCTCTCGCGTGGTCGAGGTGCTCCTCTCGGCGATCCGGGCCCGCCAGCTGATGGCCGGCAAGATCGCGGGGATCGGCGTGCTGGGGCTCTTGCAGTTGATCTTCATCGCCACCTTCGCCATCGCGCTCTCGAGCGTGACGGGCGCGATCGATGTCCCCGCGAACACGTTCCCGGCCGCGGCGCTCACGATCGGATGGTTCGTCCTCGGATTCGCGTTCTACGCGGCGATGTTCGCGGTCGCGGGCGCGCTCGTGTCCAGGATGGAGGAGCTCCAGAACGCGATCGTGCCGATCAACCTGCTGGTGTTCGCCTCCTTCCTCATCTCGGTCGGCGCGCTGCAGGATCCGGACTCGACGATCGCGAAGGTCGCCTCGTTGCTGCCGATCTCGTCTGCGCTCGCGATGCCCGTCCGGATGGTGCTCGGCTCGGCCACCACGTGGGAGGTCGTGGCCTCGCTCGCGATCGTGATCGGCTCGACCGCGCTCCTGATCCCCCTGGCGGGCCGCGTCTACGCGGGGGCAGTGCTCCGCACAGGGTCGAAGGTCAAGCTGCGAGACGCCTGGCGAGCGGCGGCGTAGATGGCCGTCGGCTTCACGCGCGAGAACGTCCGGCACGCGCTCTCGATGCTCCGCTACGGCCGGAATCCCGCCGCCACCGTCTACGACTCGATCGGCCCGGACTTCTTCCTCGCGCTCGCGCCCGGGTGGTTGAACCTGGGGCTGTGGGAGGGGGACGGGGGTGATCCCGACGAGGCGCCGGTGGCCGTCCGCAGGTTGGTCGAACGGATCGCGGCGGATCTTCCGGTCGGGGGTGACGTCCTCGATGTCGCCAACGGACTGGCCGCGCAGGACCCGGTGATCGCGGAGGTCGCGCATCCCCGGTCGCTCACGGCGGTGAACATCACGTGGTCCCAGCTGGAGGCCGGGCGCGGGCGCCTGCGGGACGCAGGCGCCCGCGCCGTGTGTGCGGACGCATGCCGGCTCCCGTTCGCCGAGGGCTCGTTCGAAGGTGTGATCAGCGTGGAAGCCGCGTTCCATTTCTCCTCTCGCGAGCGCTTCTTCCGCGAGGCGTTCCGCGTCCTTCGACCCGGGGGCGTGCTCACGATGTCCGACGTGCCCACGATCCGTCGCCCACACGGCCCCCGCGAGGCGATCGCGGCGGTGGCGATGCTGCGTGTGTGGGGTCTCCGGCCGGGTGCCGCCGCCTCGCCTGGCGAGATCGCCGCCACGGCGGCGACCGCGGGTTTCGCGGACGTGGAGTCCGAGCTGATCGGCGCCCGCGTGGTCGCGCCCGCCCTCCGCTTCGTCCGCGACCGCCTCGATGCGCGCGGCGAGGGCGAGGGAGGATCCCTCGCCCTCGCCGCGCGCACGATGCTCGATCAGGCCGACGTGCTCTGGGAACGGGGACTGCTGGACTACCTGCTGCTCCGGGCTCGCAAGCCCGCCTGAGTCACCCCAGCTCGCGACGCAGTGCCTGCAGCGGGAGTTGTCCGAGCGCGAGGATCCGGTCGTGGAAGTCTCTGAGGTCGAAGGCCGCGCCTTCCTTCTCTTCCGCCCGATGCCGCGCCTGCTCGATCTCGATCATGCCGACCATGTACGCGAGCGCTTGCGCCGGGAGCGCGATGTAGCGGTCGACCTCGACCTCCGACTCACCTCGAGGGGAGCCGCCCGCGACCAACTTCTCGATCGCCTGCTCGCGCGTCCATCCGAAGGCGTGGAGCCCCGTGTCCGTGATCAGGCGCGCGGCGCGATGTGCCTGACCCGCCAGCATCCCGAGCCGCTCCCAGTCATCGAGGTAGAGGCCCATCTCGTCGGCGAGCCGCTCGCTGTACAGGCCCCAGCCCTCGGCGAACGACGATCCCGCCAGGAGGCCACCGAACCGACGGAGCGAGGGACGGTCGTCGAACTCCATCTCCAACGCGATCTGGAAGTGGTGACCTGGATTCGCCTCGTGGTACGTGACCGCCGGGATCTGGTGGAGCGCCATGCCCTCGAGGTCGTGCGTGTTGATGTAGTACGTCCCCGGCCGTTCTCCGTCGGCGGTGGGCGGCATGTAGAACGCAGCCGCCATGTCCGCGGCACGGTAGGCCTCGATCTCGCGGACCCGGCAGTTCGCCTTGGGGAGCCGCCCGAACCAGCCGGGAGCGATGTCCCAGCTCCGTCCCACCTGGTCCTCGACGAGCCGGATCAGCGCCTCCGCCGAGGCCGGCGTGTCCTTCCCCGACGCCTTGCGATCCGCCGTCGCCGCCGCGGGGTCGTCGTATCCGAGCCGCGCGGCGACCTCGAACCGTTCCGCCTGGATCGCATCCCATCGTTCGTTGCCGAGGTCGTGCACCTCTTGCGGATCAAGGGGAAGCGTGGTCCACGAGCGGATCTCGGCTGCGTAGATGGCGTCGCCGCCCGGAAGGTCGGTGACCGCGTTGCTCTCCGCCGCGTGGGGGAGCGCGTCGCGGAGCACGTCGAGGAACCGGGCGAACGCGGGAGCGACCGCGTCGTTCCATGCCGCGACGATCCGCTCGCGTGCCGGCGCGTCGTCCTCGGCAACGGCGGCGAGCGGAGGCGCGTCATCCGCCGGCAGCGCCACGATCCGCTCGATCTGCGCCACCGCCCGCTCCGCGACCGTGCGCGGCGACACGACGCCCGTCGCGATCGCCTCGCGGGCGATCTCGGCGCATGCTTCCAGGTAGGCCGGGAAGGCCCGGAGCCGATGCTCGTAGCGCTCGAGATGCTCGGGGGTATCCGTCCGCTGGACCGAGGCGATGTCCCCGAGGAGCACGCCCGGCCCGACGAAGTGGTTGACCACGTAGATCCGGTCGGTGCGTAGCTCGAGAGCTGCCAGTGCCTGGGTCGCGATGGCCTCGAGGATGTCCATGGTCGTGCGGAGCGTGATGTCGAGGGCCTCCCGATCGATCGTGGCGAGCTCCTCGAGCGCGGAGCGGTTGCGGGTTTCCGACAGCGCGCGGCCCTCCTCGCCGATGTCGGGCAAGCGGTCGTCGTAGCGCTCGTCGCCGATCGCCGTGGCGAAGATCGGTTCCCGTTCCAGGAGCTCTTCCCAGAAGCGGTCGGCGAGCGCGTGCGCTCGGTCGGCATCGTTCACGTCATAGCCCTCTCGGTCGGGATCACAAGAGGCCAAGGGTACCCGCGCCGTCCACCTGCACGGCCGCGCCGGAGATGAAGCCCGCCTGTTGCGAGCAAAGGAACGCAACGACGCGTCCGAAGTCGGCCGGGTCGCCGAGCCGGCCGGTGAAGCCCAGGTCCGTGACGCGGTCCGTCGCGTGGAGTCCGGGGCAGGCGAGGTTCAGGGTGATGCCTTCCTCGATCAGGTCCTGCGCCGCGGTCTTCGCCCATCCCCAGAGGCCGGCCCGGGCGGTGTTCGACGTGGTGAGGTCCGGGATGGGTTGCTTCACGGAGCTCGAGGTGATCAGGCAGATCCGGCCCCATCCGGCCGCCCTCATGTGCGGCACGGCCTCGCGAACGAGCCGGACGGACGTCAGGAGGTTCGCGTTGACCGCGTCGAGGAGCGTGGCGTCGTCCACGTCCAGCGCTCTGCCCTTCGGGGGCCCGCCCGCGTTCGCGACGAGGACGTGCAGAGCCCCGAAGCGCTCCACCGTCGCCTCCACGAGGCGCCGTGGTGCGTCCGGCTCGGTCACATCCCCCGGCAGCGCGAGCACCTCGTCGCCGAGCTCCCCAGCCGTCGACCGGAGGCGCTCCGGGTCTCGGGAATTGATCGCGACCGAGGCCCCCTCACCCGCCAGCGCCGCCGCCGAGGCGCGACCGAGCCCCTTCGACGCCGCGGTGACGAGCGCCACCCTCCCTGCGAGTCCGAGGTCCATGGCGCCCGATGCTACGCTCCCGCGCGGTGCCATCGGGAACCCCCCCACGCCCGGCGCTTGCCCTCCTCCTGTTCGTTTCGGTGGCGGTCGGGAGTTGCGCCGCTCGGACGCTGAACACCGACCAGCTCGAACGACGCCTCGGGCGTCAGCTTTCGGCCCGCCTCGGCGTCACGGGGATCGAAGCCGAGTGTCCCGAACGGGTCGAGGTCCGACGCGACACGACCTTCGCGTGCACCGCCCGCGCGCCCGGCGACGATCTCGAACTGCGCGTCGACGTCACCCAGCTGGACGACGAGGGGAACGTGGCCTGGGAGATCGCGGGCACCGCCGAGTAAGGTTGGCCGATGCTGCTCCAGGGCAAGAAGCTCCTCATCACCGGGGTCCTGACGCCACAATCGATCGCGTTCGCGGCGGCGCAGGTCGTGCAGGAGCAAGGTGCGGAGATCGTCCTGACGAACTTCGGCCGGACCGTCAGCCTGACCGAGAAGATGGCCAAGCGGCTCCCGGACCCTCCCGACGTGCTCGAGATGGACGTGAACGAGCCCGAGCAGATCGACTCGGTGCGCGCGGAGCTCGATCGGCGATGGGGACGCCTCGACGGGTTCCTGCACGCGATCGCGTTCGCCCCCCAGGACGCGCTCGGCGGCAACTTCCTCCACACACCGTGGGAGAGCGTCGCCACGGCGTTCAAGACCAGTGCGTTCTCCTTGAAGTCGGTGGCCGTGGGGATGCTGCCGCTCATGGAGGCGAACGGCGGTGCCATCGTGTCGCTCGACTTCGACGCCCGGGTGGCATGGCCGATCTACGACTGGATGGGCGTCGCGAAGGCCGGCCTCGAATCGGTGACGCGCTACCTCGCCAGGGATCTCGGTCCGAAGAAGATCCGGGTGAACACGGTCTCCGCCGGCCCGATGAAGACGATGGCGGGGAAGGGCATCCCGGGCTTCGACCAGATCGCGGGGAGCTGGGCAGATCGCGCGCCCCTCGGCTGGGACACGAAGGACCCGCGGCCGGTCGCCGGGGCGGTGGCGTTCCTCCTGTCGGACCTTTCGGCCGGCATCACCGGTGAGCTCATCCACGTCGACGGCGGCTTCCACGCGATGGGGACCGAGCCCGGCGAGCCGGCGTCCGATGGCGACTGAGTCGGTCGCGTCGGAAGAACGACGTCTCACGAGCTTCAGCCACGGCGCGGGTTGCGGCTGCAAGCTCGGCCCCGACGACCTGCTGACCGTCCTCCGCGACGTGAAGCTGCCGCCGGTGTCGGCGGACGTGCTGGTCGCAGCCGACACCGGAGACGACGCGGCCGTGTACCGGCTGCCGTCGGGGGAGGGCCTGATCGCGACGTTGGACTTCTTCACGCCCATCGTGGACGACCCCTACGACTGGGGGAGGATCGCCGCGACGAACGCGCTGTCCGACGTCTACGCGATGGGCGGCCGGCCGCTCCTCGCGTTGAACATCGTGAA
Organism: uncultured Actinomycetota bacterium; assembly: GCA_963762745.1. GTDB lineage: Bacteria > Actinomycetota > UBA4738 > UBA4738 > HRBIN12 > JAJNBA01. The sequence continues at coordinate 172,419 of CAVXMB010000008.1, forward strand.
CTGGCCCGTGGACGACCTCCCACTCGAGATGCTCGCGCGGGTCCTCCAGGGTGGGGTCGACGTCGCCTCGGCGGAAGGGGTCGTCGTGGCCGGCGGCCATTCGATCACCGACCCCGAGCCGAAGTACGGCATGGTCGCGCTGGGCCTCGTGGCGCCCGACGAAGTCGTGCGCAACTCGACGGCCCCCGTCGGCGCCGCGCTCTACCTCACGAAGCCGCTCGGCCTCGGGATCGTCTCGACGGCGATCAAGCGAGGGCTGGCGGACGAGGACCTCGTCACTGCGGCGGTCGCGCTGATGACGACGACGAACCGGGCGGCCGCCGAGGCGATGCGGAACGCGGACGCCGAGTCGGCCACCGACGTCACGGGGTTCGGGCTGCTCGGCCACCTGCACCGGATGCTCGAGGCATCCGGCGTGGCGGCCGAGCTCGACGCGGAGGCGATCCCCTTGATGGACCCCCGGGTCCTGGAGTTCGCTCGCGTTGACGTGGTCCCCGGCGGGACGAAGCGGAACCTCGCCTACGTGCGTGCGCACACGGACTTCGGCGATCTCCCGGAGCCCGAGCGCATGATCCTCGCCGATGCGCAGACCTCGGGCGGTCTGCTCGTCGCGGCGAAGCACAAGCCATCCATCGAGGCTGCCTTCCGCGAACACGATGTCCCGTTCGCGAAGATCGGCACGGTCGTCGCCGGCGACCCCGGCCGGATCACCGTCTCCGGTTCGCTCAGGCCGTAGCGGGGAACCACGCCCGCGCCCGGCCCGTTATCTTGCCGGAGGAGGCGACGTGGACGGGCCCAAGAAGCCACCGAGCGGATGGACCGAGGAGGACCCCGGGCTCCCGATCGAGTTCGGGCCGGCGTCGAACGCCGAGTACGACCCCGAACCGGTCCTGCCCCCCGTCCTCCGAGAGACGATCCGACGTGCCCGCGAGGACGCGGAGCGCCACGCTCGCCGCTTGGGCATGAGCAGGCGGGAGTTCCTGCTCTCCGCCTGCGGCGCGGCCACCACGTTCCTCGCTCTGAACGCGTGCACGCGGGAAGAGCACCGCGCGAACCCCTCGTCGGCCACGAGCGAGCCGGGCGGCTCCTATGAGATCCCGCCGAGCGCCTCGGTGGAACCGCCGACCGCGTACGAGGCGCTCGGCGGCGAAGAGTTCGTGTTCGACATCCAGGGCCACCTGCTCGAGTACCACCTCAACCCGGTCTTGAACGGTCAGAACTTCTGGCAGAGCTTCCCGCAGAAGGACTGCGGCGAGGACGACCCTCGCGTCTGCTACTCGATCGAGCACTTCCTCGAGCTGATGTTCCTCCGCTCGGACACGAACATGCTGGTGCTGTCGTCGCTCCCGATCTTCCCCGAGGGCAGCCCGCTGTCGCCGGAGATCATGGACATCACGCGCCGGACCGTCGAGGGACTCTGCCGGGACGAGCGGATCCTGCTCCATGCGCAAGCCCTCCCGAACGTGGGGACACAGCGGGCTGCCCTCGACGCGATGGAGCACACGGCGAGCCGCTACCCGGTGGCCGCGTGGAAGACCTTCACGCATTTCCCGGGTGCGTTCGAGGGGGACGGCAACGTCTGGTGGCTCGACGATCGCGACGGCGGGAACCTGGGAGAGCGGTTCATCCGGAAGGCCGTGGATCTCGGCATCCCGACGATCTGCACCCACAAAGGACTGTCGCTCGGGAACCCGAACGCTTCGCCCGACGACATCGGACCCGCGGCGAAGCGTCACCCCGACGTGCGCTTCGTGGCGTACCACTCCGGCTTCGAGGCGGGTACGAGCGAGGGTCCGTACACGCCGGGGACGGCCCACCTCGGGGTGAATCGCCTCATCGCCTCGATGGAGCGGGCACGCATCGGGCCTAACGAGAACGTCTTCGCGGAGATCGGTTCCACGTGGTGGTACGTGATGCGCTACCCCGACCAGGCGGCGCACGTCCTGGGAAAGCTTCTGAAGCACGTCGGGCAGGACAACGTGCTCTGGGGGACCGATTGCTTGTTCTACGGATCGCCGCAGCCCCTGATCCAGGCGATGCGCACCTTCCAGATCTCCCGAGAGTTCCAGGAGCGCTACGGCTACCCGAAGCTCACCAAGGAGCTGAAGGCGAAGATCCTCGGATTGAACGGCGCCGCTCTGTACGGCGTGGAACCGAACACCTCGACGTGTGAGTTCACTCGCCGAGAGCTGGAGCAGATCCGGCGCGACCTTCCCGGCACCAACCTCGCGCTCGGTCCCACGACGATGGCCGCGGTCCAGGCGTTCCGCGACGACGACCGCGAGCTCTGGGCCCGTTCCGCCGAGCTGATGGCCTGACGCCTACGCGGCCTCGACCTCTTGCGCGATCCTTCCCGTCGTGTCGAGCGCCGCGGTCGTGTCCGAGCTCCGGAAGTCGAACACCACGCCGATGAACCGTCCCTTCCAGCCACAGATGGTCGCGACACCGCCGGGGATCGACGGGTTCGCGAGCGCCTCCACCGGGGCACAGATGACTTCGAACCCGGAGCGCTCGCCGTCCACGCTCGAATCCTCGTCGACGTCCCCGGCGCCCGAGCTCTCGAAGCCGCCGATGGCACCGTCGAACGTCGCTCGAAGCGGGATCAATGCGGTCTGCCCGTCCTCCGACTCGATACGTTCGACCAGGAGCAGGGGCGGTCCGTTCGCCTCCCCGTACATCGCGCCGCTGATCGTGATACCCGCGAGCGCGAACTCACCGAGACTCTCCTCGAATGCGTCCGCCTGGCTGGAGTGGAGCCGGTCGAGTCCGTCGACGGACTCGGGCAAGCCGTCGTGGTCCGAAGTCAGGATCGCGATCAACGCAACGGCGACGATCGCGATCAGGCCGATCCCGACGCCGATCCAGATCCCACGATGACCACTGCGACCGGGTTCGGGTGCCCCGTCATCGGGCCGGGTGGGAAGGGTCGGGGGCGGTGGCAGGGAAGACCCGTCCATCGGGACGGAGTCTAGGGATGCCCGTCCAGCCAGGTCGAGTGCTCGGGAACCGCCGGGAATATCCGACCCCGTTGGTAGGATTTGCAGGTGCAAGAGGGTCCGCCCCTGCGGACCCGCCCGGCAACCCGAAGAGGACATGGCTGAACTGGACGGCGTCTTCTACAAGGAGATCGTGGAGCAGGCGCTCCGCGAGTTCCCCAACGAGGCCTGCGGCCTGATCGCCGCCGAGGCGGGCGCGCCCGTCAAGGTGTACGCCATGACCAACGCCGACGCGAGCCCCGCGACCTACCGCCTCGACGGCAAGGAGCAGCTCACGGTCTTCGACGAGCTCGACGATCGTGGCTGGGACCTCTGGGCGATCTATCACTCGCACACGCATTCCGAGGCCTATCCGTCGGAGACCGACCGGCGGCTGGCCTTCTATCCGGACTCCCGGTACCTGCTGCTCTCGGTCGCCGATCGCGAGGAGCCCGTGATGCGCTCCTTCTTCATCCGCGAAGGCGAGATCGAGGAAGAGGAGCTGACGATCACGTGAGCGAGCCGCGCCGGTTCACCGAGGATCAGGTCCAGCGGTACTCGCGACACATCATCCTGCCCAACGTCGGGGCGGCCGGCCAGCGAAAGCTCCTCGATTCGAGCGTGCTGATCATCGGTGCCGGAGGGCTCGGGTCGCCGATCGCCCTGTACCTGGCGGCCGCGGGGGTTGGGAAGATCGGCATCGTCGACTTCGACGCCGTCGACGTCTCCAACCTGCAGCGCCAGATCCTGCACACGAACGCCGACGTCGGCCGTTCCAAGGTCGACTCGGCGCTCGAGCATCTGCGCGCGATCAACCCGACGATCGAGGTCGTCGGCCATGACACGCTGCTGTTCTCGACGAACGTGTTCGACGTGATGGAGCCCTACGACGTGATCGTCGACGGCACCGACAACTTCCCGGTTCGCTACCTCGTGAACGACGCGACGCAGTTCCTCGGCAAGCCGCTCGTCTACGGCTCGATCTATCAGTTCGAGGGCCAGGCAACGGTGTTCATGCCGGGCAAGGAGACGCCGTGCTACCGCTGTCTCTTCCCGACGCCACCCCCGCCCGGCACGGTCCCCTCGTGCGCAGAGGGTGGCGTGTTCGGCGTGCTGCCGGGTGTGATCGGCTCGATCCAGGCGACCGAGGCGATCAAGCTGATCACCGGCGAGGGCGAGACGCTCGAGGGACGGTTGCTGCTCTACGACGCGCTCGACATGAGCTTCCAGGAAGTGAAGATCCGCTGGGACGCCGACTGCCCGGTGTGCGGCAAGGAGCCGACCATCACCGAGCTGATCGACTACGAGCAGTTCTGCGGCGTCCCCGCCCGGCCCGAGTAAGGAGCATCCGACACATGCCCGTTCTGGTGAAGCTGCCCACGATCCTCCGCAAGCACGCGGGAGGGGAACAGAAGGTGAGCGCCGAGGGCGCCACCCTCCGAGACGTGCTCGACGACCTCGAGGCGAGGTTCCCGGGCATCACGAAGAACGTTCGGTCCGAGGACGGCGGCCTCCACCGGTTCATCAACGTGTACCTCAACGACGAGGACGTGCGCTACCTCGGTTCATTGGAGACCGAGGTAGGAGAGGGCGACACGGTCTCGATCCTCCCGGCCGTCGCCGGCGGCTAGATCCTGTCGTCCGGTCGTGCGCGTACCGCTGGGATAATCCCGGCGTGACGCGCCACGCAGACATCCTCGATGCGATCGGGAGCACGCCCCTCGTCGGTATGCCCTCGATGTCCCCGAAACCCGGCGTGCGCCTGTGGGCGAAGCTCGAAGGCAACAACCCGACCGGGTCGACGAAGGACCGGATCGCCCTCGCGATGGTGGAGGCGGCCGAAGCGTCGGGTGAGCTGACTCCCGAGAGGACGATCCTCGAGCCGACGTCGGGCAACACCGGCATCTCGCTGGCGATGGTTGCCCGCCGCAAGGGATACCGGCTCACCGTCGTCCTGCCCGACAACGCCAGCCAGGAGCGCCTCGGACTCCTGCGACTCTTCGGCGCCGAGATCGTGTTCTCCGACGGCGACAAGGGGACGAACGGCTCGATCGAGGTGGCGCGTGCACTCGCCGACGACCCCGCGTACTACATGCCGTTCCAGTACGGGAACGCGGAGAACCCGCGAGCCCACGAGGAAGGAACCGCGCGCGAGATCATCGCCGACCTCCCCGAGGTGACGCACTTCGTCGCCGGGATGGGCACGGGCGGCACCCTCACGGGCGCGGGACGAGCACTGCACGCGCACGACCCGTCGATCCGGGTCGTCGCCGCCGAGCCGGAGCTCGGCGATCTCGTGTACGGCCTGCGCTCACTCGACGAGGGATTCGTCCCACCGATCTTCGATCCCTCCGAGGTGAACCGGAAGTTCCTCGTTCGCTCCGACGACGCCCTCCAGGCGACGAGAGAGCTGACCGCCAAAGAGGGGATCTTCGCCGGCATCTCGTCCGGCGCCGTGATCCACGTCGCGCAGCGGATCGCTGCCGACGTCGAGGATGCGGACGTCGTCTGCCTCCTGGCCGACGGAGGATGGAAATACCTGTCCACCGAAGCGTGGGCCGACGATCTCACGACCGCGGAGAAGAAGGTCTCCGAGTCCCTCTGGTGGTGAGCGACCCGCGGCCGATCGGCGTGTTCGACTCGGGCGTCGGCGGCCTCACCGTCGCGCGGGCGATCATCGACCTCTTGCCACACGAACCCCTGATCTATGTCGGTGACTCTGCCCGGTTCCCCTACGGGTCGCAGCCGGTCGAGCGGATCCGCCGGTACGCACTGGAGATCGCCGAGTATCTCGTGGGTCGAGATGTGAAGCTGCTGGTGATCGCCTGCAACTCGATCGAGGTCTCGGCGATCGGCGACATCGCCGTGAGCGCCGACATCCCCGTCGTGGGCGTGGTCAATCCGGGGTCGAGGGCGGCCATCCGATCGACGCGGAACGGGATCGTCGGCGTGATCGGCACCGAGGCGACGATCGCCACGGGGGCCTACCAGCGGGCGATCGGCTCGGCCGTCACGCTGCATGCCGTCGCCTGTCCGGCGTTCGTGGACCACGTCGAGCGGGGCGACACCAGCTCTCCGGAGCTACGTGCCGTCGCGCGCGGGTATCTTGAGCCACTCATGGAGGCCGGGATCGACACGCTCGTCTTGGGCTGCACGCACTATCCGCTCCTGTCGGGGCTCCTCCAGCTCGAGCTCGGTCCCGAAGTGGTGCTCGTCTCCTCGGCAGAGGAGACCGCGAAGGACGTGTACGGTGAGCTCGTGTCGAGAGAGCTCCTCGCGCCGTCCGACGGAAGGCCCGTGCACGAGTTCATGACCACCGGCGACCCCGAACGGTTCCAAGATCTCGCGGAGGTGTTCCTCGGTCCCGAGGTTCGGGACCTCGGCGTGGTGCAGGTGACGGTGGAGGGCGCGTGGAGCTGACGGTCCTGGGGGCACAGGGCACCTGGCCAGGCGCGGGCGGTGAGAACTGCGGCTACCTGCTCTCCCAGGACGGCTATCACCTGCAGATCGATGCGGGCACCGGCACGTTCGCGCGCCTCCAGCAAGTCGTCGGCGTCGACGACGTCGGGGCGATGCTCATCACCCACGGTCACCCCGACCACTACGTCGACATCATCCCGACGTTCTATGCGAGGCACTACGGGAGGCTCGGCAAGCCCGGTCTGCCGTTCTGGTCACCCGGTGGATTCACCGACATCGCGGCCGCGCTCGTCTCGGAGAACGGGCGCAACGTGATGGCGGAGGCCTTCGACTTCCGCACCGCGGCCCCGAGCGAGGTCTTCGAGCTCGGCCCGTTCCGGATCACGCCGTTCGAGATGCAGCACATCGGCGTCTTCTCGCTCGGCTACCGGATCGAGGTGGGCGGGGTCGTGTTCTCCTACACCGGCGACACGGGACCGTGTGACGCGGCGATCGCCCTCGGCCGGGACGCGGACCTGTTCTTGTGCGAGGCGACGTATCAGAACGCCTCGAAGCTCTATCCGTTCCATCTCTCGGCGGCGCAGGCCGGCGAGGTCGCGACCGCCGCGGGCGCGGATCACCTGGTGCTCACGCATCTCACGCCGGAGCTCGACCACCGGGTCTCGATCCGCGAGGCGGCCGAGACATTCACCGGCCCGATCGACATCGCGGTGCCGGGGATGGTCCTGGAGGTGGGTCGATGAGCCGCCCGGACGGGCGCGCGCCCGGCCAGCTGCGCCCCGTCGCGTACGAGCTCGGCTACCAGGAATGGGCCGCCGGATCCGTGCTGTTCTCGATGGGCAAGACCCGGGTGTTGTGCGCCGCCTCCGTGTCGACCGAGGCGCCTCGCTGGCTCCGCGGCACCGGGAAGGGATGGGTGACCGGCGAGTATTCGATGTTGCCGGCATCGACGACCGAGCGCTCGCAGCGCGAGGTGAACCGAGGCCGCCCGGGAGGTCGGACCCAGGAGATCCAGCGATTGATCGGTCGCTCGCTCCGCGCAGTGACCGATCTCGCTCGGATGGGGGAGCGCACGATCACGATCGACTGCGACGTGCTCCAGGCGGACGCCGGTACCCGCACCGCGGCGATCACCGGAGGCTACGTCGCCCTGGCGCTGGCCCTTCGCGGCCTGTCGAAGGAAGGGCTGGTCCCCGACGACATCTTGCTGGACACGGTCGCGGCGGTGTCGGTCGGGATCGTCGACGGCGAGGCCCGGCTGGATCTCGTGTACGAGGAAGACGCCGTCGCCGAGGTCGATTGCAACGTCGTGATGACGGGGGCCGGTGCGCTCGTCGAGGTGCAAGGGACGGCCGAGGGCGCCCCGTTCGACCGGGCGCAGCTGGACGACCTGCTCGATCTCGCTTCGGCCGGCGTCGTCGAGCTGACGAAGGTCCAGCGGGACGCGATCGACGGCTGAGGTGGCGTTCCCGTCACGGATCGCGATCGCGTCACGCAACGCGCACAAGCTCCGAGAGATCGGACGGATCTGCGCCGACTGGCCCGTGGAGTGGCTGACGGTCGAGAACCACGAGGGCCCGTGGCCCGACGTGGAGGAGACCGGGAGCACCTATCTCGAGAACGCGCGTCTGAAGGCGCGGGCCGTGGCGGCCGCCCTCGGGGAGCCGGCGCTGGCGGATGATTCCGGGATCGAGGTGGACGCACTCGGCGGCCGCCCCGGCCCTCGCTCGGCCCGGTTCGCGGGTGAGGACGCCACCGACGAGCAGAACCTGGACGCCCTCATCCAGGCCGTGAAAGGGGTGCCGAGCGGGGGGCGGACGGCCCGATACCGATGCGTGGGCGTGCTCGCCTTCCCGGACGGCCGGGAGCTGCACGCAGAGGGCGTCTGTGAGGGGATCCTGGTCGCCAAGCCGAAGGGAGCCGGTGGCTTCGGGTACGACCCGATCTTCGTTCCGGGGGGCGGGGACCGCACCATGGCCGAGCTCAGCGACCAGGAGAAAGACCGGATCAGCCACCGGGGACGGGCTTTCCGAGCGCTCCGCGAGGGGCTCGAGGCAGGCTGAGCACCCCCTGAGGGCCGCTGGCTCCTCTCGTACCCGACTCAAGGTAACCCCGTGGGCCGCCGAAGCTTTCCTCGTGGCGGACAACCTTGCAGAGCGCCGTGTTCTAAGACAGACCGAGGGCTTCTTCGACGGCAAGTCCCCGGGTGTCACACTCCTGCTCGGCGCCGCGTTCCTCGCCGTCGTGGCGGTGATGGACTACCTCCTCGGTCCCCGGTTGTCCGTGGCGCTCTTCTATCTCATGCCGATCGGCCTGGTGACGTGGAACCTCGGTCTGCGATGGGGCGCGACGACCGTCGCGCTGTCGACGATCGCCGCGCTCTGGAGCGACCTCCTGTATCCGCAATACGACTTGCTCCCGTGGTGGAACGCGATCTTCCGCTTCGCCGCCTTCCTCGCGGTGGCGGTCCTTCTCGGTACGCTGCGCCGCATCATCGCGTCGCAGTGGGAGCACCTCGACCGCGAGGCGGAAGTCACCACGGGGCTGCGCGAACTGAACGAAGTCAAGGACACGCTCTTGCATGCGGTCTCCCACGACCTCAAGGGTCCGCTCGCCGGGATCCTCGGCTCGGTGCAGACGCTGCACCGCGCCGAGCAGATCGGCCTGACGGAAGAGGAACGCGCGACGATGCTCGACATGATCGAGCAGGGCGGGAAGAAGATGAATCGCCTCGTCGACGACCTGCTGGACCTCGATCGGCTGGACCGCGGACACATCCAGCCCGAGCGCGCGCCGACCGACGTGAGCGAGCTGGCTCGCCGGGTCGCGCGGGAGCTCCCGGGCATGGAGTCACACCCGATCCGCGTCGAGGCTTCCCAGGTCCTCGTGGATGTCGACGCCGGCAAGGTCGAGCGCGTGATCGAGAACCTCCTCGTGAACGCACGACGACACACTCCTGCGGGGACCGCGGTGCACATCCGCGTTCTCGGTCGCTCCAACGGCGTGGTCCTCGTGATCGAAGACGAAGGCCCCGGGATCCCGGACGAACTGAAGGAAGTGCTCTTCGAGCCCTTCCGCCAGGGTGCGGGCGCCGGCGGCCGTGGAGTCGGCATCGGGCTCTCACTCGTCAAGAAGTTCGCAGAGCTGCACGGAGGCACCGCGGTCGTCGAGGACGGCGAGCACGGCGGTGCACGATTCGTCATCACGCTTCCCGGTGACGTGACCGAGCTTCCTGCGGACGCTCGGCGGCTCCAGGCCGTCTAGGTCATTCCGTCCGGCCCTCCTCCTCGCACTCCGAGCCATCTCGAACAGGTCAGGTTCGCCGCGCGCGACCGACGATCGTCTCCGCGGTGGGGGGTCGAGCGGTCGTGCGCACGACGTCGATCCTGATGTCTTCGAAACCTGCGGCGGCGAGCACGCCACGGAGATCGTCGGGTTCCGGCATGCAGAAGAGCCATCGGACCGCGGCGGCGCTACGAACGGCCGATCGACGCTCGAGCGAGATCGCGAGCTCGGCGAACGGGGAGTTCCGCTCGATCGCGCCCGGGACGGCGATCAGGATCTCCCCACCTCGAACCAACACGCGATGCATCTCTGCCAGCGCTCGCCCACGTTCCGACAGCAGCTGCAACCCCTCCGTACAGACGACGCGATCGAACGATCGGTCCTCGAGCGGCAGCTCCACACCGAGGATCCGGCGTCTCGAGACCTCGCCCGTCGATGTCGCGACGGTGGATCGCGTGACCGTCTCCATCGGGTCGACGTCGAACGCAAGCTCGAGGACACGACCTGTGGGGATCCGATCCACGGTCACTCCACCACGCCCGGCGTCTGTGGCGAGTGGTGGTGCTCACCTCGCGGCGTCGAGCTCTGGCAGCGCCAGTCGACGTGACTCGGCTCGCGAGGAGATGTGGTTCGCGACGAAGGCGTGATCGCGCGACATGCCGGGGAGGACGTCCGACGAGAACGAGTACTGGAAGGCGAGGCCGATGAAGGAGAGACCCGGTTCCGACTCGCTGACGCCGCGAGTGTGGATCGGCTCACCGTCCTCACCGAGGACCGGCAGATCGATCCACCCGAAGTCGGAACGGTAGCCGGTGCACCAGATCACATTCGCGACGTCCAGGACGCGCCCGTCCTCGAGTATCGGCAGCCCGCTCTCGACGCCCGCGACCCGAGGGACGCGCTCGATGCCGGCGGCGACGAGATCTTTCGGCCGGACGCGGATCAGCGGATCACCCTTGGCGATCAACTTCGGCCCCATCTTCCGACCGATGGGCGTTCCCTTGGTCAACACGCGATGACCGACGAACCGGTAGACGCGGAATCCGATCCGCGCCGGGATGCTTCCGTGTCGGACCGGGATATGGCCGGACTCCTTGCCGGCGAGCAGCGTCCGACGGGTCTGCGACAGCTCCTTCGAGATCTCGGCGCCCGAATTGCCGACACCTACCACGAGCACGTCGCCGTCTCTCAGTTGCGAAGGTGTCCGGTAGTCCTTCGAATGGAGTTGCGTGATGTTCTGAGAGAGCGCTCCCGCGAAGCCGGGGACCTTCGGGATCTGACACGCGCCCGTTGCCACCACCACGTTCTCCGCTTCGAACCGGCCTCGTGGGGAGGCGATCACGAATCGATCGCCCTCCTTCGCGAGCCGCTGGACGCGAACACCGGTCCGGACGGGGAGGTCGAAGCGCTCGACGTAGGCCTCCAGGTACTCGGCCATCTCGTCTTTCGTCGGGTACGACCATGCCGGCCCGGGGTACGAGAAGCCAGGCAGACCGTCGAAACGCGCGGGCGTGAAGAGCCGGAGGGAGTCCCAACGGGTCCGCCAGGCGTCCCCCGTTCGCTGTCCTGCGTCGAGGATCACGAACGGGTGGCCCATCTGCTTCAGGAAGTACCCGGTGGCGAGGCCCGCCTGCCCTCCGCCGATGATCACCGTTTCGAAACGCTCCGTCCCCGTCCCGTCCTCCATCGCTCTCCTCCGTTCCTGCAGGTGTTCTCGATCGAGGTGACGGTACGCGTCGGTCGCAGGCGGCTCATCGCCCGAACCAGCCAAAGTTGACGGGGGACGGTGTGGTGAAGAATCACCACCCGGTCGCCTCCCGCGTCAGGTCAGGTCGTGTTCGAACGCGAAGGCGGTCGCGCCGGACCGTGAGGAGACGCCGAGCTTCACGAACATGTTCTGGAGGTGCCGCGCGACGGTGTGCTCGCTGATCACGAGCTCGGTGGCGATGGCACGATTCGACTTCCCGGCGGCGACGAGACGCAGCACCTGTACCTCCCGAGCCGTGAGTCCTCGCGGAAGTGCAGTCGTCCCCGGGAGGAAACCGAGCGTCGTCCGAGCGTCCGGAGTAGCGCCGAGCCGTTCGAACGCGGACACGGCGGCCCGGAGCTCGACCCGGGCGTCCTCCTCGTCCCCAGCCGCTCGGAGGGCCAGCCCGTAGAGCATCCGTGCGTTCGCCGTCTCGTAGGGGAGCCGGAGCTCCCGCCATGTCGCGCACGCGAGGCGCAGACGCTCGACGGCGGATGACACTTCGCCCCGAGCGAGCTGGAGCGCTCCGGACGCCGTCTGCGCCGTCGCATCCAGGACACGGGCATCGGAGCTCGCAGCCAGCGCCGACAGCCGATCGGCGGCCTCGGTCGCGACGTCGAGGTCCGGGATGGCGAGCGCCACGTCCACCAGCGCGGCGAGGAGCCGGGCACGCTGGAGCCGGCTCCCTCCGGCCGTCTCCACCGCGAGGCGGAGCGCGCTGAGCGCGGCGTCGGTGTTGCCCTGGGCGAAACGGAGGAGCGCCGATCCCGGCTGCGGATCGAAGCCGATCTCGCTGGCGCGAGAGAAACACTCCTCTGCTCCGGCCTCGTTGCCCATCCGTCGCCGGATCTCCCCGTCTCGTAGAAGGCCTGTGCGGCTGCCATGGGATCGAAGCTCATCAACTCCTCTGAGGCTCGCGTCGCTTCTGCCTCCGCTTCGGACCACGCCCCCCGCAGCCGTGCGACCTCCGCCCGATTCACTCGGCACATCCCGGGGAACGGTGACTCGGGCGGGAGGGTTTCGCACCACGCGCGAGCCGCCTCGCTCCACTGATCGGCTCGGCGAACGTCGGCGATCTCCAGACAGGTCCCGATCACGTTGCAGTACACGATGCCGGTGAAGTACGGGTTCAGCTGACCCGAGATCACGCTGGTCATCGCCTCGTCGAGCATGGCGACCCCGCCGGGGACGTCACCCTGGAGGATGACGACGATGCCCTGCGTGTGGATCGCCATCGCCATCAGGTTCGGGTCACCGAACCGACGAGCGAGCGCCACCGCCCTGGAGGCGAGCTCCTCGGCCTGGACCAGATCGCCGCTGAAACGAGCGACCGAGGCCTGCACGATGAGCAAGAACCCGTGTTCGGCGCCCTCCGGCGCCTCCTCCGCGTGCCGCTGGGCTTTCAGGAGCCAGCCTGCTCCTACTGCGGGGTCGCCCCGGGTGAAGTGCTCGATGCTGAGCCGCGCCGCGATCCCCGCTGCATGCAGCACGTCGCCTGCCGATGCCGAGCCGGCATAAGCGCGCTGTCGCGCTGCGATCGATTCGTCGGTCTTCGAGAGCCACCACGCCGCATCGGCGAGGGCTTCCAGGTCGTGCGGAGACAGATCGGATGGATCGCCGGCGGCGAGCTCCTCGTAGGCCTCGGCCCACGCCTCTCGCGCGACGGCGTCTCGGCCTCGCTCGATGTCAGCTGTGCGCTCTGCCACGCGTGTCCCCCTCGATGGCGCCGCAGGCCACAGCTTAGGCGGCCCTTCCCCGCGAGGCCCCCGGGGGTACGCTTCTCACTCCGTGAGAGACCGAGTCGGTCTCCGGGGACCTCCGGCCCTCGGAGCGGGAAGAGGTGCTCGCGCTGGAGCCCCGCAGGAGCCGATCGACGACGACGAATCAGGACCCGAGACCCCGGGACTGGCTTTCCGACCTGATCATGTCGATCGCCCTGGGTGTCGCCTACTACCTGGCCGCCCAGCTCAGCCTCCAACTCGCCCTCGTCGGGGAGAACATCACCCCGCTCTGGCCGCCGACGGGGATCGCGCTGGTGGGGTTCCTCCTCCGCGGCAGGCGTCTCTGGCCGGGCGTGGCGATCGCTGCGTTCGCCGTCAACCTCCCGATCAGTACGTCGGGGGTGGCGGCCGCCGTGACGGCGGTCGGGAACACGCTCGCCCCGCTGGCGGCCGCCACCCTGCTGCTGAGGGTGGGTTTCCGGCCGCAGCTCGACCGTCTCCGAGATGCGCTCGCGATCGTGTTCATCGCCGCGCTGGGCGCCACGCTCATCAGCGCCACGGTCGGGGCAACGACGTTGGTGTTCTCCGGCGCGATCACGGAGCGACAGTTCCCCGGGGCGTGGTCCGTGTGGTGGGCAGGCGACGCGATGGGGATCCTCGTGGTGGCGCCGTTCCTGTTCACGCTGACCACGATCCGTGCGCATCCGATCCCGCGCGGATGGAAGGTCGTGGAGTCGGTCGCGCTCGTCGGCGTCCTCATGGGGATCTCGACCCTCATCCTCTTGACGGATCTCCCCGTCCTCTTCCTGCTCTTCCCGGTGCTGGGTTGGGCGGCGTGGCGCTTCCAGCAGCCCGGCGCGGCCCCCGCGGCACTCGTCGTGTCATTGTTCGCGACCTGGGCGGCCGTGGAGAAGCGAGGGCTCTTCGCCGGCCAAACGCTCTCCGAGGAGATGTTCACGCTCCAGGCGTTCAACGCCACGGTCGCGTTCATGTCCTTCTTCTTCGCGGCGGTCGTGGGCGAACGCCTCCGGGCGCGGCAGGCGCTCGAGGAAGCGGCGGTGGACCTCGAGGAGCGCGTCGAGCTGCGAACGACCCAACTCTCGGTCGCGAACGAGCGTCTGGCCGAGTCGCAGGAGCTCTCGCATCTCGGGTCGTGGGATTGGGACGTGTCGACGGGCGATGTGACCTGGTCCCGGGAGATATATCGGATCCACGGCCTCCGAGAAGATGCGCCGATCACGTTCGAGCGCGTGATCGAGTTCGCGATGCCGGAGGATCGGGCGCGCATCCAGGCGAACGTGGCTCGTGCGCTCGAGGAGCGGAGGGAGGTGATCCCGGATATCAGTACCGGATCGTCCGTGAAGACGGCAGCACCCGGATCCTCTACGG